>CAWJJJ010000001.1:0-81848 GCA_963843185.1 uncultured Alphaproteobacteria bacterium
CCGGCAGCCCGATCACGACGGCGGAGAGCAGGATGGCAAAGCCCAGCGCCCCTGGATCGATGACCAGGCCTGCGATTGCGCCGCCGATCGGCCGGCCGGCCTGCATCAAGGTGCGCAACAGCGCGAAGGTGCGGCCGTGCATCGCCGGCGGCACGATGCTCATGCGCAGGGTCTGCGCCCAGACGGTGAGCGGCGCCACCATCATGCCGAACAGGAACAGGATCGCGACGGCGGGCAGCGCCCGGTGCACCGGCCAGATCATCACAATGGTGAGCCCGGCCAGCATCTGGGTGACGCAGATGCGCAGACCAAGCCTGCCGCCCGGCGTCACGCCGCCGACGGTGAGCGCCGCCGCCATCTGTCCCGCGGCGAAAGCGGCCAGCAACAGCCCATAGTCGGCAGCGCCGCCGGCCAGGCGCGCGTCGGCGAACACCGGCAGCCAGACCAGCAACAGTCCCAACCCGATGTTGAAGACCAGGAACATCAGCGTCGTCGAGATCAGGAAGGCATTGCCGACCAGGAGCCGGATCGCCTCGCCGAGCGGCGCCCGCCGGCTTGCGGCACCTGCCGGCGGCTGCGGCGGCAGGCGTGCCAGCGTCCAGGCGAAGAAGAGATAGATCGCGCCGCTCAGCAGCACGGCGAGCGGCGCTCCCCAGCCTGCAATGAGAGCGCCGCCCAGCATCGGGCCCAAGATGCCGCCCACCGTGTAGCCCAGCACCTCCAGCGCATTGGCCGTCTGGCGCCGCTCGACCGGCACCAGCGACGGAATGAGCGTGGGCGTGCCGGCAAGCGGGATCATCATCAAGAGGCCGAACAGGGCGGCGATGACGTAGAGATGCCAAAGCGCCAGCACGCCGAGGACGTGCAGCAACGGCACCAGCAGGATCGCCGCAGCGCGCACCAGATTGTCGAGCACCATCGCCAGCCGACGGTCGAAGCGGTCGAGCACCCAGCCTGCCAGGAAGCCGCCGGCCAGGATCGGCGCGGTGAAGCACACCATCAGCCAGCCCACGGCGGCGGCTGATCCGGTGTGGGCATAGACGAACCACATGAAGGCGATTCGCACGATCTCGTCGGCGGTGACGGCGGCCGCGAAGCCCGTCCAGAAGCGACGGAACGTCGGCTGCTCGGCGAGCAGCGTGCGATAGCGCGTGAGGACGCTGACGGCCATCCGCGGTCTTACCATCTAGACAGTTAGTGTGCGACCAATCGCGATCGGTCTTTCACGTCAATGAAGACATGATTGGACCGGCGCGCCGAGGCCCTTCCCGATCTCCTTGGCCGGCTCTCCTTGGCGAACGATCAAACCCGCATCCTTCAGCCTGCGTGATGATTTTACGTCGCAACAACCGTTGCCTGATCGTTCACCTGAATCGCCTTGCGGCTCCCCGCCCGCCGGTCTAAACCCGACCCACCTTGGCGTCGGGCCCAGCCGAGCGCCGCTCCGAACAGAATATCTTCGCAATAACAGAGACTTACCTAAATGCTCTCGCGCGTCATCGGGCTATTTTCGGCGGACATGGGCATCGACCTCGGGACGGCCAACACGCTGGTCTATGTGAAGGGTCGCGGCATCGTTCTCAACGAACCGTCCGTCGTGGCGTTGACCACGCAAAGTGGCAAGCGACAGGTCCTCGCCGTCGGCGAAGAAGCCAAGATGATGCTGGGCCGCACGCCGGGCAACATCCAGGCGATCCGCCCGCTGCGCGACGGCGTCATCGCCGACTTCGAAGTCGCCGAGGCGATGATCAAGCACTTCATTTCCAAGGTGCACAATCGCCGCAGCTTCGCCCATCCGCAGATCGTGGTCTGCGTGCCCTCCGGCTCCACCGCCGTCGAGCGCCGCGCCATCCAGGAATCCGCCGAGAGCGCCGGCGCGCGCAAGGTATGGCTGATCGAGGAGCCGATGGCCGCGGCGATCGGTGCCGGGCTGCCGGTCACCGAGCCGACCGGCTCGATGGTGGTCGATATCGGCGGCGGCACGACGGAAGTGGCCATCCTGTCGCTGGGCGGCATCGTCTATCCGCGCTCCGTCCGCGTCGGCGGCGACAAGATGGACGAGGCGATCATCGGCTATATCCGCCGCAACCATAACCTGCTGGTCGGCGAAAGCTCGGCCGAGCGCATCAAGAAGACCATCGCCTCGGCCTGCCCGCCCGAGGACGGCGAGGGCCGCACCATGGAGATCAAGGGCCGCGACCTGATGAACGGCGTGCCGAAGGAGCTGGTCATCACCGAGCGGCAGATCTCCGAGAGCCTGCAGGAGCCGGTCAGCGCCATCGTCGAGGCCGTCAAAGTGGCGCTCGAGAACACCGCGCCGGAACTGGCCGCCGACATCGTCGACAAGGGAATCGTGCTCACGGGCGGCGGCGCCCTGCTCGCCAACATGGATACCGTGCTGCGCCAGGCCACCGGCCTGCCGGTCTCGGTGGCCGAGGACCCGCTGCTCTGCGTCGCCCTGGGCACCGGCCATGCCGTGGAAAACATCAACCGTCTGCGCGGCGTTCTGTCGTCGATGTACTAAAACGCCCATACCTCGCCGCCCGCTTGAGGTAGAATAGCCGGAACATGGCGATCCGGGACGACTTCGAGATAGTTGCCAGCCAGGTGCGCACGGTCGTGCAGCGCTTCGCGCTCGGCCTGCTCGTGGTCGCCGCATTCGGCGCCATGCTGGTCGGCAAGGCCGATACCGTCCTGGTCGAGCATGCGCGCGTGCTGGCGCTCGATCTCGCCAGCCCCGTCCTCGAGGCGATCGCCCGCCCGGTGGCCGCCGCCAACCGCACCATCGCCGATCTCAAGGAGTTCGCCTCGCTGCGCGTGGAGAATGCCCGCCTGCGCGAGGAGAACGCCCGGCTGCTCGCCTGGCAGACCGCGGCGCGGCGGCTGGAAAACGAGAATGAAGGGCTGCGCGGGCTCGCCAACTTCCGCGAGGGCCCGGAAGCCTCCTTCATCACCGCCCGCATCGTCGGCGACAGCGTGAGCGCCTATGTGCGCGGCGCGCTGCTCAATGTCGGGCGCCGCGCCGGCGTGGCGCATGGCCAGGCGGTGGTGACCGGCGAGGGCCTGGCAGGTCGCATCGCCGAGGTCGGCGAGAACAGCGCACGTGTCCTCTTTGTGACCGACGTCAACTCGCGCCTGCCGGTGGTGATCGAGCGCACGCGCGAGCGCGCCATCCTGGCCGGCGACAATTCTCCGCAGCTCCGCCTCACCCTGCTGCAGAGCGTGGCCGGCGTTCAGCGCGGCGATCGCATCATCACGTCGGGTCATGGCGGCAGCTTCCCGGTCGGCATCCCGGTCGGCGAGGTCGTCGACACCGGCGAGGGCAGCGTGCGTGTCCGGCCGTTCGCCGATTTCTCGCGCCTCGAGTTTGTGCGCATCGTCGACTATGGCGTGACCGGCCTGGTCAGCAGCGGGCCTTCGGCCCCCACAACCGCGCCGGCCGGAGCCCAGGTGACCGGCCAGAGGGTGCGCTGACGTGAGGGCCGACGGCCTGCTCGCCATGTTCGATCGCTGGGGCCGCGCGCTGCTGCCCGGCTCGGTCCTGCTGTTCTTCGTGCTGCTCACCCTGGCGCCGTTGCGCGCGCCCTATCTTTCGGACGCCCTGCCGCTGCTGCCGGCGCTGGTCGTCTTCCAGTTCAGCCTGGCCACGCCCGAGCGGCTGCCGGGGCCGCTCTTGCTGGTGATGGGCGTCCTGCTCGACCTGCTGCTGGGCGGCCCCGGCGCGCCGGTCGGCGTCAGCGCGCTCGGTTTCGTTCTGATCCGGGCGGTCGTGATGAACAACCGGCGTTATCTCGTGGGCGTGCCATTCCTGTTCCAGTGGTTCGGCTTCTGCCTGCTCGCCTGGGGCTTCGTGGTGCTGGTCTGGGCCTTCACGGCGCTTTGGACCTGGACGGCTATCGATCCGGTGCCGGCGATGATCCAATATGTCGTGGTGATCGTGATCTATCCGCTGGTTGGCCCGCTGCTCGCCCGCGTCCGCGCGCGCGACCCGCTGAACGTGCCCGAGCCGTCGCGCGGCACCGCGCGGCCGGGAGAGACGACGTCATGATCCGCTATCGCAAGGGCGACGGCGAGCGCTCGGGCCTGTTCACGCGCCGCACCCTGCTGCTGGGCGGTGCGCAGGCGGTGTTGCTCTCGGCCCTGGCCGGCCGGCTCTACCAGCTCCAGGTCATAGAGACTGAGCGCTTCGCCACGCTCGCCGAGGAAAACCGCATCAACCTCCGCCTGCTGGCGCCATCGCGCGGGCTGATCTTCGATCGCACCGGCCAGCCGCTCGCCGTCAACCGCAACAATTTCCGCGCCATGGTGACGTCCGATCGCGGCCGTGGCGTGGAGGTGCTGGTCGAGCGCCTCGACCAGATCCTCGGCCTGGGCGAGACCGAGAAGACACGCCTGCTGCGCGAGCTTCGGCGCAGTCGCAACGCCCAGCCGATCGTGGTGCGCGAGAATATCGGGTGGGAGGAGGTGGCGCGGCTGGAGTTCAACGCCCCCGACCTCCCCGGCGTGTTCATCGACCTCGGCCAGACACGCGATTATCCCGAGGGCGAGCTGATGAGCCATATCATCGGCTACACCGGCCGTGTCTCCGACGAAGACCTCGCCGGGCGCGACGATCCGGTCCTGCAGCTCGCCACGCTGCGCTTCGGCAAGAAGGGCGTCGAGCGCTCGCTCGAGGACGAGCTGCGCGGCCGCGCCGGCGCCGTCCAGGTCGAGGTCAATGCCGTCGGCCGCGTAGTGCGTGAACTCGACCGCACCGAGGGTCAGCCCGGATCGAACGCATTACTGACGATCGACCTCGACCTTCAGCGCTTCGCCGCCGAAAAGATGAAGGCGCACAGGAGCGGCTCGGTTGTGGTGCTCGACGTCGTCAGCGGCGACGTGCTGGCGATGGTCTCGACGCCCGGTTTCGACCCCAACACTTTTGCCCGCGGTATCACCCAGGCCGAGTGGCGCGACCTGCTCGAAGATCCCGAGCGCCCGCTCAACAACAAGGCGATCGCCGGCGTCTACCCGCCGGGCTCGACCTACAAGGTGGTGACGGCCCTGGCGGCGCTCGAATCCAAGGCCATAGATCCGTGGACGCGGCTGCCCTGCGTGGGTTTCATCGAGCTGGGCAACATCAAGTTTCACTGTTGGCTGCAGGGCGGCCACGGTTCGACCAACGTCACCGAGGCGATCGCAGCCTCCTGCGATTGCTTTTTCTACGAGGCCGCCCGCCGGGCCGGTGTCGACCGCATCGCCGACGTGGGCGGACGGCTGGGTTTTGGCAGGCAGAGCGAGCTTGGCTTGCCCGGCGAGTCGGCGGGCATTCAGCCGAGCCGCGCCTGGAAGCAGGAGAAGCTCGGCAAATCCTGGCAGCATGGCGACACGTTCAACCTTGGCATCGGCCAGGGCTACATGAACGCCACGCCGCTGCAGCTCGCCATCATGACGGCGCGTATCGCCAATGGCGGCTACGAGGTTCAGCCCAACATCCTGCTCGCCGCCGCCACGCCGCGCGAGGAGCTCGTGCCGCCGGTGCCGCGCAACAAACCCAACGCGCCCTCGATCCGCATCAATCCGCAGCATCTGGCGATGATCCGCGACGGCATGAACATGGTGGTGAATTCAGGCCAGGGCACCGCCAATGCGCTGCGCCTCGACGGTCAGGGCAAGCCGCTCGACCCGGCGTTCCGCTTCGCCGGCAAGACCGGCACCGCCCAGGTCAAGCGCATCACCGAGCGCGAGCGCGAGATGGGAATTACCCAGGCGCAGTTGCCCTGGCACCTGCGCCATCACGCGCTGTTCGTCTGCTTCGGCCCGGTCGATAATCCGCGTTACGCCTGCGCCGTCATCGTCGAGCACGGTATGGCAGGCGGCGCGACCGCGGGCCCGATCGGCCGCGACGTTCTGGTCGAGACCATGAAGCGCGATCCGTCGCGCCACACCGACCGCTTCCGCAAGATGGCGTCGCGATGAGCTTCACTGGCTTCAACCAGGTCGCCCTCGACGCCCCCGCGCCGGTCGGCTTTGCTGAAAAGATCTGGCGCATCAACTGGGGCCTGGCACTGGTCCTGACCGCGATCGCGGGCATCGGCGTGTTGGCGCTCTACTCGGCGGCTGGCGGCCGGTTCGATCCTTGGGCGGCGCGGCACGCCGTGCGCTACGGCGCGGCATTTATCCTGATGCTGCTGGTGGCGCTGATGCACCCCAAGGTCTGGCTGACGCTCGCCTGGCCGATCTACATCGTCTCGCTGCTGCTGCTGGTCGCCGTCGACGTGGTCGGCAAGATCGGCATGGGCGCGCAACGCTGGCTGATGCTCGGGCCGATGCAGATCCAGCCCTCGGAGATCGCCAAGGTGGCGGTGATCCTGGTGCTGGCGCGCTATTATCACGGCCTGCGCAAGGAGCAGGCCTCGCAGTTCCTCTTCACCCTGCCGCCGCTCCTGGTGATCCTGGCGCCGGTCGCACTGGTCATGGTTCAACCCGACCTCGGCACGGCGATGATGGTGCTGTTGGGCGGCGGCGCGATCCTGTTCGTGGCCGGCGTCCGGCTCTGGATGTTCCTCGGCGCCGCCGTTGCCGCCGTCGGCTGCCTGCCGATCGCCTGGTCGTTCATGCACGAATACCAGCGCAAGCGGGTGCTGACCTTCCTCGACCCCGACCGCGACCCGCTGGGCGCGGGCTACCACATCACCCAGTCCAAGATCGCCATCGGCTCGGGCGGCCTGTTCGGCAAGGGGTTCCTGAAGGGTACGCAGTCGTCGCTCAACTTCCTGCCCGAGAAGCAGACCGATTTCATCTTCACGACCTTCGTCGAGGAATGGGGCATGGCCGGCGCCTGCGTGCTGCTCGCCCTGTTCGCCCTGGTGCTTGTCTGGGGTTTCTCGATCGCGCTGCGCAGCCAGCACCATTTCGGCCGGCTGGTGGCGCTCGGCGTCACCGCCATGATGTTTCTCTACGTCTTCATCAACACCGCCATGGTGATGGGCCTGCTGCCCGTCGTCGGCGTGCCGCTACCGCTGGTCAGCAACGGCGGCACCGCCATGGTTTCGGTGATGTTCGCCTGCGGCCTGCTGATCGGCGTGAACGTCTATCGCGACGCGCAATTGCCGCGGGGACGTTGAAAAAGCTGGGAAATTTCTTTGGCGCCGGGCTATCGACAAGGGATATGCTGCTTGGTATAGCCGCGCCGCTTCCGGCCAATGGGGCGCATAGCTCAGTTGGTAGAGCAGCTGACTCTTAATCAGCGGGTCCCAGGTTCGAGCCCTGGTGCGCCCACCATTGCCGGAGATTCTAAAAGCCCCGCGAAGTCGGGGCTTCTTGCTTGTCCGGTGAATACGGTCATGCGTGTGCGCGGCCGATTTTGGTGAAAGTTTACACACCAGGCCGGGCCGAGTTTACACTGGCTCACTTCTGGTCTGCCTTGCCCGCTTCCGGTCAGCCTGCTCCTGTAGCTTTACAGCTACCGCCATCTTGGCATTGCGAGGGATGTACGTTTCGAGAATTTGGGTGGTCTGCCCAATGGAATGACCCGAAACGGCGCTGATCTGAACGGCCGTCGCTCCCGCTTCCGCCATCCGAACCATGCCGGTGCGACGCAAGTCGCGGAACTACAAACCGTCGAGGCCAGCAGCCAACGTCACATCTCGCCACTCATGCCGGAGATAATGTTCGTCCATCGACCCCCCCGGACCGTGTTGCGAGGAACGCCATCTGATCGGGCCGTATGTCCGCCAGTCGGACATCCAAGACTTCGCGCAGTCGTTCATGGCATGGCACCCAAATGTGTTTGCCGCCTTTCGATTGTGTTAAGGCGATACGCCTGCGGTCATACTCCGCGCGTCCAAGCTCCAAGATGTCGGTCTGGCGATGGACGGTGTAGACGGCGAGATAGTAGGCAAGCCTGATGTATGGCCGCGCTGGCCGATCATAGGCCCAGTCACAAGCCGCGAGGAACTTTGCTCATCTTCCTCCATCCAGACGCGATATCTGGGCTTATTCTGACGCTAGTCCGGCTTTTCGGCCGGGTTGTCGTTCCTCATGCCGTAGTTGATTGCCTGATAGAGCAAGCGACGAAGTACGACCATGTTGTATGTGGCCGTATGTAAGCCATGGTCGCCGAACTGTCCGTCGTCAGATAAACAGAGTCAGGACTGGTCTATGTAGAAGAGAGGATCTGGCGCATCTGTTGATTGATGTTAAGCGGCGACTGCCCGGTGGTTCAAGCGTCGGTTCTGGATGGTCTGTCGTTTGATCCTTTCTCTCTCCAGGAGGATGGTGTGGCCGCGCCCGAAGTAGAAGTAGACGTCGGCCGGCGTCAGGTTTGCGATGCTCTCGTGGTATCGCAGATGGTTGTAGTAGGCGACGAAGTCGCCGATCTGGGCCTCGGGATCCCCGGGCAGATAGTAATTTTCGAGCAGGATGCGGTTCTTGAGAGTTTGGTGCCAACGCTCGATCTTACCCTGCGTCATCGGATTGTACGGCGCGCCCCGGGTATGCTGGATCTTTCTGTCGTCGAGCCATTTCGCCAAGTCAGCCGAGACGTAACTTGAGCGATTGTTGGAGAGCAGTGGTGGGCGGTGAACGACACGTGCCGCGTCAATTCCCGATGCCTCAAGTGCCAGTTCCAGCGTGTCCGTCATATCCTCGACTTTCATCGTCATGCACAGCTTCCAGGCGATGATGTAACGCGAGAACATGCGCCGTCGGCCGACCGGTGATGTCGGCCACGCCGCCCGACGGGAAGGGCACGATCATCTGGATCGGCCGCGACGGATAGGCGTCCTGCGCGGCCGCCGGCAGAATCGGCAGCAGCAATCCGCCGGTAAGGAGCGCGCGCCGCTTCATCTTGTTGCCCCCTATTTCGCTGCTACGCCGCCCTTTGCCGCGCCCGCCTGGATACCGGCATAGGTGGCGGTGAAGCCGAACACGGTGGTAAGGGCGTCGGGCATCATGATCTTGTCGAGGTCGTCGAGCCCTGCCGTCTTGGCCGGCTTGAGCCCGAGCGCCAGAGGCCCCTTGGGCGCCTTCCAGTCGGCGATGAAGGAGGCCACTGCATCCAGTGCCTGCAGGGTGTCCGGCCCCTGCGTCTGGGAAAAGCCCGCGAGGGTTGCCAGTGCCGTTTGCACCATGTCTTCCGGCTTGGCACCCTCCTGCGTCGCGATGGCCGTCACCAGCTTGGCGATCAGGCCGCTGTCATCGATGACGAGCGAGGCGGTACGCAGCCGGCCGTCGTCCTTGGCGCCGGCCATGCCCGCTTTGTCGCTGATGCCATCCACCACCAGGCCCAGCGTGAGCTTGGCCTGGCCGCGCAGGCTCACCTCCAGCGTCTTGAGGTCGAGCACCTTGGCCGCCGAGTCGATGCGGTAGTCGAGCGCGATATCGACCGGCACATTGGGTACGCCGTAAGGTTGCAATGCGGCGAACACCTCGTCGTCACCCGTCATGCCCTCCATCTTGAGCTTGGCGAAGCGCGGCGGCTCGTCGTCCTTGCCGCCCTTCTGCAGGCGGTCGAAATCGATCTCTTCGACCGTTACCTTCTGGATCTTGACCGTGCTCTCCTTGTCGCCGGTCGCGGCATTGGCGGGGATCACGGCCACCACGTCGTTCAGGACAAAGCCCGCGCTGCCCAGCGGCTGGGCGCTCGCATAGCTGAACTTCTTGAGCTCGAGTTGCGGCTTCAGCTCCTTCTCGAAGCGCTCCAGCCCGTTCTGCGCCCCCGCCGTCGTGGCCACCGCGACGACCAATAGTGCTGCTGAAATTCCCGCCCAAATCGATCGCATGGAGACGCCCCCGTCGGTTGTCTGGCGAACCTAACACCGGTGGGTTGCAGCGGCAAATCGGCTCGAATATGTTGAAGCAGACGTCATGCAGCTCTTGTCGGCGCGGCTGCGTGCCGCGCACCCAGGCCTGCAACCCGCGATTTGGACACCCTATCGCCGCTTTCTTTTTCTACATTGGGCCATGACCTCGACACTCCGTATCGCCCTGCTCGCCGCCGCCGGTCTCGCAGCGCTGCCTACAGTGGCGCAATCCGCCACGCCGCCGCTACCGCCGCAGCCAGTCGTGGCGGCGGCGCCTGGCCCCGACCTGCGGATGAAGATCACCGACGAATACGCAGCCCTGGTCGCGCGCGACGCCTACTTCTGGGCATGGCCGATGGTCAATATCTACAGCCGCCGGCTCGCCGCCGCGCAGCTCGCCAAGATGGTGCGTTCAGGGCCCACGGTTTCCGCGCCAATCAATCGCCTGGGCATGATCACCGACTATATCGATCCGGCCCAACGGCTGATCGCCTGCCCCGACCAGGACGTGGTCCAGGGCCTGGGCGTGCTGGCGCTCGACATTTCGCCAGTCGTGATTCAGGTGCCGGATTTCGGCGATCGTTTCTGGGTCTACCAGGGCCTCGACCTGCGCACCGACAACTTCGTGCAGTTGGGCAGGATGTACGACACCAAGCCCGGCTTCTATCTGCTGGTCGGACCGAACTGGAAGGGCGCGACGCCCAACGGCATCGCCAAGGTGTTCCGCGCTTCGACCAACACGGGCATCGTCGTGCCACGCATCTTCCAGGACGACACGGCCGACGACAAACGCGCGATCCAGACGCCGCTGCGCCAGGTCGTGATGTACCCGCTGTCGGACTACGACGGATCGATGAAGAGCATCGACTGGGCGAAGATTCCCTCGGGGCCTGCGCCGACCTCGGCCAAAGCGGGTGGCGACAGCACGGAAATGAAATGGGTCGTGCCGGAGAAGTTCGTCGACGTGCTCGGGGCCGTGCTGGCCGATGCGCCGCCGCTGCCGGGCGAGGAGGCGCGCTATGCCCAGGTCCGCGCCGTGCTCGAGGCGGCCAAGGCCGATCCGCGGCGCAAGGAGGCGATGACCGACGGCGCAAAGGCGGCCGAGGCCGTGGTGGTGACGCCTCTGTTCCAGTTCCGCGCCTGGGGCCAGCAACTGCCCTACCACTGGAGCACGGTCTCCAACGAGGCCGCGTTCGGCACCGACTATTTCACGCGTACCGCCGTGGCCAGGTCGAACATCCTGCCCAGCGCGCCCAACGAGACCAAGTACTTCTACCAGGACCTCGATGCCGCCGGCGCGCGGCTGAACGGCCGCAACCGCTATACCGTGACCTTTCCCAAAGGGCTCGTGCCGCCGGTCAACGGCTTCTGGTCGCTGACGCTTTATGACCAGCGCCATTTCCTTGCGCCCAACGCCGTCGGCCGATACTCGTTCGGCACCAAGACCAAGGACCTGAAATACAATCCCGACGGCTCGCTCACGATCTACCTGCAGGCCGATCCGCCGGGCGACGCGTTGTGGGCCAACTGGCTGCCGGCGCCGAAGGATGCCGGCGAAGCGACCGGCGATTTCTCACTCCTTATCCGTGCTTATGGAGCGAAGCCCGCCGTCATCGAAGGCGCCTGGACGCCGCCCCCGGTCGAGGTCGTCAACTAGTGCTATCGGGTAGCGGCTGGACGTCAAGCCACTGCCGCGCCGCATGGAGCTCGCGAAAGATCTGCAGTGGCCGGCGCGCTGTCGCCGCATCTGCGAAAATCTTGGCCTGCACGAAGCTCTCTTCGGACGCCGCCACGATGGCGAGTGGCCCGATCTGGCCGTGCTGGGCGTAGAACAGCACCCGCTGGCCCAACGCGCGTAGATTCTCCTCGCTCAACGCCATCGGCGTGTGCGTGATCTCGAAGATCTTGCGGTAGGCCATGCCGCCACCGGCGGTGACGCCGGCAAAATACTGCTCGATGTCGGCCACCGTCACCGTGTCCTTGGCGACGGCCACGACCAGCCGCTGAGGATGGGAGATCGTCCACTGCACGGGCATGGCGCAAGGCTAGCATCGCAGGGCGGTTGCGGCCACGTCCCCAACCTGCAGAACAGCCGCAAGATTCGGCGGTTTTGCCGTTCGCTTTGGAGATCTTGGCGTGCAGCGTGCGACCTTGCATGCCAGGCTTGCGTGTTGCTCGCTTCAGCCGCGACTCCTACAGTCAGTCTGGGGATTCAGAAGAGGGGAACTGTCATGGACAACAAGCGCATGCGGCGTCGCGACGTCGTTTCTTTGCTGGGCGGCGCGGCAGCCATCGGCGTCGCCGGACCGGCCTTCGGCCAGGCCGAGCCCGCCAAGCCGGCGCAGATCGTGGTCAACCACTCCGGCGGCTCGATGGGGGCGGCCATGCGCAAGGCCTTCTTCAACGGCTACGAGAAGAAATACGGCATCCGGGTGGTCGAGACGAGCCCGGCCGATTTCGGCAAGCTGCGCGCCATGGTCGATTCGGGCAACGTCGAATGGGACGTGACCGAGATCGGCGGCCAGGATGCCATCCGCGCCGTCAAGCTCGGCCTGGTCGAGAAGATCGACGACAAGATCGTCGATCGCTCGAAATATCCCGAGAAGGTGCGCACGCCCTACGTCTTCGCCTCCTCGGTCTACACCACGATCATCGGCTACCGCACCGACGTGTTCAAAGGCGGCACCCAGCCCAAGAGCTGGGCGGACTGGTGGGATGTCAAGAAATTCCCCGGCGCGCGCTCGATGCGCAACCATCCGACCGACAACCTCGAATTCGCGCTGATCGCCGACGGCGTGCCGATGGACAAGATCTATCCCATCGATTTCGACCGCGCCTTCAAGAAGCTCGACCAGATCAAGCCGCATGTCACGCGTATGGTGGTCGACCGGCCAGCAGCCGGCCCAGCTCCTGCTCGACAAGGAGGTCGTGTTGGCGACGGGCTGGAACGGCCGCTTCTACGACATCATCAAGAAGGGCGCGCCGGTCGAGATCGAATGGAACGAGGGCGCGCTGAAGCAGGGCAGCTTCGTCATCCCGCAAGGGCGCCAAGAACCCCTATTGGGCGCAGAAGATGCTGGCCGAGATGTCGGTGCCGCAGCAGCAGGCGGTCTACGCCTCCGAGCTCGGCTATCCCGGCCTCAACCTCGAATCGCTGAACTATGTCGACGCCAAGGTGAAGCCCTATCTGCCGACGCAGTATGTCGACAAGCAGTTCTGGATCAGCGACGAGTGGTACGCCGAGAATGGCACCAAGGCGCTGGAATTGTGGAACGCCTGGATGCTGAAGAAGGCATAGGGAGTGCCGCAGGAGGAAGGGGCGCGAACAGCGGAGCTGCGTGTCGAGGGCGTGGCCAAGCGTTTCGGCGAGGTGCTGGCGCTCGACGGCGTATCGCTCGAGGTCGCCGAAGGGCGAACTTCTGACGATCCTCGGCCCCTAGCGGGTCGGGCAAGACCACGCTGCTCAAGGTCGTGGCGGGCTTCGAGACTCCCGATGCCGGCACCGTGCGGGTCGATGGCGCGGAGATCACCGCGCTGCCGCCTGCCCGGCGCGATATCGGCATGGTGTTCCAGAACTACGCGCTGTTTCCCCATCTCACCGTGAAGGGCAACGTGGCCTTCCCGCTGGAGATGCGCAACGTGGCGCGCGCCGAGATCGAGCGGCGCGTCGGCGGAGGCCTTGGCGCTGGTCGAGCTCAAGGGCTATGAGGCCGCGCCTGCCCAGGCAGCTCTCGGGCGGCCAGCAGCAGCGAGTGGCGCTCGCCCGCGCCATCGTCTTCAATCCGCGCCTGCTGCTGCTCGACGAGCCGTTCGGCGCGCTCGACCGCAAGCTGCGCGAGACCATGCAGCTCGAGGTCCGCCGCCTGCAGCGCCGCCTGGGCCTGACCACGATCTTCATCACGCACGACCAGGAGGAGGCGCTGGTGCTGTCCGACCGCATCGCGGTGATGAACAAGGGCACCATCCAGCAGATCGCCACCACGACCGAGATCTACGAGCGGCCGGCCAACGATTTCGTCGCCGACTTCGTCGGCGAGAGCAACATCTTCCACGGCACCCTGACCGAGCCCGGCGTCGTCACGCTGTCCGGCGGCCGGCGGCTGCTGGTGAACGGCGCGGCCCGCGGCGGCATGCGTGTCGGCGACCGGCTGGGCGTGATGATGCGGCCGGAGCGCTTTGCCGCGAGCGGCGCCAATTCGTTCGCCGGCGAGGTGCTCGAGGCGGTCTATCTCGGCGCCTCGTTCAAGCTTCGGCTGGCCTGCGACCGACGGGCTGGAACTGCTCGTCCGCCAGCCCGCGCGCGGCACGCTGCCGGCTGCCGGCCAGAGCATCGAGGTCGGCATCGACCCGGACGCGATTCATGTTTTCTGAGCTGGGAGCGCGCCACTCCAGTGGCGCATCTGTCATGAGTATGAGCGCCACTGGAGTGGCGCGCTCCCAGCCATGAACAGCTCCATCTGGCCGGCACTCCCCGCCCTCATCCTGCTGCTCGCCTTCTTTCTCTTTCCGGTCGTGCGCATGCTGGGCTTCAGCATCGAAGGGGGCACGCTCGACTGGTACGCCAAGGCGCTGGGCGAGGGGCTTTACCTGCGCGTGTTCTGGAACACCTTCGAGATCGCGTTGCTGGTCACCGGGTTCTGCCTGTTGCTGGGCTATCCGCTGGGCTTTCTGATCGCCACGACGACACCCAGCTGGGCGACCCTGGGTTTCATCTTCGTGCTGCTGCCGCTGTGGACCTCCGTCCTGGTGCGCACCTATGCCTGGATGGTGCTGCTGGGCCGCAACGGCGTGTTCAATCGCTGGCTGATCGATGCCGGGCTCATCAGCGACCCGCTGCCGCTCCTGCACAATTTCGCCGGCGTGCTGATCGGCATGGTCCATGTCCTGCTGCCCTACATGGTGCTGCCGATCTACGGCGCGGTGCGCCGGCTCGATCCCGCCATCGTCGCGGCCGCCGCGGGGCTGGGCGCCTCCAACTGGCGCATCTTCTGGCGCATCTACCTGCCGCTTACGCTCAACGGCATCTTCGCGGGCTCGGTGCTGGTCTTCGTGCTGTCGCTCGGCTTCTTCATCACGCCCGCGCTGCTGGGCGGTGGCAGGGTGATGATGATCGCCGTCCTGATCGAGCAGCAGGTGCGCGAGACCCTGAACTGGCCGTTCGCGGCGGCCCTGTCGGCCGTGCTGCTCGCCTTCACTTTCGCGGTCTATGCGCTGGCGCAGCGTTTTGCGCGTTCGGAGGCTACGCCATGAGCCGCGCGCCTGCTCGTCATCGCCTGCGCGGCTGATCTACTTCTTCCTGATGCTGCCGCTCCTGGTCGTGTTCCCGATCTCGCTCAGCTCGGCGCCCTACATGCAGTTTCCGCCGCCGGGCCTCTCCTGGCAGTGGTACGAGCGTTATCTCGACGATCCGCAATGGATCGATGCCACCTGGCGCTCGCTTATATATCGGCGGTGCGACCGCGGTCCTCGCCCTGGCGCTGGGCGTGCCGCTGGCCTTCACCCTGGTGCGGGCGAAATTCCCCGGCCGCGTGCTGCTCGATCGGCTGGCGCTGGCGCCCATCATCGTGCCGACCATCATTCTCTCGGTCGCCGTCTACGGCCTGTTCGCCAAGCTGAAGCTGATCGGCGAATGGTATGGGCTGGTCGTGGCGCACACCGTGCTGGCGCTGCCCTTCGTGGTTCTGGTGATGACGGCCGGCCTGCGCGACTTCGATCGCTCGCTGGAACAGGCTGCCGAGGGTCTGGGCGCCAGCCGCGGTCCGCACGCTTCTGCGCATCACCCTGCCGCTGCTGCGGCCGAGCCTGGTCTCGGCCGGGCTGCTGGCCTTCATCTCCTCGTTCGACGAGTTGGTGGTTGCGCTGTTCCTGGCCGGCGCCAACATGACGTTGCCCAAGAAGATGTTCGACAACATCATGATGGAGATCGATCCGACGATCGCCGCTGTGTCGGTGATGCAGATCCTGCTGGTGACGCTGGTGTTGGTCCTGATCGGCCGCTTCGGCCGGGGCCTTCGCGGCAGCGCGCGTTAAGGGGAGCACAATGGCCGACAGCGTGTTCCACAAGGACTTCAAGTCGATGCCGTGGTGGTGGGAGTGGTGGCATCCCGACCAACGAGCTGTCGCAGGACCCGCCGCGCAAGACCGACGTGCTGGTGGTCGGCGCAGGCTATGGCGGCCTTTCGACCGCGCTCGAGCTGGCCCGCTCGGGCGTCGAGGTGACCGTGCTGGAGCGCGGCGAGTTCGGCGTCGGCGCCTCGACGCGCAACGGCGGCGGCGTCAGCGGCGGCACGACCCTGGGCAAGGGCTTCTCGGGCAAGGGCGTGAGGAGCGATCCCGAGGAATGGAAGAAGGTGATGACGCGCATGCTGGCCGACGCCGCCGATTCGCTCGCCCAGGTGCAGACGGTGATCGAGCGCGAGGGCATCGAATGCCACTGGCGCATGAGCGGCCGCTTCAGCGGCGCCTTTACCCCGCGTCACTACGCCGAGCAGGCAGCCAAGGTCGGCACCTACAATGCGAGCGCCGGTCTCGGCACCTACATGATCCCGCGCGAGCAGCAGCGCGAGGAGATCGCCTCCGACTATTACTACGGCGGCATGGTGGTGGAGCGCACCGGCCAGCTCCATCCCGCGCTCTATTACGGTGGCCTGCTGAAGGCGGCGCACCGCGCCGGTGCGAAACTCTGCGCCCAGTGCGATGCCGAGAAGATCGAGCGCAAGCCGGGCGGATTTCGCGTGCTCACCAGCAAAGGCCCGATCGAGGCGCGCGAGGTCGTGATCGCGACCAACGGCTACACCGGCGATGTCACGCCCACGCTCAAGCGGCGGCTGGTGCCGGTGGCGAGCCACATCATCGCCACCGAGGAGTTGCCCGAGGACCTCGTCACGAGCCTGATCCCGAAAGGCCGCGTCGTCAGCGATACCAAGCGGGTGCTCTGCTACTATCGGCAGTCGCCCGACAACAAGCGCGTGATCTTTGGCGGCCGCGCCCGCTTCACCCAGGTCTCGCCCGAGGTGAGCGCGCCGGTGCTGCATGGCTACATGCTGGAGCGCTGGCCGCAGCTCAAGGGCACCAAGGTGACGCACGCCTGGACGGGCAACGTGGCCTTCGCCTTCGACTTCCTGCCGCACATGGGCATGGAGCAGGGCATGCATTACCTCATGGCCTGCAACGGCTCGGGCGTGGCGATGATGTCTTATCTCGGTTTCCAGACGGCGCGAAAGATCGCCGGCGGCTCGAACGCGCCGATAAACGCCTTCGACGGCCAGGAGTTTCCGACCGTGCCGCTCTATTCCGGCAACCCCTGGTTCCTGCCCCTGGTCGGCGCTTGGTACAGAAGCCGCGACTGGTGGGACAGGGTGACGGCGGCCGGGTGACCACGCCGAGGAGGATGCGATGGGCTTGCGCAACGATGGACGGCGATACGGCTCGGTTGCCATGCTGTTGCATTGGCTGGCCGCGCTCTGTGTGCTGTGTGCGTGGACGCTGGGCCTCACCGTCGACGACTTTCCCAAGTCCTGGGAGGGCGCGGTCGTGTTCACGCACATTTCGTTCGGCCTCGTCGTGCTGGCGCTGCTCCTGGGCCGGCTGGGCTGGCGTCTGGCGAGCCCGCCGCCGCCACCCATCGCCACGGCGTTCGATCCGTGGGGCGGCGTCGCCGCGCTCACCGTTCACGTGTTGATATACGCCTTGATGCTTGTGGTTCCCTTGTGCGGGATCCTGTTGCAATTTGCGCGCGGCCAAGCGCTGCCACTGTTCGGACTCTACGAAATCGCCTCGCCGTGGGTACGCGACCGCGCGCTGTCGCAG
Organism: uncultured Alphaproteobacteria bacterium; assembly: GCA_963843185.1. Taxonomy (GTDB): domain Bacteria; phylum Pseudomonadota; class Alphaproteobacteria; order Reyranellales; family Reyranellaceae; genus Reyranella. The sequence goes on from CAWJJJ010000001.1 coordinate 17,595, forward strand.
TCGGTGAGGAGCGTGCACGAGCTGGCCGCCCACGCACTGCTGATCCTTGCCACGCTTCACGCCCTGGCAGCCCTGGCCCATCACTATGTGCTGAAAGACGACACGCTTCGTCGAATGCTGCGGGGTGGCGGCGCCCGCCCCTGACCGCGGCACCACCGCTGCTATCGCGCCCGTCCGCCATGAGGTAGGCTGGCGCCAGTGTGGTGCGGAACGTTCTAATGAAGCTTCGTCTCTTTGGGATCATCGTCCTTGCCCTGCTGGCCGGGCTGTCGCCCGCCGGCGCCCAGATCTCGATCCCGCAGGGCTGGCAGCCCGAACGCGCGGTGGTGCTGATCCGCCACGGCGTGCGCTCGCCGCTCGAATCGAACGAGCAATTGGACAGGCATGCCGCCACGCCGTGGCCGGTCTGGCCTGTCCCGCCCGGCTACCTCACGCCGCACGGCGCGGAGCTGATGCGCCTGATGGGCGGCTACTACCGCGCGCTCAACGGCGGGCGCGGCCTCACCCAGACCGACGACTGCCCGCCGGCCGGCACGGTCGCGGCCTGGGCCGACACCGAGCAGAGCACGCGCGAAAGCGGCGCGGCCCTGTTGCTCGGCATGTATTCGCGCTGCGCCAACCTCGCGCCGCGCCGCCAAGCCGACCTCGCGGCGCCCGACCCGCTATTTCATCCACAGCCGACGCCGTCCTGCCCGATGGATGCCGCCAGCAACCGCGCCGCCGTGCTGGCCCGCATCGGCGGCGACTTCAGCTCGGTGCTGCGCGAGTACGCCCCGCAACTCTCGCTGATGCAGGCCACGCTCTGCCCGCCCGCGCTGGCGGCCGGCCGGACGCAGTGCGGCTTGCCCGCGGAGGCTCCGGCGGTGCAGACGCGCCCGGGTGGCGGGATCACCATTACCGGACCGATCGCCATCGGCTCGACCGCGTCGGAGAACTTCGTGATGCAGTATGCCGAGGGCCTGCCCGCTGACCAGGTGGCGTGGGGCCGCCTGTCGGGCGACGCGGCGATCCAGAACCTGCTCAAGATCCACCGGCTGGAAGTCGACCTGGCGGACAAGACCCTGCCGATCGCCCGGCAGCGCGGCTCGAACCTGCTCAACCAGATCGTCACGACCCTGCAGGACGGCCACAAATTCCCCGGCGCGCCCGACATCGCCGAACCGGTGCGGCTCGCGATCCTGATCGGCCACGACACCAACCTCGCCAATATCGAGCGGTTGTTGAATATCAGTTGGCAAATCCCGGGCTTCCAGCCCAACGAGGCATCGCCCGGCGGCGCGCTCGCCTTCGAGCTGTTCCGCGAGGTCAGCAGCGGCCAGCGCTATGTACGGCTCGCCTTTTATGCCCAGACGCCCGAGCAGATGCGCCAGGCGACGGTTCTCAATCTTGCCGTGCCGCCGGGAATAACGGCGGTCGACCTGCCGGCCTGCGCCGCTTACGCGCACGAGAGATCGTGCCCGCTCGAGCGCTTCGTCGAGATCGCCAAGGCCGCGATCGATCCGGCCTGCGTGACGATCAAGCCGTAAGGTATTTCAACGGACGGCGCTGATTCTGAGTCACCCCTGCGCGACGGCGCGCTCGGCGAGGCTGGTGTCGACGCAGGTTTCGAAAGGAACGTCGCGCTTCAGCGTGCCCGCCGCGCGCATGGCGGCGTGCAGGCGGTCGTAGCCCTCGCGGCGGATCACCGGATCGGGTCCCCAAAGCCCCAGCGCGCGATAGCGCTCGATGGCGCTGGCGAAGATTTCCGTGCTCACATCGGGAAAGTAGCTTTTCAAAGTGCGGGCGATCTCGGGGGCGGGCGTGGCGGCGAACCATCGCAAAGTGCGGTGCATGCCGCGGGTAATCCTCAAGAGCTCGTCGGCACGGCGGGTGAGCGTGTCGCGACGCGTCACGAGGGTCGTATAGGCGGTGAGGCCGCGTGAGGCGGCGGCATACCAGACATGGCCGGCACCTGAGGCGATCAGCTCCTCGGCATGGGGCTGGAAGAGCTGCACGGCGTCGAGCTTGCCGGCGCGCAACGCCAGGGCATTTTCCGCCATGGAAGGACCAGAGACACGGTCGAGGCGAGCGGTATCGACGCCGGCGCGCCTGAGATCGTCGGCCAGGCAGATCCACGGCGTCGGCACCTCAGAAACCGAGGCGAACTTCAACTTGGCGAGGTCGGCCAGTCGGAAGTCGGATCGCGGCCGGGCGCCGATCACGAAGAAGGGATCGCGGGCCACGACGTCGGCGAAGCAGACGAGATCGGCATCGGGCTCGCTGTCGTGGACGATCATCACCCTGAGCGGCCCGCCCCACATCACGTCGGTCTCGCCGGCGCGCAGGGCGCGGTTGGCGGCGGTGGGATCGGGCGAGGGGCGCAGCGTCACCTCGACTCCCGCGTCGCGGAATGCGCCGGTCGCATAGGCGGCATAGAAGGGCGCGTAGAACAGGGCGCGGAAATTCTCGGACAGGACGATGGGCACGGCGGGTGGGCCCCCTTGGCGCTCCGGCGAGACACTTGATCGGGACATCCATTATAGCGGTCAGCGGTCTGAGGCCAGCCGCTCGCGGCCGAGATTGGTCACCGCGAAGAGGCCGTCCTGGGTTTCCTCGATCAGGCCGAGATCGAGCAGGCGCAGCCTGTGATCGTCGGGCAGGGCGAAAGGCACGCCTTCTCCCAAATTGCGAAGCGAGGCCAAGGCGGCCTGTGTGAGCGGCGCCACCAGGCCGCGCGGCGAATGGCGAATGTCTCGAGCCATGATCGAAGTCTCCTCGTTGGTCGCTGTAAACGCAGCGAACTCCGAAGAGGTGGCGGACAAATTCCGGCCTGCTGGCCGGAACCGCCGCATTGTCGACCTATTCAGCCGGCGAAAGAGCTAGTCGCCATCCGCGACGCGCAACAGTGGCTCGCTGCCGAGAAGCGTGACCAGCACGCCTTCGAGTGCCGCGGCATCGATCGGCTTCTGGAGGACGGGAACGTTGGCATACCTGCGATCGATGCTGTCGCGCTGGTAGCCGGTGATGAACACGAACGGCACGCCGTGCGCCAGCAGGAGATCGGCCAGCGGGTCGGCCGATTCGCCCGCGAGGTTGAGATCGAGAATGGCGCCGTCGAAGCGCTCTGCCCTGGCTGCCGCCAGCCCGTCAGCCAGCCGCCCATAGGGTCCGGCCACCGTGGCGCCGAGGTCGGCCAGGATCTCCTCGAGCAGCATGCTGACCAGGAGCTCGTCCTCGACCACGAGCAGTCGCTTGCCGGCCAAGCTGCGCCGTCCCTGGTCGCCGGCCGGCGCCGGTGCCGACGCTTCTGCCGTCGGCGGTGCGGCGGCGATCTGCGCCGACGGGATGGAAAGCATGCAATGCAGCCCCTCGGGCCGCCAATCGTAACTCACGCCGCCGCGAAACTGCGCCTCGATGCTCGACCGCACGATGGTGAGGCCGAAGCCCAGCCGCGCCGGCTCTGCGGTGGGCGGGCCGCCGGTCTCCGTCCAGTCGAGCACCAACGCCTCGCTGCCGACCCGCCAGCTCACGCTGAGCGTGCCGATCTCGGTCGAGAGCGCGCCATACTTGGCGGCGTTGGTGGCAAGCTCGTGCAGCGCCAGCGCGACGGCCTGGGCGGTCGCCGGCAGCAGCACCACGGCGGGACCATTGGTGATCACACGCTGGCGATGGCTCGCATGATAGGGCGCCATCTCCTCCTCGACGATCTTGCGCAGATCGGCACCTTCCCAGCGCGTCGAAGAGAGCAGGTTGTGGGTGGCGGCCAGTGCATGGACGCGGCCCTCGACCGTGGTGATGAAGGCCTCCGTGGTGGGTGCGCGCGTCAGGCGCAGCACCGACAGCACGACGGCCAGGGTGTTCTTGGCGCGGTGGTCGACCTCGCGCGCCAGCAGCACCTGGCGCTCTTCGGCCCGCTTGCGGTCGGTGATGTCGACGGTGACGCCGTTCATGCGCATCGCCTTGCCGGTGGCGTCGCGCGAGATGATGCCGGCGCCGTAGCACCAGCGAACCTCGCCGCTCGGCCGCACGATCCGGAACTCGACCTGGAAGCGGGATCCGCCCAGGGCGACAAGGTCGGCGACGGAACTCCTTTTGCGATCGTCGGGATGCATCATCGCCTCGATACGCTCGACTGTCGGCTCGAAGTGAGCGGGCTCGACGCCGAAAATGCGATAGGGGCCCTCGTCCCATTCGATGTGACCCGTTGCCAGATCGACCTCCCACGCCCCCATGTCGCCGGCCGACAGCGCGATGGAACGGCGCTCCTCGCTGCGGCGCAGGCGCTCGGTCTGCGCCTCCAGCTCGGCGGTTCGGGCGGCGACGCGCTCCTCGAGCTCGGCATTCAGCGTTTCGAGCTGGCGGGTCTTGCGGTAGAGATCGACGAACACCCGCACCTTGGCGCGCAGCACCTTGGGCACCACCGGGACCGACACGTAGTCGACGGCGCCGATTTCGTAGCCGCGCAGGTAGTCGGTCTCGCCGACCTGGATGGCCGAGACGAAGATGATGGCGAGCTTCTGGAAGCGCGGATGCTCGCGGATCATGGCGGCGAGCTGGAAGCCGTCGAGCTGCGGCATCACCACGTCGATCAGCACGACGGCAACGTCGTCGGTCTTGAGCAGGATGCCGAGCGCCTCGTGCGGCGAGGTCGCCTTGAGAAGGTTCTCACCCAGTTCCGCGAGGATGACCTCGTAGCTCAGGAGCTTTGCCGGCTGATCGTCGATCAGCAGGATGTTGACCTTGTCCATGGCGGCTGATGCGTCGGACACGGTCAGCGATGCAGCCAGAGCCGCAGCGCCGAGAAGAGCTGCTCGGTGTTGACCGGCTTGGCCAGGTAGTCGGAGGCGCCGGCCTCCAGGCACTTCTCGCGGTCGCCCTTCATCGCCTTGGCGGTCAGGGCGACGATCGGCAGGCGCCGGAGCGCGGGGTTGCCGCGGATCAGCGCGATCGTCTCGTAGCCGTCCATCTCCGGCATCATGATGTCCATCAGCACGATCGCCACCTCGGGCGAACGCTCGAGGATGGAGATCGCCTCGCGGCCGGTAGTCGCCGTCAGCACACGCATGTTGCGGCGCTCGAGTGCGCTCGACAGCGCGAAAATGTTGCGCGTGTCGTCGTCGACCACCAGCACGGTGCGCCCGGCCAGCATCTCATCCGAACTGTGCAGGCGCTCCAGCATGCGCTTCTTCTCGTCGGGCAGGTCGGCGGCGACCTGGTGCAGGAACAGCGCCGTCTCGTCGAACAGCCGTTCCGGCGAGGCCGCGCCCTTGACCACGATGCTGCGCGCCATGGTGTGCAGCCGGGCGTCTTCGTCGGGCGTGAGGTCGCGGCCGGTGAACACCACCACAGGCAGGTCGGCAAGCCTCTCGTCCTTCTGAATTTCCTCCAGCACCTCGAAGCCCGTGAGGTCGGGCAGGCGCAGGTCGAGCACCATGCAGTCGAAGCGCTGTTCGCGCAGCTTGTCGAGAGCGGCACGGCCGGAATCGGCGGTGGCGATCTCGATGTCGGGGTGGGCTAGAAGCTCGCTGACGCCGAACCGCTCGGCCTCGTTGTCCTCGGCGATCAGCAGCCGCTTCTTGCGCGGCCGCACGTAATCGTTGATGCGCGACAAGCGCGGTGCTCAGGCCCTCGGTGGTCGTCGGCTTGTTCAGGTAGGAGAAGGCGCCGCGCGCCAGGCCCTGCTGGCGGTCCTCGTCCATGCTGAGGATCTGGACCGGGATATGCCTTGTCTCGAGCGTGCGCTTGAACTGGCTGAGCACGTTCCAGCCCAGCATGTCGGGCAGGAAGATGTCGAGCGACATGGCCACGGGCTTGTACTGCAGCGCGAGGTCGAGCGCCTCCGCGCCGCGCGCCGTCACCACCGCCTTCAGCCCCGCGGTGTGGGCCGCGTCGACCAGGATGCCGGCATAGTTGGGATCGTCCTCGACGATCAGCAGCGTGCGCTCGCCCGGCTGCAGTGTGTGGCGGTCGTCGGGGAACTGGTCGGCGAGATGCTCGGGCAGGGCGACCTGCGGCAGCGGCAGGGAGCCCGGCAGCGGCGTGCGCAGCGCCGTGCGCGGACCGGTGTACATGGTGGGCAGGAACAGCGTGAAGGTGCTGCCGATGCCCGGCGTGCTGCGCAGGGTGAGCTCGCCCCCCAGCATGGTGGCGAGCTCCCGGCTGATGGCAAGGCCAAGGCCCGTGCCGCCGTACTTGCGGCTGGTGCTGGCGTCGGCCTGCTGGAAGGCCTCGAACACGATCTTCTGCTTCTCGACCGGGATGCCGACGCCGGTGTCGGTGACCTCGAAGGCCACCACCGAGCTTGCCTGGTTGAGCGCGGCATTGTCGCCGCGCCAGCCGGTCAGCGCCGGCACGACGCGCAGCCTGACGCTGCCCTGCGCGGTGAACTTCAGCGCGTTGGACAGCAGGTTCTTCAGGATCTGCTGCAGGCGCTTGGAGTTGGTCACGATCGAACGGCCGAGATTGCCCTCGACCTGGGCCTCGAACGACAGGCCCTGCGATTCGGCCTGGTGACGGAACGGACGGGCGACGGTCTCCACGACGTTGGAGAAGAAGATCTCCTCGGCGTCCACGGTCACGGTGCCCGATTCGATCTTGCTCAGGTCGAGGATGTCGCTGATCAGGTTCAACAGGTCGGTGCCGGCACCGTGGATGGTGCGGGCGAACTCGATCTGCTTGGGCACCAGGTTGCCCTCGGGATTGTCGGCCAGCTGCTGGCCCAGGATCAGGATCGAGTTCAAGGGCGTGCGCAGCTCGTGGCTCATGTTGGCCAGGAACTCCGACTTGTAGCGCGAGGTGAGCGCCAGCTCCGAGGCCTTCTCCTCGACCGCGCGGCGGGCCTGCTCGATCTCCTGGTTCTTGCGCTCGACCTCGAAGTTGCGCTCGGCGAGCTGGGCCGCCTTCTGCTCGAGCTGCTCGTTGGTCTGCTGCAGCTCGCCCTGCTGGGTCTGCAGCTCGCTGGCCAGCGTCTGCGACTGCTTCAGCAGGCTCTTCGGTCTGCATCGTGGCCTCGATCGAGTTCAGCACGATGCCGATCGAGGCGGTGAGCTGTTCGAGGAAGGCGATCTGCAGTTCGGTGAAGTCGCTGAGCGAGGCCAGCTCGATCACCGCCTTGACCTGGCCCTCGAACAGGACCGGCAGCACGATGATGCTCTTGGGCGTGGCCTCGAACAGGCCCGAGCGGATCGGATGGACCGCCGTCGGCATGTCGGAGATCAGGATCTGGCGGCGGTCGGCGGCGCACTGGCCGATCAGGCCCTCACCGACCCTGATGGTCGCCGGATGGCCCGCATTGCTGTCGGCATAGACCGACAGCAGGCGCAGTTCGGCGTCGTCCTCGCCTTCGTTCTCGGTCTGGTAGATCACCGCCTGGTGGGCGCCCACCAGCGGCGTCAGCTCGCTCAGCATCAGGCGGCCGACCGTGCCGAGATCGCGCTGGCCCTGCAGCATGTTGGTGAACTTGGCGAGGTTGGTCTTCAGCCAGTCCTGCTCGGTATTGCGCTCCGTCGTGAGACGGAGGTTGTCGATCATGGTGTTGAGCTTGTCCTTGAGCTCGGCCACCTCGCCCAGCGCGTCGACCTGGATCGACCGGGTCAGGTCGCCCTTGGTCACCGCCGTCGCCACCTCGGCGATGGCGCGGACCTGGGTGGTGAGGTTGGTCGCCAGCATGTTGACGTTGTCGGTGAGGTCCTTCCAGGTGCCGGCGACGCCCGGCACCTGGGCCTGGCCGCCCAGCTTGCCCTCGGTGCCGACCTCGCGCGCCACGCGCGTCACCTCGCCGGCGAAGCCATTGAGCTGATCGACCATCGTGTTGATGGTCTCCTTGAGCCGCAGCACCTCGCCCGACACGTCGACGGTGATCTTCTTCGACAGGTCGCCGCCCGCCACCGCGGTCGTGACTTCGGCGATGTTGCGGACCTGGGTGGTGAGGTTGGCCGCCAGCATGTTGACGTTGTCGGTGAGGTCCTTCCAGGTGCCGGCGACGCCCGGCACCTGGGCCTGGCCGCCCAGCTTGCCTTCGGTGCCGACCTCGCGGGCCACGCGCGTCACTTCGCCGGCGAAGCCGTTGAGCTGATCGACCATCGTGTTGATGGTCTCCTTGAGCTGCAGGATTTCGCCCGAGACGTTGACGGTGATCTTCTTCGACAAGTCGCCGCGCGCCACGGCGGTGGTCACCTCGGCGATGTTGCGGACCTGGGTGGTGAGGTTGGCCGCCAGCAGGTTGACGTTGTCGGTGAGGTCCTTCCAGGTGCCGTCGACGCCGGGCACCTGGGCCTGGCCGCCCAGCTTGCCCTCGGTGCCGACCTCGCGGGCCACGCGGGTCACCTCGCCGGCGAAGCCATTGAGCTGGTCCACCATCGTGTTGATGGTCTCTTTCAGCTGCAGGATCTCGCCGCGCACGTCGACGGTGATCTTCTTGGACAGGTCGCCGCGCGCCACGGCGGTGGTCACTTCGGCGATGTTGCGGACCTGGCCGGTGAGGTTGGTGGCCATCGAGTTGACGTTGTCGGTGAGGTCCTTCCAGGTGCCGGCGACGCCGGGCACCTGGGCCTGGCCGCCCAGCTTGCCTTCGGTGCCGACCTCGCGCGCCACGCGGGTCACTTCGCCGGCGAAGCCATTGAGCTGGTCCACCATCGTGTTGATGGTCTCCTTCAGGCGCAAAATCTCGCCCGAGGCGTCGACGGTGATCTTCTTGGACAGGTCGCCGCCCGCCACGGCGGTGGTCACGTCGGCGATGTTGCGGACCTGGGTGGTGAGGTTGGCCGCCAGCAGGTTGACGTTGTCGGTGAGGTCCTTCCAGACGCCGGCGACGCTCGGCACCTGCGCCTGGCCGCCCAGCTTGCCCTCGGTGCCGACCTCGCGGGCCACGCGGGTCACTTCGCCGGCGAAGCCGTTGAGCTGGTCCACCATCGTGTTGATGGTTTCTTTCAGCTGCAAGATCTCGCCGCGCACGTCGACGGTGATCTTCTTGGACAGGTCGCCGCCGGCGACGGCGGTCGTCACTTCGGCGATGTTGCGCACCTGGCCAGTGAGGTTGGTGGCCATCGAGTTGACGTTGTCGGTGAGGTCCTTCCAGGTGCCGGCGACGCCCGGCACCTGGGCCTGGCCGCCCAGCTTGCCCTCGGTGCCGACCTCGCGGGCCACGCGCGTGACTTCGCCGGCGAAGCCATTGAGCTGGTCCACCATGGTGTTGATGGTGTCCTTGAGCTGCAGGATTTCGCCCGAGACATTGACGGTGATCTTCTTCGACAAGTCGCCGCGCGCCACCGCGGTGGTCACGTCGGCGATGTTGCGCACCTGGTCGGTCAGGTTGCCGCACATGGCGTTCACCGAGTCGGTGAGGTCCTTCCAGGTGCCGGCGACGCCCGGCACGATCGCCTGGCCGCCCAGCTTGCCCTCGGTGCCGACTTCGCGCGCCACGCGCGTCACTTCCGAGGCGAAGGACCGCAGCTGGTCCACCATGGTGTTGATGGCTTCCTTCAGCTGCAGGATCTCGCCGCGCACGTCGACGGTGATCTTGCGCGACAGGTCGCCGTTGGCCACCGCGATGGTGACGTCGGAGATGTTGCGCATCTGGGCCGTCAGGTTGTTGGCCATCGAGTTGACGCTCTCCGTCAGCTCGCGCCACACGCCGGTCACCTCGCTCACCTTGGCCTGGCCGCCCAGCTTGCCGTCGGTGCCGACCTCGCGCGCCACGCGCGTCACCTCGGAGGTGAACACGCTCAGCTGCTTGATCATGGTGTTCACGATCGTCGCCGCGCGTAAAAACTCGCCCTTGAGCGGCCGGCCGTCGACGTCGAGCCGCACCGTCTGCAGGAGGTCGCCCTGCGCCACGGCGCCGATCACCCGTGTCACTTCGGTGGTCGGCCAGACCAGGTCGTCGATCAGGCCGTTGATCGAGCCTTCCATCTCGCCCCAGGCGGCGGACGAGAGGCCGAACTTCACCCGCTGGCGCGTGCGGCCCTGCTCGCCGACCGACTTGCCGATGCGCTCGAGCTGCTGGGCCATGTTCTGGTTGGCGCCGGCGATCTCGTTGAACAGCAGCGAGATGCGGCCCAGCGCGCCGTCGCGCCCGGCCGGCAGACGCACCGAGAAGTCGCCGGCGCGCATCGCCTCCATCGCCTGTTGCAATTCCTGGAGCTCGGGAGAGAGGGAGCCGTTCTGGGCCGCGCCGCGGCGGGAGGGAGGAGGGGTGGCTGGGCCATTCGCCGCACTGTTGGCGGTCTCGATATCGGCGGTCATGAAGCGCTCACCCTGCCCTGGAGTCGTTCTGTCACAGCACGAGCGAAGGTTGGCGCCATGGTTTTCTGATCCGTGGGAACCGCTCCCAGGACGCGCTCTTATCCCCCGCAACCGGGAGAAAACGCCTGTGTTGCAAAAAAGGTTGCGTTCAATGCGTATAAAATTAGACTGGTAAGACCGCGGAATGACCAAGTGCGATGGATATCGTCCGACCTGCCAATCACGAGACGCCAAGCGGCGCGGCGCGGGTGTTCACCTTCTTTCGCGACCGGCTGCTCTCGGGCGACTTGAAGGCCGGCGACCGCCTGTTGGCCGAGCGTGAACTGGCGCTGGCGCTGGGCGTCAGCCGGCCGGTGCTGCGCGAGGCGCTGCGCTCGCTCGCCATGCTGGGCCTGCTCGACATCCAGCACGGCCGCGGCGCCTTCGTGCGCTCGGCCGACGCCTCGGTTCTCGGCCAGGCGCTGACGCTGTGCCTGGCGCCCGAGCCCAACATCCTGGACGACGTGCTGCAGGCCCGCATCGCCATCGAGTGCCAGGCGATCAGGCTCGCCTGCGAACGGGCGAGCGAGCGCGACCTGCAGGCGATCGCCGCCGCCCTCGACACCCTGGTCAATTCCCTCGACGACCCGGAGACGGGCGGCCAGGCCGACTACGCCTTCCACCTCGCCATCGTGCGGGCGAGCGGCAGTGGCGTGCTGATGAAGATCTACGAGGCGATCTCGCCGCTCCTGATGCGCAGCCACGTCGAGCGTCGGCGCGACACGTTCCGCGAGCCGGCCATCACCGCGCACCTGGTCGATGCCCATCGCGAGGTGTTCCTGTCGCTCGCCCGGCGCGATCCGGACGCCGCCGAGCGGCGGCTGCGCGAGCACTTCCGGATCGGCGACGATCTGCGCCGCAGCAATCTGATCTCCAGCTATCAACCTCAAGAGAAGCACTCATGAAGATCGTCATCGGTTCGGATCATGCGGGGTTCCCCATGAAGGCGGAGCTGCTGTCCTTCCTGCAGGGCCTCGGCCACGAGGTCGAGGATGTCGGTTCGTACGATCCCAACCCGGTCGACTTTCCCGACATCGCGCGCAAGGTCGCGGCGTCCATCACCTCGGGCAAGGCCGAGCGCGGCCTGATGGTGTGCGGCACCGGGGTCGGCGCCTCGATCGGCGCCAACAAGATGAAGGGCATCCGCGCCGCGGTCTGCCACGACGTGCACTCGGCGCACCAGTGCGTCGAGCACGACGACGTCAATGTGATGTGCATCGGCGCCCAGATCGTCGGCCCGTGGCTCGCCAAGGACCTGATCGCGGCCTATCTCGGCGCGAAATTCTCGACCGCTGAAGAATTCCGCCGCCGCGTCGCCAAGCTCGCCGACATGGATGCGGGCCGCTAGGCCAGCGGCGCGACCGACAGGCCTTTGACCTTGTGGCGCTCGATCAGGCTCGCCACCAGGCCCGATTTCTTGGCCTGCTCGACGAAGGCTGCGAGGTAGGCCGCCCCGTCGACATTGGGCTTGGCCGTACCGACCGCCTGCTGCACCGCGGTGAACTTGCCGTCGAGGATTTTGAGGCCAGGCGACTTCTCGACGTCCTTCAACAGTCCGGGCCGCAGGCCGGCAAGGACGTCGAGCTTGTCGTCCATGAACTTGGCGAAGGCGGCATCGAGGCCGCTCACCTGCACCAGCGTTGCGTTCTTGAGGTTGTTCTCCAGCCACAGACCGTAGGCCGAACGCGCCGAGACGGCGACGCGCACGCCTTTCTTGTCGACCTCGGCAACGGATGTGATCGGCGAGCCCGGTGGCACCATGTAGGTCGCCTCGATCTCGACATAGGCGGCGCTGAAGGCGATCGTCGCCGCGCGCTGCGGCTCGGCGCCGATCAGGCCGATGTCCCACACATTCTTGCCCGCCTGATCGGCGAGCTCGCCCGGCGTCTTGAAGGGCACATAGGTCACCGGCACGCCGAGCGAGGCCGCGATCTCGCGCGCCATGTCGGGCGCGACGCCGACCGGCTCGCCGTTCGCACTGCGGCCTGTGACCAGCAGGAAGTTGGAGAGATTGATGCCGGCGCGCAGGACGCCGGTCGGGGCAAGTTCAGCTCGGGCTTTGTCGGACATGGCGGCAGTCTATACTGAAGCGCAGGGGGAGCAAAACGCGCATGACAACCGGAATCGTCGTCGACACCACGTCGGGGAAAGTGCGCGGAACGGCCGAGCGCGGCGTCTCGATCTTCAAGGGGATTCCCTATGCCGCGCCGCCGCTGGGCGCGCTGCGCTTCCGGCCACCGCGAAAGGTCGAGCCGTGGCGCGGCACGCGCGACGCGCTGGCCTACGGCAGCATGGCGATCCAGGGCGAGAACGTGTTCGCCCTGCCGGCCGACCTGCTCGAGCTCTTCACCCTGGGTGGCCGCGAGCAGCTCTCCGAGGATTGCCTTTATCTCAACGTCTGGACATCGGGCGTGTCGGACACGAAACGCCCGGTGCTGTTCTGGTGCCACGGCGGCGCCTTCATCACCGGATCGGGCTCCTCGCCATGGACCGACGGCGCCAATCTGTGCCGCCTCGACGATGTGGTCGTGGTCTCGTTCAACCATCGCCTGGGCGTGCTGGGCTATCTCCATCTCGAGGACATGGCGGAAGACTTCGCCGGCGCGGGCACCGCGGGCGTCATGGATATCGTGGCCGCGCTCGAATGGGTGCGGGACAACATCGCCTCCTTCGGCGGCGATCCCGGCAACGTCACCCTCTTCGGCGAATCGGGCGGCGGCGCGAAGGTGAGCGTGCTGATGGCCCTGCCTGGCGCAAAGGGGCTGTTCCACAAGGCGATCATCCAGAGCGGGCCGGCCGTGCAGATGGCCGACCGCGACGACGGCGCCAGGACGGCGCGCCAGGTGCTGGAACATCTCGGGCTGGAAGCGAATGACGCCGGCGCGTTGCGCAGCCTGCCGGTGGCGCGCCTGCTCGAGGCGCAGGTTGCCGTGATGGCGGGAGTCAGCCGCGCCAATTTCGCCGATCGTCGGCGACTCGGCTTCAACCCGGTGATCGACGGCAAGATCTTTCCCGGCGGACCGTTTGCGCCGCGCGCGCCCGAGGTCTCCGCGCACGTGCCGCTGATGATCGGCTCTAACAAGGACGAGATGACCTTGTTCCTGGGCCATCTCGACTGGGTGAAGAACGCCACGTTCGAGGATTTGCCCGCGGCGCTCGCGTCCTATCTCGGCAGGCGCGCGGCCGAAGTCGTGGCGACTTATCGCGACGCGCAACCCAGGCTGCGCGCGGACGAGATCGCCATCGCCATCGTCTCCGACCTCGGCATCCGTTCGCTGTCGATCCTGATGGCCGAACGCAAGCTGGCGCTGGGGGCCGCCCCGGCGTTCGTCTACCTGTTCGGCTGGGAGACGCCGGTGCTCGGCGGCCGGCTGCGCTCCTGCCATACGCTCGAGATCCCCTTCGTCTTCTCCAATCTCGAGACGGCGCAACTCACCGGCACCGATCCGGCGCGCCTGGCGCTGGGCGAAACAATGAGCGGCGCCTGGATCGCCTTCGCGCGCGACGGCAATCCGGGCTGGCCGGCCTATTCGACGGCCGAGCGCGCCACCATGATCTTCGACACCGTGTGCCGCGTCGAAAGCGATCCCTATGGCATTGAACGACGGGTCTGGGAGACAGCACCATGAAGATCACTGACGTCACCCTCACGCTCTTCGCCTGGGACGACATTCCGCCCACGCAATACGGCCAGCACAGCCGGTTCGCGGGCTCGAGCGCGCTCGGCCTGTTGCGCATCGTCACCGACGAGGGCGTCGAGGGACATGCGTTCCTGGGTTCGGCCTCGAACTCGGCGACTACCGACGGGCAGGGGCTGATCACCCATCTCAAGCCCGTGCTGATGGGCCGGAACCCGTTGCATCGCGAGGCGCTGGTCGTCGACCTGTGGAAGAAGCAGCGCGCCGCGGGCGTGCGCGCCATCGGCGCGGTCGATGTGGCGCTCTGGGACCTCCTGGGCAAGGCGATCGGCCAGCCGATCCATCGCCTGCTCGGCACCTATCGCGAGGCGGTGCCGGCCTATGCCAGTTCGGCCGTGCTCGCCTCGCCCGCCGCCTATGCCGAGGAGGCGCTGAAGTTCAAGGAGACCGGCTGGGCTGCCTACAAGATCCATCCGCCGACGCGCTGGAAGGAGGACATCAAGGTCTGCGAGGCGGTGCGCAAGGCCGTCGGCGACTACACCATCATGCTCGATTCGACCTGGTCCTACGATTATCCGACGGCGGTGCGGGTCGGCCGCGCCGCCGAGGAGATGGGCTTCTACTGGTACGAGGATCCGCTCGCCGACCAGGACATCTACAATTACGTGAAGCTGAAGCAGCAGCTCTCGATCCCGATCCTCGCCACCGAGTATCCCATCGCCGGCCTCGAATTCCTACCAGCCCTGGATCATGCTGCAGGCGACCGATTTCCTGCGCGGCGACGTCGCGGTGAAAGGCGGGATTACAACCCTCGTGAAGGGCGCCCACCTCGCCGAGTCGTTCCGCATGAACTATGAAGTGCACCATGGCGGCAACTCGCTGAACAACGTCGCCAACCTCCATGTCATCGCCTCGCTCCGGAACACCGAGTTCTTCGAGGTGCTGCTGCCCGATGCGGCGCAGAAATACGGCCTGGAACAGGACATTGTCGTCGGCCGCGACGGGCTGGTGCATGTCCCCAATGGGCCGGGCCTGGGCGCTGCCATCGACTTCAAGCTGATCGAACGCAAGAAGATATCCGTTTTGTCCTGAGGGTTGACCGATTTGGTCGGCAACCCCGGCGCCGGCCCGGCGTTCATGCAGCATCCGCTTCTAAGAAGGAGGATGTCTCATGCAACGCACGTTGCTTGCCCTCGCGCTGATCCTCACGGCCAGCGCCGCGTATGCCCAGAGCATGCCCACCAACGAGCCGACCGATCCCTACGGCCGGCCTGCTGATCGGCCGCAATGACTGGGTCCGCCAGCCCGGCGACGAACGTGGCCCCAGCACGGGGAACCCGAACATGGCGGCGGCTCCGATGGCGCCGGCGCCTCAGATGCACATGCACACCGGCCCGCATCCGGTCGCCTTCAAGGACGAGTTCGGCTTCCGCTATGACGCCCAGGGCGACCGCCTGGACGCGCACGGCAACGTCATCTCGCCGCACACCAAGTAAGCTCTGATCTCACACAGTCACGCAGCGCCGGCGGTCCGCAAGGGCTGCCGGCGTTTCGTTTAAGACCTTGCTTCGCCGCGGGTCGGGTGATGTAAGCGGCGAATGAACGCGATCTATGTTGATGCCGACGCCTGCCCGGTGAAGGCGGAGATCTACCGGGTTGCCGGGCGCTATGGGCTGAAGGTCCATGTCGTCAGCAATTCCTACATCGGCGTGCCGCGCGCTCCCGGCATCGAGCTGGTGGTCGTGAGCGACGGCTTCGACGCGGCCGACAACTGGATCGCCGAGCGCGCCGGGCCCGGCGACATCGTCGTGACGGCCGACATTCCGCTCGCCGACCGCAGCCTGAAGGCGGGGGCGGCGGTGATCGGCAACACCGGCGTGCCCTTCACGACCTCCTCGATCGGCATGGCGATGGCCAGCCGCGAGCTGATGTCCAACCTGCGCGCCATGGGCGAAGTGACGGGCGGGCCCAGGCCGATGAGCCAGCGCGACCGCTCGCGCTTCCTGTCGGCGCTCGACGAGGCGGTCCAGAAGCTGCGTCGCCTTCGTACCTGACCTACTTGTCGAGCCAGACGTCCTCGAAGCGGAAGCCGTTGTAGACGCTGTTGACCTGCGCCACGTAGCCCTTGACGTAGGGCTGCATGCAGATTGCCGCGCGGTTCCACATGATGATCGGCCGCGCCCCGTCCTCGAGCAGCTTGCGGTCGATCTCCCACACGGTCTTCTTGCGCTTCTCGATGTCCGGCTCGGCCGATTGCACGTCGAACAGCTTCTCGATCTCGGGATTGCAGTAGCCGGTGTAGTTGCGCTCCGACTTGCAGGAGAAGTTCTCGTAGTAGTTCTGGTCGGGATCGTCGACGCCGTTGCCGGTGGTGTTGAGGCCGAGCTGGTAGGCCTTGCGCGCCACACGGGGGAACCACTGCGAGGTCTCGATGATGTCGACGTCGGCGTCGATCCAGATCTCCTTGAGCTGGCTGGCGAGGATGACCGCCGGGTCCTTGTAGAGCGAGATGCCGCGGGTCGCGATCTTGAGCGGCAGGTGCTTGTCGGGGCCGTAACCCAGTTTCTTCATGATCGCGCGCGCCTCGTCCCGGTTCTTCTGCACGTCCGAGCCGTAGCCCGGCACGGCTTCGTAGACCTCCTTCGGCAGGCCCCACACGCCGTCCGACGGCGGCTGCATGGTGCCGCCGAGCCTCGGCGTTGCCCTGGTTCAGGATGTCGATGAAGGACTTGCGGTCGATGGCCAGCACCAGCGCCTTGCGCAGGTCCGGGTTGTCGAAGGGCGGGGCGTCGCGGTTGAGGATCAGGTTGGTGCTGTTGTTCATCGAGGTGACTTCGCACACCGCGTTGGGCATCTGGCCCTTGATGTCCTTCAGCAGCGGGATCGTCACTTCCCACGGGAAGGTGATGTCGAAGCGGCCCGACACGAAGCTCAGCATCGCCGTTGCCCGGTTGGGCACGACGGTGAACTCGATGCCGTCGAGATAGGGCTTGTCCCTTCTTCCAGTAGTCGGTGTTCTTGGCGATCTTGATGCCCTCGTTCTGCTTGAACTCGACGAACTTGAAGGGCCCCGTGCCGATCGGCTTGGTGCGCATCTGGGCCGGCGTGATGTGACAGGGATAGATCGGCGAGAAGCCCGAGGCGAGCAGAGACAGGATCCAGGGCTGCGGCCGCTTGAGATGGACCGTGACCTCGTAGTCGCCGTTGGCCGTGACGTTCTCGACGTTGCCGTACCACGACTTGCGTGGATTGCGCCGCAGCTTGTCTTCGGCCTTGCCGGTCAGGAGGTCGAAGGTGCAGACGACGTCCTTGGCGGTGAAGGGCTGGCCGTCATGCCACTTCACGCCTTCCTGCAGCTTGAAGGTCAGGTCCTTCTTGTCGGCGCTCCAGCTCCACGACTTGGCGAGGTCGGGAACGATGTCCTGCGGGCTGTTCTGCGGCTTGCCCTGGTCGTAGAGCACCAGGTTGTTGAACAGCGGCATGAACGGGATGACCGTCGAGTTCGTCGCCTCCTCGTGGATCGAAGCGCTCGGCGGATTGTCCCGGTGATACATCTTCAGGACGCCGCCGCTCTTCTGGGCCAGCGCGATGCCATTCGAACACATCAGGGCGGCCGCGACGGCCCCCAGCAAGACGATCGGACGCATTGTCGTTCCCTTCCCTCGCGCGCCGCGTGTCGAGCCGCAGCGTCGCCGTCACCTTAGTGCAAATTTCGGAGCGCCGAAATCATTTCCCTCCCCTCGCAAGCGACGGGAGGGAAGAAGAGTGCCTCATCACGCCGCCTGGGTCTGCCGCATCGCCCGCGAGTAGCGCGGGCACACTTCCTGGGCGAAGCGGGTCATCATGCGCTGGCGCAGCTCGATCGGCGTGCCGGGCGTGGCCGACGACACCATGAAGTAGTTGAAACCGAGTGCGGCGAGCTGGTCGATGCGCCGGCAGATCGTGGCCGGGCTGCCGACTAGGTTGGACTCCATGAACGGGCCGAGTTCGGCCGGGTCGGTGAGCTTGCGCAGGTTGGCGAACATGCGGCTGAAATCCTGGTACTCCGGGATGTCGGCCCACGGATTGGCGTCGAACTCGTAGTGCGTGCACTGCAGGTCGAAGTAGGGCGGGTAGTAGCGGCGGCCGAGCGCGCGCGCCTCCTCGTCGGTGTCGGCGATGAACATCTTGACCGAGATCGGCAGGATCGCGTCCCTTCGCAGCAGCGCCGGCGCGCGCCGCCCAGCGCTCGAGGATCTTGGCCAGGAGCTTGTCCGGAAAGGTCGAGAGGCAGATCGGCGCCACGCCGAGATCGCCCATCACCTCGGCGCTGCCCGGGCTGCCGATGGCGCCGTAGAAGCGCACCTTCTTGTCGACTCGCTCGGGCCTGAGGCGAATCGGCCGCTCGATCTTCCAGAAGGTCCCGTCGTGAGTGAAGGCCTCGCCCGACAGGCCCTTCTCGACGATGTGGTAGCATTCGGCGAACCGCGCACGCGCCTCGTTCATGTCGACGTTGTAGGCGTCGTACTCCATCTTGGCGGTGCCGCGGCCGATGCCGAGATGGAGCGTGCCACGCGTCATGCTGTTCAGCATGGCGATCTCCTCGGCCAGCCGCAGCGGGTGGTACCACGGCAGGACCAGCACCGAGGTGCCGAGCGAGAGATCGGGAAAGGCCGCCGCGATGTGCGCCATGAAGAGCAGCGGGCTCGGCGTCGGGTAATAGTCGCTGAAATGGTGCTCGAGCAGCCAGGCCGCGTCGTAGCCAAGCCGGTGGCCAAGCGCGCAATCCTCCATCATCTCGCGGTAGAGCGCCTGGTCGGACTTGTGGACGTCGCTGGCCGGCGCGGCCTGGAAGCCGAAGGCAATGTCACTCATTCGCGCGTCTCCCCGCGGTTCCTGACGGTCGCAAAAGGCTAGCAGGCTTCGGCTTTGTCGTCCGCGCCGCAGCGTGCCGGAATATCGCCCAACGAGAGAGCGCAACGGCCAACAAGCGCCAAATCCTCGGGGTGGCCTCGGAATAGCCCTACTTGGCGGGGTTGCCGGGTGTAGATTGTTTGCGACCTAAAGTTCTGTCCGTCCGGCATCCCATTGCCCTGCCGCGCGTTCTTTATGGGTATGGCCATGTCAGTGCGCAGAAGGATCGGGTGGGCCGCGGCCGCACTCTTCGGTCCGCTGGCGGTTTTCGCCGTGGCGGCGCCTTACCTTGTCGACGCCGAGGCCTACAAGCCTGCCCTGATCCAGGCGGTAAAGGAGGCGACCGGCCGCGAGCTGGTGATCGAGGGGCCGATGAAGCTCTCGATCTTCCCGGTGCCCCGGGTCAGCGCTCGCCAGGTCCATTTCGCCAATGCCCCCGGCGCCAAGGGCGCGCAGATGATCGATGTGCGCTGGGTCGGCGCCTCGCCGTCGTGGCTGGCGCTGCTCCAGGGCCGGGTCGAGATCGGCAAGCTGACCCTCTACCAGCCGGTCATCGTGCTGGAGACCGACGCCCAAGGCGTGCCCAACTGGGAGTTCAAGCCCGGCGCCGGGGCAACCCAGCCCGAAGGCGCGCCCGCCAGCGGCCTGCATCTCGCCGTCGGCAAGCTCAACATCGTGCAGGGGACGCTGAGCTACACCAATCCCAAGACCGGCCAGACGTTCAAGGCCGAGCAGATCGGCGCCACGGCCTCGGTCGGTTCGCTGGAAGGACCGTTCTCGATTGCCGGCAGCGCCACCGTGAATGGCGTGCCGCTGTCGCTCGACTTCAAGCTCGGCGAAGCCAAGGCCGACGGTCACGACACCGCGCTCAACCTCAAGGTACTGAGCGGCACGCTCGATTTCACCGGCAAGATGAGCGAGTTCGGGCCCAACGCCGACGTGAAGGGACACCTGGCGGTGTCGACCGGGGTGCTGACCGATTTCATCGCCGCCGTGGTCCGTGCCAGCGGCCAGGCGGCGCCCAGCTTCGACGCGTCGGTCGTCGGACGCTTCACCTTCGACGGCGGCATCGAAGCCTCGCCGACGCGGCTTGCCATCACCGATTTCAAGATGTCGCTGGGCGGCGACACGGCGTCGGGGACATTGGCGCTGGAGCAGGGCGCGGAGCCCTCGCTGAAGGGCCAGATGACCTTGCCCAAGGTCGATCTCGAAAAATGGCTGACGCTGCTGTCGCAGCCCGGAGCGTTCCGGCCGCCGCCGGCAACGCCGACCGCAGCCGCCAAGTCCGCCGCGCCCCAGCCTGGACCGTGCCCAAGCCTGCGACCGTGCCCAAGCCTGCGACCGCGCCCAAGCCTGCGACCGCGCCCAAGCCGGTGACGCCGGCCTCGCTCTCGCCGTTCCCGCCGGAGATGACCGTCTCGCTGGCGCTCGACGTGACGGAAGTCGCCTACCGCAAGGGCACGGTGCGCGACCTTGCCGTGGCGCTCGAGATCCACAACGGCGTGATCACCGTGCCCCGGCTCAAGGCCGTGCTGCCCGGCGACATGGTCTTGCAGGCCAGTGCTGCGACGGCGGCGCCCGCCGCCGCGCCATCGTCCGCTCCGCCGGCCAAGCCCGCGGCACCCGCGGCCAAGCCCGCGGTTCCTGTCGTCCAGGCGACTGGCGTCCAAGCCACCGGCGAGATCAGCCTGGTCGGACCCAGGCTGCGCGATACGCTGGCCTGGCTCGATATCGATGCGTCGGGCGTGCCGGCCGACAAGCTCCAGAAGCTCGACCTGAAGGGCAAGCTCAGCTCGACGGCGAACGGCGTGCAGATCGGCGATCTCGTGGTCGACCTCGACGGCGAGCGCGCCACCGGCAGCGGCGGCGTCACCTTCGCGGTGCCCCTCACCGCGACCGCCACCCTGCAGATCGATCGCTTCGACCTCGACGCCTACCTGCCGCCGGCACAGCCCGCGCCGCCCGCCGTGCCGATCGCGCCGGCCTCGAGCGCCGCGGCATCCGCCGCCACCCCGGTCGCGACCACGCCGGCGACCGCCATTCCGGCGCCGCCGCCGCCGCCCGACAAGGCCACGCCCGTCTTCGGCCTGAAGGCCAAGGTGGCCAAGCTCGTGTTCCGCAAGGAGACGCTGGGCGGTGTCGACGGCGACGTCTCGGTGCAGGGCAATCTTCTCAAGATTAATGCCTTCAAGGTGGCCGACGTCCTGGGCGCCAAGATGGACCTGCACGGCTCGGTCACCGACTTCGGCACCGCGCCGCGCTTCGACCTCACCTTCAATGCCACGATGCCGGACACCGACAAGGTGATCGACTATGCCGGCCTGCCGAAATTCATCAACGGCAAGATCGGTGCGTCGTCGGCCAGCGGCGGCGTGGCCGGCACCGTGCAAATGCGATTTCACTCAAGAACGCCACCGTCACAATGCTGGGCGCCACCGGGCGGGCCACCGGCGCGCTGGCGCTCGGCGAGAATTTCCGCTTCGACTTCTCGAGCTTCGGCCTCGAGACGCAGGACGCGAGCCGGCTCCTGTCGGTGGCGACGGGCCGCGCCCAGAGCGGCGTCGGCGCCATTTCGGCGGCCGGCGCCTTCAAGGGCGACGAGAAGCACGCCAGCTTCGACGGCAATCTCGACTGCGGTTGGCACACCGATGTCCGGCCACATCGACGCCACCCTGGGCGAGCGGCCCAACATCACGGCCAACCTCAGGATTCCGGGAACGCTCGACTTCGACCATTGGCTGGGCGTGTCGGCCGCGCCGCCCGCCGGGCCGGCCCAGGCCGGCGCGCCGGCCGCCGCCGGCGCGGTGCCGGTCGGTCCGGGCCGCGCGGCGACCGGCAAGCCGATCGATCTTTCGGCGCTGCGCGCCTTCGACGCCACGCTCGAACCTCGAGACCAGCGCCGTGGCCGTTGCCTCGCTCAAGATAACCTACGCCGACATGCAGGCGAGCCTCAGCAACGGCGTGTTCAGGATCGCCAAGCTCACCGGCCAGTTCTTCGGCGGCGCGGTCGATTTCAGCGGCACCATCGATGCGACCAAGAACGCGCTCGCGCTCGACCTCAAGGGCACCCTGCAGGGCATCTATCTCGGCGAGATGCTGCGCGGCTCCGCCGGCACCAACCTCTTCGGCAACGAACACCTGATGGTGTCGGTCGACGGCAAGATCAGCATCATGGACATCACGCTCCAGGGCAGCGGCACCTCGCCCGAGCAGATCCGCAATTCGTTGACCGGCCACGGCACGGTGAGCGGCCTTCTCTATCCCGCCGTCGCCGGGGGGTCGCTGGGCTTCGCTGCCTTCGCCACCGGGCTGGGCAGCATCTTCAGCACCGAGATGGGCTTCAACTCGGCGGTGCTGGCGGGCTTCATCAACCACCAGAGCACCGTGTCGGGCGAGCTCCTGCTGGCGGGCAACATAGTGACCCTGAAGAATCATACGGTGCAAGGCCAGAACGCCGTTGCGCTCGTCACCAGCTTCAACAGCCTGACGGCCGCGACGACCGACACCACGATCGCGCTCGACGTCGGCACGCGCGGCCCGGCGGACTATGTGATGACGGTGAAGGGGCCGATCTCCTCGCCGACCATGACCACGCGCGGCGGGAACTAGAACTCTTCGGAGCGCGGGCCTCCAGACCCGCTCATGTATTGTATCGATCACGAAGAAGCGGGCCTGGAGGCCCGCAGTCCGCTTGAAACTAAGCCGCGCGATTCTTCAGGATTTCCCAGGCGCGGCGAAAAGCCTGCGCCATCTCGTCAGCCGGCACCGCGCCGGAGAACAGCACATGGCCCTGCAGCGCGAAGCTCGGCACGCCCTGGATGCCGGCATTGCGCGCCATGCGGTCGGCCGCCACGACTTCCTTGAGGCCCGTCTCGCCCGCCAGCATGGCGAGCGCCTCCGCGCGGTCGAGCCCGCCTTCTTCGCCGAGGTCGGCCAGCACCTTGTCGTCGCCGATATCGGCGCCGTTGCAGAAATAGCCGTCGAACAGCGCCTCCACGACGCCGTCCTGCACGCCCTTCTGCCCGGCGAACCGGATCAGCCGATGGGCGCTGAGCGTATTGGGTGTACGGGTGAGCCGCTCGAGGTGGAATTCCAGGCCGATCGAGGCGGCGGTCTCGGTGATGCGCTCGTCGAGCTGGCGCGAGCGCTCGGCGCTGCCGAACTTGGCCAGGCGGTACTGGGCGCGGTCGACGCCCTCGCGCGGCATGTCGGGATTGAGCTGGAAGGGGTGCCAGGCGACGGTGAAGCGCAGGTGCTGCTTCTCGAGGATGGCCAGCGCGCCCTCGAGGTGGCGCTTGCCGATGTAGCACCACGGGCAGATCGCGTCGGAGATGACGTCGATGCGGCCAACAGGCTGTGCCTGGTCCATGGCGTTTCCTTTCCCTATTGCGCAGAAGCCTATACCCGCGTCGAATCCCGGGCAACGAGGAGAACCTGATGGAAAAGCCAAAATACCGCTCTGCATTGATCGTCGGCACCGGGCCGGGGCTCAGCGCCTCGCTCGCCCGGCTGTTTGCCAGGAACGGTCTCACCGTCTCCCTGGCCGCGCGCCAGACCGACAAGCTCGCAGCCCTTGCCAAGGAAACCGGCGCCGCGATTCATGCTTGCAACGCCGCTGATGCCAAGGAAGTTGCCGGCCTCTTCGATGCTCTCGACGCCGCAAAGCGGACACCCGACGTCGTCGTCTACAACGCCAGCAACCGGGTGCGCGGCGCCGCTGGTCGACCTGCCGCCCGACGATGTGAAGCGGGCGATCGAGATCAGCGCCTTCGGCGGTTTCCTGGTCTCCCAGCAGGCGGCGCGGCGCATGCTGCCCCAGTCGCACGGCGCCATCTTCCTGACCGGCGCGACGGCCGGCGTGAAGGGCTTCGCGCTGTCGGCCACCTTCGCCATGGGCAAGTTCGCACTGCGCGGCCTGGCGCAATCCATGGCGCGCGAGCTCTCGCCCAAGGGCATCCATGTCGCGCATTTCGTGATCGATGGTGGCATCCGGAGCGCGGCCCGCCCGGTGCCGGACAATGCGCCCGACAGCCTGCTCGATCCCGACGCCATCGCCGAGACCTACTGGGCCACGCTCCAGCAGCACCGCAGCGCCTGGAGCTGGGAGGTCGAGGTCAGGCCGTGGGTCGAGAAGTTCTAGGCTTCTCGGACCGCGGGCCTGAAGGCCCGCGGTCCGCTGACTAGAGGTGCTCGCGCAGCAGCCTCAGCGCCGCGTGCAGGTCGGGCAGGACCTGCAGGCACTTCGCCGCGAACCTCCGGCGTCGGCGGCAGGATATCGGGCACCATGATGGCCATGGTGCCGGCGGCATGGGCGGCGACGAGGCCGACGTTGGAATCCTCGAAGGCGATGCAGCGCTCGGGCGCCACGCCCAGCCGCCGCGCCGCTTCGAGATAGACGTCGGGATGCGGCTTGGCGCGCTCCACGTCGTAGCGCGTGGCAATCGCCGTGAAATGGCCGAGCAGGCCGGCTTGGCCGAGGTGGCGTTGCACTGTCGTGAGGTGCGAGGAGGTGGCGATGGCCAGCGGCAGGCCGCGGCCGCCGAGATAATCGAGGAGCTCGGCGGCTCCCGCCTTCACCGGCACGTGGGTGTCGAGTTTTTGCCGGGCGTGCTGTTTGAAGCAGGCTTGAAAGCCATCGACGCTGAAGTCCGGCCCGAAATGCGCCTGGATCAGGATCTCGCACTCGGGCGTGGGCACGCCGACCATGGAATGGCAGAGCGCCATCGGCATTTCCACGCCGATCGTCCGCGCTGCCGCCTGGTAGGCCTCGATATAGACGGCCTCGGTGTCGATCAGCAGACCGTCCATGTCGAAAAGAACGGCCTCGACGGGTTTCCTCAGCATGGTTTCGTTCTAAGCTCGGCCTCGGGAAACGGCCAATGACAGACAGGGCGGGAGAAAATTCATGCGCATCCATAACATTTATGTCGACGACAAGGGCGAGACGCATTTCCGCGACATCGAGGTCGAATGGAAGCACGAGGGCAGGGGCGGCAAGACCTCGGCCACGTTCCCCGCCACGGGCATCATCTTCCGCCAGACGCCCGGCAGCTACGACTACGAATGGCATCCCGCGCCACGCCGGCAATACATCATCAACCTCGACGGCGGCGTCAGCATCCAGGCGAGCGACGGCGAGACGCGCATCATCGGCGCGGGCGAGGTGCTGCTGGTCGAGGATACGTCCGGCAAGGGCCATTTTTCCAAGGCCGTCTCGGGCAAGATGCGCCATTCGATCTTCGTGCCGATCGAGTGAGGCACAGCGTTTGCAGAGGATGAAACCATGACCGTTCAGACCCTCGACGATCCCACCGACGACCTCATCGCGCAGGCCAGGCGCGTCCTGCCGGGCGGCAGCTTCGGCAACATGCCGGCCGAGGTGGTCCTCAGGGAAGGCAAGGGCGGGCGCATCTGGGACGAGGCGGGCCGCGAGTATGTCGATTTCCTGCTGGGCTCCGGCCCGATGTTCGTGGGCCATGCCCATCCCGAGGTGACGGCGGCGGTGCAGGCGCAGGTGCCGCTGGGCACCACCTTCTTCGGCAACAACCGCCACGGCATCGCGCTCGCCGAGGCGATCTGCGCGGCTGTGCCCTGCGCCGACCAGGTCCGCTTCGTCTGCTCCGGCACCGAGGCCGACCTCTACGCCATGCGGGCGGCCCGCGCCTTCCGCAGGCGCGACAAGATCCTGAAGTTCGAGGGCGGCTATCACGGCATGAGCGACTATGCGCTGATGTCGCTGGCGCCCAAGCGGCCCGGCAACTTCCCGCGCCCGTCGCCCGATTCGGCCGGCATTCCCAGGAGCGTGCAGGACGAGATGCTGGTCGCGGCCTTCAACGACATCGACATGGTTGAAAGCCTGATCGAGGAGCAGAAGGACGAGCTGGCGGGCGTCATCGTCGAGCCGTTCCAGCGCCTGATCCCGCCCAAGCCGGGCTTCCTGCAGGCGTTGCGCGCGGTGACGGCCAAGCACGGCATCCCGCTGATCTTCGACGAGGTCGTGACCGGCTTCCGCTTCGCCCTGGGCGGGGCGCAGGAATATTATGGCGTGACGCCCGACCTCTGCACCCTGGGCAAGATCGTGGGCGGCGGCTTTGCCCTGGCCGCCATCGCCGGCCGCGCCGACATCATGAAGCACTTCGACCGGCTCGCCGTGGAAGACGAGGATTTCATCTTCCAGGTCGGCACGCTCTCGGGCAATCCGGTCGCCGCCGTCGCCGGCCTCGCCACGCTCGACGTGCTGAAGCGACCCGGCGCCTACGAGCAGGTCTTCGCCACCGGCCGCGAGCTGATGGGCGCGCTGTCGGAGCTCCTGAGAAAGGCCGGAATCAAGGCGCAGGTGATCGGCGAGCCACCGCTGTTCGACGTCGTCTTCACCGACCAGCCGATCAAGGACTATCGCGACACCTTGAAGGGCGACAAGGCGATCGCCACCCGCTTCAACCAGCTCTTGCGCGCGCGGGGCATCATGAAGGGCGAGAGCAAGTACTATGTGAGCCTGGCCCACGACCGCGCCGACATCGATCACACGATCGGTGCGTGGACGGAGGCGGTGAGGGAGCTGAAGGCCTAAACACCTCCTGATCCTCTCCCCCGCTAGGGGGAGAGGCTGGGTGAGGGGACTTCGAGAGCCCGCGCAACCCCTCAGCCTGACCTCTCCCCCTAGCGGGGAGAGGAACATGAAGCCGGCTTTTACGGCCCCTCCATCCCCTTCTTCTTCAGCAGCGCCGCCTTGTCCGGCCCATGCAGGGCAGCGAGCAGCGCATCGGCGGCGGCGTGATCGCGCGCGCCCGCGCTCACCGCGCCGGCATAGATGATGTAGTTTTGCACTTCGAGCGGGATCGGCCCGACCAGCGCCACGCCCGGCACGGCCAAGAGCTCGCTCGCCGGCTGCATGGCGATCTCGGCTTCGCCACTCACGATCTTCTCGGCAGCCAGGCCGCCCTTCACCAGCACGCTCTTGGGCTTGAGCTCGGCGGCAATGCCCATCTTCTCGAACAGCCTGGCGAGATAGATGCCGGCGGTGCCGCCCGAAGCCGGATCGGTATAGGCGATCGCCCGCGCGGCGAGCAGACTTTGCTTGAAGGCGTCGACGGTGGAGATGTCGGGCACGGGCGCACCCTGCTTGATGGCGACGCCGATGCCGACACGCGCCAGCGGCTTGGCGCTGCTCTCGACGAGCTTGCTGCCGAGCAGTGGCGCCATCGCTGCGGGCGGCATCACGACCACGTCGACATACTCGCCGCCGGCGACACGCCGGGCGACGCCGCCGGCCGTGTCGTTCTCGACCGTCACCTTATGGCCGGTCTTCTTCTCGAACTCGGGCACCAGCTCGAGCGCCACCGACTTGAAGGCGCCGGCGGTCAGCAGTTTCAGGTCGGCGGCCGAGGCTGGCGCGATTCCGGCGACGGCGAGCAGGCTGATCAGCAAAGTGCGCATGCTCTTCTCCTAAGCGGGCTTGCCCATGATGTAGGGCTTCAGCGCGGCATACATGAAGGCGTGGGTCGGCGTGGGCACGTTGTGCTTCCTGCCCAGCTCGACCACCTTGCCGGAAAGCCACGGCAGCTCGATGCGATTGCCGCGCAGTAGGTCGACCCCCATCGAGGGCATGAGGTGAGCCGGCGCGGTGCGGTTGAAGTTCAGGATCCTTTCGACGGCGTCGGCCGGCAAGGCGACGCCCGCGGCGCGGCCGACCGCGGCCACCTCCTCGTAGGCCGTAGTGAACCACGGCGCGATGTCGGGGTCGTCGCGCAACTTTCCGATGGGCAGCCGGATCAGCGCCATGAGGCCGGCGTTCGACGCCAGCAGGATGAACTTCATCCAGAGCTCGGTCAGGATCGCGGGGCTCGCCACGCCGTCGATCCCGGCCTTCTGGCACATCGCGGCAAACGCCTCGGCCGCGGGCGCTCTTGCTGCCGTCGAGTTCGCCGAACACCATGCGCTGCACGGTGCCGGTCTGGCGGATCACGCCCGGCTCGGCGATGGTGGCGCTGATATTGGCGACGCCGCCCATCACCGCTTGCTTGCCCAGGATCGGCGCCAGTCGCTCGGCGGCATCGACGCCGTTCTGCAGCGGGATCACCGCGGTCTCCTTGCCGACCATCGGCTTGATTGCGGCGCCCGCGCTTTCCACGTCCCACAGCTTGACGCAAAACAGCACGACATCGACGGGCCCTACGGTCTTCGGTTCATCGGTGGCCTGGGTCGGCACGAGGTGCGTGTCGCCGCGCGGGCTCTCGACCTTGAGTTCCCTTGCTCTTCATCGCCGCGAGATGCGCACCGCGGGCGATGAAGGTGACATCGGCGCCCGCCTTGGCCAGCGCCGCGCCATAGGCCCCGCCCACGCCACCCGCTCCGACTACCGCGATACGCATGCCACGCTCCCCACCAGGATCAACCCGGCCGTGCAGGTTGCAGGCCAGCCGTCCGACCCCTCGATCCGGAAACCACCATCGGCCGGCAGGGCGGATTCCTCGCCCTGCAGCCGCAGCCCCGCCGGTCCGGCCG
Source organism: uncultured Alphaproteobacteria bacterium (assembly GCA_963843185.1). Lineage (GTDB taxonomy): Bacteria > Pseudomonadota > Alphaproteobacteria > Reyranellales > Reyranellaceae > Reyranella. Next base: position 45,890 of record CAWJJJ010000001.1, read on the forward strand.
GACAATAGGCGATGTGCACGCCCGGACCCAGGCGCTGCGTCCGGCCGGCGGCCAGCACGGTGAGGCCGATCCTCACCTGACGGCGATCGCCGATCAGGTTCACGACTTCGACCGGCCCGGCCTCGAGGCGGCTCACGATCGGCGTCTCGCCGGCAAAATGCACGGGTTTGAAAGGCGTGCGCAAGTCGATCTCGCCGTCCGGCGTCTCCAGCACGAGTCCGTGCCCGGCCACCAGCACCTGCAGCCGATCGAAGCCGCTGTAATCGGAGAAGGGCCCCGGTGCCGTGATGGGCGTGCGGCCGAAGCGCCAGACCTCGCCCGCGAAGGCAATGTCGACCGTTACGCCGCCGCCGTTCTTCCACGGCGTGCGCAGGAACTGGCGGGAATCGAGGAGCGTGATCAGGGCTCGGTCTTCATCCGGCCGCCGCGACCGTGCCGTGCGCCAGCAAGGCGGCGATCTCCGGTGGCGTGAAGCCGTGCTCGGCCAGGATGGCCTCGGTGTGCTGTCCCGGGACCGGCGCCGTGCCGCGCGGCGAGCCGTCGGGCGCGGGCGGCATGCCGGGCAAGGCCGGCACGGGAACCGGCGGGGCCAGACCGGCTTGGGCGAGCCACTGGATCAGGCCGGTCTCGCGCACGTGCGGCTGGTCGAGGAACTCCGCGTAGCTGTTCAGCCGCTCGTGCATGATGCGGGCGTCGGTCAGCCGCCGGTTCCACACCGACCATGGTTGGGCTGCGAGCGCCGGGCGCACGATGGCGTAGAGCGCCACATCGTTGGCCAGCCGCGCGTCGGGCGTGGCGAAGTGCGGATCGTCGGCCAGCGCCGTCATTTCCATCGCCGCGCACAGGCTCCGCCAGTCACGATTGTTGATGGCCACCATCGTCATCCAGCCGTCGGCGATCTGGAACACGCCGCCCGGCGCGCCGCCGGCTTTCATCGTGCCGCCCTCGAGATGGCAGGCCATCAGGCGGATCGACTGCAGTCCCGCTGCCGCCTGCATGAGGCTCGACTCGATGTAGCGGCCGCGCGGCTCGTCGCGCCGTGCATAGAGCGCGGCCGACAGTGCCTGGAAGGCATAGAGCGCCGTCGCCATGTCGACCACGATCACCGGCACGCGATGCGGGATGCCGTCCTCGCCGCGATTCTCGATCATCAGCCCGGTATAGGCCTGCAGCACCGGATCCATCGCCGGGCGCTCGGCCAGCGGGCCGGTCTGGCCGAAGCCCGAGATCGAGAGATAGAGCAGCCGCGGCACGCGCGCTGCGACGGTGTCGTAGTCGAACCCCAGGCGGCGGATGACGCCGGGCCTGAAGCCTTCGAGGAACACGTCGGCGCCGTCGAGCAGCCGCCACAGCACCTGCTTGCCGGACTCGGACTTGAGATCGAGGGCGATGCTGCGCTTGCCGAGATTGCCGACGATCGAATAGGCGCTGTGGCTGCCGTAGCGCGTGCCCAGCGTGCGCGCCCAGTCGCCTTCGCCGATGCTCTCGACCTTGATCACGTCGGCGCCGTGCTGCGCCAGCAGCATGGCGCAGTAGGGGCCGGCGATGCCCTGGCTGAGGTCGATCACCTTCAGCCCGGCGAAGGGCGCGTCGTAACTCATGGCGCGCACCATAGCGCGAGACGGCGCCAGATCGAAACGGTGGCGCGACTACCAGCTCATGCGCAGGCCGGCGGTCAGCGCATGGTTGTCGGTGCCGCCGCCGACGCCGCCGTCGTAGCGCAGGTAGACCTGGGTCGCCTGGGCGATGCTGGTCATGGCCGAGAAGCCGACGATGGCGCTGTCGCGGATCGGCGTGGCGCCGAACACGGTGAAGGAGTTGCCCGGCGCGCCGGCGAAGGCGGCCGTGATCGGCCGGCCGGTGTCGGCGAACTCATGCTGCCAGCCAAGACGAAGCGCGAGGTCGAGCGTGCGCGCGTTGCCGATGCCGATCGAGCTGGCGAGATCGGCGCCCAGCGTCGTGCGCAGCGAGTTGGTGGTCTGCTGCGCCACATTGAGGCTGAGCGACTGCGCGCCCGACTTCGAGAAGGCGTTCTGGGTCACGCTCGAGACTTGCAGCCGGCCGAACGGCGTGATGGTCGCGGCCGCCGGCGCGTAGAGCCCGAGCTTGTAGCCGCCCTCGGCCTGGCCGAGGAACTGGTTGGCGCCGGTGCTGCCGCTGGCGGTCCTCTGCTGCAGGCCGGGGATCAGGATCTGGCGCTGCAGCTGGTTGTTGAAATACGCGTAGCCCGCCAGCGCATCGAGGTAGAGGCCCGACTGGCGTGAAGCTGCCGTAGGCCGCGACGCTCACCGAGTCGGACCAGCCCTGGCCCAAGAAGCTGTTAACCCATTGCGTGCCGTGGGTGTAGCCGGCGCCGATGCCGAGCAGGAAGCGCGGGTCGAGGCGGTAGTCGAGACCGGCCGCCGCGCCGCCGAAGTTGTAGGTCAGCGTGCTAGGCATTGCTGTCGCCCAGCACGCTGCCGAGACCGCCCAGCGCACTCATCCACGCGCTCAACGGGCTGCTGGCGCCATCGCAGGCGGCGATGTCGCAGGCCTGCGCCAGGGCCTGGCGCTGCCCGGTCGCCGACGCGCCACGCGCCATCGCCATCTGCTGGCCCAGCGCATTCATGAACATCGCCGCGTTGTTGGTGTTCATCGTGCCGAAGTCGGCATAGGGCTGGCCGCTGATCGCATCGAGCGCCATCGGGCCCTGTGTCGTGTTGAGCCCGGCCATCACCCCCAGCACCGTGGCGAAGTCGCCGGTCGCCCCGGCGAAGCGACTGGTCGAGGGCGGCGCCGACCGCCTTCTGGTTGGGCGTGTTGCCGCCGAACGAGAAGGCGTTCTGGCCGAGCGACAGGGTCAGGAACACGTTGTTGGGGTCGTAGACAGCGACGGCGTCAGGAAGGCGAAGTTGCTGGTCACGCTCGTATAGGTTCCCGCCACCCCGCCGGTGGCATTGAGGATGGTGTAGGTCGTGCTGGCGCCGTAACTGCCGGGCTGGGCCAGCACCTGCACCGTGCCGTTGATCGTGGCCGTGCCCGGCGCCCCGGTGACGTTGATGCGATCGCCCTGGCCCGCGGCATTGACCTCGACCTGATAAACACTGCCGGCCGATTGCACGAAGCTGCCGCTGACATTGAGGGTGCCGATCGAGTTGCCCGGCGCCAGCGTGCCGGCGTTGCTCACCGTGCCGAAGATCGTGCCGTTGCCGCCCAGCGTGCCGCCGGATCCTACCGCGACGTTGCTGGTGATGCTGCCGTTCACCGCCAGCGTGCCGCCGTTGACCGCGGTCGGGCCCGTATAGGTGTTGGTGCCGGCCAGGTTGAGGATGCCGTTGCCCTGCTTGGTGATGCCGCCGGCGCCGGTCAGGCCATTCGCGAAGGTGATGTTGCTGCCGTTGGTGTCGAGGGTGGCGCCTGATGCACCCAGCACCAGGCGCGAGGAGATGTCGGTCGTGGTGCCGGCCGCCCATTGCAGCCCGCCACCGTTCAGGGTCACCATCCCGGTGCCGAAGTTGGCGAGCGCCGCGAAGTTGATCAGGCCGCCGCTGATCGTCGTGCCGCCGGTATAGGTGTTGGTGCCGGTGAGCGTCAGCGTGCCCGAGCCCTGCTTGACGAGGCTGCCGCCGGGCGCGCTGCTGTCGTCGATGACGCCGGCGAAGGTCGTCGAATTGGCCGTCCCCACCGTCAGGCTGTTGCTGCCGAGCTGGATGGTCGAGCCGGCGACGCCCGAGAGGTCCTTGATCGTGACGTTGCCGGCGGCGGCCGCGATGTCGAACGTGGCGCCCGCCCCCGACAGGCTCAGTCCGCTCGACGAGGCGATGCTGCCGGTGCCGGACAGCGCCAGCAGCCCGTTCGCGACGATCGTGGTCGACCCGGTGTAGGTATTGATGCCGCGTAGCGTCGCGCCCCCGGGCGCGGAGATGACGAGCGAGCCGCCAACGCCGCCACCGATCCCGCCATCCTGGATCACGCCCTCGAACTGCGCTCCGAACGTGATGGTAAGCGTCTTGCCGCCGAGGGCGACGGCGCCGACCCCGAGCCCGAGACCAACATCGAACAGTCCGGACACCGTGGCGCCGGAGTTGGTCTGCGAGATGTCGAACATCCCGGGGACTGGCCCCCCCAACCCATTGAAATTGACGGGTGCGGAATCTTCGATGGAGCCCGCGCCCTTGAGCGCCAGCGTCGCGCCCGGGTCGATCAGCGAGATGCCGGTGTAGGTGTTGACGCCGGAAAGGGTCTGCGTGCCGGACAGGATCCCGAGGGGACCGCTGCCCTGGATCGAGCCGGAAAACTCGCTTGCCGCATTGATGATGTTCAGGCCGTTGCCGAGCTGGACCGTGCCGCTACCAGCCAGGGCCTGGATCGCCGAGCCGCCCACAATGGCGCTCGTGTCGAAGATGGCGCCGCTGGCGACCGTCACGCTGCTCGAGGTAATGCTGCCACCGCCTGATAGCGCCAGCGTGCCGGCGCTGATCGTCGTGGCGCCGGTGTAGCTGTTGGCAGCGGTGAACGTGAGCGTACCAGTGCCGGCCTTGGTCAGTGCGCCGCCGCTCAGCCCCGTCGCCAGGCTGACGGTGTTTCCGTTGGTGTCGAGCGTGCCGCCGCCTGCGCCCAGCGCCGCCAGGCGCGAGGAGATGTCGGTGGTGGTGCCGGTCGCCCATTGCAGGCCGCCGCCGTTCAGCGTGATCGTGCCGCTGCCCAGGTTGTTGGACGCCGCGAAGCTCACCAGCCCGCCGGTCACCGAGACGCCGCCGGTGAAGTTGGTGTTGGCGCCGGTGAGCGCCAGCGTGCCGGCGCCGCTCTTGCCCAGCACGCCGTTGCCGGCCACGGCGTCGGCGCCGGCCAGCGTGCGCGTGCCGCTGGCGACATCGAAAATCGTCGTGCCGGTGCCATGCAGGTACAGGGTCGTGCCCTGCGCCTGGCCCGCGGTCGCGCCGCCGCCGCCGCTCGTGCCGGCGGTGATGCTGAGGTGCCGGCGAGCGTGCCGCCGTTGACGGTGAGGCTGCCGCCGTCGCGCACGAAGAAGGCGCCGCCCAGCGCCGCGCCGCCGCCGCCGCCGCCGCCCACACCAGTGCCGCCGCTGCCGCCCAGGGTGCCGCCCGCGCCGGCCACTGTGCCGGCACCGCCGCCGCCGCCGAACCCGCCCGCGCCGCCCGACACGACGGTGGTGTTCGTGTCTGCCCCGCCGCCGCCGCCGCCGAAGCCGCCTGCGCCGGCGCTGGTGGCAGCTCCGCTGTTCTGGGCGGCACCGCCGCCGCCGCCGAAATCGCCGCCGGCCCCGCCGGTCGGTTGGCGCTGCCGCCGCCGCCGCCGCCGCCGGTGCCGCCAACGCCGCCAGGGTGAAGCCGTTGACGGCAGCGCCGCCGCCGCCGCCGGAAAGCATGCCGGCCCCGCCGCCGCCCTGGTTGCCGCCGCCGCCGCCGCCGCCCAGCGCGGCATTGGCAGGGCTGCCACTGGCGTTGACGTTGCCGCCGTTGCCGCCTTGCGGCGCACCGCCCGCGCCGCCGCTGTTCACTGCCGGCCTGTCCGGGCGTCGTTGCGCCGCCGCCGCCGCCGCCGCCGGCGCCGGTGCTGCTGCCGCCGCTGCCTTGCTGTCCCCCACCGCCGCCGCCCCCGCTACTGGACGTGCTTCCCCCGGCGCCGAACTCGCCGCCGCCGCCGCCGCCGCCCGAGCCGCCGGCGGTACCGCCGGTCACCGGCATAGCCGCCGCCGCCGCCGCCGCCGCCGGTCGCGCTACCGCCCGCGCCGCCCAGGCCGCCGCCGCCGCCGCCGCCTTGGGCGGCGGCGACGCCGGCACCGCCGGTGCCGCCGGCGCCACCCGTCGCCGAGGCATTGCCCACCGTCACGTTCGTCAGGCTGACGTGGCGCCGGTGTTCACGAATACCGCCGCGCCGGCGCCCAGCCCGCCGCCGCCGCCGCCGCCGTTGATATTGTTGGCGGTGCCGCCGGTGCCGCCCTGCGCCACCGCATTGTTGATCGTGAGGTTGGAGATCGACGCCGTGCCGGCCTGCACGAAGAAGGCGCGGCCGGCATTGTTGGCGTCCAGCGTGTTGCCGTTGCCGACGACCGTGACGCTGGCCGTGATCATCGGCAGCGACTGGCTGAGGGTGATGGTGCCGACGCCGCCGTTGACGATGATGTTGTTGGTGCCGCCGGCAGCGTTGGAATCGAAGATAGCCTGGCGCAGCGAGCCGGCGCCGTCGTCGTTGCCGTTGCTGACGATGAAATCGGCGGCCCAGGCCGAGCACGGCGACAGGCAGGTCGTGGCCAGGAGCACTGTGATTGCAGCCGAACGGGCAGCGTGACGCCGCTTGCCGAGGTGATGGTCCATGTCCACTTATCCCCCAAAGACCGGGCAGCCTTGTCGACTGCTCTCGCCGAGGGCGCCGCCGCCATTGCCGCCACGGCCGCCGTCGATAAGACAGCCGGCGCCGCCGCCAAAGTTTCTGCCGCTGATCGCACCCGAGCCGCCGCTAAGCGACGGCACAGGCCGAGTTGCGCAGCGGGCCGCATACCGCCCGCATACACGATGGCCCATCCCATTCTCTCCGCATCGCTGGAGCGACGTCGTTATTTCCGAATTTAAAGGGAGAACGATGCTGGTGGCAATCGCCGCGGGCGATACGCGTGAGTTATCGCATCGACCGCAACTGTAGAGCGTTGGCGGATCGGTCCTGCCGGTCGACAGGGGCAGCCGATCAAGCGTCATGCTGTGGCGGAGCCGACCGTGCACGCGGACGCTGGCGACCTGACAGCATTTTGCTGTCATCGGTCGAGCGCAATCCCATTCATGGCGTACGACCGACGCTCCACGCTCTCCCGCGCCCTCCATGCCGGTACGCAAGTATTATTCCGCTCGCTGACGACACTCGGCTCTAGGCTCGCCTCGATGTAGCGGCCTGCAGCACCGGATCCATCGCCGGGCGCTCGGCCAGCGGGCCGCTCTGGCCGAACCCGAGATCGAGAGGTAGAGCATCGGACTTGAGATCGAGGGCGATGCTGCGCTTGCCGAGATTGCCGACGATCGAATAGGCGCTGTGGCTGCCATAGCGCGTGCCGAGCGTGTGCGCCCAGTCGCCTTCGCCGATGCCCTCGACCTTGATCACGTCGGCGCCGTGCTGCGCCAGCAGCATGGCGCAGTAGGGGCCGGCGATGCCCTGGCCGAGGTCGATCACTTTCAGCCCGGCGAAGGGCGCATCGTAGCTCATGCCGCGCACCATAGCGCGGGATCGGAGCAGACGGCCATGGCATCAGTCATGGTGCGTTTCGAAAACGCAGCAACACATCGACCTCACCCTGAGGAGCGACCCCCTGGGCCGCGTCTCGTCGGGCGGAGTAACCTCCGCCCTGGGCGTCGGCAACAGCACGATTGAGGCCACCAAAGCGGCCAGCGCGTTACCAGCTCATGCGCAGGCCGGCAGTCAGCGCATGGTTGTCGGTGCCGCCGCCCACGCCGCCGTCGTAGCGCAGGTAGATCTGGGTGGCTTGGGCGATGGTGGTCATGGCCGAGAAGCCGACGATGGCGCTGTCGCGTGCCGGCGTGGCGCCGAACACCGTGAAGCCGTTGCCCGGCGCGCCGGCAAAGGCCGCGGTGATCGGCCGGCCCGTGTCGGCGAACTCGTGCTGCCAGCCGAGGCGCAGCGCGAGGTCGAGCTTGCGCTCGTTGCCGAGGCCGATCGAGCTTCCGAGATCGGCGCGATGGTGGTGCGCAGCGGGTTCGTCGTCTGCTGTGCGACGTTGAGGCTGAGCGACTGCGCGCCCGATTCGGAGAACGCATTCTGCGTCACGCTCGAGATCTGCAAGCGGCCGAACGGGGTGATGGTGGCGGCCGCCGGCGCGTAGACATCGACCTTGTAACCGCCCTCGACCTGGCCGAGGAACTGGTTGGCGCCGGTCGAGCCGGTGGCCGTTCTTCTGTTGCAGGCCGGGGATCAGGATCTGGCGCTGAAGCTGGTTGCTGGAATAGGCATAGCCGGCAAGGGCGTCGGCATAGAAGCTTGACTGCGTGAATGATCCGTAGGCTGCGACGCTCACCGAATTGGACCAGCCCTGTCCCAGGAAGGAGTTCACCCACTGCGTTCCGTGCGTGTAGCCCGCGCCGATGCCGGCCAGGAAGCGCGGATCGAATCGATAGTCGATGCCGGCCGCGGCGCCGCCCAGGTTGTAGGTCAGCGTCGAGGCATTGGTGTCGCCCATCACGCTGCCCAGACCACCCAACGCACTCGCCCAGGCGGTCAACGGGCCCACGCCGTCGCAGCTCTCGATCTCGCAGGCCTGGGCCAACGCCTGGCGCTGGCCGCTGCCGGTCCCGCCTCGGGCGTTGGCCATCTGCTGGCTGAGCGCATTCATGAACAGGGCGCCGTTGTTGACGTTCAGTGTGCCGAAGTCGGCATAGGGCTGCCCGCTGATCGCATTGAGCGCGGCGGGGCCCTGCACGTTGTTCAGCACGGCCATGACGCCCAGCACGTTGGCGAAATCGCCGGTCGCCGTCGTAACCGAGCGGTCGAGCGCGGTGCCGACGGCATACTGATTGGCCGTCTGGGCGCCGGCGGCGAAACCGGTCAGTTGCAGCATGAGATACACGTTGAAGGGATCGTAGCTGAGCGACGGCGCAAGGAAGGCGAAGTTGCTGGTGACGCCCGAGAAGGCGCCGGAGACTTCGCCGGCGGCGGTCAGGATCGTATAGGTCGTGATCGGGCGATAGACGCCGGACTGCGCCATCACGCTGACCGTTCCGCCGTTCAACGTCGTCGTGCCGCTGACATTGGCACTCGCGGCGGTCGTTGGGTTGGCCTGCACCACAAAAGTCGAGCCGGGCTGGAACGAAAGATTGCCGGCGACCGCCATCGACGTGCCGGCCACACCGGGGCGCCCGGGGCGAAGCTGCCGCCGCCATTGATCTGGGTGTTGCCGACGGTGCCGGCGCCCGCGAGCGTGCCGCCATTGTTCACGCTGGTCAGGCTCGAGGTCGCAATCGAGCCGTTCACCTGCAGGGTGCCGGCATCGACGTTCGTCGGCCCCGTGTAGGTGTTGATCGCCGACAGGACCAGTGTACCGGCGCCCGTCATGTCCAGCGTGCCGGGCGCGCCGCCGTCGGAGATCACACCGGTCAGGGTTTGCGTGGTGTTTGCCGGCGGCGCGAAGAAGGGATCGCCGGAAATGGTGATCGGGTTGCCCACGGTGAAGTTGGCGGTGTTGAGGAACGACAGCGTGGTGCCGGCCGCCATCGCCAGTGTGCCCGTGCCGAGGGCGCTGTTGTTGCCGACGACGATCGTGCCGCTGGCCAGGGTCGTGCCGCCGCCATAGGTGTTGGCGCCGGAGAGAACGGTCGCGCCGGCGCCGGCCTGGACGACGGACCCGGTGCCGGAAATGATCCCTGGAAAGGTCACGGTGTCGGAGCTGTTGAAGGCGAGCGTGGCGTTGTCGATCACGTTGCCGACGATCGACCCCGAGGTGCCGCCGTTGCCGATCTGCAGCGTGCCGGCCCCGACGGTCGTGCCGCCGGTATAGGTATTCTCGCCGGTGAGAATGGTAATGCCGCTGCCGGCGTGAACGAGGGCGCCCATGCCGGAGATGGCGCCGGCAAAGGTCACGGTATCGGCGCGGTTGAAGGCGAGCGTGGCGTTGTCGACGACGTCGCCGATGATCGATCCCGCCGTGCCGCCGTTGCCGAGCTGCAAGGTGCCGGCCGCGATGGTCGTGCCGCCGGAGTAGATGTTGGCGCCGGTGAGGATGGTCGTGCCGGTGCCGACCTGGGTGAGGGCGCCCGTGCCGGAGACGACCCCGGAAAACGTCACGATGTCGGAACGGTTGAAGGCGAGCGTGCCGTTGTCGTTGACGTCGCCGATGATCGATCCCGAGGTGCCGCCATTGCCGATCTGCAGGGTACCGGCATTGATGGTCGTGCCGCCGGTATAGGTTGCATCCGACATGATGGTGAGCACACCGGTGCCGTACTTGATCAACGGCCGGTTGCCGCCGAGCTGTGACGTGTCGGGCGTGGAGTTGTTGTCGGCCAGGCCGAACTGCAGCACCGTGGCGGTCGAGAAATAGCTGGTGACGTCGTCCAGGGTCCAGATGCCGCGGCCGTACAGGCTCACCGCCAGGACATCCGCGGTGGTGTTGTATGCCAACTGGTTGACGATGGTGTTCGGAAGGGCGCGTCCGAAGGCGCTCCAATCGCTCAGGCTGCCGTTGGTGTCGCTCTGCGCCACGGCGATCGGGCTCAACGCATCGACGCCGGTGTTCGCGACGTCGTTGATGCCGCCGACCAGCAGGGCATTGACGCCGTTGTTGGCGATGAATTCGACGGCGGTCGGCCGCCCGATATTGAGGGCCGAGACGTTAGAGGTGAGCGAGGCGATCGCGCCGCCGCCGTTCGTCGAGCCCCACACGTCGGTGCCGTCGACGACGAGAAGGCCGCAGACCTGGGCCCGAACACCACCGAGGTGGGCGCCGCGCCGGCATAGTTGCCCAAGGCCGTGAGCGAGCCGGCCGTGCTGGTGCCGCTGAAATACAGGCGGGTCGCCGGGGTGGCGCCAGCCACGCCGACGAGCAGGGCGTTGACGTTGTCGGAGGCGCCGTAGGAAATCGCCTGGACTTCGCCTGGCGTCGTGTTGGTGCCGACATTGGTCAGGATATTCGTGGTGCCGCTGATGATCTGCGCATCGGTTGTCACGTAGGCGAAGTTGGTGCCGATGGCGATTTTCGTTGGATCCTTGCGGTTGAGCACGAACAGGCTGGAGAAGGGCAGTCCACTGCCGGGTCCGGTGAAATCGCTGGCCACGAAGTTCCAGACCGGGGTCGTGGTGGTCGCGTTGGGAAGCACGTCTTGCTGGACGAGGACCGTGCCTTGCGCATTCACGATCGTCCTCGTCAGATTGCCCAGGCCTTGCGAGGAGGAATAGAGGATGCTCTCGCCGTCGGCGGCATAGGTCTTGTCGTTGATGGCGGCGGTGAGGCCGTCGCCGCCGTTGACGGGCGAGAAGGTCGTCCCGAGCGGTGCGTTCTGGTAGCTGGCGCCGTTGTCCTGCGACGAGACCAGCAAGCGCTTGCTGACGGCATCGTAGGCCACGGCATAGGCCTCGCGCAGCGACAGGTTGCCGTTGAGGCTCGACCAGGTTCCCGTCGTGGTTTGCGGATTGGTGAGCGCATAGATGCCACCGTCGCTCGCCAGCAGCATCTTTCCGCCGGCGAAGGCGAAGGCACGCGAATCGGCATGGATGGATGAATTGTTGGCGGTGCCGGAATCGGTGATCGGCTGGATCGTCGTGGTGCCGCCCTGCAGGGTCAGGCGGAAGGCGGAGACGGTGGAGCCTTCGGCGTCCGAGGTGTCGCCGGCGAGATAGACGATGTTGGTGTTATTGGGATCCACGGCCACGCTGAGGTTGGCGCTGGCCTGACCGCCGGGATTGACCTGGGGAAAATTGAGCGACGTCCAGGCCGTGCCGTCTTGCGAGAGCTGGACACTGATCACCTTACCCGAGGTCGGGCTGCCGCTGGCCTGATTGAACAAGGCGACAACAACGGCGCCGTTGGGCGCGATGGCGAGGCGGCCCGCGGGCGCACCGCCCGACCGCCCTCGATCACGCCGGCGTCCAGGTCACGCCGCCCATGGGGCTGCGAAGACGCCGGTGCTCGCCGTCGTGTCGGCCGTGATGGCGACATAATAGGATTACCCGCGTGCCTTGGCCGACCAGCGACGTCCGGCGCCGACCGGCAGGACGCCCGAGCCGTCGTTCACGCGCTGAAAATGCCGCCGTTGACGCTGATGCAGAGGCCATAACCGTGGGCTCCCGTGGACTGCGCGGGTCCTGGACTTCATACGTCGCGGCCAGGAGGTCGTGTTGCCGCCGGAACCGTAACCCGCGACGCTCACCACGCTCTTGGCCTGGAGCGCGGTCTGTATCGAGGCCGCCAAGGGCCCCCAGCTCGTGCCGCCTTCGGTGCTCTGCAGGACGCTGGTGCCCCGCCGCCGCGTACGACGACGTCGGTGCCACGACCCGCATTGTCGGTAATGCCAATGCCGGCGAACACCACGTTCGACGCCGTCGAGTCGTAGGCGAGGTTCGCGATCGAGAGGGAGGGCAGGGTGTGGTCGGCGGCTTCCAGGTCGTGCCGCGTTCTCGTCGACCATATGCCGCCGTTCGTCGACCCGATCAGGAGCGACTCGGCATTGGTGGGGTTGGCGAGGATGGAGCGATCGCGCCCGAGATCGTGCATTTGGGCGGGGTATCGCGACTTCACGATGCGCCCATCGCAAAGGTCGTCGTCGGCCTTCAGAACCGAAAGCCCCTGCGAAGGGCTGCGCGGCCGCGGCAAGGCCGAGAGCACACCCGCCAGTACCCAAACCAACGCGACGGGCAACGCCGCCGCGAAAACCAAATGGCATGACGTGCCGCGTATTGATCATGATCCCCTCGGTGACATGGCCTCGACAACCTCGACGGCCATCTCGGCGACCGTACTTCGACGATCGCCGGTTCAAGGGTTTTTGCCTCTGCCATCGGTCTTGCACAGGGACGCGTACCTACTCCAGCCGTGCTGGCAACGAGCCCTGGTAAGAAGTGGTTCCCTGCAAAGAGGGAGAGGTCCCTGCAAAGAGGGAGAGGTTCCCTGCAAAGAGGACGAGTTCGCTGCCGGGAAAGCAGGGACCATATGTCATGGCCTGCGCTGACTCGCGAACCGCGAATCCGCCGATCATTTCCTTGTCGATAAGTGCACGCAGCGCCTCCGCCGACACATGGACGTGGGCCGATTGCGGCAGGATCCCGTGCGCCTTCCCGCGAACGTCGCCGACAGGGCCTGCGCCTGACAGACATTCCTGTCATCGCAGGCAAACATAACCCCACACATGCTACAGGAGCGACGCTTCCCGCTTTCCCTGCCGGTGCGAGAAAACTATCTCATCGTCGCGATGACGCTTGGCATCTCTGACAACCGCGCGCGATGTTATGGCCTATCCCTGCCGACACTCACCCGAGAGGATCGGCAACATGGCCCCCACCGAACGACCGACCGGCTACAAGCCGATACTGCGAGCTCGCCCATAGACTTCAGTGCCATACTGGCAGGCCATACCGGAGGAGACGTTGGAGCCCGTCTACGACATGGCGGCGCGCTGACGCCGTCGACAACTGGATCGCCCGCCGCGCCCCCCGACTTCGCCGATGCGGGTGCACTACGCCGGCTCCTTGATACGGTACCAGGCGACGTAGAGCGCCGGCAGGAACAGCAGCGTCAGCAGCGTGCGCGACGAGGATGCCGCCGATCATGGCGTAGGCCATCGGCCCCCAGAACACTTCGCGGGCGATCGGGATCATGCCGAGGCTCGCCGCCGCCGCGGTCAGCAGGATCGGCCGCATGCGGTGATGCGTCGCCTCGATCACCGCGTCCCAGGGCCTGCGCCCTTCGGCGCGGAAGTCGTCGATCTGGCTGACCAGGATCACCGCGTTGCGGATGATGATGCCGATCAGCGCCAGCACGCCCAGGATGGCGACGAAGCCCAGCGGCTTGCCGCTCACCAGCAGCGCCGCAACCACGCCGATCAGGCCGAGCGGCGCCACGCTGACCACCAGCAGCAGCTTCTGGAAGCTCTGCAGCTGCATCATCAGCACGGTCGCCATGAGGAACAGCATCAGCGGCACGACCGTCGGCGATCGGGCCCTCGCCCTTGGCGCTTTCCTCGACCGCGCCGCCGACGGCGAGCGATAGTTGGCCGGCAGCGCGGCGATGAATTCGTCGACGGCGGGCTTCAGGGCGTCGACAACGGTGGCGGGCTGAGCGTCGCCGACCACGCCCGCCTGCACGGTGATGGTGGGCAGGCGGTCGCGCCGCCAGACGATCGGCTGCTCCAGCTCGTACTGCACCGTGGCGAAGGCGGGCAGCGGCACCGGCTGGCCGTCGCGGCCGGCGAGCTGCAGGCCCTGGAAGGTCTCGATCGGGCGACGCTCGGCGCGGTCGGCGCGCGGCCACGATGTTGACCAGGTAGATGCTGTCGTGCATCTGGGTGATCGCCGAGCCGCCGACCACGTTGTTCAGCATGGTGGCGATGTCCTGGGAGGTAACGCCGAGCTGGCGCGCGCATTGTCCTGGTCGACGTCGATCTGCAGCACCATGCCCGGCTCGTTCCAGTCGAAGACGATGCCGCCGACATGCGGGCTCGACGCGACCACGCCGGCGAATTTGCAGGGCGAGCCCGCGCACCGTCTGGATGTCGGGTCCGCTCAGCCGGTACTGGATCGGCCGGCCGACCGGCGGCCCGAGGTCGAGCGGATGGACGAAGACGTCGATGCCGACGAACTCCTCGCGCAGCGAGCTCTTCAGGCGCGCCGCGACGCGCTGGCGGGCGTCGAAGTCCCTGGTGACGATGACGACCTGGCCGAAGAACGGATTGGCGAGCTGCTCGTCGAGCGGCAGGTAGAAGCGCACCGCGCCGCGGCCGACATAGGAACTCCAGCGCACGATGTCGGGGTCGCCGACCAGCGCCTTCTCGAGCCGGTCCATCTCGCGTCCTGGTCTCGGCGATCGAGCTGTTCTGCGGCAGGGTCATGTCGACCAGCAGCTCGGGCCGGTCGGCGGCGGGGAAGAACTGGTTCTGCACGAAGCCCAGCCCGACGAAGGACAGCGCGAACAGCGCCAGCGTGGCCGCGATGGTGAGCCAGCGCCGGCGCATGGCGCCGAGCAGCAGGCGGATGGAACCGCGCCTTGAGCCGCGACGGGCGCTCCGCCTCGCTCTTCGTCGTGCGGGCAGCACGGTGACGCCGAGCAGCGGCGTGAACAGCACGGCGACGACCCAGGAGATCAGCAGCGCCGCGGCGATGACGGCGAACAGCGTGAAGGTGTACTCGCCGGCCGAGCTGCCGTTGAGCCCGATCGGCACGAAGCCCGCCACGGTGACCAGGGTGCCGGTCAGCATGGGAAAGGCCGTCGAGCTGTAGGCGAAGGTGGCCGCCCGCTCGAGCGAATCGCCCGCCTCGCGCCTCGCCACCATCATCTCGACCGAGATCATGGCGTCGTCGACCAGCAGGCCCAGCGCGATGATCAGGGCGCCGAGCGAGATGCGCTGCAGGATGATGCCGGAGAACTCCATGAAGACGAAGGTGGCGGCCAGCACCAGCGGGATGGCGATCGCCACCACCAGGCCGGCGCGCAGGCCGAGGCTGAGGAAGCTCACGACCAGCACGATCACGACCGCCTCGAACAGCGCGCTCGTGAAGCCGCCGATCGCTTCCTCGACGACCGCGGGCTGGTTCGAGACCAGGTGCACGCCGACGCCGATCGGAAGGTCGGCCACGACGTCGCCTCATGTGTGCCTGAGCGCCTCGCCGAATCGATGAGGTTGCTGTTGGCCTTCATGCCGATGGCGATGCCGATCGCCGGCTGGCCGTTGAAGCGGAACATGCGGCTGCGGCGGGTCGACATAGCCGCGCGTGATCGGTGGCGACGTCGGCCAGCCGGAAGAAGCGGTCGTTGACCCGGATGTTGACGGCGCGAAGGCTCTCGATCGAGGTGAACTGGCCGCTCACCCGCAGGCTCACCGTCTCGGGGCCGGCCTGCACGATGCCGGACGGCGCCACCGCATTCTGCTGCTGCAGGCTGTTCAGGACCGCCTGCTGGTCGATGCCGAGCCCGGCGATATGGCGGGTCGAGAAGTTGAGATGGATCGACCTCGTCCTGCACGCCCAGCAGCTCGACCTTGCCGGCGCCGGGAAGCTTCAGGATCTGGCCGCGCGCCTGCTCGGCATAGTCGCGCAACTGCGGAACGAGAGCCCGTCGGCGGTGAGGGCATAGATATTGCCGAACACGTCGCCGAACTGGTCGTTGAAGAACGGGCCCTGCACGCTGGCGGGAAAGTCGGCCCGGACATCGTTGACCTTGTTGCGCACCTGGACCCAGATGCGCCGGGATGTCGCGGCCTCGGCGTGTCGTCCTTGAGGTTGACGAAGACCGTGGTCTGGCCCGGGCGTGGTGTAGCTCTTGGTGAAGTCGAGCTGGCCGAGCTCCTGCAGCTTGCGCTCGATGCGGTCGGTGACCTGGTTGGTCATTTCCTCGACCGTGGCGCCCGGCCAGTTCGCCTGCACCACCATGGCCTTGATGGTGAAGGAGGGATCCTCCTCGCGGCCGAGCCGCGTATAGGAGAGCGCGCCCGCCAGCACGATCGACCAGCATCAGGTACCAGACGAAGGAGCGGTGGCGGAGCGCCCATTCCGAGAGGTTGAAGCCGCTCACGGCGTCACCTTCACGACTTGCCCGGCCGCCAGGCTGTGCACGCCGGCAACGACGATCCTCTCGCCGGCCGACAGGCCGGCTGTGATGGTGACCGTGTCCTCGCTGCGCGCGGCCACCGTCACCTCGCGCAGCGCCACCGTGCTCTTGGCCGGATCGACCACCCAGACGAACGACTTGCCGTCCTTGTCGAGGAGCGCGGTCGCCGGCAGGTCGATCCGGGGCGACACCGGTTGGGTGAGCGTGACGGCGATCGTGATGCCGAGGCGAAAGGCGGCCGGCGGGTCGTCCAGGGTGAGGAAGACGGTGCGGGTGCGGGTCGTCGGATCGGCCGTCGGATCGACGCCGCGCACGGCGGCGGCTTTCATGAGGACGATATGATCGAGATCGACCGTCATGGTGAAGTCGTTGGGATGCGTCAGGGCGTCGGCGAGGTCGTCGGGCACGGCGATCACCGCCTCCCTGACCTCGGGCCGGGCGAGGGTGACGACCTTCTGGCCGGCATTGACCACCTGTCCGGGTTCGGCGTAGCGGGCGGTGACGATGCCGTCGAAGTCGGCCGCGAGCCGGGTGAAGGAAAGCAGGTCCTGGGCCTTGCGCAGCGACGCCCGGGCGCGGGTCAGGTTGGCCTCAGTGGTTTCGCGGTTGCGCTGCATCAGCTCGAACTGGGCCTGCGGCGTGATGTTGCGCAGGGCGAGGTCGCGCTGGCGGGCTTCCTCGGCCTCGGCATTGACGAACTGCGCCTCGGCATTGGCGACCGTGGCCTCGGCGCTGCGCACCGCCAGCGCCTGCACCGCGGGATCGAGGGCGGCGAGTTCTTGCCCCTTCTGCACGATCGAGCCGACATCGACGAAGCGTGCCACCATGCGACCGAAGATGCGGAAACCGAGGTCGGCCTTGTAGCGCGGCTCGATGGTGCCGGCGAAGGGACCGAGCGTGTCGGTGGTGCGCACGACCGCCACGACCGACAGCACCGGACGGACCGGCGGCGGCGCCTCCGCGGCGTCGTCCCGGCAGGCGGCCAGGCCGAGGGCAAGTGCGGCCGCGATCCAGCAAAGGCGCGCCGTCATCGCTTGGCGCCTGTCGGCTTGGGTTGTGCGGCGATCTCGACCTTCTGCCCCGGCCGCAGCATCTGCACGCCCGCGCTGACCACGATCTCGCCCGACTCCAGGCCGCTCGATACGGCGATATGGTCCTTGGTGTATCGCGTGATGGTGATGGGTTTCAGCGACACGGCCTTGCTGGCGGGATCGATCACCCACACGGCCGGCCGGCCGTCGATCTCGAACAGCGCGGCCCATGGCACCAGGACGACCTTCTGCACCCTCATTGGTCCGGTGCCGTTGACCAGGGCGCCCAGTGTCATCGTGTGCGGCGCGTCGTGCAGGGCGACCTTGACTGTCACGGTCTCGGTGCTGGGATTGACCGCCGGCGAGATCTCGCGCACGTCGCCCAGCGCCGTCACCGCCGGGTCGGACACCAGCGATATGGCAAGGCCCTTGTCGGTGGCGACGTTGGCCAGCGCCCATTCGTGGACGTTGAACACCGCGTCGCGCGGGCCGTCGCGGGCCAGGGTGTAGATCGGTTGGGCCTGCGCCACCACCTGGCCGACCTCGGCCTGGCGCCCGGTGATGATGCCGTCGGCGTCGGCGCGCAGCTCGGTATAGGAGACCTGGTCCTGGGCCAGCGAGAGGTCGGAACGTGCCTGATCGAGCTGCGCCTTGGCCGAGCGCAACGCGGCTTCGGCCTGGTCGTAGTCGCGGCGCGTGGTGTTGCCGCGGCCGAGCAGATCCTTCTGGCGGTCGAAAGCCGCCGTTGCCTGGCGAACCATGGCGTCGGCCGACGACACTCCTGCCTCGGCGGAGACGAGTTCGGCATGCTGCTCCTCCGGGTCGAGCCGCGCCAGTACCTGACCCTTGACGACGGGCTCGCCGACATTGGCCAGCCGTTCGCTGATCTTGCCGCTGATGCGGAAGGAGAGGTCGGTGCGGACCTGGGCCGCCACCACGCCGGTCAGCGTGATGGCCGGCGCGAAGTCGACGATTTCCGTGGTGACGGCCTTGACCCGGGTGAGCGGGACCGGCGCGCCGCCGTCGTCCTTGCATCCCGCCAGGAGGCCGAGACAGAAGAGCGAGATCGCGAAACGAAGAATCCGAAGCCCCCTTTTGCCCGATGCTATCAGGTGCGGCATGATCGCGCGATGCCCACCATCAAGCGCCTCACCTTCATCGGCCTGGAATACGCCTTCGCGCCGGAGAAGGCCTACGGCATGTCGCGCGGCGGCGGCTTTCGCCGCCAGGGCGGGCTGGTCGAGGTCGAGACCGACGCCGGCGTGCGTGGCATCGGCGAGGCGTTCGGCAATCCGCTGGTGAGCCGCGAATATTTCCGCATGGTCGAGCCGCTGTTCGTCGGCAGCAGCGTGTTCGACTTCGACCATGTCGAGGCCCGCGTGCGCAACGCGATGTATCACCTGGGCGTCGGCAACCAGCTCACCGCCTGTCTGGCCGGCATCAACGTCGCCCTCTACGACGCCATCGCCCGGGGCTTCGGCGTGCGCGTCTGCGACCTGATCGGCGGCTGCGGCACGACGCGCATTCCGGCCTATGCCTCGACCGGCTTCTTCTCCGACGATCCCGACCGCCAGCTCGACCATATGCTGGCCGAGGCGGCGGGCCATCCCTATGCCGGCGCCAAGATCAAGATCGGCCGCGGCATCAGGGACGACGTGGCGCGGGTGCGGCGCGCGCGGGACGCGCTGGGGCCGGACAAGCTCCTGATGGTCGACATCAACGGCGCCTACACCGCCGATGTGGCGCTGGAATGCGCCCGCGCGATCGAGCCGTTCGGCATCCACTGGATCGAGGAGCCGCTGCCGCCGGGCGACCTCAGGGGCTATGCCGAACTGCGCGCCCGCTCGCCGATCCCGCTCGCCGCCGGCGAGGCGCATCACACGGTGCGCGACTTCCGTGCCCTGATCGACGGACGCTGCGTCGACATCGTGCAGCCCTCGATCCCGACCGTCGGCGGGCTCACCGAAGCCAGGCGCATCGCCACCCTGGCGCACGCCCAGAACCTGCGCGTGGCGCCGCATGTCTGGGGCGGCGCGGTCGGGCTGGCGACGGCCTGCCACTTCATTGCCGCGCTGCCGGCCACGCCGCACACCGACCATCCGCCCCATCCGCTGATGCTCGAGTACGACATGAGCGACAATGCGCTGCGCACGCAGTTGCTCAGGACGCCGCTCCGGCTCGAGGCCGGGCATGTGCTGCTGCCCGACGGCCCGGGGCTGGGTGTCGAGCTCGATCCGAAGGCCGTCGAGCGCTATCGGGTTTGCTGACCAGCGTGGGGCGTGCCAATCTTTTGAGACATCAAAAAACACACAATATTCAGGAGGAATCACGCATGATCAGGACCACTCGTCGGACCATCGTCGCGGGCGCGGCCCTCGTCGCCATTGGCGTGGCGACCGAAGCGGCTGCACAGCAGACCGTCAAGATCGGAGCCGTCTACCCGTTGAGCGGCAACTCGGCGAGTGCCGGCAACTACTCCAAGATGGCGATGGAGGTCGGCGTCGACGTCATCAACAACGGCAATGCCGAGCTGGCCAAGATCATGCCGCTGGCCAAGGGCGGCGGCCTGCCCGGCCTCGGCGGCGCCAAGATCCAGCTCATCTTCGCCGACAACCAGGGCACGCCGGCGGCCGGCCAGAACCAGACCCTGCGGCTGATCAGCGAAGAGAAGGTCGTTGCCGTGATCGGCTCCTACCAGTCCGGCATTACCCTCACCGCCAGTGCCATGGCGGAGCGCTACGGCATTCCGTTCGTCACCCCCGAATCCGTCGCGGCCAACCTCACCGAGCGCGGCTTCAAGTGGTTCTTCCGCGTGACGCCGGTGGCCGCCGACTTCGCCAGGGCCTACTCGGTGTTCCTCAAGGCGCAGAAGGCCGCCGGGCAGAAGGTGGGCTCCGTCGCCCTGGTGCATGAGAACACCGAATACGGCAACTCCGTCGCCAGCGTGATCGCCGATGTGTTCGCCAAGGATGGCCTGCCGGTCACCCTGAAGATCGCCTATTCGGCCAACTCGACCGACGTGCAGCCGCAGGTGCTGCAGCTCAAGGAGCAGAATCCCGACGTCGCGATCTTCATCTCCTACACCTCGGACGCGATCCTCTACACCAAGACCATGAAGGAACTGAACTGGAAGCCGAGGATCATGATCGCCGACGATGCGGGCTTCAACGATCCGTCGTTCGTCAAGAGCATGTCGTCGATGGTCGAGGGGCTGGTGAGCCGCTCGGCCTTCGTTCCCGGCAAGCCGGGCAGCGTGTCGGCCATCTTCAATGAGCTCTACAAGAAGAAGACCGGCGGCGACGAGCTCGACGACGTCTCGGCGCGCGGGCTCGAGGGCTTCCTGGTGCTGGCCGATGCGATCAACCGCGCGGGCTCGACCGATCCGGCCAAGATCCAGGCCGCGCTCAAGGCCACCGATCTCAAGGCCGACCAGATGGTGACCGGCTACGAGGGCGTCAAGTTCGACGCCAAGGGCCAGAACGTGCTGGCCTCGAGCCTGGTGACCCAGATGCGCGGCGGCAAGTACGTTGCGATCTGGCCGAAGGCGCGCGCCACCGCCGAGATCATCCTTCCCTACAAGGGCTGGTAAGCGGCGATCTGCGCAGGAGGCGTCAGCCGATGTCGATGACGCTCCTGCAGCTCGTGGTCAGCGGACTGCTGTTGGGCGCGGTCTATGCGCTCTTCTCGTCGGGACTGACCCTGATCTGGGGCATGATGAACGTCGTCAATTTCGCGCACGGCGACTTCGTCATGCTGGGCATGTACACCGCCGTCGTGATCTGGACGGCGCTGGGCGGTGGACCGTGGGCCTCGGTGCCGGTCGCCACCATCCTGATCGCCACGCTGGGGGTCGTGAGCTACTTCCTGCTGGTGCGCCACATCATGAAGGGCCCGATGCTGGCGCAGATCCTGGGCACGTTCGGCCTGGCGCTGTTCCTTCGCTACGCCGCCTTCTGGACGTTCGGCGCCAATTTCAGGATCCTGCCCGACACGCTGGTCGGCCACTCCTTCGTGCTGGCCGGCATCCGGTTCGAGGGCTCGCGGGTGCTGGCCGGCGTCGTCGGTCTCGCCGTCACCCTGCTGTTGCACCTCATCCTGACCCGCACCGCGCTGGGCAGCCGCATGCTGGCGGTGTCGGAGGACGCGACGGCGGCGCAGCTCATGGGCATCCGGCCACAGCGCATGCAGGCGCTCGCCTGGGCGCTGGCCGGTGCTGCAACCGGCATCGCCGGCGCGCTGATTGCCACCTTCTTCTACACCTCGCCGACCGTGGGCGAGACCCTGGCCATCGTCGCCTTCGTCACCGTCTCGCTCGGCGGCTTCGGCAGCGTGCTGGGCGCGCTGGTGGCGGGCCTGCTGATCGGCGTCGTCGAATCGCTTTCGGCCTACCTGATCGGCCCGGTCTACAAGGACGTGATCGTCTACGTGCTGTTCGTACTGGTCCTGTGGTTCCGCCCGCAGGGCCTGATGGGCAAGGCATGAACACGCGGCGCGTCATCAAGATTGCCCTGCTCGTCCTGGTACTGGCCTATCCGCTGCTGGCCAGCGGGTCGCCGGTCTATGGCCGGCTCGGCGCGCTCGTGCTGCTGGCGGCCATCGGCGCCTCGGCCTGGAACATCGTCGGCGGCTATGCCGGCCAGGTATCGGTGGGCCACTCGGTGTTCTTCGGCGTCGGCGCCTATTCGGCGGTGGTCGTCTACACCCATCTCGGCTGGCCGCCGATCGCCGGCGCGCCGATCGGCATGGCGATCAGCGTCGGCATCGCCGCGGTGATCGGCGTGCCGACGCTGCGCCTGTCCGGGCACTACTTCAGCATGGCGACCATCGCCGTCGCCGAGCTGGTGCGCGTGCTGAGCTCGACATTCGAATTCCTCGGTGGTGCGCAGGGGCTGGGCGGTCCGCCGGTGCCGCGCAGCGTGTTCGACCTCTCCTTCATCTCGGCCACGCCCTACTACTACATCTTCCTCGCCGTGCTGGCCGGGCTGCTGGCGCTGACCTGGTGGATGGAGCGCAGCCGCATGGGCTTCTACTTGCGGGCCATCAAGGACAGCGAACGCGCGGCGCGGTCGCTCGGCGTCTCCGCCGGCCGCTACAAGCTCTATGCCTACATGCTGAGCGGCGCCTTCACCGCCCTGGCGGGCTCGCTCTATCTCACCATGTTCGGCTTCGTCGATCCGGAGTCGGGTTTCGGCATCCTGATCTCGGTCAAGATGCTGGTGATGGCGGCCCTCGGCGGGGCGGGCCAGCTCTACGGTCCGCTGATCGGCGCGCTGATCCTGGTGCCGCTCGAGGAGCTCTCTAACAGTTTCCTGGGCGGCCGCGGGGCGGGCCTCACCTTCCTGGTCTACGGCGCCATCATCGTGATCATCGCCCGCTTCCTGCCGAGCGGGCTCCTGTCGCTGCTCGACCATGTTCCATGGCGCAAGGCGGGCCCTGCCAAATCGCGACCGGCGAGCGGCCATGCTGATTGAAGCGCGCGGCATCACCAAGGCATTCGGCGCCTTCAAGGCGGTCGACGACGCGTCAGTCTCGGTCGAGGAAGGCGACGTCCTCGGCCTGATCGGTCCGAACGGCGCCGGCAAGTCGACCTTCTTCAACTGCCTGACCGGCGACCTGCCGGTCACCTCGGGCACGGTGACGTTCGCTGGCGCCGACGTCACCCGCCTGCCGCCCGAGAGGCGGGCGGCCCTCGGCCTGGCGCGTACCTTCCAGGTGCCGCTCACCTTCGAATCGATGTCGGTGCTGGACAACGCCACCATCGGCGCCCTGCTGCGCCATCCCAACGCCCGCGACGCCCGCGCCAGGGCGCGCGAGGTGCTGCAGCGGGTCGGGCTGGGTCCGCTCGCCGAGTCGCCGGCCAGGAGCCTCGGCACGCCCGGCCGCAAGCGGCTCGAGATCGCCCGTGCGCTCGCCTCGGAGCCCAAGGCGCTGCTGCTCGATGAGGCGATGGCCGGGCTGACGCCGACCGAGGTGCGCGAGGCGATCGAGCTGGTGCGCCGCATCCATGGTGGCGGCATCACCATCGTGATCGTCGAGCACATCATGGAAGTGATCGTCTCGCTCGCCCAAAAGGTCGTGGTGTTTCATCAGGGCCGCGAGATCGCCCGCGGCACGCCGCGCGAGGTGACGAGCAACCAGGCGGTGATCGAAGCCTATCTCGGCCGCCGCAAGGTCCGGCACGCGGAGGGGACGTGAGCGGGTCGCTGCTCAAGATCGAGCATCTCGAAGTCCGTTACGGCGACTTGATCGGCGTGGCCGACGTCTCGCTCGAAGTGCCGGCCGGCGCAGTCGTGGCGCTGCTGGGCTCCAACGGCGCGGGCAAGACGACGACGCTGAACGCCGTGGCCGGCATCGTGCCGGTGTCGGCCGGCACGGTCGTGTTCGACGGCGGCAACATCGCCGGCCAGCCCGCCTACGCCATCGTGCGCAAGGGCCTGGCGCTCTCGCCCGAGGGCTGGCGGCTCTTCACGCAACAAAGTGTCGAGAACAACCTGTTGCTGGGCGCCACGCCGCTGGCCGACCGCAAGCGCATCCCGCGGCTGCTCGAGCAGGTCTATGCGGTGTTCCCGCGGCTTGCCGAGCGGCGCCGCCAGCGTGCCGGGACCATGTCGGGCGGCGAGCGCCAGATGCTGGCAGTGGGTCGCGCGTTGATGAGCGAACCCAAGCTCCTGCTGCTCGACGAGCCGAGCCTGGGCCTGGCGCCCGCCATCGTCGACGCCATGTACGACGCCTTCGCCGCCCTGCACAAAGATGGCCAGACCATCCTGCTTGCCGAGCAGTCGGTCGATCTCGCGCTGGAGGCGGCTGACTATGCCTATGTCCTGCAGGTCGGTCGCACCGTGCTGCAGGGACCGGCCCGGGAGATGGCGGACGATCCCAACGTCCAGAAGGTCTATCTCGGCGTCGAGTAGCGGCGGCCGTTGCGCGCTTCAGTTGATCGCGAAATTGACCGACCGGAACTCCATCGCGAAGGAGGGCGAGGCCTTCCAGCGGATGTCCTTGCGCTTGGCCGTGAAGGTCGCGTTCTGATGCAGCACGGTGTAGGCGGGGTCCTCGCGCTCGCAGATCTCGAGCATGCGCTTGAACATCGCCTTGCGCCTGGCCATGTCGGTCTCGATCTCCATGGCGTCGGAGAGCTTGTTCATCTCGGCGTTGGTCCATTCGCCGACCTGCTGCTGCTGGCCCTGCGGCCCGTGCTGGGCGACGATCGAGGAGATCGGGTCGTTGAAGCCCGCGCTGTTCGACCAGTCGCGCACAGCGCGCTGGCCGTTGCCTTCGAAGATCTGCTGCCAGTTCTCCTTCATCTCGATCTGCACGTTGAGCCCCGCCTGGCGCCACATCTCGACCAGCACCTGCGCCGTGGCCACCTGGTTTGTGTAGTAGTTGCTGAGCGGAGGGGATGGCATCGCCCTTGTAGTTGGCTGCCTTTAGCAGCGCCTTGGCCTTGGCGATGTCGTATTCCGGCACCGTCCAGTTCTCGACGAACATCGGACCGTAGAACTCCCATTGCAGGCCGGCGGGCACCGCGTGCGGCCCGACCACAGGCTGTCGACGATAGCCTGGCGGTCGATCGCATGGCTGAAGGCCTGGCGCACCCGCGGATCGACCAGGGTGGGATGGTGGTTGTCGAACACCGTGAGGCGGTGATTGACGATCGGGCTGCCCAGCACTTCGAACCGGGCGTTCTTCTCGATCCCCGGAATCTGATCGGGCGGCACGTCGCAGATGAAGTCGAACTGGCCGGACAGCAGACCGTTGATGCGGCTCGCCACCTCCGGCACGACGACCAGGCGCACGCTCTTGAGCGGCGGCCGGCCGCCCCAGTACTCGTCGTGGGCATCGAGCGTGAGCGACTGGTCGACCAGGAATTCGCGTACCTTGTAGGGGCCGGTCGCCACCGGCGCGCGCGCCCAGTCGAGCCACGTCTTGGCCTCCTCGTAGGCGCGGCGCGAGATGATGTCGCTGCCGTACCGGCCGATGCGGCCCTCCAGCGTGACGTCGGGCGTGCGGTTGGTGAAGCGCACGGCGTACTTGTCGATCGCCTCGACCTTCTCCAGCGCCGGGAACATGCGCTTGGCGACGGCCGGCACTTCGGGCGGCAGCTTCTTGCCCTCGACCGAGTCGCGGACCAGCACGGAGGTGAACAGCGTCTTGGTGTTGGTGATGTCGTAGTCGGAGCCGAACATGCGCTCGCGGCCGAAAGTGAAGACCACGTCGTCGGCCGTCATCTCATCGCCATTGTGGAACTTCACGCCCTTGCGCAGCGCGAGTTCGACCGTCCGTTCGTCGAGGCGTTTCCAGCTCTCGGCCAGCCCGGGCATCGCTTCGAGGTTGCCGAGCAGGTTCGGCATGATCAGCGTTTCGTAGATGAACGAGAAAGTGCGTCCGCCGACATTGGATTGCTCGCGCAACGGCTCGAGCGAGGCGCTGTTGGCGATCTGCTGCACGGCGATGGTGATGCTGGGACGCCGGTCGGCCTGGCCGATGGCAATGCGCGGCAGGGCCGAACCGGCGGCGGCGAGGCCGGTGGCAGCGATCAATCGGCGGCGACGCAGGAACATGGCGCGAACTCCCTCGGTGAGGGCGGCACGCTATGAGGCGGCCATGAAGGCGCCGTGTCGGTTCGATGACTCTTCGCTTGTGCGAAACGGTGGATAACCCAGTGAGACAGGCGCCATCGCACTCCTGCTAAGATTCGGGACGAACGAAAATAGGGAGACAGGATCGTGCCGATTACCAATCGTCTTTACGCCGAATTCCTCGGCACCGCGTGGCTGGTGCTGGGCGGCTGCGGCAGCGCCGTGCTGGCGGCGGGCTTTCCCCAGCTCGGCATCGGCTTTGCCGGCGTGGCCTTGGCCTTCGGCCTTACCGTGCTGACCATGGTCTATGCCCTGGGGCCGGTCTCGGGCGGCCATTTCAATCCGGCGGTGACGGTCGGCCTGGCCTTCAGCGGGCGCTTCCCGTGGACCGAGGTCGTGCAGTACGTGATCGCCCAGGTGCTGGGCGGCATCGCCGGCGCGGCGATCCTCTACGTCGTGGCCACCGGCAAGGCGGGCGCGGACATCGGCAGCTTCGCCACGAACGGCTACGGCGAGCACTCGCCCGGCAAGTATGGATTGCTCGCCGCAGCGGTCATCGAGATCGTCATGACCTTCGGCTTCGTGACGGTGATCGTGGCCGCCACCGACCGGCGCGCCCACGCTGCGGCGGCAGGGTTGGCGATCGGGCTCTGCCTCACCCTGATCCATCTGGTCAGCATCCCGGTCACCAACACGTCGGTGAATCCCGCCCGCAGCACGGCGCCGGCGCTGTTCGTGGGCGGGGCGGCGATTTCCCAGCTTTGGCTGTTCTGGATCGCGCCGCTGGTCGGCGGGGCCATCGCCGGGCTGGGCTACAGGCTGCTTGCCCCCAAGGACTGACGGCGGGGGCGGCAAGGGTTAGAGTGACGGGGGCAGTTGCCGCCCACCGGAGGAAGTCACTCATGACCGTCGCCCAACGCCTTGCGTGCGCTGCTCTCGCGGCGCTTCTGCCTGTCGCCGCTGCGGCGCAGGATGGGTCCGTGGAGTTTCGCCTCGTCGCCCAACCCGGCAACATCCAGGGCTGCATCGCGGCCGATCCCCAATTC
This sequence comes from uncultured Alphaproteobacteria bacterium, assembly GCA_963843185.1. Taxonomy (GTDB): domain Bacteria; phylum Pseudomonadota; class Alphaproteobacteria; order Reyranellales; family Reyranellaceae; genus Reyranella. Next base: position 72,798 of record CAWJJJ010000001.1, read on the forward strand.
ACCCGCCTGCATACTTTCACCGTCAAGGACGGCCAGGCCGACCTCACCTCGTCAGGCGGTATCAACACCAAGATGAAACTCGTGAAGCCCAACGTCTACGAGACGGATTACCAGTTGGGCGGACGCAATGTGCACGTCGTTGCCGACCTTGCCGCGACGCCCAAGTCGCTCACCGTCACTGAGAAGAACCTCGGGTGCAAGTGGGCCGCGAAGAAGGAATAGGCGGCTTGTCGCACGTTGGTCGTTGCAGTCCGTAAAAATGAAGCCGTCGCCGCGGTCCGTTCCCTTCAGCATCACGCTCATGACGCTCATGGCGTTGATCGTCCTGCCGCTTGCGGGGGCGTTGCTGTGGCTCGGCTGGCGCGCCGTCAGCACGCTCGAGCAGCGCAGCGCCAACCAGCGTGTGGCGGTGCTGGAGGAGGCGGTCGAGCGATTCCTGTCCGAGGGCCTGCGCGCCGTGCTCTCGGTCGGGCAGACCCTCGCCGAAACCCCGACCTTCAACCTCAACCAGGGAGCCTCGGCCGACGAGGAGCGCCGCCGTGCGCTCATGGCCGTTCTGGGGCGCCATCCCGCCGTCGCGGCGGCCTTCGTCGGCTACGCCGACGGACGGTTCTTCTATGCCGGCCGTACCGATGCCTTCTGGCTTGCGCGGCGCACCAAGCTCGATGCACCCAGCAAGGACTCGCTCGTCCTGCGCACGATCGAAGGAACGGGTGCGGACCGGCGCGAGACATGGTGGTTCCAGGTGCCTCGGCGGCCCGCCCGGCCCGGCGCGGACGGAGTCCGCCGAGTACGATCCGCGTACGCGGCCCTGGTACATCGATGCCCTGAAGGCGCAGGCGCCAGTGCTCACCGCGCCCTATCGCTTCGCGCAATCGGACGACACTGGCATCTCCGCCGGCGTGCCGCTCAGCGGCGGCAACGGCGTCATCGGCTTCGATTTCACGCTCGGCACGCTGTCAGAGCTCCTCACCTCCTACAAGATCACCGCCAACTCCGTGATCATGGTGAGCCAGGGCGCGAGCGGCGTGGAGATCGAATCGCGGCCCTGCGCCGCCACCGTGGCGGATTGCTTCGATGACGACCGCGACGTGCGTGTCGCCCTGAGAAGCGCGATCCACGAGGCGGTCGACGAGAATCGCCGCATCGACCGCCCTGTCGAGATCGCCGGTTACGTCTACCGGCTGATCGTGCATCGCATGCCGCTGGCGCTGGGCCAGCGCTTCGTGGTCGCCGCCGCCGTGCCGGCGGCCGAGCTTGCCGCCGCCTCGCGGACCCTGCTCGAGCGGGCGGCGATCGCCGCTTCCCTTGCCGTCGGCCTCGCCGTGCTCGCGGCCCTGGCCGCCGCCTTGCTGGTGTCGCGCTCGATCGGACGCATCGTCGCCAAGACCGAGCGCATCCGCAGCCTCGATTTCTCCGATCGCGTTCCGGTCAAGAGCCGCATCACCGAGGTCGCCCGCCTGTCCGCTGCCGTCGAGCGCATGCGCGAGGGGCTCGAGGTCTTTGGCCGCTACGTGTCGAAGGACCTGGTTCATCAGGTCATGCGCTCGCCCGAGACCACGGGGGTCGGCGGCACGCGCCGCGAGGTCACGGTGATGTTCACCGACATCGAGGGCTTCTCGCTTCTGAGCGAGACGATGGAACCGGAGCTTTTGACCGACCGGCTGTCGCGCTACTTCGATGCGCTGGGCTCGGCGATCTCGGCGAACCGCGGCATGATCGACAAGTATATCGGCGACAGCATCATGGCGTTCTGGAACGCGCCGGAACCCGATCCCGACCACGTCGCCAACGCCTGCCGCGCGGCCCTGCAGGCCGCGGCCGCCGGCAACCGGCTCTCGGAGAAATGGCGGAGCCGCGGCCGGCCGGGTTTCCGCACCCGCTTCGGGCTTCATACTGGCCCGGCGGTGGTCGGCAATGTCGGTGCGCGCGATCGCATCAACTACACGCTGGTCGGCGCCGTTGCGAACCAGGCGTCGCGGCTGGAGGGCCTGAACAAGGTCTACGGCACCGAGATTCTGGCAAGCGGCGAGGTCGCCGGAGCGACTGCCGACCGCTTCGTGTGGCGGTATATCGACCGCATCGTCGCGGCCGGCACGACCGAGGCGCACGATATTCACGAGCCGTTGGGCGAGGCCGACACCGGTGCGCAGCATGCCGAGTTCCTGGCCGCCTGGCAGGGCGGTCGAATCGCCTATGCCGAAGGCCGCTTCGAGGCGGCTTTGGCCAGCTTTCGCGCCGCCGCGGCGCTCAGGCCCGACGACCGGCCGAGTCGCGTGTTCATCGAGCGCTGCACGGGGTTCATGCGAAACGGCACGCCCGAGGGCTGGGACGGCATCTGGCGCTTCGATCGCAAGTGACGGCGGAGGTCAGTAGCGGACGGTCACGCCGACGGTGAAGAAGCGCGAGCTGCCGTGATCGAAGAAGTTGCCGGCCAGCAAGTCGAAGTCGATCGGCCCGTCGCGCGAACCGACGCTCGGCGTGTAGCGCAAGCCCAGCTGGGTGCCAACCTGCCCTGGCGCTCGCCCGAATACCTCGAGCATGAGGCTGACATCCCAAGCGACCTTCGCTTCGAACTGGCCGCCATAGAAAAGCGCATTCGGCTGGTCGCTGTCCATGCGCCCAGGTTTCATCATCAGCGACGACAATGCTGCTGCGGTCGCTGAAATTTGTCGTCGCCTCGATGGGATGCCCTTTGCGATCGAATTCGCGGCGGCGCGGATACGCGCGTTGTCGCTGAAGGAGATTGTTGACCGGTCTTCAAGATCGTTTCCGGTTGCTCACAGGTGGATCGCGCGTCGCGGATAGCCGCCAACAGACATTACGAGCCTCCGTGGACTGGTCGCACGCGTTATTGACCGATACCGAGCGGATGCTGTTCCGCCGACTGGCAGTGTTCCTCGGCGGATTCGACCTGCAAGCCTGCCAAAACGTCGTCGGCGACACCGGGGTGGAGCGCACAAGTACTGGATGTCCTGGCCTTCCTCGTCGACAAGTCGCTGGTCGTCGCCGAAACAGCGGGCGGATTAACGCGATACCGGTTGCTGGAAACGATGCGCCAGTACGCGCTGGAGAAGCTCGGCGAATCGGCCGAGGCGGACGCCGTCCGGGCCCGGCACCGCGACCACTACACCGCGATGGCCGCAGCGCTGGACGCTCCCGCGAAGGCCGACTTCGAGCTGCTGCTCGAACAGGCGGAGGCCGAAATCGACAATCTGCGTGCCGCTTTCGCGTGGAGCCGGGAGAACTCCGACACGGACAACGCGTTGCGGCTCGCAGCGTCGCTGCAGCCGCTGTGGCTAGCGCGGGCGCGTGAAGGAAGGATCGGACTGGCTCGAACTCGCCTTGCAGACGCGGAATCGCCGGCGCCGACGTGACGCCCGCCGCGATGGCTAGGGCGCTGGCCGACAAGGCGTTCCTGGACAACATGCGCGACGCCGAAAGCCTTGCTCGAGCACAACGTTCATTGGAGATCGCCCGCGAGATCGAAGATCCGCCACTGCTCGCGCGGACGCTCACCGCTTGCGGCCGCGTCGCCGGCTGGGATGCCGAACTCGCCCGGCCGTATCTGTCGGAAGCGGCCGACTTGGCCCGGGCCATAGGGGACAGGTTGCGGCTGAGCCAGATCCTCTATAGCCAGGCGTTCACGGCAACAGTCGGCGCAGGTGATCTCGACGCCGCGCTCGCGGCCCTACCGAGGGCCGCGACGCTCGCCGATGAGATCGGGGATCGAGGTTACTCGCGCGGATGCCGCTGGTGTCTCAGCGGAGCGCGATTGGCCCGCGGGGACGTCGCCGGGGCCGAGGCGCAGCTCGCGCGAGTTGATGACTGAGGCGGACGCCGCCCACGCTCTGATCTGGCAGGTGTACGCCCGGACCGGGCTGTGCCTCGTACTCGCGTGCCGGGGACAGGCAGACGCGGGCCGCGCCCTCGTGCTCGAGGCGCTCGACGGCGCCGCCGAGATCGGCAGATACCTGGAAGGTGTGGTGTATTCAGGGCTGGCCGCCGCCGCGCTGGCCGCTAGCGATGTCAACGCGGCCACCGCTGCCAGCGAGGCGGCTCGCGAGCGGTTCGACGGATGCTGCCACGGCTGGCGACCACTCTAGAACAAAGCCCGCGGCACAGGTCGCGCTCGCCCGGGGCGATTTGGCGTCGGCACGTCCGCCTCGCCGATGAGGACGTTGCTGCGGCGGTGGGCTGGTTCATGGTGCACGCCCTGACGACTCGGGTGCGCGTGGCATTGGCGGCAGAACGAACCCGGGCAGGCTGAACGTGACGCGCAGGAGGCGTTGACTCGTGCGGCCGAGATGCGGGCGCACCTATTCCGTCCCGATCTGCTGGAATGTCTTGCGGGTTTGGCTCGCGACGCCGGCAACCAGCCGCAAGCGGCCCGGCTCTTCGGCGCAGCGAAAGCGATGCGGCAGCGCACGGGCATCGTGCGCTTCCGGGTTTACGACGCGGGATATCGGTATCGGTGGATGCGGCCCGTGAAACGCTCGGAGAGGAAGAATTCCAGGTGGCATGGGACTCGGGCGCGGCAATGTCCACCGATGAGGCGATCGCGTACGCCCGCCGCGGGCGAGGCGAACGCAAACGGCCCGCCAGCGGTTGGGACTCGCTGACACCGACGGAACAAGACGTCGTGCGCCTCGTCCGCGAGGGACTGGGCAACAAGGACATCGGCGACCGGTTGTTCATCTCCCCGCGCACCGTGCAGACCCATCTGACGCACGTGTACGCCAAGCTCGGGCTCACGTCGCGGATGCAGTTGGCCCAGGAGGCGGGCCGCCGCGCTTAGGCCGGTCAGCCGACCAGTTCCAGCGTCCCCAGCTCGCGGATCGCCCGGCGGCCGGGCTGAGCATGGCCAGCGCCATGTCGTCCGCCGCGCTCGGGGCGGCGGCGAATGCGAACCCCAGCGCCGAGTCAGTGGAGCCTTCAGCACCCCGAGCCGGTAATCACCCCAACACGTTTCGCGGTCATAGCCGGTGACCCCCAAGCCGGACAGCGCGCGATGATAGTCGGCGACCAGCTCTTCCTCGATGCTCGACCGCAGTTGCGCATCGAGGCTGGTCGCGGTGAACTAGGCGAGATCCCTGGCCGGCAAACCCACGCCCAGCGTCTGCCAGTCGACCACGCTTACCCGGGTTCGGTCCGGATCGAACAGCAGGTTGTCCAGGCGATAGTCACCGTGCAGCAGGGCGAACCGGTCATACTCGGAGAGCAGCCACGGCGTGATCAAACCCATTGCCGCACTGAAGGTGTCGCGGTCTTCGGCACTCATCCGGTCGCCCAGCTTGTCGAGCGTGATGTCGGCGCTCATCTTGGCCACCTCGCCCATGCCGCTGGCGCCGGCCTCATCCGGCCTGCCGAACGCGATGCCCGGGAAATCGAGCCAGAATGGATCGCACCAGCTGGGCGCGTGCAGGCCGGCCAGAGCGCTAACCGCCAGGCGCGCTTCCTGCTCCGCGCATCCGGCTAGCTGATCGCCCTGCACCGCGGGCGCCTGATCGGCGAGCAGCAAAGCGAATTCCATTGCATCCTCGGTGATCTCGCTGTAAAAGCACTGCGGCGTCGGTACCTGCACCCGGTCCGCCACGGATGAGTAGAACGCGCACTCGCTGCGATATCCGATCACGACGCGGTCGCGCACCGTGTCGTCCTGGGCCGGCAGTTTGATGACGAACGTTTGCGGCAGGTCGCCCGGATCCGTCGCGTATCGGGCGGACACCCGGTAGGTTGCGCCGGTCTGCCCGGTGCCGATCGCGACCACGTCGACGTCGGCTACCTCGACGGCAGTGCCACGTCCACTGAGCGCGGCCGACAGCCATTGCGGGGTCACGTCGCCCGGATACCGCGGAATCGACACCACAGCACTCATGAACAGCGGGCCTCCTGTACCCGGACAGCTCTGTCCGACCGACAAACTGTAAGGCATACGGCAAGAGCCGCGGTCAACCATGGTGACCTAGTCGGCAAGAATCCGCCATTCGGCGGCCTCGTGCTGTTGTCGCCAGAACTCGTCGAAACGCCCACCCGCTGCCAGCAATTCATCGACCGTTCCGTCCTCGATCACTCGGCCGTCGTCGAGAAACAGCACGCGGTCAGCGTGACTGATGCTGGCCAACCGGTGCGCGACGATCACCTGGGTGCGCGCCCGCGGGTCGAGCGTGAGTGCGTCGACCACCGCGGCCTCGTTTTCGGTGTCCAGAGCGCTGGTCGCCTCGTCGACCAACAGTATCGACGCCGGCTTGAGTAGCGCCCGCGCGATGCTGACCCGTTGGCGTTCACCGCCAGACAGCGCCGAGCCGGCCTCGCCGACGATGGTGTCGGCGCCGTCGGGCAGCCGGCCGATGAGTTCGTCGACGCGGGCGAGGGCCACGGCCCGGGTGAACCGCTCATCGCCGGCACCGGGATCGCCGGCGAACACGTTGTCGCGGATCGACCCGTGGAACAGGTAGGGATGCTGGAACACCACGCTGCTTGCCGCCCGCCGGGCGTCGGCGTCCAACGTCGCCGCGTCGACGCCGTCGATCAGCACCCTGCCGCGAGTGGGTTCGTGCAGCCCGGCGATCAGCGCCAGGATGGTGCTCTTGCCCGATCCGGACGGTCCGACGATCGCCGTCGTGCTGCCCGGCGCCAGGGTGAAGCTCACCCCGTCCAGCACCGGAGCGGACGCGCCGCCATAGCGGAAGGCGACGTCGTCGAATTCGATGCGGGGCGCCGCGGCGGCGTCGGGCAACGTGGCGATCCCGGCGTTCATCAGCGGTGCGGTCAGGACCAAGCGAATGCGGCCGAGCGTGGCGCGGGTGCTCTCCAACGCCGGCGCCAGCTCGCTGATCATGGTGAACGGCTCCAGGTAACGCACGATCACGACGATCAAGGCGACGGCTTCGGGGACGCTGACCGTCTTGTTGACCGTCAGCGCCGCGGTCGCCCCCGCCAGCAGGATCAGGGACAGCTGGCTGGCAAGGCTGAACAAGAGCTGGCCCGGAACCTGCATGGACAGCAACCGCATGGTCGACCGTGCTGCGCGGCAAGCGCTTCGCCGACCAGACTGCGCGCCGGTTCGACCCGCCGCGCGGCTCGCAACGCCTGCTGGGTGCGGGCGAACTCGATGATCGGCTCGGTGAGCGCGCTGTTGGCTTCGTCGGCCGCGGCATCGGCGCGCCGCGCCAGTCGCGCCGACGCCCACAGCGCACCCAGCAGTAGCGGCACACCGCCCAGTGCGGCCACCCCGAGCTGCCAGGAGATCGGCAGCAAGGCCAGCCCGATGGCGGCGGGCAGCAGGACGGCGGACATCAGCGGGGTCAGCAGGTTGACGACGAGACCGACCAATTCCGGCCCGGCGGCGGCGATCGCCTGGCGCGCCGTCGCGGGTGCTCGGCGGTGAACCAGTCCAGCCGCACCGCGGGCAACCGGTCCGCCACGTCGTGCTGGCTGTGGTCGAGCACGGCGAAGCCAAGCCCGAAGCCGATGCGCGCCGTCGCGGTGTCGATCACCCATCCGATCACGGTCGCGGCGGTGAGCCAGCCCAGCCACATCAGCGCTTGGTGCGGGGCATCGCTGAATAAGGCCCCCACCAGTGGCACCAGCAGGACGGTGGCCACTGCACGCACCGCCACGGAGACCAGCGCGAGCACGGTGTAGACGATGACCTTGGCGCGGCGATCCGCCGGCACCAGGCCCAACCAGGTGCGAATCACCGCGCCCCCTCCGGAACCGTGATGGCCGCCACCGGGTCCCGCCGGCCGCCCTCCCACAGCCGTCGGTACCGGCCGGCGGCGGCCAGCAGCTCGTCGTGCGTGCCGCGTTCGGCGATCCGGCCGTGGTCGAGCACAACGATCTGGTCGGCTCCGGTGATGGTGTGCAATCGATGGGCGATCACCAGCACCGTGCGATCCTGGGTCAACCGGTTAAGCGCCTGCTGCACAAGGTATTCCGACTCCGGGTCGGCGAACGCGGTGGCCTCGTCGAGGATCAGCACCGGGGTATCCGCCAGGATCGCGCGGGCGATGGTCAGCCGTTGCCGTTCGCCGCCCGAAAGGCCGGTTCCCGCGCCGAGCACGGTGTCGTAGCCGTCCGGCAATCGCATGATCCGGTCATGGATTTGCGCCTGGCGCGCCGCCTCCTGGATCTGCGCGGCGGAAGCGTCGGGGACGGCCAGCGCGATGTTGTCCGCGACGGTGCCGTGCACCAGCTGTGTCTCCTGCAGGACGAACCCGACCTTCCCGTAGAGGTCCTCCGAATTCATCGACCGGATGTCTTGTCCCCCAACGTGTATCGCGCCCTGGTCGACGTCGTGGAACCGGGCCAGCAGGGCGGCCACGTTGGGCTTCCCCGGACCCGGACGGGCCGACGAGGGCGGTGACGGTGCCGGGCCGCAGCGTCAGGGACACGCCCTGGATCACCGGAACGCCCGTTCGATAGCCGAAGCGGACGTCGTCGAACACCACCGTCCCCGCCGAATCTCCGGACTGGCCTTCCTCCCGCACGGCCAGTTCGGACTCGTCGAGGGTGTTCTGCAGGCGCCGCGCGGCCGACATCCCGGCGCGGATGCCACCGAGCCCGTACGCGATCCCGAGCAGCCGCGCGCCGAAGGTGGTGCCCAGCAACAGGAACGGCAAGAGATTCACCGGATCCATCCGCCCGGTGACGGTGAGCAGGGTGCCCGTGAGCGCGATGAGCCACAGGAAGGTCGCGGGCCGGGTGACCAGGTCCATGAGCGTCTTCTTGCCGGCCAGTGGGCGTTGCCACGCCACCAGGAATTCGACGTAGGAGTCCAGGCGGCGTCGGAAGCTGGACGCGGCCGCGCCGCCGAAAACGCGGATCACCGGCTGGCCCTCCAGGTAGGCGCCGGCCTCGCCGCTCATCTTCTCCGCCCAGCGCTGCGATTGCGGGATGCGCGGACCCGACTGGATCGTGAGCGACGACGTCAACACCAGGTACACCAGGACGGGCACGAACAAGACCAGCGCCACCCGCCAGTCGACGGCGAACAGATACACCAGCACCGCCACCGGTGCGATGATCGCCGCGACCGCGTCCGGGATG
>CAWJJJ010000002.1:0-114881 GCA_963843185.1 uncultured Alphaproteobacteria bacterium
GCCCAGGAACAGGAAGACGACCACGGCCACGAGGATGAAGGCGATGACCAGGGTGCGCACGACCTCCTCGATGGTCGAGGTCACGAACACGGTGGAATCCCAGAATACGTCGTATTCCAGGTCGTCCGGAAAACGCTGTTTCAGATCGTCCATCACCTCGCGGACATGGCGCGCGACGTCGACGGCGTTGGCTCCGGGCGACTGGAAAATGCCGATCGCCGCCGCCGGCGCGCCGTTGAAGCGGCTGTAGCGTTCCTGGCTTTTGGCGCCGAGGTCGGTACGGGCGACGTCCTTGACCCGCACGACCGAGCCGTCGGGATTGGCGCGCACCACGATATTGTCGAACTGGTCGGGCCGCGTCAGCCGCCCCTGAGTTTTGATGGTGAGCTGGAACTGCTGGGCCTGCGGCGTCGGCGCCGCGCCGATGCGGCCCAGCGCCGCCTGGACGTTCTGGCCCTGGATCGCCGTCACGACGTCGGACGGCGTCAGATTGAAGGCCGTGAGACGGTCGGTGTCGAGCCACAGCCGGAGCGAATAATCGAGGGCGCCGAACAGGCTCGCCTGGCCGACGCCGCGCACGCGCGACAGCGGGTCGACGATATTGATCGTCGCGTAGTTGCTCAGGTACAGCGCATCGTAGGTCTTCTTGGGCGAGTAGAGCGTGATGATCTGCAGCAGCGCGGCGGACTTCTTGCGGATGACGAGGCCCTGGCGCTGCACTTCCTGCGGCAGGAGCGGCGTGGCGAGCTGGGCCCGGTTCTGCACGTTCACCGTGTTGATGTCGGGGTCGGTGCCGAGCGCGAAGGTCACGGTAAGGGTGTAGCTGCCGTCGGCGGCGCTGGCCGACTGGTAGTAGAGCGCATTGTCGACGCCGGTGATCTGCTGCTCGATGGGCTGGGCGACGGTCGATTCGACGACCTCGGCGTCGGCGCCGGGATAGAGGGTCGTCACCGAGACCTGCGGCGGCACGATCTCGGGAAACTGCGCGACCGGGATCTGGAAGATCGCCAGCAGGCCGGCCAGGGTGATGACGATCGAGACGACGAAGGCGAGCCGCGGCCGATCGATGAAGATGCCCGAGATCACGGCCGCTGGCCTAGCCGCCGACCTGCGGCGGCAGGACCGTCTCCTGCACGACCTGGCCCGGCCGCACCTTCTGGATGCCGTCGACGATCACCTTGTCGCCTTCGCGCACGCCGGAGGTGACGACCACGTCCGTGCCGAGGTTGGGGCCAGTCTGTACGCGCCGCTGCTCGACCTTGTGCTGGTCGGTGACGACGAGCGCGTAGTAGCCGGACTGGTCGACCTGCAGGGCCGCCTGCGGAATCACCAGGCGCGGCTCCTCCTTTCGCTCGCGGATCACGGCGGTCACGAACTGGCCGTCGACCAGGGTCCGTTCGGGATTGGGGATGGTCGCCCGCATGATCAGCGAGTTGGTCTGTTGATCGACCTGCGGATCGGTGAAGTTCCAGACGCCGGGGTGGGGATAGTCCAGGCCGTTCGACAGTCGCAGGCGGATGTCGATCTTGACCAGCCCGCCCCCCTCCTTGCGCCTGGCCTCGCGGATGGTTTCGAGGTCGCGCACGCTCACCGGAAACAGCACGTAGATCGGATCCTGGCTGACGATGGTCACCAGCACGCCGCTTGCCGGGTTGATGAGATTGCCGACGGTGAAGGCGGTCCGGCCGATGCGGCCGTCGATCGGCGAACGGATGTCGGTGTAGTCGAGATTTACCTCGGCTTGGGTCAGCGCCGCCTTCATCTGCAGGACCTTGCCGCTGGCCGAGTTGAGCGCGGCCCTGTCCTGGTCGACCTGGCTCTGCGGACTGAACTGGCGCTTCGACAGTTCGAGGTTGCGGTCATACTGGAGCTTGGCGTTGGTCAGCTCAGCCTGGGCAACCGCGAGATTTCCCTTGGCCTGGTCGACCAGCGCCCGGAACTGCACCTTCTCGATCTGGTAGAGTAGGTCGCCGGCCTTGACGTCCTGACCTTCACGGAACAGCACTTTTTCAAGGAAACCCTCGACGCGGGCTCGTATCTCGACCTTGTCCACGGCCTTGATCCGGCCGACGAACTCGAAGGACTGGCTGACGCCTTTGGTTACCACCGGCCGCACGCCGACCGCCGGCGCCGGCGGTGGTGCCGCGGCCTGAGCGGGCTTGCCGTGGTCCTTGATCAGAAACCAGGCCAACCCGGCGAGAACGACAAGTCCGGCTATTCCGATCGCGCCGATCCATCGCAATCTCCGGCCGGCAACGCGGGCGTCCTGCGGCATGACATCCCTCGACCACGTTCAGCCAGCGTGCCGCCAAGGCGCACCGGCCAGTTCCCCGCGATGCAAGAATTGCGCAAGTCGCCGGGAGGTCCAAGCAAAAGTTTGTCAGGCAGACCCAAGGCAAACAAAGGTCGGAGCAAGGCCGACGCCGCAGATCTGCAATGCGTCAAAGACCTGCCGGGTCAATCCGACGCGGCGAGCTGGATGACGTTCCATGACGCCGGCGCCAAGACGGCCTCGACACGCTCGCCCTCGGTGCGCATGGACGAGAGCGGGCGTGGCACGATGCGGTCCGGATTTTGCCTGGTATTCACGGCCTTGAGATCGGGATCGCAGAGCTGCAGCGCCTGCTTGACGGCCAGTCTGGAAAAGCCCGCCGCCGTGAGCCGCAGCGGCAGCTCTTCAGTGAGGCTGCGGTTGAGCGCGAACAAGGTGAGCATACCGGTCTTGTCGTCGTGCACTGCCGCCATTTTGAGGTACGGCACCCCCGGCATGGCAAAGAATTCGTCGAGCGGCCCGTTGGGATCGTTGTAGCGCGCGGCATAGCTGGGCGAGTCGATCTGGGTGCGCAGCACGCGGCCCCGCCCGAGCCTGCTGAAATGGGCGAAGGGATGGAAGATCGTCTGCCGCCAGGCAGGGCCGCCGGTCTCGGTCATGATCGGCGCGATGACGTTCACGAGCTGGGCGAGGCAGGCCGCGGTGACGCGGTCGGCATGATTGAGCAGCGAGATGCAGCAGCCGCCGAAGGCCAGGGCGTCCTCGACGTTATAGATTTCCTCGAGGATGGGTGGCGCCACCGGCCAGCCCTCCTCGACCCGGGCGGCGCGATTGCGCCGGGTGCGGTACCACACGTTCCATTCGTCGAAGCTCAGCATGATGCGCTTGGCCGAGCGGCGGCGGGCGGCTACGGCGTCGGCTATGGCCACGACCTCGTCAATGAAATTGTCCATCAGGTCGCAGCTCGCCAGGAAGGCCGGCGTGTCGGCGTCGTAGTTGTTGAGATAGGTGTGCAGCGAGATGTAGTCGACATGGTCGAACGTGTGCTGGAGCACGGTGTCCTCCCACTGCCCGAAGGTCGCCATGCGGCGGCCCGACGAGCCGCAGGCCGCCAGTTCGAGCGAGGGGTCGACCCACCTCATCATTTTGGCGGCCTCATGCGCGATGCGGCCATATTCCGTCGCCGTCTTGGCCTCCATCTGCCACGGCCCATCCATCTCGTTGCCCAGGCACCAGAATTTGACGTCGTGCGGCTTTTCCCAACCGTGCCGGCGGCGCAGGTCGGACAGGGTCGTACCCGAGGGATGGTTGCAGTATTCGACCATGTTGCGGGCGGCATCGCCGCCGCGCGTGCCGAGATTGACCGCCAGCATCGGCTCGGTGTCGGCGGCGCGGCACCAGTCGATGAATTCGTTGGTGCCGAACTGGTTGGTCTCGGTCGACATCCAGGCGAGGTCGAGCCGGCGCGGCCGCTCGGCCGCCGGACCGACGCCGTCCTCCCAATTGTAGCCGGACACGAAGTTGCCGCCGGGATAGCGCGTGACCGTGGGCGAAAGCTCGCGCACCAGCGCCAGCACGTCCTTGCGGAAGCCCTTGGCATCGGCCGCGGGATGGCCGGGCTCGAAGATGCCGCCATAGACGCAGCGGCCGAGATGCTCGACGAAGGCGCCGAACAGCCGCGGGTGGGTGGTGCCGATCGCGAAATCGCGGTGAAGGCGGACCTCGACGTTACGCATGAGGGATGACTCCTGAGAGGATTTCCGGATCGGGTCGCAGGCGCGCGCCGGCATGGGCCGGAACGTCGGGCGACAGCACCGACCTTTTGAGCAATTGCGAATAGGGGTGCTGCGGATTGTCGAGCACGGCGCGTGCTGCGCCGCTTTCGACGGCGCTGCCCTGCTTCATGATCAGGATGCGGTCGCTGATGTAGTAGGCGGTGGCGAGGTCGTGCGTGATGTAGATGATCGACACGCCCAGCCGGTCGCGCAGGTCGCGCAGCAGGTTGACGATCGAGGCACGCAGCGAGGCATCGATCATCGATACCGGTTCGTCGGCCACCAGCAGCGCCGGCCTGGAGATCAGCGCCCGCGCGATCGCCACACGCTGCAGTTGGCCACCCGACAGCTCGTGCGGAAAGCGGCCGCGGATTTCCGCCAGCGACAGGCCGACGCTCAGCAACGCCGCGTCGGTTGCGTGGAGGATCGCCGCCTCGCCTTGAACGCCCGCCATGCGCCGGGCGGTAACGAACAGGTAGCGGTCGACCCGCTTCATCGGATTGAAAGCCTCGAAGGGGTTCTGGAAGATCGGCTGGACCTGCTTCATGAAGGCAAGCCGCGCGCGGCCGCCGCGGATCGTGGCGAGATCGGCGCCCCGGAAGCGGATCGTTCCGGCGGACGGCGTCACCATGTTCAGGATCATGCGCGCGAGCGTGGTCTTGCCGCTGCCCGACTCGCCCACGATGGTGAAGATCTCGGGCCGGCCAGCCTCGAGGCGCAGGCTGACGCCGGCGACGGCTGTGACCCGGCGGCGCGAGAACAGGCCACCGCTGGCGTAGCTGCGCACCACATCGGCGACCTCGAGCAGCGGCGCGCTCACGTCGCCGGCACCGGCTCGGGATGGAAACAGGCGGCGCGATGGCCGGGCGCCACCCAGCTCATGGGCGGCGTCTCGCGCGCGCAGATCTCGGTGGCGCGCGGACAGCGCGGGTGAAAGCGGCAGCCCGTCGGCGGATGGGCGAGATTTGGCGGCGCGCCTTCCAGCCCTTTCTTGGGCGCTGTATCGCCCAGGCGCGGCAGGCTGGCGATGAGGTGGGCGGTGTAGGGATGCCGGGGTGCGCGGAAGACGTCGGCGGTGCGGCCTTCCTCGACCAGGCGGCCGGCATACATGATGCCGAGACGGTCGGCGAGGTTGGCGTGCACCGACATGTCGTGGGTGACGAACAGGATCGACGAGCCCAGCTCGCGCTGAATTTCGTGGATCATTGCCAAAACGCCCTTCTGGACCACGACATCGAGTGCCGTGGTCGGCTCGTCGGCGATGATGAATTCAGGCCGGCAGACGGTGGCGAGCGCGATGGTGACCCGCTGGCGCATGCCGCCCGAAAGCTCGTGCGGATAGGCATCGAGAACGTCGGGGGCGAGATGCAGGCGCTGCAAGTGGCCGCGCACGACGTCGAGGAATTTCGGAATGGACTGGCCGATATGGCGGAAGGCGAAGTCGACGAAGGACTGCCGGACGCGCCGAACCGGGTTCAGCACGTTCATCGATCCCTGCATGATGTAGGAGAGGTGCTTCCAGCGGATCGCCGCCAGCTCGCTGCGGCCGATGCCGTGGATGTCGACGCGCCGGTCGGAGAAATTGAACACCACGGAGCCCGCCAGCACCTCGAGCGGCGGCTGGATCGCGTTGGCGATGGTCTTGATCAGGGTCGTCTTACCGCTGCTCGATTCGCCGGCCAGGCCATAGATCTCGTTGGCCGCGATGCTGAGGCTCACATCGTCCACGGCGCGCACTTCGCGCTCGACGCCGAAAGCCGACGTCCGGTAGTAGGCGCGCAGGCCCGACACGGTTAGGACCGGCTCGCTCATGCGCCGGTCCGGCCGAGGCGGCTGCGCGGGTCGATATGCTCGTTCATCGATACGGCGAGCAGGAAGAGCCCTATAAAGGTGATCACCACCAGCAGCACGGGGAAGAAGATCCACCACCAGATGCCGGCGACCAGGGCGGTATGCTGGTTGGCCCAGTAGATCAGCACGCCGATGGTCGGCGTGTTGATGTCGGTGAAGCCCAGCACCGAGAGCGTCACCTCCAGGCCGATCGACCAGTTGATGTTGTTCATGGTGGTCGAGAACAGGATCGGCAGAACGTAGGGCAGGTGCTCCTCGACCAGGATCTGGCGCGTACTCATGCCCGAGAAGATGCCGGTCTCGGTGAACTCCCGGGCGCGGAGACTCATCGCCACTGAACGGATCAGCCGCGCGTCGTAGGCCCAGCCCAGGCAGGCCATCATCAGCGCCAGGAGCCCCCACGACATGTGCTCGCGCATGACGAAGTAGAACAGCACCAGGATGGGAAACAGCGGGATAACGATGAAGGTGTCGTTGAGCGACATCAGGGCGCGGTCTAAAAGCCCGCCGGAGTAGCCGGCGACCAGGCCGATCACCAGCGCCAGCAGGCGACTGATCGCCGCGACGACAATGCCGAACAGCAGCGTGTTGCGGATGGCGAAGCTCAGCAGCCAGAACAGGTCCTGGCCGCGCGAGGTCGTCCCCATCGGATAGGCCCAGGACGGCGGCACGTCAGGCGGCACGACGAAGCTGTCGTTGGGCGGGTAGGGCGAGAAGAACGACAGGCAGGAGAAGGCGGCGACCAGGGCCAGCAGGGCAACGCCCACGGCGAACTGGCGGTTGAAGCGCAGGAGGTCGAGCACCGTGCGTCCCATAGCGTCAGCGCGCCCTGACCCGGGGATCGAGCAGCGGGTACAGAAGGTCGATCAGCAGCACCGCCAGCGAGACGGCCACGATCGACACCGTGGTGATGCCCAGCACCAGGCTGTAGTCGCCGGCATAGACGGCTGATACCAGCAGCGTGCCGACACCGGGATAGCCGAAGACCTGCTCGGTGATGATGGCGCCGTTGAAGATGGCGCCCAGCGACATGGCGAGCCCCGTGACCTGCGGCACCAGCGCGTTGCGCATGACGTAGGAGCCCAGGATGCGGCGGCGCTCGACGCCGCCCAGCTCGGCGTAGACGACGTAGTCCTCGGTAACGATGTTGGAGACCAGCGAGCGCATGCCCATGAACCAGCCGCCCAGCCCGACCAGCGCCAGGGAGAGAACCGGCAGAATGGAATGGGTGAACAGGCTGCCGGCAAACTGCCAGCTCCATTCGCGCGGCATGTTCATCTTGTAGCCGCCGGTGATCGGCAGCACCGGCCAGAGATAGCCGAACACGATGAGCAGCAGGAAGGCCACGATGTAGTAGGGGATGGGATGGAAGGCCATCGCCAGGATGCCGGCCAGGCGCAGCGCCCGGCTGCGCCGGTAGTAGCCGGCGAGGCCGCCCAACAGGTTGCCCAGGACCCAGGTGAGCAGGGTCGAGACGACCAGCAGCGCCACCGTCCAGGGCAGCGCCCGTCCGATCAGGACGGCGACCGGCGTCGGGAAGGCCGACAGCGAGGGGCCGAAATCGCCGACCGCGACGCGGCGCCAGAAGGCGAGGTACTGGTCGGCCAGGCCGCCCTCGAGCCCGTAGAGTTCCTTCAGCGACTGGCGCATCAGGCCGATCGCCTCGGGACTGGTGCTGCCGTACTGCGTGGCGGCGGCGATCGACTGCTCGACCGGATCGATCGGCGTGGCGTGGGTGACGATGAAGGCGATGTTGATGCCGATGAACACGACGAGGGCGAACTGGCCCAGGCGCGTCAGGAGGTAGACCGGATAGCCTGTCATTGCGATTTCCGTCGTCTCGACCGAGGGCCGCAGGCCCGAGTGGAGAGACCTTCTCTCCACCATAAGCCGCTTATCGTGGAGAGAAGGTCCCTCCACTTCGCGCTTCGCGCTCCGGTCGAGACGACAGAACTCGTTTGTATCCGCTCCGTCGTTCTCACTGCTTGGGCTTCAGTTTCACCATCATGTACTTGGTGTTGGCCCAGTTCGGCACCGGGTCGGTGTAGGGTGCGCTCTCGGCGCTCGGGTAACCGGTCCAGTAGGTGTCGTCCATGACGGTGAAGACATTGTACGACATCAGCGGAATCGTCGGCATCTCGCGCACGACGAGCTTCACGTAATCGCGGCCGAGTTCGAGGCCCTTGGGATCGTCGAAGCCGGTCTGGCGGATCTGCTCGATGATCTTGTCGAGCTCGGGATTGGCCCAGCGCTGCCAGTTGCGCGGCGGCTGCGGTTTGCCGGGCTGGGCGACGAACTGCGAATGCCAGCTGTCGAGGAAGAACGACAGGTCGGGATGGCCGCCCCAGGTCTCGACGCTCCAGGTGATCATCGCCTCGAAGTCGCCGGCGGCGCGCCGATCGGCCATGCTGCCCTGCGCCACCACCGTCGTGGCGTCGATGCCGAACTTGCTCCATTGCTGGGTGATCATGCTGCCGGCGCGGGTCATGACGGGCCGGCCTTCGCCCTCGACCATCAGCTTGATGGTGAAGGGCTTGCCTTCGGGCGTGAACCATTTGTCGCCCTTCTTGGCGTAGCCGGCACGCTCCAGCAGCTCGGCCGCGGCCTGCGGGTTGGGCTTCCACCAGCCGCGGCCGAAAGACTTGGCGATTTCGTCGGGGTTGGTGGGAATTTGGTCGCCCATCGACGGCCGCAGCATGTCGGCGATCTGCTTGCCGACGGTCGGATCGTAAGGTTTGAGCTTTTGCTTGCCGGTATCGATCTCGAACGCCTGCAGCCAGCTCTCGAGCGGCACATGATAGACGTCGGGCGCCGAGCCGGTTGGCGGCACGCCGATCGCCGAGATCGTCGCTGCACCGCGATAGGAGGCCATCGACACCGCCTTGATGTCGATCAGGAGCGCCAGCGCCCAGCGCACGTCGCGATTCTTGAAAGCGTCGAGCTGGTCGTTGAAGACCACGGCCGGCAGGGTCGGGTCGGGATGGGCGTAGGGGAAGCCCTTGAACCAGCCGTGCGAGCTCTTGCGACTGCTTGGCGATGGCGAACATGCCTTCCGGCGAGATGTCGTGGATGATGTCGAGCTCATGGTTGAGCTGGGCGATCACGCGCTTGTCGGGCGGGCCGGGATCGATGTAGGCGACGTACTTGGGGCCGGGTTCGCCGAAGCGGGCGACGGTCGTGCGCTGCCAGTCGGGCCGCTTCTGCCAGATGAACCACTTGCCGTTGGGATCGTAGGAATTGAGCGTATAGGCGCCCAAGGTCACTGGCGGATCGAAGGCGAACTTCAAGGGGTCGCCTGCCTTCTCGAAGATGTGCTTGGGCATCATCCACATCGCGTTCCAGCGCACCGTGAAGAGGGCATGGAAGCGCGAGTTGGCCTTCTTCAGCTTGAACACGACGGTGTTGGCATCCGGCGCCGAGACGTCGGCGACGTTCACCTGCACCGGCGCGCTCCAGCGCAGGCCGTTGGTCTTCATATGGGTCTGGATGGTGTAGACGACGTCGTCGGCGGTGAACTCGACGCCGTCGCTCCAGAAGATGCCCTTGCGCAGCTTCACCGTCATCTCGGTGAAGTCGGCGTTGTAGATCGGCTTTTCCGAGGCGAGCGAATTGTCCCACACGCCGTCGACGCCCTTCTGCGGGTCGATGTACCAGAACGTGTCCATCGCCAGCTGGTGCAGGCCGGTCGACTGGCCGCCGGCGTTGATCGCCCAGATGTTGAACCAGCCGGCGTTCTTGATCGTCCCTTCGGGATTTTCGACGATCAGCGTCTCTTTGCGAGGAAGGTTCGAGATCGTGCCCTGTGCCTGGGCGCCCGCGGCGGCGAAGACCGCCAGAAGTGCCAGAGCCATGCCACGCCATGCGCGCATCGTTTCCTCCTTCCCCCGCGCTGCCTTAAACGCAGCGCCTTTGTCTTTCATGTTGCCGCGACGCTAGCCAGCGTCCGCGGCGCCGTCAATCGACCGCCGGAGGCGACCGCGGCGTAGGCAGCTGCGCTCAATAACGCTAGGATCGGGAAACAGCCACCGGCGCCGTCTGCGGGCGCCGTTTTGACGAGGCGATCGATGCGGTTCGAGATTGACGAGTTCGTTGTGCGCTGCCGCAAGGCCGTCGAGCGAAATGACAGCCACATGGCCGTGCGCGAGCTCGTGGCCGAGGCCGTTGCTGAACCGGCCGCCATCATCAAGGCACTCGGCGAGCCGAAAGCGAGCGGCATCAATCAGATATTCCGGTCCGACAGCTTGACGATCCTGAATATCGCCTGGCCGCCCTTCATGACGGTGTACCCGCACAATCACAACATGTGGGCCGTCATCGGTGTCTATTCCGGCGGTGAGGACAACATTTTCTGGCGGCGGAACGAGGGTGGGATCGAGGCGGCCGGCGCCAAGTCGCTCAGGGTCGGCGATGCCGCGCCGCTCGGTCGCGACATCATTCACACCGTCACCAATCCGATCGGCAGGATTTCGTCGGCGCTGCAGATCTACGGCGGCGACTTCTTCGCCGCCCCGCGCAGCGAATGGGATCCGGAGACCCTGAGGGAGCAGCCCTTCGATATGGCGCGGACCAGCAAGTCGTTCCGCGATGCCGCGCTGCGCTCCGGGGAGCGCGGCTAGGCTAGGGTGCTGTCTTCGGGCGCGCCAGCAGCGGCGCCCATTTCTCCGGCCGAAGCTCGGCGTATTCGATCCACGGCCCGGTTTCGTCATTACCGTCGTCGAGCGTGCCGACGTCGCTCACCCAATAGCCGAATGTGCGCCGGTTGGGATCGAACCGCCAGACGCCGACCACGATCTCCTGGGCGGCATGGCCCGAAAGTCCGGGGCAGAAGAGCAGGACGGGCTGGTTGTCCTTGGGAGCGGTCTGCATCGGCTGCCATCCGGCCACCACGCCGCGCAGCTGCTCGATCTCGGCGGCCGCCCGCCAGCGGATATCCCGATCGAGCATGCTCCGCTCTTCGTCGTTCGGACCGTCCGGTCGCGTCGGCATCTGGCAGGATGCCAGACATTCGGCGCGCAGTTCGTCAACGATGTCCGTCATCGCCCGCCCTTTGTGCTTCGTAGCCACTCCCGCGACGATGCCAGAAGGGTATCCCGTGCCTGGTGGACCTTCTTGGCGAAATAGGTCGAACCGCTGTGATCCGGATGGACGAGTCCCATCAGGCGTTTATGGGCGGCGCGGATCGCCGCTTCGTCGGCGCCCGCCTCGAGGCCCAGCACCTCGCAGGCTTCCTGCCGCGACATGCCACGCTCGGCATCGTCGCGGCCAATCCGGCGCACGTCGCTGAGCGCCACGAGCGAGGACTTGCTGACATAGGCTTCGAGAATGGACGCGGCGCGGCGCACCGCCTCGGGATCGCCGGCTGCGGTGTCCCAGATCTCCATGTCGAAGGGCTTCGCCCTGGGCCGGAGGGTGTCGAATGCGGCGCGCAGCGGGGCGAACATGGTGCGCCATTTGAGAAGGGTGGGAACGATCAGCATGCCGGCGCCGATCAGCATCGCCGCCGGCCATTGTTCGCGGGCGATCGTCACGATGAGAAGCGGAATGCAGGCGACGACGAGCAGCAGCAGCATCCAGCGGCTGGTCCGCACCATCGTCCTGGGGTCGCTGTGGACGAACCAGTCGAGGAACTTCGCGATCGTCGCCAGCACGGAGAGCCCGAGGACGATGGCACTGATGACGACCGCATAATCCATCAACACGCTCCCAGGACGACCCGCTGCCCGACGGTTTGCGCCGAGACTACTCCAGCGGTCGCCGGACGCCAGCCCCCGTCCGATCCATCGAGTTTGCACTTTGAAGCGGTATCTTCGGGTTTTCTTCCGGATGAGGCCTGTCTAGTATCCGGCGCAACAAGGTTCGAGGGGGAGTACGGCCGAATGGCGAAGCGCAGCAAGCGGACGGGCACCAAGAAGCCTCAGAGTGGCGGCCCGAGCGTCAGGGTCGTTTCGGAAGGGGGAAAGCTCCCCATCGCCAAGGTCTCCGCCGACGATTTCGTCAGGCGGCGCACCCAGGTCGAGGAAAAGGATCACGCCGAGTTCCAGACCTACCTCGCCGAAAAGAACGAGGCCGATGCGCGCAAGGCAATGGCGGTGGCGATGGCGGCGCCGACCAAGCGCCGCGGCTTCAGCCGGCGCAGCATCTTCAATGCCGCGGTCGGCACCGCGGTCGTGGCCGAAGCAGCCGTGCTCGGCTACAACGCGCTGAACGGCAACGGCTCGGCTTCAGGCAACGGCGTGCGCCATGCCGGCGCGATCAGCACCGAAGCGCAAAGCCACGGCATCGCCCGCGAGATCGTCGACAGCCGGGCCGATGTCAAGGGCCAGAGCCTCGGCAACTGGATCGCCCTGCTGCCGACCAAGCTGGGCGGGGGTACTTATGCGCTCGATCTCAATTCGAACCGGGTCCTCGCCTCGATCTGGTACTGGAACTACGGTGACTACAATCCGATCAGCCACCATCTCTGCGCGTTTCCGAGCTCGGACCCCTATCATGGCTTTGAATTCGTCAACAGCACCCAGGGCGGCCAGAATTCGCTGATCTACGGCATGCCGACGGCCGTCACGGCGGAGACTGCGCCACCCGGCACCAACATCTACCGCGTACGCTTCGACGGCACGCAGATGCAGCTGATCGAGAACGTATCGCGAGACCACCGGCCTGGGACTTGGCGTGCATGTCACCGTCAATCCCAAGGATGCCCAATCCTACTTCGTGACCGACGGCCAGAAGGACATCGCCGCCTGCTTCGACCGCACCACCTCCAAGGTGAAGGCGGCACTCAGGTTCGACTGGGCGCCCAATGTGCCCGAGCTGCGCGACGCCTGGATGAAGGGCGGCACGCTCACCATCAAGAAGATCTACCCCGATCCGCGCACCGGCCTGTACGACTACCGCGGCACCAAGGGCAACAAGATCGATTGGGAAATGGTGCCCATGGGCGAGCTGTTCGTCGAGGAAGGCTCGCTGCCCGGCGACGCGCCGCTCACGCTGACCGGCGCCGACGGCACGATCTGGCATCCGGAAGGCCGCTGGGCGGCGACGGTGGTGCGGCTGTGCGGCGGCATCTGCATCCTCGACCCGGAGAAGAACTTCGATCCGGCCGCCTTCCTGCAGTTCAACAAGGATTCGCAGGACCAGTACCCGGTCGAGCAGATCGACAAGGACACCTGGAAGGTGGTGTTCGACAAGATCCATTCGCCGGGCCATGAGATCGGCTTCTCGCCCGACGGCAGGTTCCTCGTCATGATGAACAATCTGCGGGAAAACAACTGCTCGATCTTCAGCTGCGTCGATCCCGATCCGACGAAATGGCGCAAGGTCGCCCATGTCGAGGATCCGCTGTGGCGCGGCAAGTATCCCAACCCGTTCCACATGGTGTTCTCGCTCGACAGCTCGAAGCTCTATCTGTCCATCCTGCATCCCTCGCCCGCCTTCAGCGGCATCATGGTGGTCGACACCAAGACCTGGACCATCCTCAAGGAGATCCAGGGCATCGGTCCCGACCTGCAGACGCCGGCGCTGACCTACGACGGCAAGTACGTGCTGACGCCGTTCAGCGGCTTCCAGCGCCAGTCGAGCGGCGTCGCCGTCATCGACACGTCGACGGACACGTTGATCGGCATCCTGCCGAGCAACGGCGGGCATCATGACTGCGTGATCATCCCGACCAAGATGGAGCACATGAAGCACACGCGCTCCTGCACGCTTTGATCGCGCCGGACATTCATGGTCGGCGAGACACGGAGGTTGCGCTGGCTGCTGCTGAGCCTCGCGCTCCAGAATCTCGGACGTCGTAAGGCCCGCACCCTGCTGCTGATCGCAGCCGTTGCGATCGGCAGCGGCGTGGTCTTCACCGGCGCCACGCTGATGCAGAGCATCGACCGCAGCATGGCGGTCGGTTTCACCCGCATGGGCGCCGACATGATGGTGGTTCCCGAGGGCGCGCTGACCAACATCACCGCCGCCCTGCTGACGGTCGAACCGACCGACCTCGTGCTCGATGCGGATGCGCTGGCCAAGGCCAACCTCGCCAGCGTGGGGCGCAGCGCCGCGCAGAAGATCGTGAGGGTCGAGCATTCGGGCATCGGCAGCCATCACGATTCGGTCGACCTGATCGGCATCGATCCGGCGCGCGACTTCACGGTGCAGCCATGGCTTGCCGAGAAGCTCAACCGGGGCCTTCAGCCCGGCGATGTGATCCTCGGCGCGGCCCGCGACGCTCCCTTCGGATCCGAACTCCTCATCTTCGGCAAGCCGCATACCGTCTATGGCCGGCTGGGCCGCACCGGCGTCGGCACCCACGAGCGGGGTGTGTTCATGACCTTCGGCACGCTCGAGGCCCTCGCCGGCGCGATGCACGGCCATGGCGGCGCGCCGCCGGCTGTGCTCCAGCCGGGAAAGGTGACCGGCTTTCTGGTCGAGCTGGCGCCGGGCGCGACGGCGCTCCAGGCGCGCTTCGCCATCCTGTCGGCGCTCAAGGGCGCCAAGGTCGTGACCGGCGATACGACGTTGGGCGGCATCCGCCAGGGCCTTGCCGCGCTGCTCGACGGCATCCTCGCTTTGATGGCGCTGATGTTCGCCAGCACCGCCCTCATGGTGAGCGTGCTGTTCTCGGCGATCGTCACCGAACGGCGCGGCGAGCTCGGCCTGCTCCGGGCGATCGGCGCCCGCCGCGCCCAGGTGCTGGGCATGATGGTGACCGAGGCGATGCTGGCGACCGGCGTCGGCGGCCTTCTGGGCGTCGTGCTGGGCGTGCTGGTGATGCGCCTCTACGAGCGCTCGCTGGTCTTTTACCTGGAGAAGGTCGGCGTGCCCTTCCTCTGGGTCGACACGCCGCGAACGATCGCCTTCGCCGCGGGCGCGATCGTGCTGGCCTGCATCATCGGCGCGCTGGGCGTGCTCTACCCGGCGTGGCGGGCGAGCCGTCACGATCCCTACGACCTCGTGCGCAGCGAGGGCTGAGCGATGCTGTCGTGCCGCCAACTGAAGAAGAGCTATGCGACCGAGCGCGGCGTCGTGCTCGCGGTCGGGGGCGTCGACCTCGAGGTCGATGCCGGCCGGTTCGCGGCGATCATCGGCCGGTCGGGCTCGGGCAAGTCCTCGCTGATGGCGATGATCGGCGGCCTCAGCCGGCCGTCGGACGGCACGGTCATGGTCGACGGCACCGACATCTGGAACCTGTCGGACAACGCGCTGGCGGCGTTCCGCAACGGCAAGATCGGTTTCGTCTTCCAGTTCGCCAGCCTGCTGCCGACGCTGCGGCTGATCGACAATGTCGCCCTGCCCGCCATGCTGGGCGGCGCGCGGGCCACGGCGGATATCTATGCCAGGGCCTCGACCTTGCTGGGCCGGATGGGCTTGCGGGATTATCTAGACGCCTATCCGTCGGAGGTCTCGGCCGGTGAGCAGCGGCGGGCGGTGATCGCCCGCGCCCTGATCAACGATCCCGCCATCATCCTGGCCGACGAGCCGACCTCCGATCTCGACGAGCAGACGGAGATCGAGATCATGGACGAGCTGCTGGGCGTCAATCGCGAGCTCGGCACGACCCTGGTGCTGGTGACGCACAACCTCGCTTTGGCCGAGCAGGCCGAGCAGATCGTGCACATCGCCCACGGGGCTGTCGTGCCATGAGTGACGGCCATGAACGGCAAGCGTCCCGATCTCGGCAAGCTGTCGCCCGAGCAGAAGGACGCGCTGATCCGCGACCTGTGGCGGCAGGTGGCGGCCGGCCAGTCCGAAGCGCGGCTGCTGAAGCGGCGCCTGGGAATGGCCGAGCCGGCGACCGAGCCATCCGGGCACATGCTGCTCGACAGGCTGCGCGACGCCGCGCCGCGCCCGCCCTCGGAACCGCCCTCCGGGATTTCCGTGAAGCTGGGACGCGGCTTCGGCCTGTGGCGCTCGCCGGTGGTGCTGGGCGTGGTGGCGATCATCCTGATGGCGTTCGCCGTCGATGGCGGCGTGGGGATCTATCAGGCGCGTGCGCTCCAGCAGCAGCGCCAGGCGCGCCTGCTCCTGGAGCACGAAGCGCTCACCTCGCTTTATGTCGAGCTGAAGCGGATCGTCCAGCAGCCGGACGGCAAGTCGTACCGCATGACGATTGACATGCAGAACATCGACCCGGCGGTGCCGCTGTACGTCATGTTGAATGCCGTCGGGGTTTTCGTCCAGTCGGGGATGACCTGGCAGCAGGTGCCCTCGAGCCCCGCCGAGGGGACGAGCTGGGGCGTCGTCAAGCTGGTCGACGCCTACACCTACGACGTGTCCTTCACGCCCGAGGTGGCCAACTGGGCCGAGCTCATCCCGGGCTACATGCATGTCCGCATCCAGTCCGACATGCTGATCAGCCGCAGCGCGCAGCCGGGCAACGACATCGCCGAGCGCCGCACGCCCTTCTACGTCTACTTGAAGCCGCACGGCGCCAATGACGCCGACATCAAGGCCCGCTCGAAGATGTCGGGCACGCCGCCTGTCTTCATTCCGATGCCGCCGCACTGAAGGAGGGAGGCGTCAGCGGCCGAGGGCGGCCTCGCTCGCCGGATCGCCGGCGATGCGGCTGTGCCACATCACGCGCGGCTGGGTCATGTCCCACGGCGTGGCCTGGTGCATCAGGCATCTGTTGTCCCACACGACGGCGTCGCCCGGCGTCCAGTCGTGGTGATAGATGCGCGGCGGCTGGCAGGCGAAGTCGACCAGCTCCTGCAGAAGCTGCTCGGATCGGCCCTTGTCCAGGCCGGGGATGTTGTGGGCATGGCGGCCGACCAGCAGCGACTTGCGGCCGGTCTCGGGATGGGTCTTGACGAGCGGCCGCAGAGGTACCGGCCCGTCATGGAAGCCGTAGCCGCTATATTCGCCGTCGGCCTTCTTCGCCTGGTGGCCGAGCTTCGACTGGCTGTAGTGCAGCGAGTGGTAGGCCGCGAGGCCTTCGATCCGCTCCTTCATGTCGCGGTCGAGCGCGTCGTAGGCGGCGCGC
Organism: uncultured Alphaproteobacteria bacterium; assembly: GCA_963843185.1. Classification (GTDB taxonomy): domain Bacteria; phylum Pseudomonadota; class Alphaproteobacteria; order Reyranellales; family Reyranellaceae; genus Reyranella. The sequence continues at coordinate 16,871 of CAWJJJ010000002.1, forward strand.
ATGTCGGCAAAGCCGGTGCGGCCGCCGACCCTCGGCACCACCTCGGCGCTGAACACCGCGCCCTTGGCCTGCACCGGCATGTAGGTGCTGTCGTGGTGCCAGCCCATGTTGCCCTTCAGCACCTTGATCACGTCGTCGTTGTCCTGCTCGGGGCGGACGGTGCCGTCGGCCCGGACGTTGCTGATCGCCGCCATCTCGAACTCGAGCGGCCCGAAGCGATTGGCGAAGGCGATCTGCTGGTCGCGCGCGAGATGCTGGTCGGGGAAGATCAGCAGCGCGTACTCCAGCCAGGCGGCGTAAAGGGCGCGGAACGTTTCCTCGTCGGCCTCCGCAACCTTGATGCCTCGGACGACCGCCCCGAAGGTGGCGTCGAGGGGTTCGATGTCGAGCGTGCCGGCCATGCGCAGCCTCCCAATCCGTGGCGGAAGTCTACCGGCCAACCGCCCTTGGCCTCAAGTGACGCGGCCGCGCTTCTCGGGAATGGCAGCGATGAGCACCGCCCTGATCGGCCGGGCCTCGTCGGCCGGCAGCTGGCGGATGCGCAGCGTGCGCTCGACGAACCGGTTTTCCTCGCCTTCGACCACCAGGTCGAGGAAGCGCGTCGTGCCCGGCGTCTGCGCGCGCCGGCTCTGCCCGTGGGCGCTGTCCGACTTCTTGCTCAGCAGCGCCTGATCCTGTGTCGGCTGATTGTCGATCTGCACGCGGTAGACGCCCTCGGGATCGACGCCCTCGATGCTCAATGGCGGCGACTGTGCCCGGGTCGTTCGCGCCGGCGCAAATGGAAACGGCCGGGAGTTGCCCGGCCGTTTCTGTGTCGTCTTGGGGAAGGGATCGGCTTACTGAACGACGATCTCGACCCGGCGGTTCTGCGGCTCGCGCACGCCGTCGCCGGTCTGGACCAGCAGGCCCTGCTCGCCACGGCCGACCACGCTGATCGCCGTTGCCGGCACGCCCTCGCGGACCAGGGTGTCCTTGACGGCGTTGGCGCGGCGCAGCGACAGCGCCATGTTGTAGCTCTCCGGTCCCGACGTATCGGTGTGACCGGTCGCGGTGATGCGGGCATTGCCCTTGGTCTTGAAGGCCTGGGCTGCCTGACGGATGGTGGCGAGCGCCTGGTCCGAGATGTTCGAGCGGTCCCAGTCGAAGAACACCATGAAGGACGGCGGGGCGACCGCGGCCGCCGGCGGCGGGGCCGGAGGCGCCATTTCGGGCTGGCCGAACTTATAGGCCACGCTCAACATCGTCATGATGTTGTTGTTGGTATAGGCGCCCGGGTTGGTGGTGCCGTAGTAGCGGCCGTCGACGCTGACGCGGAAGGCCGGCGAGACGTTCCAGGCCAGGCCGAGAATGCCCTGGTAGGCGAACTGCGTGCTGCACATGTTGCAGCCCTGGATCGTGGTGTCGACGAAGGCGATGCCGGCGCCGGCGCCGACGAACGGGGTGATGGTGGCGCCCGGAGCGAAGTCATAGAGCAGGTTGGCCATCACCGAGACCTGGTTGATCTGGCCGTTCACGTTGGCCACGCCGCCGGGGAAGAGAACGTTCCCGCTGCCGGTGTTCGAATGATAGAGGGCTTCCAACTCGACGCGGGGACCGACGAAGTCGTAACCGACCTTGCCGCCTGCCGCCCAGCCGGTGTTCATGCTGTAGCTGTTGTTGTTCAGCAGCCAGTTGAGGCCGCCTTCGGCGCCGATATAGACGCCCGGATAGGACGTGCCGGAGCCCCACATCGACTGGGCATTTGCCACGGTCGGCAGAGCGACGATGGCCACGGCGGCCAGAAGTGCCTTCTTGTTCATAAACAGGTTCCCTTGTTGGAGGCGCTCAGTAACGATCCAACGAGGGCAGAAGAAGGCAAGTTGCCCGTGGTCACAGCTTGCGGCGGTTAAGGGTCCGGACCGTTGCAACCTTGCAACACCGTCCGACATGCACGCCTACTGCATGAACCAGCCGTGGCTCACGACCATGGACTGGCCGGTCAGCGCCGTGCTCTTGGCGCCGGCAAAATAGAGCACCGCATCAGCCACTTCGTCGGTGGTGGTGAACTGGCCGTCGACCGTGTCCTTCAGCATGACGTGCTTGATGACTTCATCCTCGCTGATGCCGAGTTCCTTGGCCTGCTCGGGGATCTGCTTGTCGACCAGCGGCGTGCGCACGAAACCGGGGCACACCACGTTGGCCGCCACGTTGTACTCGGCGCCCTCCTTGGCCAGCACCTTGGCGAGCCCGATCAGGCCATGCTTGGCGGTGACGTAGGGCGCCTTGAGCTTGGAGGCCTCCTTGGAATGGACCGAGCCCATGTAGACCACGCGGCCGTACTTGGCGGCGTACATGTGCTTGAGGCAGGCCTTGGTGGTGAGGAACGCGCCATCGAGGTGGATGGAGAGCAGCTTCTTCCAGTCGGCGAAGGGGAAGTCGACCAGGGGCTTGACGATCTGGATGCCGGCGTTGCTCACCAGCACGTCGATCTTGCCGTACTTGGCCATGGTGTCGGCCACGCCCTTCTCGACCTGGGCCTCGTCGGTGACGTTCATGGCGACGGCAAAGGCGTCGCCGCCCTTGGCCTTGATCTCCTTGGCGGTGACGTTGGCGGCGTCGAGGTTGAGGTCGGCGATCACCGGAATGCCACCCTCGGCCGCGAGCCGCAGCGCGATTTCCTTGCCGATGCCGCTTGCGGCGCCGGTGACGATGGCAACTCTTCCTGTGAAGCGGGGCATGGAGCGATCCTTTCGCGTATTTCGAGTCTGTTTATTTGGCCAGGTAGTCGAACACGACTTCACCAAGGCCCAATGTCAGGTCGGTGACGAAGTGACTGGCCGACACGACCTCGCGCACCGGCAGGCGGTTGACGTCGCACATGGCGTGATCGAAGAACTGCAGCGCAGCCGGGCCGGACCATGCGCCCTTCACCGTCACATCCTCGAGGTAGTAGCGCACCAGCTCGCAGATGCGCGGCGTGCAGTCGACATGGGGGATGATCTTGATCATGAAGCTGGGCTTGGCCAGGCTCTTGACCAGCGGCGCCTGGTCGATCTCGCGGTGCTTGTAGCCCATGGTGGCGTTGACGCAGAGCACCGACCCGTAGTGCAGGGTGCAGACCAGGGTCTCGTTCTCGTGGCAGACCTTCGGGTTGGCGAGCTTCTTGGGAAAGCCCCAGATCTCGCGGCCGCCGGCGATCGGCGAGTTGTCGTCGAGATACATGGCGTGCACGTAGCCGCCTTCCTGCATCGCGCCGTCCTTGCCCTTGAAGCGCACTGGGATCACCTGGCCGGTTTCGGTGTAGTCGCCGAAGCCGGTCGAATCGGGCATGCGGATGAACTCGTAGTTCACCGTGTCGCCCACGACTTCGAGCGGCTCGGGCACGACGGAGCGCAGGCGCTCCGGGTCGGTGCGGTAGGTGATGACGACGAATTCGCGGTTGTAGAATTTGTACGGGCCTTTGGGATAGGACGGATCGTTGAGCGGCATGGCGAAGGCGTTCTTGCGCACGTCGGCTATTTTCATCGTTGGTTCCCCTGCTCTCGTCCCTGTTCGCTGAGATCGAATGTGAACACGCCGTCCGGGCTCTGCGGGCGCTCGAGCACCTCGGGGTGCTGGAGCGTGCGGACCATGTCGCTGTACCCGGTCTTCCAGTGCTCTTCCATCGTGCGGCGGGAGAACTCGTAGTCCTTCGACGCGCCCTCGTAGTTCTTGGCGTGATAGATCAGGTGGATGATGTTGTAGACCTTGTTGTCGGCCGCCTGCGCCAGCAGCTCGGCCTCGGCCGTCTGGCGCAGTTCGGGGGTCACCTGCTCGAGGAGCTTGGCGGCGGCGCGCCGCAGCGCCTGCAGCCTGCGGAACTGGTCGGTGCCGGCGCGGGTGCGGCTGGAATAGCGGATGTCCTTCGGTCCGCACGTCGATTTCGATCATGTCGCGCGGCAGCTCGCCGCGTGCGCTCCACAGGTCGATCTGGAAGGCCAGCGTGTCCTCGCGCGGCCAGGCATCGAACATCCATTGCAGCGGCGTGTTGGAGACGACGCCGCCGTCCCAGTAGAACTCGCCGTCGACCTCGGTGGCGGGGAAGCCCGGCGGCAGCGAGCCGCTGGCCATGACGTGCTGCGGGCCGATCTTGTGCGTCTTGTTGTCGAAGTAGATGAAGTTGCCGGTCTTGATATTGGTGGCGCCGACGCTGAAGTGGCTCGCGCCCGAATTGATCAGGTCGAAATCCACCAAACGCTCGAGCAGCGCCTTCAACGGCGAGATGTCGTAGTAGGCGAGGTTCCCGGGGTTGCCGGCCGGCAGGAAGATCGGCGGCGGTATGCGCGGCTTGAAGAAGTTCGACGCACCCCACAGCATGGTGCCCATGGCGCGGAACTGGTTGATCGTCTGGTGCTGCATGTCGCTGTCGATGGTGACCGACGGCAGATAGGGGACGCCGAGCGGCGGTGCGGTCACGGTCTCCCAGAAGGTGCGCAGGCGCTCGACCCGCCGCTCCGGCGGGTTGCCGGCGATCAGGGCCGAGTTGATGGCGCCGATCGAGATGCCGGCGACCCAGTCGGGGTGAAGACCTGACTTCGGCCAGCGCCTGGTAGACGCCCGCCTGATAGGCGCCCAGCGCGCCGCCGCCCTGCAGCAGGAGCGCGACCCGCTCGAAGTTGGGCCGCGCCAGCGATCCGTTCTGGGCAGCGCCCGTTGCAGAAGGGGAACTCATGAGGCATCTCCTTCGCGACATCGCCGCCGCGACGGAATCTCTGCCGTGCCGGCGGCGCTACGGCAACGGTGATTCCGAAGATGTCCTCATAAGCACGGCGCGTGCCATGTCGGCCCGCGTCAGCGCGTCGCGCGGGTTGCCTGCGTCACGGATCTGTCAGATGCGCTGGCGACGGCGGACGCCTCGCACCAGTTGAGCGCGGCCGCCGGCAGCGTCCGGCTGGCCGCGATCGCCTCGGCGGCGGCCTGGTCGATGCACTGCTGGTTGTGCGCGGCGTACCGGCTCGACATCAGGCGGCCGTGAGGGTCGTGGCCGAGGCCCAGGACATGGCCGAGCTCGTGCCGCATCACGCTCACCAGATCGCGCGTTCCCAGCCGGTCGACATAGACGATGACCATGCCGCCGACCCGATTCAGCGGGTAGGTGACGGCGAGCGCATGGCCGAACAGGGCGACGCGCCGCGGTTGTGCGTTGTCGTCATGCGCGGGCACGACCTTCCAGCGCAGGGATCGGCCGCCCACCGCCCGGCCGTCGTCGAGCAGGGGTGCGATGTCCAGCCGGACGAATCCGTTCAGCACATGGTTCCACTCATTGACGGCACGCAGGATCTTCGCGCGCGCGTAGGCGTCGAATCCTTCGTCTATGTCGATCCGCACGATCTCGGGAGTCGCGCGCTCGCGTTTGGCGATGGTCGCGAGATGGTTGGTGTAGTGCAGGTCGACCTCGCGCAGGCTGGTGGTTTCCTCGACGGCCGCCGGGTCGCCCGGCGCGTGGGTTACGAGATAGTCGGAACTGATGCAGCCCCCGAGCAGGGGCAGAACAAGCAACGGGAAGAGGACTTTGAAACGCATGGGGACGGCTCCTTCCGCCGGGCTGTCGCCAGGCAGGGAAGAGATCGGGGAGGCTTCAGGCGGTCGGCGGGCGCCGAAATTTCGCCCGCTAGACTCTCAGCTTGCCGGTCGAAGGCCGTGCACAGCCATCACCGCAATGGGCAACGGTGGCGAGCGTAGGAACGAAAGAATTTACTCGAAACTGAAATTACCGCTCAGCGCTGCATATCTGCGGACACCTATGCCCGCAAATTTGTATCGGGCTGAAAGTTCTTCGGCCCGATCCGCTCGACGGGCCGTCCTACGGGTTCTTCTTCGCCGGCAGGCTGCGCAGCCAGGCGATCAGTGCCGCCATGTCGCCGGCTGAAACCTTGCTGTAATAACCGAAGCCCATCGGCGGCTTGAGCGGGTGACCGTCCTTGTCGAGGCCGCTGCGGATGGCGCGCTCGATCTCGGCATCGGTCCATGTGCCAAGACCATCCTGGCGATCGGACGTGATGTTCTTGGCGACGCTCAGCCCCCACGGCCCGTGGAACTGCATGCCGCCGGCACCCAACTGGGTTGCGAACTGGAAGCGGCCGTCGGGGCCCATCGGCGTGTGGCACTCCACGCAATGGCCGAGCGGGCCCGCGAGATAGGCGCCGTAGGCCAGCTTGTCGGCCGCAGCAGGGGCGGTGATCGGCTTGTCGATCGGCGGTCCCCAGGCCGGCGGCAGCGCGATGTTGTAGGTCGACTTCGGCACGGCGTTCTTCACGGCGGGCACGGTGTGCAGATAGGCCACGACCGCGTCGAGGTCCAAATCGGCGATGCCGCGATACTGGCCGAACGGCATCGGCGGTCCGATCAGCCTTCCATCCGGCCGGCGGCCTTCGCGAATCGCGACCTTGATCTCGGCGTCGGTCCATTTGCCGATGCCGGTCTCGGGATCGGGCGTGATGTTGGATGGCCGGGCGACGAACACGCCCTCCTCGATCGGTGGCCCGCCGGACAAGGCGCGGTCCGTGATCGGCCCGTTCGGCCCCTGCGGCGTGTGGCAGTTGCCGCATCCCATGATGCTTTCGACCAGGTACTTGCCCCGTTCGACCTGGCTCTGGGCGGCAGCCGAACCTGCCGCCACGACGATGGCGCAGGCAGCGCCCGCCACAACTCTCCGCATAGGTTTCTCCCCCGGGCGCAAAGCGCGCCGGGCGCGAAACCTATCGAAGGCGCGCGGTGATGGCTAGGTGGCTCATTCGGCAGCGACGGCGAAGCGCAGGTCGGATAGCGGCCGCGATCGATCGATGGCGGCGCCCGCGTCGAACAGCTTCAGCTCGGGCAACACGGTCCTGGCGAACAGGCGCATGTTGCGGGCGGCCTCCTCGTGCGGCATGCCGGCATAGGAGAAGACGCCGACATAGGCCGAGTTCCTGGTCTGCTTGTGGATCGCCATGATCTTTTCGTAGACCTGCTCGGGCGTGCCGTAGACCTGCAGGTCGGCGAAGAACTCGATCGCCTTCTGGTCGCCGTAGACGGCGAGCTTCTCGTTCATCTTGGCGTAGTACTCATAGCCGCGCTGGTTCTTCATGTGCGCGCCGGCGAACTGGTAGTGATCGAGCACCGTGCGGTAATAGCCGCCGATATACTGAAGCGCCACCTCGCGCGCCCGCTCGGCGCTTTCGTCGACGAAGGTCCAGCCGGCCGAGATCGGCTGCGGCGCGTCGGCCCCGTTGATCTCGCGATAGAGCTGGTTGTACTCGGTGAGCTCCTTTTCGACCTCGCGCCACGGCTTCTGCGGGATGATCAGCAGGCCGACGCCGAGCCTGGCCATGATGCGCGCGCTTTCGGGGCTGACCGCGGCGGCGTAGGTGCGGCCGCGGAAGGACTTGAACGGCGCGGGACGGATGGCGGCGGGCGGCTGCTTGTAGTGCTTGCCGTGGTACTCCATCACGCCGCTCTCGAGACCTTTCAGGAGCGCCTCGCCGTATTCGACGAAGAGCTCACGGCTGTCGCCCATGTCGAGACGGAAGCCGTCGAACTCGACCTTGCCGGCGCCGCGACCCAGGCCGAGGATCATGCGGCCGCCCGAGAGATGGTCGAGCATGGAGATCTGCTCGGCTGCCCGCATCGGATCGTGCCACGGCAGCACCACCACCATCGAGCCCAGCCGCACATGGCGGGTGCGGCCCGCCATGTAGGACAGGAACTGCACCACGTCGGGACACATCGTGTAGTCGGTGAAATGGTGCTCGACGCCCCAGATCGAACTCGAAGCCCAGCGGCTCGGCCATGTCGGCCAGGGCCAGCTCGTTCAGGTAGATCTGGTGGTCGCTGAGCGCGCGGCCGGTGTTCTGGAAGACAGTGGCCATTCCGACATGCATGGGGCGTTCCTCTCGGCGATTTGGCCCATGCTAAACGCCGGTTCACCGGCTTGGGAAGAGGGCGCCTTTGCTTGATTCCGCCGTATTCGATGGTCATATCGATGGCATGCGCATCCTGTTCGCTGCCGTCCTTTCTGCCGCCACCCTGTTTTTCGCCGCCGCGTTGCCCGTTCAGGCGCAGGTCGGCGTGCCTGAGATCGAGCAGTACTTCAACTCGATCAAGACGCTGAAGTCGCGCTTCGTGCAAAGCAATCCCAACGGCTCGATCGCGCAGGGCACGCTCTATGTCCGTCGGCCCGGCCGCATGCGCTTCGAATACGATCCCCCCTCGCAGCTCAAGATCGTGGCCGACGGTTATCAGGTGACGATGTGGGACAACGCGACGCGCGATTTCGGCCAATGGCCGATCGGCTGGACGGCTGCATCGTTCCTGGTCAAGGATCCGCTGTCGCTGACCGGTGACCTTCGGGTCGAGAAGATCGACCGGGTCAACGGCCTGCTGGAAGTCACCATGACCCAGGCGCGCAAGCCGCAGGAGGGCAAGGTGATCGTCCGCTTCGCGGAAAACCCGATGCTGCTGCGCGGCTGGACCATCATCGACAACCGCGGCAACCGGGTCACTGTCTCGCTGTCGGAGATGCAGACCGGCCTGCAGCTCGCCAACTCGCTGTTCAAGAACGACAGTGGGCGCTGACGTTCCTGCTTCGATGCGGCGTTCGTTCGATTGACGCGCTATAACCCCTGCATGAAGAGGTGTGGGGACAAGGACACGTGAGCGGATTGCACGAGAGGCCGTTGATCGTTCGGGCCTCGACCGAGGCCGATATGGCGCGGTGCGCGGAAATCTACCGACATCATGTGCTGCACGGCACGGCCTCCTTCGAGGTCGAGCCGCCGGATGCGGCCGAAATGAAGAAGCGCCGTGCCGCTGTGCTCGATCTCGGCCTGCCGCACCTGGTCGCCGAGCGGGATGGCCAGGTCATGGGCTATGCCTATGCCGGCAACTGGCGGCCGCGGCCGGCCTACAAATTCTCCGTCGAGGATTCGATCTACATCGACAAGGACGCGGTGGGGCAGGGCGCCGGCAAGGCGCTGCTGCCGGAGCTGATCGCGCAATGCACCGCGCTCGGCAAGCGCCAGATGGTGGCGGTGATCGGCGATTCGGCGCAGACGCCCTCGATCCGGCTCCATGCCGCCTGCGGTTTCGAGATGGTCGGAACCCTGAGGAACATCGGCTTCAAGTTCGGCCGCTGGCTCGACAGCGTCCTGATGCAGCGCGCCCTGGGGGACGACGCGCCACCTCCCGGGAGCGGATGAGATGCGCCTGATCGAATATGTCGACTGCGGCAAGGCCCTGAGGTCGGCCGACTTCATCGCCGCGCTGCCGCACGGCCCCATCGGCAAGGTACTGAAGAAGACCCTGCGCAAGCCCTACGGGGCCGGCCGCGAGCGGAAGATCTAAGGTGCACGACTGGCTGCGACGCCTGCCGCCCAACGTGCAAGGCGCGTTGTGGCTGGTGAGCGGCGGCTTCATCTTCACCTCGACCGGCGTGATGATCCGGCTGCTGTCGACGCAGATCGAGAGCGTGCAGACCGCCTTCTTCCGCGCCATCATCTCGGTGATCCTGCTGCTGCCCATGATCGTGGCCGGCCGCGTGAAGCCGTGGCACTCCAAGCGCATCGCCGGCCATTTCTGGCGAACCGCCATGGGCACGACCTCGATGGTGCTGGGCTTCTACGCGCTTTCCATGCTGCCGCTGGCCGATGCCACGGCCATCGCCTTCTCCCAGCCCCTGTTCTCGGTCGTGGTCGCCGCGCTGATCGCCGGCGAGAAAGTGCGCTGGCGGCGCTGGAGCGCCACTGTGGTGGGCTTTGTCGGCGTGCTGGTGATGGTGCGTCCGGGCGAGGGAAGCCTTCAGCTCGGCGCGCTTGTGGCGCTGGCAAACGCCGCCACGGTTGCCGTCTCGATCCTTCTGGTGAAGACGGCTCTCCGATTCGGAGACGCCGCTCATGATCCTGACCCAGTTCGCGATCTTCTCGACCATGCTGCTGTTCCCGCCCGCGCTGTGGGTGTGGCGCTGGCCCGACCTGTGGGGCTGGGTGCTGGCGGTCGGCATCGCGCTCTCGGCCACGGTCGGCCAGTATTTCTGGGTCCAGGCCTTCAAGTCGGGCGAGATGTCGGCGGTGGCGCCGTTCGAATATATGCGCCTGCCCTTCGCGGTATTCATGGGCTGGCTGATCTGGGGCGAGATGCCGGTGATCTGGACCTACCTCGGCGCCGCCATCGTCATGGCCTCCGCCCTCTACATCGCCCACCGCGAGCACCAGCTCGCGCGCGAACGCCGCCTTGCTGCCCTGACTAAGCCGTCGGCGACGCCTGCGTCTTGAGCAGCCAGGCGCGCGCCTTCTCGCGATGCGCCTCGGTGATATGCGCCTGGGCGGCGCTGAAGGCCGCGATCAGGATCGCCGCGTCGTCGGTGTAGCCCAGGCCGAAGATGAAATCGGGGATGATGTCGAAGGGCATCACGAAATAGGCCAGCGCGCCGAACAGGGTAGCGCGGATGGGCAGGGGCGTCGCCGAATCGGTGGCGCAGTGGAACGCCGCCACCGCATCCTCGGTGAAGGGGACCTTGCCCAGCGTCTGGCGCGCCTTCCGCCAGAAGCCGGTGCGCACGCGGGTCTCGTCTTGCAGCAGCCGGTCGGTGTCGCTCATCGCCTGAAAGTTGGGAAGTCGCGGCCGCTTGGCAAGGGGGCGGGACCTGCTAAAAACGCCCCCAACCACGGAGGATACCAATGAACGTCAAGGGCCAGGCCGCCATCGTCACCGGCGGCGCATCGGGATTGGGCGGCGCCACGGCATCGGCACTGGCCGCGGCCGGCGCCAAGGTCGCGATCTTCGACCTGCAGGACGAGCTCGGAAGCGCGAAGGCCAAGGAGATCGGCGGTCTTTATGTGAAGACCAACGTTTCCGACGCCGCCAACACCGAGGCCTCGGTCAAGACCGTCGTCGAGAAGCTCGGCGCCCCGCGCGTGGTCGTGAATTGCGCCGGCATCGGCCGCGCCGCGCGCACGATCTCCAAGTCGGGCCCGCACGATCTCGGCATGTTCGCCCAGGTGATCCAGGTCAACCTGATCGGCACCTTCAACGTCATCCGGCTTGCCTCCTTTGCCATGAGCCAGGCCGAGCCGATGGACGACGGCGAGCGCGGCGTCATCATCAACACCGCCTCGGTGGCGGCCTTCGACGGCCAGATCGGCCAGGCGGCCTACTCGGCCTCCAAGGGCGGCGTGGTCGGCATGACCTTGCCGATCGCGCGCGACCTGTCGAGCCTCGGCATCCGCGTCTGCACCATCGCGCCCGGCCTGTTCCTGACGCCGATGATGATGGGCCTGTCGGCCGAGGCGCAGAAGAGCCTGGGCGCGCAGGTGCCGTTCCCGTCGCGCCTGGGCGATCCCAAGGAATATGCCCAGCTGGCGATGCAGATCGTCGAGAACCACATGCTGAACGGCGAGACCATCCGGCTGGACGGCGCCATCCGCATGGCGCCAAGGTAGACCCGGACGGGTCGGGGCACACGGCGATGCGATGGTTGGCAGTCCTGGGCACGGTGGCGTTGCTGGCCGCGCTGTCCCGCCCGGCGATGGCCGAGCCGCGCTGGCTCGCCTGCAAGTACACCGACGTGCGCGGAACCGCGCAGACCTTTCACATGGTGTTCGACGATATCCGCAACACGGCTTCCTTGTTCGATGCGGGCGCGCTGATCGAGGGCACCAACACCGGCATCACCTTCCAGGCGCTGCGCACGCGCTTCCCGAATTTCTTCGTCACCTACAACAGGAATGACGGCGCGCTCGCCCTCACGCCTGTGGCCGGCGGCTATGGCGGCCTGCTTCAGGGCGAGTGCCGGCGCAGCCCACCGCCGCCGGGCGCGCCGGCCGGCTGAGCGCGCCGCTGACGATGCTGCGCAGCACGCCGCAAGGCGAAGCCTGCCATGAACGCCGCCGTGAAGCTCGCGGCGACGAAGAATGTGAGATCGGCGGGACTCATTTCATGGAAAGGCGGGTTCCGACACCCGCTTCGAGTGCCCGCCCGTAGATCGCGACGGCGGCCGCGACATCCTGCAGACCCATACCGGTACTGTCGAACAGGGTGATGGACTTCTTGTCGGGCCGGCCGGTCTTGATGCCAGCCAGGACCTCGCCCAGGCTCGCATGCACATGCCCGCGCGTCACTGCGCCGGCCATCAGGGCATGGTGCAGATCGCCGATCTCCGCCGCCTGCTCCAGGGAATCGACGACCACGAGGCTCGCCGCATAGAGACGCGGATCGATCTCCTGCTTGTCGGAATTGTCGGCGCCGACCGCGCCGATGAAGGTGCCCGGCCGCACCAGATCGGGCGTCAGGAAGGCGCGGCGGGCCGGCGTGCAGGTGACGACGATGTCGCTCTGCTGCACCGGTGTGAGGTCGGCCGTCGGCCGCACGTCGAGCCCGAGCGCCGCCGACATCTCCTGCGCCATCCGTTCGGCCGCCCCGGCGTCCGTGTCCCAGACATGCACCCGCTCGAGCTTCCTCGCTGCCGCAATCGCCTTGAGCTGGATGCGACCCTGCACGCCTGCGCCGCACACCGTGGCCACGCGTGCGTCGGCGCGCGCGAGGTGGCGTGCGGCGAGCGTGGTGGCCGCACCCGTGCGATTGAGAGTGACCTCGATCGAATCCATCACCGCGAGCGGCCGGCCGTTGGCGCCGTCGGCCAGATAGATGACGCCCTGCACCGTCGGCAGGCCGTTGGCGGCCGGGTTGCCCGGGAAGTTGCCGTTGATCTTGATGGCGACTTTGGTGTCGTCGCCCAGCAGCGCGGCGCCCTTGGCGTGGAACGAGCCGTTGGGAACATGGAGCGCCGACGCGGGCGGCGCCACGGCACGGCCCTCCACGGCCGCGCGGAAGGCCGCTTCGACCGCATCGACATAGTCGGGATAGTCCATCAGCCGCACGATGTCGGCGCGCGACAGCACCAGCAGCCCGGCGGGCGTCATGACGGGCGCACGAGGTTTACAGAGGTGCCGATGGGAAAGCCGTAGCCGTTGACGTCGGTCATGGTGGCACTTTCATGTTGCGTAGATTGCGGCACGGTGCGTGCGCGGCAGGAAGGCGTAGAGCCGGTCGCCGGCCGGGGAGAGTGCCGTGGTATGGGCGCCCGGTTCGGTTTCAACCGTTGCCAGCTTGTGCACCGGTGCCGTGGCGAACACGTCGATCACGCCAGGATCGCCGATGGCAACGTAGAGATGCTGGCGCTGGCGATTGAAGAACACGACGTCGGGCACGCCGCTCAGCGGTTTCTCGTCCAGCACCTTGCCCGATCGTGCGTCCAGGATGACGAGCACGCCGGCATCGCAGGCGCAGAACAGCCGCCCGGTGGCACCGTCGAGGTCAAGGCCGTGCGGACCGGCATGGGGCACGGAAAAGCTGCGGGCGATCCTGTCGGGCTGGCGCGGATCGACGACCACGATCTCGGCGGGCTGGGCGATGTTCACATAGAAGAGTTCCGGCCCGGGATCGAACACCGTCCAGCGCGTGCGGCCGCGCACGGCGATCTCGCTGCGTCGCGCGCCGTGGGCAAGGTCGATCAGCGACAGGGTGTGCGAGCTGGGCACCGCCGGGTCGCCGACATTCGCCGCCAGCACGATCTGCCGGCGCGGGTCGTAGGCCAGGCCATTAGGTCCTCTACCCACGTCGATGATGCGAACCGAAGGGTTTGGTCCCGGCGCAAACACGCCGATCGTGTTGGCCGCCCGGTTCGACGAGAGGATGAGCCCGCCCTCGTCGCTCACCAGGGCGCCTGCCACGCCGGGCAGGCCGGGGATGGAGAAGAGATGTCGCCGCGTCACAGGATCGAACACGTCGACGGCATCGTTGGCCGTGTGCGCCACGTAGACATGGCCACTCGCGGCATGAACGGCGGCATGATCGAAGCCGCCTTTCGACTTGTGATCGGGCAATACGACGTGGCCGCTCAGATGCAGGGTCATGACGTCACCTCAGGCGGGCGTAAAGGCGAAAGGCCACGGCCTGCACGATGCCCCAGGACGCGAGGCCGAGGGCGGTGACCAGGCCCAACCCCACGAGACCCGCGTGAAGGACCTCGATGGCGACCCAGCCGCCCAGCACGACGATCAGCAAGCGGCAGGTCATGGCGGCCAACGGCCACTCCGGCTGGCGCGTCGCCTGGAAGGCCGACATCAGCGTGTTGACCGCGACGAAGGGATAGGCGAGGCCGACGACCGCGAGGTAACCGGCCGCCGCGGCAAGGATTGCCGGATCGCGACTGAACAGGCCGATCCAGACGTCGGGTGCGGCGATCGCCAGCACGCTGACTGAGGCCATGACGCAGGCCGAAAGTCCCACCGCGGTCCAGGCGATGCGCGCGGCGCGCGTGAACTGGCGCGCACCGATGTTGCTGCCAACCATGGCGAGCACCGCCGCACCCAGGCCGAAGTTCAGCGGGTAGAGCAGGTATTCCAGCCGCACCGCCGCACCGAAAGCGGCGAGCGACGTGACGCCGAGCAGGCCGGCGTAGGTCGTGAGCGTCGCCAGGGCCACGTTGTTCAGTACCGGCGCCAGCGACATCGGCGCGCCGACCCGCAGTATCTCGCCGAACAGGCGGCGTTCGAAGCGGATGCCCCTGAGCGACAAGGCGACCGACGTCCGGCCCGAGGCGAGGTACCATGCGAGCGTCGCCGACGAGACGGTGAAGGAGATCACTGTGGCAAGTCCTGCGCCGGTGATGCCGAGCGCGGGGAACGGGCCGGCGCCGAACACGAGGGCCGGCACCAGCGCAATGTGCAGGACTTCGGCCGCGACATAGACGTAGGCCAGGCTGGCGACCTGTCCGGTCGCCCGCACCACGCTGGTGAGCGCGCCCAGGATCCAGTAGGCCAGCGCGCCGGCGAAGATCACGTTGGAATATTCGAGTGCGGCCGCCAGGATCGGTCCGCGACCGCCCAGCCAGCCGTAGATCGTGGGGCCCGCACGAGCAGGAAGACGGCGCTGAACAGCGCCGCGGCACCGGCCGCGATCGCCAGGGCATGGATGACGAGGGACGCCGCATCTTCGGCGACGTCCCGCGCCGATCGCGCGGGCGATGGAGGCGGCGATGGCGCCGCCCATGGCCATGTTGGCCATCTGCTGCATCAGCATCAGCAGCGGAAAGACCAGCGCCAGGCCCGCGAGGGCATCGAGGCCGAGCCGGCCGACGAAGTGCGCGTCGACGCTGGTCGTCACCGCGATCAGCACGACGTTGACCACGAGGTTGGGCACCGCGAGCCGCAGCAGGGTGGCAACGATCGGGCCTTCCAGCATCAGGCGTGTGCGCGCTGCGGCAGGCGAGGCCGGTTTCACTGCGGTGTCTGTCATGGCACGCCTCAGCCCATCTTGGGCGGCCAGTTGTGCGTCTCGCCGGCGAGGCTGCGGCACCACGCGTAGAGCGCGTCGTACATCACCATGCCGTGCTTCAGCATCTCGTGGTCGTCGGTGTAGACGTGGCTGAGACCGAGCGAGAGGGCGAAGAGGCCGGCCGACTGCGGCGTGAGATCGAGCCGCGAAGTGTCGGCGCCGCGCACGATGTCGGCCAGCTTGTCGAGCCCGGGTGCGTCCAGTTTGTATTCGGAAATGAACGCGTCGAAGCTGCATTTCTCGCCGACATGGCTGAACTTCACGCCGGGGATGTCATAGGGAATCGCGCCGGTTTCCTTGGCGGTGGCCAGCACCTTGTCGGCCGGCACGTAGAGGAACTCCGGCTGCTTCTCGATGAAGCGCTCGATCAGCCACGGGCAGGCGATGCGGTCGATCTTGGGACGCTCGCGGGTAACCCACTTCATTTGGTTTCTCCTTCTTTCAACGGTTCGGTCGGCAGGCCGTCGGCCCGCCAGGTGCCGATGCCGCCGGCCACGGCAACGGCGTCGATGCCGCGTTCGCGCAGCTTGGCGGCGCAGTCGCCGCCGATCTCGAAGCCCCAGGCGCAGTAGACCAGGGCCTTGGTGCCGGCGGGCAGCGACGCCGCCACCTCGTCGACCTTGTCGGGCGGGGCGCGCCGTGCGCCGCGCAGGCCGACCGGCACCGAGGCCGCGTCGGCGGCCAGGCGGGCGTCGATCACCACCAAATTGGGATCGGCTTCGAGCATCTTGCGCGCGGCCACTGTATCGACAGTGTGAGGCTTGGCAGTGGGCGCCGCGCCGGCAAAGCGCGCCGCAATTCTTTCCCAGGCGATGTTGGCCATGAAGGCGTCGACGTAGGCACCGGCATTGCTGCCGAAGTCGATGTGATAGGAGTGCTCGTACATGTCGAGCGCCAGCACCGGCGTGCCGCCGGCCAGGCCGTGCGTGTGGTCGGCGGCCCAGACGTTGACGAGGGTGCCGCCCGCATCTGGGCGCGGCGAGCGGGTCAGCACGACCCAGCCCGAGCCGCCGCCCAGCGCCTTGCCCATGGCAACGAACTCGGCGCGCCACTTGGCGAGCGATCCGAAGTCGCGCGCGATCGCCTCGGCCAGCGCGCCCGTCGGATCGCCGCCGCCAGCCTCGCCCAAGGCTTCGAAATAGGCCTCGTGCAGCAGCATGGAGTTGGTCGCGATCAGCTCTTCGCGCTTCAGCCCGTTCAGGCGAAAGCCCGGGCGGTGCTGGCCGGATCGAGAGTCGCCAGCTCGCCGCGGATGGCATTCAGCCGGCGGACCGCGCCGCCGTAGTTGTTCTCGTAGTGGCTGGCGATCAGGCGGGCGGAGAGGCCGTTGAGGCGGGGTGGCTTGAAAGAGATCGGTCGGGCGTGGAAGGACATGGTTTTTTCCATCTTCCAGCGATGTAGGAAGCCGCATTGGCGCTGAAGTCGAGGTGGTAGGCATGCTCGTACATGTCGAGCGCCAGGATCGGGATGCCGCCGGCGATGCTCTGGGAAATCGTCCGACGCGTATTGATTGATCAGGCGGCGGTCGCGCGGCACGTAGGTCAGCAGGATCCAGCCGACACCGCCGGCCAAGCCGCTCGCCAGCGCGATGAACTCCTTGCGCCAACGGTCGACCGAGCCGAAATCGCGGGTGATCGCGTCGGCCATCACGTCTGGCACCACGCGGCCGTCGCCACCCAGGCTGGCGAAGTACAATTCGTGCAGGAGCATGCAATTGAGCGCGGCACTTTCGTCGCGCTTCAGCCGGCATATGACGTCAACCGGCGTCGTGGCGGAGTTGAGCGACTCGAGGGCTTCCGTTATCGCATTCAGGCGATGGAGCGCGCCGCCGTAGTTGTTTTCATAGTGGCTCTCGATGAGACGGGGCGTGATCCCGTTGAGGGTCCACGGACGGCAGAACAGGGGTGCAAGTTGGTATCGCATGTCGAGGCTCCCAAAGCAGAAGACGATTGCGGGATGGTCAGAGGCAGCGCGTCAGGGCTGCCAGAACGGTTTGGCGCATTCGTCGCGCTGTTGAGTCCGGGTGAGGCCGACGTCGGCCAACGTGCGGTCGCCCAAGCTGCTGAGCTGCTGCCGCGTGCGCCGTCGCGCGCGCCACAGGACGAGGGTTGCGACGAGGGCGGGCCGCACGCGACACAACCGCGCCCGCGTCGCAGGGGCGAAGAAGGAAAGAGCGTTTGGCGTGAAAGGCTGGATGCTGAGAGACATCGGTTTCTTTCTTTGATACACTTGTTTCATGGGCAAATTAGCCATGTTTTACGGCATTGCAAGAGAAAAAGATACAATGTTGCTTTTTCTGTATTGATATGATACGGATGAACTATGACGACTAATGAGACTGTAGACGGAGCAGCGCATTGGCTGCTGCTGATCCACCAATTGCCGGCCAAGCCCGCCTATGCGCGGGTGAAGGTGTGGCGCCGGCTGCAGGCGCTGGGCGCGGTGACGGTGAAAGGCGCCGTGTACGCGCTGCCGGCCAATGCCGAGACGCACGAGGATTTCGCCTGGCTGGCCAAGGAGATCGTCGAGAGCGGCGGGGAGGCGATCGTCTGCGCGGCGACCCTGGTCGACGGCCTGTCGGACGATGAGCTGCAGGCGCTGTTCGATGCAGCCCGCGACGAGGACTACGAGCGCATCGCGGCCGAAGCGCGCGAGCTGGCGGTCCGTCTGGTTGATGACATGCCCGACGGTGCGCTGGCCGAGATTGCCAGCCAGGCCGCGCGGTTGCGCAAGCAGCTCGACACGATCGTGGCGATCGATTTCTTCGGCGCCAACAGGCGCGTGCCGGCCGAGGGCCTGGTGTCGGGCCTCGAGGCCCGCCTGCAACGGGAGGATACGGCTGTGACTGAAGACCGAACCGATCGCGGGCTTGCCGCGGCGCGAGAACCCGCCGGCCTGAAGGACCGTGTCTGGGTGACCCGGCAAGGCGTGCAGATCGATCGCATTGCCTCGGCCTGGCTGATCCGCCGCTTCATCGACCCGGGCGCGCGCTTCAAGTTCGTGCCGGGCAAGGGATATGCGGCCATTGCGGGCGAGCTGCGCTTCGACATGTTCGAGGGCGAGTTCACGCATCGCGGCGATCGCTGCACCTTCGAGGTTCTGCTCGCCGATGCCGGTCTCGACGATGCCGCACTCGGTGCGATCGGCGAGATCATCCACGACATCGACCTCAAGGACGGCAAGTACGGGCGCGAGGAAGCGGCCGGCATCCGCACCCTGATCGCCGGCATCGCGTCGTCCCATAACGACGACAACCAGCGGCTCGAGCGGGGCGGCGCCGTCTTCGACGATCTCTACCGGTCATTCGCCGGCAAGAAGGACGACAAATGACGGATCATGGCGTTCCCTTCGGTGAAGCGATGAAGGTGTGGGCGCGCGTTGCGGCGCTCTCCTTCGGCGGGCCGGCGGGGCAGATCGCGGTGATGCATCGCATCATCGTCGAGGAGAAGAAGTGGATCGGCGAGCAGCGCTTCCTGCAGGCGCTGAACTACTGCACCCTGCTGCCCGGCCCCGAGGCGCAGCAGCTCGCGATCTATATCGGCTGGCTCATGCACCGGACCAAGGGCGGGCTGGTCGCCGGCACGCTGTTCGTGCTGCCGGGCCTGCTCGCCATCATGGCCCTGTCCTGGATCTACGTGCTGCTCGGCAAGGTCACCCTGGTCCAGGGCCTGTTCTTCGGCCTGAAGGCGGCCGTGCTGGTGATCGTGATCGAGGCCGTGCTGCGGGTCGGCCGTCGCGCCTTGAAGAACAACACCATGCGGGCGCTGGCGGCAGCGTCCTTCGTCGCCCTCTTCTTCTTCGGTGTGCCGTTTCCGATCATCATATTCGGCGCCGGCCTCATCGGCTTCGTGGGCGGTCGCGCCGGCCTGCCGGCGTTCCTGGCCGGCGGCGGCCACGGCAAGGTGGGCGACAAGCAGGTGGCCGACGCCGAGTCGTTGCTCGGCGAGGAAACGCCGGCGCACGCCCGGCCCAACGTCCGCTGGTCGCTGTCCGTCGCCGGCGTCTTCCTGGTGCTGTGGCTGGTGCCGGTTGCGCTGCTCTATTTCGGCCTGGGCGGCGACAACGTCTTCGCCCAGATCGCCGTCTTCTTCAGCAAGATGGCCGTGGTCACCTTCGGCGGCGCCTATGCCGTGCTGGCCTACGTGGCGCAGCAGGCGGTCGACAACTACCACTGGGTGACGCCGGGCCAGATGCTTGACGGCCTCGGCATGGCCGAAACGACGCCCGGGCCGCTGATCATGGTCACGCAGTTCGTGGGTTTCCTGGCCGCCTGGCGCGAGCCGGGCGCAATGCCGCCGCTGCTCGCCGCGACCTTGGGCGGGCTGCTCACCACCTGGGTTACCTTCGTGCCCTGCTTCCTCTGGATCTTCTTCGGCGCGCCGTTCGTGGAGGCGTTGCGGGCCAACAAGGCCCTGGGCGCGGCGCTCGGCGCCGTCACCGCCGCCGTGGTGGGCGTGATCCTGAACCTCGCGGTGTGGTTCGCGCTGCACGTGCTGTTCGCCGACCTGGTGCCGGTGCGCTGGCTCGGGACCACCGTCGATCTGCCGGTGCTGAGCTCGGTCGACGTGCCCTCGCTCGTCCTGTCGATCGCCGCGGCGGTGGCGATCTTCCGCTTCAGGTTCGGGATGCTCTCCGTGCTGCTGGCGAGCGCGCTCGCGGGCGTCGTCTATTCCCAGGTCATCAGCCTGGCGTAGGGGAACCATGACGAAGATCGCGGCGGGCCTTGCAATGGCGGCCCTTGCGGCCACTGCCCAGGCCGAAACAATCGGCTTCGACGGCGATCGTGCGGGCGCCGCGCCGGCCGGCTGGCTGTGCGGCAGCACGGGCGGCGGCACGCCGCGCTGGACGATCGAGCCCGATGCCGGTGCGCCCACGCCGCCCAACGTGCTGAAGCAGTCCGGCAAGGGCGATTTCCCCTGGTGCATCAGGCAGGGCACGATGCTCGCCGACGGCGCCGTCGAGGTGAAATTCAAGCCGCTGGCCGGCCGCGAGGACCAGGCCGGCGGCGTGGTGTGGCGCTGGAAGGACGGCGACAACTACTATGTCGCACGCGCCAATGCGCTCGAGAACAACGTCTCGCTCTACTACACCGGGCGCGGCAGCCGTCGGACCATCAAGTACGTCGATGCCCCGGTCGCGGGAAACGCCTGGCACGCGCTCCGTGTTGAGTTCCACGGCGTGCATATTCGCGTCCTGTTGGACGGCAAGCTGTACATCGAGGTCGATGACAGCCATATCGCCGGACCCGGAGCGGTCGGTGTCTGGACCAAGGCCGACAGCGTCACGGCCTTCGACGATTTCGGCTATCAGCCGGCGCCGTAAGGTGGGCGGTGCTGCTATAGTCCGGCCATGACAGACACAGCTTCGCCCGCCCCCTTGCCGGACCGTCTTTCCACCAACCCCAAGAGCCCGTACTACGACGAGGCACTGCTTCAGCGCGGTATCGGCATCAAGTTCGACGGTCAGGAAAAGACCAACGTCGAGGAATACTGCGTGAGCGAGGGCTGGATCCGGGTCGCCGTCGGCAAGACGGTCGACCGCAAGGGCAACCCGCTCACCATCAAGCTCACCGGCAAGGTCGAGCCCTATCTCGAGAAGTAGGAATCGCGTCATGCACAGCCACACGCTCGACGACTGGCGCCACGAGCACGTCTTCCTCGGCGCCGCCCACGACCGCAACGAGCGGCGCACCTGGATCGTGGTCGGCCTGACGGCCGCCATGATGGTCGTCGAGATCGCCGGCGGCACGATCTTCGGCTCGATGGCGCTGTTGGCCGACGGTTGGCATATGTCGACGCATGCCGGCGCGCTCGCCATCGCCGCCTTCGCCTACCGTTTTGCCCGGCGCCACGTCCGCGACCCGCGCTTCGCCTTCGGCACGGGCAAGATGGGCGACCTCGCGGGCTTCGCCAGCGCCGTCGTGCTGGCCCTGGTCGCCGTCATGATCGGCTACGAAGTCGGCGCTGCGCCTTTTCCAGCCCGTACCCATCCACTATCCCGAGGCGACCGCCATCGCCGCGGCGGGCCTCGCCGTCAATCTGCTGAGTGCCTGGATGCTGGGCGCCGGCCACGATCATGATCACGACGATCACCACGACCACCACCACGATCATGACCACAACATGCGCGCCGCTTTCTGGCACGTCATGGCCGATGCGCTCACCTCGGTGCTGGCGATCGTGGCCCTGCTTGCCGCCTGGTCGTACGGCTGGAGCTGGGCCGATCCCACGATCGGCGTCGTGGGCGCACTGGTGATTGCCCACTGGTCGTGGCGCCTGATCCGCGGTTCCGGCGCGGTGCTGCTCGACGCCGCCGCCGATCCGGACCTGAACGCGGCCATTCATGCAAGATTGGCATCCGGTCCCGACCGCATCGCCGACCTGCATGTCTGGCGCGTCGGTCCCGGCCATTACGCCGCCATCGTCGCGCTGGTCTCCGATGCGCCGCAGCCGGTCGAGCACTACAAGGCACGGCTGGCCGATCTTGCCCGGCTGTCGCACGTCACGGTCGAAGTCCATCGCTGCAACGACGCGCACGCCTGATGCCGTGCCACGCCGCCGACACCTTCTCATCGCTGTCGCTGCCGCGGTCGTGCCGGCCCAAATTCATGAGGCAGGAGCCCAAGCCATGAAGATCAGGCTCGGCACCGCCACGCCGGGCGGCGGCTTCCCCGTCTATGGCGCGGCCTTCGTCGAGGGCGTGCGCCGTTTTGACCCCGACCTCGAGATCGAGGCCGTCAACACCAAGGGCAGCACCGAGAATGTGCCGATGCTGGAAGCCGGCACGCTCGACCTCGCGCTGGTGCAGGGCGAGGTGGTGCATGAGTCGATGAGCGGCATCGGTCGGCTGCCGGCCAATTTGAAGATCATTACGGCGATGTATCCCACCGCCGGCATGTTCGTGGTGCGGGCCGAATTCGCCATACCGCAGCATTGCCGATCTCAGGGGCAAGCCCATCGCCTGGGGCGCACAAGGGTCGGGCCTGGTGATCCTCGGCCGCTACGCCATGGACGGATTGGGCCTCGATGCGCAAAAGGATTTCCAGCCGATCTATCTCGAACGCGCGGGCGATGGTCCGGCGATGGTGCTGGACGGCCGGGCCGCGGCCTTGTGGGGCGGCGGTGCAGGCTGGCCCGGCTTTGCCGCGGTCGCCAGGAGCGAGCAGGGCGCGCGCTTCATCGCACCGGATGCCGGGGAGATCCGCCGCATTCTCGCCAAGCATGCATTCCTGAAGCCGGTGACGCAGGCCGCCGGCAGCTTCCCCGGCCAGACCGCTGCGATCCCCTCGGTCGGCTCCTGGAGCTTCGTGCTGGCGCGGCCGGGCCTCGACGACGAGACGGCCTGGCGTCTCGCCAAGGCGCTCCATGCGGTGGAGCGCGCCGGCAATCCGCCGCCGCAGCTCGTCGACACCACGGCGAAAAACACCCTGATAGCGATCACCAGCAGCGAAAAGCTGCATCCCGGCGTCGCCCGTTACTTTCGGGAAGCAGGTCTCGTCAAATAGCCGTCGTAACCTTGCGCCGCCCGATGCGTTTCATGGACTGGCAACCCAGGAGCGATCCATGGACGACAAGCAGAAGAAGGACAGCAAGGTCGAGGGCGAAGGCAGCTATAGCGGCACGCGCGACTACAATGACGCGACGGCCAAGTTCCTGAAGAAGGGCAAGGTCGATGAAGCGGCGCAGGAGGCCAAGCGGGCGCTGGACTCCAAGGAAGCGGCCGAACTGAAGGCCGCCGAAGCCAAGGGCAAGGCAGGCGATCCCCGCAAGATGGACCCCGGCGCTGGCAAGCCGAAGTAGGTCATTGCTAGGGGCGCGCCACTCGAGTGGCGCGTCATGACGTTCCGGACCGCGGGGCGTCCCGCCTGGCGCTCATTAGTAACCTCCGCGCTGAGAAGCCTGCGGTCCACAAGAGCATGGAAGACGCGCCACTGGAGTGCGGCCCCCAGCCCTAGCGCGCCGGCGCCGGGCCGCAGCAGGCCGAGGGCATGCGCCCTCATTATTTCTAAAGTTCTAGAAATACGGTTGACAGCAACAAAAATTCATTATGTTGGCTGTCATGAAGCTCGACGACGCCGCGGCCCGCCTGGAAGCCCTGGGCAATCCGACCCGCCTCAAGATCTACCGCACCCTGGTGCGCGCCGGCGAGGAGGGCATGCCGGTCGGCCGCCTGCAGGAGCGGCTGGACGTTGCCGCGTCGACGCTGTCGCATCATCTCAAGACCCTCATCGGTGTCGGCCTCGTCACGCAGACTCGCGAGGGCACGACCCTCATCTGCCACACCAACTACGACCTTATGCGCGGCCTGATCGACTACATGGTCGAGGAATGCTGCGCCGAAGGAAGCTGCGCCCCGGCCAACCGCGCGAAGCTGGCGAAGGCGGCCGCGTAGTTTTTTTGACCTCATATTTCGATGATTCTAGGAGAACTGGAGTAATATCATGCCCGACTCGCTGAACAGGCCGAAGACCGTCGCCATCCTGGGCGCTGGGCCCGTCGGTCTCGCCGCCGCCGCCCATGTGCTGGAGCGTGGCATGGAGCCGGTCGTGCTCGAAGCCGGCCCCGATGTCGGCCACGCCGTGCGCCAGTGGAGCCATGTGCGCATGTTCTCGCCGTGGGAATACAACATCGACAAGGCGGCCGAGCGGCTGCTGGTCGCGACCGGATGGAACTCGCCGGCGCCCGATCAGTACCCGACCGGCGGCGAATTGGTCGCAGCAGTATCTCGAGCCATTGGCGACGCGCACGCCGCTCAAGCAACGCATCCGCACCCGGAGCCTGGTGACAAGCGTCGGCCGGGCGGGCTTCGACAAGGTCAAGACCAAGGGCCGCGAGGCGGCGCCGTTCGAGGTGCGCTACCAGAACGGCAAAGGTCCCGAAATCCCTGCGCGCCGATGCGGTGATCGACGCCACCGGCACCTGGTTCTCGCCCAACCCGGCGGGCGCCGATGGACAGCCGGCGATCGGCGAGCGCGACGTGCAGGATCGCCTGGCCTATGGCATGCCCGACGTGCTGGGCCGCGAGCGCGCGCCGCTATGCCGGCCATGTCGTCGCCGTCCTGGGCGCCGGCCACTCCGCCGTCGGCACGCTGATCGATCTGGCGCGTCTCAAGGACGAGGTGCCGACGACGGAAATCCTCTGGCTGCTGCGCGGCGATACGCCCGACAAGGCGTTCGGCGGCGGCGCCAACGACCAGCTCGCCGCCCGCGGCGCGCTGGGCCAGGCCTTCGCCGCGCTGGTGGCGAGCGGCAAGATCCGTGTCGAGACCGGCTTTCGCGTCTCGCATCTCGGCCGCGATGGCGAGCGCCTGCGCGTCGGTGCCGGCTCGTCTGCCTGCGGCCGTTCGGTTACCGTCGACGAGCTGGTGGTCGCGACCGGCTTCCGGCCCGACCTCGACTTCCTGCGCGAGGTGCGGCTGTCGCTCGATCCGGCGCTGGAATGCCCGCCGGCCCTGGCGCCGCTGATCGATCCCAACCTCCACAGCTGCGGCACGGTGCGTCCGCACGGCGCGCGCGAGCTCGCCCAGCCCGATCCCGGCTTCTACTTCGCCGGCATGAAGTCCTACGGCCGCGCGCCTACCTTCCTGATGCTGACCGGCTACGAGCAGGTCCGCTCGATCGCCGCCGAGATCGCGGGCGATCATGAGGCGGCGCGCAAGGTCGAGCTGGTGCTGCCGGAGACCGGCGTGTGCTCGGGGCCGGGGCCGCTCACGAACGAGGTTGCGGCATCGGCCGGCTGCTGCGGCGGCCCGCCGGCGGAGCCTGCCAGCGGCTGCTGCGTGGCCGACGTCGAGGCCAAGGCCGAAGGCAAGAAAGGCTGCGGCTGCGCATAAGGCCGAGGCGATGAAGATCGACGCGATTGCCAGGAATGCGCACGTCGCCTTGAAGGTCGCAGCCACCTTGGGCTTCGACCATGAAAGGATCGCCGCGGGGATGCAGGAATCGACGGTGAAGCTGAAGCTCACTCTGGAAAACGAGCAGGCTATCCCCGGGGCGTGTTCGGCTCGCTATTCATCTTTGTCGACGGCGAACCGTTCTGGGGCAGCGACCGGCTCGACCAGGTCGCAGAGCGCCTGTAATTCATTCCCCAGATCGGCACGTCGAGTTTGTAGACGATCTCTTCGCCGATGAAGTCGCGCGTTCCGAAGTTAGGTGTCGTGACGAGATCGTCCCGCGCAGGCTATTTTTGCGGATAGGTAAAAGTGAAGGTCTCCGCGAAGGGCTGCCACCAGACCGGCACGCCGGTCTCCTTGTCGGTGTGGCGGAAGAAGCCGTTGGCCTCGGGCGGCGTGAAGCGATAGGTCAATTTATAGGTGCCGGGTCCATCCATCTTGATGTTGTCGGCGTAATGCGGACCGTCCCTGGCGATCATCGGCTTGAGCGTGCCGGACGCCTTCCACGACGAGCCCTGCTTCTCGATCGCGTAGTCGATGGTGAGATAGGCGATCCAGGCGCCGTCGGGATAGCCGTTCGCGTTGTCGGCGGTGGCATGGACGTCGGCCTCGAGATGGATCGCGTCGGTCTCATGCACCATGCCGGCCGTCATGGGCGCCATCTCGACGCCGACCAGATAATTGGCGACGATTTCCATGTCGTTCTTGTGCACCGGGCCGCCGACGAAGTACTCGCGCGCCCGCGCCTCGGTTGAGAAGACGACGAGTGCGAAGAGCACCGCCATTCGGCCGAACTGTTTCATCTCTGCTCCCTTGCCTGTCAGGGTTGCGTGGCGCCCGCCACCGCGCCGCGCGACGCCTTGGGTGGTGCCCGATGGACCAGCCGTGCGCCGATCACCAGCGCCGCCAGGACGACCGTATAGGCGGCAAGCTGCACGCCCATCGGCCGGTCGGAGTAGCCGACCAGCGCCCGCAGCGCGCGGCCCACGATGCTGCTCTCGTCGATCAGCCACGACGTGTCCCAGATTTCGTAGCCCCAACTCGGGATGAGATCGGCCTTGGCCAGCAGGGCGGCCGCCTGGCCGGCCATGCCGGCCGCCAGCAGCGCCACCAGCCAACTGGTGACGCCGAATAGCCGCCCGACTGGGATCGCCACCAGGCCGCGATAGAGCAGCCACGACACCAGCCCGCCGCAGCCTATGCCGAGGGCGCCGCCCAGCAACAACATCGGCCAGCCCTCGTTGCTCGAGGCCGCAATGCCGTAGAGGAACAGCACGACCTCGGCGCCTTCGCGCAACACCGCCGCCATCACGACGACGGCCAGGGCCAGCAGCGAGCGGGCACCGAGCGCGACCGCCCGGCCCATGGCCACCATCTGTTGCGCGACCTCGCGACCGTGCCTAGCCATCCAGATATTGTGCCAACCGAGCATGACGACGGCGATCGACAATACGCCCGCGTTGAAGACTTCCTGGCCGCTTCCGGAGAAGGCGTCCGACAAGGCGCCGGCAAAGATCGCGACCACGCCCGCGCCCAGCACGCCGGCGCCGATGCCGCCCGCAATCCAGGCGCCGCGGCCGGCGATGCCACGTGTCGCGGCGAGCACGATGCCGACGATCAGGCCGGCCTCGAGGACCTCACGGAAGACGATCAACAGCGCGGCAAACATCGGTCTACTCCGCGCCGGCCTTCTTGACCGCGGTCAAAGTGCCCACGGCGGTGGTCGGATGGTATTCGTCGAAGAATTTGTAGGTGCCGGGCTTCAGCGGCCCGACCATCACCGAGATCTGGCCGCCCGGCGCCACGAACTTCTCGACCCGCAGGTCGTGGCTCTCGAATTCGGCCGGGGTCGCGTCCTGGTTCTTGACATCAATTCGCAGTCGTTCGCCGGCCGGCACCGTGATCTCGCTTGGCACGAAGCGATTGTCCTTCAGCGTTAAGGTGACGGGATCGGCCGCCAATGCCGGCACGGCGCTCGCCAGCACCATGAACGGTACCGCAAGGGCCGGGGCCAGCGCCCGAAAGTCTCGGAAAAGCATGGAATTCAGCTCTCGACGACGGCGGATAAAGATTGATAATGAGAACTGCTCGCAATTGCAAGCCGCGCGTCGCGGTCGATGACGGGCGCGGGGAGGGGCCACTTGCGCCGCCGCCAAACCAAAAACGTGATCCGAGCCCAGACCATGGCTGACGCCAGCGCCCTCGATATGCTTCGCATTCCTTCGGCCGTCCTGATCGCCCTCGACTGGCGGCCCTTCCACTTCGCCATGCAGCCCTTTCATCATCTGGTCCGGCTGGTGCATATCGTGGCCATGGCCGGCTTCTTCGGCGCCATCGGTCTGCTCGACCTCAGGCTGCTCGGCTGGAACAGCGCGCTGCCCCTGCGACCCCTGACCCGCCATGTCCTGCCGCTGCTCTACGGCTTGTTCGCGGTCACGATCGCGACGGGCGCGGCATTGTTCTTCTACGAGCCGGTCAAGGTCGGCAGCCACGCTTACTTCACCCTGAAGTTGATCCTGATCGGGCTGGGACTGGCCAACGCCGGCCTGTTCCATCGCGCCGGCTACGGCACGGCACTGCTTGCTTCGGCGATGCCGCGACACGCCCGCCTTGCCGGCGCCGTGTCGCTGGCGTTGTGGACGGCCGTGATCGTCTGCGCCTGCCTGAATGTCGAGGCGGAGCCCAAGGTGCTGTTGCGGTAACCGTCAGCCAGGAGGCCCATACCCAGATGTTGCTCCGTCAATTCGCCGTCGGTGGCAAGTCATTGTCAGGCAGCATCGAGTGGCTAGAGCGGAGTCCGCTCAAGAATGGAGTATATCCGGCGGCCCTGAAGTAGTTTGCGCACTCCTGCGGAGTGCGGCCCTTGTGCTTGTCGACTTGCCGCATCGCATGAACAGATTGGCGTTGATCTGGCCACATCGAAGGATCTTCCGCCACCGGCGAGTTCCGAGCCTGTCGATTTGACCTCCGATGACAGCGTCAAGTCAGCCTTGAAAGTTGTCCGGCAACGCCATGGCGGCCATATCAACTCGGTCATTCACCTCGCCGCCTACTTCGACTTGACCGGCAAACCGAACCCCAAATACAAGACAAGGTGGTCTTCCCGCCCGGCACCTATGCGGTATGGAGCGGCCAGTTCGAATATCTCGAACGGGCCGAGGCCAAGCTGAAAATCGTCGTGCCGGCAACCCTGCTGCTGATCTTCGGCCTGCTCTATGTCAATTTCGGCCGCATCGTCGAGACGCTGATCGTGATGGCCTCACTGCCCTTCGCGCTGGTCGGCGGCCTGTGGCTGGTGTGGTGGATGGGCTTCAACATGAGCGTTGCCGTGGCGGTGGGCTTCATCGCCCTGGCCGGGGTGGCGGCAGAGACCGGCGTGGTGATGCTGATCTATCTCGATCAAGCACGGACGGCTCGGCGCGTACGGTGCGCCGAGGAGGGCCGGACCTTCTCGCGCGCCGACCTTCATGCAGCGATCATGGAGGGTGCCGTCGAGCGCGTGCGACCCAAGATGATAACGGTAACGGCCATCGTCGCCGGTCTGCTGCCCATCCTGTGGAACGAAGGCACCGGCTCCGAGGTCATGCGGCGCATCGCCGTGCCGATGATCGGCGGCATGGCGAGCTCGGCGCTGCTCACGTTGCTGGTGATTCCGGCGATCTATGCCCTGGCGAAAGGGTGGCGACTTCGCCCCACGGAGGCCGTTTGGGGTAGTATCCCCGTGTCGCCGAATGCTTCGGTGTGAGTGTGATGGACAGATCCGCGGTTCTCATCGCCATCGGTTCGGCCGTCCTGTTCGGTCTCTCGGCGCCGATCGCGAAGATTCTCCTCGATGCGTCTGACCCGTGGATGCTTGCCGGCATCCTCTATTGTGGCGCCGGCATCGGCTTGCTGGCGGTGCACCTGACGATCCGGGGAGTCGGTGCCCTGGCCGAGGCGCGGCTGACGCGTCGTGAGCTTCCCTGGCTCGCGGCCGCCGTCCTGTCGGGTGGCGTGGTCGGTCCCGTGCTGTTGCTCGTCGGGCTCGTCCGCGTCAATGCATCGGCAGCCTCGCTTCTGCTGACCCTGGAAGGCGTGCTGACGGCGCTCCTCGCCTGGTTCGTCTTCAAGGAGAACTTCGATCGCCGTATCGCGATCGGCATGCTCAGCATCGTCGCCGGCGCCGTCGTCCTCAATTGGCGCTCGGATGCGACGCTGGGCGACCTGATCGGCCCCGCCGCCATCGTCGGCGCGTGCCTCGCCTGGGCCTTCGACAACAATCTGACGCGCAAGGTCTCGCTTTCCGATCCGGTGCAGATCGCGATGATCAAGGGGCTCGTGGCGGGGCCGGCGAGCCTCGCCATCGGTTACGCGACGGGAAGCGCGATGCCGCCGCTCGCCACCGTCGGTCTCGGCGCTGTGACCGGTTTTCTTGGCTACGGCGTCAGTCTCGTTCTGTTCGTGCTCGCGTTGCGCCATCTTGGGACGGCGCGAACAGGGGCGTACTTCTCGATTGCGCCTTTCATCGGCGCTGTCGTGGCCATACCCCTGTTTGGCGAAGCGGTGACGCTGCGGCTGATCCTTGCCGGCGCCTTGATGGCCCTGGGCGTCTGGCTGCATCTCAGCGAACGCCACGAGCACGACCATGAGCATCCCGAGGGTGCGCACGAGCATCGTCATTCACACGACGAACACCACGATCACGCGCATGACGAATCCGTCGACCCCACCCAGCCGCATAGTCACTGGCATCGACACAGGCCGCTGCGGCACGCGCACCCGCACACGCCGGACAGCCATCATCGACACTCGCACTAACGGTCTTTGCTTCCCGCGCTTCAGCCGAAGGGCGCCCGAAATCCTGCTCCGCCGCAGGGAGCATCGGAGTGCCGGCCGGTTCCCCCGCAGACAGTTCCTCGCTGTCAGGCGTTTCTGGGGCCGCTCACGTAGCGATTTCCCTTTCGAAGAATCGCAGCAGCCGGTCTGTTTCGCGGCTGATGCCGATGCGCGTGCCGGTTCCGATCCGGCCGCGTGGCTTGACGGCATCGCCCAGCCAGAGCGCGCCGCTGCCTGCGCAAAGATCAAGGCCATCGAGCGCCCGGGTGATATCCAACGCCGTGGCGAGACGACCCGGTCCGCGCGCAAGGTCCTGCACGCGCACGCCGGGACGGTGGCGGGACATGAGGGCCAGGCCTTCGATCGGCTCGAGCGCCCGCAACAGCACGCCGGTCCCGATGCCGGGGCGTCCGGCGCTGACATTCAACGAGAACCAGCAGCCGTAGACGAAATAGACATAGGCGTGGCCTCGCTCGAGGAACAACGAGGCATTGCGGTTGGTCTTGCCCCTGTAGGCATGGCCGCTCGCATCGCCCACGACGTAGGCCTCGGTTTCGACGATGCGGCCGCTCATGCGCCCGCTCCTGTGGTCGCGCACGAGGGTCTTGCCGACCAGCCAGCGCGCCAGGGCGGCAGCCCCCATAGGCAGTTCGGACCGTGAGAGCGGACGTATATCCATCGCTCCTGTATTGATGAACGCTCGCCGCAACAACAGGCTCTTCTCCAGCGTTGGCCGGTACCACCGAACGGACAGATTTAAGATGAAGATCGCCACTTTCAACGTAAACGGCGTCAACGGCCGGCTGCCTGTCCTGCTGCGTTGGCTGAAGCAAGCGCGTCCCGACATCGTCTGCCTCCAGGAACTGAAGGCACCGGAGGAGCGATTTCCCGAAGCGGATATCGAGAAGGCCGGCTATGGCGCGATCTGGCACGGCCAGAAGAGCTGGAACGGCGTCGCCATCCTGCGGCGCGGCGCAAAACCGCGGGAGACGCGGCGCGGACTGCCGGGCGATCCCCAGGACCTGCACAGCCGCTATATCGAGGCCGATATCGACGGGCTCACGGTTGGTTGCCTGTACCTGCCCAACGGAAATCCTGCGCCTGGGCCCAAGTTCGACTACAAGCTCGGCTGGTTCAAACGGCTGCGGACTCACGCGGCGCGGCTCATCCGGCAAGGGACGCCCGTTGTGCTGGCGGGCGACTACAACGTCATGCCGACCGATCTCGATGTCTACAAGCCGGAGCGATGGCTCGACGACGCGCTGTTCCGTCCCGAGGTGCGCCGCGAGTTCCAGGCGTTGACCAGGCAGGGATGGACCGATGCCGTGCGCGCGCTGCA
Source organism: uncultured Alphaproteobacteria bacterium (assembly GCA_963843185.1). Lineage (GTDB taxonomy): Bacteria > Pseudomonadota > Alphaproteobacteria > Reyranellales > Reyranellaceae > Reyranella. Next base: position 48,244 of record CAWJJJ010000002.1, read on the forward strand.
TCCGGGCGAAAAGATCTACACGTTCTGGGACTATTTCCGGAATGCCTATGCGCGCGACGCGGGCTTGCGCATCGATCACCTGCTTCTCAGTCCCAGCGTGGCCGGCCGGCTCGTCTCGGCCGGTGTCGACCGTGAGGTGCGCGGCTGGGAGAAAGCCAGCGATCATGCCCCGACCTGGATCGAACTCTCGACCCCTGGAAAACGTCGCAAGTCGGTGGGCGCGAATGCCTGAGAGATGGTGCGTGGAGAGATGATGGCATTGCAGCGCCGTTCGAGAGACAGCCTTGAACTCACACATCCGGTCTCCCGCGCCCTCCCTGCCGGAGCGCAAGTATTATTCTGTTCGGCGGCGACGCACGGCCCTTATGCGGCACGCAAGAATTATGTGATCGATCCGATGGCGCGCGAGGCTTGACAACCGCGCGCAATGTTGTGGCCTGTCCCTGCCGACACTCACGAACAGAGAATCGGCAGATGGCCACCCCCGGGCAACCGACGAGCTACAAACCCGAATACTGCGAACGCGCCCATAACTGTTGCTTGCTGGGCGCCACCGCAACAGGCCGGCCGCCTTCTTCGACTGAGCCCGGCCTAGATCGCCGTCAGCCGCTGCAGCAGATGGGCGCGCACGCCTCGCCGTCGAGCAGGCGGCGCACCGCCGGCGCATGCAGGAACGTCTCCATGGAATTGGGCCGCACGACCAGCGCGCCGCCGCGCTGGCGCTCGAGCGTGCCTTCGCCTTCCAGGCGCCGCATCGCTTCGCGCACCGGCGTGCGCGACATGCCGAGCCGCGTCGCGATCAGCCGTTCGGTCCGCGCACGGGAATCAAGCTCGAATAGCCGTCAAGCTCGAATGGCGGCCGTCGCAAGGGTCTTCTACAATGCCGGCCAATAGGGAGCCTTTAACGAATGGCGTCAGTCAAATCTCTCCGCAGTCGCTTCGCCCTCGTGGGCCTGGTGCTGGCCCTCGCCGCGCCCGGCCTGGCGCCGGCCGCGCTCGCCCAGGACCCGGTCGCGGCCTGGCGGGTCGAGTGTACCGGCGATGGCAAGACGCTCGACTGCCGCGCCATCCAGCAGATGATCCACCGCGAGGACAAGGCGCTCGTGGCGCTCCTTGCCGCGCGCATCGCGCCCGACACCAAGGCGGCTGTCATGACGATTCAGCTGCCGCTCGGCATCAACCTGTCCGAACCGGTCCAGCTCAAGATCGACAATGGTGCGGTCGAGCGTTTCCAGGTGCAGACCTGCACCAATATCGGCTGCATCGTCAGCGTGCCGCTGAAGGACTCCCTCCTGGCGGCGTTGCGCGCGGGCACGATGCTCAAGATCACCGTCTTCGACGCCAACAAGCGGGCGATCAATATCGACGTGCCGTTACTGGGCTTCGGTCTCGCTTACGACAAGGCCACCAAGTAGGGGAAGGCGATGAATCAACGCGATCCCACCAAGGCGCCGGCCAAGTAGACGCACGGCCTCGATGAGCCGGCCAGCCCAAGCCCTTGGAATGGCATTTCACGAACTGGCCACAAATGTCGCGAAGTACGGCGCCCTCGCCAACGAAACGGGGAAAATCCCCGTCCACGGGCCGGCTAGCGGTGAGGGCGCGGCGTCCGAATTGCGCATGTTTCGGTCCGAGGAGGGCGGTCCGCCGGTTTCGGCGCCGAAGCGTGGAGGGCGGCCTGATCCTCGCCGTTCACTTCCCGCGTTTCATCACGGAACGCCCGGAGACTTCGCCCGTTGTCAGGTGCGGGCGTCGATGAGCGACGCTCCTTGTCTGGGACGGCGAGCGGAAAATGAAGATACGTGGGTTTCTTATACTCGCACTGGCGATGACCGTGGCTGGCGTGGCAAGCGCCGCCGTCTTCACGCCGGCCCGCAATCCCGCCCCGCGCGTTTCCTCGCCGGGGCTTGCGCTGGCTGCCAGGCCGGCGGCTGAACCGCGCACAGCATCGGTCGCACCTCCGGCCGTCACCAGGAAGCCGTCGATCGAGGTCCGGCAGGCGCCCGTGCCCCTGTTGATGAAGCCCCGCCCGCCGGTTGACCTGCCCAACGCCGCCGCCGATGCCGCGGCGGTTGCCGAGCCGACGGCCAAGGTGGCCGACGAGGGCGAGAAGCTGGCCGAAAGCTCGGCCAAGGCGGCCATCGAGGCCGACGGCTACAAAGGCGTGCGCGTCCTGCGCCAGGGCGCGGGCGGCCTGTGGTATGCCCGTGCGCTGCGCGGATCCGCCGAAGTGATGCTGACGGTTGATGGCCAAGGCCGCGTGACCGCCGACTAGGCAGCCGCGCCGGTGGTCGTCAGGCCACCGAATCGATGAACTTGGCCAGCGCCACATCCTTGTCGCTCAGGCCGCCGGCATCGTGCGTCGAAAGCACGATCTCCACCTTGTTGTACACGTTGGACCATTCGGGATGGTGGTCGGCCTTCTCCGCCGCCAGCGCCACCTTGGTCATGAATCCCCACGCCTGGGTGAAATCGGCGAACTTCAGGCTGCGCTGGATGGCATCGCGGCCGGGAACTTCCTTCCATTCCTTGAGTCCGGCGAGGGCAGTGGCGCGCGCCGCTCCGGTGAGTTTGGCAGCCATGCGGTTCCTCCTGTTGTGGCGCGAAGCTTGCCTCATTCGAGGCCGGCAGCCTAGGTTGGGCTACAGGGGTTCGGATATCATTTCGCATAGCATCAGGAGGCTTTCTTGAAACTTTCCCGTCGCACGGCGCTTCTCACGGCCACCGGAGCGGTCCTCGCGCCGCCGGCCTTCGCCCAGAAGGGCGCGGACACGCTGCGCATCCTGTTCGTCGACGCCGTGCCCAACGTCGACATGTACTTCAACAGCCAGCGCACCGGGCTGATCCTGGCGCACCAGGCCTGGGACATGCTGGTGCATCGCGACCCCGCCACCTTCGAGATCAAGCCTTCGCTCGCCACCGACTGGAAATTCGCCGAGGACAACTCGCTCGATCTCACCATCCGCCAAGGCGTGAAGTTCCACGATGGCAGCACGCTTTCGCCCGACGACGTGGTCTACACCATCAATATGGCGGCCAACCCTGCTAGCAAGGTGGCGACGCCGTCGAACTACTCCTGGATCGACAAGGCCGAGAAGACGGGCGACTGGACGGTGCGCATCCACATGAAGCGGCCGACGCCCGCGGCGCTGGAATATCTCGCCATGGTGACGCCGATCCATCCCAAGGCCTACCGTGAGAAGGTGGGACCCGAGGGATTTGCCGCCAAGCCGGTCGGCGCCGGGCCCTACAAGTTCGTCAAGAACGAGCAGGGCAAGGAGGTCGTGCTCGAGCGCTTCGAGGACTACTGGACCGGTTCGCCCAAGGGCAAGCCCGCGATCAAGACCCTGCACGTGCGCTTCGTGCCCGACCTTGCCACCGAGGTGACCGAGCTGCTCGCTCAGCACGCCGACTGGATCTGGAACATCAATCCCGACCAGGCCGACAGCATCAACAAGATGCCGTTCCTGCAGGCGGTGCGCCAGGAGTCGATGCGCGTGGGCTATCTCCAGATTGACGCCGCCGGGCGCACCGGCGCGGGCAATCCGCTCACCAACCTCAAGGTGCGCCAGGCGATCTGGCACGCCGTCGACCGCAAGGCCTTTGCCGACAAGCTGGTCGGCGGCGGCAGCCGCGTGCCGCCGGCGCCCTGCTTCCCGAGCCAGTTCGGCTGCGACGCCGATGCCGCGGTGAAGTACGACTACGACCCGGCCAAGGCCAAGGCGCTGCTTGCCGAGGCGGGATTCCCCAACGGCTTCGACATCGAGTTCGTGACCTATGTGCAGCCGACCTCATGGCCGGCGGCGGTGCAGAACTATCTGCAGGCCGTCGGCATTCGCGGCAAGATCACCCAGCTCCAGGTGGCACCCGCCATCCAGAAGTCATGGCGCGGCGAGGCGCCGCTCTACATGGGAAGCTGGGGCAGTTACTCTATCAACGACGTGTCGGCCATCCTGCCCGTCATGTTCGGCAAGGACGCCAACGACAATTACTCGAAGGATCCCGAGCTTGAGAAGCTGGTCGCCGAAGGCGGCGCCACCTCCGATCCCGTCGCGCGCAAGAAGGCCTATTCGGCGGCGATCAAGATCGTAACCGAGAAGGCCTACTGGCTGCCGATCAACACCTACGTGAACACCTACGCCTTCTCCAAGCAGCTCGACTTCAAGACCTATCCCGACGAACTGCCGCGCTTCTACCTGGCGAAGTGGAAATGACCCCAAGGGTCATCGCTTAGGGCGCCAACAAACACTCCACGCCGCCGCCAGGCCTCGGCTTGAGCGGCGGCGTTTGCGTCGCGCAGCGCGGCTCGGCGATCGGGCAGCGCGGATGGAAGCGACAACCCGGCGGGATGTTGGCGGGATCGGGCAGGATGTCGCCCAGGCCGACGTCGGGCACGCCGAGCCCAGGCTCGGGCGTCAGCACCGAGGCGAGCAGCGCCTTCGTGTAGGGATGCTCGGGCTTGCGGAACAGCGTTTCGGTCGGGGCGCGCTCGACGAAGCGGCCGAGATACATGACGGCCACCTCGCTCGCGACATGCTCGACGACGGCCAGGTTGTGGCTGATGAAGAGATAGGTGAGGCCCAGGTCGCGCCGCAGCTCGCTGAGCAGGTTCAGGATCTGGGCCTGCACCGAGACATCGAGCGCCGACGTCGGCTCATCGCAGACGACGATGCGCGGGCGCAGCACCAGGGCGCGGGCAATGGCTACTCGCTGGCGCTGGCCGCCCGACAGTTCGGTCGGCAGCCGCCGCCCCATCTCGGCGCTGAGGCCGACCCGGGCCAGCATCTCGTCGACCCGGCGGGCGACCTCGGCGCGATCGAAGCTGCCCTGGGCGCGGAGCGGCATGGCGACGATGTCGTGGATGCGGGCGAGCGGGTTGAGCGAGGCGAAGGGGTCCTGGAAGACCGGCTGGATCAGGCGGGCGCGGGCACGGCGGTCCATGTCGATCACGCGCTGGCCCTCGACCATGATGTCGCCGGCGCTGGGTTCGAGCAGTCCCAGGATCAGGCGGGCTAGGGTGGATTTGCCACAGCCCGATTCGCCCACGATGCCCAGAACGCCGCCGGCGGGCACGGCGAAGGAGATGTCATCGACCGCGACCACGTGACGGTCGGCGCCCAAAAGCCCGCCTTTGACGCGGAAGGTCTTGCGGACTGAGTTGACCTCGATCGCAGGCTTGCTCATGCCGGCAGCCGGCAGAGGAATTCGTGGGTCGGCCCCGCGGCATGGCGAGGGATGGGGCGCGCGCAGGTCTGGTCGGCGAAGCCGCAGCGCTCTCGGAAGGCGCAGCCCTCGAAGCCGGGACCGATGCGCGGCACCGTGCCGGGGATCGAGCCCAAGGGCTCGTCGCGTCGCGTCATTCCCGGCACCGGCACGCAGCGCAGCAGGCCCTGCGTGTAGGGATGCTTGGGATCGGCAAACAGCTCGGCAGTGGCGGCGCTCTCGACGACCTCGCCCGCGTACATCACCGAGACGCGATGGGCGACCCGGGCAACGATGCCGAGATCGTGGGTGATCAGCAGCATACCGAGGCCCAGGTCGCGCTGGAGCTGGGCGAGCAGGCGCAGGATCTGGGCCTGCACCGTGACGTCGAGCGCCGTGGTCGGCTCGTCGGCAATCAGGAGCTTGGGGTCGCACATCAGGGCCATGGCGATCATGACCCGCTGGCGCAGCCCGCCGGAGAGCTGGTGCGGGAACTGGCCGAGCCGGAGGCCGGGCGCCGTGATGCCGACTCGCGCCAGGAGGTCGGCAGCGCGGTCGGTGGCGGCCCGCTGGCTCGCGTTCCGGTGGCGGCGCAGCACCTCGGTCATCTGGGAGCCCACCGTGTAGGCGGGATTGAGGCTGGTCATCGGCTCCTGGAAGATCATGGCCATGGCGTCGCCGCGCAGATGTGCCATGCTCCGGTCGGAAATGCCCTGCAGGTCCTGGCCTTCGAAGGCGAGCCGCCTGGCCGACCGACGCGCGCCGCGGGCGAGCAGGTTCATGACCGCCAGTGCGGTCACCGACTTGCCGCAGCCCGACTCGCCCACCAGGCAATGGGTCTCGCCGCGTTCGACGGCGAGCGAGGCGCCGCGGACGGCCGATACGCGGCCACCGAAACTCACTTCGAGCTGCTCAACCTCCAGCAGGGCGCTCACGGATCGGTCCTCGCGCCGAACAGGTCGCGCAGGCCGTCGCCCAGAAGATTGATGCCCATCACCAGCACGAACAGCGCCACGCCCGGGATCACGATCACCCACGGGCTGAAGAACATGTAGTCCTTTGCCTCGGCGATCATCAGGCCCCACGATGGCAGGGGCGGCGGGACGCCCAGCCCGAGGAAGGAAAGTGCCGCCTCGAGCAGGATGGCGAGCGCGATCTCGAGGGTTGCAACTACGACCAGGTGACTCGCGATATTGGGCAGCACCTCGCGGCTCAGGATGCGAAAGCGCGAGCAGCCGGCGCACCAGGCGGCGGCGACGAAGTCGAGGTTGCGCACCTGCATGGTGGTCGAGCGCGCCACCACGGCGAAGCGGTCCCACAGCAGCAGGCCGAGGGTCAGCACCAGCAGGGTCATCGAGCTGCCGAGCAGGCCGACCACGGCCAGCGCCACCAGCACCACCGGGATGGAAAGCCGCGTCGTAATGGCGAACAGGACGGCATCGTCGACCCAGCCGCCCAAAAATCCGCCCAGCACGCCGATCGTGATCCCGATCAGGCCCGACACGATCGTCACCGTGACGCCGATCAGCATGGAGATGCGGCAGCCCCAGATCAGGCGCGAGAGATAGTCGCGGCCGAGCTGGTCGGTGCCGAGAAGATGGGCAGGATCGGAACCCTCCATCCAGAACGGCACCAGCAGGCGCTTGCCGAGATCCTGGGTAAAGGGATCGTGCGGCACCAGGAGTGGCGCGAAGACGGCACAAATCGCGGCAATGCCCACGATCACCGCGCCGATCCAGGTGCTGGCGCTTCGCCAGCCGCGCCGGGGGCCGGCCGTGACGGTGGCGACGCTCATGGACCGCGCAGCCTGGGATCGAGCACGGCATTCATCAGGTCGGCGAGCATGGTGAGGGCGACATAGATCACCGCAAGCACCAGCACGACGGCCTGGACCACGGGGAAGTCGTTCTTGCCGATGCTCTCCCAGGCGAGGAAGCCCACGCCGTGGAGGGCAAAGACCTGCTCGATCACGATCGAGCCGCCCAGCATGAAACCGAGCTGGACCGCGGCGATCGCCACTACCGGGATGGCGGCGTTGCGCAGCGCGTGCTTCAGCAGGATCGAGGCGCGCGACAGGCCCTTGGCCCGCGCCGTCCTTATGTAGTCCGAGCCCATGGCCTGGATCATGCCGGCGCGCGTCAGGCGGGTCAGTGCCGGGATGGCGGAGAAGGCGAGCACGATGCCCGGCATCACGTAGTGTTCCCACGAGCCGGTGCCCGAGATCGGCAGCCAGCCGAGCTGAAGGCCGAGCGTGATCATCAGCAGCAGTCCCAGCCAGAAGGACGGCATGGCCTGGCCGAGCAGGGCCACCATCTGCACCGCGCGGTCGAAAGCAGTGTTCTCGCGCACGGCCGCCAGGATGCCGAGCGGGATCGAGACCACGAGCGCGATGACCAGGCCGGTCAGACCCAGGGTCAGAGTGACGGGCATGCGCTCGGCGATCAGCGAGGAGACGCGTGTCTTGAAGAAGTAGCTGTCGCCCAGATCGCCGGTGAGAGCGTTGCCGACCCAGGCGAAGAACTGCGCAATGAGCGGCCGGTCGAGCCCGTAGGCCTTGCGCACCGCTTCGACATCGGCCTGCGTGGCATTGGGCCCGGCGATGGAGATCGCGAGGTCGCCCGACAGGCGCGTCAGCACGAAGGCCAGTGTCATCACTGTGGCCGCGACGAGCACGGCCACGATCAGGCGTCGGACGAGGAATTGAAACATTCGGTGAGTGAGACTAGAGCGGATTGGTCAGGAACGCGACTATGCGAATCCCGCGCCAACCTTCAAAAGGTTGCCAAAGATTCGTCCCCTTCGGCCCCTTGGCGTCCGCGCGTTCGTCCTATATGGGGGAGTCATGCCGGTATTCAACAATCCGCGGCGCACGCCCTGCTTCAGCACGGCACCCACTCTCGAGGACTTCGAAGCGATCGCCGCCGAGGCGCTCGCCACGATTCCCGAGGAGTTCCGCCGGCATGTCGGCAACGTGCGCATCCAGGTCGACGACTTTCCGTCCGACGAGGTCGAGAAGCAGATGGAGCTCGACACGCCGTTCGACCTGCTGGGCCTCTATCAGGGCGTATCGATGATGGAGCGCGGCGCGGGTCACATCGCCAACGACATCGACCGCATCTTCCTCTATCGCCGTCCGATCCTCGACTACTGGTGCGAATCGGGCGAGGACCTGCCGCATATCGTGCGCCACGTGCTGATCCATGAGATCGGTCACCATTTCGGCCTGAGCGACGATGACATGGAAGCGATCGAAGCCAAGGCCGAGGCAGAATCCCAACGCATCCAGCCAAGCGGCTAGAGTCTTCGGACCGGGGCCCTGCCGGCCCGCCGCTTACTCCTTGGTGGACCCGCGCCGCACCGGCGGCACGCGATAGCGACCGTCGATCAGCAACTCCTCGGGTTCGTAGGCGCGCAACACCAGGCGCATCGGTCCGGCCGGCGCGGGCAGCCAGTTGGCCGTGTGCGCATCCTCCGGTCGATCGTGCTGCAGATACAAAGTGAGCGATCCGTCCGGCGCTTTCCGCAGGCCCCGCGTGCGGTCGCCGATGGCGTAGCGGCCGAGCGGATTGTCGATGAAGAAGGCGCGGCCGTCGGATGACACTTCATACATGGCAAGCGACCAGAAGGCGCGGGCGGGGGGCAGACCGTCGACCGGGAAGGTGAGTTCGTAGCGGTTGGCGCCCGACAGCGGCCGTCCGCCCGAGTCCGAATTGCAGGTCATGTAGACCGCCTCCGCTGGCTCCAATGCCCCAAGGCCAACGAGTGCGGTCGCGGCACGATAGAGATAGTCTTCGCCGAAATTGCCGAGATGGCGCCGGCCGTAGCTCCAGCCGTCGATCATCTTGCCGGGACGGCTGGAGACGGCGCGGATCTCGGCGTGGCCCTGCTCGATGCCGGCCCGGATCGCACGCTGCTCGGTCTCGCTGAAGGCGCGCAGGTCGAACTTGCGCCCTGGCCGGAGCTTGAGCGGCGCCAAGGTCTCGAACATCGCGCGGTCGCGCTCGGACAGCGGGCTCTCACCCAGTGCGCGCGCGCCGACCACGAACAGGTCGAACGGATCTTCGCGATTGGGCGCGGGCCAGTCGGCCACCGACTCGGGCGGTGGCACGGTACGCTGGCGCATCAGTTCACGAGTTTCCAGGATGCGCCGCTCGTTCCGCATGTCCGGCGTCTCGAGCAGCACGCGTGCCTGCAGGGTGCGGACGCGGTCGACCTCCTCGGGGCCCTCGACGAGGATGCGACCGATCAGCCACACCGAGTTGGTCGGCGCGCGCAACAGCTTCACTTCCGACGGGGCATCGCCGTTCCATGCCGGACCCACGATCATGTGCGGTGGCGGGTGCCCGCCATGCAGGCGGTGGCTGAGGTAGGCGAAGTTGTTGGTGAAGAGATCGAGGAAGGCATAGCTGTAGTAGAGGTCGCCGACCGGCGGCACGGTAAGAAACAGCGGCTCGAGCGAGAAGTCGAGCCAGGCTGACGAATAGAACGTGTCGTTGTTGGGTGTCGTCACCGCGCGCGATCGATGGTCGGCAAGCTGGGCCAGGTGGCGGAAGCGATTCAACTTCTGGCGCTGCGGATTGGCCTCGTTGACCGTCGCCTGCCAGCGCGTGCGGTACATCTCGTAGACCGGGAACAGGTAGATCGTTGCCCGCCGCGCGAGATCGCGCAGCGTTGCGGGAGCATCTTGTCCCTGTACGACGCCCGGCGCGATCGCTGGCGCGGCCAGCGTTCCGGCGAGGACCGCTCGGCGGCCCATTTTTTTCATGCCGCGCGCTCGCGCTTCTGCCGGCGCCGGGCGACGAAAGCGGCGGCCTCGCGCCACGGCTCGAGCGTCCAGAAGGAGCGGGCGCGGCCGGACGGCGAGGCGAGCACGAAGGCTATCGCGCCTTCGAGCGGATCGGCCTGCCTGCCGTAGGACGGAGCCTTGACGCCCAGCGCCAGCGACGCGGCATGCTTGCTGGTGAAAGCGATGGCGGCCGGCCGGAAGCGGCGCAGCTTGGCGTGCAGCGAGGCGGCGTCCATGGCGTGGGCGGAAAGTTCATGATCTGAGCCGACCTCGGTCTTGTTGAGGTCGGTGAGGCCAAGGCCGAACGTCAGCAACTCGGGATAGCGGTCGGGCGAGAGCCGCTCCGGCGTCAGGCCGACGGCGCTCAGCGTCGGCCAGAAGGCGTTGCCGGGATTGGCGTAGTAGGCACGCGCCTTGAACGAGACCGGGCTGGGCGCGGTGCCGCAGAACACCAGGTCGAGACCTGGTGCCAGCAGGTCGGGAATCAGGTGTTTATTCCGGCTTGATGCCCGCGGCACGGATGACCTCGCCCCAGCGTTTGTACTCGGCCTTGATGAAAGCATCGACCTCCGGCAGCGGCATGGTGCCGGGCTCGAAGCCGCCTTGGCGCATGCTCGCGACCACGTCGGGTTCCTTCAAGGCGCGCTCGGTGGCGGCCTTCAGCTTTTCCTTGGCCTTGGCCGGCGTGCCGGTCGGCACCGCCCAGAGCGACCACGAGGTGACGACGAGGTCGGGATAGCCCGCCTCGACGAAGGTCGGCGTGTCCGGCGTCACCGGCGAACGCTGGGCGCCGGTCGTGGCGATCGGGCTTCAGCTTGCCGGCGCTCACCTGGCCCATCAGCGAATCGATGTTGGCGATGCAGAGCGGCAGGTGGCCGGCCACCACGTCGGCCGTCGAGGCGGACGCGCCGCGATAGCTGATGAAGGTGAGATCGGCGCCGGTCTTCTGCTTGAAGAGCTCCATGGTGAGCGACGGTGAGGTGCCGATGCCCGAGCCACCATACTGGTATTTGCCGGGTTCTTTCCTGGCGGCGGCGACCAGCTTGGCAATCGTGTCGTGCGGGAAGCTGGGATTGCAGCACAGCAGGTTGGGCTGGGTGCCGATCCAGACCACGGTCTCGAAATCGGTGAAGGCGTTGTAGGCCGGCCTGGCGTAGAGATGCGGCACCAGCGCGTGGCTGCCGATATTGCCCAGCAGCACCGAATAGCCGTCGGGCGGCGACTTGGCGACGTTGTCGGCGGCGATCGAGCCGCCGGCGCCGGTGCGGTTGTCGATGACGAAGGACTGGCCGAGATAGTCGCCGAGCTTGGCGCCCAGGCGGCGGGCGATGTTGTCCTGCGAGCCGCCCGGCGTGAACGGGCAGACGATGCGCACGGTGCGTGAAGGCCAGTCGTCGCCCTGTGCTCCTGCCGGCGATGCGACTGCGCCTGCGAAGGGCATCGCGCCCAGGGCGGCGGCGAATTGGCGTCTCCTCATGTCTTGTTCCTTCGACAAGCTTGCTGCATCGATGATGCATGACCGATGGCGGCCCGCCTAGAGGCTCTCCGCCGCCGGCGGGAACAATCGACGATATGGCACGTTCCCCTTGTATGAACGCTGCGCGCACTATCGCGGACGACCCGGTTCCGGCGCCGCCCCCCGCGGTCCTGGTCGTCGAAGACGATGTCCTGGTGCGCACCGTCGTGGCCGCCTACTTGCGCGAATGCGCCTTCGACGTGGTCGAGGCGGGCAATGCCGACGAGGCAATTCGTGTCCTGGAGGCCAATATCAAGGTCGACATCGTGTTCTCCGACATCAACATGCCGGGCAGCATGGACGGCTTCGGTCTCGCCCAATGGATCCGCCGCGAGCGCCCGGGCCTCAAGGTCATCCTGACCACCGGTGCCGGGCGAACCGCGAAGGAGGCCGGCGAGCTCTGCGAGCATGGCCCCATCCTGGCCAAGCCCTACGACCACGCCGAGCTGGAACGCCAAATTCGCGCGCTGCTGGCTAGCTGATGCTGGGCGTTTCGATCTGAGGCTGCCCGGCCTTGTTCACTCCCCCCCATCGGGCATGATGGACCGACGGGAGGACCCCATGAACGGGCCAACAAACACCATCGACAAGGCCGACGAGGCGCAGCTTCTGGCCACGATCGACCGCTGGGTGGAACGCGAGGTGGCGCCAAAGGTCAAGGAATTCGACCATGCCGACCGCTGGCCGGCCGAACTCGTCGAGCAGATGAAGGAGCTTGGCCTGTTCGGCGCCACCGTCAGCCCCGACTATGGCGGCCTCGGCCTGCCGGCGCGCACCTACGCCGAGATCGTGATGCGCGTCTCCTCGGTTTGGATGGCGCTCACCGGCATCTTCAACTCGCACCTGATGCTGGCGCTGGCCATCGAGAAGTTCGGCACCGAGCCGCAGAAGCGCCACTGGCTGCCGAGGCTCGCCTCGGGCGAGGTGCGCGGCGGGCTGGCGCTCACCGAGCCCGATGCCGGCACCGATCTGCAGGCGATCCGGCTCACCGCACGGCGCGACGGCGACCATTACGTGCTGAACGGCACCAAGACCTGGATCTCCAACGGCATCGAGGGCTCCTGCTTCGCGCTCCTGGTCAAGACCAACCCCGAGGCCAAGCCGCGCTATTCCGGCATGAGCCTGTTCATCGCCCCCAAGGGGCCGGGCTTCCGGGTCGGCCGCAAGCTCGAGAAGCTGGGCTACAAGTCGATCGATTCCGCCGAGCTGATCTTCGAGGATTACCGCGTGCCGGCCGATCATCTGATCGGCGAGGTCGAGGGCCGGGGCTTCACCCAGGTCGCGGGCGGGCTGGAGCTGGGCCGCATCAATGTCGCCGCCCGCGGCGTCGGCATCGCCGAGGGCGCGCTGCGCCTCGCCACCAGCTACTCCCAGATCCGCAAGACCTTCGGCAAGCCGATCTGCGAGCACCAGGCGATCCAGCTCAAGCTCGGCGAGATGGCCACGCGCGCCCGCGCCGCGCGACTGCTCACGCTCGACGCCGCCGACGCCTTCGACCGCGGCGAGCGCTGCGACCTCGAGGCCGGCATGGCCAAGTACTTCTCCTCGGAGGCGGCGCTGGAGAACAGCATCGAATCGATGCGCATCCACGGCGCCTACGGCTATTCCAAGGAATACGACATCGAGCGGCTCTACCGCGACGCACCGCTCACCTGCATCGGCGAAGGCACCAACGAGATGCAGCGCATCATCATCGCGCGCCAATGGATCAAGCGGCACGCCGAGCTATGACCGCCAAACCTCTCGAGGGCGTGCGCGTCCTCACTTTGGAGCAGTTCGGCGCCGGCCCCTACGGCACGATGTTCCTGGCCGAACTCGGCGCCGAGGTGATCAAAATCGAGGCGCCCGACGGCGATCCGTCGCGTCATGTCGGGCCGCACAAGCTCGGCACCGACGACAGCGAGTATTTCCAGGCCTGGAACCTCGGCAAGAAGAGCGTGACGCTCGACATCAAGTCGGCCGAAGGGCGGCGTCAGTTCGAGGCGCTGGTCAAGATCGCCGACTGCGTGGTCAACAACCTGCGCGGCACGCAGCCTGCCAAGCTCGGCATCGACTATGCGAGCCTGAAACACCTCAAACCGTCGATCGTCTGCCTGCATATCTCGGCCTACGGCCGCGCCAACGAGCGGCAGGATTGGCCGGGCTACGATTTCCTGATGCAGGCCGAAGCCGGCTTGATGGAGCTGACGGGCGAGCCGGATGGCCCGCCGACGCGGGTTGGCGTGTCGATGATCGACAGCATGAGCGGCCTGACCGGCATCGTCGGCCTGCTTGCCTGCCTGCTGCGGGCGCGCAGCACGGGTGAGGGTTGCGACGTCGAGACCTGCCTCTACGACGTCGCCATGCATCAGCTCACCTATCCCGGCGTGTGGTATCTCAACGAAGGCGACGTCTCGCCCCGGGTGCCGCGCAGCGCGCACCTGTCGCTGGCGCCGGTCCAGACCTTTCCGACCAAGGACGGCTGGATCTTCATCATGTGCATGACCCAGAAATTCTGGCTGTCGCTGTGCGAGGCGACGGGCCGCGCCGACCTCGTGCGCGATCCACGCTTTCCCGAACCCAACACGCGTGCCGTGAACCGCGCCGCGCTCACGGCCGAGCTTGATCCGACGTTCCGCACGCGGACGACGGGCCAGTGGCTGGAGAAGTTCAATGGCCTTCTGCCGGCGGCGCCCGTCTATCGTCTCGATCAAGCGCTCGACAGCGGCTTCGCGCACGCGGCGGCGATGGTTTCGGCCGTGCCGCATCCTGTGAAAGGCAGTTTGCGCGTGCTCGCCAATCCGCTGCGCATCGACGGCGAGCGGCCGGCCCAGGCCGCCTGCTCTCCGCTCGGCGCCGACAACGTCACGCTGCTGGGCAAACCCACATGAAGCTCGAAGGATTGAAAGTCGTCGACCTGTCGTGGTTCCTGCCAGGCCCGTACCTGACGACCGCCCTGGCGGACCATGGTGCCGAGGTGATCAAGGTCGAGCCGCCGGACGGCGACCCCGGCCGCCATATCCGGCCGCCGGACGAGCGGACCTCGGTCTTCTTCCGCAACATGGGCCGTGGCAAGAAGAGCGTGGTGCTCGATCTCAAGAGCGAGCAGGGCCGTGCCGACCTGTTCCGGCTGGCCTGCGCGGCCGACGTGCTGGTCGAGTCCTTTCGTCCCGGCGTCGCCGCGCGCTTCGGTGTCGGCTACGAGGCGGTGAGTGGCGCCAATCCCGGCATCGTCTACTGCTCGATCAGCGCCTTCGGCCAGGACGGCGCCTATCCCGGCCGGGCCGCGCACGATCTCGCGCTCGAGGCCATGACCGGCGTGCTGTCGCTGACCCTGGGCGACGACGGCAGGCCGGCGGTCCCCGGCATACCCGTCGCCGATCTGGTGAGTGGGCTCCATGGGCTCTCTGGCGTACTGATGGCGCTGTTGCGCCGCCAGGCCACCGGCAAGGGCGACTATATCGACATCTCCATGCACGAGGCGCTGATGGCCTCCTGCGCCAATGTCGTGGGATCGGCCTTCACCGACGGCACGCAGCCCGACGTCAAGCAGCAGCGCACGACCGGCGGCTCGGCCTTCTACCGCACCTACGACACATCGGACGGCCGCCAACTCGTGCTGGCCGGCCAGGAGATGAAATTCGTGAAGAACCTGTTGGGCGCGTTGGGCCGTCCGGAGCTGGCGCCGCTCTGCGAATGGCCCGGCCCGCACCAGAAGCCGGTGATGGAACTGTTCGAGGTCACGTTCCGGCAGAAGCCGCTGACGCACTGGATGGCATGGCTCGCCACGCTCGACATTTGCTACGGCCCGGTCAACACCCTGCCAGAGGCGATCGAGGATGCGAACCTGGCCAAGCGCGGCATGATCGTGACCGACGAACAGGGTCGAAAGCATTTTGCCCCCGTCGTGCGCTTCAAGAACGAACCGTCGCGTCCGCTCTACCGCGAGCCGCTGCTGGGCGAGCACACGGACGACGTCCTGAAGCGCTAGTCGAGGCCGGTGAGGATCTGCGGCAGGGTCTTTCGCTCTTTGTCGCCGCGCAGCAAGACGTAAAGTGCCGCGGGGAGAATGCCGAGCACCGTCATCAAGGCCGCCTCCAACAGCCAGGACAGCATGCTGTCGGCGGTCGATCCCGGGGCCACCTCGAGGAACTCGTCGAACATGTATTCAAGGACAGCGAGCGGTATGGCGGCGATCAAGGTGCAGGCGACGACCACGCCCAGCACGTGCCAGCGGCGTTCCTGGGTGAGGTGGGCGCTGCGATTGAGCGCATGACCGATGCCTGTGCGCTCCACGATCATCGCCGGCAGGGCGACCATCCAGAGACACAGCACATAGAGGCCGGGCACGACCAGGATGAGCCCGAATCCGATTACCAATGACTGCACGAGTTCCAGCAGGATCAGCTTGCCGCTGCCTGGCCGGTTGACCTGCCCGATCAAGGACGAGAAGTCCGGTCGTGCGCCGGTCATCGCCTGGAGGGTGCCGAAGCTGAGACAGAGCGTCACCAGAACGGTGGCGATGAGGCTGACGAGAAGCGTTGCGATGATACCGCCGTCGAACAGGTCGACGGCCAGCAATGGCGCACACAGGACAAGAGACAGGGTGAAGAACGGACCGATATTGTCGCGCAGGACGGCAAGGATCGCGCGCAGCGCTGAGCCGATGGTCCAGGTCATGGTCAGCCTACCAATGAGAGGGCCTTGCCAAGGGGCACCGGCTTGTCCTGCAGCAGGAGATCCATCGCCTCCTGCTCCCACGAAGTCTCGTTGAGCGACAACGGGTCCTGCGGCGCCAGGCGATGCTCGATCACGAGTCGCGACAGCAGCAAACGGCGGGCGTCGCCGCCCTGCGCGCCCAGGGTCGCGCCCTCCCAGGCCATCAGGGCGGCCGTCGTGGCGTGATAGAGCGCGCCGGCGGCGAGGCGACAGCGCTTCTCCTGCCGCGGGTCGGCGGCGACTGCCTCGACGAATCGTTCGACCCGGTCGAGCGTGGCGCCCAGCAGCCCCTTGTACTGGCCGGGCAGCGAGGTCGAGGGCTCGTACTTGTCCTTGAGTGCGGCCGAGAGCGTCTTGTGGCCGCCCGCCTTGCCGACGGCGCGCTGCACCACGTCGAGCGCGTTGATGTTGGAGGTGCCTTCCCACAGCGTGCCGATCTGCGCGTCGCGCACTAGGCGCGCCGTCACCCATTCCTCGATGTAGCCCAGCCCGCCGCGCACCTCGAGCGTCGTGGCTGGCGACCGGGATATTGTCGCGGCAGGCGCGGAACTTGTAGACCGGCGTCAGGATGCGCAGCAGGTTGGCCGCCTCCCTGTCGCCGGCATTGGCCTTGCCCATCGTGTCGGCCGAGAAGGCATACATCGACAGCGCCTGTTCGGTCGGCAGCATGATCTTCATCAGCTGGCGGCGCAGCAGCGGGTAGTCGCCGATGGGATGGCCGAAGGCGCGGCGGTTGCGCGCCACGACCATCGCCTCGTTGAGGCAGCGCCGCATCATCGAGGCCGCGCGCACGCCGTGGCTCAGGCGCGAGAGATTGACCTGCTCCATCATCTGCTTGAAACCGCGCCCCACATCGCCCACCAGATAGGCCACCGCGCCGTCCAGGATGATCTCGCCCGACGCCATGGAGCGCGTGCCGAGCTTGTCCTTCAGCCGCACGATCCGGTAGCTGTTGCGGCTGCCGTCCTCCAGGCGCCTCGGCAGCGCGAACAGTCCGAGCCCCTTCGTGCCCGGCACTGCGCCGCGCGGGCGGGCCAGCAGGACGGCGACATCGGCGTCGGCATGGCTGCAGAACCACTTCTGGCCGTAAAGCTTCCAGCGCTCGACGCCGTCGGCGCCGACACCGACGCGCTCTGCCTCGGTCTCGAGCGCGCCGACGTCGGAGCCGCCCGCCTTCTCGGTCATGAACTGCGTGCCCTTCAGCATCGTGGCCGGGTCCTGGCTCAGCAGCCGGTCGAGCAGCAGTTTCTTGAGAGGCTCGGAGCCATAGCGCTTGATGATGAAATTGGAGGTGTCGGACACCGATACCGGGCACATCAGGCCGAACTCGGCCTGCACGAAGAGGTAGGTGATGCCGTACTTCACCAGCGGATGGGCCGGCTCCGTCATGCCCAGCACGCCGGCGCGGTGGGTCATGGCATGCATGCCGAACTCCTCGAAGGCGATCTTCTCCATCTCGCGATAGGCGGGATGGTAGTCGATCCAGTCCTCGTCCCGCCCGAACCGGTCGCGCGGCTGCAGCACGGGAGGGTGCTTGTCGGCCACCATGGCAAGCTCGTCGAGGCGGTTGCCGGCCAGCGCGCCCAGCCGCTCAAAATGCGGCGTCATCGACTGGCGCAGGCCGGGTTCCAGATAGAGCAAGAGCAGGTCCTGGAACTGCCGGTCGATGGCGTAGAAGTTGCAGCCGTGCGCATCGGGGGCGATGTGCTCGGCGCCATGCGGCGCCTTGGCCATCGCGGTCGAGATGTCGGGCATGGTTGTCTCCTTCTTACTGCCAGCCACGCGTCAGCACGCGCTCGACATAGGGCGGCACGACCACCGTGGCGGGACCATAGATATGTTCGTGGAACAAAGGCTGGTTTCCGGTCGCCTCGAGATTGAGCTCCACGGTGCGGGCGCGCGGTGCTCGGCGGCGCACATGCAGCACGAAGCCCGCTGCGGGATAGACCTCGCCCGAGGTGCCGATCGCCATGAACAGTCCGCAACGTTCGAGGGCGGCATAGATTTCGTCCATATGCATCGGCATCTCGCCGAACCACACGATGTTTGGCCGGAGTTCGCCCACCGTCTTGCAGTTGGCGCAGACGGACTGGGGCGTCAGATCGTCGTCCGAAGCGAACACGGTGTTGCAGTGCATGCAGCGGATCTCGCCATCGCGGCCATGCATATGGATCACGTTCTTCGAGCCGGCCTGCTCGTGCAGCAGGTCGATGTTCTGGGTGACGACCGTGACTTCGCCCTCGTACGCCTGTTCGAGATGCGCCAGCGCCTTGTGCGCGGCATTGGGCTCGATATGGGCGGCGCGAAACATCTTGCGGGTTTCGTTGTAGAAATCGAGCACCTTCTTCTTGTCGCGATGCCA
This sequence comes from uncultured Alphaproteobacteria bacterium, assembly GCA_963843185.1. Lineage (GTDB taxonomy): Bacteria > Pseudomonadota > Alphaproteobacteria > Reyranellales > Reyranellaceae > Reyranella. Next base: position 66,808 of record CAWJJJ010000002.1, read on the forward strand.
AGCCTCGATGGTCGCGACCTCCTCCAGATTCACCCGGGTCCACAGCCCGTCCCTGTCGCGGAAAGTATCGATGCCGCTTTCCTTGGAGATACCCGCGCCGGTCAGGACCACGATTCCGGGGGGCAGGAAATCCTGATGCATGGCGTCAATCTAGCCCCGTGCTAGGGTGCGAGGCCATGACCATCGGGGTTCTCTTCGTCTGCACCGGCAATATCTGCCGCTCACCGATGGCCGAGGGCACGTTCCGCAGCATGGCACGCCACGCAGGCCTCGAATCAGCCTTCACGATCGACTCGGCCGGTACTTACGACGGCCATGCCGGCGCGCCGCCGTCGCCTGCCGCCATCAGGGCGGCGGCGCGCCGCGGCTACGACATCACAGGCCTGCGCGCGCGCCCGCTCGTTGCCGCCGACATTGCCCGCTTCGACCACGTGCTGGCGATGGATCGTGGCCACATGAACTTGTTGCGGCGGCTGGCGCCGCGCGCGCTCATCGGGCGACTGCGGATGTTCGCCGGCACCGAGGTCGCCGATCCCTACGGCGGCAGCGAGCAGGACTACGAGCGTGCGCTCGACGCGATCGAAGCGGGCTGCCGGGATCTGCTTACGGCGCTGGCGGCCGAGGCCAGGGCCGGCTGAATCTTTCTAGAACGGCCATTTCAACCCTAGCTCGCCGAAGCGGTTGACGACGTTGAATGTGAGTCGCGAGACGTCGTTGTCGTATTTGTTGTGTGGCAGGCTGCCGCAATAGGTGATCGAGCCCGTCGAGAACACCGCGCCGCCGGCCGGTTTCTCGATAAAGGTCATGTCGGCGCGGATCAGCTCCTCCAGAGTCTGGCCGGGGATGGTGGTGGTGAATCCCAGGCGCTCCTCGTGGACGACGACGAAGTTCTTGCGGTCGTGGCCTTCGGACGAGGCGAGCACCACGGCGTTGAGCGGGCTGCCCAGGCGATGGTCGAGCCGGTCGAGCTCGAAGCCGGCCGCACCGCCGCCCGAGAAGCCGTAGCCGCCGAACAGCTCGTCCTTCACACCCTCGAAGATCCAGGCATGGTGGTTGTCGCGCGCCGCCGCCGTCTGGCGGTAGGAATTGCCGACGAAGGTGCCCTGGCTCGAGAAGCCGATGCCGCACAGGAGGTTGGGCGGCCGGTCGGAACGCCGCCACAGCCCGCCATAGGTGCCGTCGAAGGCGTGGTAGTACTCGCCGGGCTCGGCCGGCCAAGTGCGGATGCCGCCCTCGGTGCGGCGCACCTCGATGGCGCCCGGCACCGCGTCCGACAGCGCGACCCGCCAGTAGAAGCCGTTGCCGCCGAGATACATCAGTCGCCCGCCGCTCTCGGTGTAGCTCTGCAGCGCATCGAGCGTGCGCTCGGTGTGGTACTCCGGATGCGTCCCGGTCATCACCACCTTGTAGGAGGCCAGGATCTCGGCCCCCTTCTCATGCAGGTCATGGTCGGTGACGACGTCGTAGGCGATGCCCATGCGGTCGAGCCAGCCGGTGAGGTGCGTATCGGCCGGCAGGTGGCGCAGGCCCGAGCCCGCATCGTCGTTGAAGGTGAGATAGTCGGGCCGCCAGGTGAGGAGCGGCCTCAAGTACGACGAATAGGCGACACCCGAGCCGTCGCGGTGGAAGTTGTAGGTCGAGAGCCCGTAGTCCTTGTTGTCGTCGGGATTGTTGGCCGCGGCCTTCCAGTCGGCGACCCTCTTGCGAAACGCCTCGTCGTAGAGGCCGCGCGAGAAATTGCTGTAGACCTGGTAGGTGAAGGTCGAGGCGATGTAGCAGACTTTGCCGCGCGGCTTGCCGATCTGCGGACGCACGAAGAAGGGGATGATGTCGCGGTGCGGGCCGCAGCGCAGCTGCATGCCGTAGACGCCGCTTCGCATGTCCTTGGGAATGGTGAAGCTGAAATCGTCGGCCCAGCCGCAATCGTGCAGGTCGTCGTCGTGGAAATGGATGGCGGCGTATTGATGCGGCGCGGCCTTCCAGTCGCGCTCCGTGCCGGTCCACGCGGCGCCCTTCATGGCGCGGGTCGGCAGGTTGACCAGCTTGCCGTGCAGCCCGTTCGGTCCGGTGTCCTCGACCTCCATCGTCGCCATGCGGCGGGCGAAGTCCCAGGCCGCGACGCCGGCGATCTGCGGCGCCTCGATCTTGCCGTTGAAGCAGCGTTGTGCCGGCCGGTCGGCGGCTCGCTCGGCGCCGATCAGGATCGGCTGCGGCGTATCGACCTCGAGCGACGGTGCGGTCGTGCTGGCCTCGCCCTCGTCGTCGACACCGAAGGCGCGGCGCAGCGGCTGCTGGCCGACGCGCAGCATGCCGGTTGCGGGATCGGCGCTGGCCCACACGCGATACCAGGCGCGCGAGCGGAGCTTCTTGCCCACCGCCACGCGCGCGCCGCCGCTTTCCAGCGCCATGCCCTCGGGGGTCAGCACTAGCGCGAAGCCCGCACCGGAGGCGGGATCGCGGCGCGAGATCACGGTCTGCGGCCCGTCCTCGGGCAGGGTCGGCCAGATCAGGGCCTCGACTGCGAGTGCGCCCGGCAGCGTCACGTCCCGGGCGCCCTCGATCAGCGCATAGGAGCCGGGCCAGGCGTGCTGCTGGCGCGAGGCGAAGCGTCCGTCGAACAGATCGGACTGGTCTTCAATCTTGTGCGGCAATCCGGCGGGATTGGGATCGCCACGGATGATGCGCACCAGCATGGCGTTGTACGGGCCGGGTCCCGCGCTCGAGACCTTGAAAGCGATCTTCTCGCCGGCCCGAACCGAGATGCGGTCGGCATAGCCGGTCAGCGGTGCTGTCACGTTTGTCTCCCCCAAAGCGAACGATATAGTCGCCCGAAGACAGGGAGGAACGCCATGACCAAGATGATCCGCCGTCGCGCTGCGATGGCCGGCACGCTTGTTGCACCGATGGCAGCCGCCATGGCTTCGTCCGGACTGTGGTCGCCGAGAACGTGAAGTGGAAGAAGGTGATAGAGGCCACCAGGCCGGAGCCGCAATGACCCATTACGCGCTCAAGGGAAAGATCCAGACAGTCCTGGGGCCGATCGAGCCCGAACAGCTGGGACGGACGCTGATGCACGAGCACGTGCTGTGCGACATCCGCCCGCCGGGCACGCGCTCGGACAACGATCTCGGTCCCGAGATCACCCTTGAGAACGTCTGGCAGATCAATTACGGCCGCGGTCTCAAGCGGGCCGGCCGCAAGTACATGCTCGACCTCGAGGATATCGCCACCCGCGAGGTGCGCATGATGAAGCACGATGGCGGCGATGCCATCGTCGAGCTGACCTGTGGCGGCCTCTCGCCCGATCCCGAGGGCCTGAAACGCATCGCCGCTGGCACCGGCGTGCACCTGATCATGGGCTGCGGCTACTACGTCAACGACTACCAGGATCCGAAGAATCACGGACGCACCATCGAGGACTTTGCCGACGAGATGATCGGCCAGATCCTGCACGGCGCCTGGGGCACCGGGGTGCGCGCCGGCATGATCGGCGAGATCGGCTGCCAGGCACCGTGGACCGAGACCGAGAAGCGGGTGATGCAGGCGGCGCTCGTTGCCGCGGCAGAGACAGGAGCGGCCATCAACGTCCATCCCGGCCGCCATCCCGACCAGCCGCAGGAGGTTGCCGACTTCATCAAGGCGGCGGGTAAGCCGACCGATCGGGTGGTGATCAGCCACATCGACCGCACCGTGTTCGACGAGGAGCGTTTGCTGCGACTGGCCGATTCCGGCGTCACCATCGAGTTCGACCTGTTCGGCCAGGAGGCGAGCTACTACGGGCTGTCCGACAATCGACATGCCCAACGATGCGACTCGGCTGAAACTGATCCGTGCGCTTATTGGGCGCGGCCATCTCGACCAGGTCGTGATCAGCCACGACATCTGCTATCGCACGCGGCTCGCCAGCTTCGGCGGTCACGGCTACGGCCACATTTTCCGCAACGTCGTGCCGATGATGGGGGAGCGCGGCTACAGCGAGGACGAGATCGACGCCATCCTGGTGCGCAACCCGCGGCGGCTGCTGACGTTCGTCTAGCAGACGACAGGAGCACGCCATGATCCGGAAGCTGTCCTCGGGCGAATATCGGCTCTACTCGCGCAAGACCAATCCCAAGACCGGCAAGCGCCGCAACCTCGGCACGTTCAAGTCCCGTGCTGCGGCCGAGAAGCACGAGCGTGCGGTGCAGTACTTCAAGCGGCACTGACTAGAATGTGAGCTTGTAGGCTGCCTCTTCCGTGTAGACCGCGCCACTGCGGCGGGTCCGGCTGGAATAGAGCGTGAACTGGTCGGCGATCCATGGGCCGGCGCGGAAGGTGCCGTGGCTGGCCATGAACTGCGCCAGGTGATGGCCGGTCTCCGCGCCGCTGCCGAATCGGGCAAGCGTCACGTGCGGGCGGAACTTGCGGCGCTCGATCTCGATGCCGCAGTTGCGCGCCACCGTCGAGACCTTCTGCTGCAGCCAGTCGAGCCGGTCGCTCCGTTCGACGGTGGCGACCAGCGCGCGGGGCTGCTTGCCGCTGCTGAACTGCCCGACGCCGGCCAGGGCCACGGCAAAGCGCGGCCCGGCGATGTCGGAGAGCTCCTCCTCGAGGTCGCGCATGATGCCGCTCTGGACTTCGCCCGCGAAGCAGAGCGTGACGTGGAAATTCTCCGGCGGCACCCAGCGCGCCTCGGGCACGCCCGACTGCAGTGCGCAGAGGTCGTCGGCGATCTCCTCAGGGACGGGCAGGGCGACGAACAGACGCGGCATAGTCGTCGAGGTTCCTGGTCACGAAGGGCAGGAGGCGCTCGACCACGACGTCGACGCCTTTGGGATTGGGATGGAGGCCGTCGGCCTGGTTAAGCGCGGGGTCCTGCGCCACGCCGTCGAGGAAGAAGGGATAGAGCGGCAGCGAATATTTCTCCGCCAGCCGCTGGTAGATTCCATCGAACTGCCGGTCGTATTCCGGTCCGAAATTGCGCGGCGCCAGCATGCCGGTCAACCACACCGTGACGCCGGCCGCCTTGAGCTTGGTAATGATGTCGTCGAGGTTGCGTTCGGTACCGGCAGGATCGAGCGCGCGCAGCGCGTCATTGGCGCCCAGCTCGACGATCACGATGTCGGGCTTGTCGGCCAGCATCCAGTCGACCCGGTCCAGCCCGCCCGCGGTGGTGTCGCCGGAGACGCCATGGTTGATGACGGCGACGTTGCGGCCCTGCGCCTTGAGCGCCGCCTCGAGGCGGGCCGGGATCGCCTGCTCGGGCTTCACGCCGTAGCCCGCCGCAAGGCTGTCGCCCAGAATGGCAAGCTTGACCGGCGGGTTTTGTGCATGCACCGACGACAATAGAGCCCAAAGGCACAACACAATCGTGACCAGCAGCGAATTGACCGCTGCCGCAAAACGACCATATCCAATGCTGAGAGTCATAGCCTCTTTTCCGGAGCCCGCTTGACCGCTACGCCCGCTGCCTCAGGACCCATCGTCCGTCTCTCCGACGTCCACCTCGACATGGCAAGCGATGCCGGCACGGTCAATATCCTGCGCGGCATTACGCTCGACATTGCCGCCGGCGAGATCGCCGCCGTCGTCGGCCCTTCGGGCGCCGGCAAGTCGAGCCTGATGATGGTGGCGGGCGGGCTGGAGCGCGCCACCTCCGGAAAGGTCGAGGTGGCGGGCCGCGATCTCGGTCCGCTCGACGACGATGCCCGCGCGCGCCTGCGGCGCGATCAGATCGGCATCGTCTTCCAGGGCTTCCATCTTATTCCCACCATGACGGCGCACGAGAACGTGGCCCTGCCGCTGGAATTCGCCGGCCGCGGCGATGCTTTCGAGCTGGCCGAAGCCGCCTTGACGCGCGTCGGCCTGGGGCATCGCATCGGCCATTACCCGAGCCAGCTGTCGGGCGGCGAGCAGCAGCGGGTTGCCGTGGCGCGCGCCTTCGTCACCCGGCCCAAGCTCCTGCTGGCCGACGAACCGACCGGCAATCTCGACGGCACCACCGGCAAGCAGGTGATGGATCTCCTGTTCGAGCTGGCCCGCGCCGACGCCGCGACCCTGATCCTGATCACCCACGACCTGGCGCTGGCCGGGCGCTGCGATCGCATCCTGCACATCGCCGACGGGCTGGTTGTCGGCGACGAGCGCACGGCCGCGCCCCTCGCTGCACAATGAGGGCTGTCCAATGACCCTCGACAGATGAACCTGGCCTTTCGCCTCGCCCGGCGCGAGATGCGCAGCGGATTGGCGGGCTTCCGCCTTTTCATCGCCTGCCTGGCGCTGGGCGTGGCGGCGATCGCCGGAATCCTCTCCTTCAGCCGGGCCGTCGAGGAGGGCCTGCGCGCCGACGCCCGCGAGATCCTGGGCGGCGATGTGGCGATCTCACTGCTCTACCGGGAGGCGACGCCCGAGCAGGTCGAGTTCATGAAAAGCCGCGGCCAGCTCGTGCGCTGGATCGACAGCCGAGCCATGGCGCGGCCGGCCAAGTCGGACGGACGGCCCACGCTGGTGCAGATGAAGGCGGTCGAGCCCGGCTATCCGCTCTATGGCGCCATCGAACTTAAGGGCGGCGGCTCGCTGGCCGACGCACTGGCCAAGCGCAACAATATCTGGGGCGCGGTGGTCGAGGAGGCAGCACTCAGGCGCATGAACCTCGCCCCGGGCGATCGCGTACGGGTGGGCGAGGTCACGGTCGAGGTGCGCGGCATCATCGCGCGCGAGCCCGACCGCGGGCTGAATGCCTTCGCCAGCCTCGGCCCGCGCCTGATGATCCCGTTCGACGCCGTGACGGAGTTGGGCCTCGTCCAGCCCGGCAGCCTGCTCAACTGGGAATATCGCCTGCGCCTGCCGCCCGGATCGTCCGACCTTGCCACGATCGACGCGCTGAAGCGCCGTTTTCCCGAAGCCGGCTGGCGGGTCCGGGGCCTGGCCGATGCGGGCGGCGGCATCCGCTTCTGGCTCGATCGATTGACGCAGTTCATCGGCCTGATCGGCCTGTCCTCCCTGCTGGTGGGCGGCGTGGGCGTGGGCAACGCGATCTCGAGCTTCCTCGCCGGTCGCCTTCGCACCATCGCCATCATGAAATGTCTCGGCGCGCCCGAACGGCTGGTCTTCTCGACCTATCTCCTCCAGCTCGCCGCCGTCGCCCTGCTGGGCGTGGCGATCGGCCTCGTCGTCGGTGCAGTGTTGCCCTTCATCGCCCAGTCGGCGCTGGCCAACCTGCTGCCCGTGCGCGCGCGGGTGGCGCTCTATGCCGAGCCGCTCGCCATGGCCGGGGTGTTCGGCCTCCTGGTCTCGCTGCTGTTCACCCTCGTGCCGCTGCTGCGGGCGCGCCGCGTGCCGGCCGCCACCCTGATGCGCGGCGCCGTGGTGGCGCAGGTTGGCAGGCTGCCGTGGCGCGATGCGCTGCTGATCGGCGCCGTCGCCATGGCCCTGGCGGCCTTCACCATCTTCACTGCCGACAGCCGCAGCATCGCCGGCTGGTTCGTGTTGGGCGCCGTGGCGGCGTTCGTGGCGTTCCCCCTGCTGGCGCGACTCCTGATGCTGGCGGCGGCCCACACCGGCAAGCCCAGGCTCGCCGGCTTGCGGCTGGCGCTCGCCAACCTGCATCGGCCCGGTGCGCCGACGCCAATCGTCATGCTGTCGCTGGGGCTTGGCCTCACCGTGCTGGTGGCGACGGCGCTGATCGAGGGCAACCTGCGCGAACAGCTGACGCGCCGCATCCCGAGCGACGCGCCCGCCTTCTTCTTCGTCGATATCCAGTCGAGCCAGATGCCGGCCTTCGAAAAGGCGATCGCCGCCGTCCCCGGCGCCGGTGCGCTCGACAAGGTGCCGTCGCTGCGCGGCCGCATCGTCAGGATCGGCGGCAAGCCGGTGAGCGAGGTGGCGGTGCCGCCGGAGGCGCGCTGGGCGGTCGAGGGCGACCGGGGCGTCACCTATTCGGCGACGCCGCCCGAGGGCTCGCGCATCGTGGCCGGGCAATGGTGGCCGGCCGACTATACCGGACCCCAGCTCATCTCGTTCGACGAGGGACTGGCGCATGCCTTCGGCCTGGGGCTGGGCGACACCATCACGGTGAACGTGCTGGGCCGCGACATCGAGGCCCGGATCGCCTCGCTCCGGCGCATCGAATGGACGACGCTGGCCATCAATTTCGTCTTCGTCTACTCGCCCGGCACGCTCGACAAGGCGCCGCACACTTTTCTCGCAACGGTGAAGGCCACGCCCGAGGCGGAGGACGCGATCTTCAAGACCGTCACCGACCAGTTCCCCAACGTCACCGTGGTGCGCATCCGCGACGCCATCGAGATGGCGACCGACGTGCTGGGCAATATCGGCCTGGCGAGCCGCGTCATCGGCTTCCTGAGCATCCTTGCGGGCGTCCTGGTGCTGGCCGGCGCCATGCTCGCCACCCAGCAGCGGCGCGTGCACGAGGCGGTGGTGATGAAGGTGCTGGGCGCTACGCGGGCGCGCATCGCCGGCATCTTCGCCTGGGAGTTCGCCGCGCTGGGCCTCGCCACGGCGCTGGCCGCCCTGGGCGTGGGCACGCTGGGCGCCTACCTCGTCGTGCGCCGCCTGATGGGGCTCGACTGGACGTTCCTGCCCATGATCGCTGTCGCGGTGGCGCTGGGGGCCATGGCGCTGACACTGGCGTTCGGCCTTGCCGGCACCCTGGCGGCGCTGCGGCAACGCCCGCTTGCCTTATTGCGCAACGAATAGGCGGAAAACGTCCCTGATTGTGAAAGCAAATCGCAACATTACAAGACGTTAACCCTATTGATTCATATCGTCTGAGTGCCCAGATTGGTGACCGTAAGGGGCTCGGCAATGAGGCCCCCTGGAGGCTAATACCAAATGGCGAATCCGAACTTCGGCACCTTCAATCGCGCCGGCACCGCTGCCGACCAGGCATCGTTCGATGTCGGGCTGCGCGCCCACATGGTGCGTGTCTACAACTACATGGCTTCGGGGCTCGCGCTGTCGGGCATCGTGGCCTTTGCCATGTTCAACTTCGAAGGGCTCCAGAACATCTTTTTCCAGATGGGCAGGACGCCCGGCGGGGCAATTGTCCCTGTCGGCATGAACGTCTTGGGCTGGATCGCTATCCTGGCGCCCCTCGGCTTGCTGATGCTGACCTCGTTCCGTGCCGCGAAGATGAGCGTGACGGCGGTTCAGGCGGTCTACTGGGCGGTCACCGCCCTGATGGGCGTCAGCCTGTCGCTGTTGTTGTTCCGCTACACCGGCGCCTCGGTCGCCCGCACCTTCTTCGTCACGGCGGCCGCCTTCGGTGCGTTGAGCCTCTACGGCTACACGACCAAGCGCGACCTCACGGCGGTGGGCAAGTTCCTGTTCATGGGCGTGATCGGCCTGATCCTGGCCAGCGTCGTCAACATGATCTGGCCCTCGGGCACGATGAGCTTCATCATCTCGGCCGCCGGTGTGCTGATCTTCTCGGGCCTGATCGCCTACGACACCCAGAAGATCAAGGAGCAGTATTCCGAGGCGTGGGGCACGGACATGATCGAGAAGGTCGCCATCTTCGGCGCGCTGAGCCTCTACCTCGACTTCGTGAACCTGTTCCAGTTCCTCATGAGCTTCATGGGACAGAGCCGCGACTAGCCGAAGTCCCTTCATCCAAAAGACGCCCGGGCCGAAAGACCCGGGCGTTTTGCTGTCCGGAGAGGAGAGTTCGACGTTTGCGCCGCCGCCGCCGGCACCACGCCGATAGATGCGGTGCATATTGATTCGGTGGCAGCGCAATAATCGCGCTGGTCCGGCGAGATTGCGCCGTGCTTCGACGCGCCTATACTTTCCGGCCATGCGGCGCACCTCCTACGAGCAGATGAATTGTTCGATCGCCTCGGCGCTCGACATCGTGGGCGAGCCTTGGACGCTGCTGATCGTGCGCGACGCCTTCTACGGCGTGCGCCGCTTCGACGACTTCCAGGAGAATCTGGGTATCGCGCGCAATGTTCTGACGGCGCGGCTGAAGAAACTCGTCGAGGCCGGCGTCTTCCGCAAGACCGCCTACCGTCAGCGTCCGCTGCGTCATGAGTACCGCCTGACCGACAAGGGTGCGGCGCTGTTCACCGTCATCGTCGGGCTGAAGCAGTGGGGCGATCGCTTCGGCGCGGCGGCGCGCAGCGGCAAGCCGATGGACCTCGTCAATCGCGCCGACGGACGTCCGCTCGAGCCCGTCCTGATCGACGCGGACAGCGGGCAGCGCCTGGAACTCACCAACGTGCGCGCCGTCGCTGGGCCCGGCGCCGATCAGGGCACGCGCGCCTTCTTCGAGCGGCTGGCGATTAACCGCCCGCCTCGCTAAAGCGACGCGTCAAGGCTTCTCGCGTTCGATCAATTTGCCGTCGATGTCGCGACGGGCGCGCGTCCCGGCATCCTTGTCGGCGGCCTTTTCGGCCTTGGTCCGGCCGAAGCGGCGACGGTTGGCTTGGGCTTCGCTGTCGCGTTCGCGCCGCGCCTTGTCCTTGCGCGCCCGCTTCAGGTTGACGATGTCGGCCATATTTTTCGCCGCTGTGATAATCCCCAAATGTCTATGCCGCGCCGTCGGGCGATGCGCTAGTGTCTTGGCGTCGGGTGACGGGAGCGTTCCATGACACCTACCCTGCGCAAGAGACTGTTGATCGGCGCCAGTGGCATTGTCGGCCTGCTGATCGTGGCGCTGCTCGCAGCACCGGCCTTGATCGATGTCAATTCCTACAAGCCCGAGATCATCGCCCAGGTGAAGAAGGCGACCGGCCGCGACCTCGTGCTCGATGGTCCGATCAGCCTGTCGCTGCTGCCCATGCCCACGGTCACGATCGACGGGGTGAAGTTCTTCAACGTGCAGGGCTCGAAGAACCCCAACATGGTCGAGGTGAAGTCGGTCACCGTGAAGCCCGCGCTGGGTGCCCTGCTGACCGGCAGCCTCGAGGTCAGCGAGGTGACCCTGGTTGAGCCCAAGATCGTTCTGGAGATAAACGCCGAGGGCAAGCCGAACTGGGAATTCACACCCTCCGTCGCCGAGGCCAAGCCCGTTGCGCCCAAGCCCAGCTCGGCCAAGCCGCTGTCGCTCGGCCGCCTCACCATCGAGAACGGCACGCTGATCTTCAGCGATTCCAAGGCCGGTCTGTCGGTGGTGGCCGAGAAGGCCAATTTCAGCGCCTCGGTCAGTTCGCTGGACGGGCCTTATTCCCTGGCCGGCGGCGCCATTATCAACGGCGCGCCGCTGAGACTTCGACCTTTCGGTCGGCGCCAAGGGGCCGTCGGGCCACACCGCCGAGGTGGCGCTGGAGGCGGGCGGCGGCAAACTCTCCTTCAAGGGCACGCTGAGCGAGCTCGGGCCGAATGCCAGGCTTTCAGGCATGGCCTCGAGCTCGGCCGACAATCTGATCGCCTTTGCCGAAACCCTGATCAAGATCAGCGGCCAGCCCGAGCCCGCCTTGCCGGCCCTGCTCGCCGGCAGGTTCAGCTTCGACGGCGGCGTCGACGTCTCGCAAACCGCCATCGCGGCCACGGACTTCAAGCTGGCGCTGGGCCAGGACAGCACGTCGGGTTCGCTGGCGCTCACCTTGAAGCCTGCGCTCGCGGTCGACGGCAAGCTTGCGGCAAGCAAGCTCGATCTCGACCGGTGGCTGGCGGCGATCGCACCGCCCGGCCCGCCGCCGGCGCCTCCGGTCGCTCCACCCGCCGGATCGACGGCCTCGCCCGCGCCGCCAGCCGGCCCCAGCATGCTGGCGACCATCACCGCCAAGCTGACGTTCGACGTGGCCGAAGTTGATCTATCACAAGCAGCCGATTCGCAACGTGGCGCTCGAACTCGATGCCCGCGGCGGCGCGGTCGCGGTGCCGAAGCTCACCGCTACCCTGCCCGGCGACATGGTGGTGCAGGCCAAGTCCACCCAGACGGGCGATCCGGCGCGGCCCACTGTGTCCGGCGAGTTCAGCCTGGTCGGGCCCAAGTTGCGCGAGACCCTGGCCTGGCTCGACGTCGACGTCTCGGAGCTGCCCGCCACCAAGCTCACGCGCCTCAGCATGAAGGGCAAGATGGCCTCGAGCGGCGGCAAGGTTCAGGTGAGCGACGCTGTCTTCGAGCTCGACGATCTGAAAGGCACCGGCGGCATCGTGGTGACGTTCAGCGTTCCCTTGTCGGTGGTGACGCATGTCGAGCTCGACACGCTCGATCTCGATTCCTTCCTGATGCCGGCCGGGCAGAAGCCTGCGGCATCTGCGGGTTCGTCAGCCACGCCCGCCGCGACGGCCCGCGTGGGTGTTGGTCCCACCATGGGACTCCAGGCCAAGGTGGCCAAGCTCATCTATCGCAAGCAGACGATCGGCGGCATCGATCTCGATGTGGCGGCGCAGGGCAGCATGCTCAGACTGAACGAGTTCACGGTCGCCAATCTCGCCGGCGCGCGGCTGGCCGTGCGCGGAACCGTAGCGAACTATTCGTCGCCGCAGCCGCGGCCCGACATCGCCTTCAATTTTGAAGCACCTGACCTCGATCGCGTGCTGACGCTCGTCGGCGCCACGCCGACCGGGGTGGGCGCGGCGACGGCAAGCGGCGGCGTGGCGGGCAGCCTCGAGCAGCTCAGCCTGCGCGAGTTCACCGTCAACGCCATGGGTCAGAGTCTCCAGGCAACCGGCGCCTTGGCGTTGCCCGGCGCGGCCGAGGGTGCACCCAAGTCGGCGGCCTACAAAGGCAGCGTCGCGCTGAATGGCCAGACGCTGGAAGGCACTATCGACGCCACGCTCACCGGCAGACCCCACGTCACCGCCGATCTCAAGGCCGGCGTGCTCGACCTCGACAGGATCGGCGGCGGCACTCCCGCCCCCCGCGCATCGGCGCGTGGCCAACCGGCTGCGGCAGCCAAGCCAATCGATACCGCGCCGCTGCGCAAGGTCGACGGCACCTTCAGGCTGGTGGCGGCGACCCTGATCAGCGCGCCGCTGCGTATCGGCAACGCCGATATCGCCGCCACGCTCAAGGACGGCGTGCTCACCGTCGCGCACGTCAAGGGCTCGCTCTACGGCGGCTCGCTCAACCTGTCGGGCGTGGTCAACGCCGGCCAGCCGGCGCTTTCCTTCGACTTCAAGGGCGACGCCAGCGGCATCTATCTCGGCGAGGTGCTGCGCAGTACGGCAGGCACCAACCAGTTCGGCAGCAGCATCAAGGTCACGGTCGACGGCAGGCTCAACGCGAACGGAATCGCGCTGCGTGGCAGCGGCGCGACCTCCGGCCAGATCAGGAGCTCGATGGCGGGTGGCGCCGAGCTCAGCGGCCACATCTACGCCGGCGCCGACAAGGCCCTGCAAATGCTGGGCTCGGCCGCGAGCGGCATCGTGGGCGGCGTGATCGACAACACGCTGGGCAGCGTGCTGGGCATTGTCGGTGACCGCGGTGGCGTGGGGGTCGGCAACATATTGAACGCCGTTTCGCTGGCACTGAACCGCTTCGTGAACCGGGACAACCCAATCTCCGGCCGGGTCGACATCGCAGGCGGTGTGCTGACCGACAAAAACCTGGTCGTGCAAGGAGACCGTGCAACCGCCCGCGTTTCCACCCGCACGAACCTCGTCAACGCCACGACCGACACCACGGTCAACGTCTTCATCGCCGAGGATCTCTCGGCACCCTATCTGATCACGACGGTGCGCGGCACTCTCGCCTCGCCGTCATTCAGGGTGGCGCGCGGCACCGCCAAGGACCCGCCCGGCATGGCGAGCACCTTGCCGGGAGTTGGCAACCTCTTGCCAGGGCAAGGCGGCAGCCAGCCATCCCGCTCGCCGATCCCCAACATCCCCATTACCATCCCCAACATTCCAGGCCTCTTCGGCCGCTAAAGGAGTTCTCTTGCTCGATCGTCTGTTGGCCGTGCTCAAGGCACGGTTCGGTTCTGCGCCCGCGCTCAAGGAAGCCCCCAAGGGGGTCGAGGTCCTGGCCGACATGGCCAACCGCCGCGTGATGCGGCGCTATCTCGACAAGCCGGTCGATCCGGCATTGCTCGAAACGCTCTGCGCTGTGGCGCTGTCGGCGCCGTCCAAGTCGGACCTGCAGCAGGCCGATATCGTGATCGTGTCCGACAAGGCCCAGCGCGCCAAGCTCGAGGCGCTGCTGCCCGACAATCCCTGGGTCAAGGCGGCGCCGGTGTTCCTGGTGTTCTGCGCCAACAATCGTCGGCATCGGCTGTTGTTCCAGTGGCGCGACCGGCCGTTCGTGAACGACTACCTCGACCCGTTCTTCAACGCCTCGGTCGATGCCGGCATCGTGCTCGCGACCTTCGTCGCCGCCGCCGACCGCGCAGGGCTGGGAAGCTGCCCGATCAGCGCCATCCGCAACCACGCCGCTTCGGTCTCCGAGATTCTCGGCCTGCCCGACCACGTCTTCCCGGTGGCGGCGCTGGGTGTCGGATGGCCATCCTTCGAGGGCGTGATGAGTCCCCGGTTGGGACTCGATGTCACGATCCACCACGACCGCTACGACGAGGCGGCGCTCAAGGAGAAGGTCGCGGCTTACGACAGGAGGCGGGAGGCGGTGCAGCCCTACAAAACCCAGCGCTATACCGATAAATTCGGTGAAAGCGCCGACTATGGCTGGTCGGAGGACAAGGCCCGGCAATATTCGGTGCCCGAGCGCGCCGATTTCGGCGCATTCGTGCGCCGCAAGGGCTTCAAACTCGACTGATCGTGCGTTTCTTCAGCTCATCGAGCACATAAAGGCGGAGCGTGCTGGAAAGGTTTCCCGGCGCTCCGCGGGCATGATCGATCTCCCCCACGAGGGCGCTGAGCGACAGCCCGCGCGCGGCGGCGATCGCCGACAGCTCGGTCCAGAACGCATCCTCCAGCGAAACGGAGGTGCGGTGACCGTCGATGGTGACCGAGCGTTTGCGCATGCAAGGACTGTGACAGCGGCAAGACGCCCCCTCAACCCGCCTTGCCGCCGCCATGGACCGTGCGTATAAGCGCGCCCAACAACCCCTCGGACAATGATTATGGATATCCGCAACGTCGCGATCATCGCGCACGTCGATCATGGCAAGACCACTCTGGTCGATTGCCTGCTGAAGCAGAGCGGCACGTTCCGCGACAATCAGCAGGTGGCCGAACGCGCCATGGATTCGAACGACCTCGAGCGCGAGCGCGGCATCACCATCCTTGCCAAGGCGACCTCGGTTGTCTGGAAGGGCACGCGCGTCAACATCGTCGACACGCCGGGCCATGCCGACTTCGGCGGCGAGGTCGAGCGCATCCTCTCCATGGTCGACGGCGTGGTGCTGCTGGTCGATGCTGCCGAAGGCCCGCTGCCGCAGACCAAGTTCGTGCTCGGCAAGGCGCTGCGCCTCGGGCTGCGGCCGATCGTGCTGATCAACAAGGTCGACCGGTCCGATGCGCGGCCGCATCAGGTGCATGACGAGGTATTCGACCTGTTCTCCGCGCTCGAGGCGAATGACCTGCAGCTCGATTTCCCCACCCTGTTCGCCTCGGCCCGTCAGGGCTGGGCCGCGACGTCGCTGGAGGCCGATCACAAGGACATGGAGCCGCTGTTCGACCTGATCCTGCGCCACGTGCCGGCGCCCACGATCGAGGCAGACAAGCCTTTCCGCATGCTGGTCACGACGCTCGAGTCCGATCCGTTCCTCGGCCGTATCCTGACCGGCCGCATCCATTCCGGGTCGATCAAGCCCAATACCATGCTGAAGTCGCTGAGCCGCGACGGCAGCGAAATCGAGCAGACCCGCATCACCAAGGTGCTGGCCTTCCGCGGGCTGGAGCGCGTCGCGCTCGACATCGCCGAGGCCGGCGACATCGTGGCGGTGGCGGGCTTCAAGACGGCGACCGTGGCCGACACGATCTGCGACCAATCCGTCGAGTGGGCATTGCCGGCCCAACCGGTCGATCCGCCGACGCTTGCCATGACGTTCTCGGTCAATGACTCGCCGCTTGCCGGCACGGAAGGCGACAAGGTCACGACTCGCATGATCCGCGCCCGCCTGATGCGCGAGGGCGAGGGCAACGTCGCCATCCGGGTGAGCGACACCGAAAACGCCGATTCCTACGAAGTGGCCGGCCGTGGCGAGCTGCAGCTGGGCGTGCTGATCGAAACCATGCGCCGCGAGGGCTTCGAACTGGCCGTCGGCCGCCCACGCGTGCTCTTCCAGAACGATCCGGTCACCGGCCAGCGCCTCGAGCCGATCGAGGAAGTGGTGATCGACGTCGACGACGCCTACACCGGCGTCGTGGTCGAGCAGATTTCCGTTCGCAAGGGCGAATTGCAGGACATGCGCCCGTCGGGTGCCGGCAAGACCCGCCTGGTGTTCTACGCTCCCTCGCGCGGCCTGATCGGCTACCACGGCGAGTTCCTGACCGACACGCGCGGCACCGGCGTGATGAACCGCATTTTCCACGAGTACGGCCCCTACCGCGGCACGATCGCCGGCCGGCGCAACGGCGCGCTGATCGCCAATGACGAGGGCACCGCGGTTGCCTACGCGCTGTGGAACCTCGAGGAACGCGGCCCAATGTTCATCGATCCGGGCGTGACGGTCTACAAGGGCATGCTGATCGGCGAGCACAGCCGCGGCAACGACCTCGACGTCAATGTGCTGAAGGGCAAGCAGCTCACCAACATCCGCGCCGCCGGCAAGGACGAGGCGGTGCGCCTGACGCCGCCGCGGCGCATGTCGCTCGAGCAGGCAATCGCCTATATTGAGGATGACGAATTGGTCGAAGTGACGCCCAAGTCGATCCGGTTGCGCAAGCGCTTCCTCAATCCCGAGGACCGTAAGCGCGCCAAGAAGCAGGCCGCCCAGGCGGCCGCGGAATAAGGACGATTCAGTGAAAGACCGCGGCACGAGCCATACCGACCGCCTGGAGACCGCCGCCAAGGCCAAGCAGGCCCAGCTCGCGAGGGCACGGGCGAAGGATCCCACCAAGGATCCCGAATTCGCCGCCCGCCAGGAGGCGCGTGCCGTCGCAGCCTACGCGCGCCAGGAGCGCGAGGCCGATCGCCAGATCGCCAAGCTCGCCGAGCGGGAAAAAGACGCGGCCGAGCGGGACGCCCGCAAGGCCGAGGAAGTCGCCCTCGAGGCCGAGCGCGCCGGCCGCCTTACGCGCCAGCAGGCGGTGAGCATGGCCGCTCAGAAAGCGGCGCGCGACGCCCGCTATGCCGCCCGCAAGGCGCGCAAGAAGTAGCTACAGACTGCCCGTCAGCGTGGCGCGCTGGCTGATTTCGATGTGATTGCCGTCGGGATCGCAGACGAAGGCGAAGCGCACCGTGTCGCCCAGGAGGCGCGGCTCGCCCCCCGAAGCGCCACCGCGCGCCAGAATGCCCTCGTACTCGGCAATGCAGTCCCAGATCTGCACCGTCATGTAGCGATAGCCCGGTCCGCGCCATTCCTTGGCGCACTCGATACGCCCCTGTCCGGCGACCACGACCAGCGAGTCGCCGCAGCGGTAGCGGCCCGCGCCGGCCCGCTCGAACTGCATGGCATGGGTCCAGAATCGGTCGTGCGCCGCGGGATCGTTGACCCGGAGCAGGATCGCGATCCCCTCGACACCATCCTGACCCTTCGGCACCAGGCTCACCTTGTTGCCGTCGGGATCGGCCAGCGCCTGCGCTGTGGCCAGCCCTTCGCGTGCGATCTTCAGCCCGACGATGCCCGACGGCGGCACGTCCGGCAGGGGATCGCGCGAATGGTTCATCTTCAGGATCGAACCGTTCATGTGATGGCGATGCTGCTGCACGCCCCCGCCCACCTTGCCCATGTGATCGTAGGGCAGGCCGACCGTCCGCTGCCAAAAAGCGAGCTGCTCGTCGCGCTTTGTGGAAAAAAGGCCGACATCGAGGTGCGGTTTGGCGAGCTTCATGGCGGCGAGTGTAGCGCGAAGCCGTCGTCGGCCGTGAACCCATTGAATCGGCATCCGGAATCGCGTTTCCCGGCGATCACCCCGACGGAAACAACTCATACAAACAGTGCCACGACTTCGCTCCGGCGCAGTTGGTAGAACCGCCACGGGTGAAGGGTCGGCAGCTGGGGAGCTGCCGCCGACAATGTGGGAAGGAATACGATGATTCGCGCCATTATCGGCACGGTTGCCGTGCTCGCGGGATTTGCCGTCCTCGAGCGTTCGGTCGATGCCAGCACCGGTCACGCCGGGTCATGCACGCCAACCCAGGCCTACGCGCCGCTTGCGCGCGGAGAGGCGGCGCCCGTCCGGGCAGAGCCGACGCCTCAGGCGGCGGTGATCGGCACGCTGTCGGCCCATCGCGGCGGAAACGCCGGCTTGGCGCGCACGGTGGTGACCATCACCGGCAGTCAGAGCGGTTGGGTGCGCATCGCGCTCAACTCGACGAGCGACTACAGCGCGGCCGGCGGTGCTGCGGGCCAGTCTCACGGCTGGATCCCGGCGGACCTGCTCACGGTCGACGCCCGGGTCGACGGCACTATCACGGTCTATAGCCGGCCGGGCCTGATGGGTCAGGCAGTGGCCAGGATCGAAGGCGACGACATGAAGTTCCGCGTGCTGGGCTGCCGCGGGGACTGGCTGCAGGTGATCAACGCGCGCCACGGCAACGTGTGGATCGACAAATGGTGTTCGCGCGAGGATGGCTGCCGCAGCTAGCGCAACGAGTTCAGGGAGGCGGCGACCGCGATCTGGGGATCTTGCGGATCGCCGCGGGACAGCAAGACTGACCCCCGGGAGGGCAACCTCCCGGGGGCTTTTTGTCAGAGCTTCAGGTCGCTGAAGAAGTCGTTGCCCTTGTCGTCGGTGACGATGAAGGCTGGGAAGTTCTCGACCTGGATGCGCCAGATCGCCTCCATGCCGAGCTCCGGATATTCCAGCACCTCGACCTTCCTGATGCAGTTCTTGGCCAGGATGGCGGCCGGTCCGCCGATCGAGCCGAGATAAAAGCCCTTGTGCTTCTTGCAGGCGTCGACCACCGGCTTGCTGCGGTTGCCCTTGGCCAGCATCACCATCGAGCCGCCATTGGCCTGGAAGAGATCGACGTAGGAATCCATGCGGCCGGCCGTGGTCGGCCCGAACGATCCCGACGGCATGCCCTCCGGCGTCTTGGCCGGGCCCGCGTAATAAACGGGGAACTGCTTGAAGTAGTCGGGCAGGCCCTCGCCGCGATCGAGCCGTTCCTTGAGCTTCGCGTGTGCCGAATCGCGCGCCACGATCAGCGTGCCGGTGAGGTTCACGCGCGTCTTCACGGGATATTTGGTCAGCACCGAGAGCGTGTGGGCCATGCCCTTGTTCAGGTCGACCGAGACCACCTCGCCCGAGAGTTGCTGCGGCTCGATCTCGGGCAGGAAGTGCGCCGGGTTGGTCTCGAGCTGCTCGAGGAAGATGCCGTCCTTGGTAATCTTGCCCATGGCCTGGCGGTCGGCCGAGCAGCTCACGCCGATGCCGATCGGCACGGAGGCGCCGTGACGGGCGATGCGGATCACCCGTACGTCGTGGCAGAAATACTTGCCGCCGAACTGCGCGCCGATGCCCATCTGCCGCGTGAGCTCCAGCACCTTCTTCTCCATGTCACGATCGCGAATGGCCACGCCTTTGTCGTTGCCTTCGCCCGGCAGGTCGTCGAGGTAGCGCGTCGAGGCAAGCTTCACAGTCTTGAGGTTCATCTCGGCCGAGGTGCCGCCGACCACGATCGCCAAGTGGTAGGGCGGGCAGGCCGCGGTGCCCAGGGTGCGGATCTGGGTGTCCAGAAACTTCAGCAGCGCCGCCTCGTTCAGCACCGCCGGCGTCTGCTGGTGCAGATAGCTCTTGTTGGCCGAGCCACCACCCTTGGCGATGAACAGGAATTTGTAGGCGTCGCCGTCGGTCGCATAGATGTCGATCTGCGCCGGCAGGTTGGTGCCGGTCTGTACTTCCTTGAACATCGAGATCGGCGAGACCTGGGAATATCGAAGGTTGGTCTCGGTGTATGTCTTGTAAACGCCCTTGGCGATCGCGGCCTCGTCGCCGCCGCCGGTCCACACCGCCTGGCCCTTCTTGCCCATGACGATCGCGGTGCCGGTGTCCTGGCACATCGGCAGTACGCCACCCGCCGAGATGTTGGCGTTCTTGAGGAGCTCCAGCGCCACGTACTTGTCGTTGGCCGAGGCCTCCGGATCGTCGAGGATCGTGCGCAGCTGGGCGAGATGGCCGGGCCGCAGCAGGTGGGAGATGTCCTTGAAGGCCTGGGCGGTCAGCAGGGTCAGCGCCTCGGGCTCGACCGTCAGCACGTCGCGGCCGGCAAACTTGGTCGTGCCGACGAAGTCGCCGCTCAGCTTGCGGTAAGGCGTGGCGTCCTTGCTGCCGGGGAACATCTCCTGAAACTGGAAATCGGGCATGACTCTCTCCTGGCGCGGGCGCGCATCCCTGCCGCAGCCGCGGTGCTGCGTCTAGCTACTTCTTTCGGAAGCTGTCGAGCTTGACGACCTTGGAGGCGGCGTCTTCGGGCTTGGCCTCCGCATCGGCGGAGGCGGCACCAGCCTCGGCCTCGGGCTTGGCCTCCGACCCTGACGGCGCGGCAAGCGGCGGGCGCTTGTCGGGGGCGGGCAGGGGCGTCGGCGCGGCAGCCGTCTCGGCCTTGTCGGTCGCTGCCTTGTCCTTGCGGTCGAACTGCAGGCCGAAGCGCACCGAGGGATCGACGAACGCCGACAGGGCGGCGAACGGCACCTTTATGCGCTCCTGCTGCTTGTTGAAGCTCACCGTCACTTCGAAGGTGTCGGGGCCGAGGATGAGATCCCAGTATTGGTGCTGGAGGACGATCGTCATCTCCTCCGGGTACTTGGCGCGCAGATAGTCGGGCAGCTCGACGCCGGGGTCGGTGCTGCGGAAGGAGATGTAGAAATGGTGCGAACCGGGCAGGCCTTTTTCGGCGACTTGCGTCAGCACGCGGCGAACAACGCTGCGCAGCGCATCGTCGACGAGAGCGTCGTATTGAAAGCGATCGTTCATGGCCTGTCGGAAATTCGCAGAAAGCATCGGCCTGCATGGCGGGAAAGTCAACGTTGCCAATAGCGGGCAAATCGCTCGAAGGAAAGTGGGAGGGCTTCTGTTGCCCGGTGCCCTCCCGAACCGCGCTTACGTCCGCTGTTTAGGCGGCAGCAGCGAGTGTAACGGTATTATCGTTAGCACTTGTGAATGGCCCGTCACGGCGGAACCATACCGGGCAAAAACCGCGCCTTTACCACGCTCGTCGATCCTGGTTCGCCCCCATCGACTCCGCCCCCTTAAGGTGCGGAGAGAAGAAATGGTGGAGGCGCCGGGTACTGCCCCCGGGTCCGAAACGCTTATGCCACGCGGCGTTTATCGCCATAGTCGGTTTCCCGACATCCCCAATATAGGCGCTCCGCTCGCCTTTTTGAAGGCAAGTCCTGCGCCGCGATTTCCCCATGGCAGGGGCAGCCCGCCGCCCATAGAGTCCGCGGCCAACGAAGGACAACAAAAGATGCCCCTCTCCACCGACCAGCAGGCTGAAATCGACCAGGCGCGCGGGGCTGCGCAGGCGACCCTGCGGCCGAATGCGCCGGCGCTGGAGGAAATTCTTTTCCAGGCGCTGCCGGTGCTCGATCATGGCTTCGTCCGCGTCGTCGACTACATGGGCGACGACGCCGCCGTCGTGCAGGCCGCGCGCGTGTCCTACGGCCGGGGCACCAAGAAGGTCAGCGAGGACCGCGGCCTGATCAACTATCTCATGCGGCATCGCCACACGACGCCGTTCGAGATGTGCGAGATCAAGTACCACGTGAAACTGCCGATCTTCGTGGCCCGCCAGTGGATCCGTCACCGCACTGCCAACGTGAACGAGTATTCGGCGCGCTACTCGATCCTCGACAACGAATACTATATTCCCAAGCCCGAGCATCTCGCGGCCCAAAGCAAGGCCAACCGCCAGGGCCGTGACGCCGTGCTGGCCGGCAAGGAGGCCGAGCGCGTCTTCGCCCTGCTCAAGAAGGACGCCGAGCTGGTCTATGAGCACTACATGGAGATGCTCAACGAGGGCGAGGCGGGCGAGCCGCTCGATCCCGAGCGTTCCGGCCTGGCGCGCGAGCTGGCGCGCATGAACTTGTCGCTGGCTTTCTATACGCAGTGGTACTGGAAGACCAACCTCCACAACCTGATGCATTTCCTGTCGCTGCGCGCCGACGCCCACGCCCAGTACGAGATCCGCGCCTATGCCGACGTCATGATCGACACGCTCAGGCGCTGGTGTCCGATCTGCCACGACGCCTTCATGGAATACCGCATGGGCGGGGCGCATCTCTCCAAGTCGGGGCTGGCCGCGGTGAAGCGCATGATCGCGGGCGAGAAGGTCGACCAGAAAACGAGCGGCCTCAATCCGCGCGAATGGCGCGAGCTCTTGGCGGCGCTGGGCATTGGCTAGGGCGGCCACCCTGCGCGATCCTGGCCGGCTCCGCCTGTTGCGCGAGCGACCGCGCGACGATGCGCCGATCGACGCCATGAACGAGGCCGCGTTCGGTCCCGATCGCCAGCACAAGACCGTCTATCGCCTGCGCGAGGATGTGAAGCCGATCAAGGAGCTGTGCTTCGTCGCCATCGACCAGAAAGGACGCATGGTGGCGTCGATCCGCAACTGGCCGATCCTGGTGAACGAGCGCTGGCCTGCGGTCCTGCTGGGCCCGCTGGCCATCGCGCCGGAGCTGCGCGGACTGGGCTACGGCAAGGCGCTGATGTGGCACTCGATGGCGCAGGCGCGCATGCTCGGCCACAGCCGCATCATCCTGGTCGGCGATCCGGAGTACTACAACCAGTTCGGCTTTCGTCGCGATCTCGCCCTCAACATTCAGCTTCCCGGCTGGGTCGAGGAGCGCCGCTTCCTCGCGCTCGAGCTGGTCGCCGGCTCGATGATCGGGGTGCACGGCATGATCGGGAAATGGCAGTCGCGCAAGGCTGCGACGCGGCGGCGAAAGCGGGCCTAGTCTTCTGGGACCGCGGGCCTCCAGGCCTGCCTCTCGTCTTCTCATGCTCCTTTGGACCGCGAGCCTCTGGCTCGCTCATGATCATGAGCGGGCCTGGAGGCCCGCGGTCCCGGAAGATTAGCGCACCACGATGCGCGGCGCGGCGCGCGGGCCGCGCTGGTTGGCCGAAACAAGCTGCTTCCACACCCGACCGGCGATGTTCTTGTAGATCTGGGCGTAAGGGCTGTCGGGCTGGGAGACGACGATGGGATGGCCCGAGTCCGACGTGGTGCGGATGTCGAGATGCAGCGGCACCTCGCCCAGGAACGGCACGCCGAGCTTCTCTGCCTCCTCGCGCGCGCCGCCATGGCCGAAGATCTCGGAGCGCTCGCCGCAATGCGGGCAGAGGTAGAAGCTCATGTTCTCGACGAAGCCCAGCACCGGCACGGCGACCTTGCGGAACATGTTGAGGCCCTTGCGCGCATCGATGAGAGCGATGTCCTGCGGCGTCGAGACGATCACCGCGCCCGACAGCGCCACCCGCTGCGCGAGCGTCAGCTGGGCATCGCCGGTGCCCGGTGGCATGTCGACCACCAGCACGTCGAGCTCGCCCCACTCGACATCGCGCAACATCTGCTCCAGCGCGCTCGACACCATGGGGCCGCGCCAGATCATCGGCGTGTCCTCGTTGACGATGTAGCCGATCGACATGGTCTTGAGCCCGTAACGCTCGATCGGCTTCAATGCCTTGCCGTCGCTCGATTCGGGCTTGTCCTTGACGTTGAGCATGCGCGGCATCGAAGGGCCGTAGATGTCGGCATCGAGCAGCCCGGTGCTGACGCCGTTGGCGAGGAGGCCGAGGGCGAGGTTAACCGCCGTCGTCGACTTGCCGACGCCGCCCTTGCCCGAGGCGACGGCGATGATGTGCTTGACGCCGGGCACGTCGATTCGGCCACCGCCGCCGGTGGTCTTGCCACCAGGGGCAGCGGGGCCCCGGGTACCATGGCTATGGGCATGCCCGCCCGGTGCCGCAGGGGGTGGTGCGGGGCGCTCGGAGGTCATCACGGCGGTTGCCGACAGCACGCCCGGCATGACACGCACTGCCTGCTCGCAGGCTTGGCGCAACGGCTCCAGGGCGGTACCACGGGCCGGGTCGACATCGAGGGTGATCGCAACATGGCCGCCGCGCGTGGCGATGCCACCCACCATGCCCAGTGCAACAATACTCTTGCCGGTCACGGGATCCATGACAGTCTCGAGAACCTTGCGGATGGCCGATTCTGTTATTTCCGCCATGATTGCTTGCTTCCGCTGACTGGCAATATTGTGTCGCCGCTTGATTGCAGGTGGTGCTGCCGTCACATATATGCAGCGCGACGTGAAATCAAAAGCGACAATGCGCCGAGGCGAGGCAGCCGGTGGCTCTGAGGTGAACGATGGCGTGGAATAACAACGGCGGCGGCGGCCCGTGGGGCGGCGGTGGCGGGGGCAACAGCGGTGGCGGCGGCCCGTGGGGCGGCGGTGGCAATCGCGGCGGCGGCCCGTTCGGCTCGCGCCGGCCGCCCGACATGGAAGACGTCATCCGCCGCGGCCAGGAGCGCCTCAAGAACCTCATCCCCGGCGGCTTCGGTTCGTATAAGGGCATCATCCTGGTCGTGCTCGCTGCCCTGGTAATCTGGCTGGTCACCGGCTTCTTTCGCGTGCAGCCCAACCAGCAGGCGATCCAACTCGTGTTCGGAAAGCCGTACGGCAAGCCGGTCGAGCCCGGCCTGCATTACAATCTGCCGAGCCCGATCGGCCATGTTGTCGTAGTCAACGTCCAGGACCAGCGCCGCGTCGTGATCGGCTCGCGCGCCGGTCAAGACCGCACCACTACGCCGTATACGCGCGGACCGCGCCCGACTTCGAGCGAAAACCTCATGCTGACCGGCGACGAGAACATCGTCGACATCGAGTTCGCCGTGTTGTGGCAGATCAAGGACGTCTTCAAGTACGCCTTCGACGTGCGCAACCCCGAAGAGAACGTCCGCGCCGGCGCCGAGGCGGCGATGCGAGAAGTCATTGGCAAGTCGAACCTGCAGTACGCCCAAACGGAGGGCCGCAGCCGCATCGAGCAGGACACCAAGGACCTGCTGCAGAAAATGCTCGACGAATACGGGCTGGGCGTCCGCATCTCGCAGGTCCAGCTCCTGCGCGTCGACCCGCCACAGGAGGTGATCGCCGCCTTCCGCGACGTGCAGGCCGCGCGTGCCGACAAGGAGAAGAGTATCAACGAGGCCAACACCTACCGTAACCAGGTGCTGCCCCGGGCCAAGGGCGAAGCCGAGGCGATCATCCAGAGGGGCGAGGCCTACAAGGCCCAGATCGTCGCCCGCGCCAGCGGCGATGCGCAGCGCTTCACCCAGGTTTACGACCAGTGGGCCAAGGCCAAGGACATCACGACGGAGCGTCTCTACCTCGACACGATGGAAGAGGTGCTGCGCAACGTGAACAAGGTGTTGGTCGACAAGAACGCTGCCGGCACCAACGGCGTGCTGCCCTACCTGCCGCTGCCTGAACTGAAGCCGGGCCCGGGTGCGCCGACGCCGCCGCGAACGACGCCGCCTCCGCCCTCGCCGCAGGGAGCGACGCGATGAGCAACCGCATGATCATCGCGCTGGTCGCGCTCGCCGTCGCCATCTTCATGGTGACCCAGACCTTCTACACCGTCGATCCGACCATACAGGTCCTTGTCCGGCAGTTCGGCGCCATCGTCGGCAATCCGAAGACCGAACCCGGCCTGTATGCCAAGATCCCTCTGGTCCAGGATATCCAGCGCATCGACCGCCGGCTGCTCGACTACGAGGCAGAAGAGTTCGAGATCATAGCCGGTGACCAGAAGCGCCTCGTGGTCGATGCCTACGCCCGTTACAAGATCGTTGCGGCCAAGTTGTTTGCCCAGACCGTCCCCGGTGGCGAGCCGGCGTTGCGCGGCCTGCTCGATTCGCTGATCAACTCGGAGATCCGCGGCGTGCTGAGCTCGGTGCCGTTGCACGCGGTGCTGACCGACCAGCGCGCCAACCTGATGGACGAGATCACGCGACGGGTGAACGCCAAGACAAAGGAACTGGGCGTCGAGACGGTCGACGTGCGCATTAAGCGTGCAGATTTGCCGCAAGCCAACTCGCAATCGGTCTACAATCGCATGAAGACCGACCGCGAACGCGAAGCTGGCCAGCTGCGTGCCGAGGGCGACGAGGAAAAGGCC
This sequence comes from uncultured Alphaproteobacteria bacterium, assembly GCA_963843185.1. Lineage (GTDB taxonomy): Bacteria > Pseudomonadota > Alphaproteobacteria > Reyranellales > Reyranellaceae > Reyranella. The sequence continues at coordinate 92,947 of CAWJJJ010000002.1, forward strand.
CGTATCACGGCGACGGCCGACCGCGAGGTCGCGGTCATCAAGGCCGACGCCGGCCTGAAGGCCCAGGTGACCATGGGCGAGGCCGACGCCGAGGCGACGGGGATTTACGCCAAGGCGTTCAATCGGGACAAGGAGTTCTATGGTTTCTACCGGCGCATGGAGGCCTACAAACAGGCATTCGGCGCCGGCGGCGGCTCGACCATGATCCTGAGCCCCGAGGGCGACTTCTTCCGCTACTTCAACGATCCTGCAGGGGCCGCGCCACCCAAGAAGTAGCTGGCGAAAACCGAGGGCAAAATCCTTACCGGCGGCGTCTGTGGCAGTCCTGCAACGCCGCCGGTCGATTTTGCGCGAAGTCCCGAAAACCCTGAAATTATCGACAACATAACGTCCTCTTTATTTGCGCCACAATCGCCCTACATGTAGACATGACTCGAATGCGCGGCGCCGGCCGTTCCGACCGTTAAGGCCTGAGCGCCGTTGGAGGTCGGACGTGAATCTTACTGATTATCAAGGTGTTTTCAGAGGTGCCGCGCTCGCGGTGGTCGTTTCACTCGGCTTGGCATTGGCGCCGCCCGCCGTGGCGCGCGAAGCGCCTCAGAGTTTCGCCGACCTGGTCGACAAGCTGATGCCGACCGTCGTCAACATCACCACGACCCAGAACGTGCCCCAGCAGGGCCCCAGGCTGCGTGACATGCCGCAGCTGCCGCCCGGTTCGCCGTTCGAGGAGCTGTTCAAGGAGTTCTTCGACAAGCGCGGCGGCGAGGAGCAGAAGCGCCGCGGTACGTCGCTGGGCTCCGGTTTCGTGGTCGATGGCGAGGGCTACATCGTCACCAACAACCACGTCATCCAGGGCGCCGAGGATATCACCGTCATCTTCAAGGACGACACCCAGCTCAAGGCCAAGCTGGTCGGCTCGGACAGCCGCATCGACGTGGCCCTGCTCAAGGTCGAGCTGCCCAACAAGAAGCCGCTGCCGGCGATCAAGTGGGGCGATTCCGACAAGGAGCGCGTCGGCGACTGGGTGATTGCCATCGGCAATCCGTTCGGCCTCGGCCATTCGGTCACCGCCGGCATCATCTCGGCGCGCGGCCGCTCGCTGAACGATTCGCTCGACGACTACCTGCAGACCGACGCCGCCATCAACAAGGGCAACTCGGGCGGCCCGCTGTTCAACGCTGACGGCGAGGTGATCGGCGTCAACACCGCGATCTATTCGCCATCCGGCACCAATGCGGGCCTGGCCTTCTCGATCCCGTCCAACCTCGTCAAGCAGGTCGCTGACCAGTTGCGCGAGTTCGGCCGGGTCAAGCGCGGCTGGGTCGGCGTCAGCTACCAGAGCGTCACCGACGACATCGCCGACAGCTTCGGGCTGGACCGCGCGCGCGGCGTGCTGGTGGCCAATGTCGTGGCCGACGGGCCGGCCGCCAAGGCGGGTCTCAAGCGCAACGACATCATCGTGAACTTTGCCGGCCAGGACGTGCTCGACCTGCGCCGCTTTCCGCGCCTGGTCGCCAACGCCCGGGTCGGCAGCACAGTAGACATCGTGGTCTGGCGCAGCGGCAAGGAAGTGCCGCTGAAGCTCAGGATCGGCGAGCAGGAAGAGGCCGAGAAGGTGAACGCGGCCGCCCAAGGCGGTGCCAAGAAGCCGGCCGAGCCCGACCAGCCGATCGTCTCCACGGTCGAGCAGCTCGGCCTCACCCTGCAGAAAGTGACCGACCAGCTACGCGAGAAGTATGGCCTCTCCGACCAGGTGAAGGGCGTTGTCGTCACCAAGGTGGCGCCCAACAGCCCGGCCGCCGAGAAGCAGCTCCAGGCGGGCGATGTCATCCTCGAGGTCGACCAGAAGCCGGTCACCACCCCGCAGGAGGTCACCGACCTCGTGGCCAAGCTGCAGCAGGCCAAGAAACGTTCGGTCCTGCTGTTCGTCGAACGCCAGGGCGATCCGCGCTTCGCGGCGTTGCGGCTGACGAAGTAACGCGTTCGGTCCTTCACGCTCATTTTCCTCTCCCCCTTGGGGGGAGAGGAGCTTGAGGTCTACCCGACCTTCACCACCAGCTTGCCGAAGTTCTCGCCCTTGAGGAGGCCCATGAAGGCCTCCGGGGCCTTGGCCAGGCCGTCGACCACGGTCTCGCGGCTCTTGAGCTTGCCCGCTTGCAGAAGCCCGCCGACCTCGCTCGTGAACTCGCCCATCAGAGCCACGTGGTCGGAGACGATGAAGCCCCGGAGGGTGAGCCGGCGCTGCACGATGGTGAACATCTTGGGCGGGCCCGCCATCGGCACGGCGTCCTGGTATTCGGAGATGGCGCCGCAGAAGGCGACCCGGCCGAAATTGTTGAGTCGCTCGAACACGGCGTGGAAGATCCTGCCGCCGACATTCTCGAAGTCGGCATCGATGCCCTGCGGGCAGAGCTTGTCGAGCACGGCGCCGATATCGCGCTCCGTCTTGTGGTTGAAGCAGGCATCGTAGCCCGCCTCGCGCACGGCCCATCGGCACTTGTCGTCGTCGCCGGCGCAGCCCACCACCCGGGCGCCGGCCAGCTTGGCGAGTTGGCCCGCGACCTGGCCCACCGCGCCGGTCGCTGCCGAGACGAACACCGTCTCGCCGGCCTTGGGCTTGCAGATATGCTTCATGCCGTACCAGGCGGTGAAGCTCGGCATGCCCAGTACGCCGAGATGGGCGGAGAGCGGCGCGACCGCGGGATCGATCTTGCGCAGGCCCTTGCCGTCGTGAAGCGTGTAGGTCGCCCAGTTCAGCATGCCGATGACGGTGTCGCCCTTGGCGAAGCGCGGGTTGTGAGAGTCGACCACCTCGCCGATCGAGCCACCGGTCAAGGGCTTGTCGAGCTCGAAGGGCGGCGTGTAGGAGCGCAGCTCGGTCATGCGCGGCCGCATGTAGGGATCGAGCGACAGGAAATGCGACCGCACCAGCACCTGGCCGTCGCCCGGCGCGGCCAGGCTAACGCTTTCCTGGCGGAAGCAGTCGGAGCTCACATCGCCCGCCGGACGCTTGGCGAGCACGATCTGGGTGGCGTCGGTCATGGATCTTTCCTTTCGACGAAGTCGGTGCGGCGATAGCCCTGGAGGTAGAGTAGCGCGGTGAGATCGGCGTGATCGATGCGGGCCGGCACTGTAGCCGCGACGGCGGGTTTGGCATGGAACGCCACGCCCAGGCCCGCCTCCTTCAGCATCGGCAGGTCATTGGCGCCGTCGCCCACGCTCACCGCCTCCGCGGTCGTGAGCCCATGCTGGGTGGCGAGGCGTTCCAGCGTTGCGAGCTTGGCCTCCTTACCCAGGATGGGTAGCTCGACGGTTCCGGACAGCGTGTGGCCGTCGTGCTTCAGGATGTTGGCGGCGTCCGAATCGAAGCCCAGGGCCTTCTTCACCATCGCCGTGAAATAGGTGAAACCGCCCGACACCAGCGCGCATTGCGCGCCGTGCTTTCTCATGGTGGCGACCAGGGTGGCGCCGCCCGGCGTGTACCGGATCCGTTTGCCGGCCTCATCGAGTTGGGCGACGGGCAGGCCCTTCAAGAGGCCGACCCGCTCGGCCAGCGCACCGGCGAAATCGATCTCGCCGTTCATGGCGCGCGCCGTGATGCCGCCGATCTTCTCGCGCAGACCCAGGAACTCGGCCAGCTCGTCCAGCATCTCGTTCTCGATCATGGTCGATTCCATGTCGGCCACGAGCAGCCTCTTGCGCCGGCCGGCGGCGGGCACGACGACCCCGTCGAGCGCGGTCATGGTCACGCCGCTCGACGGGCCACCCCCTGGGATATCGAACGGGATGTCGCAGGCGATGTCGGGCGCGAGCCAGTCGGGCGTGCCCACCGTGGCGTCCTGGGCGCGCAGCGCGTCGACGGCGCAACGGATCGCGCCGTCGTTCAGCGCCGGATGGGCCGGGCTCGAGATCAGGACAAGGACGTTTTTCACGCTCCGCCTCTAGCGGCGGCATGACGGATTTGCAAACAATCCGTCCGCCATGGCCCTGCAGCGCGTCATCGTCATCACCGGTCCCACGGCCAGCGGCAAGTCGGCGCTGGCGCTTGCCGTGGCCGAGCGGCTCCGCGGCACGGTGATCAATGCCGACGCCATGCAGACCTACGATGCCTTCCCGATCCTGACCGCGCAGCCCACCACGGCAGAGCGTGCCCGGGTCCCGCATGCGCTCTATGGCGTGCTGCCTTTGAGCGAAACCTTGTCGGCGGCGCGCTGGCGGAGCTCTCGCCACGGCCGAGATCGAGCGTTGCCTTGCCGAGGGTCGCACGCCGGTCCTGTGCGGCGGCTCGGGCCTCTATCTCAAGACGCTGATGCAGGGCATCGCGGCCATTCCCGATCTGCCACCCGGCATCCGCGACCAGGCCAATGTGGAGTGGCAGCAGATCGGCCCGGACGCCTTCCGCGCCCGGCTGGCCGAAAAGGATCCGGCGATCGTCGAGCGGCTGAAGCCCGGCGATCGCCAGCGCCATGTCCGCGCCTGGGAAGTCTGGACCGCGACCGGCCGTCCGCTCACCGCCTGGCAGGCCGCGGAAGACCAGCCCGCACCCTGGCGCTTCGCCACGCTACTGTTGGCGCCCGAGCGCGGCTGGCTGCGCGCGCGCATCGCGGCGCGCTTCGACACCATGCTGGCGGAGGGCGTGCTGGCCGAGGTGCGCGCCGTGTTCGATCGCAAGCCCGACCCGCGCTGGCCCGGCCTCAAAGCCCATGGCGCGCCGGAGCTTTTCCGTCACTTCCAGGACGCGCTGCCGCTCGAAGAGGCACGCCGGATTGCCATCGACCACACGCGCCAATATGCCAAACGCCAGATGACGTGGTTTCGACACCAGATGACACCAGATCTGGTATTCGACCCCCAGTCCGAGCCAGGCTTGGAGCCGATTGAGAAATTTTTGACCAATTCAGGGGTCTGAAACTTTACGTTTCGTGCTGAATTGGGTTGACCCTCCGGGAGCCGGCCTTTACCTTCCGCGCCGCCGCAAACCCCGTTTTGCGGCGTATTTGTCATAGAGGAGACCCCTGTCATGAAGCCCGAGGAGTCCGCCACGACCGGCGCCGATCTGTTGGTGAAAGCCCTGATCGACGAGGAAGTCGAGGTCGTCTTCGGCTATCCCGGCGGCGCGGTCCTTCCGATCTACGATTCGCTCTTCAAGCAGAACCGGCTGCGCCACATCCTGGTGCGCCACGAGCAGGCGGCGGTGCATGCCGCCGAGGGCTATGCCCGCTCGACCGGCAAGGTCGGCGTCGTGCTGGTGACCTCTGGTCCCGGCGCCACCAATGCCGTGACCGGCCTCACCGACGCGCTGATGGATTCCATTCCCATCGTTTGCCTGACCGGCCAGGTGCCGACCCATCTGATCGGTAACGATGCCTTCCAGGAAGCCGACACCACCGGCATCACGCGGCCCTGCACCAAGCACAATTACCTGGTGAAGTCCGTCGCCGCCCTGGCGCGCACGGTCCACGAGGCCTTCTACGTGGCGCGCTCCGGCCGTCCCGGGCCAGTCGTGATCGACCTGCCCAAGGACGTGCTGATGAACAAGTACGACTACGTGGCGCCGAAGAAGCCGGTCCAGCACAAGAGCTACCGCCCGCAGGTCAAGCCCGAGCTGGCGAAGATTGAGCAGGCGATCGAGCTGATCGCCGGCGCCAAAAAGCCGGTCTTCTACACCGGCGGCGGCGTGATCAACTCCGGGCCCAGGGCGTCCAAGCTGCTCGCGCAGTTCGTGCACATGACGGGCTATCCCATCACCAACACGCTGATGGGGCTGGGATCCTTCCCGGCGTCGGACAAGCAGTTCCTTGGCATGCTCGGCATGCACGGCACCTACGAAGCCAACCTGGCAATGTATCACTGCGACGTTCTGATCAATATCGGCGCGCGCTTCGACGACCGCATCACCGGCAAGCTGGCCGAGTTCTCGCCCCACTCGAAGAAGATCCATATCGACATCGATTCGAGCTCGATCAACAAGAACGTGCGCGTCGACCTGCCGATCGTGGGCGACGCCATGCATGCGCTGGAAGACCTGATCCGGCTGTGGAAGGCCAAGCAGCCGCGCACCGACCACAAGGCGCTGAAGGCATGGTGGGTCGAGATCGACAAATGGCGCGCCCGCAACTGCCTCGCCTACAAGCAGGACAACGAGACGATCAAGCCGCAATACGCGCTCGAGCGGCTCTACCACCATATCAAGAACCGCGACCACTATATCACCACCGAAGTGGGCCAGCACCAGATGTGGGCGGCGCAGTTCCTGAAGTTCGAGCAGCCCAACCGCTGGATGACCTCGGGCGGTCTCGGCACGATGGGTTATGGCCTGCCCGCCGCCATGGGCGTGCAGATCGCCCATCCCGACGCACTTGTCATCGACGTGGCGGGCGAGGCCTCGATCATGATGAACATCCAGGAGCTCTCGACGGTGGCGCAGTACCGCCTGCCGGTGAAGGTCTTCATCCTCAACAACCAGTACATGGGCATGGTGCGGCAGTGGCAGGAGCTGCTGCACGGCGGGCGCTACTCCGAGAGCTACATGGAATCGCTGCCTGACTTCGTTAAGCTCGCCGAGGCGTTCGGCGCCGTCGGCCTGCGTTGCCACGAGCCGGCCAAGCTCGACGAGACGATCAAGCAGATGATCGGCATCAAGCAGCCGGTCATCGTCGACGTGCTGGTCGACAAGATGGAGAACTGCTTCCCGATGATCCCGTCGGGCGCGGCGCACTACGACATGCTGCTGGGGCCCGACGACCGGGCGCAAAAGCCGATGTCGGAAGAGGGCATGGTGCTGGTATGAGCCCGTCCGATCTGGTTTCCAGCCACACCATGTCCGTGCTGGTCGACAACGAGCCGGGCATCCTGGCGCGTGTCGTCGGCCTGTTCTCGGGCCGCGGCTACAACATCGAAAGCCTGACCGTGGCCGAGACCGACGCCAAGGAGAACCTGTCGCGCATCACCATCGTGACCAAGGGCACGCCGATGATCATCGAGCAGATCAAGGCGCAGCTCGACCGCCTGGTGCCGGTGCATCGCGTACGTGATCTCACCGTCGAGGGCCCGCACATCGAGCGCGAGCTGGCGCTGGTCAAGGTGAAGGGCACCGGCGACAAGCGGGTCGAGGCGCTGCGCCTGGCCGACGTGTTCCGCGCCAAGGTGATCGACGCCAAGACCAACTCCTTTGTGTTCGAGGTTACCGGCGCCAGCGACAAGGTGCAGACCTTCATCGGCCTGATGGAAGGACTCGGCCGGGTCGATGTCGGCCGCACCGGCATCGTCGCCATGTCGCGCGGCGGCGAGGCGCTTTGATCATGCTCGTTGGACCGCGGACCTCCAGGTCGGCTCATGGGCGGGGCTGGAGCCCCGCGGGCCGTTGATGGACTACATCGTCGCCCTCTTGGGCCTGGCGGTCGTCCATCTGCTGGCCGTGGCGAGCCCAGGTCCCTCGACCGTGCTCGTCATCCAGACTGCCGCCGGCTCGGGCCGGCGGGCGGGACTGCTTGCCGCCTTCGCCATGATGCTGGGCGCGCTGGTCTGGGCGGCAGCGGCGCTTTACGGGCTGCAGGCGCTGTTCGCACGTTTCGAATGGCTCTATCTCGCCTTCCGCATCGGCGGTGGGGCTTATCTTCTCTACCTGGCGCTCATGCTGTGGCGTCACGCCGGTGCGCCGCTGCCTGCGACGTCGTCGGCCAGGATCTTGCGAACGACCGGTTGGCAGGGCTTTCTGCGCGCACTCCTGCTGCAGATGAGCAACCCAAAGATCATGGTGTTCTTCGGCAGCATCTTCCTTTCGTTGCTGCCGGCCCAGTCGCCGGGCTGGCTGGACGGTGCGGCACTCGCCATCGTGGCCGCCAACGAGTTCATCTGGTTCGCGCTGCTCGCGCTGCTGTTTTCGGGCGATGCCGCGCAGGCCTTCTACCGTCGCACCAAACTCTGGCTCGACCGCATCATGGGCGGGGTGCTCAGCCTGCTCGGCCTGCGCCTCGTCCTCTCTGATATCTAGCCGCGGACGCGGGCCTGCACTTCCGCGAGCGTCGCCGGGGTCTTATCCAGCACGAACTGCGCCTGGGTGCGGCCTGACAGTCGCAACGGATCACCGCTCTCGCGCTCCGTCATCTCGTAGAAGAGCGTGCCCGCCGGGCGGCAGGTCCAACTGTCGCTAAGGCCTTGCGACCTGACGCCGGGATAGCGGAAGCACACCTGGATGAGTGTCTGACCACTCGAGGCGGCGGCAGTCTGGACCTGCCATTCGCCCACCAGGATCCTTCGTTCGCCCACCAGCCAGGCGTAATCCTTGCCGTCTGCCGACGAGTAGTGGATTTGCGCCGGGCCGCCGCCGCGGGTCCAAAGCCAAGTCTTGTTGCTCATTCCCCTTTGCGCCGCATCTGGCGTGGAGTTGTCGATGGCGGCCTGGATCGTCGGCATCGGCACCGCGGGCCCGGTCGGGGCCGCCAGATCGGGGTGGGCAGCGCAGCCAACCAGTAGGTTGAGAGCGGCCAGCAGCAGGAACGGAAGGCGTATTGGGGACATGGAATTGAAGCTGGCCTTTGCCGGTCGGGTTGTCTAGTAAGCCCTCCGTTTGGTGCGAAAAGCGCACCTTGCCAGGAGGAATGGCCCAATGCGTGTCTATTACGATCGTGATGCTGACGTAAATCTGATCAAGGGCAAGAAGGTCCTGGTCGTGGGCTACGGCAGCCAGGGCCATGCCCACGCCATGAACCTGCGGGATTCCGGCGTGAAGGACGTGCGCATCGCGCTCAAGGCCGGCTCTGCCACGATCAGGAAGGCCGAAGAGGCAGGGTTCAAGGTGATGAGTCCGGCCGAGGGCGCCAAGTGGGCCGACATCGTCATGGTGCTGACGCCAGACGAGCTGCAGTCCGACATCTACAACGCCGACCTCGCCCCCAACATGCGCCCCGGTTCCGCGCTCGCCTTCGCACACGGGCTCAACGTCCACTTCAACCTGATCACGCCGCGCCCCGACATCGACGTCTTCATGATTGCGCCCAAGGGGCCCGGTCACACGGTGCGCTCGGAATACCTGCGTGGCGGCGGCGTGCCCTGCCTGGTGGCGGTGGCGCAGAACTCGTCGGGCAACGCGCTCGAGATCGGGCTCAGCTACTCCTCGGCGATCGGCGGCGGCCGCGCCGGCACCATCGAGACCAGCTTCAAGGAAGAGTGCGAGACCGATCTGTTCGGCGAGCAGGTCGTGCTGTGCGGCGGCCTCGTCGAGCTGATCAAGGCGGGCTACGAGACCCTGGTCGAGGCGGGTTACGCGCCGGAGATGGCCTATTTCGAGTGCCTGCACGAGGTGAAGCTGATCGTCGACCTGATCTACGAGGGCGGCATTGCCAACATGAACTACTCGATCTCCAATACCGCGGAGTACGGCGAATACGTCTCCGGCCCGCGCATCGTTACCGACGAGACCAAGGCCGAGATGAAACGCGTGCTGGCCGACATCCAGTCGGGCCGCTTTGCGCGCAACTGGATGCTGGAGAACAAGGTCAACCAGGCCTCGTTCAAGGCCATGCGCAAGAAGATGTCGGAGCACCCGATCGAGGAGATCGGCGCCAAGCTGCGCGGCATGATGCCATGGATCAAGGAACGGGCGCTGGTCGACAAGACCAGGAACTGACAGCGCACTTCTTGCGCTGTCATCCCGAGCGTAGCGAGGGATCTCGCGTTCCGAAAACAAATCCTCCACCAGACGCGTCGAGCGTCACGCCGGAGATGAAGCTGGCTTCATCAGATAGAAGCCAGAGGATGGCGTTGGCGATCTCGTCGGCGCGACCGACGCGACCCATGGCGATCGTCGCCTCGATGGCGGCGCGCACCTCGCGGTCGGCGAGCGTACGCTCGGTCATCTCAGTCTCGATCATGCCCGGGCGCAGGGAGACTGCGCGGATGCCTTCGGGCGCGACCTCCCTGGCAAAGCCCATGGTGAAGGAATCGACGGCGGCCTTGCTGGCGGCGTAGGCCGACGCCCCCGGCCGTCCGCCTATGGTGGCGGCCATCGACAAGACATTGACGATGATGCCGCCTGTGTCGTCGCGCCGGGTCGACATGCGTCGCGCGGCCTCCCGGCAGCGCCCTCGTAGTTCATGAAATTGACGACCGCCACCGGCGCCGTCATGGCCTCGGTGCGGGTCAGAATCAGGGCGAAGAAGAAATCGTTCCAGGCGAACAGGAAGCAGAGGATCGCCGTCGCCGCCAGGCCGGGTCCGGAGAGCGGCAGGATGATCCGATAGAAGCCCTGCCACATGGTGGCGCCGTCGATCCAGGCGGCCTCCTCGAGCGAGCGCGGCAACTGGTCGTAGAAGGGCCGCATCATCCAGATCACCAGCGAGAGGTTGAAAGTGAGGTAGATGATGACCAGACCTGTCCTCGTATCGAGCAGCTCGAGATGGCGATAGACCAGGAAGTACGTGATGGTGAAGGCAATCGGCGGCACCATCCGGCTGGCCAGGATCCAGAGCGTGATCGTCCCGCCGCCGCACGACATCCAGCGTGACAGCGCATAGGCTGCCGGCACGCCGATCAGCAGGGACAGCACGGTCGAGGCCACGCTCACCATCAGGCTGTTGGTGAAGGATTTGCGGAACTCGGAGGTCCACAGCGCGCCGTAATTGGCCAACGTCGCGTCGAAGAACAGCCGTGGCGGAAAGCGAAAGATCTCGGCTGCCCGGCATCAGGACCACTGATACAGATTTAGGGTCTTGAGGAGGGGAGGATTTCCGTCTCATCGTCATCCTGAGGGGAACGAGATGAGACAGAAATCCGCTACGCCCAACTCACCGTCCGAGCGTCTTGTGAAGAACATCCGGCGGGCGACGCGCAAGCAGTATTCGGCTGAAGAGAAGATCCGGATTGTCCTGGACGGCCTTCGGGGCAAATCCAGCATTGCCGAGCTGTGCCGTCGGGAGGGTATCGCCGAGGGTCTTTATTACAGCTGGTCGAAGGAGTTCCTGGAGGCCGGCAAGCGTCGGCTGGCGGGCGACACGGCACGAGCGGCCACGAGCGGCGAGGTGACGGACCTTCGCCGTGAGGCGCGGGCGCTGAAGGAGGTCGTTGCCGAGCAGGCACTGGAACTGCGTCTGCTCAAAAAAAGCATGATCGCGGATGGGGGAGACGGGGAATGAGATACCCTGGTTCCGAGAAACTGGAGATCATCGGCCTGGTCGAGCACTCTCACCTGCCGGTCCGACGAACCCTGGCCACGCTCGGTATCTTGCCGATGACATTTTACCGCTGGTATGCCCGCCTGCAGGCGGGCGGGCCCGAGGCGCTGGAAGACAAGCCGTCTCGGCCCAGGCGGGTGTGGAACAAGATCCCGGAAGAGGTCCGGGAACAGATCGTCGAACTGGCCCTGGACGAGCCGGAGCTGTCGCCGCGGGAAGTGGCGACGCGCTTCACCGATGTGAATAAGTACTTTGTGTCGGAGGCATCGGTTTATCGGCTGCTCAAGGCTCACGACCTGATCACGAGCCCGGCCTTCATCGTCGTGAAAGCTGCTGACGAGTTCAAGGACAAGACGACGGCGCCCAACCAGCTTTGGCAGACCGACTTCACTTATCTCAAGGTGATCGGCTGGGGTTGGTTCTACCTGTCGACGATCCTCGACGACTTCTCGCGTTACATCATCGCCTGGAAGCTGTGCACGACGATGAAAGCCCAGGATGTGACGGAGACCCTGGAACTCGCGCTCAAGGCATCAGGCTGCGAGAGCGCCAAGGTCGCACAGCGACCACGGCTGCTGAGCGACAACGGTTCCTCTTACATCGCCGGCGATCTGGCGGAATGGCTCAGGGACCGCGGCATCAGGCACATCCGGGGCGCTCCCTTCCATCCCCAGACCCAGGGCAAGATCGAGCGCTGGCACCAGACGTTGAAGAACCGCATTCTGCTCGAGAACTACTATCTGCCGGGCGATCTCGAGGCCCAGATCAACGCCTTCGTCGATCACTACAACAACCATCGTTACCACGAGGCCATCGGCAATCTGACACCTGCCGATGTCTACTTCGGCCGTGGCAATACCATCCTGCTGGAACGAGAAAGGATCAAACGACAGACCATCCAAAGCAGACGCTTGATGCACTCCAGAAAAGCAGCCTAACCTGTTCAACAGATGCGCCGCATCCTCTCTTCAAATGGACCCGATCCGTATCAATTGATCTGACGACGGACACCCTAACACAAGAGACATGCTGGAACACAAGAGACATGCTGGAACACAAGAGACATGCTGGCGATCATGCATTGTCGCATATCTACGGAGCGTACAGTCCGTATTAGCAGTCTACATTTATTGGGAATTCTTAATTCCTGCTATGTGAATACGAACATCTTGGCCACATCGAAGGCGCGGCGGCCATGGCGAACTCGCTTGATCGTGGCGATGGCTAGCACGACGAAAGTGATGCCGTGCGGCATGGGCATGTGACAGACATTACGTAGGGCGGTGCGACAACTCGCCCCCAAATAAACATTATGATATCCGCAGCCGAGGTGCCATTAACGCTTGGTGTGGCGCACTTGATGCTGAGCGGTAGGGGTATCGCTTGATCAAGTAGCAAGTGCGGTGGGACTTGGGAGACTTGGGTGAAAGAGCTTGTAGGGTGGATTTGCGCGCGTTGCGCGTGGAAGGTCGTGCGCCAGCACGGGGGTTGGATCAGTTTCGAGAGCGCGGTCAGGGGCCAGCGGTGCTGCCCCTGGGGTGACGGCTCATGGGATCCTGTCGATTGCATGCTTCTGCACTCGGGCGACGTCGTGCGTGGTCCGTTCAAGCATGAGATCCTCCAATGATCTCCACTGCTCGTCCACAAGTATTGCGCGGATCGTTGAAGCCTCTGACGCGCCCATCCCAGGTACGGCACGGAGAAAAGATCCTCGTCGTCGAAGACAGCTACCTGCTGGCTAAACTGCTTTGCGATTTCCTGCGCGACTACGGCATGGAGCCCATCGGTCCAGCCGGCCAGATGCAGGACGGATGCCGGCTCGCCCGGCACGGGGCAATCGATGGTGCGATACTGGACATGGCGCCAAGTGAAGATCGGTGCTTTCCCATCGCTGCCATCCTCAAAACGCGCAAAATCCCCTTTATCTTCCTGACAGCGAGCCACGAAAAGTCGCTGATCTCACTTGAGTTCTGTTCGGCGCCCGCGGCCCGCAAACCTTTCGAAGACGACGATCTGGACGCTGCTCTCGACTTATTCTGGGCCGCCCAACCGCCCTTAGCTCCCGCCATTGCAACGGAAGCGACGATCTTCGATTCGAATCGGTTGACCAACGTAAATTCCGAGAATTGGCGACAAGTCCCGGCGACAAGATGCCTTTTCTTTCGCTTAAATAATCTGATCAATTAACGAGAGGAGTGACTTCGTATGGCGACTAGTCTGAACCAAAATATCGCACGCTCGTCGGCGATGGCTGAAGCGGCGCTGCTTGCCCCCATTAACAAGGCAGAAGCCATTCGCGTCCTTCTCGTCGAAGACGATCAAAGTTACCGCGACATTCTCAGCGAAGAGCTGTCGGAGCAAGGATTTGTCGTCCACAGCTTCGCCGATGGGGCCTCGCTGCTCGGCTCGCTCAATACGGCCATCGATGCCGATGTCATCATCCTCGATTGGCGTCTTCCCGATACCTTGGGCATCGACCTGCTGCCGCAACTGCGCCGGTATGGCGTGAACCTGCCGGTGGTGTTCCTGAGCGGTCGGGCCCTGCCCGCCCACGAAAGTTTGGCTTTCGATAGAGGTGCCACCGATTTTATCGACAAGGCACGCGGCGTAGAGGTTTTGGTCAGGCGTCTCAAGCGTGTGGTCAGAGCTGACAAGCACGCGGCCGCTCCCCAGACGGACAAGCGCATAGTGTGCGGCAAGCTCGTTCTCGAACTAGAGTTCAGCCGAGCCTATTGGAACGACGTCGATATTGACCTTACCCTCGGTGAATACAATATCGTCCATCTGCTGGCGTCAAAACCTGGCAGCTTCGTGACCTACCGTGCCGTCTACGACCGACTTCGCCATGAAGGCTTCATCGCTGGATACGGAGCTGACGGTTATCGGGCGAATGTGCGCTCCGCGATCAAGCGTATCCGAAACAAGTTCCGCGCTAGCGATCCGACCTTCGCCGAGATCGAGAACTACACCGGCTTCGGGTACTGCTGGAAGAAACCCGCCTGAAATCAAACGACGACCGACCGGCATCTGGCGCCTATTTAGATTCATACTGCGCTGTAAGGCGACCAAGCTGGCCCATCTTTGGTGCCCTCGGATGAGCGCAGCGCCTCGGCCTGTTGCGGAATAGAGACGATGCGAGCCGCGTAGGCGAGCGGCGCTAGGTTGTCGAAGATGCTCGCGGGTGCGATCCTGGATCGGGCCCTGGCTGTCTTGGATGGTGGAGTCCTGTTCGCTCACACCGACGATGCCGGTAAAGGTGTCGTGCTTCTGCACCTTGCGGTCGATCATGTACTCGTTGCGCAAGTTGCGCAGCGGCAGGTAGCTGTGGTCGACCTCGGCATGGACATTGAAGCCACGGTCGAACTTGGCGCGCTCTGAGTTGGTGAACGGTCGGTCGGGATGCCAGCTGTAGGTGTAGATCCAGCAGGTGACGTTATCGACCGGCACCCAGCCCTGGCCGTTGTACCTGCTCAAAAGTCAGAAAAGCCGAGCAGATGTAGAGAGTTGTGTGTCGTAGTCATACCGTTATCGACATAATCACGCTTCTGTCCGCCCTCGATTCCCTGCTCCCATTCCGGATTCGTGGCCGCGCCTCGCTGGAATTCGAACTCGTCGCCCTGCGACATCAGGTAATCGTCCTGCGGCAGCAACGCCCTGGCCAGCCTCGGCTCTTCTCCACCCGCCGGTTGCTTGCGTTGTACGTCAATAGATTCTGATTGGCTTTATAGCAGACGTAGCGGAGGATATTCGCCCGGTTTCAGTCGAATTCGCATCGACCGACGATTTGGCGAGCACGCTATTACATGCCGTGCGGCTCTGCCAGGAACGGCCATTGCGCCTTGTCGACCTTGGTGTAGGGCAGCAGCGACCAGTCCGGCACCAGCGCGCCGGGGGCCGCGACATAGACCACCTCGCTGGCGATCGGCGCGTAGGCGGCGTGGAAGTGCTGCATGGACTTCACCACTACGACCTTCTTGGTCGAAGGATCGACACCGAGCTTGGTGAAGCAGTCGAGACTGTGGCACTGCGAACGCTTGGTGTTGACGATCACCGTCACGCCCTCGATCTGCAGGGCCGCCGCATCGCCGATCGGGTTGACGCCCTTGCGCTGGCCGCCGAACTCGATGGTGACGTCCTTCTCGATCTTGAGCACCCTGGCGCGGGCATCGACCGGCGGGCCGGACTGCGGGCCGAGCTTGCCGCCGAGACGAATGTCGAGCTCGGCGCCTTCGCCGACCTCGAAGGCAAGCTTCACCGCGCCGGGATCCCAGATCATGGCGATGGCTGCATCGGTCACCTGCCTGTCGAGCAGCGCGCTCAGGATGAAGGTCGAATCGGAGGCGGCGCCGCCGCCGGCGTTGTCCGACACGTCGGCCAGCACCATGGGCTTGGGCAGGTTGTGCGAGCTCACCCGTGCCATGGCGGCGTCGAGCGTGACATAGGGCGGCTGGGTAGCGGCGCGCATGGCGAAGAATTCCTGGCCGAGCTGGCGCGCGATCCTCTCGGCCTTGGCCTTGTCGCCGTCGGTGATGGCGATGATCTTGCTGCCCATTTCCTTAATGTCGGACCATGGAAAGCCGTGGGCGATGGAGAGCGACAGCACGCCGTCCTTACCCTCCATCGCGGAGAGCTTGTCGACGAAGCCGCGCATCGGCTGGCGCGTGGTGTGGAACACGCCGATCATCTTGCAGTCCCAGGCCGCCATGACGGGTTTGGTGCGGCCTTCGATGGCGCCTTCCATGACGGTGAAGAGATCGTCGGCGCGCTCGGGCACGTCGATATGCGGATATTCCTTGAACAGCACCAGCGCGGTGGCGTCGCGCAAGGTGCCCTCGCCGATGTTGCAGTGGAGATCGAGCTCGGCGCCCACGGGAATGTCCGGCCCGACGACCCGGCGCACGGCGGCCAGGATGTCGCTTTCGCAGTCGTCGTAGCCCTCGGCCACCATGGCGCCGTGCATGGAGAGCAGCACGCCATCGACCGGCATCGCCGCCTCGAGGTCGGCCACGATCTCGTCGCGGAAGGCCTCGTAGACCTTCTTCACCGTCTTGCCGGCGGGCTGGGCGAAAGCGCACAGGCTCTCGACCACCTGCCAGCCCTTGGCCTCGGCGCGGCCGCGCCACACCGCGAGGGGCGCCCCGAACATCGGCACGTTCCTGCCGTAGCTGCCTTTGCGGAAGAGGCAGGTCTCCTCGAAAAGCTGGTGGCCGGTGGGAATGGAGGCGAAGGTGTTGGTCTCGGTGCCGAGGCAGGCGGTGAAGATTTTTTTCATGGCCGCGATCTTGGGGGAGCGGTCGTGGTGCCGCAAGCGCGCTCCCGGCACTAAGCCGCGAGCGCCCTGTCCATCAGAGCGGCTTCGGCGCTTCCGAGATCGGCCGTCCCGAACTGCGCAAACTTCATGCCGCCGAGCCGCGTGTCGCCGTAGAGCGTGGCGAAATCGGACTTCGCCTCGGCGAGGGCCGCCAGCGCTGCGATCCTGGCCAGGCCTTCGCACAGGAAACGTGCGCGCTGCTCGGCATCGCCCGAGCGCAGCACGGCGCCGAGCGTTTCGGCGAGCGGGCGCACATCGAAAGCAGCCGACGCCGTCTTCGCCAGGGCGCCCATCGTCGCCATCGCCTGCTCGGGATGGCGGCCGGCGGCGCGCAGCACGTCGAGCGCCATGACGTTGCCCGAGCCTTCCCAGATGGCGTTGAGCGGCGATTCGCGGAAGTAGCGCGCCAGCGGCAGGTCCTCGGTGTAGCCGTTGCCGCCCAGGCACTCGAGCGCCTCATAGACGACCTGCGGCGTGGTCTTGCACACCAGAAACTTCACGGCCGGAGTCAGCAGCCGCACGTAGGCAGCTTCGGCCGGATCGGTGGCGGCGCGCTCGGAGGCGCGGCACAGGCGGAACACCAGCGCCACCTGCGCCTCGAGCTCGAGGGCGAGGTCGGCCGCGGTGGCGCGCATCGAGGGCTGGTCGGCCAGGCGGCGCTGGAAGACCGATCGGTGCCGGATGTGGCTCAGCGCCTGGCTGAGCGCGATGCGCATCTGGCCGGCCGAGGCGATGGCGCAGTCGAGCCGTGTCAAATTCACCATCTCGATGATGGTGCGCACGCCCGCGCCCGCGGCGCCCACGCGCTCGGCATAGGCGCCGTGGAATTCGACCTCCGAGGAGGCATTCGACTTGTTGCCGAGCTTGTTCTTCAGGCGTTGGAAGCGGATCGCGTTCTGGCTGCCGTCGGGCCGGTAGCGTGGCATCAGATAGCAGGTGAGGCCTTCCGGCGCCTGGGCCAGCACCAGGAAGGCATCGCACATCGGCGCCGACATGAACCATTTGTGGCCGGTGATCTCGACATGATCGCCATGCGAAGCGGCCTGGGTGATGTTGGCGCGCACGTCGGTGCCGCCCTGGCGCTCGGTCATGCCCATGCCCAGGGTCACGCCGTTCTTCTCCCACCACGGCAGCGGGCGCGGATCGTAGGTGCGGGTCTGGATCCTGGGCAGCCACTTCGCGAGCAGCGCCGGCTCGGAGCGCAGCGCGCCGATGCAGGCGTGCGTCATGGTGATGGGGCACATATGGCCGGCTTCCGCCTGCGTCGCGAGATAGAGCCGCACCGCGCGGGTCGAGACGGGTGCCTGCCCGTCGCTGCCGTCGTGCGCCGAGGCGTGGATGCCGTGGCCGATGCTCTTGGCCATCAAGGCGTGATAGGCAGGATGGAATTCGACGAAATCGATGCGGTTGCCCTTGCCGTCCATGATGTGGAGCCTGGGCGGGTTCTCGTTGGCGACCCGGCCGAGATCGAGCGTTTCGGCCGCGCCGTAATCCGTGCCGCAGGCCGACAGGCCGGCGAGATCGAGCCCGGCGCGCGCCGCAGCATCCGCCAGCGGCCGGTCGGCGCTGAACAGGTCGACGTCGCCGAAAGCCGGCGACTGGTTGAACGAGGCGTCTTCGAGCAGGCCGGATGACATCGGGCAAGTTTACTGTCGTCCTGAGCGTAAGCGAAGGACCTCATCGCCGCTTGCCGCGGGCATGAGATTCTTCGCTGCGCTCAGGATGACAGAAAATGGCAGGCTGGTGACGCCCGTCAGCCGCCGCCTTCGTACTTGAACGAGAGCTTCACCTTGGTGCGGTAGGCGGTGACCTTGCCTTTTTCGATCACGAGATCCTGCTCGAGGACCTCGGCGACGCGCAGGTCGCGCAGCGACTTCGCCGCACGATCCACGGCGGCCTTGGCCGCCTTTTCCCAGGATTCGCTGCTGGTGCCGACCAGCTCGACGACCTTGTAGACGCTCTCCGCCATATGAGCCTCCCTGGACACGGTTTCACCGTTCTGTGCGGTGCCGGGTCAGGGGGAGGCTCGGCAGCGACTGCCTCGCGGGCTTTTCCTTGGTCGAGGCAAAAGCCTAGCACGCTCCGGCGGATGGGCTCAAATCACCCCCCTCAAATCATGCGGCGGCGAACTTGCCGAACTCCCAGTCGCGGCCGGGCGCGGCGGCGAACAGCGCCTTGGTGTAGTCGTCGCGCGGCGCGCCGAAGACCTGCTCGGCCGAGCCGTATTCGACGACGCGGCCCTTGCTCATGACGGCGACGTAGTCGCAGATCTGGGCGGCGACGCGCAGATCGTGGGTGATGAACAGCACGGCGAGGTTGAGCCGCTGGCGGATCTCGTCGAGCAGCTCGAGCACCTGCTTCTGCACCGAGACGTCGAGCGCCGACACCGCCTCGTCGGCGATCAGCAGCTCGGGCTCCATGGCAAGCGCGCGGGCGATGCAGATGCGCTGGCGCTGGCCGCCCGAGAACTGGTGCGGATAGCGGTCGAGCGAATTGGGATCGAGCCGCACGGTCTCCATCAGCTTCCTGGCCCGCGCGAGGGCTTCGTCGCGCTTGAGGCCGAAATTCATCGGCCCCTCGATGATGGATTCGCCGATCGTGATGCGCGGGTTCATCGAGCGATAGGGATCCTGGAAGACGATCTGCACCCGCCGGCGATGAGGCCTGAGCTTGCCGGCCGGCATGGTGGCGATCTCGGTGTCGCCCAGGAAAATCTTGCCGTCGGTCGGGTCGATCAGCCGGGCGATGCAGCGCGCCACGGTCGACTTGCCCGAGCCCGATTTGCCGACGATGCCCAGCGTTTCGCCGCGGCGGATGTCGAGGTCGACATCGACCGCGGCCTTCACGACCCTGGCCTTCTGGAAGAAGGCGTTTCCGCTGTAGGTCTTGCCGAGCTTCTCGGTGCGCAGCACGGTGATGCCGTTCTTGCGCACGCCGCGGTGCACGGGATGGATCGACGGCACCGAGGAGATCAGCATCTTGGTATAGCTGTGCTCGGGCCGCGACAGGATCTGCTCGGTCGGGCCCATCTCGACCAGCTCGCCCCAGCGCAGCACGGCGACGCGATGGGCGATCTCGGCGACCACGCCGAAATCGTGGGTGATGAACAGCACGCCGGTGCCCTGGCCTTCCTGCAGCTCGGCGATCAGCTTCAGGATCTCGGCCTGGGTCGTGACGTCGAGCGCCGTGGTCGGCTCGTCGGCGATCAGCAGCACGGGATCGAGCACCAGCGCCATGGCGATCATGATGCGCTGGCGCTGGCCGCCCGAGAGCTGGTGCGGGTAGGAGGCGTAGACGCGCTCCGGTTCCGGCAGCTTCACGCGACGCAGGATGGCGATGATCTTGGCCTTGCGCTGGGCGGCGTCCAGCTTGGTGTGGGTTTCCAGCACCTCGTCGATCTGCAGGCCGCAGGTCATGACCGGATTGAGCGCGGTCATCGGCTCCTTGAAGATCATCGACATGCGGGTGCAGCGCAGTTCGCGCAGCCTGCTCTCGCCGGCAGCCAGCACGTTCTCGCCCTCGAGCAGGATCTCGCCCGAGGTCGGCTTCAGCGCCTTGGCCAGGAGGCCCATGACGGTGAAGGCGATCACCGATTTGCCCGAGCCCGATTCGCCCACCAGGCAGACGATCTCGCCGGGATTGACCGAGAAGCTCACCTTTTCGACGGCATGGACGCGGTCGGCGCCCGCGGGCAGCGCCACCGAGAGGTTGCGGACCTCGAGAACGGGTCTTTTTGCTTCACTCATCGCCACACCAGCCGACACGTCATCATGCCCCGCATCACACGCTCTTGCTGATCTTCGGATCCAGCGTGTCGCGCAGCCCGTCGCCCATGATGTTGATCGCCAAGAACGGTGAGAGCGAGGAAAATGCCGGGAAAGAGGATGTTGTGCGGGAACACGCGGAACAGCGCGCTGCCCTCGGCGACGATGTTGCCCCAGCTCGGGATCTCCGGCGGGATGCCGATGCCCAGGAAGGACAGGATCGCCTCGGTGATGATTGCGGCGGCGGCGATGAACGTGCCCTGCACGATCAGGGGCGCGATGGTGTTGGGCAGGATATGGCGAAGCATCAGCGTCCAGGTCGGCGTGCCGACCGAGATGGCGCCCTCGACATAGGGTTCCTCGCGGACGGTCAGCACCACCGAGCGCACCAGGCGGACGACGCGCGGGACGTCAGGTACGACGATAGCGAAGATCACGGTAATGAGGCCGGCGCGCCAGATCGAGACCAGGGCGATGGCGAGCAATATGCCCGGGATGGCCATCAACCCGTCCATGATGCGCATGATGATGCCGTCGGCCCACCGGATATAGCCGGACACCAGACCGATCATGAGGCCGATCGCCACGGAAATGGCGGCGACCGCCACGCCGATCGCCAGCGCACGCGCGTGCCGTAGAGGACGCGGCTGTAGACGTCGCGACCGAGGCTGTCGGTGCCCATGAGGGCGACACGCTTGGTGGTCTGCCCGTCATCGAGCCTGTAGGTGATTTCGGTGCCCGGAATTTGTTGCGGGAAGCCGGGTTGATGCGTGCTGGATCCACCGTGCCGAGGTAGGGCGCCAGGATGGCGATCGCCAGCATGACCAGCAGGATGACGCCGCCGAAGATGACGGCGGGATCGTGCAGTGCCAGCAGCCACAGGCTCTTGCGCTTGGCCGACGCCGCCGAAATCGAGGCGGAGTTGGACGACTTCTTCGGTTATCGCGCTCAATAGCGGATCCTCGGGTCGAAGATGGTGTAGCTGATGTCGATCAGCAGGTTGATCAGGACGTAGACGACGGAGAACAGCAGGATGACGGCCTGGATCGTCGGGAAATCGCGGCGCGCAGCACCGCCTCGACGGTGAGACGTCCGAGGCCGGGCAGGCCGTAGACGCTTTCCGTCACGACCGCGCCGCCGATCAGCAGCGCGATGCCGATGCCGATCACGGTCAGGATCGGCACGGCGGCGTTGCGCAACGCGTGCCGCATCAGCACGACCCGGTTGGACAGGCCCTTGGCGCGGGCGGTGCGGATATAGTCCTCGTTCAGCACTTCCAGGACGCTGGCACGCGTGATGCGGGCGATCAGCGCGACATAGATCACCGCCAGCGTCACGCTCGGCAGCACCATGCGCTCGAGGAAGCCCCAGTAATCGACGCCGATGCGGATATAGCCCTGCACCGGCAACCAGCCGAGTTCGATGGCGAAAACGTAGATCAGGCAATAGCCGATGACGAACACCGGCACCGAGAAGCCCAGCACCGAAAAGCCCATGACGAAGCGGTCGAGCAGCGATCCGTGCCGGTAGGCGGCCAGCACGCCGAGCGGCACGGCGGTGACCACTGCGAGGACCAGCGTGCACACGGCCAAGGCGAGCGTGGGTTCGACACGCTGGGCGATGAGCTCGGCCACGGTTTTCTTGAAGAAGAAGCTCTCGCCGAAATTGCCCTGCAGGATGTTGCCGATC
>CAWJJJ010000003.1:0-70723 GCA_963843185.1 uncultured Alphaproteobacteria bacterium
GGCGCGCTCCCAGCAAAGACAAAGAGGTGGTCTGATAGGGGTAACCCCTTACTCTGGAGGCAGGCCGATGCCCTCGCAGCGGTGGGCCGGATGAATGTCAGGACACGCGACTTCTTGAGAAGTTGATTCGTGTTCCCGTGCATTCCTTCTTCCTTCCTCGCAAGAGCCTTTCAATGGCTGATCGGAGGCGTGCTTGTTCTCGGCCTTCTTTACTTGCCGCTGGCGCTTCCTTCGGGGCTTGGTGATTACGACCAGCTGTTTCACCGAAGTGCTTGCCGAGGCGCGCGGGTGTTTGGGGTTTCGGTTTCGAGGTCAGCGAAACGGACTGCTGGCATTCCCCAGCGGTCAGCGTCTATGTCTTGAAGCCTGGCCGGAGCAAGAAGACGCGCCTTTTCCAGTACACGCGTATTCGCAATACTGAACTTCCGGCCGTCATCACATCCGCGGGTGAGCACGCCATTCTGATCTCGCTATCGAGGGCCAGCAGCCTCGATTGTCGCAGAGATACATGGAGGTCATTGAGCGTCAGATACGACATCGGTGCCGTCAAGTATGACGGCGTCCATGATCAACTGCCTGAATGTTAGCGGCCGGCATGTCCATCATCGGCGTCGTTGACTATCCTGTTGGTCGCGGTGAGTCGGATGATTGCCAGGATACGTGACTTCGATGAAGGGTCGAGACGGTTGGTCGGCCATCGCGCGTCTTGATGCCGCTGATTTCCGCGTCCCCCTACGGTGCGAAAGAATTGGCTCTCGGAAACAATGGCTGCCGCCAACCGGTGACCAACGTTTCAGCCACCAAGGTTTCGCCGCGCGCCTCAGGTCCCGAAATGCGCCGCCATCACCGCGGCCGCCTCGTCGTTGGCCTTGAGCCCCTGCTGCAGGAACCGGGTCAGCGAGAAGAAGCCGTGGATGGTGCCGGGATAGTTCGCGTAGGTCGTCTTGATGCCGGCGTCGATCAGGCGCTCGGCATAGGCGCGGCCCTCGTCGCGCAGCGGGTCGTAGCCCGCGGTCAGCACGAAGGCGGGCGGCAGGCCCGTGAAGTCCCGGGCCAGCAGCGGCGAGAGCCGGAGGTCGGCCAGGTCGGTGCCGGCCGGGACATAGGCCTTCCAGAACCAGTCCATCAGCGGCTTGGTGAGGAAGTAGCCCTCGGCGAATTCCTTGCGCGAGGCGCTCTGCCGGCTCGAATCGGTCGCGGGATAGATCAGCATCTGGAAGGCGGGGCGCCCTTGCCGCGGCTCGCCCGCATCGCGGCAGACCTGGCAGACCACGGCGGCGATGGCGCCGCCCGCCGAATTGCCGCCGACGGCGAGGCGCCCGCGATCGGCGCCGAACATGGCGGCGTTGTCGCGGATATGGCGGAAGGCCGCCACGCCGTCGTCGATCGGCGCCGGGAAGGGATGCTCGGGCGACAGGCGGTAGTCGATGGCGATCACCTGGCAGTGGCTTTTGTTGGCCAGCCGCCGGCAGGTCGAATCGTGGGTCTCGAGGTTGCCGATCACGAAGCCGCCGCCGTGATAGTAGATCAGCGTCGGCAGCGTGCCCGTCGGCGGCCGAGTACGGACGGTAGCGACGGAAGCGGATCTCGCCGCCCGGCCCGGCGAAGCCGCCGTCGTCGATCTCGCCCACCGCCAGCGGCTCGGCCTCGCTGTCCTCCGACATCTTGTCGACCGCCGCGCGGCCGGCCGCATAAGGCAGCGTCTCGAGCCGGGGCCGTCCGTCCTCGACGGCCTTCTCCATCAGGTCGAGCAGGCTGCGGGCTTCGGCGTCGAGCATCGGTCACTCCGGGTCGAAAAGATGACGGTAGGCGAACAGGGCGGGCGCGCCGCCGGTATGAACGAAGACGACGTCGTCGTCGGCGGACCAGCGGCCGGCGCGGATCAGGGCGATCAGGCCGGCGAGCCCCTTGCCCGAATAGACCGGATCGAGCACCAGCGCCTCCAGCCGCGCCGCGAGCCTGATCGCCTCGACCGTCGCCTGATGCGCCACGCCATAGGCCGGACCGGCATGGCCGGCGACGACCTCGACATCGGCCTCGTCGAACGGCTGGTCGAGCAATTCGGCTGCCGCGCGGCCGCAGGCCAGCACGTCGCCGCGCACCCGTTCGGGCTCGGCGTCGATGTCGATGCCGACGATGCGCGTGTCGGGCAGGCAGGCGCGCGCGCCGACGACCAGCCCGGCCTGCGTGCCGGCGCTGCCCGAGCAGTGGACGATGGCCCGGGGATTTACGCCGAGCGCGCTGCATTGCTGGGCGATCTCGGCCACGGTCGAGGCATAACCCACCGCGCCCAGCGGACTGGAGACGCCGTAGGGCACGAGGTAGGTCTTGCGGCCCTGCGCCTGCAGCCGGGCCGCGAGGTCGCGGATGGCGCCGTTGCGATCGCCGTTCCACGGCACGTCGTGCAGGGTGGCGCCGAACAGGCGGTTGAGCAGCGCGTTGCCGGTGCCGCCATACTCGGGCGAGGGCGGCGCCAGCCGGCCATGATAGACGGCAAGGTGGCAGTCGAGCCCCAGCTTCGCCGCCGCGGCCGCCACCTGGCGCTGGCTGTTCGATTGCACGACGCCGCCCGACACCAGCGTGTCGACGCCGCCGCGCAGCGCCTCGTGCAGCACATAGTCGAGCTTGCGCAGCTTGTTGCCGCCGAAGCCCGGGCCGGTGCAGTCCTCGCGCTTGACCCACAGTCGCGGTCCCGCGAGATGGCGGCTCAGCCGCTTCATCGGCTCCAGCGGCGTGGGCAGGGTGCAGAGCCCGACGCGGCCGAAGCGCGCCAGCGCGTCGGTCAGGCGGGCGATGGCCTCGCTGCTCGTGGAAGTCATGCGAGGAAGGCGCGGCTCAGCGCGGCAATGTCGGTCGCGCGCTCCCAGCTCATGCAGAAGCGGCCGCCGGGCACGATCTCGACGCTGGCCTGCGGGCACTTCGATTGCAGCAGCGCGCGATGCCTGCCGTAGATGAAGTGCTCGCCATAGAGCATCAGCACCGGGCACTTGAGCGCCGCCATGCCGCCCAGCGTGTCGAACTTGGCGAGCGCGCCCATCGCCTGCCAGCGGTCGCGGCCGATCTCGAGCTGCGCGGTGTTGATGCGGTCCATCCAGGATTGCGTGGGCTGCATCGGCGCATGCTCGGGATCGTTCTCGAGCAGGAAGTCTATCGTGCGCGGCGCGGGAAAGCCGGTGTCATCGCTCGGGCGCACCTTGGCGATGTCGGCGATGTCGTTTTTCGCGGTGTCGGCGTCGCTGAAATAAGGCGTGTTGATCAGGACCACCTTGTCGATGCGCTGCGGCCAGCGCGAGCCCAGCGCGATCGACACCGCCGAGCCCACCGCCTCGCCCATGGCGAAGGCGCGCTCGATCTTGAGCGCATCCATCACCTCGACGACGCAGCGCGCATAATCCTCGATCGCCGGTTGCCAGTCGATATGGTCGGAATGCCCGTGGCTCGGATAGTCGATGGCGACGGCGCGGAAGTGCGGCCCAGCGCCTGCAGGAGCTCGACCATCACGGCCGAGCTCTGCTGGTTGATGTGGCTCACCATCACCACGGGGGCCCCATCCGAGCGGGCCCGCAGGCCCGCCAGTGGATGTGACCGGCGAAGGTCTTCGCCAGGCCGCGCTCGATCGGCCTGCTCAAGGGCGGCAGCGCCACGGGCTACTCGAGCTTGACGTTGGCGGTCTTGATGACGGCGGCCCATTTGACGGCTTCCTCGCCCAGGAAGGTCTTCAGCTCGGCCGTCGTGCCGCCGCCCACCACGGCGCCCGCCGCGGCGTAGGCGTCGATCACCTGCTTCGACTTCAGGGCCGCGCTCGCGGTGTCGAAGATCTTCTGGCGCGCCTCGGGGCTCGCGCCGCCGGGCATGATGAGGGCGTACCAGTTGTCGGAATTGACCTTGGGATAGCCCATCTCGCGCATCGTCGGCACGTCGGGCAGCAGCACCGCGCGCGTGTCGGAGGTCACGGCCAGCGGCTTCACCGTGCCGGCGGCGATGTGCGGCAGCAGGATCGAGATGTCGAGCAGCACCGCGTCCACCGTGCCGGCCAGCAGGTCGTTGGTGGCGGGGGCGGCGCCGCGATAGGGCACGTGCAGCAGGTCGGTGCCGGTCTCGCGCTTGAACAGCTCGATCGCCAGGTGGGTGATGCCGCCGGTGCCGGCCGAGCCGCAGGTGACCTTGCCGGGATGGGCCTTGGCGTAGGCGATGAAGCCCTTGAGGTCGGTGACGCCGAGCTTGGCGTTGATCGCCAGCATCTCCTGGACGCGCGCCACCAGCACGATGGGCGCGATGTCCTTGGCCGGATCGTAGGGCATCCTGGGCATCAGGCTTTGCATGATGGCGCCGGCGCTGCAGCTCATCAGGCCGATGACATGGCCGTCGCTGCCCGCCTTGGCGACGAAATCGACGCCGGTGACGCCGGCCGCGCCGCTCTTGTTCTCGACCACGACCTGCTGGCCGAGAGGCGGGGTCATGGCCAAAGCGAGGTTGCGCCCGAAGATGTCCGCCGGCCCGCCGGCCGGGAAGGGCACGACGAGGGTGAGCGGCCTGCTGGGAAAGGTGGACTGGGCGTGGGCCTGCGCAAAGGGCAGGGCGGCCAGGCCGGCAACGGCGACACGACGCGTGATACTCAATGTTTCCTCCGGTTCGTTGCACCGACTGTGCGCAAGGACCGAAGGGGAGGCAAGGGGCTGCTGGACCGATACTCCCGCTGTCATCCTGAGGCGAAGCGAAGGGATCTAAGTGGCGCCGGCGGCGATCACATCCTTCGCTTCGCTCAGGATGACAGCATTTTGTTGGGCGCGCCCCCAGCGGAAGTGATCCGGCGCGCGCGCGCTGCGTACACGGAGCATGGCTTCTCCAACGCATCGATCATTGCCGCTGCCCGCCCTCGGGCTCCTTGCCTCCCTGCTCGGCGCCTGCGCCGCGCCGCCGGACATTCCCGCCGCGTCGACGGCGCCACCGCTGGCACTGGAAGCCTTCTTTCCCGGCCGCACCGAGGGCGAGGGCGTCTTCACCAACAGCTGGACCGGCAGCGAGCGGCGCTTTCGCGTGGTGATCGACGGCGCGTGGGACGGCAGCGTCCTCACCCTGGTCGAGGATTTCGCCTACGCCGACGGCGAGAAGGATCGCAAGACCTGGCGGCTCACGCGCACCGGCCCTGGCGCCTTCCGCGGCACGCGCGAGGATGTGGTGGGCGAGGCGCGCGTCTGGACCGAGGGCAAGGTGGTGCGCCTGGAATACACGGTGAAGCTCGGCGGCTGGACCGTCGACTTCGCCGACTTGCTGGCGCTGCGCGACGACGGCTCGCTGCTGAACCGCGCCACCGTCGGCAAATGGGGCCTCAAGGTCGGCCGCGTCGAGCTCGCCCTGCGCCGCACGGGACCTGCGAGTTAGAACTCGACGTCCAGCTCCTCGACCTCCTCAGGCTCTTCCTTCGCCGCCAGCGGTCCATTCGAGCATCGCCGGAAACCGGAGCATCAGGTCGCGATAGGCCGCCGACACCGGATCGAGCTTCACGTCGTAGGTGGCAAAGCGCGTGCAGACCGGCGCATACATGGCGTCGGCGATGGTCGGCGGTCTTGCCGAACAGATAGGGGCCGCCGTAGCGCTCGCAGGCACTCGCGCCAGATCGCCGTCACGCGGTCGATGTCGGCCTGGGCGCCGGCCCACACCTTGAAGCCGGGATGGCGCGCCTTGAGGTTCATCGGCAGCGCCGAGCGCAGGTTGGCGAAGCCCGAATGCATCTCGCCGCAGATCGCCCGGCAATGGGCGCGGGCTGCCGGATCGGCCGGCAGCAGGCCCGCCTCGGGCTTGATCTCGTTCAGGTATTCGCCGATCGCCAGGGTGTCCCAGACCTTCACCTGGCCATGCTCCAGGCAGGGCACCAGGAAGGAGGGCGACAGCAGCAAAAGCTCGGCCCGCGTGGCCGGATCGTCGATCGGCGCCAGCCGCTCCGCGAACGCCAGCCCGGCCATCCGGCACAGCAGGAAGCCGCGCAGCGACCAAGAGGAATAGTTCTTGCTACTGACGGTGAGCGAAGCCTCGGCCATGCGGATCGAGGATGCAATTTCCGAGCCGGTCGCTCCTTATGCTCTATGCCCTGTACCAGACCGCCGCCGACCTGATGCTGCCGATGCGGGCGTGGGCGACGGCGGCCGGGCAGACGCTGAACGGCAGCGGCGGATCGGGCCTGGAAAGCTGGCGGGCCGCCAGCGCGCTGTGCGAAATGCTGAGCCGGGCGACCCTCAGCCATCGCCGGCCGGCCTTCGGCATCACCGAAGCCAAGGTCGGCAACCAGTCGTGCCGGTGCACGAGGAGGAGGTCTTCGCCACGCCCTTCGGCACCCTGCTGCGCTTCGCCAAGGAAGGCGTGCCGGCGCAGCCGCGGGTGCTCCTGGTGGCGCCGCTCAGCGGCCATTTCGCCACCCTGCTGCGCGACACGGTGCGGGTGCTGCTGCCCGAGCACGACGTGCACATCACCGACTGGGCCAATGCGCGCGATGTCGGCGTCTGGAACGGCCGCTTCGGCTTCGACGAATATGTCGAGCACCTGATCGTGGTTCCTGCGAGGCGATGGGCCCCGGCGCGCACATCGTGGCCGTCTGCCAACCCTGCGTCCAGGCGCTGGCGGCCGCCGCGCTGATGGCCGAGGACGACCATCCCTGCCAGCCCGCCAGCATGACCCTGATGGCGGGCCCGATCGACACCCGGATCAGCCCGACCAAGGTGAACGAGCTGGCGACCGGCAAGCCGATCAGCTGGTTCGAGAACAACCTGATCTCCCGCGTGCCGCTGCGCTATCCCGGCGCCACGCGCCGCGTCTATCCCGGCTTCCTGCAGCTCACCGCCTTCATGAGCATGAACGCCGAGCGCCACATCAAGGCGCAGGTCGACCTCTACAAGGCGATGGCCAAGGGCGAGCTCGAGCAGGCCGCCACCATCAAGGCTTTCTACGACGAATATTTCGCCGTGCTCGACATGACGGCGGAGTTCTATCTCGAGACCGTGCAGTGGGTGTTCCAGGAGCACCTGCTGGCCAAGGGCGAGCTCGACTGGCGCGGCCGGCGCGGTCAATCCCAAGGCGATCCGCCGCACGGCGCTGTTCACCGTCGAGGGCGAGCGCGACGACATCTGCGCCATCGGCCAGACCGTGGCCGCGCACGATCTCTGCACCAGCCTGCGGCCCTACCGCAAGAAGCACTACATGCAGGCCGGCGTCGGCCATTACGGCGTGTTCAGCGGCCGGCGCTGGGCCAGCCAGATCTATCCCCTGGTGCGGAACACGATCCTGGCGAACGAGTAGCGCACACGCCGAGATCGGCGCATGCTTCGAGACGCATCGCTACGCGATGCTCCTCAGCATGAGGTGCTGTGCTCCAGCACGAATCCGCGACTCCTCACGCCGTGAGGAGGGCGACGGAGCGATCCGTCGTCTGGACGGGTGGGCAAAGCAGGCCTTTGCGGTAAAACCTTGCACCATGGCTGACTTTCCGAAGAAGACCCTGGCCGACTGGGAAAAGCTCGCCGCCAAGGAGCTGCGCGACAAGCCGCTCGGCGACCTCGACTGGATGACGCCCGAGGGCATCGCGGTGAAGCCGCTCTACACCGCGGCCGACCTCGAGGACCTCGAGACGCTGGGCGCGCTGCCGGGCTTCCCGCCTTTCACGCGCGGGCCCAAGGCCACCATGTATGCCGGCCGGCCCTGGACGGTGCGCCAGTATGCCGGCTTCTCGACCGCCGAGGAGAGCAACAAGTTCTATCGCGCCAATCTCGCGGCGGGCCAGATGGGCCTCTCGGTGGCGTTCGATCTCGCCACCCATCGCGGCTACGATTCCGATCATCCGCGCGTGGTGGGCGACGTCGGCAAGGCGGGCGTGGCGATCGACTCCGTCGAGGACATGAAGATCCTGTTCGACGGCATCCCGCTCGACAAGATGAGCGTGTCGATGACCATGAACGGCGCCGTGCTGCCGGTGCTGGCGGGCTACATCGTGGCGGCCGAGGAGCAGGGCGTGCCGCAGGACAAGCTCGTCGGGCACGATCCAGAACGACATCCTCAAGGAGTTCATGGTCCGCAACACCTACATCTACCCGCCCGGACCCTCGATGCGCATCGTGGCCGACATCATCGAGCACACCGCGCACCACATGCCCAAGTTCAACTCGATCTCGATCTCCGGCTATCACATGCAGGAGGCGGGCGCGACGCTGGTGCAGGAACTGGCCTTCACCCTCGCCGACGGACTCGAATATGTGCGCGCCGCCAAGGCCAAGGGGCTCGACATCGACGCACTTCGCGCCGCGCCTGTCCTTCTTCTTCTGCATCGGCATGAACTTCTTCATGGAAGTGGCCAAGCTGCGCGCCGCGCGCTTCCTGTGGGCCGAGCTGGTCAAGCCGTTCGACCCCAAGAAGGCCGATTCGCTGTCGCTGCGCACCCATTGCCAGACCTCGGGCGTGTCGCTGACCGAGCAGGATCCCTACAACAACGTGATCCGCACCGCCTACGAGGCGATGGCGGCGGTGCTGGGCGGCACGCAGTCGCTGCACACCAACTCCTTCGACGAGGCGATCGCGCTGCCGACGCCCGCCTCGTCGCGCATCGCGCGCAACACGCAGCTCATCCTGCAGCACGAGACCGGCGTCACCACGCACGGTCGATCCGCTGGCCGGCAGCTACTACGTCGAGTCGCTGACCGACAGCCTGATCGCCGAGGCGCGCAAGCTGATCGCCGAGGTCGAGGCGCTGGGCGGCATGACCAAGGCGGTCGAGGCCGGCATGCCCAAGATGCGCATCGAGGAGGCCTCGGCGCGCCGCCAGGCCCGGATCGACCGCGGCGAGGAAGTGATCGTGGGCGTGAACAAGTTCCAGCCCAAGGAAGCGACCGCCGTCGAGGTTCTCGACATCGACAACGACGTGGTGCGCGAAGCGCAGGTCGCGCGGCTGCACAAGATCCGCAAGAGCCGCGACGAGGCCAAGTGCGTCGCCGCGCTGAAGGCGCTGGGCGAGGCCGCACGCAACGGCACCGGCAACCTTCTGGCGCTTTCCATCGAGGCGACGCGCGCGCGCGCGACCGTGGGCGAGATCTCCTCGGCGCTGGAAGGCGTCTATGGCCGCTACCAGGCCACCATCCGCTCGATCTCCGGCGTCTATGCCGGCGAATGGGAAGGCGACCAGGGGCTCGACCGCATCCGCACCGACATCGCCGCCTTCGCCGAGGAAGAGGGCCGCCGGCCGCGCCTCATGGTCGTGAAGATGGGCCAGGACGGCCACGACCGCGGCGCCAAGGTGATCGCCACCGCGTTCGCCGACCTGGGCTTCGACGTCGATATCGGGCCGCTGTTCCAGACGCCGCAGGAAGCCGCCCGCGCCGCCATCGAGAACGACGTGCACGTGATCGGCGTGTCGAGCCAGGCCGCCGGCCACAAGACGCTGGTGCCGCAACTGATCGAGGAATTGGCCAAGCAGGGCGGCTCGGAGGTCATGGTCGTGGTGGGCGGCGTCATCCCGGCCCAGGACTACGACTTCCTGAAGAAGGCCGGCGTCGCGGCGATCTACGGCCCCGGCACCAACATCCCGGCCGCCGCCGCCGAGATCCTCGCCATCCTCCGCCAGCGCGCCCACAAGCGCGCGGCTTGATCTTGCCGGATCGCGGGCCTCCAGGCCCGCTCATGATCATGATGCGGGCCTGGAGGCCCGCGGTCCCGGAAGAAAGCTATTTGACAACCGCGCGCAATGTTGTGGCCTATGCCTGGCGACCATGG
Organism: uncultured Alphaproteobacteria bacterium; assembly: GCA_963843185.1. Classification (GTDB taxonomy): domain Bacteria; phylum Pseudomonadota; class Alphaproteobacteria; order Reyranellales; family Reyranellaceae; genus Reyranella. The sequence continues at coordinate 9,751 of CAWJJJ010000003.1, forward strand.
TCACGCCTGTCGACTCTCTACTTCCGCATCCCCTGGCTTTCCTCCGGCGTCAGCGGCCGCTCGCGGAAGAACAGGAGCTTGCCGCGGATCGTGGCGAACAGGGTCTTCGCCTCGAGCTTGCCGGGATAGCGCATCTGGGTCTGGTCGAAGCGGGCGAGCCAGATCCTGATCGGCCGCTCGCGCTCGGTCTCGGCTTCCTTGGGCGCGTCGTCGAATTCGCCCGACACGCGCTTGGTGTAGATCTCGCAGACCAGCACGTCGCCCTGCGCGCCCGGGATGCCGGTCGCCGCGGCGGGCTCCATGCCGATCTTGCGGAACAGGATGTCGATGCGGCGCTTGCCGTCGTTGGTCCGCACCGGCTTGTCGCAGGCCGCGTCGCCGGCGAGGCCGACGCTGAGCGCCGCCGACAGCGGGTCGAGCGACCCCAGCCGGTCGGCCTCGGGGATCGCCTGCTGCGGCGTGGGTTTCCAGGCCGGCGTGTGGACCTCCTGCAGGAAGCCGCCGGCGCCGTACTGGGCGAGCCAGGTGCGCGGCGTGTCGCCGACCATGATCGACAGCGAGCCTGCGGTCGGCCGGGCGCCCTGGGCCGAGAAGCCGCCCCAGGCGCGGTTGCGGCCGAAATAGTTCATGGTGACGGCCTTCAGCACGCCTTCCTTGAAGGTCGTGCTCTCCACGTCGTAGGTCGCGCCGTTGAAGCGGATGGTGGCGTCGATGCGGAAGCCCGCGATGCCGCCGAAGGTGATCTCGTAGCCCACCTCGATCCGTCGCGCGTCCTGGGCCAAAGCTGCCGCCGGCACGGCCAAACTCAACGCAAAAGCCACGAAGGCCCTACGAAAACTCATGAAATCCCTCTCATCAGGGGGGCTTACTTCGGCCGCGGCGGCACGATAGAAGGCCGGCACCCCCGGCGTCACCTGCACTTGCACGCCAAAAAAGGCCCCTTTTCGTCCATGTCTCCTCCCGCCTCCGATCGCGTTCCCAAGCTCGGCTTAGCGCGCACCTGGGCGGTCCTGGGCATTCTGGCCCAGCATTTGTGGCCAAAGGGTGAATTCGGCCTGCGCGTCCGCGTCGTGGTGGCGCTCGGGCTGCTGATCCTGGCCAAGCTCGTCAACGTCTACGTCCCCCTCCTCTACAAGCGGGCCGTCGATGCGCTGGGCGAGCCCACGGCGCAGGCCATCGCCGTGCCGGTCGCGCTCATCCTGGCCTATGGCGCGGCCCGCGTGCTGGCGCAGGCGCTGGGCGAGATCCGCGACGCGCTGTTCTCGCCGGTGTCGCAGCGGGCGATCCGCAATCTCGCCCTCGAGGTGTTCGGCCATCTCCACGCGCTGTCGCTGCGCTTCCATCTCGAGCGCCAGACCGGCGGGTTGAGCCGCGTCATCGAGCGCGGCACGTCGGGCATGGAGTTCCTGATCCGCTTCACGACCTTCAACATCCTGCCCACGCTGCTCGAGATCGTCCTGGTCGGCGCCATCCTGTGGCGGCTCTACGACTGGCGCTTCTCGGCGGTGACGCTCGCCATCATCGCCGGCTACATCCTGTTCTCGGTCACGCTGTCGGAGTGGCGCATCAAGTTCGTGCGCCGCATGAACGATGCCGACACCGACGCCAACGCCAAGGCGATCGACAGCCTGCTGAACTACGAGACGGTCAAGTATTTCGGCAACGAGGCGCACGAGGCGCGCCGCTTCGACGTCGGCCGGCGGCGCTACGAGACGGCGGCGATCCGTTCCAGCCGCACCCTGTCGGTGCTCAATATCGGCCAGGGCGCGATCATCTCCGGCGGCCTGGTCACGGTCATGATCATGGCGGGCTACGGGGTGATGGACCACACCATGACCCTGGGCGACTTCGTGGCGGTGAACGCCTTCCTGCTCCAGCTCTACATGCCGCTCAACATGCTGGGCTTCGCCTATCGCGAGATCAGGAACTCGCTGGTGAACATGGAGAACATGTTCAGCCTGCTCGGCATTCCGGCCGAGATCGCCGACAAGCCGGGCGCGCCGCCGCTGATCGTGACCGGCGGCGAGATCGTGTTCGACCACGTCGATTTCCATTACGACAAGGCCCGCCCGATCCTGCACGACGTGAGCTTCCGCGTGCCGCCGGGCGACACGGTGGCGATCGTGGGCTCGAGCGGCGCCGGCAAGTCGACGGTGTCGCGCATCCTGTTCCGCTTCTACGACGTCGCCTCGGGCAGCGTGCGGATCGACGGCCAGGACATCCGCGACGTCACCCAGTCGAGCCTGCGGGCCGCCATCGGCGTGGTGCCGCAGGACACCGTGCTGTTCAACGACACGATCTACTACAACATCGCCTACGGCCGGCCCGGCGCCACCCGCGAGGAGGTCGAGCAGGCCGCCCGCCTGGCGCGCATCCACGACTTCATCATGGCCCTGCCCGACGGCTACGAGGCGACCGTGGGCGAGCGCGGCCTGAAGCTGTCGGGCGGCGAGAAGCAGCGCGTGGCGATCGCCCGCACCATCCTCAAGAACCCGCACATCCTGCTGTTCGACGAGGCGACCAGCGCGCTCGACACGCGCACCGAGCAGGAGATCCAGCACTCGCTGGAGGAGGTGAGCCGCGGCCGCACCACCGTGGTGATCGCCCATCGCCTGTCGACCATCATCAATGCCGACGAGATCGTCGTGCTCGACCGCGGCCGCATCGTCGAGCGCGGCCGCCATGCCGAGCTGCTGGCCAAGAACGGCCTCTACACCGACATGTGGAACCGCCAGCAGGAGGCCGCCCAGGCCGAGCGCCTGGTCGAGCGCCAGGTGGAGGGAGCGCCCTCGTTCCGCGCCGAGGGCCATCTGCGTGTCGCCGAATAGCATAAGCGCCGCGAACCCCTGGCGCTCGCTCCTGCCGGTCTTCGCCGCCTGCGCCGCCATCGGCCTGCAGGCCGGCGTCGCGCTGCCGCTGGTGCCGCTGGCCCTGGAGCGGCAGGGCGCCGACAAGCTCACCATCGGCATCGTGTCCGCCGGCTGGGCGATCGGCATGCTGGCCACCGCCTCGCACATTCCGAGGCTGGCGGCGCGTTTCGGCGCGGTGCCGTTCATCCTGGCCTCGGTCGTCGCCGGTTCGGCGCTCACGGTCGCCTACACGCTGACCGAAGGCCCGGTTGCGTGGTTCGTGCTGACCGTCCTGCATGGCGCGGTCGGCGGCGTGCCGTGGGTGGTGAGCGAGATCTGGATGAACGTCGTCGTCGAGGAAAAGCGGCGCGGCCGCGTCATGGGCATCTATGCCACCATGGTGGCGCTCGGCCTGGCGCTGGGACCGTTCGTGCTCCAGGTGGTCGGCGTCTATGGGCCGCTGCCGTTCCTGACCTGCGCCGGCCTCGCCCTGCTGGTGGCGGTGCCGTTGCTGCCCTACTGGAAGAAGGCGCCGGCGATCGAGCACGCGGCCGACAGCGGCTACATGGTCGTCGTCGTTGCGGCGCCGCTTGCCATGCTGGCCGCGTTCGCCTGCGGCCTGGGCGAGCAGGTCGCGTTCAGCTTCCTGCCGGTCTATGCCGTCGGCGCCGGCGTCTCGGCGGAGACTCGGCGCGCTCTGGCTGTCGGCCTTCGTGATCGGCAACGTCGTCCTGCAATGGCCGATCGGCTGGATGGCCGATCATCTCGACCGGCGCGCCGTGCTGGCCGGCTGCACGCTGGCAAGCGCCGTCCTCGTCGTCCTGCTGCCGGCCGTCTCGGCGCAGTCGCCGGCGATCATCGGCGTCATCATGCTGTGGGGCGGCATTTCCTTCGCGATCTATCCGGTCGGCCTCGCCCTGCTCGGCCAGCGCTTCAACGGCGGCGACATCGCCCGCGCCAACACGGCCTTCAGCATGATTTACATCCTGGGCGGCCTGGTCGGCCGGCCGCTGACCGGTGCGGCGATGGATGCGGTTGGCGATTCCGGCCTCGGCTGGACGCTTGCCGTGTTCTATTCCCTCGCCGGCATGGCCGCCTTGCTGGCGTTCCACCGGCGCCGCTGATAATCCTGCAGGCTCATGAGCGCCGCGGCCGCCAAGACCGACAAGTCAGCCGATCCGCTCCTCGCGCCCCTGCTGGCCGGGGACCGGCGGGCGCTCGCCCAGGCCATCACCCTGATCGAATCGACCCGCGGCGATCATCGCGAGCGGGCCGACGCGCTCCTGGCGGCGGTACTGCCGCGCGCGGCCAAGTCGGTGCGGCTCGGCATCACCGGCGTGCCGGGAGTCGGCAAGTCGACCTTCATCGAGCGCTTCGGCCTGTCGCTGCTCGAGCGCGGCCGCTCGCTCGCCGTGCTGGCGATCGATCCCTCGTCCAAGCGCGGCGGCGGCTCGATCCTGGGCGACAAGACGCGCATGGAGGAGCTGTCGCGCCGGCACGCCGCCTTCATTCGTCCGTCGCCGGCCGGCGCCACCCTGGGCGGCGTGGCGCGGCGCACGCGCGAGGCCATGCTGCTCGTCGAAGCCGCGGGCTTCGACACGGTGATCGTCGAGACGGTGGGCGTGGGCCAATCCGAGACGGCGGTCGCCGACATGGTCGACATGTTCATCGTCCTGCTGCTGCCCGCGGGCGGCGACGACCTGCAGGGCATCAAGCGCGGCGTGATCGAGCTGGCCGACCTGATCGTGGTCAACAAGGCCGACGGCGACCTTCTGGCCGCGGCGAAGCGCTCCGCCGCCGACTATCAGCATGCGCTTGCGCATGTTGCGCTCGCCCACCGCCGGCTGGACGCCCGAAGTATCGACCTGCTCGGCCCTGACCGGCGAAGGCGTGGCCGAGGTCTGGCAGACGATCGAGCGGTTCAGGACCGCCGTGGGCGAGACGGGGCTCGGCCGCCGCCGCGCCGAGCAGGCCCGCGCCTGGATGTGGAACGAGGTGGGCGAGACCCTGCTGGCCGAGCTGCGCAAGCACCCGGAGGTCGCGCAAGCTGGTGCCCGGCCTGGAGCGCGAGGTCGAAACCGGCCGGACAACCCCCGCCGCGGCGGCCCGTTCCATGCTAAAAGCCTTCCATGGCCGCTAAGTCCTTCGTCCGCCAGGCCCGCCGGGCCGCCGCCGCCCAGGAGCTGCCGTTCTGGAAGCGCAAGTCGCTCGCCCGGATGAACAAGCAGGAGTGGGAATCGCTCTGCGACGGCTGCGGCATGTGCTGCGTCAACAAGCTGGAATATGAGGGCACCGGCGAACTGGCCCAGACCGACACCTGTTGCAAGCTCCTGGATCCCAAGACCGCCCGGTGCCGGGACTACAAGAACCGCAAGAAGATCGTGCCGGACTGCATCCAGCTCACCCCAAAGGTGGTGGAAAAGATGGACTGGCTGCCCAAGACCTGTGCCTACCGGCTGGTTCATCTCGGCCAGGACCTCTACTGGTGGCACCCCCTGATTTCGGGCGATCCGGAAACCGTGCACCAGGCGGGAATCTCGGCCCGGGGACGGGTGATTCCGGAGGATCAGGTCGAGGATATCAGCGAACGGGTCGTCGATTGGTTCGCTTGCCGACGGGGCCCTGTCCGGCCCGTAAAAAGCCGGCCTTCCCGCCCCGTGGCGGGATCGTTTTTTAGCGGATAGCCCAATGCCCCGTCGTTGTGCCCTGTCGGGCAAAGCCGTCCAGTACGGCAACAATGTGAGCCACGCCAACAACAAGACCCGGCGCCGGTTCATGTCCAACCTGCAGGTCGGCTCCGTCCTGTCCGATGCGCTGGGCCACACGGTGCGCCTCAGGATCACGCCGCGCGGCATGAAGACCATCGAGCACAATGGCGGCATCGACTCCTACCTGCTCGGCACCAACGACAGCAAGCTCAGCCCGGAGATGAAGGTGCTGAAGCGCCGCGTCAGCTCGGCCAAGGCCAAGAAGGACGCCAAAGCAAAGAAGGCCGCGTAAGCGGCCTTTACCTTGCCAGCTCGAACAGCAGCAGGATGTTGCGCTGAAGCGGGTTGAAGTTGTCGTCGGAGATCAGCCACAGCAGCGTCTCGCCGCGCGCGCCCTTGGTCGCGGCCAAGCCTTCCAGATTGTCGACCGCATAGGGCGAGGCCAGCCGCGCCAGCTCCTCGGCGCGCACCGTGCTGCCGGGCGCCAGTTGGCTGGCATCGAAGCGCATGACGCGGCAGCGTACGCCACGCACCACATCGTACGCGCGTTCGATGGTGGCGAAGGATCCGTCGGGCAGCATGACGATCGCCGTCGGCCGGAAGTCGGGGATCGTGGCGTAGTCGAACGAGGTCCACGCATAGCGGCCGCCGGCCGTGGGCTGGCCGATCCAGCCGACCACCGTGCCCGCCCTCAGGCTGTATTCCTCGCTGATCGCGATGACGCGGCCGTCGGCCAGCGCGGTCAGCGCCTCGATGCCGCCGTTTGACGGCTGGCGGCCGATGTCGGCCGGCCCCTCGACAGGCGTGGGCGTCGCCGTGAGCGTCTGGTAGCGCCACAGGCGGTGATTGCGCTCGAAGGCGACCATCCATGATCCGTCGGGCAGGCGCGCCATGCCTTCGGCGTCGGCCTCCGCCTTGCTCTGGATCAGCTTGCCGTCGAGGCCGTGCAACTGGCCGATCCGTGCGCCGCTCAGCCCGGCAAGATGGCCCTTGGGATCGTAGTCGATCGCAGCCGTGAGCCAGGCGCCTTCGTCGGAGATCGAGGTCAGGCTCCGCCCGTCGGGCGACACGTAGAGATCCGACCAGCCGCCGAACGAGGGCGAATTGGCTTTCATCGCAATGCCGCCGCGCCACAGCAGGCGGCCGATGCGCTCGGCCGCGGGCTCGTCGATCTTGAACGGCAGCGAAGAGCTGTGGATCTCGAGCGCCTGTTCCTGGGCGACAGCGGGTGGCGGCGAGGCGCCGGTGCAGGCGGCGGCGAGCAGGCAGACGGCGAAGAGGGAGCGAACGGCGAGATGCACGGCGCGCCCGGTCAGGCGGCGCGCCGGCCCGACTTGGCGGCGGCGGCGGCCTTCTTGCCGCGGGCCGAGCGCACTTCCTTGGTCTCCTCCTCGTCGAACAGCGAGGCGAGTTGCTCCATCATCGTGCCGCCCAGCTGGTCGGCGTCGACGATGGTGACGGCCTTGCGGTAGTAGCGCGTGACGTCGTGGCCGATGCCGATGGCGATCAGCTCGATCGGCGAGCGCGTCTCGATCCAGTCGATGACGTCGCGCAGGTGGCGCTCGAGGTAGTTGCCGGGATTGACCGACAGCGTCGAATCGTCGACCGGCGCGCCGTCGGAGATCACCATCAGGATCTTGCGCTCCTCGGTCCGCTGCAGCAGGCGCGTATGCGCCCACAACAGCGCCTCGCCGTCGATGTTCTCCTTGAGGATGCCCTCGCGCAGCATCAGGCCGAGATTCTTGCGGGCGCGCCGCCACGGCGCGTCGGCCGGCTTGTAGATGATGTGGCGCAGGTCGTTGAGGCGGCCGGGATTGGCCGGCTTGCCGGCAGCGAGCCACTGCTCGCGGCTCTGGCCGCCCTTCCAGGCGCGCGTCGTGAAACCGAGGATCTCGACTTTCACGCCGCAGCGCTCGAGCGTGCGGGCGAGGATGTCGGCGCTCATCGCCGCCACCGTGATCGGCCGGCCGCGCATCGAACCCGAATTGTCGATCAGCAGCGACACCACCGTGTCGCGGAAGTTGGTCTCCTTCTCCTTCTTGAAGGAGAGCGCATGCATGGGATTGGCGACGATGCGCGCCAGGCGCGCGGCGTCGAGCGTGCCCTCGTCGAGATCGAAGTCCCACGAGCGGTTCTGTTGCGCCATCAGGCGGCGCTGCAGGCGGTTGGCGAGCTTGCCGATGACGCCCTGCAGGTGGGAGAGCTGCTGGTCGAGATGGTTGCGCAGCCGGCCGAGTTCCTCGGCGTCGCACAGATGGTCGGCCTCGACGATCTCGTCGAATTTCACCGTGTAGGCGTGATACTGCTGGCCGAGCGGCTCGTTCGAGAGCGCACCGGGCGGCAGCCACGGACGCTCGGCGCGGCCCGGCTCCTCCTCGTCGCCCGAGCCCATCTGCATCTCGGTCTGGGCCTGGTCGGCCGCGGTCTCCGACGCGTCCTCCTGGTCGGAGGCGTCCTCGGTCTCCTCGCCCTGGGCGCCGTAGCCCTGTGTCTCGCTCGAAATCGCTCTGGTCGTCGCCGGTCTCGTTCGACTGGCCGTCGGCGTTTTCCTGGTCCTGCAAGTCGTCCTGGTCATCGTCCTGCAGGTCGGCGGAGTCGTCGCCGAGCTTCAGGTCGCGGATGAGCTGGCGGGCGGCGCGCGCGAAGCTTTCCTGGTTGCCGAGCAATTCGCGCAGCTTCTGGAAGTCGCGCCCGGCCGCCGATTCGACGTCGGCGCGCCACATGTCGACCATCGCCTTGGCCGATTCGGGAGGGGCGGCGCCCAGGAGCTGCTCGCGGGCGATCAGGCCGATCACGTCGGCGATCGGCGCGTCGTCCTTGGACTTGATGCGGGCATGGCCGCGCTGGTCGGAGCGCTGGCGCCACAGCGCCGAGAGATTGTCGGCGACGCCGGTCATGCGCCGGGCGCCCAGCGCCTCGACGCGGACCTGCTCGACCGCCTCGAAGATCGCACGTGCGGTCTCGCCGCGCGGCACACGGCGGAGATGCGTCTTGCGGTCGTGGTGACGGAGCTTCAAAGCCATCGAATCGGCTTCGCCGCGCACGCGGCTCACATCCTCGACCGGCAGGTCGCGTGCCGGCACGGTGATGCGGGCCTCGCTGCCCAGCAGCGAACCGCCGTCGGGCACGAAGGAGACATTCACTTCCTTGCGCGACACTGCCCGCATGGTGGTGGCGGTGACGCGGCGGAACTCCTCGAGGGGCGTAGAATCCTTGGCCATCAACGGCCCTTTCAGTGCAGCTTGCCGCCCTTGCCGCTCGACGGCGGAAGTTCCTTGCCGAAGCAGCGTTGGTAGTACTCGGCGAGCGTGCTGCGCTCGACCTCGTCGCACTTGTTGAGGAAGGTGAGACGGAAGGCGAAGCCGATGTCGTTGTTGAAGATGCGGGCGTTCTCGGCCCACGTCATCACCGTGCGCGGCGACATCACGGTCGAGATGTCGCCGGCAATGAAGCCGGCGCGCGTGAGGTCGGCCAACGCCACCATGGCGGAGACCAGCTTGCGGCCCTCGTCGAAGTCGTACATCGGCGTCTTGGCGACCACGATGTTCACTTCCTGGTCGTGCGGCAGGTAGTTGAGCGTGGTCACGATCGACCAGCGGTCCATCTGGCCCTGGTTGATCTGCTGCGTGCCGTGATAGAGGCCGGTCGTGTCGCCGAGGCCGACCGTGTTGGCGGTCGAGAACAGGCGGAAGGACGGGTGCGGGCGGATCACCTTGTTCTGGTCGAGCAGGGTGAGCTTGCCGTCGACCTCGAGCACGCGCTGGATCACGAACATCACGTCGGCGCGGCCGGCGTCGTATTCGTCGAACACCAGCGCGGTCGGGTTCTGCAGCGCCCAGGGCAGGATGCCTTCGCGGAATTCGGTGACCTGCTTGCCGTCGCGCAGCACGATCGCGTCCTTGCCGATCAGGTCGATACGGGAGATGTGGCTGTCGAGGTTGATGCGCAGGCAGGGCCAGTTGAGGCGCGCTGCGACCTGCTCGATATGGGTCGACTTGCCGGTGCCGTGATAGCCCTGGACCATGACGCGCCGGTTGTGCGCGAAGCCTGCGAGGATCGCCAGCGTCGTGTCGTGGTCGAACAGATAGGCGTCATCCACCTCCGGCACATGCTCGCTCGCCGCGCTGAAGGCGGGCACTTCCATGTCGGTGTCGATGCCGAACAGCTGACGGGCGGAAACCTTGATATCCGGCACGCCCGACAGATTCTCCCGGGCCGCGGTCGTCGTAGAGGCCATCACACGGATTCCTACAAAACAATGCCCGCCAAATTGCGGGCAAAATCGAGTGTCGCAGGCCGTTTTGTGCACTGCAAGCGGCCAATTGGCGGGGCTGCCCCGAGCAGGGCTAATCACTCCGCCGGAAGGTGCTCCGACGCCCGCAGAGTGGAATAGGCGGCATTGATCTGTTTGAGCTTTTCCTCGGCGTCCCGCGCCCCGCCATTGGCGTCCGGATGATGCAGTTTGACCAGTTCCTTGTAACGAGATTTCACGACAGCCCGGGTCAACGGCCATGAAAGTTCAAGAACGTCCAGGGCATTGCGCTCGGCCGGTGTCAGTTGCTCGCTGCCATCGTAGAGGGGCGGCGGTTTTTCACCCAGACCGGCATCGTCAGCCAAGCCAAACGGGTCGATGATGTGGGCATAGGAGCCGCTGCTGCTGCGCGCGCCGAGCGGCCAGACCGGCCGGCGCCACGTCGTGTCGGCGCGGATATGGGCCTCGATCTGGTCGGCGTCGAGGCCGGCGAAATAGTCCCACTTCTTGTTGTAGTCGCGGATGTGCTCGAGGCAGAACCAGCGATAGTCGTTCAGCCGGTCGCGGGCGCGCGGCGCGCGGTACTCGCCGTGAAGACGGCAGCCCGGCGCTTCGCAGACCCGCTGATGCAGGGCGGCGCCGTCGGTCGCGGTCAAGGGTTTCGCTCGCCGTCGAGGCATTCGGCTAATATGTGTTCAATGGTTTGGTCGGGCAAGAGAGGCAAATGATGGGCAAGGTCGCCATGGCAATTGACAACAAGCTGAGGACGGACTTCGCGCCGGCCCGTCTTGCCATCGAGGATAAATCCTCGCGCCATCACGGCCATGCCGGCTGGCGCGAAGGCGGCGAGACTCACTTCCGTGTCGAGATCGTCTCGGCGGCGTTCGAAGGCCAGAGCCGCGTGGCGCGCCAGCGTCTGGTCTATGCCGCGCTGAAGGACGAGTTCGCCGCCGGCCTGCATGCGCTCGCGCTCACCACGCTGACGCCGGCGGAAGATGACAAGCGAAGCTTGACGGATCCTGCGGGCCGCCAGGCTCGCTCATGATCCTGATGCGGCGTGACTAGCCTTCCATCTCCACTTCCTTGCCGGCGGCCGCGGCGCGCACCGCCTCGGCATCGGGGCCGGTGTAGAAGCCGGGTGCCCAGCGCTTCACCACCGGACCGTCGGCCGACCATGCGTAACAAGCGTCGATCACGTAGGGCTTGCGCGTGGGCTTCGGCGCCGCATCGGCCGGGGCGGGCTTGGGAAGATTTCCCGTCCTGGCGCGATGGGCGCGATTGAGCTCGCGCGCCTTGCCCGATGACACGGTCTGGAAGGCCGTCGTCGCCACCGGCCCCAGCAGCTCGACGATGTGCGTGCAGCCATGGACGCCGCCCAGCCGGGCGCGCACCTCGCGGTGGAAGCCGCCGCCGATCCTGAGCCCGATCAGCTTCCTGAAGTCGGGCGCGACGTTGCCGCAGATCTGGTAGGGCGATTTGTCGGTCACGGCCTCGACATCGACGATGGTGAACTTGTGGTCGACCGTGAGGCGGATCGACATGTCGTGCACGAAATCGCCCGGCCCGAGCGGCCCGCGCCATTCGTTGGCATGCTCGTAGGTCTTCTCGTCGGTGATGCGGCCTTCGATGTCCCACAGCCCGTCATCGCGGAAGAAGCCCTGGCAGGTGACGCGGCGCGTGTGCAGGTGCTGTCGCCCGATCGGCGGCGAAAGCGGCATGGTCAATCCTCTCGCAAACTGGTGTTGTCTCGCTACCCGGCCTGTATGGCGGCGGGCGGCACGATGCGCAACTCGGCGATGCGCGTGCCCTCGCGCTTCAGAATTTCGAAGCGGAACCCGTAAAAGGCGTAGGTCTGGCCGACTTCCGGGATGCGCCGCGCCTCGTGCAGCACCAGGCCGGCGATGGTGGTGGCCGCCTCCTCCGGCAGGCCCCAGCCGAACTCGCGGTTGAGGTCGTGGATCGGCACGTCGCCCTGGCAGACCAGGCTGCCGTCCTCGCGCCGGATGACGCCGCGCTTGATGGCGTCATGCTCGTCCTGGATGTCGCCGGTGATCTCCTCGATGATGTCCTCGAGCGTGACGATGCCGCGCAACGCGCCGTATTCGTCGACGACGATGGCGAAATGCTCGTGCCGCGCGCGGAACGCCTGGAGCTGGTCGAACAGGATCGTCGATTCGGGAATGAACCAGGGCGGCGTCATGACGTCGTCGAGCTTGACGGCTTCGGGGCTGCCGGCCGCCTTGACGGCCCGGAACAGGTCCTTGGCGTGGACGACGCCCACGATGTTGTCGGCCTCGCCGCGATAGACCGGGATGCGCGTGTAGGGCGCGGCCAGCATCTGCGTGACGATCGAGTCCATGGGCTGGTCGGCGTCGATCAGCACGACGTTGCCGCGATGGGTCATGACGTCGCCCACCGTGCGGTCGCCGAGGTCGAGCACCGAGCGCAGCATCGCCTTCTCGGCCGGCACGGTCTCGTCGCTCTGGCCCTCGCCGTGCAGCTCGATGGCGCCGCGCAGGACGTCGGCGTGCTCGTCGATCTCCGGCCTGCGGTCGACAGTGCACGCCGATCAACCTCAGGAAGAGGCGCGAGATCCAGGCGACGCCGCGCGCCATCGGGCCCAGGATGGCCAGGGTGACGACGATCGACGGCGCCAGGAACAGCGCCACCCGGTCGGCGCGGAGCAGCGCCCAGGTCTTGGGCATCACCTCGGCGAAGATCACCACCATGACGCCCACCGCCAGGGTGGCGTAGACGACGCCCGCCGTGCCGAACAGCGACGTCAGGACCGCCGTGGTAAGCGAGGCCGACAGGATGTTGACCACGCTGTTGCCCAGCAGGACGGCGCTCACCGCCTCGTCCTTGCGGTCGAGCAGGCCGTTCACCAGCTCGGCGCGCTTGTTGCCCTGCTGGGCCAGCCGATGCATGCGCGGGCGCGAGACGCCGGTGATCGCCGTCTCCGCCGCCGACATGTAGGCGCCCAGCATCAGGCAGACCAGGACCAGCGGGGCGGCGACGGACGGCGGCAGGTCGAAATGGAGGTCGGTTTCCATGCGCAATCAGGCGGCGATGGCGTCGTCGAGCAGGCCGCGCAGCGTCGCCTCGTCGACCTCGCGGGTGACGAAGGCCTTGCCGATGCCGCGCGCCAGGATGAAGGTGAGCCTGCCGCTCTCGGCCTTCTTGTCGCCGCGCATGTGGTCGATCAGGCGGGCGGCGTCCCAACTGCGCCGGTTGTCGCCGCCGATCGAGCGCAGGCGCACCGGCAGGCCGACGTCGCCCAGGTGGCGGCGCACGCGCCGGGCGTCGGCGGCCGGGCAGAGTCCGAGCCGCGCCGACAGGTCGAACGCCAGCGCCATGCCCGTGCCCACGGCCTCGCCATGCAGCAGGTCGGGACCGAAGCCGGTCTCGGCCTCGAGCGCATGGGCAAATGTGTGGCCGAGATTGAGCAGCGCCCGCAGGTCGGTGGTCTCGCGCTCGTCGGCCGCCACGATGCGAGCCTTGGCACGGCAGCTTTGCTCGATGGCATAGATGCGCTTGGCAGGATCGCCCGACAGCACGGCGGCGCCGTTCGCCTCGCACCAGGCGAAGAAGTCCGGCGCGTCGATCAGGCCGTACTTGGCGACCTCGGCATAGCCCGCCAGCAACTCGCGCCGCGGCAGGGTGTCGAGCACGTCGGTGTCGGCCAGCACCAGGCGCGGCTGGTAGAAGGCGCCGACCAGGTTCTTGCCGTGGCGCGTGTTGATGCCGGTCTTGCCGCCGACCGAGGAATCGACCTGGGCGAGCAGGGTCGTCGGCACCTGGATGAAGTCGACGCCGCGCAGCAGCACCGCGGCGGCAAAGCCCGCCAGGTCGCCGACTACGCCGCCGCCCAGCGCCACCAGGGTCGTCTTGCGATCGGGACGCCGGTCGAGCAGCGCGCCCAGGAGCCGGCCGAACGGGCCGAACTCCTTGCTGCTCTCGCCGGCCGGCACGGTGACGCGAATCGGTGCGCACGCCCGCCTTCTGGAACGACGCGGCGAGCCGCGCGCCGTAGAGCGGCGCCACCGTCTGGTCGCTGACGATGACGACTTTGGGCGCTGCCAGAAGCGGCCGGCTCAGCTCGCCGGCGCGGTCGATCAGGCCGGCACCGATCACGATGTCGTAGCCGCGGCCGGCGAGGTCGACGCGGATGGTGCTCCTTGATCTTGTCTGTACGGTCATGCCGGTGTCTTCGCTTTCTCGGCCTGCAGGTAGGTGCGCAGCGCCTCGATCACCTGCTCGGTCGTGCGATCGGCCGGCTGGGCGGTCGAAGTCCACGACGATATCGGCCTCGGCGTAGATCGGGTAGCGCTGGCTCATCAGGCGGCCGAGGACCTCCCTGGGGTCGCCCTGGCGCAGCAGTGGACGATGGCCGCGTCGCCTGACCCGGTCGAACAGCACGTCAAGCTCGGCGCGCAGCCAGACCGTCAGGGCCTTGGCGCGCATCAGGGCGCGCGTATCGGGGTCGATGTAGGCGCCGCCGCCGGTCGACAGGACGTGCGGCGGCTCCTCGAGCAGGCGGGCAATGACGCGCCGCTCGCCTGCGCGGAAATCGGCCTCGCCGTATTTCTCGAAAAACTCGGCGATCGAGCAGCCGGCCGCGCGCTCGATCTCGTCGTCGGCATCGACGAACGGCAGGCCGAGCCGCATCGCCAGCCGCTTGCCGATGGCGCTCTTGCCTGCGCCCATCAGGCCGACAAGGGCCACGGTGCGCGGCAGCGATAGGGGTGAAAGGGCGTCCATGACGAACTGCAGGCATGGATGTCGCCCATTCCGCCGGCGGATTTCAAGCGAGGGGCTGAAAGTGTGGGCGATTTGCACCGATTGCTGCTTAGGCAGCGTCCGGGTAGGTTGCCCGCGCCGTGCCCATGTTCCGTTCAAGACACCAATTCTCCGTGCCCACGCTTAAGATCGGGCCGGTAGTCGTCGTGATCATCGTCTGCCTGCTGATCGCAAGTCTCGTGGCGCTCGCTGTGATCGAGCCGCGCCCGCCGCTGCGTCATTTCGAGGTGCCGGTCCCCAATGAACGATTTGCGCGCTAGTTTCGCCTTAGCCGTGCTGCTGGGCGTTGCCCTTGCGGCGCGCGCCGGCTGCGGCGCAGACCGTCAATTTCGACGACAAGCCGACCGGCTTCCTGACCGTGCGCACCGGCGGCATGCCGGCCGATGCTTGGAACGGCACGTCGCTCGGCACCGCCAAGAACCTGGTGTCGGCGCTGCCGGTCGCGCCGCGCAGCCGCGCCCTGCGCGATCTCCAGTTCACGGTGCTGGTGAGCGAGCTTACGCCGCCCCGGCCCGACGGCAGTCCGCCGCCCAGCCTGTTTGCCCGCAAGGTCGAGAAGCTGGCGGCGATGGGCGAAGGTGAGAACCTGAACGAAATGGTGCGCAGCGCCGGCGGCTATGCCGATCCGGCAATCGCCACTGCCGTCACGAACGCCATGATGATGGCCGGCGAGCGCGAGGGCGCCTGCAACATCGCGCGCAACTGGCAGCTCACCGAGCCGTTCGCCCGCCGCGCCGATGTCGCTTGCCGGTTCCTGGCCGGCGAAGCGACCGGCGCGCCCGCCGCCCTGTCGGGCCCGATCGACGGGCCGGCCATCATGATGCTCGACCTCGCCCACCTGCGGCCGCCGGCCAGCCTGCTGAGCTCGACCCAGCCGCCCATCATCCGCGCGCTGGTCGGCTTCAAGGCGCTGCCCATTGCCACCCGGATCGACATCGCCGAGCGCGGCGAGGCGCTGGCCATCATCGAGGCGACGCGCCTCGGCGACCTCTACGCCGAGGCGGTGCGGGACGGCGTGATACTGCCGCCGGCGATGGCGCGGCGCGCCCGGCTGGTTGCGTCGGCGCGCAGCGCCTCGAATGCCGAGGAGATCGTCAATTCGATCATGGCGGTTTATGACGAGGCGCGCGGCAGCCCGATGTTTCCGACCATCGCGCGCGCCAGCGCCGCGGGGCTGCTCAACCTTCCGGCCAAGCCGCAATTCGCCCGGGTGGCGCAGGAGGCGATGCGCGGCTTCCTGCTGCTGGGCGACAAGAAACAGGCCCAGGCCTGGACGCGGCTGGCGCTCGGCGCCGCCTACAACAACGTGGGCGCACTGAACGCGCTCGACCGTGTGCTGCCGCTGGCCGCCGTGGCTGGCATCGACGATCCCAAGCGCCTGCCGCCGGCGGAGGTCAATCGCTGGTACGAGGTGATTCGCCAGGGCGATCCGGCGCGTGCGCCGCTGCTCGGCTATCTCCTGCTGCAGCTGTTTCGCGCCACCGGCATCGACGTGCCGCCGGGGTCGACGCAACTGCCCGAGGCGCCGCCGGCCAATGTCCGCCTCGTCATGCCGCCTGCCGCCACGATGCAGGCGCTGCAGGCCGCGGGCACGGGCCGCCGCCGGGCCGAGGCGGCGCTGCTGGGCTCCATCGCCGCCGGCGAGACGCCGCTCGCCGAGCTCCATCCCGCCGCTGTCGGCGCCATCGTGCAGGCCCTGCGCCAGGTCGGCGAGGACCACGCCGCGCGCCTGTTCGCGATCGAGACGGCGATCGCCTACGGCCTCTGACGGCCGTGAAGAAGAAACCCACCGTGGCGTTGTCGCGCGAAGCGCAGGCCTTCATCGAGATGCTGTCGGCAGAGCGTGGCGCGTCCAAGAATACCGAAGTGGCGTACGGCGCCGACCTCGAGAATCTTGAAGCTTTCCTGGCGCGCCGCAAGCAGAAGCCCGCGACCGCCGACGCTGACGCGTTGCGCGCCTATCTGAAGTCGCTCGACTATCTCGGCATGACGCCGCGCACGGTGGCGCGCCGGCTGTCGGTCATCCGTCAGTTCTTCCGCTTCCTTCTGGCGGAGCGCGTGCGCGAGGACGATCCGGCGAGCACGCTCGATTCGCCGAGGTTGGGGCGACCGCTTCCGAAGGTGCTGTCGCGGGAAGAGGTCGACCGGTTGATCGAGGCGACGCGCGACAAGGAGGGTGATGGCGGGCGCATGGCGACCCTGCTGGAGATCCTGTACGCCACCGGCCTCAGGGTATCGGAGCTGGTCACCCTCCCGCTCAGCGCGGTCGAGCGCGACCCCACCGTGCTGATGGTGCGCGGCAAGGGCGGCAAGGAACGTCTGGTGCCGCTTTCCGACCCGGCGCGGGTCGCCATCGCATCGTGGCTGCATGTCCGCGCCGGCATGCTGGCGGATGATGAGATGTCGCGATTCCTGTTTCCATCGCGCGGGCGCACCGGCCATTTGACGCGCCAGCGTTTCGCCCAACTGCTGAAGGAGGCGGCGCTCGCCGCCGGCCTCGACCCGGCAAGGGTGTCGCCCCATGTGCTGCGTCATGCCTTCGCCAGCCATCTGCTCGCGGGCGGCGCCGACCTGCGCAGCGTGCAAATGATGCTGGGCCATGCAGATATCGCGACAACACAGATCTACACCCATGTTCTGGATGAAAAGCTGCGAGCCCTGGTGCAGGACAAGCATCCGCTGGCCCGTCGCCGTCGCCGCCCCATTACTTGAAGCGGCCCGGTTGACAGGATTCCGATGCCGGGCGACATCTGAAACTCAATGACCACATATCTCGACTTCGAGAAACCGATCGCGGAGCTCGAAAGCAAGATTGCCGAGCTCAGGCACCTGCCGAACTCGGGCGACGTCGACATCGCCGAGGAAGTCATGCGCCTGCAGGACAGGGTGCAGAAGCAGCTGCGCGCGACCTACGCCAAGCTGACGCCGTGGCAGCGGGTGCAGGTGGCGCGTCACGCCGAACGGCCGCACGCCCAGCGCTATATCGACCGGCTTCTGACCGACTACATGCCGCTCGCGGGCGACCGCACCTTCGGCGAGGACGCCGCGGTGGTAGGCGGCGTCGGGCGGCTGGGCGGCCGCAGCGTCGTCGTGCTCGGCCAGGAGAAGGGCGACGACACCGATTCCCGCATCAAGCACAATTTCGGCATGGCGCGGCCGGAGGGCTATCGCAAGGCGCAGCGCCTGATGAAGCTCGCCGACCGCTTCGGCATGCCGGTGATCACGCTGGTCGACACCTCCGGCGCCTATCCCGGCATCGACGCCGAGGCGCGCGGCCAGGCCGAGGCGGTGGCGACGTCGATCGACACCTGCCTCTCCCTCGGCGTGCCGCTGATCAGCGTGGTGATTGGCGAGGGAGGCTCGGGCGGCGCGCTCGCCATCGCCTCGGCCGACCGCGTCTACATGCTGGAGAACTCCATCTATTCAGTGATCTCGCCGGAGGGCTGCGCCTCGATCCTGTGGCGCAACAGCGCCAACGCCCAGGACGCCGCCGAGGCGATGAAAGTGACGGCGGCCGACCTCAAGAAGCTCGAGGTCATCGACGAAGTGATCCCCGAGCCGATGGGCGGCGCCCATCGCGGTCCCGACGAGACGATCGATCTCGTGGGCAAGGTCGTGTCGGAGGCGCTAACCCAGCTCGGCAATCTCGACCCCGACACGTTGCGCAAACATCGGCAGGAGAAGTTCCTGGCGATGGGCAAGAAGGGGCTTTAACCGGGATTCGTGCCGTGGAGAATCGTTTCGAAGCCTTCCTGCGCGGTCGGCGGCACGAAGTAGCTGGTTATCAGATCGAACTCCGCGTCGCTCGCCGCGTACTCATGGGTGCCGGCCGCATTTCGCTCTCGCAGGCGTGCCCGGCAGACATCGTCCGGCACGTCGAGGAAATGCAGCCGATGGTCCGCGCCGGCATGCTCGAAGAGGCTGCGCGCCCATCGACGCGTGGCGGGCGTATTGAGCGGAAAATCGAGCACAACCGACAGACCGATCCCAAGAAGGTTCTGAATGTGGCCGCTCATGGCCTCCCGCAGGCGGCCCGAGTTGCGGACATAGTCGGCGACCGACTTCTGTTCGTCCTTATAGAGGCGTGACAGCCAGTAATCTTCACTGATCAGCACCGATGCGGGCGCGTCGGCGAGGCCGCGGGCAAGCGTGGACTTGCCCGCGGCGATCTTGCCGCAAATCATGTGCAGTGTCGGCCGTTGCCCGGTCAGGATTTCTCCTTCCCCGCCGTCGCATCCCACAGCGGGGCGGCCATGGTCTCGCTGAAATTCTTGAACATGAGGTTGAAGGAGATGCTGATGCGCTCGCTCTGCCCGTCATTGGCGGGCACTGTATGCTTCAGCCAGGCCGGGAAGATCACGAGGCGGCCTTCTTTGCTTTGCGCATTGGCCCCGTTGGCGGTGAACTTGGTGTACTGCCGCGGCTTGGGCATGATCATCGAGGCCTGCCCGCGCGGGTCCTGGAAGTTGATCTGCGAACCCGGTGCGGGGATCGCCACATAGTAGACGCCGCTCAGGTAATTGTTCGGGTGATGGTGCATCGGGTGGTAGGCGCCGGGCGGATTGACGTTGGCCCAGCAGCCGGTGATGCCCATCGGATACTGGTCGACCTGGAGGAAGCGGGTGACGCCGCGCGCCGCGGTCTCGACCAGCTTCGCGAACTCGGCGAAGGCGGGCTTGGTGTGCAGGTCCTGCGGCGTCTGCCAGTTGCTGCCGGCGGGAATCTTGGGCCGGGGCTCGATCAGGCGCTCGATTTCGGCCTTGAGCTTGCCGTTCAGCGCCGCCGCCGCGGCGGGCTGCAGATCCACGATCCACAGAGGGGTCGGGAAGATTTCCTGGACTTCCTGCTTTTCGATCATGGCTTAGTATAGCGGAATTCAGCGCGTGTTTTCCTCACCCTGCATGAGGTGTTACTTCGTGGTAGCCCGCTGCAGCCGGTCGAGCTGGGCGGGAATCGCCGCCGGATCGGTGACGGGCAGGGAGCAGAAGTTGCGCGTGCAGGCGAAAGCCGCCGGTCCGTCGGGATAGTCGGGGTAGTCGACGTCGGGGTTGACGAGCTTGCCCTCGCGCTTGTCCCACCATTCGGCGCGCTTGTCGGCCAGCGGATAGGCAAGCGCGCTGGCATAGAGCGCGGCGCTGCGCGGATCGTCCTTCGGCCCGACGATGGTGACATGCACCGGCTCGCTCCTGAGTTCCGCCTCGGCCAGCAGAACGTCGGGCAGGAAGGCGTAGGCATCGAGCACCGGCGGCGATGCGAGGTAGCCCATGCCGGCCTCGGCAATCTCGCGGTCGCGCGGGCTGCCGGAATAGGCGGCCAACAGGGTGAAGAAGCGCGTCGCGGTCACGTTGTCCTCGCGCTGCTTGATCGGCTTGGGCAGGTGCTTGGCATCGGGCGAGGCCGAGGCGAGGAAGCCGCCGGTTTTGGCGTCGATGAAAGTCCCGGCGATGAAGTCGCCGGTCGCGCGCGCGGCGGCCAGCCACTTGCGCTCGCCGGTCGAGCGATGCAGCGCCAGGAGGGCCCAGCCCATCTCGACATTGTCGGCGAGGTAGGGTCCACCCGGGTCGCGTTCGGCGTGGCGGAAGCCGCCGCCGGGCAGGGTGCGCTCGCGCAAGGCCCAGTCGGCCGCGGCGATCGCCAGGGCCAGCGCGCTCTTTTCGCCGGTCGAGTCGTAGTAGGCGGTGAGGCCCTGGATCGCCTGGCCGGTCTCGCGCGCATATTGGCGCGGGTCGACGCCCGGCTGGCCCTCGGCCATGCCCATCGAGGCTTGGAAGCCGCCGCCCGGCCCGGCGAGCGTGTTCTTCAGGAATCCGAAGATGCGATCCGCCGCATCGCGATAGGCCGGATCGCCGAACAGCACCCAGGCGCGGGCATAGGCCGAAAGCGCTGCCTGCTGGGCGAACATCGGGAATTCCCGCGACGGCGCCGACCAGTCGGGCCTGAGCGAGACCTGGCTGATGCCGCCCAGATCCTTGTCGATCAGGGCGATCTGGGCCGTGAGGCTGCGCTTGAGCCGCGCCTCGGCCTCCTTGTCGCCGGCCTTTGCACGGTCGAGGAACCAGCCGAGCGTCGGACCGTCGACCAGCTTGCTCTTGCTCCAGCCGCCGTTGACCGCGGTCGTAGGCCTTGTCGATGAAGGCCACGATCTCGGCGCGTTGAGGATCGGTAAGGCCGGTCGCCAGGGTGCGCTCGCGTTCGGGCCCGCCCACTGTGCCGTAATCGACGGGCGAGGGATCGCGGACCGTCTCGGCGAGAATCGGGATGAAGAATTTGGGCGAGTAGAAGCCGCGCAGCTTCACGATCTCCGTGCCGTCCGGCCCGAAGATGATGGTGGCGGGCCAACCCCAGCGCTCATAACGCTGGGAAATGTCGGGACGGCTGTCCTGGTCGACATAGACCGGGATGAACTTGTCCTTCAGCACGGCGCGAACGTCGGGGTTGGCCCAGGTCTCGCGGTTCATGGCGTGGCACCACGGGCACCACCAGCTCTGCAGGGACACGATCACGAACTTCTTCTCGGCCGCGGCGCGCGCGAAGGTGGCGTCTGACCATTCGCTCCAGAAACCGTCGTCGCCGAGATCCTTGCGATCGGCGGCAGGCGTTGCCAAGGCGGTGGAGGCCGCGAGGCACAGGGTCGCGAGAAGGCTCAAAAGCCGCATCATGAAAGTCCCCCTGGTTGGAAGCCGCCGAAGCATTTGCAGGCCTGCCCGTTCAGTGGTCCAATCACGCCCATACACAGGATCGGGAGGAACCCCGTGGCGATCACCGTCCAGCCGATCACCGAGAATTTCGCCGCCGAAGTGGGCGATGTCGCGCTCGACCGGCCCCTTGCGGCCGACGATCTTGCCGCCATCCGCGCGGCTTTCACCAAATACGCGGTGCTGATCTTCCCCGACCAGGAGTTCGAGGATGAGAGCCAGCTTGCCTTCGCGCGGAATTTCGGGCCGCTCGAGACCACCGTCTTCAAGGCGCGCAAGGACCACACGCTTCGCCTGCACGAGAACATGGCCGATGTCAGCAATCTTGACACCGAGAACCGGATCTTGAGTGCCGACGACCGCCAGCGGCTCTACAATTTAGGCAACCGGCTGTGGCATACCAACTCCTCGTTCAAGCGCCTGCCGGCCTATTGCTCCATGCTGCATGCCCGCTCGATTCCGCCGCTGGGCGGCCAGACCGAGTTCGCCGACATGCGCGCGGCATACGATGCACTGCCCGACGGCACCAAGCGGCGCATCGCCGGGCTGGTCGCCGAGCATTCGATCATGACCTCACGCGCCAAGCTGGGCTTTGCCGACTTCGACGAGGACGAGCGCGAGGCCTTCAAGGCGGTGCCGCAGGTGCTGGTGCGCCGGCTGCAGGATTCCGGCCGCATGAGCCTCTACATCGCCAGTCACGCCGGCGCGATCCGCGGCATGGCCGACGCGGACGCCACGGCGCTTCTCGAAGAGCTCACCGCCCACGCCACGCAGCGCCAGTTCGTCTACAGCCATCGCTGGCGGGTGAAGGACCTCGTGATCTGGGACGATCGCTGCACCATGCATCGCGGCATGGAGTTCGACGACCAGCGCTATAAGCGCGACATGCGCCGCGCCACCGTCTCGGACGTGGCGCCGACCTGCGAGCAGATGGGCCTGGCCGTCGCGGCCGAGTGACGGGTGCATCCCAGGCGGGGATGCCGGTCGCGCTTATTCCGCCGAAACCGGCCGTGCCGCGGAGGCCGTCGGGCGCTTGGCCCACAGCCCGAGATAGCCGAGGCAAAGGGCGACCGCGATCGGCAGCGCGCCCAGGAAGATGAATACCAGGTCGCCGGGCATGCGCAGCCATTCGAGCAGCCGCGGCAGCGTGCCCGCCGTATAGGCGAGGCTGCGCGCGTGCCAATAGCCGTTCTGGATGACGTCGTGCATCTGCAGGATGCCGGAGGGAAACAGGCTGAAAACCACCATCATCGCGAGACCGATGTTGAGCCCCCAGAAACCGCACCGGACGAAGCGCTCCAGGCGCGGCCAGGCCGCGTCGGGCGTCGTCTGGCGCAGGACGAACACCATCAAGGCAACGCCCAGCATGCCGAACACGCCCATCATCGCGGCGTGGCCGTGATTGGGCGTGAGGTTCGTGCCCATCTCGAAATAGCTGACGATCGGCATGTTGATGAGGAAGCCGAAGATGCCGGCGCCGGTGAAGTTCCAGAAACCCACCGCCATCAGGAAATAGAACGTCCATTTGTGCCGGAACGGCGCGTTGCCCTCTCCCCTCGTCACGCTGACGAAGTCCCAGGCATCGAGCGTGATCAGCGTCAAGGGAACCACCTCGAGTGCCGAGAACGCTGCGGACAGTGCCATGTTGAGCTCGGTCTGGCCGTTGAAGTACCAATGATGCCCTGTGCCGATCAGCCCGCCGCCGAAGATCAGGATGACATCGAGGTAGATGACGCGCAGCGCCGTGTCGCGCTCCACCAGCCCGAGTTCGTAGAAAATGATGCCGACGATGACGGTGACGAACAGTTCGAAGAAGCCCTCGACCCACAGATGGATGATCCAGAACCGCCAGGTGTCGACGATCGTGAAGTGGGTGGTGCCGTCATATACAAGCGCCGGCAGATAGAACACCGGGATCGCCGCGGCGGCGATCAGGAAGAACACGATGAGACCACGGCGCTCTGGATCGCGCCGCGCCGGCGCCACGTTGCGCCAAAGCAGGGCGAACCAGAAGACGAGACCGATGGCGAGGAGGATCTGCCAGGCCCGGCCGATCTCGAGATATTCCCAGCCTTGGTTGCCGAACCAGAACCACGCCGTGCCCAGCCATTGCAGGATGCCGGCCCATTCGCCGAGCAGACTGCCGACAGCGACGAAGACGACGGCGGCGAACAGCAGATGGATGGCTGGGCGTTGCCCGGCCGGCTCGTTGCGGCCCAGCATGCCGGCCACGAACAGCGCCCCGCCGACATAGGCGGTCGCGATCCACAGAATGGCGAGTTGGACATGCCAGACGCGCAGCAGGTTGCTCGGCAGGAATGCCGACAGGTCCAGGCCGAAGAAGTTGCCGGGTTCGGCCCGGTAATGCGCGACGCCGCCGCCGATGAGAGCCTGGCCGAGGAACAGCAAGGCGGCGACGGCCATGAACTTGAGCGAGGCTCGTTGAGTGGGCGTCGTCTCGACGACCGCCGCCGGTGTCGGCGGCGTGGCCGCATGTGCCGGTCGCCATTGCGGGCTGTGCCAGCCGAGTTGGGCGAACTTGCCGAAGGCGAGCAACACGATGGCCGTGCCGCCAAGCAGGAACACAAGGCTGAGCACGCTGTAGATGACGGGCCCGCCGGTCAGCACGTTGCCGGCGAGCGGATCGTAGGGAAAGTTGTTGGTGTAGGAGTGAGCGGTGCCGGGCCGGGCCGCGGTCGACGCCCATGCGGTCCAGGCAAAGAAGGCGGTCAGCTCGCGCATTTCCTGCGGATCGGCGATCAGCTTCACGGCCAGGCCGCCGTTCTTGGCCGGCGTCACGAAATATTCCGTCCAGTAGGCAATCTGGCGCTTGAAAGACTCGGCGTCTGTCGCGCTCAAAGTCAAGGTGCCGGTCGAGGGGTCGTAGCGGTTCTCCTTCATCGTCCGCGCGACGCTGCCGTCGATCTCGCCTCGCTCTTCCGGGGTTAGCTGGCCATAGGGTCGCCGGAATCGCGCCTGCGCGGCACGATCGGCGATGTCGAGGGCCCAGTTGTGCAGATATTGCGCCGAGAAGTCGGGCCCGAGATAGGCGCCGTGGCCCCATATCGTGCCATTGGCCATGAGGCCGTACTTGAGGAAGACCTGTTGACCCGCGGTCACGTCCTCGTTCGTGAAGATGACGGCGCCTCCGGGCCCGACGGCCCGCGCCGGAATCGGCGGTGCCTGGCGGTAGGCCTCGACCGTCAATCCGATCAGGATCGCAAAGCCAAACACCATGGTGACTATGGCTGCGACCTTCCACCAGATCGAAAGGGGGCCGCTCGCCGGTGCCTGTCCTGCCGTCATCTATCGGTCTCCCCCGGGCTCAATCGTGCAGAAACCTATACTAGTGCCGATCGGGACCGAGTGTCCTGGAGTGAACAATCCCCGCGACCGGACGAGCAGCGCCGGTCGCTCTCGCTTTTCGATCTGCGGCAGCAGCGAGATTTCATTGAACCTCGCCTGGCGAATCAGGCCGCAGGATTGTTTAGGCTCGGTGACGGCCGGAAGGGAGAGCCATGACAATCGACATTGAACCGCTGAGGAAGGAACTGGGCCGCAAGATCGAGGACGAGGATGTCGTCACGCAGGCGCCCCTCAAGGCCATGATCGCCACCTTCGATCGCCTCGACAAAGTGCCAGCGGAGGGCGAGGCGATCGCACCGGGCTGGCATCTCTGCTTCCTGCACTCCTATGCGCGTCGCGCTTCGCTGGGTCGGGACGGCGCCGCCTTCGAGGGCGGTGTGCTCCCCAAGATCCCGATGCCAAGGCGCATGTATGCCGGCTCCACCTTCACTTTCGATGGCGACATCCGGGTCGGCGACAAGCTCAGGCGCGAGATCGAGTTCACCGACATCCAGCTGCGCAGCGGCAGCACCGGCACGCTGGTCGTCACCACCCAGACGCGCCGCATTTTCACGCCGCGCGGCCTCGCCCTCACCGAGGCCGCCAGCACGGTGTTCCGCGAGGAGGTGAAAGCGGGCGAGAAGAGCGGCGTTCCGGTACGTGACGCAGCGCCCGCCGACGTGCCGTGGCGGCGCACCATGAAACCTGATTCGGTGATGCTGTTCCGCTATTCGGCGATCACTTTCAACCCGCACCGCATCCACTACGACCGCACCTACTGCCTCGAGACCGAGGGCTATCCCGGTCTGGTGGTGCATGGGCCGTTCGCCCAGCAATGCCTGTTCGACCTGCTGCGCGATTCGATGCCGGGCAGGAAGATCAAGACCTTCGCCGTGCGCGCCCGCGCGCCGCTGTTCGACACCGCGCCGTTCGACGTGATCGGCCGGCCGACCGCAGACGGCAAGGGCGCCGAACTGTGGACGGTGACGCCCAAGGGCACGATCGCGGCGCAGGCGACGGCGACGCTTGGCTGACGACCTCAGGTGAGATCGCCAGGGAGCGCCGCGGTGAAGCGGCCAAGCAGGCTGGAGAGGGTCGCGATCTCTGCGTCGCTCCAGCGATCGCGGAAAATGTTGGCCGCCATTCGTTCGAGCGTGAGTCGCGCCTCGGCCACGCGCTGCCGGCCGGCCTTGGTCAGCACGACATAGCCAACCCGGGCGTCACGCGGGTCGGCTTCTCGCCGGACAAAGCCTAGCTTCTCCAACGGTATAACCATCCGCGTGACGGTCGACTGGCTGACGTTCAGCCGACCGGCCAAGTCGACGCGCCGCAACCGGCCGAGGGGCTCGTGGTCGAGTTGCATCAAAAGCATGAGCTCACGCAGCGCCAGGCCGTGTATCGAGCCGAGGCCGGGATCGAGCCTCGCTTCCACGAAGGACTGGGCGCGAAGAAGTCGCAGGATTGCCGCGAGCGGGGAACTTGGCATCCCGAAGATATAGTCCAGTTACTTCCGTTTGCAAGCATATTGGAAGTAACTGATCTGGGCTCAGTCGTTCGCCGCTCCAAATCGTAACGGGCGGAAGAAGGCGCGGATGTCCTCGACCAGCAGCTCGGGCTCCTCGAGGGCGGCGAAGTGGCCGCCCTTTGGCATGAGCGTGTGGCGGCGCAGGTTGAAGGAACGCTCGATCCATTCCTTGGGTGGCGGCGGGGCGAGGTCGGCGGGAAAGGCGGCGAAGCCGGTCGGCGTCTCGACCCGCTTGCCCGCGGGCAGGGCGCGGTTCTGCTGCTGGGTGACGCCGCGATAGAGCCAAGTCGCCGTGCCGGCGGTGCCGGTCAGCCAATAGACCATGATATTGTCGAGCAGCAGGTCCATGGAAAAGCGGTTGAGCGGGTTGCCGCCGCAATCGCTCCAGGCCTGGAATTTCTCGACGATCCAGGCGGCCAGTCCGACCGGCAAGTCGGTCAGCGCCACGCCCAGCGTCTGCGGCCGCGTCGCCTGGATGCGCTGGTAGGCAGTTTTCTCGTCGCGCTCGGCCTGCACCTTGTCGAGCCATGCCTGCTCGGCGGCGCTGAACTTGGTCTTTCGGAGATCGATGCCGGGCCGCAGTCCGATCATGTTGAGGTGCAGCCCGAGCACACCCGACTTCCAGTCGTCCTTCTCCTCCGTCACCGGATGGTCGAAGGCCGCCCAGGAGGAGACGACGGCGCCCCAGTCGCCGCCCTGTACGCCGTAGGGCCGGCGGTAGTTGAGCGTTTCGTGGACGAGCCTGTGCCACAGGCCCGCAATGTCGCGCGGGCCGATCGGGCCCATGCTGCCGTCGCCGCGGATCGGCGGACCCGAGAAGCCGTAGCCTGGCAAGGACGGGGCGATGACGTCGAAGGCGTCGAGCGGATCGCCCCCGTGGTTCTCGGGATGGGCCAGCGCATCGATGATGTGCAGGAACTCGACGATCGAGCCCGGCCAGCCGTGGGTGATGACCAGCGGCATTGGCCGCGGCGCGCCCTCGACCTCGGTGCCCGGCTCGCGAATGAAATGCAGGCGCTGCGGGCCGATATCGACCAGGTAGTTCGGCCAGCGGTTGATCGCCTCCTGGCAGCGCTGCCAGTCGTAACCGTGGCGCCAGTACTCGACCAGCTCGGCCAGGAAGCCGGGATCGGTGCCGGAGGCCCACGAGCCGTTGTCGGCGATGGCTGTCGGCGGCCGCCAGCGGCGCAGGCGTTCGTCGAGATCGATCAGCGTCCGCTCGGGAATGTCGACCTTGAAGGGTTCGGGAGTGTCGTGCTGCGTGTCGCTCATGGCGCCTGCGTAGCGCGGAACCCGCTACTCCAGCAAATCCGCCCTGAGCCGTTCGCGCGCCGCCGCATCGATCCCCAGCGCGCCTTCCGCGAATGCCTCGGGGCCGCCGAAGTCGGCGCGCACCACTTCGAACGCGGCTTCGAGATAGGGCGTGCGCGCCTCGACGATGGCGGCGCGGGTGTCGATGTCGAGCTCGGGATAGCGGCCGACATGGCCGGTCCACAGGTCGTTGGTGCGGAGATAGTCGTCCATCACCGTCTCCCACGGCACGCCGAGCAGGGTGAGCAGCAGCGCCGAGGCGAAGCCCGTGCGGTCCTTGCCGGCCGTGCAGTGGAACACCAGCGGCCGGTGCGTGCCGTCGCTCAAGGTGGCGAACAGGGTGCGGAAGCCCGGCGCGCAGCGGCGCGGATAGTCGCGATAGTGATCGGTCAGGAACTGCATCATGAGATGCGGGTTGGCGCTGCCGTCGGCCACGGCGTCGCGTATCCTCTCGCCGACGCCGGGCTCGATGTGGGCGCCGACGATGCGGCACGCGACGCCGTCGATGCGATGCGGCGTCTCGGCCGCCTCGTTGACTCCGCGCAGGTCGACGATGGTGCGGACGCCCAGCCGGCCGAGCGCGGCGCGATCCTCGTCCGTCAGGTTGCCGAGATGGGCCGAGCGGAACACCGCGCCGCGGCGCACAAGGCGGTTGTCGGCGGTGGCGTAGCCGCCGAGGTCGCGGAAATTGGAGCCGCCTTCGAGCGGCACGACATGGGGAAGCGGGTTATCGAGCATGGAACAGCGTTTAGCACGTCCGACGCTGCCAAATCATGTCGGTTGGCGGTCAGAATTTTTGCGCCAGGGTCACCAGGAGGTCCGGAATACCACGCACCCACGCCTACGACGGACGCCCTTGCCGCTGGCTAAAGCGGTGTCGGTATTGGGTATTGTTGCATTTTGCTTTTGGCTGCTACGATTCGCGCTCCTCCGTCAGGCCTACAAATGCCGCCACTTCCTCCTGACTTGCCTCCTGCGACGCTCGAAGTCTTCTATTCACCGACCTGCACGCCGTGCCGTCTCGAGTTGCCGGCCGTGGCCGAGATCGCAGGCCAGGACGGCGTGCGCATACGTATCGTCATTCTCGACGACGAAGACCGCGCGCGGGCAGAACTGCGTGCAGTATCCGTTCGTCTGGAAGCCGTCGCCAAAAGCAAGGCCGGGGCGTCACCGAATGCCGTCCTGCGTGACGCCGGCAACGACACCGGCATCCTTCCCTATGCGCGCAGCATCACGGCAAACGGCGAGGTCTGTGCCAAATGGTCGGGCCGGCTCACGGTGGCACGGGCGCGCAGCCTGCTGGCTGCGTGCGCGCGTCTTATTCCTTCACCTGGGCGTTCTCGATCTTGAAGAAGAGAGCCTTCTCCCCGTCGTTTATCAGCCTGAACTTGCCCGTCACCGTGGCGATCTTGTCGGTCCATTCGATGGCATGTGGCGACCGCACTTCGACGACCTCGTTGGGCTGACCCGGCGGACAGTACATGCATACCGGCGTGTTGCGGCTGACGAGGAAATGCTTGGTGCGGTCCGAGCCGTCCATCGGCAGGACGAAGCCGCGCACCGTGACCGTCTGTCCATCGAGCGCCTTGACCTCGGGTGTGACCTGGATGCTGTAGGCGCCGCTCTTGTCGTTGTAGCCGACTTCGCATTTCATGAGCTTGGTCCACAGCGTGTCGCGGACCTTGGGCAGCCATTTCTGCGCCGCGGCCTCGCCGGCGGGCTGGCTGACCGGCTGGATCGCCCGGGCCGGCAGCGATGGCATCAGCGCCGCCGCCAGCAACGGCGCCACAAGCAATCCGATGGCTCTGAGGTTCATGACTGCAGGAGCTCCTCTATCTGGGTGTGAATGGCCCGGAGAGCCGGAAACGCAGCGGCCACGATGGTAACCGATATCGTGCCAAGCAGCAGCATCGCGATTTGATCCCAACCGAGCTGCGGCTGCAGGAGCAGTCCCGTCTTGTCAGCCAGAACGTCGCGGCTGATCATCAGGAAGCCTGCCGTCAGGGCGCTGCCCAGCACGAGGGCGGCTGCCATGATCATCGATGCTTCGGCAAAGGCCACCATCGCGATCTTGATCGGACCTGCGCCGAGCGCCCGCAACAGGGCCAGGTCGCGGGTTCGCGCATTCATCGTGGCCATCAGGCCGACGGCCGCGCCGCTGGCCGCGATGGCGACAAGAAGCAGTCCGAGGCCGGTCACGGCGGTCGTCAGGGGGCGGAGGTAACCCATGAGGCGCGCGATCTCGAGAGTCGGACTCGCAGCAGAAAGATTGTCCGTCGCGTCGATTCGGCGCGGCATGAAGGCAGCCGCCGTCGGCATGCGGTAGGAGGCGACGATCGCCGTCGCGGCATCGGGAAGATTGGCGACAGTCGGCTCGTCGGTCGATCCGTGTTCGGCAATTTCGGCCTTGGCCTGCTCGACGTGCACGTAGCGTACGGTTTCGATGTCGGTCAGCACCAGCCGGTCGAGCGCCGATCCGGTGGGCTCCAGGATGCCGAAAACCTTGTAGGGAAACTTGTCGTGCAATTCGCCGCCGGCCGCCAGCCCATGTGCGCCGACGAAACTGTCGCCGATCCGGAGATTCAACGCGCGTGCGGCGCGGGCGCCAAGCACCGCCTGGAGCTTGCCGGTCCACATCTGTCCCGAGGCGATCTTTGCGCGGTAAATGTCAAGAAGGGCGGGCGTGCTGCCCATGATCCGCCAGCCGTTCACGCTGTCCCCGAGCGCAATGGGTGCAGCCGCGCGGATCGTCGGATTGCCGACCGCCGCCATCGCCGCCTTGACCGAAACCAGGCCGCGCGGCTCGGAAACGTGAAGCGCACAGCACAGCACCAGATCTAACGCCGACCCCTTGGGCCCGACGACGAGATCGACGCCACCCCACGCACGCCGTGCCGCTCGCGGCAGGGCGTCGAAGCCCACGATTGCCGTCGCCACCGCCGCGATCCCGAGGGCACCAACGAAGATCGACAGAAGCGCCTGACCCCAGCGCCGGCGCAAATAGGCGAAAGCGAGGGCGACGAAGCTCATCGGACCGGCCGCAGCTCGATGGTCTCGTCGACGAAGTCGATGACCCGCCGATCGTGGGTGGCGATGATGAGGCCCGCCCCCTCGGTCGCCGCGGTATCCTTCAGCAATGCCAGCAAGCGCACCGTGGATGCATCGTCCAGGGCCGACGTCGGCTCGTCGGCGAACACGACGGCGGGCTTGTTGAAAAGCGCGCGCGCGATGGCCACTCGCTGCGCCTGACCGTGGCTGATGCGATCCGCCCGCCGGCGGCGCAGCTGGGTGATCTGGAGCGTTTCCAGAAGGTGGTCCATGCGCCTGCTGTCCGGCGGCAGGCCGGCGCAGCGCGCCGCGAGCGTGAGATTGGCGGCGACACTCACGGCGTCGATGAGGTGGAAGGACTGGAAGACAAGGCCGATCCGGCGGCCGCGGAATCGGTCGCGCGCGGAGGCGGACAATGCCCACAGTGCCGTGTCTTCGACGCGTATTGCGCCGCTTGCCGGCGCACGAATGCCGGCAAGGGCCATGAGGGCCGTCGTCTTGCCCGAGCCGGAGGCGCCGAGAATGGCGACGGACCGACCGCGCGCGAGCTTCAGGTCCGGCAAGGCGGCGACCGCCCGGCCGCCGCGCATCAGGACAACGCCTTCGGTTACGAGGACGATCATGGTCAAAAGGTCACTGTTCACGTGGTCTCCACGAGGCAGCTCCCAATGGTATTAGATACAATATAACATCATCGCCGGAGTCAACGCGACGCACGTTCGCAGGCCAATGCCGACCGCGGCCGCAGCCGCGGGTCGGATCAGAACTTTTGCGCCAGGGTCACCAGGAAGGTCCGCCGCTGGCCGAACTGGGGAGCGCCCACGCCGACGCCCGCGCCGTCGCGGATCTGGTAGCTGTTGTCGAACAGGTTGATGACGTCGATGCGGACCTGCGTGCCCTTGCTGACGCTGATCGGGATCTTCTGCACGAGCGAGGCATTGACGACGGCGTAGTTGGGCAGCGACACGTCGTTGGGAGTGACCACGGTCGTGCGCAGACCGCTGCCGAACAGCATGTCGGCAGAGATCCGCGTCGCCCAATCCGTGCTTTGGTTGAAGGTGTAGGCGGCGCCGGTCGACGCCGTCCAGCCCTGGCTATGGTCGAGCGTGATGTAGTGATTGGCGATGTAGGCAAGCTCGTCCGCAGCGAAATTGAACTGCGCGGAGTTGATGTTGTTGCCGATGCCATTGCCAAAGGCGCCGTTGAAATAGACCGACCAGGGTCCTTCGTCGTAGCTCGCGTTGAACTCGACGCCCTTGACGATGGCATTGGCGTAGTTGAACGAGGTGAGCGAGATGGGGGCGCCGAACTGGCCTTCGTCCAAGAGGTTCTGGGCGATCTTGTAATAGGCGCTCAGCCCCACGGTCAGGCCGCGCACCGGCTTGGCGGTGACGCCGACATCGAAATAGTCGGCACGCTCGGCCCTCACGGCATCGTTCGTCGTCACTTCGGGCGCGGCGACCGTGCCGGCCAGCGTCGCGATCGAGCTGGCGCTCACCTGGAGGAGGGGCGGCGGGGTGAAGTAGCGGGAATAGCCGGCGCGGAAGGTGAACATCTCACTGGGCTGCCACACGACGTTGATGCGCGGGCTGAGCTGGTTCTCCTGAGTGGCGGCGTTGATGGCGTCGAAACGCAGCCCGAAATTCATCGTGACGGTGGGCACGATCCGCCATTCATCCTGCAGATAGACGCTGTAGGTCCATCCGGTGAGATCGGAGCCGTCGGTGAAGCCCAGCGGCTGGTCGGACGGGATGAGGTCGCCGCCCGGGTTGTCGGGATCGGCGACCAGCGGCAGGGTGTTGCCGTTGGTGAAGCTGGTGGCGCGCTCGCGCTGCACCAGGAAGCCGCCGCGCAAGGTGTGGGCATTGGCCACCTTCCAGCTTCCATCGCCCTGTACGCCGGTGGCGAGACTGGTCCGCTTGGTCCAAGGCGCGATGCCATTGTACAGCAGGTCGCCGAATGAATCGGGTTGGTAGGAGAGGCTGGAGTAGCGGGTGAAGCCCGAAAGCTGGAAGTTGACGTCCTGGTAGCTCTTCTGCAGCGAGGCGATGCCGAAGTAGGATTTCTCCCACTGGCGCTGGTCGAGAATCGAGCTGTTCCAGTTATTGATGCCGTTGACCGTGAAGGCCGGCGTCTGGAAGGGAACGTTGGGGATCTGAAAGCGCGAGTTCGCTCCGCCGCCGATGAAGGCGAGCCGCGTATTCTCGTCGACGATGCCGGTGACCTTGGCGAGTCCGTACCACTGGTCTGTATCGTCATGGATCGGCGTCATGGACAAGGTCGGGTTCTCGATGCCGAGGCCATTGTGGATGAACTGGCCGGCGGCGAAGTAGTCGATTTTGCCCGTGCGCCCGCCGTAGGAGAAGGCGGGCTGGGCATAGTCGCGCGAGCCTA
Organism: uncultured Alphaproteobacteria bacterium; assembly: GCA_963843185.1. GTDB lineage: Bacteria > Pseudomonadota > Alphaproteobacteria > Reyranellales > Reyranellaceae > Reyranella. The sequence goes on from CAWJJJ010000003.1 coordinate 42,678, forward strand.
TGGTCATCGATGCCTCGGCGCCGGGATTGGTCGTGCCCGACTTCAAGGTGATGTCGACGATGCCCGCCGTGTGCAGGCCGTACTGGGCGGGCAAGGCGCCGGTGAGCAGCGACATCTGGTCGGCATAGCGCGTGGCCAGGATGTTGTTGAACAGCGACAGGCCTTCGGGCAGCTGCACGCCGTCGAGGCGGTATTGCACGTTGCCGTGGTCGCCGCGCACGTGGATCTGGCCGAAACTGTCCTGCACGACGCCAGGCGCGCGCAGCAACACCTGGTTTAGGGACGCGTTCTCGCCCAACGGGACGTTGCCGATGGTGCGTGAGGTGAAGTCGTAGACCGTGGCGCCGAGGCTGGGCTGGATCGAGCTCCGCGCCTCGTCCAGCCGCGTCGCCGTGACGGTAATCCCGAGGGCGGGGTCGACGGGGGTCTCCTGCGGCTGGGGTTGCGCGGCGGCAGGCATCGCCGCGGCGATCAGGCTCGAGACCAATGTCAGACAGTCGACGTGCCGCCGCATCACTCCCCCTTGTGTTCAGCAGCAGCTTTCCGAAGCCGCTAGAGTAATATTATGATATAACATTCTAGTCGGTCAATGTAACAGTTCCCTTGGGCCGTCAGGGCCGTGTTCCGGGTCTCGACCAATGAGCTGGGCGGTAGAAGCGCGAGTCATGGGCGACGCATCATCCCTGGGCTTCGGCCATTTCCTTCAGCAGTCCGACGTCGCCGCACGGGTGCTCTTGGTCGTTCTCGCCAGCATGTCCGTGATTTCCTGGTACCTGATCGTCTACAAGGGCGTCAGCCAGGTCATCCGCCAGAAGCGCAGCCAGAAGTTCCTGACGTTCTTCTGGAGCGCCACGTCGCTCGAGGCGGTGCAGAACGAGCTCAGCGTGCATGGCGTACGCGAGCCGTTCGGCCATCTGACCGCCCACGCGCTGCATGCCCAGGCGCATCATGCGAAGTTCGGCGATGACCGCCTGGAGGAGATCGGCAGCGAGCAGGAATTCCTGACGCGCACCATCAAGAAGGTGCTCGACGAGGAAACGACGTCGCTCGAGAACGGCCTCACGATGCTGGCCACTATCGGCGCCACCGCGCCATTCGTCGGCCTGTTCGGCACGGTATGGGGCGTCTACCACGCGCTGGTGGCGATCGGCATGAGCGGCTCGGGCATGCTCGACAAGGTCGCGGGCCCGGTCGGCGAGGCGCTGATCATGACCGGCATCGGCCTCGCCGTCGCCTTGCCGGCGGTCATGGGCTACAACTGGCTGACACGATCCAATCGCGTGCTGACGGCCAAGCTCGACGCCTTCGCTTTCGATCTCCTTACCTTTCTGTCGATGGGCCGCGCGCTGCACACGCCGGTACGCGGCGCCCCCCTGTCAGCCGTCAGCCCCTGACCAAGAGGTAACGGCACGGCAATGTTCCGCCTCGCCCAGGCCGAGCCGGACGAGCGGTGGCCGGAATTCAGGAAGGCAGCATTCGATGCCTGCGCATCGCTGCTGGAAGCGCGACGTGCTAAACCTAAACGCGGCCGTGGCAGTGCTTGAACTTCTTGCCTGAGCCGCATGGGCAGGTCGCGTTGCGCGCGACCTTGCCCCAGGTCGAGGGATTGTTGGGATCGAGCACGGCCTTGGCCACGCGCGTGCGCGGCAGGGTGGTGACTCCGCCGCCGTCGGGATCGGCCGGATCGAACGCCGGGTCGTCGCTCATGGCGGTGGCGAGCGCGGGATCCTCGTGGACTTCCTGCATCTGCGTCGGCATCTCGGGCATCGCCGGCTGCTCCATGCGGAGCTGCAGGGTGGCGAGCAGGCTTACCACCTGCTCGCGCAGGCCGGTCAGCAGGTCGCTGAAGAGATTGAACGCCTCGCGCTTGTATTCGTTGAGCGGGTCCTTCTGGCCGTAGGCCCGGAGCCCGATGCCCTGGCGCAGATGGTCGAGGTGCAGCAGGTGATCCTTCCAGCTCTGATCGAAGAGCTGCATCAGCACGCTCTTCTCGACCTGACGCCAGACGTCCGGTCCGTACTGCGCCGCCTTCTGGGCGAACAGCCGGTCGACGGCGTCGTTCAGCCGCGTCCTGATCTCCTCGTCGGCGATGCCTTCTTCCTTCGCCCAGGCATCGACCGGCAGGTCGAGGCCGAACAGGCGCTGCACGTCTTCCTTGAGCTCGGCGATCTTCCACTGCTCGGCATAGACATTCTCGGGGATGGTCCGCGTCACCAGGCTGTCGACCACGTCGCGGCGCATGCCGGCCACGGTGTCCGAGACGTCCTCGGTCGCCATCAGCTCGATGCGCTCCTTGTAGATCTCCTGGCGCTGGCTGTTCATGACGTCGTCGAAGCGCAGCAGGTTCTTGCGGATCTCGAAGTTGCGCGCCTCTACCTTGCCCTGCGCCGTCTCCAGCGCCTTGTTGAGCCAGCGGTGGGTCAGCGCCTCGTCGTCGGCCATGCCCTTCTTCTGGACCCAGTCGAGCACCTTGTTGTTGCCGAAGATGCGCATCAGGTCGTCTTCCAGCGACAGGAAGAATTTCGAGGCGCCGGGATCGCCCTGGCGGCCCGAGCGGCCGCGCAGCTGGTTGTCGATGCGCCGGCTCTCGTGGCGTTCGGTGCCGACCACGTAGAGGCCGCCCGCCTTGAGCACGATCTCGCGATTGCGCAAGACCTCCGCCTTGATCTCCGCCGCGACGCGCTCGAGCTCGGCCTTGCGCTCGGCCTCGTCGGGCGAACTTGGCGGCGATGGCGGCTTCGGACTGGCGTACCAGCATGTCGGCGTTGCCGCCCAGCTGGATGTCGGTGCCGCGGCCGGCCATGTTGGTGGCGATGGTGACGGAGCCCGGCCGGCCGGCCTGGGCCACGATCTCGGCCTCCTGGTCGTGGAAGCGCGCATTCAGCACGTTGTGCGGGATCCCGGCCTTCTTGAGCTCCTCCGCCAGCGCCTCGGACTTCTCGATCGACACCGTGCCGACCAGCATCGGCTGCTGGCGCGCGCGGCATTCCTCGACGAGCTTGACGATGGCGCGCGTCTTGTCGGTGAGCGTGCGGTAGATCTCGTCGTCGGCGTCCTTGCGCCCGACCGGGACATTGGTCGGGATCTCGACCACCTCGAGGCGGTAGATCTCGCCGAACTCGGCGGCCTCGGTCAGCGCCGTGCCGGTCATGCCGGCCAGCTTGGGATACATGCGGAACAGGTTCTGGAAGGTGATCGAGGCGAGCGTCTGGTTCTCGCGCTGGATCTCGACCTTCTCCTTGGCCTCGAGCGCCTGGTGCAGGCCCTCGGAGTAGCGCCGGCCGGACATCATGCGGCCGGTGAACTCGTCGATGATGACGACCTGGCCGTCCTTGACGATGTAGTCGACGTCGCGTGAGAACAGCTTGTGGGCGCGCAGCGCCTGCGTCACGTGATGGAGCACCGAGACCATGTTCGGGGCATAGAGGCTGATGCCCTCGGCCAGCAGCCCGTCGCCGCGCAGGATGTCCTCCACCGCCTCGACGCCGGCGTCGGTCAGGACCACCGTGCGGTTCTTCTCGTCCTTCTCGAAATGGTCGGCCTGGAGGCGCGGGATCACCGTGTCGGCGCGGCGGTAGAGCTCGGAGGAATCCTCGGCCGGGCCGGAGATGATGAGCGGCGTGCGCGCCTCGTCGATCAGGATCGAATTGACCTCGTCGACGATGGCATAGTTGAACGGCCGCTGCGCCATGGCGTCGAGCCGGTACTTCATGTTGTCGCGCAGGTAGTCGAAGCCGATCTCGTTGTTGGTGCCGTAGGTGACGTCGCAGGCGTAGGCGGCCTTGCGCTGCTCGTCGTCGAGATCGTGCACGATCACGCCGACCGTGAGGCCAAGGAAGGTATAGACCCTTCCCATCCATTCCGAGTCGCGGCGAGCCAGATAGTCGTTCACCGTCACGACATGCACGCCCTTGCCTTCGAGGGCGTTGAGATAGACCGGCAGGGTGGCGACCAGGGTCTTGCCTTCGCCGGTCTTCATCTCGGCGATCTTGCCCTGATGCAGCACCATGCCGCCCTTGAGCTGGACGTCGAAGTGGCGCTGGCCGAGCGTGCGCTTGGCCGCCTCGCGCACCGTGGCGAAGGCCTCGACGAGCAGATCGTCGAGCTGTCTCGCCCTTGGCCAGACGCTCGCGGAATTCGGTGGTTTTGGCGCGCAGCTGCTCGTCGGACAGCTTGGCCAGCTCCGGCTCGAGGGCGTTGATCTTCGCCACCGGCTTGTCGAAGCCTTTGACGACGCGATCATTGGCTGTGCCGAACAGGCCTCGGGCGAGCGCCCCCAGCATGAAAACCTCTATATTGTAATGACTTAGGCGGGCCCTGCGGCCCGCCGTCCTAGCCAGAGATAGAGAGCGCATCCGCCAGTGTCAACGCGCCGACCCGCGACAGACCGATCGGCTGTCCTGGGCGGACAGTTTAGCCGCTTCCCGCCGCATCGCCGACACCGTGCTCACGAAAAAGTGCCGCAATCCACCGGCATCACCCCGCCTGCCGGGGAGGCGACGCTTGCTTGGCCCGAGCGGGCCTGTGTAAACGGATTGGGCTGCCTTCATTCTCGAGTTTTTCCGGAGCGTGTCATGAGCCATCGCTTGCGCCCCCTGCGCCTGATCGTCCTTTGCTGCGCAGTCGCCGCAATCGCGGGTCCTGCCGTCGCCCAGCAGCCGGCGACGCCTCCGCCCGCGGCGCACGGCGCTGCCAAGCCGCCCGCCAAGCCGCCGGCGCAGGCCGCCCAGCCGCTCAAGGATCCCGTGGTCGCCACGGTCAACGGCCAGCCTGTCCGTTTGTCGGAGCTCGAGATCGCCCAGCAGTCGCTGCCGCAACAGTACCGTAACATGCCGCTGCAGGCCGTGTTTCCCGCCCTTCTCGACCGCATCATCGACAGCAAGCTCGTGGTGCAGGAGGGCAAGAAGAGCAAGGTCAACGAGGATCCTGCCTTCAAGAAGCGCATGGCTTTCGTCGAAGAGCAGGTCCTGCAGGATTTCTGGATCCAGCGCGAGATCGCCCGCAAGGTCACGGCGGAAAAACTGCAGCAGCGCTATGAAGAACGCCTGAAGTCGATGCCGTCCGAGGAGGAGGTGCATGCGCGCCACATCCTGGTCGCCACCGAGGACGAGGCCAAGGCGATCATCGCCGACCTCAAGAAAGGCGCTGCCTTCGACAAGCTCGCCAAGGAGAAGTCGACCGACAAGGCCTCTGGTGCCGAGGGCGGCGATCTCGGCTGGTTCAAGAAGTCCGACATGGTAAAGGAGTTCGCCGACGCAGCCTTCGCGCTCAAGAAGGGCGAGCTCACCGAGACGCCGGTCAAGACGCAGTTCGGCTACCATGTCATCAAACTCGAGGACCGTCGCAAGGCGCCGCCGCCGGCCTTCGAGGAGCTCGCCGACCAGCTGCGCGAGGAAATGTCCCGCGAGGCCGTGACGGCGCAGCTCGACCAGCTGCGGTCAGGCGCCAAGATCGAGAAGTTCAACATGGACGGCAGCAAGGCCGAGGCGGCGGCCCCGGCGAAGCCCGCCGGCGCTCGCCGGCCGCGCCCGCTCGTCCGCCGGCCGCCGCGCCTCCGGCCGCTACCAAGTAAAACTCCCGTTTTTGGGCGTTTCTGGTGTAGTCTCCGCCGTTCGGAGCGGCGGAGCGGGACTCCGCCGCCCGCAAGGGGAGTTCCATGGCCGTCAAGCACGCCCTATCGCCGCTCGCGCCTAAGACGACGCCGACGCTGCCGCGCATCGCCGGCGTCAAGCTCGCGGCGGCGCGATCCGGCGTGCGTTACAAGGACCGCGACGACGTCATCCTGGCGGTGGTGCCGGCCGGCGCCACGATTGCCGGCGTGCTGACCCGGTCCAAGACCTCCTCGGCGCCGGTCGACTGGTGCCGCAAGAACCTGGCCCGCGGCAAGGTGCGCGCCATCGTCGTCAATGCCGGCAACGCCAATGCCTTCACCGGCAAGGCCGGCGACAAGGCGGTCGAGGAGAGCACGCGCGCCATTGCCCAGGCGCTGGGCTGTCCGCGCAACGAGGTCTTCATGGCCTCGACCGGCGTGATCGGCCAGCCGCTCGACTGGGAGAAGATCGCCGCCGTCGTGCCCGCCCTCATCAAGGCGGGGCGCGAGGACAGCTGGGCCGCCGCCGCCGCCGCCATCATGACGACCGACACCTTTCCAAAGCTCTCCACGCGCCAGGCCAAGATCGGCGAGCGGACGGTGACCATCAATGGCTTCCTCAAGGGCTCGGGCATGATCGCGCCCGACATGGCGACCATGCTGGCCTTCGTCTTCACCGACGCCAAGATCCCGAGCGGCGTGCTGCAGAAGCTGCTGACGGACGCCGCCGACAAGTCGCTGAACTGCGTCACCGTCGACGGCGACACCTCGACCAGCGACACGCTGCTGATGGTCGCCACCGGCGCCGCCCGCCACGCGCCGGTCGAGGAGGCCGACGATCCGGTCCTGGTCGACTTCAAGCGCGCGCTCGACGAGGTGCTGATCGACCTTGCCCAATTGCTCGCCCGCGACGGCGAAGGCGCCAGCAAGTTCGTGACCATCAATGTCGGCGGCGCCTCGTCGAACGGCGCGGCCCGCAAGATCGGGCTCTCGGTCGCCAATTCGCCGCTGGTCAAGACCGCGATCGCCGGCGAAGACGCCAACTGGGGCCGCATCGTCATGGCGGTCGGCAAGTCGGGCGAGCGCGCCGACCGCGACAAGCTCAGGATCTCGATCGGCGGCGTCCGGATCACCGACGGCGGCCAGGTCGTGCCCAACTACGACGAGACGCCGGTGGCCCGGCACATCAAGGGCACCGACATCGTGATCGACATCGATCTCGGCATCGGCCGCGGCCGCGCCACCGTGTGGACCTGCGACCTGACGCACGGCTACATCGACATCAACGGCAGCTACCGTTCTTGAGCGCTGACTTCGACGAGGAGTGCCCGGGTGGCCCACCGCCGCTGGGTGAGCGTCCGCTCGTGCTGGTCGCCGCGGTGGCGCTGGTCGATGCCGACGGCCGGGTGCTGATCGCCCAGCGGCCCGAAGGCAAGTCGATGGCCGGGCTGTGGGAGTTTCCCGGCGGCAAGGTCGATCCCGGCGAGACCCCGGAAGAGGCGCTGGTGCGCGAGCTGCACGAGGAACTCGGCATCGAGACGGCGACGAGCTGCCTGGCGCCGATCGCCTTTGCCAGTCACGGCTATGAAAAGTTCCACCTGCTGATGCCGGTGTTCGCCTGTCGCAAATGGAACGGCATGCCGCGTCCGCGCGAAGGCCAGGCGCTGAAATGGGTCATGCCCGCCGAGCTCGGACGCTTCCCCATGCCGCCGGCCGACCTGCCGCTGGTGGGGCTGCTGCGCGACCTTCTATGACGGGCGAAGTGCGGGTAGCGGCGCCCCTTCGCGCCAAGCCAGCAACCGGCGAAAGATGACGGCCTGAACGGTCGCCGCGAGGCCGGCGCCGCCATAGGCAATCAGGATCGCCGCAGTCCAGGCGATGACCGTCGCAGCTTCTCGGGCGCCAAGCAGGCGCATCAGGCCGAACTCGACGATGTTCGCCACCGTCTGGGTGACGATGGCGCCGATGGAAAAGGTCAGGAAGAGCATGCTGATGATGATCCAGGCGTTGCCGCGGCTGTACGTCCAGGAGAGACGCGGCGAAAAAGGCACGTCGACTGCAGTGGCGGCAAGACCGTAGCTGACGCGCAACGCCAACAGCGCCGAAACGACGAACCCGACACCCAACGGTGCGGCCATCGCCTGCTGACGGACGAGTTCAGGATCGATCGGCGCGCCCGCGCCGAGCGCACCAGGATCCAGGGAACCAACGGTAAGGATAAAGGCAGAGACGAGCACGAAAGTCATGCCGGCGACTTTGATGAGATGCATGAGATAGGCCGATTCGCGCGCCGACCACCCGAGACCAGGCAGACGGTCGCCGCGATGGGGTCCCGAGCAGGACCACTCTCTGCCAGGCCACCATGAACATCACGGTCGGGATCACGTCGACTGCCTTGCCCACCAGCACCGCGAGCGGGGAATTGTTGGCGATCGCCACGCTCGCGATCCAGATGACGATCGACATGAGCCACGGAATGGTGACGAGGTGGAAGAAGAGGCGAATGTTGGCGAAGAAGAAGCTAAAGCTTTCCGCTAACACGTCGCCGAACGGCAATTTAACGACAGGCACGATCTAGCCTCGCTCCACTTTCTCGCCGGCGCTCAATTCCGAAGTGCCCAGCGCGTCGGCCAGCCGCCGCTGGGCACTGCCCGGCTTGAGCGGCTTGGGCTGTGAGTCGTGCGGCGCCCAGCCATGCAGGAAGAGCACCTCGAAGCTTGCCGTGACGCGCCCGGAGGGCAGGGCGAAACGCTCGCCATAGATCTCCGCGGCGCGCAGCAGGGTGGTGCGGCGCGACAGGCCGCGGCGGCGCTCGACGACGAGATTGCTCTCGCCCATGGCGCCGAGGTCGCGCATCAGCGCCAGTGCGCTTTCGTACTCGACGTCGATCGTCTCGCTGTCGGCCACCGGCAAGGCAAAGCCGGCGCGCTGCAGGAGGCCCGCCGCGTCGCGCAGATCGGCGAAGGGCGAGACGCGCGGGCTGAGGCCGCCTTCGACCTCGCTTTCGGCCGCCGCCAGCGCCTGGCGCAGTTGCCACAGGGTGGCGCCGCCCAGCATGGCGCCCAGCAGGAGACCGTCGGGACGGAGAATGCGGCGGATCTGGATCAGGGTGCCGGGCAGGTCGTTGACCCAGTGCAGATCCATGGCGCTCAGGACCAGGTCGAAGCTCTCCGGCGCGAATGGCAGGAACTCCTCGTCGGCCACCACCGCGGGACCGCGCGCCCGTTGTGCAAAGCCGTGGCCGAGATCGGCACGCACCAGGCAGCCGACGGCCGCGCGCTCGCCCAGCGCCGCCGCGATTTCGTCGCCGTGCGAGCCAAGGTCGAGGGCCAGCGGAAAACTGCGGCGCACATCGTCGAGGCGCTCGACGAGACGACCGGCGATTTCGCGCTTGAGGAAGGCCTGGCGGTCCCAATCGCGTGCCGCGCGCTCACGCCGCCGGCGCAGCACGGCGCGGTCGAAGACCAGCAGAGGATCGGCGCCCGTCACGACCCGTATGTAGGACCAAAATGCTGCGGCCGGTAGGGGAGCCCGCCATCCTGTCGGCGCATTTCGCCGGCCCAATAGGCCGATGTTGCCCATCGCCGGTCTGGGTCAGGTCTGTGCGAGCGCCGGTCGCCTGCTGCTCGACGCGGTGCTGCCGCCGCTCTGCCTGGGCTGCAGCGAGATCGTCGCGTCGCCGGGCACGCTGTGCGCCGTCTGCTGGCAGGGCTTCTCCTTCATCGCTCCGCCACATTGCGCACGGTGCGCCTATCCCTTCACCCGGGATTTGGGCGAGGGCGCGCTCTGCGGCGGCTGCCTCGCGCGACCGCCACGCTATCGCCGCGCCCGTGCCGCGCTCGTCTACGATGCCGAGAGCCGTCGCCTCGTCCTGCCCTTCAAGCATGGCGATCGGACCGACATCGCCCGCGCCTGCGGCGGCTGGATGGCGCGGGCCGGTGCCGAGCTGCTGGCCGAGGCCGACCTCGTGGCGCCAGTGCCGCTGCACTGGCGCCGGCTACTGACGCGCCGCTACAACCAGGCCCAGCTGTTGGCCCGCATCGTCATCCGCGAGGCGGCGCCTGGATCGCGAACCAGGCTGGCGCCCGACCTGCTGCGCCGGCGGCGCTGGACAGGCTCGCAGACCGGGCTGCGTTCCAAGGAGCGCCGCGGCAACGTCCGGCAGGCCTTCGACATCCATCCGCGCTGGGCCGACCGGCTGGCCGGCAAGTCGGTCGTGCTGGTCGACGACGTCCTCACCACCGGCGCGACGGTCGAGGCCTGCGCACGGATTTTGCAGCGCGGCGGGGCCAGGCACGTTGACGTGCTGACGCTGGCGCGGGTCGTGCGGCCGGCGGTATAGTCCGGCGAAGAGGAGCACCATGGCCAGGATCGAGATCTACACCACGCCTTTCTGCGGCTACTGCGCCCGGGCCAAGAGCCTGCTCGACAGGAAGGGCGCGGCCTACGAGGAAACCGACGTGATGATGGACGAGAAGAAACGGGCCGAAATGCGCGAGCGTGCCAAGCGCACGACGGTGCCGCAGATCTTCATCAACGGCCAGTATATCGGCGGCTCCGACGAGCTTGCCGCCCTCGATCAGGCGGGCAAGCTCGACGCGCTGCTTGCCCAGCCGGCCTGAGGGTCTTGGCAATGACCGTCACGTTCAAGGCCGGTCTGATTCAGACCAACGTCAGCAACGAGATGGCCGAGAATGTGGCCTTCGTGCGCGAACAGGCGCGGCTCGCGCGTACCGCCGGCGCCGACTTCATCATGACGCCGGAGAACACCGGTTTGATCGGAGCCAACCGTACCGAGACGCTGCAAAAGGCGGAGACGGAGGAAACGCACGCCATGCTGGCGGCCTGCCGCGCCAGCGCGCGCGAGACCGGCGCCTGGTTCCTGCTGGGCTCGATCCATGTCCGCGTGCCGGGCGAGGAGCAGATCCGCAACCGCTCCTATCTGATCGACTCGGCCGGCGGGATCGTGGCGAGCTACGACAAGATCCACATGTTCGACGTGCAGCTTGCGGGCGGCGAAAGCTACCGCGAGTCGTCGACCTTCAGGCCGGGCGAGACGTCGGTGCTGGCCGAGACGCCGTGGGGCGTGCTCGGCATGACGATCTGCTACGACCTGCGCTTTCCCTATCTCTATCGCGACCTGGCCCATGCCGGCGCCACGATGCTGGCGATCCCGTCGTCCTTCACGGTTCCGACAGGGCAGGCGCATTGGCACGCGCTGATGCGCGCCCGTGCCATCGAGACGGGCTGCTTCGTGTTCGCGCCGGCCCAGGTCGGCACGCACAAGGGTTCCAACCGCAAGACCTACGGCCATTCGGTCGCCGTCGCCCCATGGGGCGAGGTGCTGGCCGATGCCGGCGGCGAGAAGGCGGGCTTCATCGTGGCCGAGGTCGATCTCGGCAAGGTCGCCGAGGCGCGCAAGATGGTGCCGTCGCTGACCCACGACCGGACCTATGCGACGCCGGTCCTGCATAAGGCGGCCATCGCCAAGGCTGCCGAATAGGCTATCCGGTTCGCCGCGCCGCGATGCGCTGCACCATCGCCATCCAGGGCTCGCTGATCATCCTCGCTTCATAGGCGACCACGGAAAGACGGCCGCGCGCCAGCTCGAGCAGTTCGCCGTCCTTCAGCAGGAACTCGGGGTTGCTCGGCCTGCCGAAACGCTCGTTGCCGACCATGAAGGTCTCGTAGAGCAGCACCCCGCCCGGTGCGAGCGCATCCAGCAGCGAAGGAAACAGCGGCCGATGGAGGTAATTGGTCACGACCACGGCGCCGAACGTGCGGCCGGCCAGCGGCCAAGGCGATCCATCTTCAAGATCGGCCTGGACGATTTCGATGTCGCGGTGCGATGCCAGCGTACTGGTGTCGCGATCGAGCGCCGTGACCTTGTGGCCGCGTCCGGCGAGGAACTGCGCATGCCGTCCGCCGCCGGCGGCGACGTCCAGCACGCTTGCACCCTGGGCGATCAACCCGGCCCACTGCACGACCCATGAGCAGGGTTGCCCCCTTGCGTCAGCCATGATCACACCCCATCATCTTGGCACTCGCTTCCTCAGAGTGCCAACCGCCTGATTCGCATATGATTTTGTACCGTCTTCGCTGTTCCAAAGGCCACGAATTCGACAGCTGGTTCAAGGACAGCAAATCCTACGAACGACAGGAAAAGAAGTCCCTGATCGGCTGCGCCGTGTGCGGCGACGGCAAGATCGGCCGCGCCATCATGGCGCCGCGCATCGGCAAGGGCGGCACCACAATCGAGGCCGACATGCCGGCGGCGCCGCACCGGCGCCGACGCCGGGTCCGGAACAGCAGCAGATGGCGGCTCTGGCCAAGCACATGCCCAAGGAATTGCGCGAGGCGTTGCTCAAGGCGCGCGAGCAGGTCGAGAAGAACTGCGAGCATGTCGGCGAAAAGTTCGCCGAGGAAGCGCGCAAGATCCATTACGGTGAAAGCGACAAGCGCGGCATCTACGGCGAAACCACGGAAGAAGAGGCCGAGGCGCTGGCCGACGAAGGCATCGAGTTCGGCCGCCTGCCCTGGATCCCGCGCGGCAATTGACCGCCGGTCAAGCGGGTCTAATCCCGTACAGCATGTAGTTCACGTCGAGGTCGCGCTTGTTCAGCGACCACGCCCGGCTGAGCGGGCTGTAGACCACGCCCACGATCTCCTGCGCCTCGATGCCGCCGGCACGCAGGCCGTTCACGACTTCCGACGGCTTCAGGAATTTCTTCCAGTCGTGCGTGCCGCGCGGCAGCCAGCCCAGCACATATTCTGCGCCGACGATGGCCAGCGCCCAGGCCTTCGCCGTGCGATTGAGCGTCGACAGGAACAGGAGGCCGCCCGGCTTCACCATCTGCGCGCAGGATTTCAGGAACAGATCGACATCCGCCACGTGCTCGACGATCTCCAGCGCCAGCACGATGTCGAACCGGGCTCCCGACAGGGCGAGCGCCTCGGCCGTGCCCTGACGGTAGTCGATGGCCAGCGCCTGCTTCTCGGCGTGGAGGCCGGCGACGGCGATATTGCGGGCCGCCGCATCGACGCCCGTTACGCGACCGCCCAACCGGGCCATCGGCTCGCTCAGCAGCCCGCCGCCGCAGCCGATGTCGAGCAGCGACAGGTCCTCCAGCGGCGCCCCCGACAGAGGATCGCGCTTCCAGTGGGCGGCGGCACGGTCGCGGATGTAGCCGATCCGCAGCGGGTTCAGCCGGTGCAGCGGCGCGAACTTGCCGGTCGGGTTCCACCACTCCTCGGCGATGCGCGAAAAGCGCTCGATCTCGGCGGAATCGACAGTGCTATGCGCAGTTTCGGCCATGGCTGCCCTTGACCCCTATGGTCCTCACGGTGTCTATACCCCGCTTCCGAGCAGGTCCATGGCGCGCATCGTTCTCAAATTTGGCGGCACATCAGTCGGCGACACCGACCGCATCAAGAATGTGGCGCGCAAGGTCAAGGCCGAGGTTGCACGTGGCAACGAGGTCGCGGTCGTCGTATCGGCCATGTCCGGCGCCACCAACCAGCTCGTGAAGTGGGTCAACGAGATCGCGCCGCTGCACGATCCCCGCGAGTACGACGTGGTGGTGGCGACGGGCGAGCAGGTGACGATCGGCCTGCTGGCGATGGCGCTTCAGCGGGAAGGCGTAAAGGCGCGCTCCTGGATGTCGTGGCAGATCCCGATTCATACCGACTCGGCGCATGCCAAGGCGCGCATCATCGGCATCGAGACGGCCGGCATGGCGCGCGCCATGTCGGCGGGCGAGGTGCCGATCGTTCCCGGCTTCCAGGGCCTGTCGCCGGAAGGCCACGTGACGACGCTGGGCCGCGGCGGCTCCGACACGTCGGCGGTGGCGCTGGCCGCCGCCCTCGAGGCCGACCGCTGCGACATCTACACCGACGTCGACGGCGTTTACACGACCGATCCCAGGATCGTCGAGAAGGCGCGCAAGATTGACCAGGTGACCTACGAGGAAATGCTCGAGATGGCGTCGCAGGGCTCCAAGGTGCTGCAGACGCGTTCCGTCGAGCTCGCGATGAATCATCATGTGCGCGTGCAGGTCCTGTCGTCGTTCGACGCGACGCTGGGCAGCGACCTGCCCGGCACAATGGTTGTGGACGAGGAAGAGATCATGGCTCAGGGGCTAGAGAAATCCGTCGTGAGCGGCATCGCCTTCTCCAAGGACGAGGCCAAGGTCACGGTGACGCGCGTGCCCGACCGGCCGGGCGTGGCCGCGGCGATCTTCGGACCGTTGGCCGGCACCAACATCAACGTCGACATGATCGTGCAGAACGTCTCGCTCGACGGCAGTTCGACCGACATCACCTTCACCGTGCCGCGCGCCGACCTGGCGCTGGCGGTCGAGCGCCTGGAGCGCGCCAAGGCCGAGCTCAAGTTCGCCGAGATCAAGTCGGACATCAACGTCGCCAAGGTCTCGGTGATCGGAGTCGGTATGCGCAGCCATGCCGGCGTGGCCCTCAAGATGTTCGAGACCCTTGCCGCCAAGGGGATAAACATCCAGGTGATCTCGACCTCCGAGATCAAGATCAGTGTGCTGGTTGCGGCCGAGTACACCGAACTTGCGGTCCGGGCGTTGCACACGGCCTATGAACTGGACGCCGCCTGATCGCATAAGTTTCTCTGCTGCTTATGCGAACAAGGCGGGTAGGCAGTTCGGCGCAGGTCTTGCTATAAGCACGCCATGCGTGCCGACCGCCCCCCCTTGGCCTGCCAAAACGCCCCCCGGACCCACCGATCCCAGGCGGCGTGGCGTGTCTGCGCATGCGTGATCGACCGTAGCTTTGTCGTCATCCGACTCAAGCATCTAACGGTCTGACCATGGAGAGATCAACTCCTCTGGCCGGACCGCGAATGCTCCTCAAGCGGCTCCGGGACACGATGGCGCGTGCCGACACCGTCGAGGACACGCTGGGCGAGGTCGTGCGCCTGGTCGCCAACGAGATGGTGGCCGAGGTCTGCTCGATCTACCTCCTGCGGGCCGGCGAGGTGCTGGAATTGTTCGCCACCCAGGGCCTCAATCCCTCCGCCGTGCATCGCACCCGGCTCAGGGTCGGCGAAGGTCTGGTGGGCGACATTGCCGCCCACGCCCGGCCGCTTGCGCTCGACGATGCGCAGAGCCATCCGCAATTCGCTTACCGCCCGGAAACCGGTGAGGAAATCTACCACTCGCTCGCCGGCGTACCGATCGTGCGCGCTGGCCGCGTGCTGGGCGTGGTGGTCGTGCAGAACCGCACCCGCCGCCAATACGACGAGGAAGAGATCGAGACTCTCCAGACCATCGCCATGGTGCTGGCGGAGCTGGTCTCGGCCGGCCATTTCGTCAGCCCGAACGAGGTCCAGCAGGTCGACGGCCTGGGCTTGCTGCCGCTGCGCGTCGACGGCGTGCAGCTCACGCCCGGCGTCGCGATCGGCCGTGCCGTCCTGCACGAGCCGCGCATCGCCATCCAGAAGGTCGTGGCCGAAGACGTGGGCCAGGAGCTGGTGCGCTTCGAGGATGCCGCGCACGGCGTGCGCGAGGACATCGACCGCATGCTCGAAGCGCACGACATGCAGGCCGGCGAGCAGCGCGAGATCCTCGAGACCTTCCGTATGTTCATCGACGATCGCGGCTGGCTCGAACGGGTGCGCGAGGCGGTGAGCTCGGGCCTCACCGCCGAGGCCGGCGTTCAGCGCGCCTTCGACGATGTGCGCACGCGGCTCGGCCAGTCGACCGATCCCTATATCCGCGAACGGCTGAGCGACCTGCAGGATCTCACCAACCGACTGCTGCTGCGTCTGACCGGCCGTGCCGCCACCGATCCGAGTTCGCTGCCCGACGACATGATCGTCATCGCCCGCGACATGGGTCCGGCGGAACTGCTCGACTACGATCGCACGCGGCTGCGCGGGTTGGTGCTTGAAGAAGGTTCGGCGATGAGTTACGTGGCGATCGTGGCGCGCGCGCTCGACATCCCCGTCGTGGGACGGGCGCCCGACGTGCTGTCGCGCGTGGAAGTGGGCGATTCGATCGTGGTCGACGGCGACAATGCCCAGGTCCTGGTGCGGCCGGCAGAGGATATCCTGCAGACCATCCATGCGGCGATCGATGCGCAGGCCGAACGGCGGCGCACGTATGCGGCGTTGCGCGACCTGCCGTCGGCGACGCGCGATCAGGCACGCATCTCGCTGCACCTGAATGCCGGCCTGCTGATCGACATGCAGCATCTCGACGACACGGGCGCCGATGGTGTCGGCCTCTACCGGACCGAGATCCCCTTTATGGTGCGATCGGAATTTCCCGACGTCGACGCGCAGGCCTGGCTCTACAGTCGTGTCCTCGATGTCGCCGACGGTCGCCCGGTGACCTTCCGCACCCTCGACGTCGGAGGCGACAAGGTGCTGCCCTATGTCGGTGCCTTTGGCGACGACAATCCCGCGATGGGTTGGCGAGCCATCCGCATCGGCCTGGACCGGCCGGCCATGCTGCGCCGGCAGCTGCGCGCCTTGATCCAGGCGGCCAATGGCCGGCCGTTGTCCGTGATGTTCCCGATGATCGCGGAGGTGGCCGAGTTGCTGAGCGCCCGCCGTCTACTCGACCTCGAATTGGACCGGGCCACGCGGCGCGGCCAAGCCGTGCCCGAGCGCTTGCGTGTTGGCGTTATGTTCGAAGTGCCCGCCTTGGCGTGGCAGCTCGACAGCCTTCTGCCTAACGTCGACTTCATTTCCGTGGGCACGAACGATCTTCTGCAGTTCCTCTACGCTGCCGATCGCGGGAACAGCCGTTTGGCCGGCCGCTACGACAGCTTGTCCCCAGCCTTCCTTCGACTGCTACATTTTGTGGTTGAAAAGGTCCGCCCGTCTGGTGTTGACCTTGCGGTGTGCGGAGAAATGGCCGGCCGGCCGGTCGAGGCGCTGGCCCTGTTGGCCATCGGCATGCGCTCGCTCTCGATGTCGCCCGGCGCCATCGGACCGGTGAAGGCGATGATCCGTTCGCTCGATCTCAACGAGGCAACAGCTTTCATGCGCGCTGCGCTTTCACATCCGGACCGGCCCATGCGCGAGACGCTGCGCTTGTTCGCTTTTGACCACGCGATTGAGATCTAGCGACGGAAATTCGGCGGCGGAAAGTCGAATCGCTTTTGCCCTGTCATGAAGCCTCTGGTAGAAATCGTCGGAGAGGAGAAAAGCAGGTCGCTCTATGCCAGATCAGGTTGATTGGCGTGCGCTGGAACGCGAGGCCTCGCCGGGCCGCGCGGTTGGTCGCTTGCTGCGCGACCAGCGAGAGGCGCTGGGCCTCGGCCTGTCCGACGTCGAGAAGAGCCTGCGCATCCGCCTCCCTCATCTCGAGGCCATCGAGGAAGGCCGCTTCGATAGGCTGCCAGGTGCCGCCTACATCCCTGCCTTCCTGCGCGCATACGCGGCACATGTCGGACTCGATCCTGAGAAGGTACTGACGGCCTATCATCTGTCCGGTCCGGTCCCGATCAAGCGTCCCGTCTCCTTGCCGGCTGACTTCCCGATCGTCGAAAGGCGCGCGCCGATCGGTCTCGCCGTGCTGACCGTGCTGCTGGTCGTGGGTGCAGGCTACACCGCGTGGCAATATCTGCCCCGTGAGCAGTCGGTGGTCGCCCAGAAGGTGCCGCCTGTGCCGGATCGACTCCTGGCATCGAGTCCCGCGACGTCATCGACACCGGACACTTCTACTTCCGCGACCACGCAAGCGACACCTGCGACGCCGGTCGCGACCACACCGCCTTCGCAGGACGGGCGCAATACGCCGGGCACTCTGCCCGCCGAAGTGTGGCCGGCACCACGGCGCGACTCCGCCGCTCCGCAAACCCAGACTCAGGCCGCACCGCTCGCGCCACCGATCGTTGTTGCCGTTCCGGCACCGCCGCCGCCGCCGGTCGTGATGACGATTCCGGCGATCGGTCAGGCGCAGGCCGCACAGCCGCCGGCACCGGTCGAACAGCCGCGCGTCACAACGCAGCAGGCGCCGACGCAGGTCGAGGAAGCCGTGGCCCGCAATCCCGCAGCCGATGCGGCCGCAGCGATCCTGCCGGTGAAGTTCGACACGCGCGTCAGCGCGCCCTTCAACAGTTGGGTCGAGTTGCGGGCGCCCAACGGCGACGTCCTCGCCGAAACCTACCTCCGGGCCGGCGAAAGCTACGTGGTGCCGGCGGGCATCGCCTACCGCCTTATCGACGCACGCTAGACAGCAAGCGTCGTGCAGGTGGACAGGGCAGCGTCCACTGGCTGGATAAGCCGCCGTCCGGCGGCTACATTGGCAAACATGAGCATCAGGCCCTATCGCGACATCGTGCGCCGCAAATCGCGGCGGATCATGGTCGGATCCGTACCGGTCGGCGACGATTCGCCGATCACGGTCCAGACCATGACCAACACGCTGACTGCCGATGCCGAGGCGACCATCGCGCAGATCCGCCGCTGCGAGGAGGCCGGCGTCGATATCGTGCGGGTTTCCTGTCCGGATGAAGCCTCGACCGCCGCCCTGTCGGCCATCGTGAAGGCTTCCAAGGTGCCGATCGTGGCCGACATCCATTTCCATTACCGGCGCGCCATCGAGGCGGCGGAGGCGGGGGCGGCCTGCCTTCGCATCAATCCCGGCAATATCGGCAGCGCCCAGCGAGTGCGCGAGGTCGTCAAGGCCGCCAAGGACCATGGCTGCTCGATGCGCATCGGCGTCAATGCCGGGTCGCTGGAGAGGGACCTGCTCGAGAAATACGGCGAGCCCTGTCCGGAAGCGATGGTCGAGAGCGCGCTAGACCATGCACGCATCCTGCAGGATCACGACTTCCACGAGTTCAAGATCAGCGTGAAGGCGTCCGACGTCTTCCTGGCGGTCGCCGCCTACCAGCAGCTCGCCGACGCCTGCGACTACCCACTCCATATCGGCGTAACCGAGGCGGGCGCGCTGCGCACCGGTACGGTAAAGTCGGCGATCGGTCTTGGCTCGCTCCTGTGGGCGGGCATCGGCGACACGGTCCGCGTCTCGCTGTCGGCCGAGCCGGAGGAAGAAGTCCGGGTCGGCTTCGAGCTCCTGAAGGCGCTCAATCTGCGTCATCGCGGCGTCAATCTCATCTCCTGCCCGTCCTGCGCGCGCCAGCAATACGACGTGATCCGCACGGTCGAGGCGCTGGAGAAGCGCGTCGCCCACATCACCACGCCTATGACGGTGTCGGTGATCGGCTGCGTCGTGAACGGCCCGGGTGAGGCGCGCGAGACTGACATCGGCTTCACCGGCGGCGGCAACGGCACGCACCAGGTTTACGTCGCGGGCGTGCCGCATCACCGGCTGAAGGACGCCGACATCGTCGAACACCTGGCCGGCCTGATCGAGAAGAAGGCGGCGGAGATCGAGGCTGCGAAGGCGGCGGAGGCAGACCGACATCGGGCCGCTGCCGAGTAGCGGCCGTCGGTTTCCTTCCTTCGACGATCAATCAAGGCGATTTCCCGTGAGCAAACTGCAGCCCGTGCGCGGCACGCACGATCTTCTCCCCGACGAGTACCGGCGCTTTGCGCATGTCGTCGACGCGGCGCGCGACGTAGCGCGTCTCTACGGCTATCGCGAGATGGCGACGCCGATCTTCGAGTTCACCGAGCTGTTCGCCCGCGGCATCGGCGAGACGACCGACGTCGTCTCCAAGGAGATGTACACGTTCCAGGATCGCGGCGGCGAGTCGCTCACCCTGCGGCCCGAATACACCGCCGGCATCTGCCGTGCCTTCGTGTCCAATGGTGAGTTGACGCAGCAGTTGCCGCTGAAGCTCTTCGCCGCCGGCCCGATGTTCCGCTACGAGCGGCCGCAGAAGGGCCGTCAGCGTCAGTTCCACCAGATCGACATCGAGGTGCTGGGGGCACCCGAGCCGGGCGCCGATATCGAGGTGATCTCGGTCGCGGCCGACATCCTGGATCGCCTGGGCATCCTCGAGCGTTGCGTGCTCAAGCTCAATTCATTGGGCGATCCCGAGAGCCGGGCCCTCTATCGTAAGGTGCTGGTCGATTACTACTCCGGCCACACCGCGAAGCTTTCCGAGGATTCGCGCAGCCGTTTGCAGCGCAATCCGCTGCGCATCCTCGACAGCAAGGACGAGGGCGACAAGGCAATCAACGCCAATGCGCCTTCCTTCGCCGACCACCTGAACCAGGCAAGCAAGGACTTCTTCTCGACGGTGAAGGACGGGCTCGTGGCCGCCGGCATTCCGTTCGAGGTCGATCCCGCCCTGGTGCGCGGTCTCGACTACTACACCCACACCGCCTTCGAGTTCGTGACGACGCATATCGGCGCCCAGGGCACGGTGCTGGGCGGCGGCCGCTACGACGGGCTGATCGCCGAGCTGGGCGGCCCGCCGACGGCCGGCATCGGCTGGGCAGGCGGGATCGAGCGCCTGATGATGCTGTGCAACGAGCCCGCGGCCCTGCCGCGGCCGGTGGTGATCGCGCCGCTCGGTGCGGCGGCCGAGGCCCGGGCGCTCGGCATCGCCCGCGCGTTGCGGCGCCAGGGGATCGCGGTCGAGCAGGACTATCGCGGCACCATGAAGCGGCGCCTGCAGCGGGCCAACAAGCTCAATGCCCGCGCCGTGCTCATCATCGGCGACGATGAGCTCGCCAAGGGTGTGGCGCAGCTCAAGGATCTGGACAGCGGCGAGCAGCGCGAAGTGGCGCTGGATGCCGTGGCCGCCGCGCTGAAGGACTGAGGTCGACCGTGTCGCTGCTGCAGAAACTCGACCAGATCTCCGCCCGGTATGCCGAGCTGCAGGCGGCGCTATCCGGCGGCAACCTCGATTCGCAGAAGTTCGTCGCCGCCTCGAAGGAGTATTCTGAACTTGGACCGCTGGTCGAGGCGATCGGCGAATGGCGCAAGGCCGAGCACGAGCTCAAGGATGCCGAGGCCATGGCGGCCGATCCCGACATGCGCGCCATGGCCGAGGAAGAGGCGGAGTCGTTGAAGAAGCGCCTGCCCGAGCTCGAGCGCGTCGTGAAGCGCATGCTGTTGCCCAGGGATGCGGCCGACGAGAAGAACGCCATCCTGGAGATCCGCGCCGGTACCGGCGGCGACGAGGCCGCTCTTTTCGCCGCCGACCTCTTCCGCATGTACCAGCGCTACGCTGCGGAGCATGGCTGGCGCTTCGAGATCATGGAGCTCTCCGACACCGGCATCGGCGGCTACAAGGAGGCGATCGCCGCCGTCTCGGGCCGCGGCGTGTTCGCCCGGCTGAAATTCGAATCGGGCGTGCATCGCGTGCAGCGGGTGCCGGCGACCGAGGCCTCGGGCCGCATTCACACTTCGGCGGCGACCGTGGCGGTGCTGCCGGAAGCCGAGGAATTCGACGTCAAGATCGACGACAAGGACCTGCGCATCGACGTCTTCCGCTCTTCGGGTCCGGGCGGTCAGTCGGTCAATACGACGGACTCGGCCGTGCGCATCACTCACCTCCCGACCAACACCGTGGTCGTTCAGCAGGACGAGAAGAGCCAGCACAAGAACAAGGCCAAGGCGATGAAGATCCTGCGCGCCCGTCTCTACGACGTCGAGCGCCAGCGCCGCGACGACGTGCGCGCCGCCGACCGCAAGGGCCAGGTCGGCAGCGGCGATCGCAGCGAGCGGATCCGCACCTACAACTTTCCGCAAAGCCGCGTCACCGACCACCGCATCAACCTCACGCTCTACAAGCTCGACGAGGTACTGGAAGGTCGGGGGCTCGACGAGCTGATCGACGCGCTGACCGCCGATGACGAGGCGAGCCGGCTCGCGGAGCTCGCGGCCTGAGCGCGAGCTACGACACGCTGCTGCGCGACGCCGCGACCGCGCTCGCCGCGGCGGGCATAGACAATGTCCGCTTCGAAGCCCGCCTCTTGCTCGCGCACGCAGCCGGCCTGTCGGTCGAGCAGCTTATCGCGCGCGGTGCGGAGCCCGCGCCAGCCGACCTCGGCCCAGCCCTTCGCCGGCTCACCGCACGGCGGCTGCGGCGCGAGCCGATGGCCTACATCCTGGGTGAACGAGAGTTCTGGGGGCTGCCGTTCAAGGTCTCGCCTGCCGTCCTGGTGCCGCGACCCGACAGCGAGACGCTGATCGAGGCGGCGCTGGCACTGATGCTGGATCGTGACCGACCGTGGCGCATCCTCGACCTTGGCCTGGGCTCAGGCTGCCTGCTGCTGACCCTGCTGCGCGAATTTCCCGCCGCCGTCGGCGTCGGCATGGAACTGTCGACCGAGGCGCTCGCCGTGGCGCAATCGAATGCCGAAGCCCTGGGCGTCGCCCGGCGCGCCCGGCTCGTTCCCGGCGATTGGCGGCAGGCGGCCTGGCAGGAGGGTCTCGGCGGGCCGTTCGATCTGCTGGTGTCCAACCCGCCCTACGTCGAAGCCGATGCAATCGAGCGGCTGATGCCGGAAGTCGCCCGTTTCGAGCCGCGACTGGCACTCGACGGCGGGCCGGACGGGCTCGCGGCTTATCGCGCCATCGCCCGGGCAGCGCCGAGCTTGTTGTCGCCGGGCGGACGGATCCTGGTCGAAGTCGGCGAGGGGCAAGCCACTGAAATATCGAGTATTTTCGGTTCTGCCGGCCTTGTCGATGGAACCCTCCTGGAAAGACCTGGGCGGCATCGAGCGCGCGATTTCGGCCAAATATTAAAGAGTTGGCAAGCAGGACGGAATGAGACTACTTTCCGAACTGCCCCTTGGGGGGGCTTGGTCCGGGCCAATTGGTGGCACTGGGCGATTAATCCCTCTGAAATTTAGCCGTGACGGCGCCCATGAAGGGCAGAGGGTAGCAAAACAACAACACCGTCCCGGTAATTAACTGGCCCTAGGTAATGAGACCAAACAATCGTCAGCGATCGCGCGGCGGTCGCAATGGTGGCGGCGGCGGCGGTGGCGGCCATCATCACAACAAGCCACAGCACCACAATCCCAACCGCCCGCCCAACCGAAACCAGATTTTCGACAGCAGCGGCCCCGACGTCCGGGTGCGCGGCAACGCGCATCAGGTGTTCGACAAGTATCAGGCGCTGGCGCGCGAGGCTGCGTCATCGGGCGATCGCATCCAGGCGGAAGCCTACTGGCAGTATGCCGACCACTATTTCCGCATGATCCAGACCATGGGTGGCCTCATGCAGCGCAACAACCAGGGTTGGGGCGATGGCGGCGGCGAGGACGGCCAGTCGGCTCCCCAGCAGCAGGGACAGGGCGGCCAGCCTCAGCAGGCGAACGGCAGCGGTCAGGGTGAACGCCAAGGCGGCGAACGCCAAGGTGGCGGCCGCGGCGAGGACAATGTCGAAGCCGATCCCGGTCTGGGCGGCGTCGCCTTCCTGCAGAACGGGCGGAGCGCACCGTCGGATAACGACGACCCCGGCGGCGGACGACCAACCCGAGATTCCGGAGTTCACGCCCGGTGGCCGACGCGGCTGAGCAGTCCGCGCCTTGAGATTTTCTGAATGACGCCCGACGGCAGCCGCCGCCGGGCGTTTTCTTTGGTCCTGGAGGTGGATCGGGGTCGATGCCACGAAACCGATGAAGGTGAAGGCCGCACCGATCAAGCCGAGGCCACCCGCGACCAAGGCGACCGCCGTCAGGGCCGACGCGCCGGCAGCACGATCGCGAGCTGGAAGGCCGCCGAGTGGCCGTGCTGGGCAGACATGAAATTCTCCCCGTCCATTTGATCTATGTCCTGTTGACGGCCGTCATACCTCGCCAAGCTTCGCGAATAGCCTCACCAGCGGTCTGGTCTTGCAAGGTCGGGATCCCTCCCCATATCGGCATCAGGATGCCTCAGAGAGGGTCCGCTCTTTCGCCCGCCGCACGACGGGGGCGCGAAATGAAAGGGTAGAGAGATGAACCAAGAGAAGTACACCGAGCGCATGCGGGGTTTCCTGCAAAGCGCCCAGATGCTGGCGCTGCGCGAAGGCCATCAGCGCCTCGTTCCCGACCACGTCCTGAAAGTCCTGCTCGACGACCCGGAAGGCCTTGCGGCCAACCTGATCAAGTCGGCAGGCGGCGACTCCCAAGCGGTGTATCGCGCGGTCGAGTCCAATCTCGCCAAGCAGCCCAAGGTCGAAGGCCAGGGCGCGGGCCAGATCTACATGGCGCCCGAGACGGCGCGCATTTTCGACCAGGCCGAAGCCATCGCCGAGAAGGCGGGCGATTCGTTCGTCACCGTCGAGCGCATGCTGATGGCCCTTGTGCTGGCCAAGGGCACCGAGGCCGCAGACGCGCTCGTCAAGGGCAAGGTGAAGCCCGAGGCGCTGGAGAAGGCGATCCAGGAATTGCGCAAGGGCCGCACCGCCGACTCCGCGTCAGCCGAAAGCGGCTACGACGCGCTAAAGAAGTACGCGCGCGATCTCACGCAGGCGGCGCGCGAAGGCAAGCTCGACCCGGTGATCGGCCGCGACGAGGAAATCCGCCGCACCATCCAGGTGCTGAGCCGCCGCACCAAGAACAATCCCGTGCTGATCGGCGAGCCCGGCGTCGGCAAGACTGCCATTGCCGAGGGCCTTGCGCTGCGCATCGTCAACGACGACGTGCCGGAATTGCTCAAGAACAAGAAGCTGATGGCGCTCGATCTCGGCGCGATGGTCGCCGGAGCGAAGTACCGCGGCGAGTTCGAGGAGCGGCTGAAGGCCGTGCTGTCGGAGATCTCCGCCGCCGAAGGCGACATCATCGTCTTCATCGACGAATTGCACACCCTGATCGGCGCCGGCAAGGCCGACGGCGCGATGGACGCCTCCAACATGCTGAAGCCCGCGCTGGCGCGGGGCGAGCTGCATTGCGTGGGTGCCACGACGCTCGACGAGTACCGCAAGCACATTGAAAAGGACGCGGCACTCGCGCGTCGGTTTCAGCCGGTTTTCGTCGCCGAGCCCTCGGTCGAGGACACGATCTCGATCCTGCGCGGCCTCAAGGAGAAGTACGAGCTGCATCACGGCGTGCGCATCGCCGACGCCGCGATCGTGGCCGCCGCGACCCTCTCCAACCGCTACATCTCCGACCGGTTCCTGCCCGACAAGGCGATCGACTTGATGGATGAGGCGGCGAGCCGTATCCGCATGCAGGTCGACAGCAAGCCCGAGGAACTCGACGAGCTCGACCGGCGGATCATCCAGCTCAAGATCGAGAAGGAAGCGCTCAAGAAGGAGAGTGACAACGCCTCGCGCGACCGGCTCGAGCGCCTCGAGAAGGAGCTCTCCGAGCTGGAGCAGAAGTCGGCGGCGCTGACGGCGCAGTGGAAATCGGCCAAGGACAAGCTGGCCGATTCGCAGAAGATCAAGGAGCAGCTCGACAAGGCGCGCTCCGAGCTCGAGATCGCGCAGCGCAAAGGTGAGCTCGCCAAGGCGGGCGAGCTGGCCTACGGCGTGATCCCCGATCTCGAGAAGACGCTCAAGGCGGCCGAGGGCCACGAGGTGCAGGGCGGTAAGGGCGTGAAGGAAGAGGTCATGCCCGAGGACATCGCTGCCGTGGTGTCGCGCTGGACGGGCGTGCCGGTCGACAAGATGCTCGAAGGCGAGCGCGGCAAGCTCTTGCGAATGGAAGAGCAGATCGCCAAGCGCGTCGTCGGCCAGGACGAGGCCGTGCGGGCGGTGGCCGATGCGGTGCGCCGCGCGCGCGCCGGCCTGCAGGATCCCAACCGTCCCATCGGGTCGTTCCTCTTCCTGGGCCCGACCGGCGTCGGCAAGACCGAGCTCACCAAGGCGATCGCCGAGTTCCTGTTCGACGACGACCAGGCAATGGTACGCATCGACATGAGCGAGTTCATGGAGAAGCACTCCGTCAGCCGCCTGATCGGCGCCCCGCCGGGCTATGTCGGCTACGACGAGGGTGGCGTGCTCACTGAAGCGGTGCGCCGCCGGCCCTACCAGGTGATCCTGTTCGACGAGGTCGAGAAGGCGCATCCCGACGTATTCAATGTGCTCCTGCAGGTACTGGACGACGGTCGCCTGACCGACGGCCAGGGCCGCACGGTCGACTTCAAGAACACGCTGATCGTGCTCACCTCCAACCTCGGCAGCGCGCATCTCGCTGCGCTGCGCGAGGGCGAGTCGACCGAGACCGTGCGCGAGCAGGTGATGGAGGAGGTGCGCCGCGCCTTCCGGCCGGAGTTCCTCAACCGGCTCGACGAGATCCTGCTGTTCAACCGGCTGAGCCGGGCGCACATGACGGATATCGTGGCGATCCAGCTCGGTCGCCTGCGCAAGCTCCTGGCCGATCGCAAGGTTGAGCTCGACGTCGACACCAAGGCGCTGCAGTGGCTGGCCAATCGCGGCTACGATCCGGTCTACGGCGCGCGGCCGCTCAAGCGGGTGATCCAGCGCAGCCTGCAGAACCCGCTGGCGACACAGATCCTCGAGGGCCGGATCAAGGACGGCGAGACCGTCAAGGTCACTGTCGAGAAGGGTGAACTCGTGGTCGGCGGCCAGCGCGTCTTGAGCGAGGCGGCTGACTGATCAGGACGCTTCAGCCCGATCATCCCCCGAAGGTCGCGTGCGTTGCACGCGGCCTTTTTCGTGATCGCGTCAGTCGCCCTTCGCCAGCTGCGGTGGCGCGGCGTCCTTGGGTTTGGCGGGCTTGATGTCGGCCACGACCGGCGCATTCTTGAGCTGAGTGAGGTACTGCCTGGCCAGCGCGTGGAAGCGCGTGGCGTCCTTGCCGCCGACCGCTGCGCGCATGGCGAACTTCTGCGCCAACGGATTGACTGGCTTGCCGCCGCGATGGAACTCGTAGTGCAGGTGCGGCCCGGTCGACATGCCGGTCGAGCCGACGAAGCCGATCACCTGGCCCTGGCGCACCGCGACGCCGGGCTTGATGCCCGGTCCGATCCGCGACATGTGGGCGTACGCCGTAGCGACGTCGCGGGTGTGCTGCAGCTTGACGTAGAGTCCGTAACCGCCGTTGGGGCCCGCCATCGCCACCTTGCCGGTGCCGGCGGCCAGGATCGGCGTGCCCGGCGGAGCGGCGAAGTCGACGCCGGTATGCAGCGCGCTGAAGCCCAGGATCGGGTGGTCACGCATGCCGAAGCGCGACGTGATCTTCGACGCATCCATCGGCGTGCGCAGGAAGGACCGCACCACGCTCTCGCCCTGGGGGTTGTAGAAACCCTCGGCGCCGCCTTGCGGACGAAAGCGGATCACCGTCACCGTGCGCTTCAACAGGCGTAGCTCGCCCGCCAGCAGGCGGCCAGGATGAGTGACGCGGCCGTCGCTGGTCACGAGCTGCTCGAGCAACACGGTGAATTTCTGCCCTTCCTTCAATTCGCGCTGGAAGTCGACGTCGAAGGACAGGGCGCGGATGAACTCGACCATCGCCGCCGATGGCGCCCCGGCTTTCATGCCGCTTTGCTGCAGTGAGCCGTTGCGTTCGCTTTCGACGCGTACGATGCGCGGGCTCACCTTGTAGGTCTTCTCCTCGGCGTCGTAGCTGCCGTCGTCCTGCCGGGTGATGATGTACTCGCGCTCCGGCTGCGGTCGTACCGACAGCGACATCAGGCGTGGCGCGTCGGGCTGCTCGGGCATCGTCTGCATGCGAAGCTCGATCGTCTCGCCCGCGGCGAGCTTCTTCTTCTTGAGAAGCCCCTGCAGTTTCTCGGCGATCTGCTTGCGATCGACTTCCGCAACGTTGATGTCGGCCAGCATCTTCTCGACCGTGTCACCGCGCTCCAGGCGCAAGGTGAGCTCATAGCGATCGCTTGCCGGCGGCTCGGCGTCGGCTGCCTGATCCGGCGGTTTCATGCCGAAACCCTTGAAGTCGGCGGCGCTGAGCGGCGGGGCGGGTTCGGGATCGGCCAGCACGATGGGCGGCAGCGCCGCCGCGGCCTGTGGCGGCGGCGGTGGAAGAGCTGCGGTCTCGGGATTCGACACGTCGATGTCGGACAGCATCTTCTCGACCGTATCGCCGCGCTCCAGGCGAAGCGTGAGATCGTAGGGCTCGTTGGTCGGCGGCTCGGGCGCGGCGGCCGGCTCGGGTGGCTTCATCTGGAAGCCCCTGGAGCTCGGCCGATGTGAGCGGTGGGGCCGGCTCCGGATCGGCCAACACGATGGGCGGGAGCACGGCCGTGTCCGCAGGCTTGGCCGTGGGCGCCGGTGCGGCAGATGCCACGACGCCGGGCTCCGGCCGCTGCGTGAGCGCCAGGCCGGCCAAGGCCAGCACGATGGCGCCGATGGCAAAGAGGACAGGCCGGAACAGGCCAAAAGCCGGGCTTTGGGCCACGTTCGGCCGGTCCGACGGAGAGGGGGAATCCGTCATGACCGTTGACCTATTTGGGCCCGGTGATCCCAGGCCTCAGCTCGGGTTGGCCGCCTTTGGGGAATTTTGTCCCCAAGCGGTGGGTTATTCAGTGTAGCTATATATTGATGCCGGAAAGCCGAGGCCGGCACAACAATACAATAGGTTTGACGGGCCTTTTGGCGGCTTTGGACGTCCGTAAGACATCTGCAATTTAGGGTTTGACACCCC
>CAWJJJ010000004.1:0-51511 GCA_963843185.1 uncultured Alphaproteobacteria bacterium
CCGGCAGTGGGCGGAGATCGAGCGCTTCAAGGCCGGCCTCAGGGCCGACCTTCAGTCCGGCGGCGGTTCGGCTGAAAATTGACCGTACGCAGGCGCGCGGCTCCGTCACGACGCAGCCGCCTGACGGCGTCCGAAGTCGACGGAGCTCGGCGCGCTGGCTTGGGCAGCGCCCCCGGATACTCGGCCTGCAGGAATTCTGATCAGCTTCTTGCGCACCTCGCAGCGCAGATCCCAGGCTTCGGGCTGGCGTGCGCGCGCTCGCAAGCGCCCGCAAGCTGCACGCATGGTGGAGGGCAGTCGGCGACCTGCAGCATGACGACCTGCCCGTTCCAGGGTTGCGCCGTCCGGGCGATCTCCTTCAGCTGTCTGCGGACCGGCGCCAGCGGGAACGGTGTAGTCGACCCGCAGCATCACGGTGCCCATCAGCTCGGTGGTCGGGAGGTCCAGTTCGGAACGGCTTCTCGAGGAAATAGGACAGCGGCAGGACCATGCGCCGCAGTCCCACAGCTTGAGGACGACGTAGGTGCTGGCGATCGCCGCGACCCAGCCCCATTCGTTCTCGACGATCAGCGCGTCCCTGATGCGGATCGGCCGGGTAATGGCGATCTGGATGCCGGCGAAGAGGTTCCTCAGCACCGGCCGCAGCGCCAGGCCGACCATCAGGCCGGCCGCGCCGGCCGAGGCCATCAGGCTGACGCCGTATTGCCGCACGGAGTTGAATGTCATCAGAGCCGCGGCGATGACGATCATGACCAGGGTCGCTATGACGCGAGCAGGACGCGCACCTGGGTCACCTGCTTGCGGGTCAGCGGATCGCTCCTGCTCGCTGGCATTCGAACGCAACAGGTAGAAGTTCGTCGCCAGGGCCAGCGCGATGGTCGCAGCCCATCCCAGCAGGGCGATGAAGCCCACGAACAGGAGATGGGCCACGCCCCGCCTCGGCGTTGATGCCGAAGCGGCGCCGCCTGCAGGACGATGGCGACGGCCACGATCACCAGGGCGAACCGGGTCAGCGTGCGGGTGGCCTCGATCAGGGATCCGAGGAATTCCCGCCCCGGCGAGACCAGCCGGCGCGCCAGCGAGATCGCCCCGTGATGCACGAGCAGGGCTAGTCCCGCGGCGAGCACGAACAGCAGCGCCGCCTTGATCGGATCGGGGACCCACGCGGCAAGGCGATCGATGGTCGACAGGAGTTCTGCGAAGTTCATGGCGAAGTTCCGACGGCCGGGGGTCGGTGGGGAGCGCCGCGCCCCGACTTCCCCGGGGCGTGTCTCATGCGGTCGGAATACGACTGCAGGATCGCCGATCCAATGGTGGTAGGGAACGACGGTTGGTGCGATGGGTTGCGGGAACCCTGCGCAGTCGTGCGGCGTTGACATCGTTCGGTCGCGCCACAATCCGCCGGCAGAATGCCCGCCACACTGTGGCCTTTTAGCGGCGTCAGGCTCATCGTCGACCGGAAAATCCGCGCAACTGCGCGCGTTCCAGAAAATCGGTCCAGCGGCACGTCCGTCCCCCGATCTGCTCGCCGCGGGGCGTCGCCCGGCGCGGCGGCTGTTGCGGCGAGATCGTCGAGAGCCGACGGCGCGTCGCCCAATCACCAGGAGGCAATGATGAACATTCGCATCTCAGGACAGCAAATCGACCTCGGCTCGGCCCTGCAGGACCATGTCCGCCAGCGCCTCGAGGAGGTCGTCGGCAAATATTTCGACACGTCCATCGAGGCCTTCGTGACGTTCAAGCGGGAAGGCGAAAGCTTCAAGGCCGATCTTCTGGTGCACGCCAATTCCCGGACCAAGGTCAACGCCAGCGCGGAGGCGGGCGACGTCCAGCGTGCCTTCGACGACGCGCTCATCCGGATGGCCAAGCGGCTGCGCCGGCACAAGCGCTGGCTGGCCGATCATCGCTCGCGCGACGTCCTGTCGACGACTCCCACGACGGCGAACCGCTCTTCAGCGGCGCGGCACGCGCTGATGCGGTGGGACGAGGAAAGCGAGGAGGCGCCGTATGACGCCGTCGTCATCGCCGAACTCGACACCGCCATGCAGGACGTCACGGTCGCCGACGCGGTTCGCCTGCTCGATCTCGGCGAGGAACCGGTGCTCGTGTTCCGCAATGCCGGGACCGCCGCCTTCAACGTCGTCTACCGCCGCGTCGACGGCAATATCGGCTGGATCGAACCGCGCGACGTCGAGGGCCCTCGCTAGACGCCCGTCCAGGCGGTAAAGTCTTCGCGGCCTTTTGAATTGCCGGTTCGAGCAGGGAGAAGGGGAGCAATGACGAAGCCAACCATGGTCTGCCGCTTCGGCGGCCCTCGTTCCCGCAGGCACCTCGGGCTCGCGGCCGCTGTCGCTGTTGCCGCCGTCGCCATCCTGCCGGTCGGGGCCGCCGCCGCCCAAAGCGTCGTCGATGGCGACACCCTCGTGCTCGACGGCAAGACCTACCGTCTGTACGGCGTGGACGCCGCGGACATCCACCAGGTCTGCTTCGACGGCTGGCCCGCCGGACGCGCTGCGCGCGTCTATCTCGGCGATTTGATCCGCGGCAAGAAGATCACCTGTACGCTTTGGCCCGGCGATCGGCCGGGCGAGTCCGAGGCGATCTGCCGGGCCGACGGCGTGGATCTCGGCGCGGCCATGGTGACGGGAGGACAGGCCCTGGCGTTCGTTCCCTATTCGGCGCGGTACATCTCGCAGGAAGCCGCCGCGGAGTCCGCGGGACGCGGCGTTCACGCCCACGACTGCGCCCCGCCCTGGGAATGGCGGGCACGACGGGCGCGTTAGGTTTCCTCTTTGTCCGGTCGCGACCCACGGCGACCACATTGCTGCCAAGTTCTTGACCAAATCTTTGCCGGGAAAGCGCACGGGGAGATGCAGATTGCTCGACACTTGGCGCTGCGGCGCCGATCCGCCTTGACCTGATGCGCGTCAGCGCCTGTCCCGGCCTGGCCGAACGACAGGGATGCACAGGAAATGAGGGGGCGCGCCCGGTCGACGGCGCGGCTTCTCCATAATCGACAAGAAGACAAAAAGACGAATGAACCCATGCGCCCTCTTGCCCCCAAGGAACGCGCGGATGCTCGATCAGGCGACTCGGCCGGAAGACAATCCGACTCCCGTCAATCCTCTCCCCTCGAATTCGACAACAACCACCTGGCACGAGACCGCCGCACGGCCGACGCTGGTGCGGATTGCACGGCCCGCGGCGGCCGCCCCGGTCTGGCGAAAGCTCGCCGGCGGACTGGGCGGCCTGGCGCTCGTGCTGGCCGTCGGCTGGGCCGCGGCCGGCTATCTGCCCCGGCACTCCCTGCCTGCGGCGAGTCCGGCGGCGATCGATGCGCCGTCGCCCCGACTGGTCAGCGCCTTGGATTCCTATCCCGAATCGGGGACGCCCATGCCCGATCTCGCGGCCGACGGGCAGGGAGGCGATGGCCAGGCGGTGGCGGATGGCGGGACTTCCTCCTCGGACGGGGCCGCCTCTCCGCCCGGGCCTGAATTCGGGCCGCCAGAATTCGCGCCGCGTGAATTCGCCGGCTTCGGGCCCGCTTCCGGCGCGCGCGCCGGCGACGACGCCGCGCCGCAGCCGGCGTCGGTCTACGAGACTGACGTGCGCCTCGAGAAGGGCGATACGCTGGGCGGCGTGCTGCACGATCTCGGCTTCGCGCCGGACGCCGTCGGCAACGCCACTGCCGCCCTGGCCTCGCACCTCCGCCTCAACCGCCTGCCGGCCGGCCAGGCCATGACCCTGCAGATCCGCACGCCCGACACGGCGGCCGGCGCGCCGATCCTGCAGAGCCTCACGATCCGTCCCGACGCGCGGCGCGAGCTCACCCTCGAGCGCGATGACGCGGGCGGCTACGGCGTCGCGGAGAAGGTCTTCGAGATCGTCGCCCGGATGCAGCGCGCGGCGGGCGCGGTGCGCGGCTCGGTGATCGCCAGTGCGGCCGCCGCCGGCGTGCCGCGGCCGGCGCTGGCGGAGATGATGCGGGCCTTCTCGTGGGACGTGAACTTCCAGCACGACATCAAGGCGGGCGACCGCTTCGCCGTGCTGATCGAGCGATCCTGGACGGTCGACGGCAGGCCGGTCGATGCCGGGCGGGTGCTGTGGGCCGAGCTGACCACCGGCGCCGGCCGGCAGACCTACAGCGTCTACCGCTTCAAGCCGCGCGACGGCGCCGAGTTCTTCTACAACAGCAGCGGCCAGAGCGTGGTCAAGGCGCTGCTGCGCACGCCCTTGAACCTCAGCCGCGTGTCGTCGGGCTTCGGCATGCGCCGCCACCCGCTGCTCGGCTTCACCCGGATGCATACCGGCATCGACTTCGCCGCCCCGCCCGGCACGCCGGTGCTCGCCGCCGGCGCCGGCAGCGTGGTCGAGGCCGGACCCAACGGCGGCTACGGGCAGTGGGTCGAGATCAGCCACGGCAGCGGCCTCGCCACCGGCTACGCCCATCTCTCCCGCATCGCGCCGGGCGTCAGGCGCAGCGCGCGCGTGCGCCAGGGCCAGGTGATCGGCTTCGTCGGCAGCACGGGCCTGTCGACCGGTCCGCATCTGCATTTCGAGCTGCACCGCAACGGCCAGCCGGTGAACCCGCTCGGCGTGGCGCGCACCTCGCTGCGCGCCCGTCTCGCCGGTCCGGACCTCGCGCGTTTCAAGGCGCGCGTCGCCGAGATCGACCGCGCCCGCGACGGCGCCGAAGTCATCGGCCGGCGCTGACGGCGACAACGTCACGCCGGGGACAGGCGTGACGCAAACTGGATAGGGGTCAGGCAGGGCACCGACCTAGTCTCGGTTTGCCGACACGACCCTGAATCTCATCGCGGATCGATATCGGCACCGCATCCACCAAGGAGCCGAACGATGAATGTCCAGACAGCGCCCGCCGCCAGCGTCGATTTCACCCCGGTCAAGGCTCGCCAGCAGATCGCCTGGGGCTCGGGCGACTACGCCATTGTCGGCACCACCCTGCAGATCGTCGGCGAGACGTTGTGCGAGGCGGTCGACCTGCGCAGCAACCAGCGCGTCCTCGACGTCGCCGCCGGCAACGGCAATGCGACGCTGGCCGCCGCCCGCCGTTTCGCCGACGTCGTGTCGACCGATTATGTCGCGGCGCTTCTCGAGCGCGGGCGCAAGCGCGCCCTCGCCGAGGGTCTCAAGGTCGCCTTCCAGGAAGCCGACGCCGAGGCGCTGCCCTTTGCCGATGCGAGCTTCGACGTCGTGCTCTCGACCTTCGGCGTCATGTTCACGCCCAACCAGCAGCAGGCCGCGAGCGAGATGATGCGGGTCTGCCGTCCGGGCGGGAAGATCGGCCTGGCCAACTGGACGCCCGACGGGTTCATCGGTCGGCTGTTCAAGGTGATCGGCAAGTACGTGCCCCCGGCGCCCGGCCTGAAGCCGCCGTCCTTGTGGGGCAACAAAACCCATCTCGACACCCTGTTTGGCGGCAACGCGGCGGTCGCGGCGGAGAGCCGGAAGTTCGCCTTCCGCTACAAGTCGCCCGACCACTGGCTCGAGATCTTCCGCGACTATTACGGGCCGGTCCTCAAGGCCTTCGCGGCGCTCGATGCCAAGAAGGGCGAGGCGCTGGCGGCGGATCTCCATGAGCTGCTCGGCGAATTCAACGTCGCCCGGGACGGCACGCTGGTCGTTCCCGGCGAGTATCTCGAAGTCGTCGTCACGAAGAAGTAGGCGGCCCGTCGCCCGACGATGAACAAGATGAAAGCCGGCGCCGCGACGGTGGACAGCCGCACCGCCTGGATCACGGCCGGTGCGGCCCTCGTCATCCTGACGATCGCCTACGGCGCGCCGCTGCTCTCGGCGGTGGCGCTGCGGCCGATTGCCGCCGAGTTCGGCACCGCGCGCGCCGCGCCCGCTGCCGCCGGCGCCTTCACCCTGGTCGGTGCCGCCTTCGGCGGCATCGCGGCGGGCTGGCTGTCGGGATGGCTCGGCGTCCGCCGGGTCGTGCTGTTCGGGGCGGCGATGCTCGCCGCCGGCCTCGTCCTCTCCGCCTCTGGCGGGCTCACCCACCTCTATGTCGGGCACGGCCTGCTGATGGGCCTGTTCGGCACCTCCTGCATATTCTCGCCGGTCGTCACCTATGTCAGCCGCTGGTTCGATCGCAGCCGGGGCGCGGCCGTGGCCCTGATCTCCTCGGGCCAGTCGCTGTCGGGCGCCCTGTGGCCGATGCTGTTTCAGGCCGGCATCACCGAATTCGGCTGGCGCCGCACCATGCTGGTCTTCGGACTGTTCGTCGGCGGAGCGATCGTGGCACTGGCGGCGATCTTCCTGCGCCCGCCGCCCGAGGCACGGCCGTCGCAGGGCGGCGCCGGCGGCGATCCCAAGGCGGGCGCGCCCGTGCTCGGCTTCTCGCCCAACCTCGCCATGATCATTTTGACGGTGGCGATCTTCTGCTGCTGCGTGCCCATGGCCATGCCGTCGCAGCACATCGTGGCGTTCTGCGGCGATCTCGGCTTCGCGACGCAAAGCGGCCCCGCCATGCTGTCGGTGCTGCTCGGCTGCGCGTTCCTGGCGCGCCAGTTCTGGGGCTGGCTCGCCGATCGCGTCGGCGGCCTGCACACTCTGCTGTGGAGCTCGCTCGCCCAGGCGACGGCCTTGACCGGCTTCCTGCTGACCAAGGGCGAGACCGCCTTGTTCGCGGTCTCCGCCGCGTTCGGGCTGGGCTTCTCCGGCCTGTTGCCGGCCTACGTCATCGTGATCCGCCAGTTCTATCCGGTGAAGGAGGCGAACTGGCGCGTGCCGCTGATGTTCTTCGCGGGCTTCCTCGGCATGGCGGCGGGCGGCTGGGGCGCGGGCGCCCTCTACGATCACTTCGGCTACTACATGCCGGCCTTCGCCACCGGCATCGGCTTCAACCTGATCAACCTGATGATCCTGCTGGCCCTGGTCTTCCGCCGGCGCGACAAAACCCTCCGCGTGGCGACGGCCTGACCGCGAAGGACCTCGACGGCGCGCGGCCTCCGCCGCGATTTGCCGTCGGGTTTGCGCCGCGGGTTATGTGGATTTGCAGCGGACAAGGCGAGCCATCGAGGGTGGTGGACGCCGTCGGCCTCGGCTATGCTTCCCCATCAAAAAAGCAAAGGGAGGATGTAGTATGGCCGCTCATTCCCGTCAGTCGCGTCGCGATCTCCTCAAGCTTACCGCGTTGGGTGCCGCCGGCACCGTATTCGGCTCCGCCGCCGCCCAGGCCGCGCCGAAGAGTCTCACGATGATGCACGAGAGTTCGTTCGTGCCGCCCTACGACGCCTACTTCAAGAACCAGCTCGCGTCCGCCTACGAGAAGGCGACCGGCATCAAGATCAACTACGAGGTGGTGAGCGTCGGCAGCCTGCAGACCCGCGTCACCACCGCGGCGGAAAACGGCAGCGGTCCCGACATGACCGCGATCGGCTTCAACTGGGCCTTCCTGTTCGACGACAAGTTCGTCGACGTGAGCGACATCGCCGTCGAGATCGGCAAGGAAAGCGGCGGCTGGTACAAATCGGCGCAGGAAGCGGTGGTGGTCAACGGCAAGTGGAAGGCCATCCCGTTCGGCAATATCGGCCAGCTGATGAACTGGCGCACCGACTGGTTCAAGCAGGCCGGCTACGACAAGTTCCCCGACACCTGGGACGAGCTCCTCGAGGCCGGCACCAAGCTGAAGAAGGCCGGCCACCCGTTCGGCTTCGAGCTCGGCCACGGCTTCGGCGACAATCACGGCTGGCTCTATCCCCTGCTGTGGTCCTTCGGCGGCCGCGAGGTCGAGGCCGACGGCAAGACCATCGTCATCGACTCCGACGAGACCGCGCGGGCGATCGACTTCTGCCGCAAGTTCTTCAAGGACACCATGCTCGAGGACTGCCTGGCCTGGACCGACGTCAGCAACAACAAGGCCTTCCTGTCGGAGCAGATCTCCTGCACCAACAACGCCGAAATCGATCCTGTGGGCGGCCAAGAAGGACTTCCCCGACATGGCCAAGGTGATCGACCAGTCGGAGAATCCCAAGGGGCCGAAGGGCCGCTTCCACATGCTGAACCCGCTGTGCCACGCGGTCTTCGCCTATACCCCGGACCAGAAGGCGGCCAAGGACTTCCTGCGCTGGCTGATGTCGCCCAAGCAGGCCGGCGCCTGGTACGACATCGCGGTCACCTACTACCAGCCCTTCCTGCACGCCTACGACGACGCGCCGATGTGGAAGGTCGAGCCGCGCAACCTGGCCTATCGCGATGCGCTCAAGACCGCGCATCTGCCGGGCTGGCCGGCGCCGCTCAGCCGCGCCCAGTCGGAGACCATCGCCAAGTTCGTGGTCATCGACATGTTCGCCAAGGCCTGCGCCGGCAAGTCGACCAAGGAGGTCATCGCCGACGCCAAGGGGCAGCTGCAGCAGATCTACAAGGCGGCGTAGCGGATGACGGCAGTGCTTGCGGCGTCGGCGGAACGCCGGCGCCCCGCGGTCTCGTTCGGGCGCTGGCTGGAGCGCGAGAGCGTCTTCAGCTGGCTGATGGTGGCACTGCCGGTCGCCTTCCTGGTCCTGCTCGTCGGCTATCCGTTCTTCTACGGCATCTGGCTCAGCCTGCTGGACCGGCCGGTGGCCAAGCCCGGCGTGTTCATCGGCCTCGACAACTTCATCGCCGACTGGAACAACCCGGTGTTCCGCCAGGTCGTGGTCAACACCATGGTCTACACCATCGCCGCCACGCTGCTGAAGATGGTGGGCGGCCTGGGCCTCGCTTTGGTGATGAACCAGGACTTCCGCTTCAAGAACCTGACGCGCGCGCTCCTGCTGCTGCCCTTCATCGTGCCGACCGTGCTGTCGACCATCGCCTGGCAGTGGATCCTCGACCCCGCCTTCAGCGTCATCAACTGGGCGCTGCGGGCCGCCGACATCGCCGATCCCGGCCCGAGCTGGCTCGGCAACCCGCACCTGGCGATGTTCTCGCTCATCATGGTCAACATCTGGCGCGGCCTGCCGTTCTACGCCATCACCCTGCTCGCCGGCCTGCAGACCATCTCGCCCGAGCTCTACGAGGCGGCGACCATCGACGGCGCCGGCCGCTGGGGCCGCTTCCGCTACGTCACCCTGCCGCTGCTGAAGCCGATCATCTTCATCGTCACCATGTTCTCGGTGATCTTCACCTTCTCCGACTTCCAGCTCATCTACGTGCTGACCCGCGGCGGGCCGGCCAACGCCACTCATGTCTTCGCCACCTATGCCTTCGACATCGCCATGGGCGCCGGCCAGTTCGGCCAGGGCGCGTCGATCGCGCTCTCCATGGTGCCGCCGCTGGCGCTCATCATCCTCGCCATGGCGATCTACATGCGGCCGGCGAAGTCATGAGGACTCATGCCGGACCGCGGGCCTCCAGGCCCGCTCATGTCAGCGCATTCACATGCGCGGGCGGGCCTGGAGGCCCGCGGTCCGATGAGGTCGCGCCATGACCGTCGACCGCCGCGGCTGGCGGGTGCGGCTGCTGACGCTGTGGCTGCCGCTCGGCGTGGCGCTGTTCTTCGCGCTGTTCCCGTTCTACTGGATGGCGATCACCTCGCTGAAGTCGAACCAGGAGCTCTACAACCGCAAGGTCATGCCGCTGATCGTGCATTACCCGACGCTGAAGCACTATGTCGACCTGATCACCGAAACGAGCTTCCTGCTGTGGACCTGGAACACCTTCGTGGTCGCGATCGCATCGACGGCGATCTCGCTGGTGCTGGGCGCGATGCTGGCCTATCCGCTGGCCCGCATGCGCTTCGCCGGCGCGTCGCTGGTGTCCTTCGCCATCGCCGCGACCTACCTGGTGCCGCAGCCGCTGCTGTTCGTGCCGCTGGCCGACCTGATCAACCGGCTTGGCCTCAACGACACGCTGACCTCGGTGATCCTGACCTACCCGACCCTGCTGATCCCGTTCTGCGCCTGGCTGCTGATGGGCTATTTCCGCACCGTGCCGATCGAGCTCGAGGACGCCGCCCGGATCGACGGCGCCAGCCGGCTGCAGACCCTGGTCAAGATCGTGTTGCCGTTGTGCGGCCCGGGCTTCATCTCGGCCGGGATCTTCGCCTTCACCCTGGCGCAGAACGAGTTCCTCTATGCCCTGATCTTCCTGACCAAGACCGAGGTGCGCACCGTGCCGGTCGGCGCCATCGCCGAGCTGGTGCGCGGCGACGTGTTCTACTGGGGCCAGCTGATGGCGGCGGCCCTGCTCGGCTCGATTCCCGTGGCCATCATCTATTCCTTCTTCGTCGAGCACTACGTCGCCGGACTGACGGCCGGCTCGGTCAAGGGCTGAGGGCCGCCTCGCCGACGAGTACGAGCTGCTCGAGCGCGGCCGACCGCAACGCGCGCGCGCGGGGCTGCCCTTTAATGACCACATTCTCTCTGTAACCATTTGGTTGCCAACGCGTTATTCTCATGTGCGCCCCCGGGGCGATTGCCCCGCGGCGCCGATTGAACGCCCAGAGTCCGTCTCGGCTGACCGGCAAGTGTCCGGCGCGTTCCCATCCTCGGTACTGGTTGCCGAACCTGATCGAACGATCGGCGAGCCGCTGCATGGCCCGCGGAGAGGAGCCGTAATCGAAATGTCCCAGGCGACACTCCAGCTGCTGTCGCGGGCGCAGGGCTATCGCGAGCAGGCGCGGCGCGCGCGCCGGCTGTCGCGCGGCATCTCCGGCGACGACGCCGTCGCCCGGATGCAGCGCTACGCCGACCAGCTCGACCGCGCCGCG
Source organism: uncultured Alphaproteobacteria bacterium (assembly GCA_963843185.1). Lineage (GTDB taxonomy): Bacteria > Pseudomonadota > Alphaproteobacteria > Reyranellales > Reyranellaceae > Reyranella. The sequence continues at coordinate 10,715 of CAWJJJ010000004.1, forward strand.
GCGCGCATGGAGCGCGAGGCCGCCGCCGCCGGCGGCTTGCCGGCCGCAGCCATCGGCGAGGAATCGACGAACGGGGAATCGACGAACCAGGAAATCAACGAAAGGAGCAACGACCATGACCGAGGCAACCCTTGAACGCCTGCGCACCGCGCGGCGCAATCGCCGCCAGGCGGCGCACGCCCGCAGCATCGCCCGCGGCGACGGCGCGACAGGCGCCGCCGCGAACGAGCGGCTCCGGCTCTATGCGGCGCGGCTCGAAACCGCCGCGCGCGACCTCGAGCGGCGCGTCGTCGCGACCCGGCCGCGCAGTGGCCAGGACAACGGCCAGAACAGCGGCAAGGGCGCCGGCGCCTAGCCGCATCGTTTCCGCAGGCCGCGCTTTCCCGGATCCGGGTTGCCGGACGTCTCTTGCCCGGTTCTGCACCGTCGGCGCCGCCTCCGCGGCGTCGGCCTCCCCGGTCGCCTCGCGCGGCCAAGATCGAAAGGAAGCACGCCATGAACATTCCCACGCAGACCAAGCCCGCTCTCTGGGGCGCCGTCGGCGGCGCCGTGCTGTGCGCCATCGTCGGCTTCTCCTGGGGCGGCTGGGTGACCGGCGGCACAGCGCGCCAGGAAGCGGCCGAATCCGCGCACGATGCCCGTGTCGCGGCGCTGGCGCCGATCTGCGCCCAGCGCTTCCGCGGCCAGGGCGACGCCGCCGCCAAGATCGCCGAGCTTGCCGCGGCAAGCTCGTGGGATCGCGCCGATGTCGTCATGAAGAGCGGCTACGCCCTGATGCCGGGCAGCAAGGAGGCCGATTCGGACGTGGCCCGGACCTGCGCGCAGATCCTGACCAAGGACGCGACCGGCAAGAGCTGAACCGCCCAGGGCTGAACTAACAAGAGCTGAACCGCCACGAGTTGACGGGCCGGCTGACCCGGCGAGCAAGATCGGGCAGCCGCGATCGGTCGGCGGCGCAGGGCCTCGAGGGCTCCGCGCCGCCGCCTCGATCGGCTGGTCGGGGCGGCGGCGCAACAAAACTGGTCCAACGCAGGAGAAGCAAATGATCGCGCAACTGCAGGGCTTTCCCGAGAATGTCGTCGCCTTCGCCGGTCACGGACAGGTGACGAAGGACGACTACGTCTCGACCCTCATCCCGGCGGTCGAGAAGGCGCTCGCCGGCCACGATCGCCTGCGTCTCTATTACGAACTGGGCGGCGATTTCGCCGGCATCGACGCCGGCGCGGTCGTGCAGGATTTCAGGATTGGCGTGCGCCACCTCTCCCGTTGGGAGCGGGCCGCGGTCGTCACCGACGTCCCGTGGATCGCCCGGGCGATCTCGGTTTTCCGCTTCCTGATGCCGGGGGCGATGAAGGTTTTTTCCACCCAGGATGCCGACCGGGCGCGGTCGTGGATCGTGGCGCCCTCTTCATAGGACGACGCGCGGCTTCGGCTTCGCACCCGGACAGCGTCGGACCGACCTCGGGGATCGCCCCGGGTTTTCGCCGCGGGGTGGCCAACCTTCTCCATGCCCTCCGTGGCGTGGACCACCGACAAGACACGGCTGCGATGCGAGAGTGGGCCCCGGCAACTCCCGGAGCAGCGCCATGTGTGAGTCGGACGATTTGCGAAAGCTTGAGCTGGAGTGCGTGCGCCTGGAGATGGACTGCCTGCAGCTGGCTGGCGCCGTCGACAGTCCTTCCTTGAAGCTGCATTTCCTTCTCATGGCCAGCAAATGGTCCGTCCTGGCGGCCTCGGGGCTCGAGCACGGATACCGGGTCGAGGACCTGAACTAGGGGTGCGGGCCCCGCGCTCGATCGTGACGCGGCAGGCTTCGTCTTCAGGCCCCATGGGGCGCTAGCCTCGCGTTCGCCCCTTTGTATCGCCCTGAACCGCGCTCGACGGCGGCGTCAGGAAGGCGTCGAATCGTTCCTTCACGATGGCGTAGCACTCGCAGGCCGCCCGTTCGAGGCCGGGTCGATCGAGAACCTGAATCTTCCCGCGACGATAGCTGATGAGGCCGGCAGCCTGCATCGACAGGGCCGCCAGCGTCACCGATTTGCGATTGGCCCCCAGCATGGAGGACAGGAACTCGTGCGTGTAGGGGAGGGCTTCGCCATTGGCGCGATCATGCATCATGAGGAGCCACCGGCACATTCTCTCCTCCGTCGTATGCATGGCATTGCAGGCGACGGTCTGTTGAACCTGTGACAGCAGCGTCTCCGAATAGCTGACGAAGAGATTGCGGACGTGTTCGCTGTGCCTGAACTCCGCCTGCAGCAATTCGATCGGACAGCGCACCATGGCGCCCTCCAGTTGCACAAGGCAGCGATTGAACGAGACACGGCTGTACATGGCCGCGAAGAGGCCGAAGGCGCCTTCGCGCCCGATGTTTGCGGTCTCGATCGCCGAGCCGTTCTCCAGGACCGTCAGGAGCGAAAGGACGTTGCCCTGCGGGAAATAGGCGTGCTTGAGAAGGCCGCCCGCCTCGCAGACGACGGCGCCCAGCTTGAGCTCGACAGGTTCGAGATGGGGGTCGATGCGCTTGCGGGTGGCCGCCTCCAGGGCGCCCAGCAGGCGATTGCTTCGCGCCTCCTGGTTTTGCGCTTTGCCATCTCGATCTCGTCGCTTGGGAATTCGCATGGGATTTCTCATTCCAATGATGGGCAAACCGCGTGACGCTGCCGTCCTGCTGTCCCGCCGGCCGCGGCAGGTTGCTGCCGCCGGGCATGCACCCGGTCTCCGTCTCGATTTGAACGGCAGTCGCGCCGCTCGCCTGATAGTGTCGGCCGATGGCCAAAGGGAAAATCAGCGCCAAGCAGTACGAGGTGGCCGTTACCGCCGCCCGCAAGGCTGGTGGCAACGAGATTCAATCCCATTGGCAGGCTCGTCTGAAGACCGCGATGAAGCGGCGACCTAAGCCGGCGAAGAAGCCGGCTGCCCGCTAGGCTTGTCATCCATTTTCTGCCCGGCAGCCTGTGTCCGTCGTCAGATCAATTGATACGGATCGGGTCCATTTGAAGAGAGGATGCGGCGCATCTGTTGAACAGGTTAGGCTGCTTTTCTGGAGTGCATCAAGCGTCTGCTTTGGATGGTCTGTCGTTTGATCCTTTCTCGTTCCAGCAGGATGGTATTGCCACGGCCGAAGTAGACATCGGCAGGTGTCAGATTGCCGATGGCCTCGTGGTAACGATGGTTGTTGTAGTGATCGACGAAGGCGTTGATCTGGGCCTCGAGATCGCCCGGCAGATAGTAGTTCTCGAGCAGGATGCGGTTCTTCAACGTCTGGTGCCAGCGCTCGATCTTGCCCTGGGTCTGGGGATGGAAGGGAGCGCCCCGGATGTGCCTGATGCCGCGGTCCCTGAGCCATTCCGCCAGATCGCCGGCGATGTAAGAGGAACCGTTGTCGCTCAGCAGCCGTGGTCGCTGTGCGACCTTGGCGCTCTCGCAGCCTGATGCCTTGAGCGCGAGTTCCAGGGTCTCCGTCACATCCTGGGCTTTCATCGTCGTGCACAGCTTCCAGGCGATGATGTAACGCGAGAAGTCGTCGAGGATCGTCGACAGGTAGAACCAACCCCAGCCGATCACCTTGAGATAAGTGAAGTCGGTCTGCCAAAGCTGGTTGGGCGCCGTCGTCTTGTCCTTGAACTCGTCAGCAGCTTTCACGACGATGAAGGCCGGGCTCGTGATCAGGTCGTGAGCCTTGAGCAGCCGATAAACCGATGCCTCCGACACAAAGTACTTATTCACATCGGTGAAGCGCGTCGCCACTTCCCGCGGCGACAGCTCCGGCTCGTCCAGGGCCAGTTCGACGATCTGCTCCCGAACGTCCTCCGGGATCTTGTTCCACACCCGCCTGGGCCGGGACGGCTTGTCTTCCAGTGCCTCGGGCCCGCCCGCCTGCAGGCGGGCATACCACCGGTAAAACGTCATCGGCAGGATACCGAGCGTGGCCAGGGTTCGTCGGACCGGCAGGTGAGAGTGCTCGACCAGGCCGATGATCTCCAGTTTCTCGGAACCAGGGTATCTCATTCCCCGTCTCCCCCATCCGCGATCATGCTTTTTTTGAGCAGACGCAGTTCCAGTGCCTGCTCGGCAACGACCTCCTTCAGCGCCCGCGCCTCACGGCGAAGGTCCGTCACCTCGCCGCTCGTGGCCGCTCGTGCCGTGTCGCCCGCCAGCCGACGCTTGCCGGCCTCGAGGAACTCCTTCGACCAGCTGTAATAAAGACCCTCGGCGATACCCTCCCGACGGCACAGCTCGGCAATGCTGGATTCGCCCCGAAGGCCGTCCAGGACAATCCGGATCTTCTCTTCAGCCGAATACTGCTTGCGCGTCGCCCGCCGGATGTTCTTCACAAGACGCTCGGACGGTGAGTTGGGCGTAGCGGATTTCTGTCTCATCTCGTTCCCCTCAGGATGACGATGAGACGGAAATCCTCCCCTCCTCAAGACCCTAAATCTGTATCAGTGGCCCTGATGCCGGACAGGTGGCGAACGTGCTTTCGATCGGGTTTGTCGTCCGCAAGTGCTTCCAATGCTCGGCCGGGCAGTCGTAGAAGGCGAGCAGCGTCTCGCGGTCCTTTTCCAGGCATTCAGCGGCTTTGTCGTACTTGACCACATAAGTTTCGATGAAGGCATCGAATGCAGTCGTGGCCTCGGCTTTGGTTTCCGCCATCCAGATCTCCTGCAGAGCACGCTTGGCCTTGGGCTGCTGGCTCTTCGGTAGCTTGTTGAGGACGTTGGCGGTCTTGTGCACCCAGCAGCGCTGCTCGCGCGTCTTGGGCCACACCTCGCCAAGCGCCTTCCAAAACCCGAGCGCACCGTCGGCAACGGCGATCTGTGGTGCGATCGACAATCCGCGCCGCCTCAAGTCGAGCAGCAAGGCGCGCCAATCGTGTGCACTCTCTCGCGTTCCGTCGATCAAGCCGAGCAACTCCTTCCTGCCTTCTAGTGTGGCACCGATGATGACCAGGATGCATTGCGCGGCGTCTTCCAGGCGCGCCTGCAGATGGATGCCGTCGGCCCACATGTAAGCGTAGTGCCGGGCCGACAGGTCGCGCTCGTTCCAACGCTTGTGCTCGTCAAGCCAGACTTCCTTCAGCCGTCCGATCGTGGAGGCCGACAAGCCGGGAGCATCCTTGCCCAGCAAGGATGTCAGCGCTTCCTCGAAATCGCCGGTTGGAACACCCTTCAGGTACAGAATCGGGATCAGCATCTCCAGGCTCTTCGAGCGCCGCGCATAAGGGGGCAAGATCGCCGGTGTGAAGCCGATACGCCCCGCATCGGCGGCGCCGGCTTCCCGGTCGCGCACGCGCGGCTGGCGTACCGCGACACGGCCGATACCGGTCATGATCTCCCGCCCCGGCAGATGGCCGTGGCGCACCACGCGCAACAGCCCGGCTTCGGTCTTGAGATCAGCGTACTGGCCCAGGAACTCGGCAACCTCCGCTTCAACCGCCTGCGTCTGCAAGGCGCGCGCCCCATTGCGCAACACATCAGTGAATAGATCGTTGAACGTCCCTGGTTGGATCAGCTTGACGACGCTATCGTTGGACACGGCGTATCACTCCTTCGGTCGAGAAGTGGGGGCTCGAACACCCCCACGATACGACGCCTGTTCCACTTCACGCCGTCACCAACTTCAGGCCATAGCTCGGGCAAACCCGTACCCAATCAGCCACCTTCCACGCGTTCAGTGACAAAGGTGTGCACGTGCGGCGCAATAAGCTGCGCTCGTATGTGCACTCGGCAACGGTCACCAGACGGTCGCGGCGCCGCCTCATAATTGTCACCCGCGCTCTTGCACCAGGGACACGGCGTATGGGAATTAGCCTAATTGCAAAAAAGCACCATTGCGGGCCCGAGGCATCCCGCTAGGTGCTTGTGAGGAGGGTCCAATGGCTCAGTTGACAGTGTCATGGTTGGTTAACAATGGCAGGTTTCGGGTGCATGCCATCAACGCTGTGGGGCGGCGCAAAGGTCGTATCATCGAGGTCGAGGAGGTCGATACAGGCGAGCGCTTTCATGGTTCTGCTCGGAGGATGGAACGGCTCGTGCGCGCTCTGCATACCGCCAGTGGCGAAACGGGCAATATCTTTGCTTGGGCGCCCGACACGACCTCTTAAGCTGGGCTCATCTGCCATTACGCGTTCTAACTAGGGCGAAAACCCAATAAATATGTTGAGTGTTGAATTGGTTAGTGATTCTCTGTTGTGAAGGAGCAGAGAATATGCGACGCAACTTGGCTGAACGACGAGCAGTGGCAGCAGATCGTGGCGCTGCTTCCGCCGGATGTACGGGGCAAGGATCGGGCAGATGACCGCCGTGCGGAGCTATGCGCAAATTTTGGTGACGGCCTGCGGGATCAGGCGGCGGCGGCTTGGGCTTGAGGGGTGGCTGTCGCTGCAGCGATCTCGAGCCCATCGATGAATTTTACGCCCTGAATGATCTTTGGCAACTGGTGGTGGCCATCGAGCCTTAGCCAGGATTTCTGCGCACCGTCGACCAACTTGAAGACCATGGCGAGAGCGGTATTGTTCGACAGGCAACCTTTTGATCGGATTGTTCGGTGGCGCACGGTGGCGAACGTGCTTTCGATCGGGTTTGTCGTCCGCAAGTGCTTCCAATGCTCGGCCGGGCAGTCGTAGAAGGCGAGCAGCGTCTCGCGGTCCTTTTCCAGGCATTCAGCGGCTTTGTCGTACTTGACCACATAAGTTTCGATGAAGGCATCGAATGCAGTCGTGGCCTCGGCTTTGGTTTCCGCCATCCAGATCTCCTGCAGAGCACGCTTGGCCTTGGGCTGCTGGCTCTTCGGTAGCTTGTTGAGGACGTTGGCGGTCTTGTGCACCCAGCAGCGCTGCTCGCGCGTCTTGGGCCACACCTCGCCAAGCGCCTTCCAAAACCCGAGCGCACCGTCGGCAACGGCGATCTGTGGTGCGATCGACAATCCGCGCCGCCTCAAGTCGAGCAGCAAGGCGCGCCAATCGTGTGCACTCTCTCGCGTTCCGTCGATCAAGCCGAGCAACTCCTTCCTGCCTTCTAGTGTGGCACCGATGATGACCAGGATGCATTGCGCGGCGTCTTCCAGGCGCGCCTGCAGATGGATGCCGTCGGCCCACATGTAAGCGTAGTGCCGGGCCGACAGGTCGCGCTCGTTCCAACGCTTGTGCTCGTCAAGCCAGACTTCCTTCAGCCGTCCGATCGTGGAGGCCGACAAGCCGGGAGCATCCTTGCCCAGCAAGGATGTCAGCGCTTCCTCGAAATCGCCGGTTGGAACACCCTTCAGGTACAGAATCGGGATCAGCATCTCCAGGCTCTTCGAGCGCCGCGCATAAGGGGGCAAGATCGCCGGTGTGAAGCCGATACGCCCCGCATCGGCGGCGCCGGCTTCCCGGTCGCGCACGCGCGGCTGGCGTACCGCGACACGGCCGATACCGGTCATGATCTCCCGCCCCGGCAGATGGCCGTGGCGCACCACGCGCAACAGCCCGGCTTCGGTCTTGAGATCAGCGTACTGGCCCAGGAACTCGGCAACCTCCGCTTCAACCGCCTGCGTCTGCAAGGCGCGCGCCCCATTGCGCAACACATCAGTGAATAGATCGTTGAACGTCCCTGGTTGGATCAGCTTGACGACGCTATCGTTGGACACGGCGTATCACTCCTTCGGTCGAGAAGTGGGGGCTCGAACACCCCCACGATACGACGCCTGTTCCACTTCACGCCGTCCACGACGGTCTACATCGCTTTGTGCGCTGGGCGGAGCGCGGGGTTTGGGAAACTCTGTTCGGCGCCCTGGCCAGCCGAGGCCGATCCTGTGAGATGCAGATGATCGATTCGACGCATATCAAGGCGCACCGCTCGGCATCGGGCGGAAAAGGGGGAAAAATAGGCGATTGGACGCTAGAGCCGGGCCCGGGAATTTGCACAGGACGATAAGTGGAGTTTCTGTCTGACGGCGGGCAAGAATGCCGGCGGATCTTCTCTTCCGCCGAATATTGCTTGCGGGTCGCCCGCCGGATGCTCGTCACAAGACGCTCGGACGGGGAGTTGGGCGTAGCCGATTTCTGTCTCATCGCCCTTCCCTCAGGGTGACGATGAGCCCCGAAATCCTCTCTTCCTCAAGACGCCAATTCTGTATCACTGGCGCTGACGCCGGACAGTTGAGAACAACGGCTTTGGTGCCACGATCTTTCAGCCATTGCCGCAATCGTGCGCTGTCATAGGCCTTGTCGCTGAGAAGTTTTTTTGGCTGCTTTGGTGCGACGGATACGGCGTGGGACGGGCGGACAATCATGCGCCTCACCACCGCTTAGCAGGCTTTATTGGGTTTTCGCCCTATACTACCCATGTCCCTTGCAGAAGTGTGTCGGCGAGCGATGAAGGGGATGTCGTCCCCGTTGTGCAGGCAGATCTCGCCTTCGAGAGAGCCGTCTTGCTGCAGCTCGGCCCAGCCGTTGCCGCCGGCAGGGTCCATTTCGTCGTTTCCCTCCCAGCTGAACTCGACGGCATCGCCTTCGCCGGTACCGTAGATGGAGCCAGTGAGGCAATCGAAGGCGAACTCGCCGCCGTCTTTATCGAGCAGAATGTAGGCTCCAGCCACGGCCATGTCGTAGCCCGGCGTCTCGACGACGTCCCATCTGCCCCGAACGCTCACGTCGCCCCTGCCAGGAGCTTTGGTAACCGGATCAGGTTGTAAGCCGCCAGGGCCAGGGTGAAGGTCGCATCGACACGGTTGCGCCCGCACACCTTGACCCCGCATCGCCCGATACTCCACAGCGGCAGTTACGCTATGGAATCAACATCCACGCCATCTGGCCAGGTTCTTCAGCGGACTGCGACTGAATGGCGTCTGACATTTGAATCCCGCTGTGGATTCCCACCGGCTGGGGCGTATGCGAGTCTGTCGCATGCGAACTGGAATTTCCATCACTCTCAAGCCGACTGGCCGGCGTCGCCTCGAGGCGCTGGCAGGGCACCGCAACGCCGCCCACAAGCACGTATGGCGGGCAGAGATCGTGCTGCTGAGTGCAGACGGTGTTGGCACCAATGAGATCATGCGCCGGACCGGCAAGTCCAAGACCTGCGTCTGGCGCTGGCAGGAACGCTTCATGCAGGAAGGCCACGACGGGCTGCTGCGCGACAAGACGCGGCCGTCGCGCATCCCACCCCTGGGACCGGATGCCGCCGAGCGCGTCGTCGCGCTCAGCCAGACCGAGCCTGCCGCCGAAGCGACCCACTGGACCGCTGCCATGATGGCGAAGGCCGTCGACATCAGCGCCAGTTCCGTCCACCGCATCTGGCGCGCGCACCGCCTTCAGCCGCACCGGGTCAAGCAGTTCAAGCTCTCCACTGATCCGCGGTTCGTCGCCAAGCTGCGCGACATCGTCGGTCTCTACGTCGATCCACCCGCTCATGCCGTCGTCCTCTCCGTCGACGAGAAGAGCCAGATCCAGGCACTCGACCGCACTCAACCGGGCTTGCCCATGAAGCCGGGCCGCGCCGGGACGATGACCCACGACTACAAGCGTCACGGCACGACGACGCTGTTTGCTGCCCTCAACGTCCTCGACGGCACTGTCATCGGTCGTAACATGCAACGCCATCGACACCAGGAGTTCATCCGCTTCCTCAATACCGTCGAGGCCAGCGTGTCGACCCGAAAGGTGATCCACGCCATTGTCGACAACTACGCCACCCACAAGCATCTCAAGGTGCGCCAATGGCTGGCCCGCCATCCCCGCTGGACCTTCCACTTCACGCCAACCTCGGCGTCATGGCTCAACGCCGTCGACGGCTTCTTCGCAAAGCTCTCACGTCGGCGTCTCAAACGCGGCGTCTTCCGCTCCCTCCCCGATCTTCAGGCCGCCATCAATCGCTTCGTCTCCGAGACCAACAATGATCCAAAACCCTTCATCTGGACCGCCGACCCAAACAAGATCATCGCCACTGTCCGGCGCGGGCACCAAGTGTTAGATGCATTCCACTAGGGTCTGTGGGCTTTTAGGATTCCCATTTGTCGGGAGTTGTTATTCAAGACTGCTTTTGGGAGGCAGTCTTGGGTGTCATGGATCGGCTGGTGTTGAACGACGATCAGTGGGAGGCGATGTCGGGCCTGATCATCGGCCGGCCCGATCAGAGCGGCTCGACGGGTCGCGACAACCGGATGTTCGTGGAAGGCGTCTTGTGGATCGTGCGCACCGGCTCGCCATGGCGCGACCTGCCCGATGTGTTCGGCGAGTGGAACAGCGTCTTCCGGCGCTTCAGCCGGTGGAGCGAGAAGGGTGTCTGGCGGCGTATCTTCGAGGCGATGTCGGACGATCCTGACTTCGAATATCTGATCGTCAACTCCACGATCGTGCGTGCCCACCAGCACTCCAGCGGCGCAAAAAGGGGGCTCTGAAGATCAGGCCATCGGACGCTCGCGCGGCGGCCAGACCACCAAGATCCATCTCGCCGTCCGCGGCCTGGGATGTCCGGTGCGCTTCGTCCTCACGGCCAGCCAAGCCGGCGACGCGCCGCAGGCCGGGCCTCTGATCGAGGGCATGCCTGCCGATATCGTCATCGCCGATGCCGCCTCCGACGCCGACCACTTCAGGCTGGCGATCGCGCGCAAAGGCGCACTCGCCGTCATTCCCAACAACCCTTCGCGATCGAGTAAACATCCGCTCGACGCCCACCTCTACGCCCAACGGCATCTCGTCGAATGCTGCTTCAGCAGGCTCAAGCAGTTCCGCCGTGTCGCCACGCGCTTTGGAAAAACCGCAGCCAACTACCTCGCCACAGTCACCATCGCTGCTGCCGTTCTCTGGATGAGATAACTGTCCACACGACCTAGGGCTGCACTACCTGGGGTGCGGGATCCTGGCGCAGCTGCTCCAGCAGGTCGCGGTCGACCTTGCCGATCTGCGGTTGGGCCCGGGCTTCCTGATAGCGCATTACGGCGGCGTCGGTCATGCGCCCGGGGATGCCGTCGACCGGCCCCGGGTTGAAGCCAAAGGATCGCAGCATCGCCTGGACTTCTCTCACCTCGTCGCGAAGCAGCGGGGGCTCGTTCGATGCTGGCGCGGCAACTGGCTGTCGGCTGGCCGTCACAGGCGCCGGTCCCGCCCTTGCCGTCATCATGGGCCGGGCGGAAGCGCCGCCTGCCGCTACCGTCGCTTGAACTGGTGCCGCCGCCGCAAGCGCCACGGCGGGTGTGTCGGCCAAGCTTGCCGCCTGCGAAGGCGATGATGGCGCCGTCGGCAGCGGTGCCGGCCCCAACCGAGCTGGTGCGGCGGTCGCCGTCGCGATCGGCGCCACCGGTTCCGTGCGCGTCGCAGCGCCGGAAGGCAGCGGGACGGGCGGTGAGCCGATGGGCAGCAGAAGGTAGGCGATGCCCGCGGCGATGCCTGCCGTCACGACGGCGCTCAGACCCCATATCATCCGGCCCTCGCCGGCACGGTCGTACGTCTCCAAGGCGGTGCGGCCCGTCGTTGCCGCAGCCTGCTTGGTCTCCGCTAGCCGGGCCGCCCGCTCCGCCAGTTGCTGCGACAGCTCCGCCATCGATTGCCTGAAGACTTCGTCTACCGGGCTGGCGGCTTGGTAGAGTGCAGGCGTCCTTTCCGGAGCTGCGATGCCGGACAGTGGCTTTCGCCACGATCGACTTGTCGTGGTGCCTTCGCCAGTCATCTTTCCACCCGTTCTCTCTTTTGCTTAGAATATCTGCGGAATATTTGCGGCGAATAGGCGCAAAAAAAGGAGGATGCGTGACCAATCTGGGACTAATGCAGCATTCTACCCAAGTGCAAAGCGGCTGTCATGCCTGTGTCATGCGGCACGGCCAAAGGTTCCGCGCGGTCTGAAAAATATGCATGACCTCGAAGGCCGCCGGCGCCATCGGCCGCGACGCCAAATCGTCGTGCGGTGCGGCGTCAAACGTCGAGGCATCGACCAAATTGGCGAAGCAGGCGAAAGGAGTCTGGGTCAAGCATGGCGCACAAGATTTTCGGCTGAGCCAGATCTACTGCGGGCAGTTCATCGGTCGGTGGCTGGTCTCGGCGACGTTCGTGGATAGTTGCCCGTTAAGAAGCCGGCTGGATGGTATTCTGGTCTGCAAGGGCGAGCATCGGGACAGACAGGATTAGGCACAAAAGCATCCTGAGCCAGACGAGGATGCGCCTGACATTGTATCCGGCGGCGGTGAGGATGTCGTTTGCGGCATCGCCGGCGTGGCCCTTGAGGTAACAGCGGCCGAGGTGACCTTGCTCCTTCGCCACCCGTAAGAGCAAGGCGCGCCAGGTCGAAACCTATTTCCGCACCATCCGCAACGAGCTGAGCCAACTCGCCGCCTCGAAGATGGCGGTCGATGCTGCACGGGAATTCTGCGCTGGATTCGATGAACTCGATCAAACCGACGTCCCGTTCGACCTTCGTCGGAAGGTCGGCGATCGGTACGCGATGCAATTCCTGCTCGAAATGCGCCGCGTTCTCGGCAAGGAGCCTAACATCAATGACTACCTGCCGGTCGGACCGGCCGCCTACTATCTCCAGTACCACTACATTGTTGCCAATTCTTATCCGGGCTACTAACGCAAGCTCTTGGACGACGCCGGCGACGGCAGCGCCTACTCGAAACACCACGCGCTCTACCATCCACTTCTGCGGGCCGCCGCCACGAGCTTCGGCTTCTTCGACTTCATGCTGGCCGACCCCAAGGCTGGCCGCATCGTCTACTCGGTCGAGAAGGAAGTGGATTTCGACGCATCCCTGCGCACCGGGTGATTCCGGCAGTCCAACCTCGCCTCCGCCGTTGCCCGCTGTGGCGCCGTTCCCGACAGGTCGGTCGTATACCTGGAGGATTACACGCCCTCGGGCGGCGCCCCCATCGCCTTTATGACGGCGCCGAGTGATCGACCAGGGCGTCGCAGTCGGCGTGCTGATCGCCCAATTGTCGATTAAGGAGATCGACAATGTCGTGACCGGCGATCGACGCTGGCGCCAGGACGGATTCGGCGCTACCGGCGAGGCCTACCTCGTCGGGTCCGACCATTTCGTGCACTCCGGCCCACGAGCGTTCTATGAGAATCCAGACCTCTACTTCGCCGACCTGAAGCGCGGCGACGAGTCGGACGAGAACATCGACGCCATGCGCCGCTACGGCACGCCGGTGCTCCATCAGCGTGTCGTGACCAACGCTGCCCAGGGCGCTCTCGCCGGCATCGAGGGCGCCGGCGAGATCGTCGGCTATCGCGGCGTCCCGACGCTCGCGTCCTAGGGGCCGCTTGCAATTCCCGGCATCAAGTGGGCGCTGATCGCCAAGGTCGACACTTCCGAGGCGTTCGCGCCGACTACAAGCTGCAGCGAGACCTGACGATCGTCGGCAGCCTCGCTTTACTGGTCGTGATCGTGACCGGCGCCTGGCTGTCGCGCTCGCTGCTCGGACCGCTGCGCGAGCTCACCGCCGGTGTAACGCGCTTTGCAGCGGGCGACTACGGCGCCAAGGTTCCGGTCCGTACGCGTGACGAGATCCGCGCATTGTGCACGGCGTTCAACGGCATGGTCGAGGAGCTGCGGGACAAGAAGGTCGTCATCGAGAATAAGAACCGCGAGAACGAGGACCTGCTGCTGAACGTCCTGCCGGCGCCGATCGCCAACCGGCTGCGCGGCGGCGAGCAGAGCATCGCCGATGGCTTCGCCGAGGTGACGGTGGCCTTTGCCGACCTGGTGGGCTTCACCGCCATGTCGTCGGAGATGCCGCTTGCGAATGTCGTCGCCTTGCTGAATGGGCTGTTCACCCCTTCGATGAGGCCGCCCACAAGCTCGGCATCGAGAAGATCAAGACGGTGGCGACGCCTTCATGGCGGTCTGCGGCATGCCGGTGCAGATGCCCGATCACGCCGAGCGCATGGTGTGCATGGCCATCCGCATGGTCCACATCACGCGCGAGCATGCCATGGAGCATCATGTCGACATGAAATTGCGCGTCGGCATCAGCAGCGGGCTGGTGGTGGCCGGCGTGATCGGCAAGAGCAAGTACATCTACGACCTGTGGGGCGACACGGTGAACCTGGCCAGCCGTATGGAATCGGGCGGCATGCCCGACACCATCCAGGTGACGCGCTCTGTCTACGAGAAGTTGAAGGACGAGTTCGTGTTCGAATCGTGCGGCACGATCGAGGGCAAGGGCAAGGGCAAGCGGCCGGGCAAGGGCAAGGGCAAGGGCAAGGGCAAGGGCAAGGGCAAGGGCAAGGGCAAGGGCAGCGTCGAGTCCTGGCTGCTGAAGCTGTAGGCGAGCTTGTTCTGCCGTCGATTATCCGATCGGGCTCAATTGGGAGCGACAAAGTCCCGCCCACCAAAGACATTGTTCCGCCAACGGCCGATCCCCTATGATGGCTTTACAGGCACCATGGCAAGCGCCTCAAGGCTGGGCGGCGTCTTGTGCCAGGCGCGGCCACTCTTGGCCTGCTGATAGCCGTATTGAACCCTCATTACCCGGATGAAGCCTTGAACTTGGCCGCGCCGGTTCCATTTGAGCCATAGGATTCAGCATCTTGTTTCATTGGATCGAGGCGATGATGGCACAGCCAGCGGGTGAAGCCGAATCCGATGCTCTGCGGCTCGATTTCGACCGCCGCCTCAATCTGGAGTTCCACGGTTCCAGTGTCACCTCAGATGCCGGTTTGCTGGCCTATCGCGAACTCGATGACGCGCTCGGCCTGATGGCCATCGCGGAGCAGCATCTGGTTGACGGGCGCACAGGCCGCAACGGTCGCCATGCTGTGGGCATGCTGCGCCAGTCGGTGTTCGGTCGGCTTGCCGGATATGAGGACGTCAACGACGCCGACCGGCTGGGGCGTGATTCTGCGATGTGCTGGATCGTCGGCGGCAAGGCTGTCGAGCGCGACGCGGCCTCGACCAGCCAGATGGGGCGGTTCGAGACCGAGTGGCTCGCCAATGATGCGAACCTCGCCGCACTCACCGGTTTCTCCGGGCAATGGATCGATTGCGTTCATGGCCGCCGCTCGTTGCGGTCCATCGTGCTCGACATGGATGCGAGTGTCAGCCCGACGCATGGTGAGCAGGAAGGCACCGCCTACAACGGCCACTTCGCCTGTACCTGTTACCATCCGCTGTTCGTGTTCAACCAGTTCGATCTGGAACGGTGCGCGCTGCGTCCGGGCAACGTCCATTCGGCGGACGGCTGGAAGGACGTGCTCGAACCGGTCGTGGCCCGCTACCGGGATAGTGACGTGCGCCGCTACTTTCGCGCCGATGCCGCCTTTGCCAACCCCGAGGTCTACGAGTTCCTGGAGGCCGAAGGTTACAAGATCCGCCGGCGAACCGTATCCTGCAGGAGCGCATCGGTGACCTTCTCAAGCGCCCTGTTGGCCGGCCTCCGCTCACGGTGCGGCGCTCCTACGCCAGCTTCAGCTAACAGGCGGCAAGCTGGACGATGCCGCGCCGCGTCGTGGCCAAGGTCGAGTGGCACCCGGGCGAGCTTTATCCCCGCGTCGGCTTCATCGTCACCAACCTGTCACGCCTTTCCGAGCGGGTTGTTGCCTTCTACAACAAGCGCGGGACGTGCGAGCAATGGATCAAAGAAGGCAAGAACGCGATCAAGTGGACGCGTCTGTCATGCTGCTCGTTTGCCGCCAGCGCGGTGCGTCTTCAGTTGCACGCGCTGGCCTACAACCTCGCCAACTTCATGCGGACGCTGGCCTTGCCCGAGGCGGTCGCGCAGTGGTCGCTGACAAGCTCGCGGGAGAAGCTCGTGAAGATCGGTGCCAAGGTCGTACGCCACGCCCGTTACGCCATCTTCCAGATGGCCGAGGTCGCAGTGCCGAAGGAACTGTTCGAGAAAATCCTGCGACTGATCGACGAACTGCGACCTCGACCGGCTCCGGCGTAGGGCTCGGACGATCGGATCCGTCATCACCACGCGAGTAGTGTGTCTGAATGGCGAGGAAAAGAGCCGAAATCGGTGGATCAAAGGTTGTTCTGGACGTTGAGCGCGGCGGAAGCGCCGGGAAAACTGTGCCGGCCACTGACTATTTACCCGGCGCCCGCCAGAATGGTAGCGTTTGCGCCGTTTAATGGGCTCAACTGGAGAATGTCGGCTAATATCCTAGGACCCACCGGGGACCCACCGCAGCAGAATGCCAAGAGCAGAAGATAACATCAAAGTCTGAATAGACAAACAGATTCAAGTACTTCAGAACGTAGCGGAACGTGGACGAATTTCTTGCAAACGAATTTCCTGTCACTCTTAATCAGCGGGTCCCAGGTTTGAGTCCTGGTGCGCCCACCATTGCCGGAAACGAACAAGCCGCACCCGGGAACCCGAGACGATACGCTCGTAGCGCGAGGATCCATCGCGCCACCGGCTTCGAGCTTTTCAAATCTGCGAACTGTTGAGGAATGTGTCTCAGCTGAAGCAGCAAAATGGAAGTCGTCCCGTGGTGAAGTGCGTCGTATTTCTGTTGCTAGCGTTCGCCATGCCTGCGCTGGCCCAGCAGAATGTCCATGTGCCGGTGGAGCAGGGCGGCCGGACCATCCAGCTCAGGGCTCAACTCTACAAGCCTGCGGCGATGACCGGTCGGGTGCCCGCCGTCGCGCTCTTCCATGGTTGCGGCGGACCGGGCCAGAACACCGCACGCATGGCGGGGCTCCTGGCCTCGTGGGGCTATGCTGCGCTGGTGGT
This sequence comes from uncultured Alphaproteobacteria bacterium, assembly GCA_963843185.1. Taxonomy (GTDB): domain Bacteria; phylum Pseudomonadota; class Alphaproteobacteria; order Reyranellales; family Reyranellaceae; genus Reyranella. Next base: position 27,374 of record CAWJJJ010000004.1, read on the forward strand.
CGACAGCTTCTCGGCGCGGGGCCTAAAGGATGTGTGCGGCCGCAGCTGGCCGACACAGGCCGACGCCGAGGCCCGCGCGCATGATATCGACGCCGCGCTCGCCTGGTTCGACAGGCAGGGCTTCGTCGATCCCAAGCGGCTGGCTTTCATGGGTTATTCCTACGGCGGTGGCGTGGCCATGCTGCGGGCTCTCTCGGGGCACCCTGACGATGCCGCGCCGTCGCCCGCGCGCGCCGCGATCCTGGTCTACCCCGATTGTGGGCTGGCTGACGCGCTTGGGCCCAAACTCATTGTCCGCCAACCGACCCTGTTCGCCATCGGCGCACTCGACGACTGGACCCCGGTGCCGCAGTGCCAGGCCGTGATCAGCCGGGTCGTGCAGGGCCGCGACCTGATCGAGGCTCATATCTACGAGAACGCTTATCACAGCTTCGACGCGCTGGGACTGCCGGTGCGCTATCTCGCGGGCGTCGGCAACCGCAGCAAGCCGGGCGGCTGCTGCGGCGCGCATTACGGCGCCAACGAGGCGGCGTGGAAGGCGTTTGTCGTCGATGTGAAGGCGTTTTTGTCGAAGGCATTCGCGCGCTGAGGCGATTTGGCCGCGGTCGCGCTCTGGCGACAAAGGCTGTATGCTGCGTCCATGGCAAAAGACACATTCGGCAAGCACATGGTCTGGACGCTGAACCCGCGTACCCAGATCGAGATCGGTATCGGCTACTCCAGCCTCACGGAAGCAGAGGCGGAGGCGGTCAAGCTGGAGCAGGGCGGCTACAAGATCCTCCGGATCACGCCCACAACACTGCCGAAGCCCAACTCATAAGCAGCGTTTAGCGCACCTTCGCCCTCGGATGGGCGGCGCGGTAAACCGCGGCGAGGCGCGTGGCGTCGACGTCGGTGTAGCGCTGTGTTGTCGAGAGCGATGCGTGGCCCAACAGCTCCTGGATGGTCCTGAGATCCCCGCCAGCGCCCAGCAGATGGGTGGCGAAGGAGTGCCGCAGGGCATGCGGCGTCACGCTTTCGGCCAGCCCTAGCCCGCGGCGGATGTCCCGCAGGCGCTTCTGCACGATGGCGGGATCGAGCGCCCCGCCGCGCGCGCCGACGAAGAACGCCGCATTGGGCCCGAGCGCGGCGACATAGGGACAGGCATCGCGGTAGGTCTTCAGCGCCTCCAGTGCCTGCGGCAGGAGCGGGACCAGCCGCGCTTTGTTGCCCTTGCCGGTGATGCTGAGCGTGTCGTTGCCCGCTTTCAGCAGACCGTCGACGGTCGACTTGGTGAGGCCCAGCGCCTCGCTGATACGCAGGCCGGCGCCGTAGAGCAGGAGCAGGACGGCGGCATCACGCAGGTCGATCCAGACCTCGCGCTCCTGGTCGGCGGGGGCGTCGAGCAGATCCTCCATGTCGCGTTCGGAAAGCGCCTTGGGCACCGAGCGCGGCAGCTTCGGCGTCTGGATCGAGGCGATGCTGGAATTGTGGGCGAACCCGCGCTTGTCGAGGAAGCGGAAGAACGAGCGCACCGAGGAGAAGGCGCGCGCCGTCGAGGTTCGCGCCAGGCCCAGACGAGACCGCTCGGTCAGCCAGGCGCGGAACTCGGCGGGTTTCAGCCTGGCCAGCGCCTCGAGGCTGGGTGGCCCGCCGAGATAGGCCGTCATGAAACCGAGGAAGGTCGCAACGTCGTGCTCGTAGGCTACGAGCGTGTGTCCGGCGAGCCTGCGCTCGCTTTTCAGCCAGTCCCGCCACGCCTGCTGGGCCGACGCGACGCTTGACGTAGTCATCCCGAGCGGAACCGCCTGTAGGGCGGTGCAGTCGAGGGACCTTTTCTGATGGCTGCGGTCACAAGGAAGTTCCCTCCGCCGCGCTTCGCTTCGGTCGGGACTGACGTGCCGCGCACGTCATCATTCCGGCAGATCGAGCCAGGCGCGGATTGTATTCTCCAGCACCTTGGCGAGGAAGAACAGCAGCTCGGTCGCCATCTCGGGGCCGAACGCCTCGGGGTTGCGCGAGCCGAAGCACATCACTCCGTCGGGCGAGCCCGAAGAGACCCGAAGCCGCATCAGCACGTCCGACTTCACGAAGCGCGAGACCTCGCCGAAGAAGGCGTCCTCGCCCACGATGTCGCTGCGCAGGCGGGCGTGCTTGTCGGGGCCGATGGCGGCATCGATGGCGCCCGGCGCCAGCACATAGACGCCGCGCACCGGCACCCGCTTGGGGGCATCCGCGTTGGCCTCAATGGCCAGAGTGATGAAATCGACGTCCAGGAGCTCGGGCAGCTCGTGGGTCACGACATGGATCATCTTCTCGAAGGTCGTCGCCTGGATGATGCTGATGACCGCCGCCTGGATGCGGTTCTGGACGATCTGGTTCTGCTTGGAGTTGGCGATGATCTCGGTGCGCTCGTTCTTCAGGCGATCGATCTCACTTCGCAGACGCTTCAGGATCGCCTGCTGCATGTCGATGACACCCGGTCCCTGCGCCCGCGGCACCAGCGCCAGCGCCTCGGCCAGCTCGGCGTGGCCCTCGAAGAAAGCCGGATGGGCCTTCAGGTAGGCGATGACGTCCTCGGCGGTGATGAGCTTCACCTGCCGGCCCGAACCGTCGGGCGCCGTGATCGTTCCGTCTTTTCCCATGTGCCCGCTCCGGGTCAAAGGATCGACTGGCCGGTCTTGGCCCAGTCGTCGAGGGAGGCTTTTAGGCCATTGTCGGTCCGTACGTGCTTGAAGAGCAGGCGCGGGATGTTGGGCGGCCGGCCGGCCTTCATGATCAGCGAGGGATTGGTCGTCCCCCAGTCGAGCACACCCGAGGCCGCCGGGTCCTTGATTTCGGCGACATCGGCGGTATCGACGAAGAACTTCATATAAACTACCCCAATGGCCAGTGGCTCAGACTCACCTGCCACCACAATTTCTAGCGTTTCCCCCTCTGAGCCACAAGCCGAGGGGACCGCTTCATCACGTCCCGGGCCGGTGGAAAACGTGAGCCAGCCCAGAGCCTTGAAGCGCACCGTGAAGGTTTTGCTGCCGCTGCCCCTGGCAGACGGCTACGACTACAGCGTTCCCGACGAGATGGAGCTTGCCGCCGGCCACTTCGTGGTCGTCCCGCTGGGGAAGCGCGAGACCCTGGGCGTGGTGTGGGGCGAGGGCTCGGGCGAGGTGGCGCCCGAGAAGCTGCGCGACGTCGCCCATGTGCTGCCTGCGCTGCCCATGGCTGACGCGCTGCGCCGGTTCGTCGATTGGGTGTCGGCCTATACGCTGGCGCCGCCCGGTGCGGTGCTGCGTATGGCGATGAGCGTGCCCTCGGCGCTCGAGGCGCCCAAGACCGAGATCGTCTACCGGCTCGCCGCGGCGTCCGACGACACGGTGCTGAAGCTCACATCCGCGCGTCGCCGCGTGCTCGAGCTGTTGAAGGACGGGCCGGCGATGCCGGTCGCGGAGCTGGCACATCTCGCGGGCGTCGGTACATCGGTGATCAAGACCATGGCCTCGATCGGTCTGCTGGAAGGCGTCGAGCGCACGGTGCGACGCTCCTTCCCACAGCCTGACGGCCTGCGGCAGGGCCCCGCGCTCTCGCCCGAGCAGGCGGTGGCGGCGCAAGGGCTGGTCGATGCGGTTCTCGCGCACGCGTTTTCCGCGACCCTGCTCGACGGCGTGCCCGGCGCCGGCAAGACAGAAGTCTATTTCGAGGCGATCGCCGCTTCCCTTGCCGCCGGCCGCCAGGTTCTGGTCCTGCTGCCAGAAATCGCGCTTACCGCCCAGTGGCTGAAGCGCTTCGAGGACCGCTTCGGTGCGCTGCCGGCGCCGTGGCATTCCGGACTGACCGGCCTGGAGCGCCGCGAGACCTGGCGCGCCATCGCCGAGGGCAGGGTGGGAGTCGTTGTCGGCGCGCGCTCGGCGCTCTTTCTGCCCTTTGCCACGCTCGGCCTGATCGTGGTCGACGAAGAGCACGACAGCTCCTTCAAGCAGGACGAGGGCGTCACCTACAATGCGCGCGACATGGCCGTGGTGCGCGCTCGGCTGGTCTCGGCGCCGATCGTGCTCGCCTCGGCCACGCCCTCGCTCGAGAGCGTGGTCAATGTGACGACCGGCCGTTATCGCGCGCTGCACTTGCCGGCTCGGCACGGCAGCCAGGAACTGGCCAAGCTATCGGCCGTCGATCTCAGGCGGGATGCGCCGGCGCGCGGCCGCTGGCTGTCGCCGCCGGTCGTCGAGGCCATGAAGCGCACCCTGGCCGCCGGCGAACAGACGCTGCTGTTCCTCAATCGCCGCGGCTACGCCCCGCTTACTCGGTGCCGCGCCTGCGGCCACGGCATCGAATGCCCGCAATGCTCGGCTTGGCTGGTCGAGCATCGCTTTCGCCGCACGCTCGTTTGCCATCACTGCGGCTATGCCGAGCCCCCCGCCCATGCCTGCAAATATTGCGGCGCGGTCGATCAGTTCGTCGCCTGCGGGCCGGGCGTCGAGCGCCTGGCCGAGGAAGCGCAGGATTTGTTTCCCGCGGCGCGGCTGGAGCTTTTCACATCCGACAGCCTGATGAATCGCGATGAGGCGTCCGCTGCCATCGACCGCATGGTCGCGGGCGAGATCGACATCCTGATCGGCACGCAGATGGCGGCGAAGGGCCATCACTTTCCGAACCTTACCCTGGTCGCCGTGATCGACGCCGATCTCGGTCTGAACGGCGGCGACCTGCGCGCGGCCGAGCGCACCTTCCAGCTTCTCTATCAGGTCGCCGGTCGCGCCGGCCGGGAGGACAGGCCGGGTCAGGCGCTTGTGCAGACCCATGTGCCCGAGCATCCGGTGATGCAGGCGCTGGTGTCGGGCGATCGCGACCGCTTCGTCGCGGCCGAACTGGCCGATCGCAAGGCCGCCGGCATGCCGCCCTATGGCCGGCTCGCCTCGTTGATCATCTCCGGACCGGATCCCGCCGCCGTCGACAATGTGTGTGCCGCTCTCGCGCGCTGCGCGCCGCGGCAGGACGGCGTCACCGTGCTGGGTCCCTCGACGGCGCCGCTTGCTCTTTTGCGCGGCCGTCATCGCCGACGGTTTCTTCTCAAGACTTCGCGCGATATTGCGGTGCAACCGCTGTTGCGGAGCTGGCTCGAACGGATCGGACTGCCCGGTTCAGTCCGCCTGCAGATCGACGTCGATCCCTATTCCTTCCTGTGACACAACGCGCTGAAAAACCGCGGTAATACGGGTCTTTGGCAATCTTGCGCAGGGCCAGACTGCATGGTAGCAACGCGCGCTTTTCCGGGGTGGGGCGACGGGCCGTGCGGCCCGTTCTCCTGGGAAAGTCCCGTCGGATCAACAAGTTGCCGGCTGGACCATACGGGCAATGGAGAGGCTTTCACCGTGTCTTCCGCTACCTCCGCCACGACCGGCGTTGCCGGACGCTATGCCAGCGCCCTGTTCGAGTTGGCGGACAATGCCAAATCGCTCGACCAGATTGCCCAGGACCTCGTCACATTCCGCACAATGGCCGGCGAAAGCGCCGACCTCTCCCGCCTGCTCGCCAGCCCCGTGATCGGCCGCGAGCTGCAGGGCAAGGCCCTGCTGGCCGTGCTCGACGCCGCCGGCATCGGCGGCCTCACGCGCAATTTCATCGGCACGGTGGCGGCCAACGGCCGCGCCCGCGAACTGGTGGCCATGGCCACGGCCTTCCTCACCGAATTGGCGAGCCGGCGCGGCGAGACCTCCGTCGCCGTCACCTCGGCGGTAGCACTTTCGCCCGCCCAGCTGCAGCAGCTCAACGACGCGCTGCGCTCCGTGCTGGGCAGCAACAAGGTTTCCATCGACGCGCGCGTCGAGCCCGAGATCCTGGGCGGCCTCGTCGTCAAGGTCGGCTCGCGCCTGTTCGATTCGTCCATCCGCAGCAAGCTGCAGCGCCTGCAGCTCGCCATGAAGGGGGTTGCTTAAATGGATATCCGTGCCGCCGAAATCTCGGCCATTCTCAAGCAGCAGATCGCCAATTTCGGCACCGAGGCCGAAGTGGCCGAGGTCGGCCAGGTCCTCTCGGTCGGTGACGGCATCGCCCGCGTCTACGGCCTCGACAGCGTCAAGGCCGGCGAGATGGTCGAGTTTCCCGGCGGCATCAAGGGCATGGCGCTCAACCTCGAGAGCGACAATGTCGGCGTCGTGATCTTCGGCGAAGACCGCACCATCCGCGAGGGCGACACGGTCAAGCGCACCGGCACCATCGTCGACGTGCCGGTCGGCAAGGGCCTGCTCGGCCGCGTGGTCGACGGTCTCGGCAATCCGATCGACGGCAAGGGCCCGCTGGCCACGACCGAGCGCCGCCTCGTCGAAGTGAAGGCGCCCGGCATCATCCCGCGCAAGTCGGTGAACGAGCCGATGCAGACCGGGCTGAAGGCCATCGACTCGCTGGTGCCGATCGGCCGCGGCCAGCGCGAGCTGATCATCGGCGATCGCCAGACCGGCAAGACCGCCGTCGCCATCGACACCTTCCTCAACCAGAAGCCGATCAACAAGGGCACGGACGAGAGCCGCAAGCTCTACTGCGTCTACGTCGCCATCGGCCAGAAGCGCTCGACCGTGGCCCAGATCGTGAAGACGCTCGAGGACAACGGCGCGCTGGAATATTCCATCATCGTCGCCGCCACGGCGTCCGACCCGGCACCGATGCAGTTCCTGGCCCCTTATACCGGCTGCGCCATGGGCGAATATTTCCGCGACAACGGCATGCATGCCGTCATCGTGTACGACGATCTTTCCAAGCAGGCCGTCTCCTACCGCCAGATGTCGCTGCTGCTGCGCCGCCCGCCGGGCCGCGAAGCCTATCCGGGCGACGTGTTCTATCTCCATTCGCGGCTGCTTGAGCGCGCTGCCAAGCTGAACGAGAAGAATGGCTCGGGCTCGCTGACGGCGCTGCCGGTCATCGAGACGCAGGCCGGCGACGTATCGGCCTACATCCCGACCAACGTCATCTCGATCACCGACGGCCAGATCTTCCTCGAGACCGAGCTGTTCTATCAGGGCATCCGTCCGGCGATCAACGTCGGCCTGTCGGTCAGCCGCGTCGGCTCGGCCGCCCAGATCAAGGCGATGAAGCAGGTCGCCGGCACCATCAAGCTCGAGCTGGCGCAGTATCGCGAGATGGCGGCATTCGCTCAGTTCGCCTCGGATCTCGATGCTTCGACGCAGCGCCTGCTGGCGCGCGGTCAGCGCCTGACCGAGCTTTTGAAGCAGGGCCAGTACGTGCCGATGCCGATCGAGGAGCAGGTCGTGTCGCTCTATGCCGGCACTCGCGGCTACCTCGATACGCTGCCGGTCGCCAGTATCGGCGAGTTCGAGCGCCAGATGCTCGACGCGCTGCGCGCCGAGGGCTCGATGCTGGGGTCGATCCGCGACAAGCGCGAGATCGTCAAGGAGACCGACGAAAAGCTGAAGGTGTTCTTCGCCGACTTCGTCAAGAAGTTCGCCTAGAGCTTCCGCAGGTCTCGATGCCCAGCCTTAAAACCTTCCGCCTCAGGATCCGCAGCGTCCAGTCGACGCAGAAGATCACCAAGGCCATGAAGATGGTCGCCGCCGCCAAGCTCAGGCGCGCCCAGGAGCAGGCCATGGCGGCCCGTCCCTATGCTGAAGCCATGGACAAGATACTGGCGTCGCTGGGCGCGAGCTTCAAAGGCGGCACCGGCCCGCGCCTGCTGGCCGGCACCGGATCCGACAATGTCCATCTCCTGGTCGTCGCTACCTCCGATCGCGGCCTGTGCGGCGCCTTCAACAGCTCGATCGTGCGCGAGGCTCGGCGGGCCATTCGCCTCCTGTTGGCTGAAGGCAAGACGGTCAAGATCTTCTGCGTCGGCCGCAAGGGTCGCGATCAGCTGCGCCGCGACTATGGCGGCCTCATCATCGAGACAGTCACCGATCTCGGCCGCCCGCGGCTGTCTTTCGCCGACGCGCAGAAGGTGACGGCTCGGCTCATGGAGATGTTCGCGGCGGGCGAGTTCGACGTCGCCTCGGTCGTCTTCAACCGCTTCAAGTCGGCGATGACCCAGGTCGTCACCACCCAGCAGCTCATCCCGCCGCCGGCTCCCGAGGCCGGCGAGACGGCGGCGCCCGCCACGATGGGCGGCGCGGTCTACGAATTCGAGCCGGACGAGGCCGAGATCCTGGCTGACCTGCTGCCGCGCAACCTCACCGTCCAGATCTTCCGCGTGCTGCTGGAGAATGCCGCGAGCTTCTACGGCTCGCAGATGACGGCGATGGACAGCGCTGCGCGCAACGCCGGCGACGTGATCAAGAAGCTGACCCTGCAGATGAACCGCTCGCGTCAGGCCTCCATCACCAAGGAACTCATCGAGATCATCTCGGGCGCCGAGGCCATCTAGGCCGGCTGCCACGCAATCGAAGGAAAGGGATCCGTAATGGCTACCAACAACATCGGCACGATCACCCAGATCACCGGCGCGGTCGTCGACGTGCGCTTCGACGCCGATCTGCCGTTCATCCTGAACGCCCTGCATGTGAAGGCCGATGGACGGCTGATCGTCCTCGAGGTCGCCCAGCATCTGGGCGAGTCGGAGGTCCGCACCATCGCCATGGACACGACCGACGGCCTGGTGCGCGGCGAGAAGGCCGTCGACACCGGCAGCCCGATCGCCATGCCGGTCGGTCCCGAGACGCTCGGCCGAATCCTGAACGTGATCGGCGAGCCGGTCGACGAGCGCGGCCCGGTCGGCAACACGCGGACCCTGCCGATCCATCGCAGCGCGCCGGAATTCATCGAGCAGTCGACCGAGGCGGAGATCCTGGTCACCGGCATCAAGGTCATCGACCTGCTGGCGCCCTACGCCAAGGGCGGCAAGATCGGCCTGTTCGGCGGCGCCGGCGTCGGCAAGACCGTGACCATCATGGAATTGATCAACAACGTCGCCAAGGCGCATGGCGGCGTGTCGGTGTTCGCGGGCGTCGGCGAGCGCACCCGCGAGGGCAACGACCTCTATCACGAGATGATCGAATCGGGTGTCATCAAGCTCGACGGTCCAGGCTCCAAGGTGGCGCTGGTCTATGGCCAGATGAACGAGCCGCCGGGCGCCCGCGCCCGCGTTGGCCTGTCGGGCCTCACCGTTGCCGAGTATTTCCGCGACGCCGAAGGCCAGGACGTGCTGTTCTTCGTCGACAACATCTTCCGCTTCACCCAGGCCGGCTCGGAAGTGTCGGCCCTGCTCGGCCGCATCCCCTCGGCGGTGGGCTATCAGCCGACCCTGTCGACCGACATGGGCGCGCTGCAGGAGCGCATCACCTCGACCAAGAAGGGCTCGATCACCTCGGTGCAGGCCATCTACGTGCCGGCCGACGACTTGACCGATCCGGCGCCCGCGACCTCGTTCGCCCATCTGGACGCGACCACGGTGCTCAGTCGCTCGATCGCCGAGCAGGCGATCTTCCCGGCCGTCGATCCGCTCGACTCGACCTCGCGCATGCTCGATCCGCGCGTCGTGGGCGAGGAGCACTACGACGTCGCGCGCTCCGTCCAGCGCGTGCTGCAGCAGTACAAGTCGCTGCAGGACATCATCGCCATCCTGGGCATGGACGAGCTGTCGGAAGAGGACAAGCTGGTCGTGTCGCGCGCCCGCAAGATGTCGAAGTTCCTGAGCCAGCCGTTCCACGTTGCCGAGGTCTTCACCGGCACGCCGGGCGTGTTCGTGAAGCTCGAGGACACGATCAAGGCCTTCAAGGGCATCGTCGCCGGCGAATACGACGACCTGCCGGAGGCCGCCTTCTACATGGTCGGTACCATCGACGAGGCCGTCGCCAAGGCCAAGAAGCTCGCCGCCGAGGCGGCCTAAGCCGATGGCCAAGGTCACCTTCCGGCTGGTCATGCCCGAGCGCGAAGTGCTCGCGACCGAGGCCGACATGGTCGTGGTGCCGGGCAGCGAAGGCGACTTCGGCGTCCTGCACGGCCATGCGCCGCTGATCTCGACCGTCCGGCCGGGCGTGCTCGAGGTCTTCCAGGGCAGCAAGGCCGAGCAGCGTTTCCTGGTCGTCGGCGGCTTCGCCGAAGTGACTCCGGAGCGCTGCACCGTGCTGGCCGACGAGGCGGTGCCGTTCGAGCAGGTGACGGCCGAGCAGCTCGCCGAGCGGGAGCGGGCAGCCGAGCGCGAGCTGAGTGACGCCGCCACCGACGCCGAGAAGGCTGCTGCCGAGAAGGAACTGGCCGTGGCCAAGGACCTGCGGCGGGCGCAGGCCTATTACGCCGGCCGCTAACTTCACACCCTACGCGAAATTTTCTTTCTGAGATGTGCACGGACCGGGCATTGAAAGCCGGCCCGCGGACCGCTTTATTACGCTTAAGCGACATGTCGCCGAGGATGCTCGATCATGGGTAGCTGGACACTCGAAACGATCGCCTGGGATCGGTTCGACGCGTCGAAAGTCGATTCGGAAATCCTGCGCAACATCAAGGCTGCCGCCCTGGTGGAGCGGAACGGAGCCGATTACGGCATCTATCTCGCCCGCGTCTTTGGCGATGATCCTTCCTTTATGGAATCGGTGAGCAGCTGGGTAAGCGAAGAGATCCAGCACGGCATGGCGCTCGGTCGCTGGGCGCAACTCGCCGATCCGGGCTGGGACTTCGATGCCGCCTTCGCGCGCTTCCGCGCCGGCTTCAAGCTGCCGCTGGAGGCCAGCGGTTCGGTGCGCGGCAGCCAGGCCGGCGAGATGATGGCGCGCTGCATCGTCGAGACCGGCACCAGCTCCTATTACAGCGCGCTCAAGGACGCGAGCGACGAGCCGGTGCTGAAGCAGGTTTGCGCCAAGATCGCCGCCGACGAGTTCCGCCACTACAAGCTCTTCTATGCCCACCTCAGGCGCTGCCTGCAGCGCGATCGGCTGAGCCGCCTGGCCCGGCTGCGCATCGGCTGGGGCGGCTCGCCGAGAGCGAGGACGACGAGCTTGCCTACGCCTATTTCGCCGCCAACGAGCCGCTCGATGCGGTCTATGACCGAAAGCGCAGCATGCGGGCCTATGCACGGCGCGCCTACCCGCTCTATCGCGAGAGCCATGTCCAGCGCGCCATGGCGATGGTGTTGAAGGCGATTGGCCTGCAGCCGCAGGGCTGGCTCAACCGTTTCATGACCCGCGTCGGCCTCTGGTTCCTGCGCCGCAACGCCATCAAGTACGCCGACCAAGGGGCGTAAGGTCTTTCCTCACGCGACCAGATCGGCGAATTCCTTCAGCACGGCTTCGTAGACCGGGCGCTTGAACGGCACGATCCGGTCGAGCAGCTGCCGGGCGGGCAGCCACTGCCAGGCGTCGAACTCGCGGTCATGCGCCGCGATGTCGATATCGGAATCGTGGCCGGTAAAGGCAAGCGCGAACCATTTCTGTGCCTGGCCCTGCCAGCGCCCCTTCCAGTGCGCCGGCCGCACCTCCTCGGGCACATCGTAGGTGATCCACGTGGCGCTTTCGCGCAGCAGCAGCGCCTTGGCGGTGCCGACTTCCTCCCACAGTTCGCGGCAAGCAGCTTCGATCGGCGTTTCGCCGTCGTCGATGCCGCCTTGCGGCATCTGCCAGGCGTCAGGCTGCTTGGCGCGGCGCCCGACAAAGATACGGCGGTCGGACGCGATCAGCATCAGGCCGACATTGCGGCGGTAGAGTTCGGGGCCGCCGGCCGTCATGGCCGGAGCTGGGCCCGCTGGACGCGCATCCGCGCCATGCAGGCGTCGCGACATTCGAAGTGGCCGATAATCGGCACCAGAGACACGGCGGGCCATTCAGCCCGGCGCCCGGACCAGGTCACGATGGCGTCGATCGCCTCGTCGTCGGGCTGGACGACCCCGAAGGCATGGCGCGGCGGCTGCTCGGCCGCAGCGTCTGCCGTCCAGGCCACGAGCCGGTCGAGGTTCGCCTCGACGCCCCGGTTTGCCGGCTTGTAGTCGAGCACGTCGGCGGTGCGGGCGTAGCCCACGCCCATCTCCGCCGTCAGCCGCTGGAGGACGGACGAGGCCCGCGTCGGGTCGATCTCGACTACGGCAAGCCCGCGGTCAGCGATCTCCTTGACCAGCGGCCGCAGGGTGGACTCCGACTGCGCGACCGGACCGGACGGCGGGACCACCAGCCCGACATAGGCTTCGCCGCGGGCCAGCGCAGCGCGCAGCCGCGACACGTTCTCCGCGGGGTCGACCGTCGTCTCGATCGGTCGGATGCCGCGCTCCACCGGGCCGTTGGGGTCCGCGACCGGCAGCATGAGATAGCTCTCATGGCCATGCTCCCGCGCCAGGCCAAGCCAGTGCGGCAGGTCGGGTGTGCTTGGCAGGAAGGCGAGGCTTACCTCGCTCGGCAACGCCTCGATGGCGCGCTTCATCATGGCTTCGTTGGCGCCTAGATTGACCATCAGCACGCCCACGCGGGCGGGCGGCCCCGACGGATCGAAGCGCCTTGCATGGGCGATCCACGGCATCCAGCCGGACGGCGAGATGCGGGGCAGCCGCTGCCCCTCGGCGGTGACCTCGATCATCCCGGCCAGTTCTTCGGGCGGGAAGCTGCGAAAGGCGGGCAGTGGCACCAGTCTGGGCGGCACGGCAAGGGAGCCGACCTCAACCGGCGCGTTGGGTTGTGAAGTCGCCGCCGCAGCCGGCTCGGAGATCGGCCGCGCGCCGCCTTCGAAACCGAAGACGAAGGCGGCGCTTGCGACGATCAGGATGACGACGAGCAGGTAGGCGGCGATCAGGCCGCCGCGTCCGGCGCGGCGGTCCTGTCGCCTCGCGGCCCTTGGCGCGGCCGCCATGACGTCATCCCATGCGCGCCGCTCAGTTGCGGTTGCTGTAGAGCGAGATGCCTCGGATCAAGTCGGCCGCGCGCAGCAGCTGGTAGTCGGCCACGGCCTCCTTGGGCGGCTCGTCGGGGTCGCCCGACGGCGCCGGCGTGGTCGCGGCCGCCGGCTTGTCGTCCTTCTTGTCGCCCGGCTTGGCGGCTTCCGGCTTGGCGTCGGCCGGCTTGTCGGCAGGCTTGGCGTCAGCAGGCTTCGCGTCCGTGGGCTTCTCGTTCGGATTGGTTATCGAGCGACGCAGGTTTTCCTCACGGAAGCCGGCGCGCGCCTGGATATTCTCGATCTTGGCAGGCTCGACCTCGATGTCGGGCTTGATGCCTTCCTTCTGGATCGAGCGGCCCGACGGCGTGAAGTAAAGCGCCGTGGTGAGACGGATGGCGCCGCCGCCGGTCACCTGCATGATGGTCTGCACCGATCCCTTGCCGAACGAGCGGGTGCCGAGAATGATCGCGCGGTGATGGTCCTGCAGGGCGCCGGCCACGATCTCCGAGGCCGAGGCCGAGCCGCCATTCATCAGCACGACGATCGGCAGGCCGTTGGCGACGTCGCCGGGCTTGGCGTTCCAGCGCTGCACGTCCTCGCTCTTGCGTGCCTTGACCGAGACGATCTCGCCCTTCTCGAGGAAGGCGTCGGACATGGCGATCGCCTGGTCGAGCAGGCCGCCCGGGTTGTTGCGCAGGTCGAGGATGTAGCCCTTGAGCTTGTTGCCGGCTTCTTTCTTGAGCTTTTCGACGGCGTCGAGCACGCCCGAGGTGCTCTGCTCGGTGAAGGAGGTGACGCGGATATAGCCGATGTCGCCGCCCTCGAGGCGGTACTTCACCGACTTCACCTTGATCGTCTCGCGGGTCAACGAGACGTCGAACGGATCCTTGGTGCCGCGACGGATCGACAGCTTGATCGGCGAGCCGACCTTGCCGCGCATCTTCTCGACGGCTTCCTGCAGGGTGAGGCCCTGAACCGGCTCGCCATCGAGCGCGAAGATCAGGTCGCCGGACTGGATGCCGGCCTTGGAGGCAGGCGTGTCGTCGATCGGCGAGACTACCTTGATGACGCCGTTCTCCAGCGTGACCTCGATGCCGAGCCCGCCGAACTCGCCCTTGGTCTGGACCTGCATGTCCTTGTAGGTCTTGGGGTTCATGTAGCTCGAATGCGGGTCGAGCGCGCTCAGCATGCCGTTGATCGCATTCTCGATCAGCGTCTTCTCCTCGACCGGCTCGACGTAGTCGCGCCGGACGCGCTCCAGCACGTCGCCGAACAGGTTGAGCTGCTGATAGAGCTCGCTCTTGTCGCCGACCGCCGCCTTGGGGTCGGTCTTGTCCTGCGACCAGGCGGTCATGGCCACGGGTAGGGCCAGGAAAGCCAGGATCGCGACGGCGGAAGCGATGCGCAAACGGGTCATTTTAGGGCCTTCAGAAAGTTCGCCGGGCCGGCATGGCGGGGCGATTCGGGGTTCTCGGGCGGTCGGGGGAAGATACAAGGGGCTCTTTGGCAGTATCAAGGCGAGGAGAGCTCACAGCGCTTCACAATTCACGCGGAAGCTGCAGCCGATGCGCGCGGCATGGCCAGTACGGCCCGCCGTGAGGCCTCGGAAAGCAGCGAATGACCGGTCATTTCCCGCGGCTGCGGCACGCCCATCAGCGCCAGCATCGTGGGAGCCACGTCCGCCAGCTTGCCGTCGGCCAATGAATGGATGTTGGCCGGGGCATTGAACAGCAGGGCCGGCACGCGATTGAGCGTGTGCTGGGTGTGTTTCTGGTGGGTCGTCTCGTCGTACATCAGCTCGGCATTTCCGTGGTCGGCCGTGATCAGCAGCACGCCGCCCGCCTTCTTGACCGCCGCCATGAGCCGGCCGAGGCAGGCATCGACCGCCTCGACCGCCTTCACGGCGGCCGCAAGGTCGCCCGAGTGGCCGACCATGTCGCTGTTGGCGTAGTTCACGACGATCAGGTCGAACTTGCCCGAGCCGATCGCCTCGACCAGCTTGTCGGTCACTTCCGGCGCGCTCATCTCGGGCTTGAGGTCGTAGGTCGCGACCTTGGGCGAGGGCACCAGGATGCGCTCCTCGCCCTCGAACGAGCGTTCCTCGCCGCCGTTGAAGAAGAACGTGACATGCGCGTACTTCTCGGTCTCGGCGATGCGCAGCTGCTTCAGTCCGGCCTTGGACACCGTCTCGCCCAGGCCCATCTTGATGACGGCGGGCGGAAACAGCGTCTTGAGGAACGGATTGAGCGCGGCCGAATACTCGACCATGCCGACCGCGTCGGAGAACTTCACGACCCGGCCGCGGTTGAAGCCGTCGAAGCGCGGGTCGAGCAATGCAGTCAGGATCTGGCGGGCGCGATCGGAGCGATAGTTGAACATCAGGAGGCCGTCGCCGTCCTTCATGCCAGGGTAGCCCTCGATCACGGTCGGCAGCACGAACTCATCGTCGAGGCCCGCTTCGTATCCCTTGTCGACGGCCTCGGCGGGCGTCCGGGCGCGTTCGCCATTTCCCTCATGAATTCGTGCGTCGACCATGGCGTCGTAGCCCAGCGCCACGCGCTCCCAGCGCTTGTCGCGATCCATCGGGTAGTAACGGCCGGCGATCGTTGCGAAGCGGATCGGAAGGCCTGAAGTCAGGCCGGCCCGGATATGCTGCAGGCATTCCTGCGCACTGCGCGGCGGCATGTCCCGGCCGTCGAGGAAGGCATGGATCCATACCGTCACGCCGGCGCCGGCGATCTGATTGGCCAGGGCGATCAGATGGTCCTGGTGGGCATGCACGCCGCCCGGCGAGGCCAGTCCCATCAGGTGGCAGGCGCCGCCGTTCTTCTTCAGCGTCGAGATCAGGTCGGTCAGGATCGGGTTCTTGGCCAGCGAGCCGTCGGCGATGGCCGTGTCGATGCGCGGCAGGTCGGGCACCGCGACCCGGCCGGCGCCGAGGTTCATGTGGCCGACCTCGGAATTGCCCATCTGCCCCTTGGGCAGGCCGACGAAGGTCTCGGAAGCGTCGATCAGCCCCTGCGGGCAGGTCGCGATCAGGCGGTCGTAGTTGGGCGTGCGCGCATCGAGGATGGCGTTGTAGTGCCGGTCGGGGCGATGTCCCCAGCCATCGAGGATGCACAGGACGGCCGGCCGCGGACGGGGCGACGCGGGCATCAGGCCGGCGACTTGGAACGCGGCCGGGAGCGTTCGACGGAGTTGAATTTGTTGGGGCAGGAGAGGTCGCGCGGATCGGTGTTGGGATCCTGGTTCGGCACCTCGATGGCGCAGAACACGAACTCGCCGCGCGGTTCGCCGTCGATCGAGATGTCGTAGGTGTAGGTGCCCGGCGGATCGCCCGGGATGATGCACCACGAGCGCTGCAGCACGCCGTCCTGCACGGTCTCGAACATGCGCGTCGTGGCCTTGGTCTTGTCGGCGCTGACCTCGGTCTCCGGGCCGGCGATCACCTGCGCCGCCGGCTGTGAGGTCGTCAGCACCTCCTTGAGCGACACGACGCGGTTGGGGCCGCCGACATACATGCGCCAGCCGAAGCAGGCGCGGTTGAACAGCAGCGGAATGGCGTTGGTCTCGTAGTGCCGCTGGCGGCCGTCGTCGCCGGTGATCGACACGTAGGGGATGCTGCGCACCGGCTTGACTGCCGGCTTCTCTGCCGGCCCTTCCGCTGGGGTGGTCTGGGCCGTTGCGACCGCAGAGACGGCCGTCAGGGCAAGAACGGTGAAGACGGCCAGAAGCCGCCGGAAGGGGGAGCGCATGGGTGCCAATGTAGCCCCGGTTTTTCGTCAGAACAGAGGCAAAATCGACGCCATTTCATGCCCGGTGGTAGGGGTGTCCGGCCAGGAGCTGCTGTGCCCGGTAGATCTGCTCCGCCAGCATCGCCCGGGCGAGCAGGTGCGGCCAGGTCATGGCCCCGAACGACAGCATGAGTGACGCTTTTTTCAACAGGGGGTCACCATGCCCGTCGGCGCCGCCGATCAGGAAGGCTACGTCCGACACGGAATCATCACGCCAGCGACCCAGCCGCCGGGCGAAGGCTTCGCTGTCCAGCACCTTGCCGCGACGGTCGAGGGCCACCAGCACGGCCTTGGTTGGGACGGCTTCCAGCAGCAGTTCGCCTTCGCGCAGGATCATCTGGGCCGCCGGCAGCTTTCGCTTCTCCTCCAGCTCGCGCAGCACGAGCGGCCAGCGGATGCGGCCGGCGTAATGTTCGTAGAGATCGCGCTCCGGGCCGCGACTGGCGCGGCCGATGCAGGCGATCGTGAGCTTCACGCCGGCTTCTTGGCGCGGCGCGGACGGGCCCGGGGCGTCGCCGCGGGCTTGGCGGCGGCCTCGGTCTCGAGCGCCCACATCTTCTCCAGCGCATAGAAGGCGCGCGGCTCGGGGCGGAAGATGTGCACGACCACGTCGCCGGCATCGGCCAGGACCCAGTCGCCTGTCTGCCGGCCCTCGACCGGGGTGTAGCCATGGCCGGCCTGTTTCAGGCGGTCGGCGAGATGGTCGGCGATCGCCACCACCTGGCGGGTCGAGCGGCCCGAGGCGATCACCATGTAATCGGCGAAGGCCGACTTGCCCTTGAGGTCGATGACGACGATGTCCTCGGCCTTGTCGTCGTCCAGTGAACGGCGCACCAGCGCGAGCAGCGCGTCGGTGTCCTTGCTCCGGTCGGGAAGCTGGCGGCCCCTGTCGGATGAGTTCTGGTCGGAGATGGTCTTTCCTTTCGCTCTGGTCCGCCGCGGCCGCACGGCACGGATCGCGGTGGCCGAATGGCTGTCGCGACGGCTGGGGATGAAGCACCAGGCCGGCGGTCGGCGGGAGGCAAGCCCGCGGGCGTCTTCCGCGTCTATCCGATAACGCGCGAAGGCGCGGGGCGCTGCCGAGACGAGGGCGGAATAACCCCAGCCCGGCCGCGCGAAGGCGGCGATGGGGATGGCGGCGAACAGCTCGCGCCAGCCCTGCCAGTCGACGAGCTGGGGCAGGATGTCGGCGCCCATCAGCCACACGAACCGCGCCCTGGGATAGAGCCGGCCGAGCGCCCGCACCGTGTCGAGCGTGTAGCGCGTGCCGAGCAGCAGCTCGGGGGCCTCGACCTTGATGCGCGGATGGCGGGCGATCTGCCGGGCGCGCGCCAGGCGCATGGCGAGCGGCTCCATGCCGTCGTCGGTCTTGAGCGGGTTCTGCGGCGAGACCAGCCACCACACCTCGTCGAGGCCCAGGCGTTTCAGGGCCTCGAGGCTGACATGGCGATGGCCCTCATGGGCGGGATTGAACGAGCCGCCGAGCAGGCCGATGCGGCGCGTCGTGTCGCGCGGCACGCCCGGCATGGGGTGGTAGGCAGATATCACGGGCGCAGGGTGCCCTTGCCGCGCACGATGTTCTTGTAGGTCGTGAGCTCGACCAGGCCGACCGGGCCGCGCGCATGCATGCGGTTGGTCGAGATGCCGATCTCGGCGCCCAGCCCGAACTCGGCGCCGTCGGCGAACTGCGTGCTGGCATTGTGCATGACGATGGCGCTGTCGACCTCGTCCAGGAAGCGCTGGGCGGTGGCCTCGTTGTCGGTGACGATCGATTCGGTGTGCTGGCTGCCGTAGGTCGCGATATGGCGGATCGCGCCCGCCACGCCATCGACCGTGGCGACGGAAATGATCGGCTCGAGATATTCCGTGCGCCAGTCCTTCTCGCTCGCAGGCTTGGCCCGGGGATCGCGCTTGCGGACCTCGCTGTCGCCGCGCACCTCGCAGCCGAGCTCATGCAGCTTTGCCAGCACGGGCATCAGATGGGTGTCGAGCGCGGCACGGTCGACCAGCAGGGTCTCGGCGGCGCCGCAGACGCTCACCCGGCGCATCTTGGCGTTGGCCACGACCTCGCGCGCCATGCCGACCTCGGCGTCGCGGTCGACATAGACGTGGCAGATGCCGTCATAGTGGCGCAGCACGGGCACCCGGCTCTCCTCGGTCACGCGGTCGATCAGCGAGCGTCCGCCGCGCGGCACGATGAGGTCGAGCCATTCCATGGCGCGCAGCAATTCGCCGACGGCGGCACGGTCGGTGGTGGGCACGAGTTGCACGCAATCCTCGGGCAGGTCGGCACCCCTGAGCGCCTGACGCAGCAGTTCGACGATGGCGCGCGAGGAATGGAAGCTGTCGGAGCCGCCGCGCAGGACCACGACGTTTCCCGACTTGATGCAAAGCGCGCCGGCATCGGCGGTGACGTTGGGGCGGGCCTCGTAGATCACGCCGATGACGCCGATCGGCACGCGCACGCGGCTGATCACCAGCCCGTTGGGCCGCGTCCATTCCTCGATCCGGGCGCCGACGGGATCGGGCAGGGCGGCGATGTCGTCCAGGCCCTTCGCCATCGCCTCGACGCGGGCATCATTCAGCAGCAAGCGGTCCTGCAGGGCCGCGCTCATGCCGGCGGCCTGGGCGGCGTCGACGTCACGGGCATTGGCGGCCAGGATCGCGGCCTTCTCGGCGCGGATCAGGCGGGCTGCCTCGGCGAGCGCGCGGTTCTTGGCCTCGGTCGAGGCGTTGCGCAGCGCGACGGCGGCGGCCTTGGCGCGCCGGCCCAGCTCCGCGACGAGGACGGCGGCTTCTTCAGCGGGCTTGGTCTGAACGTTCATCGGCCGCTCCAGTATAGCCTTGCCGGCGCTCACTCGACCACGAGGTCGTCGCGATGGACCATCTCGTCGCGGCCGCGAAAGCCCAGCAGGCGCTCGATCTCCGCGCTCTTGCGGCCGGCGATGCGGCGGGCCTCGTCGGCGGCATAGGCCACCAGGCCGCGCGCCAGCACGCGCCCGCCGCGGTCCTTCACGTCGACCACGTCGCCGCGCTTGAACTCGCCGTCGATGGCGGTGACGCCGGCGGGCAGCAGGCTCTTGCCGGCCGAGAGGGCGCGCACCGCGCCGTCGTCGACGGTAAGTGTGCCCGCGGTCTTGAGCGAACCCTTGATCCACTTCTTGCGCGCCGACAGGGGCGAGCCCTCGGGCAGGAACCAGCTGCAGCGCACCTTGCCGTCGATCAGGGCGCCCAGCGCGCCGACCGGCCGGCCGTCGGCGATCGCCATGCGGCAGCCGGCGGCCATGGCGATGCGGGCCGGCGATCAGCTTGGTCACCATGCCGCCGTTGGAGAGGTCGGACGCGGCAGCACCGCCCATCGCCTCGATGGCGGGCGTGATCTCGCGGATCTCGGGAATGAAGGTGGCCCCGGCATCGGTGCGTGGATCGTCGGTATAGAGCCCGTCGATGTCGGAAAGCAGTACCAGCGTGTCCGCGGAGATCATCTCGGCCACCCGCGCGCCCAACCGGTCGTTGTCGCCGAAGCGGATCTCGTCGGTCGCCACGGTGTCGTTTTCGTTGATCACCGGCACGGCCTTGAGCCCCAGCAGCGTGGCCATGGTCTGACGGGCGTTGAGGTAGCGCCGGCGCTCCTCCGAATCGTCGAGCGTCAGCAGCACCTGGGCCACGGTGATGCCGTGCCGCGCCAGCGCCGCCTGATAGGCGTGGGCGAGCTGGATCTGGCCGGTGGCGGCGGCGGCCTGGCTTTCCTCGAGCTTGAGCGGGCCGGGCGCCAGCTTGAGATGGGTGCGGCCGAGCCGGATGGCGCCGGAGGAGACCAGCACCACGTCGCAGCCGCTTTTGTGAAGTCTTGCCACGTCGTCGCTCAGCGCCTCGAGCCAGTCGCGTCGGATCTCGCCCCTGGCTTCATCGACCAGGATCGAGGAGCCGATCTTGACGACCAGCCGCTTGGCGCCCTCGATGGGTGTCACGCGGCTTCTCGTGCGCGGGCGCCGCCGCTATCGCGCTGCCTGTCGACCAGCTTCATCAGCTCGTGCAGAAGGGGTTGCATGCCCTGGCCGGAGACGCCGGAGATCACATGCACGGCCTTGCGGCTGGCTTTCGCCAGCAGCGCGCGCTTGGCCTCGATGTCTTCGGCAGTCATGGCGTCGCACTTGTTGAGCGCCACGACCTCCTTCTTGCGCGCCAGATTGCCGCCATAGGCCTTGAGCTCGGCGCGCACCGTGCGGTAGGCGCCGACGATGTCGTCCTGCGTGCCGTCGACAAGATGCAGCAGCGCGCGGCAGCGCTCGACATGGCCCAGGAAGCGCGTGCCCAGGCCCGCGCCCTCGTGCGCGCCCTCGATGAGGCCGGGAATGTCGGCCATCACGAACTCGCGCTCGCCCACCTTCACCACGCCGAGGCCGGGATGCAGGGTGGTGAAGGGATAGTCGGCGATCTTGGGCCGCGCGTTGGAGTTGGCCGACAGGAACGTCGACTTGCCGGCGTTGGGCAGGCCGACCAGGCCGATGTCGGCGATCAGCTTCAGCCGCAGCCACACCCAGCGCTCCTCGCCGGGCCAGCCCTTGTCGGCGCGGCGCGGCGCGCGGTTGGTCGAGCTCTTGTAATGCAGGTTGCCGTAGCCGCCGTCGCCGCCCTTGGCGAGCACGACCCGCTGGCCGAGCTCGGTGAGGTCGGCCAGCAGGGTCTCGTTGTCCTCGGCGAAGACCTGCGTGCCGCGCGGCAGGCGCAGCACGATGTCCTTGCCGCTGCCGCCGGTGCGCTGGCCGCCCATGCCGTGATGGCCGGTCTCGGCCTTGAAGTGCTGGGTGTAGCGATAGTCGATCAGCGTGTTCAGGCCGTCGACGCATTCCAGGATCACGTCGCCGCCGCGGCCGCCGTCGCCGCCGTCGGGGCCGCCGAACTCGATGAACTTCTCGCGGCGAAAGCCCACGCATCCCGCGCCGCCGTTGCCGGAGCGGACGTAGATCTTGGCCTGGTCGAGGAACTTCATGGCGGTGTGTCCAAAAATGAAAAGGGGGAACGGCAGACCGTTCCCCCTTCGAAATCCGATCGGTCGGGAACGGCTATTCGGCGGCCATCTTGGCCGGAACCGGGCCGGCGCCGGGAGCACGTTCACCTCGACCTTGCCGCCCGTCCGCTTGCGGAACGAGACGACGCCGTCGATGGTGGCGAACAGGGTGTGGTCGCGGCCGACGCCGACATTCTCGCCGGCGTTCATCTTGGTGCCGCGCTGGCGGACCAGGATATTGCCCGACAGGACCTTCTGGCCGCCGAAGCGCTTCACGCCGAGCCGCTTGCCGGCCGAATCGCGGCCGTTGCGCGAGGAGCCGCCTGCTTTCTTATGTGCCATCGTACTGCTCCGGTCGCTCTGCTAGGCGACGATTTGTTCGATCTTGACCACCGTCAGGTCCTGACGATGGCCGTTCTTGCGCCGCGAGTTCTGGCGGCGCCGCTTCTTGAAGACGATCAGGTGCGGCCCGCGCGCCTGCTTGACGATCGAGCCCACGACCTTGGCGCCGGCAACGGTCGGCGCGCCGACCTTGTCGCCCACCATCAGCACGTCGGTGAATTCGATCTTGGCGCCCGCCTCGCCCTCGATCTTCTCGACCGTGAGCGTGTCGTCGGCGGCGACCGTGTATTGTTTTCCACCCGTGCGGATAACGGCGATCATGAGGACACCTGACTGAAGTCTTCCCGGCCGGAGACCCGCATCCCACCCACCCCTAGGGGATTGGCCAGGATCATGCCCAAAATGCCGGAAAGCACGAAAGAGCACGGCGGGCCTGAATGACCCGCCGGAGGAGGGCGGAATATACGCAGGGCGCTCCCCAAGTCAACGCCGGAAACCCCCGATTCCGGCCCAAAATCCGGAAGATTGGGCCCGGAACCGCTGAGTTGCCCCGGCAAAATCGCCCCCCTATAAGCGGTGCCCCGGAGAGGTGCCAGAGTGGTCGATCGGGACGGTCTCGAAAACCGTTGTGCGTGCAAGCGTACCGTGGGTTCGAATCCCACCCTCTCCGCCACCCTGCTTCGCGCTGCGCGCTACGCAGGGCGAGCCCTGCGGAGTGCCAGCGCGAAGCAGGGTGCCCTCCGAAGCCTTGGCGAAGGAGGGCGGCCCCAAAGGATGTTCTACGTCTATCTCCTTCAAGCGACGACTATCCCGACCAACGCTACATTGGCCTGACCACCGACCTGAAGCAGCGATTCACGGAGCACAACGCCGGCAAGTCGGCGCATACCTCCAAATTCAAGCCTTGGCGCCTCGTCACCTATGTGGCGTTCTCCGATCAATCCAAGGCGACGGCCTTCGAACGCTATCTCAAGTCCGGGTCGGGCCATGCCTTTGCCCGGAAACGCTTGTGGTAAATCGGCAGCAATAGGCCACAACATTGCGCGCGATCGTCGAGTGAAGCGGTGCGCGGGAGAGTTTTTTCGCACCGAAGGGAAGCCGGGAAACGCTTAAGGACACCACGGGCGGTGTCTCGCTAGTCCACGATGCCAGCAGAGCGCTGTTATCGTCGGAGTGGCAAGCAGGGACTGGGCCGATCAGCGTTTGGGCATCCGCGCCGCGCGGCTGTGGTTGGTCTCACATATCCGACTTGTTCCCGCTGCCGACGGTGGACGCCTCGCACCAGTTGAGTTGCGCCTCCGGCAGCATCCGGTTGGCCGCGATCGCCTCGACGGCGGCCTGATCAATGCATTCCTGGTTGTACGCCGTGTACTTGCTCGACATCAGGCGGCCGTCGAGCTCGTGGTCGAGACCCAGCACGTGGCCGAGTTCGTGCCGCATGACGTCAGTGAGGTCGCGTTTGCCTAGGCGATCGACATAGACGATCACCATGCCGCCGACCCGCCGCAGCGGGTAGGTGACGGCAAGCGCCCGGCTGAACAGGGCGCCGACATCGGACTTCGCGTTATCGTCATGCGCCGGCACGACCTTCCAGATCGGGGCCTGGTCCTCGGCCGGTCGGCCATCGTCGATCACGGCCGCGACCTGCAGCCGGGCGAACCCATTCAGCACCTGGTTCCACTCGCTGACCGCGCGCTGGATCTTCGCCCGGTCGGAAGGGTCGAACCGCTGGTCGATGGCGATCCGCACGATTTCAGGCGCCGCGCTTCGGGTTGTGAAGGTCGCCCGCCGGTGGTTGGTGTAGTGCAGCCCGGTGTCGCGCAGGCTGGCGATTTCCGCGACGGCCGGCGGGTCGCTCGGCGCCCGGGTCAGGAGAGGATCGGCACCGATACAGCCCCCGAGCAGGGGCAGGAGAAGCAGCGGGAGGAGGGCTTTGCAATTGGACATGATGGTCCTCTCACGCCCGGACGGTTGGATCGCCGGGCGTCGAAGCCGCAGGTTTTTGGGGCAGGACCGCAGGCCGCGCCGCGTCATCGGACGATGACGATTTCGGCAGCGTTTCGGCTTCGATGTCGTGGCGTCAGTCGCGGCGTGGCGAGCAGAGGCGGCCGCGGCGCGTCGGATCCAGGCCTCGAACGGCTCAGCAAGGGAGAACGAAGATCGCTGCCGTGGAGTGGTTGCGTACGGCTCGAACAGCTGGGCCGCGCCCAGTGGAAATCATGCAAC
>CAWJJJ010000005.1:0-84532 GCA_963843185.1 uncultured Alphaproteobacteria bacterium
AAGGCGCACCGCTCGGCCTCGGGCGGAAAAGGGGAGAGCAGAAACAGGCGATTGGCCGCTCTCGCGGAGGGCGCAACACGAAGATCCACGCAATCGCAGATGCTAAAGGCCGTCTTCTTTCCATCCTCCTGGAGCGGCGGCGAGGCGCACGATTGTCCGCCCGCCCAGCGTCTGATCCGTCGTACCAGGGCGGCCACCAAGCTGCTCGGTGACAAGGCCTACGACAGTGCCGAACTGCGGCAGTGGCTGAAAGAGCGCGGCACCAAGCCGGTCGTTCCCAACAGGTCGAACCGCAAGCAGCCCTTCAGCTTCGACAAGAAATCCTACAAGCAACGACACCGCATCGAGAACGCCTTCTGCCGGCTCAAGGACTTCCGACGTCTCGCGACCCGCTACCACAGGTTGGCCGAAACTTCCTTGCCTCCGTATGCCTCGTCGCTGCTATCGTATCGTGGATTTTATGAGTTTGGGCCCTGGCGCCGGGAAGCACTCGCCGTCAGCGCCTTCGCCGCCGTCCGCGCGGCCGTGACGGTCGTCGGACCGGATGGTCCCATGAAGCTGTTGTAAAGCCGGTCAGCAGGGATTCGAAATCCTGCTGGGAGAGATCGGTGACCGCGGCACCGCCGGGCGCCACTGCAAGCGCACCGCCGGTGTCGACGGCAGCCAGTGCGACGCGTCGAAGTCGGTTCGGAAGGCTTTTGCCGGCCACTGCGCGCCGGCAACAATGATCCCTTCCGCCTTGCCGGCCGCGAAGTTGGCACACGCAATTTTCCAAAAGGTTCCATAAAGCCTGGCGGCATCTTTCCTGTCGTTCTTCCAGCCGTGCGCCATGACCACGAGGTCTTCGATGCCGGGCTTGTTCAGCAGAGCGGTAAGCTGCTTCGCCGTGCCCGCATCGATGGCTCCGTGCTCGTCAACTTGAGCCAAAGCAACGGTGTCCCACCTTGGTCGGGCATGTCTGATCCTCCCTAGACGGATTGGAGAGCGCGCAGCAGATCGAGCAGCCCTGTTCCCTGGAACTCGGCCCGGCGCTTCAGGTCGGTCGCCGCCTGCACGATGATGTCCTTCACCTGCTCGGGCCTGCCCTTGAACTCGCCACGTACCGACAGAAAGGCCGCGATCGCCCCCGAGACATGCGGCGCCGCCATGCTGGTTCCCGAATCCTCGCGGAAAAGGGCGTTGGTGGCTTGTCCGTGGGTGTCGTTCATGGGAGCGCAAGACACGATCCGCTCGCCCCGGGGCAACCAGATCGGGCTTCATCCGCCCGTCGGAGGTCGGTCCCTTGGCCGAGAAGTAGGAGACGCCGTAGGCATGCGGCATGTCGCGATGGGTTGAGCCGACCGTGATGGCGAGGTTGGCGTTGCCCGGATCCGTGATGGTGCTCATATGGGCCGCGCGCTCGGCCGAACCCAGATAGTTGGTGACGGGGCCGTAGCCGCCGTTGCCGGCCGCCACGACGACACAGACGCCGGAGCGCACCGGGCGATCGACCTCGACGCAAAGGGGGCTCTGGCCGGCCGCGAACCATTCCGGGTCGAACGGATATCCCAGGCTGAGGTTGAGCTCATGGATCTTGAGACTGCGGCCGTTGTCGTTGCACCTCTGGATGTAGCCGATCGCCGCCAGTAAGTTGCTGAGATCGCCGTCTCCACTGTCCTTAAGGACCTTGAGGCTCACGAGCTTGCAGCGCTGTGCCAGTCCGGAGATCGGCTCGGAATGTTCGACGTTGACCGCACGGGGCGTATCGTCGCTGCCGCGCTAAGTCGACTCGACCGTGATCTTTGCAATCTTCGACTTGATGCCTGAGCAATTGTCCTGCGCGCGGCAGGTGAACCCCCCGATGATGCCGGCCACATGGGTCCCATGGCCGTCCTGATCGATCAGGGCAGCGGCCTCCGCATTCGTTTCGTCGGCATGCTCCTGCGTGAAATCCTTGTGGCGGAGTCCGTTCTCGAGCCGGGTTGTCTTGAGAAGCCCGAAGTGCGGTGGGTCGCGTCAATGCCCGTGTCAGCGACGGCCCAGACGATGCCTTTGCCGGTGGCCGCGAAGGTCACTCGCGCGGCGTCGCACTTTATCGTCCGCGCCGAGTTGTAGACGCAGCGGGTGATCTTGTGATCGCGCCAGATCTAATAGACGAGCAGAACTTTCCTCTCGGGCTTGTCCGGGTCGTCGTTGGGAACCGACAGCGTCCAGGTCGAGAGGCGCCGGATCGCGGCAGCCGACAGCGTGGCGAAGATATAATTGTCGGTGCAAAGCGATTTCCGGACGGCGACCGTATCGTCCTGCCCGAACGAGGCGACCAGATCGGTATCATCCCGTGGCGACCCTGCGGCGAGAGGCGCGCGGTAGCCGGCCACGATGGCGGACAGATCTGCGGATTTTCGCGCCTTTTCGTAGGCCGACAGCAGCGTCGGCCGGGCGGTACCGATTCCACCGGGGAAGTTTCGGTTGAATTCGACGATGACATCGAACATCGGCTCCTTCAATGCGGCGGGCTTATCCGAGGCATCCTTCATGCCGGCGAGCAGGTCCGGAGCAATGCGGGTCTTGGTCAGGGTGGTCCCCATGTCATGCCAAGGGCCTGGCCTGGTTTCCCTCCGAACCGGAAGATGTCTCGCTGGATGGCGCCATATTCGTTGCTCTCCTCTTTGCGGCGCTCGCTGGTCCTGATCTCGCTCGCGGCCAACGTCGTCTGTGCGCCCGGTGAGATGTGTTTGGTGCGAAGCGTTCACGCTATGATTGTATACGGGTTCACTCCGGGCAATCGCTCGATGTCCGAGTCCGGCCTCCGAACTTCCGGGTGTGGCACACAGGGCAAGAGTCCTGATCGGGCCAATAGGGCGGCTTCGTTTGCAGGACGCTCAGCCCCTCTGGCAGCGGATGCCAGCCACTGGTTTGGCCTAGCCCGGCGTCAAATGACGCCGCCCGCATGGGCGGCGATCGCGAAGCAGCCCAGCGCCACGGCGAGCAGCAGCCAGCGCCAACCGCGCGGGTTCTCGAGCGCTGCGCTGCCCGGATTGGCGGGATCGTAGTGCACGTCGACCCCGCTGCCCTCAGGGTAGCGCGCGGCGACCTTCGTGGCGGAGGCCTGGTCGGCGAAAAGGATGACGCCCAGCTTGATCTGCCGGCTGACATAGTCAACGTCGTCAACGCGGTAGCGGTACTCGACGACAGGCACGTAGTAGATCTGCGTGCGGCCACTCCGGCGCTTCTCGACCCGCTCCGAGCCGCTGCTCAGCACGCTGCCGCGCGCCATAGGCCAGTCGGCCGCCTTGCGCGATAGACGGTAGCTGGCGATGAAGAACAGCAGCACCACGAAGCCGGAGGAGGCGGTGAAGATGACGACCGGCGCATTATCGCCGTCGAGCAAATAGGCGGACAACAGAAGCGGCCCGCCCGTCGCGAGATAGTAGATACCAACCGCAACCGCAGCGCCGAAGGCCACGAGAAGGATCAACCCCTTGCCGACTCCTCCGGGAATTTCGCGCTCGAGGACGCAATTTCTGGGATTGCCGGGATCGTAGTAGACACTCACGGCGGCGCCGACCGGGTAGCGCCGAAGCGTCGCCTCGATGTTGGCGCCGCCGCTGTCATCGCCGATGCTGATGCGGCTGCCGCGCCAGGCACGACCGCCGACGGAGAATTCGTATTCGACGATCGGCACGGTCGTCACCGTCGTGGCCTCGCCGGCGAAGCGTTGACGGCGCGCTTCCGTGCAGGACCGCACGACCCGGCCGGCCACCGTCGACCAGGACGACGCCCGCCTCACGTCGAGCAGCTTCACGAGCGCGGCGACAACGAACAACACGACCACTGGCGCGGCGATCAGCCCGATATTGAAGGCGTCGGAATCGCCAAAGGGAAGATAGGCACGCCAGGGAAGCACGGCGGCGAGGACGACGACGGCAATCGTGCCGATAACGATCCTCAGCGCCCAGGCGGGCGGTCCAGATCCAGCACGCGCGACGCGGGCCGGAGAGCCGTCCATGGCCTTCGAGGCGCTGACCGGCGAAAAGTCCATGTCGTGCCAGGCGGCATCGCCGGCGAGGAACTTGAACAGGATCTTCTTCACCCGCTTCGCCTCGAGGGGCTCGTCGGCCTGCAGATCGCGCCGCCCGTCGGAGGCGGTGACTTCGTACGTGCCGTCGGGCCGGGCGGCGGCCTCGACATAGGCGTCGTCATCGGAATTGAGGACTAGGGACCAGTCCTTGGGGTGTGGCGTGGCGTCGATCGCTTGCGCGATGTCGTCGGTCGACGGATTGGCCGTAGATTTGTCGTTGACGCAGAGTTTCATAGGCATGGCCTGCTCTATGACCGCGTCGCTATAATAGCCGGGCGTGTCGTTATTGAAAATCTGCCCAGGGCCTCACTCGATGGAAACCCTGCCCGTGCCATCCACCGTGAGCTGAACTTCCGTCGTGCCCCTGTAGGCCTTGGCGTGCCATGCGCCGTCGATTCCCTTGCCGAGCCCGCTCACGCGCCGGTATCCGTCTGCTTCGATTGCCGCCCGGGCCGCTGCCACGTCCAACTTGTCCTGTGCCAGCACTTCCGAATCAAGGGAGGTCGCGGGCGTTGGCAACGCTGCGATGTTTCGCACGAGGGGAATCGGAGGCTGGTGCGGCTGCAGAGCGCCCGGTCCGGCAACGGCGCGATGATCGACTGCAGGCCCGGACGCCGTCGGTCGTGACGCAAGGGATTGTGGCGCCGATGCCGGCTCGGGCATCGGCGCGCTGGCAAATGTCCCGACAAGGGCGCCCATAACGAGCAAGCTCAGCAATTGGTTGGTCATTTCTTCATCTCCAATGACAAGCGAGACCGACGCGATGGAGGTGCGGATGGCATCATCGATCCTTGGGGACAACCGTCCACACCGGGTCGAGCACGCACCGCTTGTGGCCGTAAAGAGTCGTCAGCCGTTCACGGTAGCCCAGCACCTGCACTTCCAGGACACCCTCGAACTCCGGAGGCAGCTCGTTGGCTTCCAACGTGGGCGGCAGACGGATCGGCTGCTCCAATTCGCGGCGCTCGGCCGCGATATGCGCGTCATTCACGCTGGGGCGGAGAAAATGACGAAACATTGAAGTTACAGTCATGGGACGCTCCTTGGCCCACTCATGGGAACTTGTAGCACCCTGTCAGCTGGTGGCTGTGACTTTTCGCACACGGGGAAGACGGTCACTGCATTGTTTTGCTCACCGGCCAATCAAAATGGGAGCGCGCGCCGGCAACCTCTACACGCAACATCGTGCACCACCT
This sequence comes from uncultured Alphaproteobacteria bacterium, assembly GCA_963843185.1. Classification (GTDB taxonomy): domain Bacteria; phylum Pseudomonadota; class Alphaproteobacteria; order Reyranellales; family Reyranellaceae; genus Reyranella. The sequence continues at coordinate 5,257 of CAWJJJ010000005.1, forward strand.
GGTCGTATGCGCGCGGCAGGAACGTCGAATAGATCGCGCAGAAAGGCTTCATGCCTTCGGTCCGCCATGCCGGCGGCAAAAGTGACGGCATGTTGCTCGGCAATTCCGACGTCGAAGGTGCGCCGCGGGAAACGCTTGGCGAAAGCGTCGAGGCCGGTGCCGGACGGCATCGCGCCTGTCACTGCGACGATCAGTGAATCGACTTCAGCCTCTGCCATCAGCGGATTGGCAAACACCTTTGTGTAGGACGGCGGTCCCGGTGGGGCCTTTACCTGCTCGCCGGTCATGACATTGAACTTCGCCACTCCATGGTATTTGTCAGCGCTCTGCTCGGCAGGCAAGTAGCCTTTTCCCTTCTGGATCACGACATGCAACAGAATCGGGCCCTGGTAGTCCGTGTCGCGCAGATTGCGCAGCAGCGGCATCAGGTGATCCAAGCCGTGCCCATCGATCGGGCCAACATAGTAGAAGCCCAGCCCCTCGAACAGGGTCTCGCCGCTCAGCAGGCTGCGCGTGATTTCGTCCGCGCGCCAATTTATCTATAAATAGCGCTATCCAAGCTCAATGCGCGTGACAACTTGCCGCCACGCAGTTGCACCCTCTCATCGAGCCAACGAACTCGGATCGACCTCAGGTTCCTTTAGCCAAGATTGTTTTCAGCCGGGAATGTCTTCGAAAATCGTCAGAATCGAAGCGCCTCAGACTTGCGGCCAATCTCACAGTAGCGGACAATCGTGTAAGTCTGCAAACGTTCATCCTGCGGAGTGGCGATCTGCCTAGTTGGCAAAGCGGAATGTGCTTTTGCAAAACAGTCCCGCGAATGCCGAATCTGAGCTTGGCCTGCCATTGAGGAGTACATCTAGATGCGGGTTTTGATGGCTCAGCCTCGAGGTTTCTGCGCTGGCGTGGTACGCGCCATCGAGATCGTCGAGCGATCCCTCGAGAAGTTCGGCGCTCCGGTGTATGTGCGCCACGAAATCGTACACAATCGACATGTCGTCGAGAGGCTCGAGCGGATGGGGGCTGTGTTCGTCGAAAATGTCAATGAGATTCCCGATCGCGCGGTAACGATCTTCAGCGCCCATGGAGTTGCACAGACGATCATCGACGAGGCGAAATCGCGTGGTCTCCCGGTGCTCGATGCCACCTGCCCCTTGGTGTCAAAGGTCCACCTCCAGGGCAAGCGATACGTGACGCGCGGGAGGACGCTGATCTTGATCGGTCATGCAGGGCATCCCGAAGTGGAAGGAACCATGGGACAGGTCGGGGGGCCGGTCCATCTCGTCTCCACAGCCGAGGACGTCGCGCAACTCGATTTGCCTGACGATGCGCCGGTTGCCTATGTGACCCAGACGACGCTCAGCGTCGACGATACGCGTGGCGTGATCACCGCGCTCCGGGCGCGGTTCGGCGACCTAGAAGGGCCGGACGTGTCGGACATCTGCTACGCGACGCAGCATCGCCAATCGGCGGTGCGGGAACTGTGCAACGTGGTCGACTTGCTGCTGGTCGTCGGCAGCCGCAACAGCTCCAATTCCAACCGCCTGCGCGAAATCGGGGCCGAGCAAGGCCTGCCAAGCTACCTGATCGCCGACGGCACCGAGCTTGATCCGGCATGGCTGAGCGGAGTGCGGACCGTAGGTTTAACGGCCGGCGCCTCGGCGCCCGAGGAACTCGTCCTCGACGTCATCGAATCCCTGCGCCGACATGGCGAGGTCGAAGTCGAGCAGACGGATGGCATCGTCGAATATATCGAATTCCGGCTGCCCGCCGAACTCAGGACGCCGTCCGGCCGCAAGCCCGCCGTGTCATCGGTTCCATAAGGAAGCCCGCGCCTTGGGAATTCCACTCCATCAGGCGGCCCGGATCGGCACCTACCTGGTTCGCCAGCATCTCAGTGGCCGCAAGCGCTATCCGCTGGTGTTGATGCTGGAGCCGCTGTTTCGTTGCAACCTGGCCTGTGCCGGCTGCGGCAAGATCAACTATCCGAGCGAGATCCTCGATCAACGGCTGTCCTACGACGACTGCATGACGGCGATCGACGAATGCGGTGCCCCTGTCGTGTCGATCGCTGGCGGCGAACCGCTGTTGCATCGCGAGATGCCGACGATCGTCGAGGGCTATCTTGCCCGCAGGAAGGTCGTGATCCTGTGCACGAACGCCCTGCTGTTCGCCAAGAAGATCGACGACTACAAGCCCCACCCCTTCTTCACCTGGTCCATCCACCTCGATGGCAACCGGGCGATGCACGACAAGTCGGTATGCCAGCAGGGCACATACGACAAGGCGCTCGAAGCGATCCGGCTGGCCAAGTCGAAGAGCTTCCGCGTCAGCATCAACTGCACGCTGTTCAACGATGCCGACCCCGGCGAGGTCGCCGGCTTCTTCGACGAGATGAAGGCGCTCGGGCTTGATGGCATCACCGTTTCACCCGGCTATGCCTACGAGCGTGCGCCGGACCAGAAGCACTTCCTGAACCGCACCAAGACGAAGGAGCTGTTCCGCGGCATCCTGGTGCGCGGGGATGGCGGCCGCAAATGGCCCTTCATCCAATCGATCAACTTCCTCAATTTCCTTGCCGGCAACAAAAGCTATCAGTGCACGCCGTGGGGCAATCCGACGCGCACCGTCTTCGGCTGGCAGAAGCCCTGTTACCTTCTGGGCGAAGGCTATGCAAAGACGTTCCGCGAGCTCATGAACGACACCGAGTGGGACAAATACGGCGTCGGCAAGTACGAAAAGTGCGCCGACTGCATGGTCCATTGCGGCTTTGAAGCATCGGCCGTGAAGGACATGCTCCGGCGACCCTTGAACGCCTTGACGGTCGCGATACGCGGCGTGCGCACCGAAGGCGCGATGGCGAAGGACATTCCCCTGGAAGGCCAGCGACGAGCCGACTTCGTCTTCTCGAGCCATGTCGAGCGGAAGCTAGCCGACATCCGGGCCGCCAAGGCCGGCACCCAGACGCCGGTGGCCGCGGAGTAAGGCGCGAAAGCCTCGCTCCGCCTCCAGACCCGTACGGATCAAGGCCGGAAACTGCCACGGATTAGCGAGCAATGATCGCAGGACGGCTGGCAGATCCACCCTCCCATCCCGCCGCATTCCGACACGGGCCGCCGGCGGCAGCGTTCGGTGCGCCGCATCGGAGATGACGCGCGCCGCCACGAAAGGCAGGCGATGGCGTGCGGCGATGCGGGCCGCGACATGCGATTCCATGTCGACGGCCAGGGCGCCGCTCGTGCGATGAAGCTCTGCCTTTTGCGCCGCCAATGCCACCACGGCGTCGATGCCGAGCAGCAGCCCCCTCGCCGACCGCGGCAGGCGAGAGGCCAGCCAATCGCTCCAGTCTGGATCGGTCGGGATTCCTGCGCTGCCATCGTGGACGGCGTTGGCCACCACCCACCGACCAGGCGGCAATCCAGGGGCCAGCCCGCCGGCGATGCCGATACTGATGATTCCGTCCATGCTTGCCGCGAGTTGATCGAGGATCGCTTCCAGGCGCGCGTGATCGCCGCCGCCCGCAACGGCCTCGACACCGGGCCCGGCCAGCATGCACCGTTCGCGTTCCAATCCGGTGACCACAAGGATCATCACATGCCGCAGGCGACGCGTTGGCTATTGGCACGGCGCAGATTGCGGTAGCGGGCCAACGCCCATAGCGGAAAGATTTTCGGATAGCCGTGGTAGCGCAGATAGAAGACGCGGGGAAAGCCCCCGCCGGTATAGGCGTCCTGCCGCCATGACCCCGTCTCGTCCTGGGTACGGCGCAGATACGCAATGCCGCGTTGAACGGCAGGCTGTTCGACTTCGCCTGCCGCCATGAGCCCCAGCAACGCCCAGGCGGTTTGCGAGGCCGTGGATGCGGCGAACTCATAGCCGCGATAGTCGAGCTTGTAGCTTGTGCAATCCTCTCCCCATCCGCCATCCTCGTTCTGGATCGAGATCAGCCACTCCGCCGCCTTTCGCACGCTCGACGCGGCGCCATCCAGGCCGGCCGCGTTTAGCGCGCAAAGCACCGACCACGTGCCATAGATGTAGTTCACCCCCCATCGGCCGAACCAGCTTCCATCCGGCATCTGTTCGCGCTCCAGCCACTCCAGCCCGGCTCGCATGGCGTCGCTGTCCTGCGTCTCTCCGAGCTGGGCAAGCATGCTTATGCAGCGCGCACTGACGTCGGCGGTCGGCGGGTCGAGCAGGGCACCATGATCGGCGAAGGGGATGTTGTTGAGATAGTGATCGACATTGTCGGCATCGAAAGCGGCCCAGCCGCCGTTGCGGCTCTGCAGGCCGGCAATCCATTCGACGCCGCGCGCGATCGCCTTGTCGTAGCCCGCGCCTGCGCCTCCATCGGCACTTGGCGCGCGCCGTGCGCGGTCCATCGCCATGACGACGACCGCCGTGTCATCGAGATCGGGATAATGCGCGTTGCGGTACTGGAAGGCCCAGCCGCCGGGACGCACGTCAGGACGTCGCTCGGACCAATCGCCCTTGACCACCAACTCCTGAAGCGGGCGCAGCCAGCTCAGTGCGCGCCGTGACGTAGCGGCTGCTTCCTCGCCCTGCACCTCCATCAGGGCATGGCTCGCCAACGCGGTATCCCAGACCGGCGAGACGCAAGGCTGGCAATATGCCTCGTCGTCACGAACAACGATCAGCTTGTCGATCGCTCGGCGGGCGATGGCGCGATGTGCATGGTCCGGCGGATAGCCAAGCGCGTCGAACATCATCACCGCGTTCGCCATGGCCGGGTAGATGGCACCCAGCCCGTCCTCGCCGTTCAGCCGCTCAGTGACAAACCCCATGCAGCGGTCGATGGCGCGTCGGCGCAGCGGTTTCGGCCACAACGGCTCCGCCAGCTTCAGCACCCGATCGAGTATGTCGAAGAAAAGCGCCCAACCACGGTGCTGACGCGGCGCAGCTCTGCGTTCGGGTTGGTGCCCAGGGGCGAAAAGCTCCTGAATGCCGACATTGCGCGGGTTGCGGGCACGCTTGCGCAGTGCGGCCAGTACGAGAAGCGGTACGATAACGGTGCGGGCCCAATAGGACATCCGCGAAAGATGGATCGGAAACCAGCGCGGCAGCAGCACCATCTCCACCGGCATGGTCGGCACGTAAGCCCAGGAGAGCTCGCCAAACTGTGCCAGCAGGATGCGCGTAAAAACGTTGGCCGCATGCGCCCCGCCGTGCGCCAAGATAGCCGACCGCGCCTTCGCCATGTGTGGCGCGTCGGGACTGTCACCGATCATCTTCAGGCAGAAATAAGCCTTCACCGACGCGCTGACATCGACAGCGCCGCCATGGAACAGCGACCAGCCGCCACGGTCGCCCTGGATGCGGCAAAGGTAGCCTCCCACCTTGCGCTCCAGTTCCGGGTCGTCCCGCTCGCCGAGATAATGGCGCAGCAGGATGTACTCGGCCGGGATCGTCGCGTCCGCCTCGAGCTCGAAGACCCAGTGCCCATCCTCGCGTTGCTGACGTATCAGCGCTTTTGCGGCGCGATCGATGTCCTGGTCGATCGCGTCGGGAGGCCTCAAGTCGGTCATGGCCTGCTCTTAGCCATGAGGGCAAGCGCGGCGGCAGCTTCACCTGAGCGTAACGCACCCTCGATTGTCGCCGGCAGGCCGGTGTCGACCCAGTCGCCCGCCAGGAAGAGGTTGGTCCAGAACGTCCGCGTGGAAGGCCGCCTCGAGGCTTGCGCAGGCGTCGACGCGAAGGTGGCACGCCTCTCCTTGACGATCCGGCAAGGCGGAACCGGGCCCGTCAAATTGTGGACGACCGCAACGTCGCGCCACAGCAACAGAGCCAATTCATCGTTCTCCAAGTGCATCAGGCGGTCTGCCGCACTGACGGTGACGGACAGTCGGTCGTGGAAAGCGAAGACCCACTCCGCCGTGCCGCCGATCAAGCCGACCATGGCTGGCGCACCCGGAGGCGGGACGATCCGAAAGTGCGCGTTGACGATGGCATGGAACGCAACGGGGGCGTTGACGCCGGGCAGAAGCTTCTGGGCGATCCAGGGTGGTACCGCGAGAATCACGCGGTCCTCCGGCCCCAACGTCTCTTCGCCATCGTCGAAGGTCAGTCCGAGCACCTTATCTCCATTGAGGCTCACAGCGCGGAGCGGACAGCCGAACCGGATTTGCGCCTCGCTCCGACCCAGCCGATCGAGGGCCGGATCCACGAAGGCGGCAGCGAGGCTTGGTGTCGCGACGAGAGGGCGTATGTAGCGCCCACCCTTCGCGAGGGTCTCGCGCACGACGGCGCCTGCAAGATCGGCCGAGGCACCCTCGGGCGCCGTGTTCAGGGCGGACAGGAACAAGGGCCGCAGGAACTTGTCCCACAGAACGCTATCGCACCGAATGACTTCGTCGATTTGCCGGCCGGGATGGCGCCGCATCAATGTGAGCAGCGCCAAGTAATCGCGCAGGCGGGTGCCCGGTACCCGGCGTCCCGCATCGAAAATCCACCAGGGCAAAGGTCCATTGTTCGGGCGCAAGGTCCAGCGCTGGCTCAATTGAAGGTCGAAGAAGTGAAATTCCGTCCGTCGCGGCTCTTTCAATCGGCCTTCAGCGCCAATCGCGCGCAGGTAGCGATCGACAGCCGTGTTCCCGGACAGCACGAGGTGATTGCCATTGTCGATCAGCATGTCGAGTAGGCCATCATGGAAGGACCGGCAGCGCCCGCCGGCCTGCTTGGCAGCTTCGGAAAGAACGACATGGACGCCGCGACTAGCCAAAGTCACCGCTGCCGACAATCCGGCCAACCCGGCGCCGATGACATGGACTCGTGCCGACTGGAGGGCCAGGCCGGCCGATTGCCTCATCCGAACACGCTCGAGCGTGCAGCGATGTACAGCAATCTTGGCTTGCTGATCCGCATGCGTCGGCGGGGCGGCGCCCAGCCTTCGGCCAGCATGCCTTGCAGCAAAGCGCTATATACCGCCGCCATCAGCCGCGGCGCCAGCAGCCGGCCTTGCGGACGAGAACGCAGCAGCCGGCCTGCCGCGAAATAATGTTCGAGCGCTTCCGCGGCAAGCGCCCGGCAGGCGCGATCCACGTGCGGGTCGCCGATGGCGGCAACCGGATCGTCGGTGTCGATGCCTGCCTGCATCAGCAATTCACGCGGTAGGTACAGGCGCCCGATCGCGGCATCCTCGTCGAGATCGCGCAGGATGTTGGTGAGTTGCAGGGCGTGACCCAATCGATGCGCGAGTTCGCGCCCGGGCCCTTCCTCCATGCCGAAAATGCGTACCGAGAGACGTCCGACAGCGTCGGCCACGCGGCCACAATAAAGATCGAGAGTCGCGAGATCTGGAGCACGGATATCCGCCATCACATCCATCTCCATACCATCGATAACGGTCAGGAAGTCGACTTGCCTCAGGCCGAAATCGCGCACCGCGCCCTGCAAAAACGCGGCCTGTCCGGCCGGGCCGCCGTCGTAGAGCGCCTTGAGATCCTTGCGCCACTCGATGAGCGCGGCGGCTCGCTCATGGCGCAGCCGCGTTCCATCGTCGGCAATGTCGTCGACCAGCCGGCAGTACATGTAGACCGCAAACATGGCCTCCCGCTCCGACTTCGGCATGAGCCGCATGGCCGGGTAGAAGGAGCTGCCGGAGACACGCGTCCTAAACGCGGCGGCATCGGGCTGGGCTACATCGGTCATCCCGGATCGCCGTGCAAATCAGATTTCTTTGCGCGGAAAATCCGCCCGAGGCGTTTGCCCGTCACGCCGAGAGCGCCGCGCAGCGCGAGCCCGAAGGTCTCGACAGGATGATGGTGGACACGCTGCGACAGCGGATCGCGGCGCCCAAGACGAAGGGCGAGACTCTCCGCCAGCGCCTGGATCACACCGACTTCTAGCGCAAGCCGCCGATCCGCGATGCGTTCGGAGAAAGGCTGCGACTGCCGAAGCAACTCGCTGGCTCGTTGCGCGAGGCATGCGATCGCATCGCGCAGCTGCGGCACAGCCTTTGGATCCGAAAGCGACTCGACGGCCAGTCCGCGGGGGGCGAAGACATCGATCGGGATGTAGACCCGGTCGAGGGCGCGATAATCCTTGGCGCAATCCTGCAAATGATTGATGACCTGCAACGCGGCGCACAGCGCGTCATTGAGGGGCCATAGCGTGGGTGGTTCGCCGTGCAAGTCGAGCACGAAGCGACCGACGGGCGCCGCCGAATAGCGGCAGTAGTCCATAAGTTCAGCCCAATTGGCATAACGTCGCTTGGCGACGTCGCGCCGGAACGCCTCTAAAAGGTCAAGCGCATGCCGGCCCGTCAAACCACAGGCCCGCAGGCTGGCATGCAGCGCTTCGCCTTCGGGGCTAACGCCAAGTTCGCCGCGCAACCCGACCTCCATTCGATCGAGTTGCGCGAGCTTCTCATCAGCACCAGCAGTCTCGTGGTCGGCGACATCATCCGCCGCACGCGCAAAACGATAGAACGCCAGGATTGCAGGGCGCAGCTCGGTCCGGACCAGTCGGGAAGCTACCGGAAAGTTCTCGTCCCGGTGACCGTTGCCCGACGCGAAGTCGACGGCTGCTTTCATGCGCCACCCTTCATGGCCTGGACGCGCTCCTTCCACAGGCCGCCGCGGCCGCGCCAGACCGCGAAAGCCAACTGTACCGTGAATAGCGTGTAGGCGGCGCCAATGGCAGGAAGCGCCAGGCCCCAGATCGGCGATAGCCGATAGAAACGCAGCATGGGCTGGAACGACAGCGCCATAACAAGCCAGGCAGCCAACCCCGCCCATTGCGCCGGCCCGTCGGCGAACAAGGCGAGGAACGGCGGCGCGACATAGACCAGTGCCATCGCTGCAACGGTGCCCGCCAGCCCAGGTGCGGAGTAGCCGAGCTGGGCATAGGCCGGTCGCGAAACCATCCGACCGACCTTCAGCAAGCTGCCATAGGGCCGCAGGCTGGTAGCGCGCCGCGTGAGACCGAGCCAGACAGGGCCTTGCCTCTTCAGACAGCGTGCCAGGGCGCAGTCGTCGATGATCTCGGCGCGCACCGCGGCAATTCCGCCTGCGCCCTCCAGGGCATCGCGCCTGACCAGCATGCATCCGCCGGCGGCCGCCGCCGTCTTGCGATCGTTCCGCGCGACCCAGCCGAACGGATAAAGCATCTGGAAGAAGAATACGAAGGCCGGAATGAGGAACCGCTCCGCCAACGTCGTGCAGGACAGCTCGGCCATCAGCGATACCAGGACGCGACCCTCGTGCTCGGCGCGCGCGACGAGCGTCGTGAGATTGTCGGACGCATGTCCGATGTCGGAGTCGGTCCGCAGGAAATAGTCGATCGGCTGGCCGGCGGCCTTGGCTTGTCGCACGCCCTGCTCCAAAGCCCACAGCTTACCCGTCCATCCCGACAGAAGCTCCGCTCCCGAAACGACGTCCAGGGACCGCCTGATTGCGGTCGTCCTCGGTGCCCGCAGTGCGGCCGCGGCGGTGCCGTCGCCACTGCCATCGTCGACCACCACAATGCGGAAAGGCCCCGGATAGTCCTGACCCAGCAGGCTGCGCACCGACTGTGCGATCACGTCCGCCTCGTTGCACGCTGGAATGACCGCTACCACGGCGGGCCAGCATTGGGGCGTCGCAAGAACTAGCGCCTCATCGCGTTCACGGGCCAGCCAGAAACCGCCACGTCCCGCGAGCAGGTAAAGCCAGGTGGCCAGGGCGGAAAAGTCGACTGCCATCCACAAACTCATGTCAGATATCCAGCATAGCGAAACCAGGCCAGCGCATCGGCGACGCCTTCCTGATAGGGACGGCTGCGGTAGCCGAGTTCGCGTTCGGCCTTCGCCGACGTGAAGAACATGCGATGCTTTGAAATGCGCAGGCCGTCGACGGTGAGCAACGGCTCCCTGCCCGTGAGGTGCGCGATCGCCTGGGCGGCGAACGCAAACGGGAGCAGCGGCCCGCGCGGCAGCTTGACGCGCGGCAGCCTGCGCCCGGTGGCCCGCGCGACCGTGCCGAGCAATTCCTGCAACGACAGATTCTCGCCCCCTAGAATATAGCGCTCGCCGATGCGGCCGTGGTCGAACGCCAGCAGATGACCGGCGGCGATGTCGTCGACATGAGCGAAGTTCAATCCCGTGTCGACAAAGGCCGGGATCCGGCCGCGGGCAGCGTCGAGCAGGATGCGGCCGGTCGGCGTCGGCCGGATATCCCGGGGCCCGATGGGCGTGGTCGGATTGACGATGATGGCGGGCAGGCCATCGCGCAGGATCATTTCCTCGACCGCCCGCTCCGCCATGGTCTTGCTGCGCTTATAGGCGCCTATCGCCTCGTCTGGCATGAGTGCCGCCGTCTCGTCGACCGGAACCGTGGCGCCGGCGACCCTGAGAGCGGCGACGCTGCTGGTATAGACGACGCGCTCGACGCGGGCGGCCAGCGCTTCGCGGCCGAGATTCAACGTGCCCTCGACGTTCGCGCGCATGATGACCGACGGATCGCGCGCCCACAGGCGATAGTCCGCCGCGACATGAAACAGATAACGGACATCCTTCATGGCAGCCTTCAGCGATTCCTTGTCGGTGAGATCGCCGACCACCAATTCACAGTCCAGTCCGCAGAGGTTGTCGCGTGGACTGGTCGGACGCACGAGGGCGCGCACACGGGCGCCGCGCGCGAGCAACGCCCGCACAACGGCTGATCCCAGAAAGCCCGATCCACCGGTTACGAGCGCGAGCTCGCCCGGCAGCAGGGATGCACTCATGTAGATTTACCTTCGGCACGACGAGGTCGTCGGAGTATGACAAAATCCGGCGGTTTCGCAATTGATGTGGCTTAGCCATCCTTGCCGCAGGCAATTATCGTCTCAGCTGCGTCCAAAGTTTGCTGATACCGAGCACAAACCTGACCTGTGGCTGCTCAAAACTCCGAAATGGTGAGAAAGTATGGCGACTACCGTGCCGCCGCCTTACCGTCATCGGCATGATTTTCATTCTTCCCGTCTTGGTTTCCCTGCTCGCTTTTCGCTTCCGTGGCCATGCTTCGCTCAAACTTGAACTCATCGCCCTTCGGCACCAAGTGACCGTCCTGCGGCGCCAGCGTCCAGGCCGTCGGAAGCTTTTCCGCGCCGACCGTCTTCTCTGGGTGTGGCTTTGCCGGATTTGGCCACAGACCTTGCACGTCATGGTGCTGGTCGAGCCGGCAACTGTGATCCAGTGGCATCGCAATGGTTTTGGTCTCTGTCCGGCGTCAGGGCCAGTGATACAGAATTGGCGTCTTGAGGAAGGAAGGATTTCGGGGCTCATCGTCATACTGAGGGAAACGCGATGAGACAGTAATTGGCTACGCCCAACTCCCCGTCCGAGCGTCTTGTGACGAGCATCTGGCGGGCGACCCGCAAGCAATATTCGGCGGAAGAGAAGATCCGCATTGTTCTGGACGGCCTGTGGGGCGAGTCCAGCATTGCCGAGCTGCGCCGCCGGGAGGGTATCGCCGAGGGGCTTTAACCCGCACGACCGCCGCCTCAATCTGGAGTTCCACGGTTCCAGTGTCACCTCAGATGCCGGCTTGCTGGCCTATCGCGAACTCGATGGCGCGCTCGGCCTGATGGCCATCGCGGAGCAGCATCTGGTTGACGGGCGCACAGGCCGCAACGGTCGCCATGCTGTGGGCATGCTGCGCCAGTCGGTGTTCGGTCGGCTTGCCGGATATGAGGACGTCAACGACGCCGACCGGCTGGGGCGTGATTCTGCGATGTGCTGGATCGTCGGCGGCAAGGCTGTCGAGCGCGACGCGGCCTCGACCAGCCAGATGGGGCGGTTCGAGACCGAGTGGCTCGCCAATGATGCGAACCTCGCCGCACTCACCGGTTTCTCCGGGCAATGGATCGATTGCGTTCATGGCCGCCGCTCGCTGCGGTCCATCGTGCTCGATATGGATGCGAGTGTCAGCCCGACGCATGGTGAGCAGGAAGGCACCGCCTACAACGGTCACTTCGCCTATACCTGTTACCATCCGCTGTTCGTGTTCAACCAGTTCGATCTGGAACGGTGCGCGCTGCGTCCGGGCAACGTCCATTCGGCGGACGGCTGGAAGGACGTGCTCGAACCGGTCGTGGCCCGCTACCGGGATAGTGACGTGCGCCGCTACTTTCGCGCCGATGCCGCCTTTGCCAACCCCGAGGTCTACGAGTTCCTGGAGGCCGAAGGTTACAAGATCCGCCGGCGAACCGTATCCTGCAGGAGCGCATCGGTGACCTTCTCAAGCGCCCTGTTGGCCGGCCTCCGCTCACGGTGCGGCGCTCCTACGCCAGCTTCAGCTAACAGGCGGCAAGCTGGACGATGCCGCGCCGCGTCGTGGCCAAGGTCGAGTGGCACCCGGGCGAGCTTTATCCCCGCGTCGGCTTCATCGTCACCAACCTGTCACGCCTTTCCGAGCGGGTTGTTGCCTTCTACAACAAGCGCGGGACGTGCGAGCAATGGATCAAAGAAGGCAAGAACGCGATCAAGTGGACGCGTCTGTCATGCTGCTCGTTTGCCGCCAGCGCGGTGCGTCTTCAGTTGCACGCGCTGGCCTACAACCTCGCCAACTTCATGCGGACGCTGGCCTTGCCCGAGGCGGTCGCGCAGTGGTCGCTGACAAGCTCGCGGGAGAAGCTCGTGAAGATCGGTGCCAAGGTCGTACGCCACGCCCGTTACGCCATCTTCCAGATGGCCGAGGTCGCAGTGCCGAAGGAACTGTTCGAGAAAATCCTGCGACTGATCGACGGACTGCGACCTCGACCGGCTCCGGCGTAGGGCTCGGACGATCGGATCCGTCATCACCACGCGAGTAGTGTGTCTGAATGGCGAGGAAAAGAGCCGAATCGGTGGATCAAAGGTTGTTCTGGATGTTGAGCGCGGCGTCGCGGATGGGGGAGTTGGGCAATGAGATACCCTGGTTCCGAGAAGCTGGAGATTATCCGCCTGGTCAGGGTCCGCTCGTGATGAAGCGCTAGGTTCTGTCGCGCCGAGATTTCTAGTTGGTCGCCCGTGGGGTCGGCCGCAGGCGCCAAGACCTTCAAGAAGGATTGAAGTATCTTTAGATGGTCTGCTAGCTGAGCCACACCGGTCGTCAGCAAATTGATAGGCTCCGCCAGCCGAGAACGCGTGTCCCTCCTCTGCACGTAGACCGCGCCCATGACGGCCAGCGCTGAGCCGAGCCCTGCACCCACGACGCCCCCGAGGAAGTTTGCGAGGGCATCATTGATTGGTATCCAGCTAGCCCACAGCGTAAAAGAAATGCCGATGGTAGCCCCGAAGAGAATTAGGGCCGCCATCAGCAGTAGTCCGGGGACGCTCTCTAGGGGCTTCCGTAGGTCAATCATTCTCTGATGTTAGCACAACCTAAAATACCCTCGGCCCTTTAGCCGGCTTACCAGCAGGCGCAGCCAAGCCTCGCTAGGTCAACATCCCAATCTCGCTCCGGCGCACAATTAGGGTGAAAACCCAATAAATCTGTTGAGGTTAGAATCGGTTGCTGATTCTCTGCGGTCAAGAGGAGCAGAGAAGATGCGGAGTAACTTGTTCTGGCTGAGCGACGAGCAGTGGGGGGCATCGCGCCGCTGCTACCGACGGACGTGCGAGGCAAAGATCGCGCAGATGATCAGCGGGTTATCAGCGGCATCCTGCATGTGCTGAGGAGCGGCTGCCGATGGTGCGATTGTCCACCCGAGTACGGCCCGCCGACGACGATCTACAATCGCTTCGTGCGCTGGGCGCGGCGCGGCGTGTGGGAGAGGCTGTTCTGCGCGCTTGCCCAGCGCGGTCGATCGACCGAGACGCAGATGATCAATTCGACGCACATCAAGGCGCACCGCTCGGCCTCGGGCGGAAAAGGGGGGAGCAGAAACAGGCGATTGGCCGCTCTCGCGGAGGGCGCAACACGAAGATCCACGCAATCGCAGATGCTAAAGGCCGTCTTCTTTCCATCCTCCTGAGCGGCGGCGAGGCGCACGATTGTCCGCCCGCCCAGCGTCTGATCCGTCGTACCAGGGCGGCCACCAAGCTGCTCGGTGACAAGGCCTACGACAGTGCCGAACTGCGGCAATGGCTGAAAGAGCGCGGCACCAAGCCGGTCGTTCCCAACAGGTCGAACCGCAAGCAGCCCTTCAGCTTCGACAAGAAATCCTACAAGCAACGACACCGCATCGAGAACGCCTTCTGCCGGCTCAAGGACTTCCGACGTCTCGCAACCCGCTACCACAGGTTGGCCCGAAACTTCCTTGCCTCCGTATGCCTCGTCGCTGCTATCGTATCGTGGATTTTATAAGTCTGGGCCCTAGGGCCTGTCCTCAATTGAGCCAAATGATAGCAGCGGCGAGGTGGATAGCGGCGAGGAAGTTTTGAGCGGTCTTGTCGTATCGAGTGGCGATGGCTCGGAATTGCTTGAGCTTGCAGTAGAAGTTCTCGATGAGATGACGGTCCTTGTAGAGCTGCTTGTCGAACGGTCGTGGTGTCGTGCGGGTAGTCCTTGGTGGAATGACGGAGGTCTTGCCTGCGGCCGCCAGAGGTTTGATGACGCGTTCGTCGGCATCGAAGGCTTTGTCGGCCAGCAGAATGTCAGCTTTCACCTGAGGTAGCAGCGCATCGGCGCCTTGCAGGTCATGGGCCTGTCCCGGGGTCAAAAAGAAGCTGATGGGGTTGCCCAGGGCATCGACCAAGGTGTGGATTTTGGTGCTCAATCCACCTTTGCTGCGCCCGATCGCCTGGTCCGCGCCGTCTTTTTTTGGGCGCCAGCGCTGTGCTGGTGGGCCCGCACGATGGTGCTGTCGATCATGGCGTACTCGTTGTCGGCGTCGGCCGCCAGACACTCGAACATCTTCTTCCACACGCCGTTCTTGGCCCAGCGCGAGAAGCGCGTGTGGATCTTGATCGGATCGCCAAAGCGCTCCGGCAGATCGCGCCACGGAATGCCCGCTCGGTATCGGTAGAGCACGGCTTCCACGAACAGCCGATTGTTCTTGGCCGTAACGCCGACGTGGCCCTCACGCCCGGGCAGCAAGTCCTTGATCCGGTCCCACTGATCGTCTCGCAACCCATAACGACGCATCGGTCAGCTCCGGATTAGCTGACCGTCCATAAATCACATATGATTCCTCAGGGGAATCCCCCAATTGAGGACAGGCCCTAGTTTAGCGTTGTAGCGGCGCTATCGGTACCTCATGGCTCTCTTGTGCGGGCGCGGCGCGAGCTTGCGCGCCCTGGCCGAGCTGCCCTGTCCCATCCGCTCATAGAACATGTTGATCCCGACAGCACCGCCAGGACCAATCGCGATGATCTTGCTCAGCCCACTCAATCAGCACGCCCGCGGGATCAGCAATCGACGAGTTAGCCTTCTCGAGAACCTTAGACGCCGCGATGTGCGCGGTGTACGACCACGAACCCTGACGACGCTTGAAGCGGCACCTTGCTCGCCTGACCAGACTGCCACAGACCCACCTTCCCCCATTTCCTTCCCCCACCGACCTAAGGCTCCGACTCCCAAAGGCCAGTATTTTCAACGCTTTTAGCCTGTTCTCTGAATATGGCGCGCCCGGCTGGATTCGAACCAGCGACCTACCGCTTAGAAGGCGGTTGCTCTAATCCCCTGAGCTACGGGCGCCCGTTTGCACGATACCATGTGCCGGCCCCGACAGGGCCCGTCGCAAAGGCTCGGGGTGGCGGCCGAGGGCCGAAGGGGCCCCGTCAGTGCGTCCAGCGGCCGACCCGGTTGTAGGCGAAGTTATCGGCGTAGGCCTTGGGTCTCACGTGCCGCGCATGGGGCAGTTCGATGGTGTAGCGCCAGCCGTTCTTTTCGGCATGGGCTTTTGCCTCCTCCAGTGTCGCGAAATGGAGCCGCACCTGCTGCATGGTGTCTCGCGAGCTGGTCCATCCCATCAGCGGGTCGACCTCCTTGGGCGCCGGCTCGGTCTCCAGCACCCACTCCTTGGTGTTGCGCTGTCCCGATTGCATCGCCGTCTTGGCCGGCTTGTAGATGCGAACCTGCATGAACTCCAATACTCCACTGGCGGGGGCGTGGTCGGGGCGGCCGGATTTGAACCGACGACCTTCTGCGCCCAAGGCAGACGCGCTACCAGACTGCGCTACGCCCCGCCGCAAGGACTTTTAGGCGCCGGGCTTTCTACCAGCAGGCCGGGTCGCTCGAAAGCGCAATTTGGCGAGGGTGTGATAAGGTAGGCCATGTTCGACCAAACACCCGAGGAAGGCCGGCCCGGCCGCGCTCCCTCGATCAACGTCCTGGGCGGCGCGCTGCAGCCCTGCTCCCACCAGCCGCCGACGGGCTTCTATCGTGACGGTTGCTGCAATACCGGCCGCGAGGATGTCGGCCTGCATACAGTCTGTGTGGTCTTGACCGCCGCATTTCCTGGCCTTTTCAAAGGCGCAGGGCAACGACCTCAGCACGCCGATGCCGCAGTATGGCTTTGCCGGCCTAAAACCCGGCGATCGCTGGTGTCTGTGCGCCAGCCGCTGGAAGGAAGCGCTCGACGCCGGCGCCGCACCGCAGGTCGTGCTCGAGGCTACCCATGCGGTCACGCTGCACGTCGTGCCGCTCGAGCAGCTGAAAAAGTACGCCGTCAGGCTTCAATGAACTGATAGCCGGTACGGATACGACCGTCGTCGCCCAGCACCATGAAATCGAAGCCGACCGAGATCACCTCGCCGCCGGGCGCCGGCAGCATGTCCCAGCGCAGCTTGACCGTGCCGTGATGGCCGTCGACGCCGTCTCGTAACCGAAACACGTTGCCCTTCTCCTTCACCCACTTTTCATAGGCGTCGGTCACGCGTTTCTCGATGCCGGCATGGCCGACCGCTTCGAGGGTGCGCGCGAGATGGCGGGCGTCTTCCTGCCAAAGGGTGCGGATCAGCGCGCGGCGCCGTTCGGCATCTGGCTCGTTCCACACGGCGATGTAATTCTGGACGAAGGTTTGCAGGTTGTTCATGGCGTAGACATGCGTCCGCTCGCGCGTGAGGTCGATAACCTGCTAGGTAATCAGCATGCCGCGACAACAGGAGCGACCATGAAGAGCTGGCCAAAAATCGACGCGCCCCTGGCCGACTACGTCGACGCCAA
Source organism: uncultured Alphaproteobacteria bacterium (assembly GCA_963843185.1). Classification (GTDB taxonomy): domain Bacteria; phylum Pseudomonadota; class Alphaproteobacteria; order Reyranellales; family Reyranellaceae; genus Reyranella. The sequence continues at coordinate 22,323 of CAWJJJ010000005.1, forward strand.
CTGGCTGCGCGAAAGCCCGGTGAAACGCCGGCTGCGCGATGAAACGGCCAAGCTGCCGCGGGCGGGCATGCAGATTTCGGCCCACCAGGGCCAGCAAATCGCCTTGCTGGCGCGGACCATCGGCGCCCGGCGCGCCGTCGAGGTCGGCACCTTCACCGGCTACTCCTCGCTCTCGATCGCCGAGGCCCTGCCCACCGACGGCAAGCTGTGGTGCTGCGACGTGAGCGAAGAATGGACCCGGATCGCGCGGCGCTACTGGAAAGAAGCCGGCCTGGAGAGCCGCATCGAGCTCACCATAGGCCCGGCGCTCAAGACGCTCGACTGGCTGCTGGCCCAGGGGCTCGCCGGCCAGCTCGACCTCGCCTTCATCGACGCCGACAAGGAGAACTACGACGCATACTACGAGCGCTGCCTCAAGCTGGTGCGCCGCGGCGGGCTGGTTCTGATCGACAACGTGCTGTGGGGCGGCTCGGTGGCAAACCTCGCCGACAAGGATGCCGACACCCAGGCGATCCGCGCTCTCAATGCCAAGCTCAAGGCCGACGAGCGCGTCGATCTCGCCCTGTTCGCGGTGGGCGACGGCATGACCTGTGCGCTGAAGCGCTAGCTAGGCGTTGCCGAAGATCGGGTGCTTGACCTTGTCGCCAGGCTTGATGCCGAGGAGCTTGGCGCTGCCGCCGTTGATCTCGAGCACCGCCCGCACGGGAAATTCGCTCGGGATGGCCTCGGTCGACAGCGGCACGGCGTTGGCATGGACGTGCTTCACGGTGCCATCGCCGGCGATGAACACCATGTCGAGCGGGATCAGCGTGTTCTTCATCCAGAAGCTGACCGGCGCGTCCTGGTAGAAGTCGAACAGCATGCCGTCGTAGGGGCCGAGCTTGTCGCGGAACATCAGCCCGCGCGCCCGCTCGGCGTCGTTCAGCGCCAGTTCGACGTCGAACTTGATCTCGCGCGCGCCTGTCAGGATGACCAGCGAAGAGCGCTTGAACTTGATCTCGGCGCTTTGCGCGAACGCCGTGCCGGCCGCGAGGGCGAAGGGGGCGCCGAAGAACAGGCGGCGGCCGAGCCGCGCCGGGGTAGCGATGGTTGCCATGGCCATGGATAAAGCGTGCCGGCCGATTTCGTCAAACTCAAGACGCTTGCGTGACGGTCGCCGCCTTCTCATAGTGACTGCATCATCGGGGGGAGCCGCGCCGCGGCTGAGAGGTTCGCAAGAACGACCCCGGCAACCTGATCCGGTTAGCACCGGCGTAGGGACTGGTGAGTTTTCTTGTGGCCCCTCCTTCCCTTTCCCTCCATGGCGCGCGTATCGCCTTCGGCGACCGCGTCGTGGCCAGCGACCTCACGCTCGAGTTTCCCGCCGGCCGCACGACCTGCCTGCTGGGCCGCAGCGGCGTCGGCAAGACCTCGCTGCTGCGCTGGCTGGCCGGCCTCCTGCCCGGCACCGTGCGTGCGCAGGCCGTGGCCTACATGGCCCAGTCGGATCTGCTGCTGCCCTGGCTGTCGGTCCTCGACAATGTCCTGCTGGGCTATCGCCTGCGCGGCGACGGCGCCGCGCTGCGTGCCGCCGAACCGCGCGCACGCGCCCTTCTCGCCGAGGTTGGATTGGGCGACCGTCTCGGCGACCGCCCGGATGTCCTGTCCGGAGGGATGCGCCAGCGTGCGGCGCTTGCACGGACGCTCTGCGAGGATCGGCCCGTGGTCCTGATGGACGAGCCGTTCGCCCATCTCGATGCGGTGACGCGGCTGGAGCTGCAGGATCTCGCCGCGCGGCTTCTTGCCGGCCGCACCGCCGTGCTGGTGACCCACGATCCCCTCGAAGCCCTGCGCGTCGGCCACCAGATCCGCGTTCTGTCGGGCTCGCCCTTCACCGTCGGACCTTTCCTCGAGCCGCCGGGCGCCGTGCCGCGCGATCCGGCCGACCCGGCGTTGCTCGCCCTGCAGGCGCGCCTGATTGCCGAGCTGCGCGGCGGTGCCGCATGAGACCGCTGATCACCGCGCTCGGCTTGCTGCTGGGCTGGGAGGTGCTGGTCCGGATGACCGGCGTGCCGCCCTACATCCTGCCGCCGCCATCGCGCGTCGCGCTGGTGCTGGTCGAGCGCTTCGACCTGCTGCTGGGACGAGGCCGCCTGGACCGCCGCCGAAATGGTGCTCGGGCTGGCCCTGGGCCTGATCCTGGGCGCCGCGCTCGCCATCGTCTTCGCCGCATCGGCCGGATGGCGGCGCTGGGCTCTGCCGCTGGTCATCGTCTCGCAGGCCATCCCGGTCATCGCCATCGCGCCGCTCCTTGTCCTGTGGCTGGGCTACGGCATGGCCTCGAAGGTCGCGATGGCGGCCCTGGTGATCTTCTTCCCCGTCGTCAGCACGCTCTATGACGGGCTGCGGCGCACCGACCGGGGCTGGCTCGATCTCGCGCGCACGATGGATGCGAGCCCGCGCGCCACGCTGCTGCAGATCCGCCTGCCCGCCGCCCTGCCCGCCTTCGCCTCCGGTGCGCGCATCGCCGCCGCGGTGGCGCCGATCGGCGCGGTGATCGGCGAATGGGTCGGCGCCAGCGCCGGGCTGGGCTACCTGATGACGCAATCGCTCGCGCGCGGACAGACTGCGCTCGCCTTCGCCGCCCTCGTGCTGCTCTGCCTGCTCGGCCTCTCGCTCTATCACGCGACGGATCGGTTGGCCCGCCTGCTCGTACCCTGGCAATTGCCGCAAGGAGAATGACGATGCGTGTTCTGATCCGGCTGATCGCGGGGCTCGCGCTCGCAAGCCTCGCGTTGCCCGCCGCCGCGCAGGACAAGGTCCGCCTGCTGCTCGACTGGTTCGTCAATCCCGATCATGCCGCCTTGGTGATCGCCAAGCAGCGCGGCCTCTTCGCCAAGCAAGGCCTCGACGTCGAACTGATCGCGCCGGCCGATCCCAACGCGCCGCCCAAGCTGGTCGCCGCCGGCCAGGCGGACTACGCCGTGTCGTATCAGCCGACCCTGCAGATGCTGGTTGCCGAAGACCTGCCGCTGGTGCGCGTCGGCGTGCTGGTGGCGCAGCCGCTCAATTCGCTGGTCGCGCTCGAGGACGGGCCGGTGAAGACCATCGCCGACTTCAAGGGCCGCAAGATCGGCTATTCGATCGCCGGCTTCGAGGAGGCGCTGCTGGGCGCGATCCTGGAGAAGGCCGGCCTGACGCTGAAGGACGTGACCCTGATCAACGTCAACTTCGCGCTGACCACGGCCTTGATGAGCAAGCAGGTCGATGGCGTGATCGGCGCCTTCCGCAATTTCGAGCTGAACGAGCTCGCGCTGGAAAAGGCCAAGGGTCGCCTGTGGCCGGTCGAGACCAGCGGCGTGCCGACCTACGACGAACTCATCCTTGTCGCCAAACGCGAGACCGTCGACGTCGCGCGCACCCGCAAGCTGCTCGCCGCCATCGCCGAGGCGACGGCCTGGCTCAAGGCCAATCCTGCCGAGGCCTGGAGCCTGTTCGCGACTTACGGCAAGGATCTCGACAACGAGCTGAACAAGCTTGCCTGGAGGGATACCGTGCCGCTGCTCGCGACCGATCCCACGGCGCTCGACCGCGGCCGCTATCAAACCTTCGCGGAATTCCTGGTGAAGCGCGGGCTGATCAAGCAGGCGCCTGCCCTCGACAGCTACCTGCGCGACATCAAGTGAAGCGGCCGTCAGCCGGGACGGATTTCGACGACCTGAAGGCCCTTCTGGCCTTCGGCGATGCGGATCATGACCTTCTGGCCGGGCGCCAGCGATTCCAGTCCGTGCCGGCGCAGGACCGCCGCGTGGACAAAGATGTCGCCGTCGGCGGCTTCACGCGTGACGAAGCCGTAGCCGCGTTCGTTGTTGTACCATTTGACCAGGGCGGCGATGTAATCGCCCATCGCGATGCCGTCGGGTACCGGCGGCGTCTTGGGGGCAACGGCGACCGCAGTCGACGAATCGACGTCGAGCACCTTCATGACCTGCCAGCCCTTTGGGCCGCGCACGCCGGCGCAAACGACCGTTGCACCGGGCTTGAGATCTTCATGCCCGGCTTGGCGAAGTGTCGTCACATGCAGGAACGCGTCGCTGTTGTCAGTGTCGAGGGCCAAAAACCCATACCCTTTGACCGCGTTGAACCACTTAACTTTACCACGCAGCTCAACCGTACCGACGTCCCCGCCCGTCTCTCCCTGTTGGGTCGTCATTCAACGATCCCATGTTGTTATGCGGAAATCCTACCACCCCGGTGGACCGGCGCAACAACCCTTGTGGCGGTCAACTGGGGCACGGTAGACGACACAGCCAATGCAATCAGGAGGAGGGCGGCGATGTTCAGGGCCGATCTGTTCAAGGGAAAGCGCTTCCTCGTCACGGGGGGCGGAACCGGCCTCGGCCGGATCATGATGGAGAAGTTCGTCGAGCTTGGCGCGGACTGCGTGATCTGCGGCCGGCGCGGCAGCGTGCTGGAAGAGACCGCCAAGCAGGTCATGGCCAAGAACCCGGGCCGCCGGGTCGACGTTCATACGGTCGATATCCGCGTCGCCACGGCGGTCGAGGAGATGGTCGAGCGCATCTGGGAGACCGGACCGCTCGACGGATTGGTCAACAATGCTGCCGGAAATTTCATTTCCCAGACCAAGGACCTCAGCCCCCGCGCTTTCGACGCCATCGCCAATATCGTCCTGCACGGCACGTTCTACATGACCAACGCCTGCGGCAAGCGCTGGATCGCCGAGAAGCGCAAGGCGAGCGTCATCAGCATCCTGACGACGTGGGTGTGGACCGGCAGTCCCTTCGTCGTGCCCTCGGCCATGTCCAAGGCCGGCGTCGCGGTCATGACCCAGAGCCTCGCCGTCGAATGGGCGCGGCATGGCATCCGGCTGAACGCCATCGCACCCGGCCCCTTCCCGACCGAGGGCGCCTGGGCGCGGTTGAACCCGCTGCAGGAAGGCGACGACAGCCGCTACAACACGCGCAACCCGATGGGCCGCGTCGGCCGTCCGAGCGAGCTTGCCAACATGGCGGCATTCCTGATGAGCGAGGAGGTCGAGTACATCAACGGCGAGGTCATCGCCATCGACGGCGCCATGGGAATCATGGGCAACGGCACCTTCTCCAACATGATGGCCTACAGCGAAGACGACTGGCGCCGCATCCGCGAGCAGATCCAGTCGACCAACGCCGCCGACAAGGCCAAGCGCAGCTAAGACAATGCCGCTCTCAGCGTCCGGTGGAAGTGGACGATGGCGCTCTCGAACTTGCCGAAGGTGAAGGCGTCATTGGCGCCGCTTCCCAGACCGCGCTGGATCGCCTGCACCACCGCACGGTCCTCCGCTGCGCCCGTCGTGCCGACGAACTCGGCGTCGCGCTTGGCCTCGGCCAGGGCCTCGGGATTGTCGCCACCGCCGTTGGTCAGCGTGTAGGTGATCTGGCGTGTGCGGTCGACCGACAGCGGCTCGAGGATCACCACGTTGGTATGGCGTGACAGCACGGTGATCAGCACGTTCGGAAACAGATGGTAGACGTAGGTCAGCAGACCTTCGACTCGACGCTCCCGTGGCGGCACCTTGGCCAGCTTCTTGATGCGTTGGAACGGATAGGTCACGCGACTGTGGCGATCGAACAGGTCGATGACGTTCAAATTGTCGAACCCATAGGGCAGGAAGCTCTCGGGATGGGTCGACTTGATGTGATAGCCCTCGATGAAGCCCTCGAGCAGGATCTTCCAGTTGACCTCGAACTCACGCTCGACTGACGCAAACAAGTGCTGATCGGGCGCGATCAGCTTGACCAGGCCGCCCAGCGAATCGTCGCCCAGCGCCGGCTCATCCTGGGTCACGAACACAAGCCCGAAGCGCTCACTCGCCGTCACCGGAACGAGCGGATGTGTCTCCTTGTCGAAGCCCGGAAAGCCTTCATCGTGCGGGATGTGACGGAGCTGGCCTTCGAGATTATAGGTCCAGCCGTGATAGCGGCAGACGAACGCCCGGGTGCAGCCTGATCCGCTCGCGACCTGCATGCCGCGATGCCGGCAGGCATTGCGAAAGGCACGGACCTTGCCGTCGGCGCCGCGGACTGCGACGATCGGCGTGCCCGCCGCCTCGCGCGCGACGTAGGAGCCCGCCTCCGGCAACGCCGCCGAAGGGCAAAACGGCACGGGCGAGCGTCGCAGTATCCGCTCGATCTCTGCGAGGAGACGATCCTTCGACCGATAGTTCTCGACGGGCTCGCGCCAGACCTCGCTGCCGACGTCCGTCGTGCCATTGGCGATGTGGTCGAGCACGCGCTGAGCCACGGATTGGTCGTCCATTGCCGTCGTCATCGTCGAGCGCCCTTCCGGCAGTCCATAGGCCCATCATACGCCGGACAGCGAGGCCGTTCAGCCCGATGTGTTGCACGAATGCAACATGCCGCCACGATTGATACGAAGCGCCGGCGCGGGTCGACCGAGCCAGCCTCAATTGAGCCAAAGTGTCATGGTCATTTCTCCCCATCAAATATTTCAGCCCGGGTTCCAGAGATCCAATCGTGCGGTTTGGCGCTAGGTCATTTTCCCAGACTTTGAAGGACATGCCGCGGCGGCGTTTTCTGCCTCTCTGCGTCGTCTCGACAGGTCTTCTCGTGGGTGCCCTCTCCGACGCCTCTGCCCAAAGTGTTGATACCCGCCATTGGCAGGGTGCCGTCGCCGTGACACGCCAGCCCGAGCATGTGGTCGCGGGAACGATGGCGGAATGGCGCAGCCTGTGGAGCCGCGTCGGCGCACCGCCGCCCGACGTATTCGAGCCCGGCCGCATGAACGCTGTCGGCATCTTCCTCGGACGGCGCGCCAGCGAGGGCTATTCGGTCAATATCCTGTCGACCAGCCGCCGGCGCGATCGCATCGTCGTCATGTTCGAGGAGCGCATGCCGCCGGAGATCATGATGGCGCAGCGGGCAAACCCTGCGCCGCGACCGGTGGCCGGCGGTCCAGGCTTCGGCGGACCGAGCTCCAGCTTCGCGCCGCCCGGCGCTGCCGCAAGCCTGGCTCCGCCCCCGCCCGGTCGCCCGATCGGGCAGCCCACTTCGCCCTGGGCGATCATCCTGATCAACCGAGCCGACCTGCCCATCTTCGTCGAGCAGCGCCTGTTCCGCTAGCCGCCGCTAGTGGGAGTGCCGCGGCACTCCCTTGGTCGCCGCGATCTTCTGATAGTTCACCGCAAAGTCGAGGCAGGCGCCGCTCGCGAGCTGGCCGATGAACTTGCGCTGCAACTCCTGCCAGGGCGTCTGGCTCTCCTTGACGTGCGGCTTCCATGCCGCCTTGCGCTTGGCCAGTTCGGCGTCGGAGATCAGGATGTCGGCGCGCCGCTTGCCGATGTCGACCCTGACCTTGTCGCCGGTCTTGAGCAGCGCCAGGCCGCCGCCCACCGCGGCCTCGGGCGAAGCGTTGAGGATCGACGGACTGGCCGACGTGCCGCTTTGCCGTCCGTCGCCGACGCAGGGCAGCATCAGCACGCCGCCCTTCACCAGCCGGTCGGGCGGCAGCATGTTCACCACTTCGGCGGCGCCGGGGTAGCCGACGGGGCCGGTGTTGCGGATGAACAGGATGCTGTTCTCGTCGATCGGCAGCTTGGGATCGTTGATGCGGTGGTGATAGTCCTCGGGCCCGTCGAACACGATTGCGGTGCCTTCGAAGGCGTCCTTGTCGCCTTTGCGTTCCAGATATTTCTTGCGGAACTCGGGCGAGATGACCGACGTCTTCATGATCGCCGAGTCGAAGAGGTTGCCCGAGAGCACGGCGAAGCCCGCCTGGCCCAGCATCGGTTTGTCGTAGGCCATGATCACCTCGCCATCGGCCGGGATCGCGCCTTTCAGATTCTGCGCCATGGTCTTGCCGGTGACGGTGAGCGCATCGCCATGGATCTTCTTCTTGGCGAGAAGCTCGCGCATCACGGTCGGCACGCCGCCGGCGCGATGGAAGGCCTCGCCCAGATACTTGCCGGCCGGCATGCAATTCACCAGCAGCGGGATGTCGTAGCCGATCCTGTCCCAATCCTTGTTGTCGAGCTTGACGCCGATGTGGCGTGCGATCGCGTTGATGTGCGGCGGGCAGTTGGTCGAGGCGCCCAGCGCGCTCGCCGCCACGATGGCGTTCTCGAACGCCTTGCGCGTCAGGATGTCGGACGGCTTCAGGTCCTCCCACACCATGTCGACGATGCGCTTGCCGGTCTCGTAGGCGATCTGGCCGCGTTCGCGGTACGGGCCTGGAATGGCGGCGCAGCCCGTCAGCGACAGGCCGAGCGCCTCGGCCATGCTGTTCATCGACAGTGCGGTACCCATGGTGTTGCAGTGCCCGACGCTGGGGGCGCTTGAGGCCACCATTTCGAGAAATTTCTGCAGGTCGATGCGGCCCGCTGCCAGTTCCTGACGGGCGTACCAGACGATAGTGCCCGAGCCAGCCAGGCCGCCGGCGAAGTGGCCGTCGAGCATCGGTCCGCCCGACAGCACGATCGCCGGAATGTTGACCGTGGCCGCGCCCATGATCATGGCCGGCGTGGTCTTGTCGCAGCCCGTGGTCAGCACCACGCCGTCGAAGAAATAGCCGTAGAGGCATTCGACCAGGCTGAGATAGGCGAGATTGCGGTCGAGCGCCGCGGTCGGCCGCTTGCCGGTCTCCTGGATGGGATGGACGGGAAACTCGATGGGAATGCCGCCGGCGTCGCGGATGCCGTCGCGCACGCGCACCGCCAGGTCGATGTGATGACGGTTGCAGGGCGAGAGGTCGCTGCCGGTCTGGGCGATGCCGATGATCGGCCGGCCGCTATGCAGCTCGGCCAGCGTCAGGCCGAAATTCATGTACCGTTCGAGGTAGAGCGCCGCCATCGTCGGATCGCCTGGCGCATCGAACCATTCGCGGCTGCGCAGCCGGCGCTTGCCGTTGCTTTTCCCGTTGGCGCTCTTCTTGTTGGCCATTCTCGTTCCTCCGGATTTTGTTGTCGCAACCTAGCGCGCCGGCGGCGACGCCGCCATGTCCCGCTCCATCGCCACTTCAGCCTGCAGGCTGACGACGTCACGGAAGATCGACGCCACGGCCAGCGTGCGTCCTTTGAGCTTGTAGCGCAGCAGGCAATCCTTGCCGGCGATGTCGCCCTCGATCGCCAATTCATCCCATTTCTCGGCATGGCCGACATAGTTGATCGGGATGTCGTAGTGCTGGCTCCAGAAGAACGGAACCGCGTCGAACTTCTCCTTCAGGCCCAGCATGTTCAGCGCCGCAGCCTGTCCCTGGCGCTCGGCCACCACCCAGTGCTCGACGCGGATGGCCTGGCCGCTGTACGGGTCGGGCCAGCGCGCGATATCGCCGGCGGCAAAGACGCCCGGTGCGCTGGTTTCGAGAAGGCCATCGACGACGACACCGCGATCGAGCGTGAGACCGGCCTTCTCGGCGAGGTCGATCCGCGGGCGCACCCCGACGCCCACGACCACGAGGTCGGCTTCGAGCGTGCCGCCGCTCTTCAGCTTCACCTGCTTGGCGTCGATGGCGCTCACCGTGTCCTCGAGATGGAAGACGACACCGTGCTCTTCGTGGAGGGCACGGACGAAATCGCCCATTTCCGGCCCCAGGATGCGTTCCATCGGCCGCTTCTCCGGCGCCACGACGTGAACGTCGATCTTGCGGGCGCGCAGGGCAGCCGCCGCTTCGAGGCCGATGAAGCTCGCCCCGATCACGACCGCCCGCCGCGCCGTCTTGGCACGCTCGACGATGGCGCGGCTGTCGGCCAGGCTGCGCAGCGTGTGGACATGCGGCAGGTCGGCGCCCGGGATCGGCAGTCGGACGGGCTCCGCGCCGGTGGCCAGCAGCAAGCGGTCATAGACAACCTTGCCGCCGTCGGAAAGCGCCACCTCGCGTGCGCGCGGGTCGATGGCTGCGACGTTCGTCCTGAGACGCAGCTCGATGGCGTTGTCGGAATAGAATTCGTCGCCACGCAGCGGAATCCACTCCTCGGGCGCGGTGCCGGCCAGGTAGTCCTTGGAAAGATTCGGACGATCGACGGGACCTGCGTCGTCGTTGCTCAGCATGACGATGCTGCCGCGGTACTGCTCGCGCCGCAGCATCTCCGCGGCGGCGAAGCCTGCCGCGCCGCCGCCCACGATCACGACCTTGTCCGGCGCGCCACTGGCCGGCTTGCGGCGAGGTGCTGCCTTCGCCTCAACGCGCTTGGCCATCACGAAGACCTTGCCGTCGCGTTGTTCGACCGACCAGCAGTCGATCGGACTGAGGGCCGGCGCCCGCACGGCCTCGCCCGTCCGCAGGCTGAAGCAGGCGTGATGCCAGGGACAGCGCACCGTATCGCCGACCACAAGGCCTTCGGCGAGCGGGCCGTGATAGTGGCTGCAGTGAGCCGCCGTCGCGAATACCTCCTGGCCGAGACGCACCAGCAGCACCTGGTCTTCACCGACGTGGCCGCCGAGCATGCCGCCATCGACCAGCTCGGCAAGGGCAATGCCCTGAGCGAGATCGGGGCCACTAGGCTTGGCTTGGTCGTCGGCCATATCGTCCTCCTTGAGCTCGAGCCAGCACCATGGGAAACCACGGAGATCATGTCCACCTTCCCCGCCCTCGTCTGCCTCGGCGAGCCTCTCATCGAGTTCAACAGGCCGCGCGAAGGCGACGGCCGGACCTGGCTGCAGGGTTTCGGCGGCGATTCGCAGAATGTCGCGATCGCGGCAGCCCGCCAAGGCGCCTCGGCCGGCTATCTCACCAGCCTGGGCGAGGACTGGATGGGCGACGCCTTTCTCGGCCTGTGGCAGTCCGAGGGCGTCGATGCCTCGCGCGTGAGCCGCCATCCAAGCGCGCCCACCGGCGTCAGCTTCGTCACCCACAGCCAGGCCGGCCATAAGTTCGACTACTTGCGCAAGAATTCCGCGGCCTCGCTGATGACGGCGGAAAGCCTGGCGGCCGACTACATCGCCGGCGCCCGGTTCTTTCACCTGTCGGCCATCGGCCAGGCGATCAGCGACAGTGCCCGGCAGACCTGTGATGCCGCCATCTCGGCCGCCCGTTCGGCCGGCGTGAAGGTCTCCTACGACACCAACCTTCGCCTGCGCCTGTGGGATCTCGACGCGGCGCGTCGCACGATCGACGCCACCATCGCGCGCTGCGACATCGCGCTGCCCAGCCTCGATGATTCGCAGCAACTCACGGGGCTGTCCGAGCCGGACGCCATCGCCGACCATTATCTCGAGCTCGGCGCGCCGCTGGTGGCCCTGAAAATGGCGACCGTGGGCTGCCTGATCGCCACGCCCAGGAAGCGCTTTCGCTTGCCGGCGCATCGTGTCGATTCCATCGATGCGACCGGCGCCGGCGACACCTTCGACGGCGCGTTCCTGGCGCGCCTCCTGGCCGGCGACGACGTCGAGACGGCCGCCCGCTACGCCAATGTCGCTGCCGCCCTGTCGACGCGCGGCTACGGAGCCGTGACGCCTATTCCGCGGGCGGCCGAAGTCCTGGCTGAACTGAAGCGCGGATGAAGCGCGGCGCGAGCGCCCGCACGAAACGGCCGAACACCGTCACCTGCTGGGCAATCCAGCCGCGGCCATTGTCGGCATCGATGAGCGGATCGTCGACGCCGGTCGGACGATGCCTGCCGTCGTAGTTCGCCGTGCCGAACAGGATGTCCCAGATCGGGAACACCGGCGCAAAATTATGATCCTGGATATGGCGCTCTTCGACGCTCGCCAGCGCGTGGTGCAGACGATGGAAGCGCGGCCCGACGAGCAGGCGCTCACCCACCCGGCCGAAGCTCATGTCGACATTGGCGTGCGACCAGCTTTCGATCAGCCGCCCGATCATCAGGATCAGGACGTAGTCGTCGGGTTGCACGCCCACGAACTGCGCGAAGACGACCAGCGCCAGGGTGATCAGGAGGTTGTCGACGACGTGGTTGCGATCGTCGCTCCACACCGTCACCTGCCGCTGGCTGTGGTGCAGGCTGTGCAGCGCCCACCACCACGCGAATTTGTGCTGCGCCCGGTGCAGCCAGTAGGCGGCGAAGTCGTAGAGCGCGAAGTAGACCAGGAAGGAAGCGAGCGCGTTGTCGTGCAGCCACGGCAGCATCCGTTCGATTCGGGGCGGCGCAAAGCCCCAGGTGCGCACCAGATGCTCGATCTCGTTGGTGACCGGATAGGTCACCATGAAGATCACGAGCGGCACGACGCCGAGCTTGTCTAGGACCGTATAGACGCGATCGACGCCGACCAGGTTGTCGTTGTCCGTCCTCTCGAGGGGCCAGCGTTTTTCGAAGAAGCGCATGCCGAGTGCAATGATCAGGATCTGGACGATCCCAAGCATGGCGATCTCGACGGCATTGAAGGCCGGCTCGAACCATTCCATCAAGCCGAACTGGAACAGCAGCGGACTTACCAGGCTTTCGAAGAGCCAGGCCTGGACCGTCACCCAGATGTCGATGACGTCGCGCATCGGCGCGCCCGCCTACTTCTGGCCGTCCGCCGTTGACGCCGCGCGAACCGGCCCCGTTCCCGCTGCCCCCGACTTGAGCATGAAAATGCCGTGCGGAGATTTGCCGACCGGAATCGAGGCGACCATCCGCATTTGGTCGAGATCGACCACGGCGATGCGCCGCAGGAAGCGCTGCGTGACCCACAGCTCCTTGCCGTCGGCCGTGATGTCCATGTCGTCCGGACCGCCCGGCACCTTGATCGTGCCGACGATCTTCATCTCTTGCGTGTCGATCAGCGACACCGTCCCCTCGACACGGTTGCCCAGGAACCAGTGACGTCCGTCGCCCTTGGGGAAGAAATTGTGCGCCGCCTTGCCGGTCTGCAGGCTGCCCTTGATCGACCCGTCCTTCGGCTCGACGACGACAATGCCCTCCTCGCCGGTCAAAGCCACCAGCAGGCGCTTGTTGTCGGGCAACATGACGATGCCGGCCGGCGCCTTGCCGACTTCGACATTCCATTTGATCATCTGGGTCTCGAGATCGAAGGCGACGAGCCGGCCGGACTGCTGCAGGGTCACGAACACCGTCTTCGAATCGGTATCGAACGCCATGTGACTTGGCAGCCCGTCGATGAAGATGCGGCCGGCCAGCTTCAATCCGTCGGCATGGTAGATGTCGACATGGTCGAGCCGGTAGGCGGCTGTGACGAACCACTTGCCGTCCGGGCTGAAACCCAATTGGTAGGGATCGATGATGTCGCGCTGGACGCGGCGTTTCTCGCCGGTCTTGGCGTCGAGAACGAGCAGCTCGTTGGTCGCTGTCGAACCGATCAGCACGTCCTTGCCGTCGGGCGTGACGATCAGGTGGTGCGGCTCGCGGCCGATCGGAAGGCGGGCCACCTCGATGCGCCCGCTGCGGCTCAGGATGCTGTAAGAGGCCTCTTCGGAGTTCAGGACCAGGACCGACTCGGCCCGCGCAGCACCGCCAGCAGCCAGTACGAGCGCCATCGCCGCAAATGCCAATTTCGTCATGAAAATAGGTCTAACTCCCAAGGCCACTTTGAAGCACCTTTCCGGTCGCCACGCTAGGGCCGTTTGAGTTGGAAGGCCGCGGCGGCCAGCCGCTCGATCCGCGCCCAGTCGCCGGCGGCCACGGCGTCCCGCGGCGCCACCCACGAGCCGCCCACGCAGGCCACATTGCCAAGCGACAGGTAGGCTTGGGCAGTGTCGGCCCCGACGCCGCCGGTCGGGCAAAAACGAAGACCGGCCAGTGGCGCGGCGACCGCCTTCAGCCAGCCCACGCCGCCCGCCGCATCGGCGGGAAAGAACTTCAGCAGCCGGAAACCCTGTTCGGCCAAGACCATCGCCTCCGACACCGTCTGGATGCCCGGCAAGAATGGCAATCCCGCGGCTCGGGCGGCGGTGACAAGGGCGGGCCTACAACCCGGGCTGACCGCAAATCGAGCCCCGTTATGTTTAACGTGCTCGAACTGTGCAGGTTCCAGTACCGTTCCTGCCCCGACGACGGCGTCTGGTACCGCGCCGGCAATGGCTTTCAAGGCCTCCAGGGCCGCCCCGGTACGCAGCGTGATTTCGAGTACGCGCAAGCCCCCTGCCACCAGGGCTCGCGCCAAAGGGACGGCATCGGCAGTTCGGTCGATGGTAAGAACCGGCACGACCGGCGCCAGCGCGGCAATGGCCGCGATGTCCACTTCTAGACGCTCCAGCCGCCGTCGATCACGTTCACCGTGCCCGTGGTAAACGCCGATTCGTCGCCGGCGAGATAGACGGCCAGGGCCGCGATTTCTTCAGCCGAGCCGAAGCGGCCGGTCGGCTGGCGCTGCAGGAAGAACTGCCGGGCGTCCGTGCCGCCGCCCAGCGAGGAGATGCGCTCGTCGAGCGAAGGCGTCTGCACTGTGCCGGGACAGATCGCGTTGCAGCGGATGCCTTTGCCGACATAGTCCACCGCCACAGACTTGGTGAGACCGACCACGGCAGCCTTGGTGGTGCCGTAGACGAAGCGAAGCGCCGCCCCCTTCACCGAGGAGGCAGCTGACGACATGTTGATGATCGAGCCCGCGCCCTTGCCCAGCATGCCGGGCAGGAAGGCTTGGATCGTCCAGAACATGCTGCGCACGTTGAGATCGAAGGCGAACCGCCATTGCTCGTCCGTGGCGTCGAGGATCGTGCCGTGATGTACAAAGCCGGCGCAGTTGAACAACACGTCGATGGCGCCGGTCTCCCGGGCGAGGCTAGCGATTGCGGCCTTGTCGAGCACGTCGAGCCGGTGCGGCTGGACTCCGGCGACACCGGCCAGTCCCGTTAGCTTCGCCAGGTCGACGTCGGTCGCCCATACCGTCGCACCCTCGCCGGCGAATGCGCGGGCCGTGGCGGCGCCGATCCCCTGCCCCGCCGCCGTGACGACACAGACTTTACCTTTAAGTCGCATAGGCTTGCCTCCGATACCTCAGCACCTGGGACACCAACACCGGCAGGCTTAGCACGAGCCCGGCGGCCAGGGGCATCATGCCCGACGCCATGGCAGGCAGTGCCGCAACCGCAAGCCAGATCCGCTCCCAGAGCGGCATCGGCGCCACCAGATAGGCCGACAAGGCGGCGCCGAGAAAGGTGATGCTGACGATGCAGCCCGCGAAGGTCAGCAGGAAATCATGCCAGGTGAAGCCGGGCACGACGATCAGCAGCGCCGGCGAGAAGACGAAGATGAAGGGCACCAGCGCCTTGGCGAGTGCCAGGCGGAAGGCCGTGTTGCCGGTCCGGAACGGGTCGGCGCCGGCCATGCTGGCCGCCGCATAGGCCGCCACCGCCACCGGCGGCGTCACATCAGCCAGCACGCCGTAATAGAACACGAAGAAATGCGCCACGATCGGCGCCACGCCCAGCAGGCCGAGCGCCGGCGCCGCGATCGTCACCATGATGATGTAGGTTGCCGTCGTCGGCACGCCGCAGCCCATGAGGATGCAGACGACCGCCGTCATCGCCAAGGTGAAGAACTTGACCAGGGTCGGCTTGTCGAACGGCAGCCAGGCCTGGACCAGCATCGTGGCATCGTTGGCCGCGCCCACGATGATGGTGGCGAACTTGAGCGCCGTGCCGGTCAGGGTCACGACGCCGATGATGATGCCGATCGCCGCCGCCGCCGCGCCAACCGCCAGGGCGTACTTGGCTCCGACGGTGAAGGCGTCGGTCAGGTCGCGCCAATTCAGTGCCGGTGCCGGGTTGAGGCGCCGCAGCACCACGCACAGGAGCACGAACAGGCCAAAAGTGATCTCGTTGAACCAGTCGCCGAGGTCGCCTGGCAGGACCCTGCGCCCGAAGGTCAGCAGCAGCGCCCAGGCCACCACCAGCGCGATGTCTAGGATCGGCAGGCGCGGCCGGGTCGAACGCATCAAGCCGACGATGATGCAGAGATAGATGCCCCAGAACGCCGCCAGGTAGGGCGTCGAGCCGTCGAAGATCTTCCAGATCAGGGCAGCGAGCGGAATCAAGGTCACCCAGTCCTGGCGCAGCACGGCGCGCCAATCGGGCATCTCCTCGCGGGTGAGCCCGCGCAGGCCGGTGCGTTTGGCCTCGAAATGCACCTGGATGAACACACCGAAGAAATGCATGAACGCCGGCACGATCGCGGCGATGATGATCGTCTGGTAGGGCAGTTCGAGATACTCGACCATCAGGAAGGCCGCCGCGCCCATGACCGGCGGCGTGATCTGGCCGCCGGTGCTGGCGGTCGCCTCGACGCCCGCCGCGAAATGCGCCCGGTAGCCGATACGCTTCATCATCGGGATGGTGAGCGAGCCCACGGTCACGGCGTTGGCGACCGAGGAACCCGAAATCATGCCGAACAGCGCCGAACCGAAGATCGCCACCTTGGCCGGCCCGCCGGCGAACCGTCCGGCCACGGCCATGGCAAGCGCCAGGAACAGCCGGCCAAGTCCGATGCGCAAGGCGACGGTACCGAACAGCACGAAGTGGAAGACGTAGGTCGCCACCACGCCGATCGGCACGCCGTAGATGCCCTGGCTGGTGAGATAGAGATGGTCGGCGAGTTGCGACCAGGTCGTGCCGGGATGGACCAGGATCCCCGGCATCCACGGACCGGCGAATGCATAGACGATGAAACCCAGCGTGATGCAAACCAGCGCCCAGCCCATGGTGCGCCGCGTGGCCTCGATCACGACCAGGGTCAGGGTCGTGCCCATCGCCACATCGATGGGATCGGGATTGCCGGTCTTGAAGGCGATGTCGTGGAAGATCGCGGGCAAGTAGAGCGAAGACACGACCGCGGCGGCGAACAGCACCCAGTCGTAGAGCGGCACGCCGCCCGGGCGGAACCAGCCCGTTGCCGGCGTGGGCGCCGCCTTGCGATTGGCGGCAAAGACCAGGAAGATCAGCCCCAGCACAAGGGCCATATGGACGCCGCGGTGCGTCTGCTCCCGCAGCAGCCCAAAGCCCGCGGTATAGAAATGGAACATCGACAGAGACAGCAGCAGCGCCGCCACGATCCAGGTGCCCCCGATGCCGAGCGGGCGGAAGCGCATTTCGGCGTCGAACTCGCGTTCGAGTTCCGCTGCCTTTGCGTGATCGACCTGTAGGCTCAAACTTTCTCCCGCCCCTCGCCGCAACGCCAGGGCCTTGCCCCGAGACGCACGGCGCAGCGGCGCGTCTCGAAGAGTGAGGCCCGGGTCGCCTCAAGCCCTTACTTAATGAGGCCCTTCTCCTTGTAGAACTTCTCGGCACCGGGATGGAGCGGGATGCCGAGGCCCAGCACGGCCGTCTCGAGCTTGATCGCGCGGCCTTTGGCATGGCCGGAGTCGAGCAGCTTGCGCGTGTTGGGATTCCAGAGCGCTTCGGTGATGTTGTAGATCAACGGGTCGGGCTGCTTGCTCGAGGTCGCCCAGATCGCGTTGACGCTGACCGTTTTCACGCCGGCGACGTTCTTGTAGGCACCGTCGGGAATCTCGTCGGCAGCGAAAAAGCTATACTGCTTGATCAGGTTTTCCGCCTCCGGACCGTCGATCGGCACGAGGTCGATGCCGGTGGTCGCGGCGAGCTCGGCAATGGCGCCCTGCGGCCAGCCGCTGACGCTGAAGAAGGCGTCGAGCGCACCGTCCTTGAGCTTGTCCGCCGATTGCTGCGGCTTGAGGTACTCGGCCTTGATGTCCTTCTCGGTCATCCCGTAGGCGGCGAGGATCAGGCGGGCATCGACCAGCGTGCCCGAGCCCGGCTCGTCCAGCGACATGCGCTTGCCCTTGAGGTCCTTGATCGATTTGATGCCGGCGCCCTTGCGCACGACGAGATGGAAGCTCTCGGGGTAGAGGTTGGCGATCGCGCGCAGCACGTCGACCTTCGGCCGGCCCTCGTAGATGCCGTTGCCGTTCAGGGCCCAGTAGGCCACGTCCGACTGGGTGAAACCCGACTGCATGCTGCCGCTGGCGATCGCATTCACGTTGGCGACCGAGCCGTTGGAAGCCACCGCGGTGGCTACCAGGCCGGGTACGCCGCACGAGCCGCCGTCGGCGCAAGTCCGCGAGCCGGGCGGATTGGAAATCGCGTTGGCGATCAGGCCACCAATGGGGAAATAGGTGCCGGCGGTGCCTCCCGTGCCGATGCGGAAAAACGTTATGTCCTGCGCCGCCGCGTGTTGGCCGAGCAATGGCGCACCCAATGAAGCGGCAAGTCCGCCCAGCAGCGCGCCCCGGCGATTGATCTGCATCGTAACCCTCCCTGACCCAAGCGGATTAAACAGGGTCCCAACCGTCATCGCAACGACGACCGCTCAATTGACGCCAATAGCTCTGCTCATGGTCGGCCCAATCTCGCCATGGATCACCATGTCGGCATCGCTGTCCTGGTCGGTCGGATCGCGGTTCAGGATGACCAGCTTCGCGCCCTTGCGCTTGGCGATGCTGGGGAAGCCCGCCGCAGGATAGACTACCAGCGAGCTGCCGAGCACGATGAAGAGGTCGCAGCCCATGGTCTCGTCCTGGGCGCGCGCCATCTGGATCTCCGGCATGGCCTGGCCGAACGAGATCGTTGCGGTCTTCACGATGCCGTCGCACTTCTCGCAGAAGGGCAGCTTGCCGGCGCCGAGGAACGCCTTCCTGATCGGGTCCAGTTCATGGCGATGGCCGCAATCCAGGCAGCTCGCATAGGTCGCGTTGCCGTGCAGCTCGATGATCCTGGAATCGGGTACGCCGGAGCGCTGGTGCAGGCCGTCGACGTTCTGGGTGATGATGGCGCTCATGCGGCCCTGGTCGACCAGCTTGGCGAGTGCGCGGTGGCCGGCATTGGGTTCGGCCTTGAGCATGGTCTCGTCGGTCGCGAACTTGCGCCGCCAGGATTCGCGCCGCATTTCCTCCGACGACATGAAATCGTCGAAGTAGATCGGTTTGTAGCGGGTCCAGATGCCGCCCGGCGAGCGGAAGTCGGGAATGCCGGACTCCGTCGAGATGCCCGCCCCGGTGAAGGCGACGATGCGCTTGGCCGAGCCGATCATGTCCCGCAACCGTTCGATATCGTCCATGTCCCCCTCCTGCCCGCTCTACTCGCTCGTAATCAGGGCGCCGGCATGGCCGGATTATGTACCGCGCAGCCGGTGAATATCCTGCCCTCGCTTCTTACCTCGACAGTGTAGGCGAACAACGAGCCGGACTGGGGATCGACGCAGCGCCGCTCGTCAATTGTGACCGTCGACTCCGGATTGTCGGCCGCCGTATAGGTCACGGCACTATCCAGCTTCTGCGGCCCGCCGTGGGGGACGCGCTGAGTTGGCTGCCCGCCCACGACGCCCATCGTCATGTCCCGCGACGTGACTTCGAGGCGCCACGGTGGCTCGCCCCCGCCACTCCCGGTAGCAAGCCATTCGCGCTGGTCGAACCGTTCGCGACAGCCCGCCGTCTCGACGGCCGCCCGAAGCAGCTCCAGCGCACCGATGCCCGAGCCCGGACCGGTCTCGCGCCCGCCATAGAGCTCGACGAACATTGGACGGCCTTCCTGGCCAGCCGTCAGCCCACGCAGCGTCCTCGTCAGTTCCTGATCCGGCGTGCGATCCTCCAGGGGGAGCGGTGCGCCATCGCAGGGCATGAACTGCAGGCGGCCACCCAAGTCACGTACCAGCCCACGCAGCCGGACCGCACCCGAGGGCCGTGGCGGCCGGGCCGGTGCGGGCGTGCCCAACGCCGCCTGCGGGCCAAGCGCCAGGGTCGGAGCCTGAGTCGTCGGCTGAAGGGGTGGTGTAGGCGCCGGCGCGCTGCCCCTGGTAACGGGTATCGGCGCACCGCGCGTCGCCAACGCCGGCAAGGCGTAGAAGAAAAGCGGTCGCTGTGCGGCATCGAGCAGGCAGACGAACTGCGTCTCGAAAGGCGGGCCGCTGCGATAGGTCAGCCGGCCGCGCAGCGTCAGCGCCGAGACGATCGCCTGCGACCCGACCTTGGTCTCGACGCGTTCGAGCGCCGGCGGCGGGTAATCCAGTGCCGTTACACGATCAACGGACGGACTGATCTTGCGATATTGGACTTCGCCGAACGCCGCGCATTGCTGGGCAAGCCGCGTCTGGGCCGCCGCCGGCAGGGCGGCGACGAGGATCGGCAGGGCAAGCAGAGACGGCAGCGCTGAAGTCAGGCCCACGACAACGACCTCATGCTGAGGAGCGGCCCCAAGGGCCGCGTCTCGAAGCATGGGCTACAGGCACGGTACGTGTTGCCGACCCTTCGAGACGGGCGCTGCGCGCCCTCCACAGGGTGAGCCAAATTGATATCCGCTGCAAACAGCTAGGATAGCCAGCGCTTGCGCCTCTTGTAATGCTTCGTATCGCGGTAGGATTTGCGGGCGCCGCCCTCGTTCAGACCGAGGTAGAACTCCTTGATGTCGGAATTGGCCCGCAGCTTGTCGGCCGGCCCCTCGAGCACGATGCGGCCGTTCTCCATGACAAAGCCGTGATCGGCGACGGCCAGCGCCATGGTGGCGTTCTGCTCGACCAGCAGGACCGACAGCTTCTCCTGTTTCACCAACTGGCCGACGATGCCGAAAATCTCCTCGACCAGCATGGGGGCGAGGCCGAGCGACGGCTCGTCGAGCAGCACCACCCGGGGCCGGCTCATCAGCGCCCGGCCGATCGCCAGCATCTGCTGCTCGCCGCCCGACAGGTAGCCCGACAGCTGGTGCCGCCGCTCCTTGAGGCGCGGAAAGTACGAATAGACCAGCTCGATGCCCTGCTTCACCGCGCCGTCCTTCTGCACGTGGCCGCCGGCGATCAGGTTCTCCTCGGTGGTCAGGTTCTCGAACACGCGGCGGCCCTCGAACACCTGGACGAGGCCCAGTCGCGTGACATCGTGGGCGCGCATGCCGTCGATACGCTGGTCACCGAGCTGGATCGTGCCCTTGGTGACCTGGCCGCGCTCGCTGTGCAGCACGCCGGAAATGGCCTTGAGTGTCGTCGTCTTGCCGGCGCCGTTGGCGCCCAGCAGGGTAGTGATCGCGCCCTCGCCGACGCCGATCGACACGCCCTTGAGGACGAGGATGACGCGGTCGTAGACGACTTCGATATTGTTGATCGCCAGCATCGGAAATTCCATTCAGGGAAGTCGGGCGGCGATCGCTCGCCGCCCGCCCCGTCATGCCTTCAGGACTTGGCGGCGTCGTCCGCGAGCTGCTTCAGGATCACCGGGCGATAGCCCTGGAACCAGTCCTTCGTCCTCACGAGCTTGCCGCCCTTGACCGTCCAGATCTGGACCCAGCCGCCGCCCTCGTGGTCGGCCGGGGTGATCTCCATCGGCGGCACGAGGCCGCCCAGGGTGAAGCCCTTGACCGACTCCATGCCCTTCTTGACCTCCTCGGAGGTCGGGATCTTTCCGCCATTGGCTTTCATGGCGTTGCGCAACGCCTCGACGTGCAGCGCCGCCACAAGCACACCGCGATTGTACAGGACGGTCGAGTCCATTTCCTTCGGCGGGGTCTTTCCCTGCGCCTTGTACATGGCCTCGATTTCCTTGATCACCGGAAAGTCCTTGCCGACGCCGGCGAACTGGATGGTGTTGTAGCCTTCGGCCATCCCCATGCCGCCGGCTGCAATGATATCGGCTTCGGAACTGGCCCAGACGAAGCCGACCACCTTGCTGAGCGGGAAGCCCTTGCCCTTGAGATCCTTGATCAGCACGGACGGGGCGCGCCCGAACAGGTGGGCGATGATGAAGTCCGGCTTGAACCGTGCGGTGATGTCGAGGACCTGCGCGCCCATTTCAAGACCGGGCGCCGGAACGGCAAAAGTGCGCATTTCGAAGCCCTCGGCCTTGGCGAGGTCCTCGAGAATGGGCAAAGGCTCCTTGCCCGCCGGATTGTCGTAGAAGATGTAGGCGATCTTCTTGCCCTTGAGCGTGCCCAGCTTCTCCTTGGCAAACTCAACCGCCGCACCCGCCTGCGACCAGTAGCTGGCCGCGATCGGGAAGGTGTAGGGATAGCGCTTGCCGTCGGCAGCCGAAGCCGTGCCGAAGCCCGGCGAAGTGCCGAGGATCTTGTCTTCCTCGAGCTTCTTGTTCAGCGCCGCCGTTTGCGGCGTGCCATAGAGGCCCTCAAGAACGGCGCCTTCCTTCTTGAAGCGTTCGTGCGCCTCGATGGCCGGCGGCACCTTGTACTCGTTGTCGATTTCGAGGACCTTGATCTTGTGGCCGTCGACCCCGCCCTTGCTGTTCACCAGGGCGATATAGTCCTGGTAGCCGGGGCACAGCACCGTGCCCACATTCGCCGTCGGCCCGGTGCGGTCGCATTGCAGCCCGAACACGATATCCTGGGCGAAGGCTTGACCCGCGCCCAACGCCAGGGTGGCGGTCGTTGCCGCCAGTCCCAGCCAACTCTTAACGAACCTCGTCATGGGTTCCTCCCTTTGCAGCAATGCCCCGCTCTAATAGGAGAAGGGCCAAACCCGGAAATAGCTCCGGATATTCCTCCACAGTCGATTGAGCCCCTCCGGCTCGACGATCAAGAAGAAGATGATCAGTCCCCCAAAGACACCAAGGCGTAGACCGGAGATGACGTTGGCCATCTGCGCCGTGGTGAAGAACAGGGATCCTACATCCTCCATGAATATACGGATGACGATGGGCAACAATGTGACGAAAATAGCACCAAAGATCGTTCCCAGCACCGAGCCCAGCCCGCCGATGATGATCATGGCGAGGTAGTCGATCGAGACGATGAGCTGGAACTGCTCGTAGTTGGCGATGCCGAAATAGTAGGTGTAGAGCACGCCACAGACGCCGGCAAAGAACGACGAGATGGCGAAAGCGAGCAGTTTGTAACGGTAGATGTTGATGCCGATGATCTCGGCCGCGATGTCCTGGTCGCGCACCGCCACGAAGGCGCGCCCGATGCGGCTGCGCACCAGATTGAGCGTCGCCACGATGGCGAGCACAGCGAAGAAGAGCAGGAAGAAATAGAGGCGGCCCTGGGTGTCGAAGCTGAATCCGAACAGGCTCGGACGATCGACCTCGATCGACGCCTGGGCGCCGCCGGAAATCGCCGGCACGTGATTGATGGTCCATTCGATGATGAGCTGACCCGCCAGGGTGGCGATCGCGAGATAGAGGCCCTTGATGCGCAGGCTGGGCATGCCGACGATGACGCCGATCAGCGCCGCCATCAGCCCGCCCGCCGGCAGGGTCAGCCAGAACGGAAGGTCGAGCCTTACCGCGAGGTTCGCCGCCGTGTAGGCGCCGACCGACATGAAGGCGCCGTGGCCGATCGATATCTGTCCGGTGTAGCCCACCAGGATGTTGAGCCCGAGCGCGCCGACGACCGCGATGAAGACGAGATTGAGGATCGACAGGTAGTATTCGTGCACGGCCAGCGGCACGATCACCACGAAGATCACGGCGAGCACGATCACCGTCCATCTGGCGATGGGCAGCGGATAGAGCGCCATGTCGGCGCCGTAGGTGGTCTTGAAGACTCCCGATTCGCGATGGAACATGGCTACACGCGCTCGATCTGGCGCCGGCCGAAGATGCCGTAAGGCCTGATCATGAGGACCAGGATCATCAGCACGTAAGGCGCGAAGTCCTTGGTGCCGCCGCCGACATAGGGATCGAGGTAACCGGCAGCGAGGCTCTCGACGATGCCGATGATCAAGCCGCCTACCAGTGCTCCGCCGATCGAATCGAGGCCGCCCAGGATCACCACCGGGAACACCTTAAGTCCAACCAAAGCGAGCTGCACGTCGACGCCCAGCATGGCGCCCCACACCACGCCGCCCACCGCCGAGACGATGCCGGCCATCGCCCAGGCGATCGCGAAATAGCGCTCGACGTTGATGCCCATGGCCTGCGCGACCTGCTGGTTGTCGGCCACGGCGCGCATGGCGACGCCCATGCGGCTCTTCTTGAAGAACCAGTTGAAGACAATGAAGAAGAGGACCGCCACCACGGCGCCCAGGACCTGGATGGGCGGCAGCGAGGCCGGGCCGATCGTTATCGGTTCGTCGCCAATCGGCAACGGCAGGGCACGCGTCTCGATGCCGAGGACCAGCGGTCCCCAGCCCCGCAGCACGGCCGCGACGCCGATGGTCGCCATGATGACCGCCACCACCGGCCTGCCGAGCAACGGCCGCAGCACGACCTTCTCCAGACCGAAGCCGAAACCGATCATGACCAGCAGCACGACCACGATGGCGGCGATCAGCGGCGCCTCCGCGCCCAGCACCGTCACCACGATCATGCCGGCCAGCATGACAAACTCGCCCTGGGCGAAGTTGATCGCGTCGGTCGCCTTGTAGACAAGCACGAAACCCAGGGCGATCAAGGAGTACATCAGGCCGATCGAGGCGCCGCTCAATATCAGCGCGAAGGCGAATTCGAGATCCTCCGACATTCCCTTTCCCTTCAAGCCGCCCGGCGGGTGGGCTCTGTCGCCACCCGGCCATGGATTGCGATGGTCGAGTTGAGCGTCGACTTGCGGCCGTCCTCGAAAGTGATCTCAATGGTGACATCGGCCTGTGGCTTGCCGCCGTAGAACGCCTCTATGACGCTGGCGTACTTGTCCGCCACGAAGCGCCGACGGACCTTGCGGGTGCGCGTCATCTCGGCGTCGTCGGCGTCGAGCTCCTTGTTCAGGAGCAGGTAACGCTTGACCTGTTGCACGTCGGGCAGCGATGGCGTTCGCCTTGGCGATCTCCGCGCCGATCAGGTTCGCGACCTCGGGCTTGCCGCTGAGATCCACGTAGCTCGTATAGATCAGCCCCTGCTTCTCCGCCCAGGTGCCCACCGTCTGCATGTCGATGGCGATCATGGCCACCACGAACGGCCGCTGGTCGCCGAAGGCGACGGCTTCCCGGATGAAGGGGCTGAACTTCAGCTTGTTTTCGATGAATTGCGGCGCAAACGCCGAACCGTCGGTGAGCTTACCGACATCCTTGGCGCGATCGATGATGACAAGATGGCCCTGCTTGTCGAAGAAGCCGGCGTCGCCGGTCTTCAGCCAGCCGTCGGAAGTGAGGGTGTCGCGCGTCACCTCGTCCTGCTTGTAGTAGCCCATGAAGACGTTGGCGCCCTTCAGCATGACCTCGCCGCGATCGTCGATCTTGACCTCGACCCTCGGGAACGGCCGGCCGACCGTGTTGGGATTGGCCTCGGCGTCGGCCTGGCAGGCGATCATGGCCGACGCCTCGGTGGCGCCGTAGATCTGCTTGAGGTTGATGCCGAACGAGCGGAAGAAGCGATAGGTATCGGGGCCCAGGGGCGCGCCGCCGGTATAGCACCAGCGCGCCTTGCGCAGGCCAAGCTGGTCGCGCACCGGCCCGTAAACCAGGATTTCGCCCACCGCCAGGCCGAGGCGGTCGGCCAGCGACAGGTCCTTGCCGTCCGTGCGTTTCAACTCGCAGCGCTCGGCGTGGCTGCGGAAAAATTCGAACACGTGGCGCTTGATCGGCGAGGCGTCGCTGCCCTTGATCTGCATCAGGGTCAGCATGTTTTCCCAGATGCGCGGCGGCGCCAGCATGGAGTCGGGGCCCAGCTCGCGCAGGTCGCGCTGGACCGTTTCGGGGTTTTCCGGGCAATTGACGGTGAGGCGCGCCACCAGCGCCATGCCGAGGGTGAAGGCGGCGTCGCCGACCCAGGCCATCGGCAGGTACGACAGCCAGTTGTCGCCGGTCTTGACGTCGTTCACCTCAATGAAGGCCTCGGCCGTCGCGATCATGTTGCGGTGGCTCAGCATCACGCCCTTGGGACTGCCCGTCGTGCCCGAGGTGTAGGCGATCATCGCCGTGTCGTTGGCGCCGCCCTTGGCGAGCTCGGCCTCGTAGAAGCCCGGGTTTGCCGCGCCGAACTTGCGTCCCTCCTCCAGCACACTCGCGAAGGAGCGCAGGATCGGGTCGTCGTAGAATGACAGGCCACGCGGATCGTCGAAGATGACCCAGCGCAGCTTGGGCAGTTGCCCCTTGAGCGACAGCGCCTTGTCGACCTGCTCCTGGTCCTCCGCCACGATGATCGAGGTCTCGGCATGATTGAGGACGAAGACCAGTTCCGAGGCGATCAAGTCCTGGTAGACCGGCACCGAGATGCCCCCCAGCACCTGGGCGGAGAGCTGCGCGAAGTAGAGCTGCGGACGATTGTCGCCCACCACCGAGAGCTTGTCGCCGCGCTTGAAGCCGAGCGCGGCCAAGCCCAGCGCGAAATCACGCACGTTGTCGCGGTAAGCCGTCCAATCGTAGGTTTGCCAGACCCCGCGTGTCTTCTCGCGGATGCCGGCATCCCTCGGATTCTCCTGGGCGTTGCGCTGCAGGAGCTTGGGCATCGTCGAGGTGCTGGTGTGATCGACCAAACTCATGCGCATCCTCCACTCTTGCCCGTGCCGAGATAGGCCTCGATGACCGCCGGATTGCGCTGCACCTCCTCCGGCGTGCCCGCGGCGATGCGCCGGCCGCGATCGAGCACGATGACCTGGTCGGAAATGTCCATGACCACGCCCATGTCGTGCTCGATCAGCACGACCGTGACGCCGCGCTCCTGGTTGACGTCCAGAACGTAGCGCGCCATGTCTTCCTTCTCGTCCTGGTTCATGCCACCCATCGGCTCGTCGAGCAGCAGCACCTTGGGCTCGAGCGCCAGCGCCCGGCCCAGCTCCACGCGCTTGCGCAGGCCGTAGGCCAGCGCCGCCGTCTGCTGCTTGCGCAGGTCCTGCAGCTTCAGGAACTCGATGATCTCCTCGATCGCCTCGCGATGGGCGATGTCTTCCTTCTGCGCCATGCCCCAGTAGACGACGCTTGCCAGCACGCCCGCCTTCATGCGCACGTGGCGGCCGAGCATGAGGTTGTCGAGGACGGTGAGGCCGCTGAAAAGCGCGATGTTCTGAAAGGTACGCGCGATGCCCAAAGCGGCGATGTCGCTGGGCTTTTTCTGCGTGATGTCGCGGCCTTCGAGGACGATGCGGCCGGTGTCGGGCTTGTAGAAGCCCGAGACCATGTTCAGCAGCGAGGTCTTGCCCGCGCCGTTGGGGCCGATAATGGAGACGATGCTGCCGCGTGGTACGTCGAGCGATACGTCCTCAACGGCGGTGACCCCGCCGAACCTCTTGGACACGCTTTCGACCACAAGCTGGTAGTCGCCCTCTGGCGCAGCAAAGCGCTGGGCGGACGCGCCCACCATGAATCCTCCCTAAATCGCTGCCTCGTATTTCTTTATAGTTGGCCGGATCATGCAGGCTCCGGTGGGCGATGGCAACAAATCTGCCTAAGCTCAGGCTGCCACCCGGGAGACTGCGACATGCCGCGCCACGTTGTTTGCCTTACTTTCGACCACGACCATCTGTCAGGCTTCATTGCACGAGGGCTGACATCGCCCACGGCCATCTCGCGTGGCGAATATGACGTCGTGGTCATCCCCAGGCTCGTGTCGCTGCTCGCCCGCTACGACATCAAGGCGACCTTCTTCACGCCCGGCCACACGATCGACAGCACGCCCGAAGCGGTGACGCCCTACGTCGACGCCGGCCACGAGCTCGCCCATCACGGCTGGACCCACCGCCTGCCCGTCACGCTCTCGCGCGAGGAGGAGGAAGAGGAGATCGTGCGCGGCAACGAGTCGATCAGGAAGATCAGCGGCAAGACGGCGCGCGGTTACCGCTCGCCCGCCTGGGATCTCTCGCCCCATTCAATCGAACTCCTGCTGAAGCACGGCATAAAATACGACAGCTCGCTGATGGGCCATGACTACGACTGCTACTACGCCCGCCAGGGTGACGTCGCCGAGCTGAAGAAGCCGTTCGTGCGCGGCCGCGAGACGACGCTGGTCGAAATGCCGATCAGCTGGTCGCTCGACGACTTCCCGCACTTCGAATACATGCGCAATCCCAACGGCTCGATCCAGGCCGGCCTGATGAACGCCACGGCTGTGCTGGAGAACTTCGTCGACGATTATACCTACATGACGCGCGTGCAACCCGATTTCGGGATCCTCACCTACACCTTCCATCCCCACGTGATCGGCCGCGGCCATCGCATGATGATGCTCGAGCGATTGATCCAGAAGCTGATGGAAGACGGCGCCGTGTTCATGACCATGGAAGCCGCCATGGCCGAGTGGCTGTCGCGCCGGCAGTCGGGACGGAAGGCCGCGGCGGAATAGCTAGACCGAGCCGCGCGCCACCCGGATCGCCCGGCAGATCGTCACCATCTTGCCGATGGCGTGATCGACGAAGGTCGACACGCCGGTCTCGATCTCGTTCGCCAGCTTCGGCCGCTCGGCCGAGATCGCGAGCGCCAGAACACGCGCCCGTTCGTGCGCCGCCGCCCGATTGACGACGATGGCGCGGTCGAGCGAGCCATCGGCCTGCAGTGGCGCGAGCACCGTCTCGATCCTCTTCAGGAAAGCGGGCGCATGGGCGAGATGGCGGTACATGCTGGCGAGAATCAGCGGTTGCGCCTGATCACCGAAGCGGTTGAGCCGCAGGACCCGTTGCCAGGTGTCGGCCGCCACATCCGCCTCGGAGGCAAGCTTCGGAAGCGTCACATCCGGCGCCGGCAGCCGCGGTCCCTGCTCCGGCGTTCCCTGCCCGGTCACCTCGCCGCGCAGCCAGGCGACCAGTGCGCCCAGCGCAAAGAGGTTGATGGTGTTGGAGTGGTCGTAGCTTGCCAGCACCGCGTCGACGCTCGCGGGCTCCGGCCCGGCGAGCGAGCTCAGTCCGGGCAAGGCCATGGCGGCGCGGAAACGGACCGCCGCCATGTCCGCCATGCCATGGACATAGAGCGGTCTTACCGCTTTCCATGCCCAAGGCAGCGCGTCATCCATGGTGGCAAGATGGCGCCACACCAGGTTCACCACGCGCACGCCCACCGTGGCGCGGATGTCTGCAAACAAGTCGGCTGTTTCGCCGGTGGCTGCAGCCTCGGTGATGGCGGCAACCGGATCGCTCACCCGATCAGCGTCCCTTGAACTGCGGCCGGCGCTTTTCCATGAAGGCGCGGCGGCCCTCGATGTAGTCCTCGGAGCCGAAACACTCCTGCACCAGGGCGCTCGTCCGGCCGAAATCGGGCTTGCCGTCGAGCCGCGTCAGCTCCTCGACAGTCCGCTTGGCCGCATGCATGGTGAGCGGGGCGTTCTCGCCGATCAGCTTGCAGTAATTGTCGACATAGGCGTCGAGCTCGGCATCCGGCACGACCCGGTTGATCAGCCCCATGCCCAGCGCTTCCTGGGCGCTGAACATGCGGCCGGTGAAGAAGATCTCCTTGGCGTAGGCCGGGCCGACCACATCCATCAGCGTCTTGATGCCGGCCGCCCGGTAGCCCAGGCCCAGCCGGGCCGCGGGCACGCCGAACTTGCAGTTGTCCGACGCGATGCGGATGTCGCAGGTCAGCGACACGGCAACGCCGCCGCCGACGCAGTAGCCGCGGATGCGGGCGATGGTCGGCTTGGAACACTTGGCGAGGCGGGCGTTGGCGATCTCGCCGATCTTGTCGTAATAGGCGACCTGCTCGGGCGTCGAGCGCGCCTTCTCGAATTCAGAAATGTCGGCGCCCGAGACGAAGGCCTGGTCGCCCGCCCCGGTCACCACCACGACGCGGATCGCCGGGTCCTTCTCGAACTCGTCCATGATGACCGGGATCGCCTCCCACATGTCGGACGAGGTCGCATTGCGCTTGGCCGGCTTGTTGAAGACCAGCCGGCCGACCGGCCCGTTCTTCTCGGCGATCATGTTTTGGGTAGGACTGATCATATGCATTCTCCTCTTGCCGGACCGCGGGCCTCCAGGCCCGCTCATGAATGCGGGCCTGGAGGCCCGCGGTCCGTTTGACTAAATCACACCGCGCTGGCGGAAGCTGGCGATGGCAGCGGCGTCGTAGCCGGCCTCCTTCAGTACCGCCTCGGTATGCTCGCCCTGCTCGGGCGTGGCCGAGCGCATCTCGAAGGGCGTGCGGCTCATGTTGATCGCCTGGCCGATCAACTCGATCGGGCCGAGCTTGGACGAATTCACGGGATGCGCCATCTTGAGGTGCTTGACCTGCGGATCGGCGAACATCTCGTCCATCTTGTAGATCGGCCCGGCCGGCACACCGGCCTTGTTGAGCTTCTCGACCAGCTCGGCGCTGCCGTAGGTCGCCACCCGCTTGTCGATCTCGGCATTCAGCACGTCGCGGTTCTTGGCGCGCGCCTTGTCGGTCGAAAAGCGCTCGTCGGTCATCAGCTCCGGCGCCTTGATGCTCTCGCAGAAGCGCTTGTAGATGTGCCCGCCCGAGGCCGCGATGTTGATGTAGCCGTCCTTGGTCTTGAACACGCCGGTCGGAATCGAGGTCGGGTGGTTGTTGCCGGCCTGGCCCGGCACGTCCTTGGCGATGGTCCAGCGCGCCGCCTGGAAGTCGCACATCGAGATCATGGCCTGCAGCAACGAGCTCGAGATCCACTGCCCTTCGCCGGATGTTTCGCGCTCGAGCAGCGCAATCAGGATGCCGATGGCGCAGTGCAGGCCGGCGCCCACGTCGGCCACGGCGATGCCGGCGCGCACCGGGCCGCCGCCCGGCATGCCGGTGACCCACATCAGGCCGCCCATGCCTTGGGCGATCTGGTCGAAGCCCGCCCGCTCGGCATAGGGGCCGTCCTGGCCGAAGCCCGAGATCGAGCCCAGCACGATGCGCGGATTCACCTTCTTCAGGCTCTCATAGTCGATGCCCAGTCGGAACTTCACGTCGGCGCGGTAGTTCTCGACCACGACGTCGGCCTTCTCGACCAGCTTCATGAAGACAGCCTTGCCGTCAGGCTCCTTGAGGTTGAGCGTGATCGAGCGTTTGTTGCGATGCAGGTTCTGGAAGTCCGGCCCGTGGCGCGGCCCGCCCATGTCGGCATCGCCCGCCCCCGGCGGCATCTCGACCTTGATGCAGTTGGCCCCCCAGTCGGCGAGGTAGCGCACAGCGGTCGGGCCGGCGCGCACCCGCGTCAGGTCGAGCACGGTAAAGCGGGCAAGCGGTCCTGCGGTCATGGTCTCACTCTGGGTTAAAAGTCACCTCACCCTGAGGAAGCCCGCAGGGCCGTCTCGAAGGGTGGCAACAGACCAAGTCTGCCGCCATGCTTCGCGACGCTCGCTACGCTCGCTCCTCAGCATGAGGTTATCGATGGGTCTACCTTACTCCACCCGTACCATGGCGGCGGGATCGATCTCCAGCCAGACGCGGCTGCCGATTTCGAAAACCGTGCTGGGGCTGGTGGAAACGCGCAGCGGCGCGGTACCGGCCAGCGGCCGGGCCTGGTAGTCCCAGTTCTCGCCGAGATAGGACCGCCCTGCGATCTCTGCCTCGATCGCCAGCGTCCTGCCGTTCGGCTTGTGGGTGGTCAGCCCGATCGCCTGGGGCCGCAGGGAATAGAGCAGGCTGCCCGTCCCGTCGACACCCTCGAGCACTGACGCCGCCGCCGAAAACCCGTCGAAGCGGACGTCGCTGCCCTGGCGCGCGCCCTCGAGGAAATTCGTCCGCCCGATGAAGCCCGCCACGAACCGGCTGCGGGGCCGGCCATAGAGCACATGCGGGGCGTCGACCTGCTCGATCCGGCCCTTGTTCATCACCACGATGCGATCGGACGTCACCATGGCCTCGGACTGGTCGTGGGTGACGTAGACCGTCGTGATCTTGAACTCGTCGTGCAGTCGGCGGATCTCGAATCGCATCTCTTCGCGCAGGTTGGCGTCGAGATTGGAGAGCGGCTCGTCGAGCAGCAGCACTTCCGGCTCGACCACGATGGCGCGGGCCAGCGCCACGCGCTGCTGCTGTCCGCCCGACAGTTCCGCCGGATAGCGGCCCTTCAGTCCGCGCATCTGGACGACATCGAGGATCCTGTCGACCCGACTGTCGATTTCGGCATTGGCGAGTTTGCGGACCTGCAGACCGAAGCCGACATTCTCGCCGACCGTCATGTTCGGCCAGATGGCGTAACTCTGGAAGATCATCGACATGCGCCGCTTCTCCGGCGGCACGACGCCCGAGGCGGTGGAGATCGTCTGGCCATCCAGCTCGATCGTGCCGGACGTCGGCGGCATGAAGCCCGCGAGCATGCGCAAGGTCGTGGTCTTGCCGCAGCCCGACGGCCCCAGCAGGGAGACGAATTCGCCCTTCTGCAGCTCGAGCGAGAAGTCCTTGACGGCCTCGAAGGCGCCGAAGCTCTTGGTGATGTTGCGCAGGACGAGCTTGTTCATGTCGCGGTACGCCTCAGCATGAAGTCCCGTCCGAGCGCGCGCTGCCCGATCCAGAGCAGCGGCAGGGTCAGCACCTGGAGGATCAACGCCAGGGCGGCGAGGTACTCGAAGTTCCCCTCCTCGCTCATGTCGAAGATCATCACCGACACGACCTTGGTGCCGGGACCGTAGAGGAAGATCGCCGACGACAGCTCGCGCGTGGCCGGGATGAAGATCAGCAGCCAGGCGCCCAGCAGGCTGCTCTTGAGCAACGGCGCCACGACGCGGCGCAAGGCGGTGATGCGGTTGCCGCCCAGGATGCGCACCGCCTCCTCCATCTCGGGGTTGATACTGCGCAACGCCGCACTGGTGTTGACATAGCCGATCGGCAGGAAACGCGTGGTGAAGGCCAGGATCAGGATCAGCGACGTGCCGTAGAGGGCGAGCGGCGGCGGCGCATAGGCGGCGTAGAAGCCGATCGCCAGCACCACGCCCGGAATGACGAAGGGCGCGATGCACAGGAACCCCAGGACCCCGCTGAACGGCACCAGCCGGCGGGTCACGATATAGGCGACACCCAGGGTGATGATCACCCCGGCAGTGGCGGCTGCGCCGGCAAACAGGAAGGAGTTGATCACCGACTGTGCCGCCGTCGCATGCTCGAAGAGCACGAAATGGAAATTCCTGAGCGAGAGGTTGTCGAGGCTGAAGCCGCGACCCCAGGCCTTGGCGAACGCCGCCTGCAGGAGGAACAGATAGGGCAGGAAGACCGAGAGAGTGGCCACGAACATGGCGTAGCCGAACATCGCCCAGCGCCACCCGCCGAGCTGGATCGGCCGGCGTTCTCCACCCTTGCCGGTGAGTGACACGAAGCCCTTGCGGCGGGTCATCAGGCGCTGCACCAGGATCAGCATCACGGTGACGCCGAGCAGCGGCATGGCATAGGCCGCCGCCACCTCGACGCGCACGGGGTTGCCGAAGAACTGGTAGAGCTGCGTCGTCGCCACGTTGAAGCGCGCCGGGATGGCGATCATCGCAGGCGACGCGAACAGGGCGATGGCTTCGAGGAAGCAGATGATCAGCCCGCCCAGGATGGCCGGCAAGGCCAAGGGCAGGGTGACCCGCCGCATGGTCCGCCACGTCCCCGCCCCCAGGATGTTGGCGGCATCCTCCATTTCCGAGGACACCAGTTCGAGCGCGGCCGAGGTGAAGATGAAGATGTAGGGAAACGAATAGAGCGCGATGACGACGGCCAGGCCGGTGAAGCTGTAGATATTGAACGGCCCCGCCTCGGCCCCCGTCGCGAACACATAGAACCGGTTGAGCCAGCCGGCATTCGGGCCGGCGAGCAGGATCCAGGCGACCGCGCCCGTGTAGGGCGGCGTGATGAAGGTCGCCAGCACGAGCATGCGCACGAAGCCACGCCCCGGCATGTTGGTGCGCGACACGCCCCAGGCCAGCGGGATCGCGAACAGGCCGGCCAGGCCCGCGGAAACCGCGCCCAGCCGGAGCGAATTGAACAGCGCCTCGACATAGCGCGAGCGGCCCCACGCCACGCCGTAGTTGGACAGGGTGAAGCCGCCGGTGCGTTCGGCCGTGAAGCTGGTGATCACCAGGTAGACGAAGGGGCTGACCACCAGGAACAGCAGGACCGCGATGATGGCGATCCACAGCAGCCAGGTCGGGTCCCAGCCGCCGACCCGCGCCGGCCGCGCTGCGGAAGACGACAGCGCAGGTGCGGCGATCGTCATGTCAAGCGGACCGCGGGCCTCCAGGCCCGCTCATGATGCGGGCCTGGAGGCCCGCGGTCCGTTGAAGCGTTGCCCACGTCAATTCCCGAACGTGTCCCGCCACTGCTCGATCACGTCGGGAATGCCCTTGTCGATCTCCGCGACGCTTGGCCGGATGGTCTTGACCTCGCTGAGCGGCTTGGCGCCCGGCGGCGGCGGCACTTCCGGACGCAGCGGGATGGCGAAGTGCTTGGCGTTGATCTTCGCCGCCTCGATCGAATTGAGATATTCCATGAAAAGCTTGGCGGCGTTCAGATGCTTGGTGCCCTTCATGATCGCCGACGGTGCGATGATCAGCACCGAGCCGTCACTCGGATAGGACACCGCCAGCGGATTGCCGCGGGCGGCACTGAACAGGGTCGATCCGTCGGCGCCCGCCGCCACCTGCCGCTCGCCGGCGTTCAGCGCCGTCACCGTGTCGTTGATCGAGCGGCCGATCTGCGGCTTGTTCTGCTCCAGCTTGTCGAAATACGACCAGCCGTAGAGGTTCTTCATCATCAGCACCCAGGTCCCGACATAGCCCGAGAAACCCGGATGGCCGATCGAGACCTTGCCCTTCCACTTGATGTCGAGCAGGTCCTGCCACTTCTTGGGCGCCTCTTCCGGTTTCACCTTGGTGGTGTTGTAGGTGAGCACGACGAGGCCGGCCGACGTCGTATGATAGTAGCCGTCGGGATCGAAATTCTGGAACTGCGGCAAGATCTTTGAGGCCGTCTCCGGTGTGTACTTCTCGAACCTTCCTTCGGCCTTGAGGCGCACGTCGTGACCGACGTCGGTCGATGAGAAGACGTCGCAGACGATCTGATTGTTCTTGAGATCCTGCAGCAGGCGCTGGTAGGCGACTTGCGCCGTGGTGCGCACGACATTCACCTTGACGCCATAGGTCTTCGAGAAGTCGGCCCCGAGTTCCTCGGCGCCCTCCGACGTATAGTGCGCGACGTACCAGGTGAGCTCGCCTTCCTTCTTGGCGGCCTCCTCGAGCGCCTTCATATCGGCTCGTGCGGCCAGCGGTGCGGAAGCGAGCGCAACGATGACGGCGAGGCCTGCCAACCCCTTCATGAATTCCTCCCTGAGCGTGACCTTATTCTTGTGGCGGGTGATACGATCATACGAAGCGGTGCGCCACAAGCGCGGGCCGCCGCAAGAGAGCGCATGACGGAAAACGACAAATCGGCCGCCTGGGCCACCTACTATGAGAAGCTGCGCGACCGTCCGCCGCGCCGCACCCTGCTGGCCGCCCTCGACGGTTTCGGGCCGCCGACGCCGGGCGCGCTCGCCATCGATCTCGGCTGCGGCGACGGTCGTGACGTGATCGAGATGCTGCGCCGCGGCTGGAAGGTGGTGGCCGTCGATGCCGAGCCGGAGGCATTACGCCAGCTGCAGGCACGGCCGCTACCGCCGGGCAGCGACGTCACGCCCATCGTCGCTCGGCTGGAGGAGGTGCCGCTGCCCATCGGCGTCAGCCTGGTGAATTCGAGCTTCGCCATGCCTCTCTGCGAGCCCGAGGCCTTCCGCCACCTCTGGGCGCGCATCCGCGCGGAACTGCCGCCCGGCGGTCGCTTCAGCGGCCAATGGTATGGCCCGCGCGACAGCTGGGTCGGACGGCCGGGTATGACCTTCGTCAGCCGCGACGAAGCCCTAGCCCTGCTCGATGGTTTCGAGCTCGAGATGTTCGAGGAAGAGGAAGCCGACGGCACGACGCCGCGCGGCAATGCCAAGCACTGGCACATCTTCCATATCGTTGCGCGAAAGCTGGCCAAAGACAGCTGAATTCATCGGTCCGGCAGCTATTGGGTACCTGGGCAAAAAGCCCTTACCCCCTCCCCGGTGCGCACTTATTCGGTCGAGCCGCAATATTAAGTAAATCTATAGCAATATTGATTTTTACTTTTGTCCTTCTTATACTGTCTCTTGACCTCCGGGCGTCGGCACCCCGCGGGTGCTGCTCGGAAAGCCGAAACGGTAGCGAAAATTGCGGGAAATGCGGAAATCCTCCTCGCGCAGCCAACGCCTGCACTTCGGAAGAGGCATGCATGTTGCGCGTCCGCTGACGTAGACAAACCGCCGGGCAGTAGCCGACACTTTGGTCGCATCAGCAGAGGAGGCACCATGGTCGCCATTCCCGTCACCGCCGAAATCGCCCGACGCGCCGCCGTGCTGGCCTGGCGCGACCTGCCCGACGACCTCGTCGAGCGCACCAAGCAGTGCCTGCTCGACTGGTTTGCCGTCACCGTGGCGGGCTCGCAGGAGGAGCTGACCGACATTCTCGTGCGCGAGGCGATGGAGGACGGCGCCAAGGGGCCGGCGACGCTGGTCGGCCGAGCAGAGAAGGTGCTCCCCTCCGCCGCCACCCTGATCAACGGCGCGGCGAGCCACGCGCTCGACTATGACGACGTCAATTTCTCCATGGGCGGCCATCCGACGGTGACCGTCGTCCCCGCCCTGCTGGCGCTGGGCGAGCAGATGGGCGCCTCCGGCCGGCTGTTCATCGAGAGCTTCGTGGCAGGCTACGAGACCTCCGGCCGCGTCGGCCGGCTGGTCTCGCCCAGCCACTATCAGAAGGGCTTCCATGTCACCGGCACGGTGGGCTCATTCTCGGCTACCGCCGCGGCCGGCCGCATGCTGGGGCTGAGCGACAAGCAGCTCGCCGTTGCCTTCGGCATCGCCGCCACCCAGGCGGCCGGCCTGAAATCCAATTTCGGCACCATGTGCAAGCCGCTCCATGCCGGCACGGCGTCGGAGCACGGCCTGCGCGCCGCGCGGCTCGCGGCCAAGGGCTTCACCGCGCGCAGCGATTCGCTCGAATGCGACCAGGGCTTCGCCTCCTCGCAGAGCGATCACCTCAACGCCGAGGCGGCGCTGGGCGAGCCGCCGGCCGGCTGGCACCTGCGCAACAATCTCTTCAAGTACCATGCGGCCTGCTACCTGACGCACGCGCCCATCGAGTGCGCCAAGGAGATCAGGCTCAAGAGCAACTTCCCGCCCGAGCGGGTGAAGAAGATCCTGCTCAGGATCGATGCCGGCGCCGACAAGGTCTGCAACATCGAAAGCCCGACGACCGGACTGCAGGCCAAGTTCTCGCTGCGCCAGACCGTGGCCATGGCACTGACCGGCGTCGATACGGCAAACCTCGATTCCTACAACGACGCGGTCACGCAGGAGCCGCGCATCAGGAGCCTGCGCGACAAGATGTCGATCGAGTTCAAGCCGAACTGGGAGCATTCGCTGGCCGAGATGGCCATCCAGCTCGACGACGGCACGACCCTCGAGGCGACGCACGATTCGGGCATCCCCTGGGCCGACGTTGCCAAGCAGCGCCAGGCGCTCGAGACCAAGTTCGAAAGCCTGGTGACGCCGGTCCTGGGCGCCGCCGGCACCAAGCGCCTGCGCGATGCCATCGAGCGCATCGACAGCCTCACGGATGTGGGCGAACTCGCCCGCGCATCGGCCAAGAGCTGACGGAGACGGAATGTCGGAGGATTTCAGGACCCGCGCCCGGCTGGTGCCGAAGGGCAACCGCTACGAGGATTTCGAGCCCGGGCGCGTCTTCAAGCATCACTGGGGCCGCACCATCACCGAATCGGAGAGCACCCTCTTCTCGACCCTGACGCTGCATTTCAATCCGCACTACTTCAACACCGAATACGCCCGCGCGCACGGCCATCCCGGCGTCGTCGCCAATCCGATGCTGGTGTTCACAACGGTGTTCGGCCTCACCGTCGAGGATCTGAGCGAAGGCGGCGGACCATTCCTCGGCGTCAACGAGCTCACCTATCACCGGCCCGTCTATCCCGGCAATTCGCTCAGCGCTCAATCGGAAGTGCTCGACCGGCGCATCTCGGATTCCCACAAGGGGTTCGGCATCGTCACCTGGCATACCAAGGGCTTCAACCAGCGCGAAGAACTTGCCATCGACTTCAAGCGCACCAATCTCGTGCGTCTCAGGAACCCGTAAATGCCGTACATCACCGAAGAGCGCCGCATGATCCAGGAGCAGGCGCGCGAATTCACCCTCAACGAAGTGCTGCCCGTCGCCAACAAACTCGACCCCGAGAAAGGCGACATCCCGATGGACCTCAGGGACAAGATGTCCGAGCTGGGCTACTTCGGCATCCTGATCCCGGAGAAATACGGCGGCCTCGGGCTTGGCTGCTTCGAGTACTGC
Source organism: uncultured Alphaproteobacteria bacterium (assembly GCA_963843185.1). Classification (GTDB taxonomy): domain Bacteria; phylum Pseudomonadota; class Alphaproteobacteria; order Reyranellales; family Reyranellaceae; genus Reyranella. The sequence continues at coordinate 60,357 of CAWJJJ010000005.1, forward strand.
CTGGTCACCGAGGAGCTGTCGCGCGGCTGGATGAGCGTCGCCTCGCTGATCGCGCGCGGTAATCTCCTGATCGGCTCGCAGATGATGAGCGAGGAGCAGCGCGCGCGATACCTGCCGCGCATGGCCAAGGGCGAGTTCCTGGGGGCCTTCTCCATGTCCGAGCCCAATGCCGGGTCAGACATCTGCCAATATCTCGTGCCGCGCCAAGAAGGACGGCGCCAGCTATCTGATCAGCGGCAACAAATACTGGTGCACCTTCGCCGACGGCGCCGACTTCATGATCATCATCGCGCGCACCTCGGACGCGCCGGCCGGCAAGCGCCATCTCGGCCTCTCCATGTTCTTCCTCGAGAAGAAGCGCGGCGAGCTGCCGCCGGGCTGCAACGGCGCGCCGATCCCCAAGATCGGTTATTTCGGCTGGAAGACTTTCGAGCTCGCCTTCGACAATTGCCGCGTGCCGGCCGAGAACATGATCGGCGAGGAGGGCCAGGCCTTCTATTACGCCACGTCGGGCCTCGAGACGGCACGCGCTCACACCGCGGCGCGTGCCATTGGCCTCGCCCAGGGCGCGCTCGACGATTCCATCAAATACGCCGGTGACCGCAAGCAGTTCGGCCGCTCGATCGGCGACTTCCAGGCGATCCGATTCAAGATCGCCGAGATGGCGACCCAGATCGAGGCGGCCCGCCAGCTCAACTACTTCGTCTGTGAGCAGATCGACACCGGGCAGCGCTGCGACAAGGAAGCCTCGATGGTGAAGCTGTTTGCTTCGGAGATGGCCGAACGGGTATGTAGCGAGGGTATCCAGATCCACGGCGGCGCCGGCTACACCACGCTCCACGCTGTCGAGCGCCACTGGCGCGATGCACGCCTCACCAAGATCTTCGAGGGCACGTCGGAGATCCAGAAGCGAATCATTTCCGATCGCCTGCTGGGCCGCGGGAGGAATTGATGAAGGTCTCGGCGCTGACCGGCAAGAACAACTACTTCGAGGACTTCCATGTCGGCGAGGTGCTGAAGCATGCGCGCGGCAAGACGGTGGAGCCGCTCGAGCAGGTCTGGATCACCAATGTCACGATGAACACCGCCGAAGCCCACTTCAATGAGCATCTGACCAAGTCGACGAACTACGGCCAGCGCCTGGGCTTCGGCGGCGTCACCATCTCGATGTGCATCGGCCTGGCCGCCGAGGACACCGCCGAGAACGCGCTGATGGAACTCGGCATGGACAAGATCCGCCTCAAGGGCCCGCTCTATCACGGCGACACGCTCTATTGTTACAGCGAGGTGCTGGAGACGAAGGATGCCAGCCAGCCCGACGCCGGCATCGTGCGCTTCAAGCACTACGGCGTGAACCAGGACGACAAGCACATCTTCGAGGGCGAGCGCACCGTGCTGATCAAGCGGCGCAGCCACTGGGGCGAGAAGTGACAGACGTCTCCCTGCCCACGCGCCAGCGTGGGGAGGCGGCGTCATCATACGGCGACGGAGGGGTCGTAGGTACCAGTCCTGTTGCTTATGACCCCTCCGTCCGCTTCGCGGACACCTCCCCACGCCTTGCGTGGGGAGGAAGCCGCGCATCCGCATGACCGAAGTCCTCGGCGCCCTCGATGGAGTCCGCATCGTCGACCTCACCCAGATGCTGGCGGGGCCCTTCTGCACCATGCTGCTGGCCGACCAGGGCGCGGAGATCATCAAGGTCGAGCCGCTCGACGGCGACCACACGCGGATCGTCGGCCCCTATCATGCCGACGACAAGCTCAGGGCCTTCGGCGGCTACTTCGCCTCGGTGAACCGCAACAAGAAATCGATCGCCATCGACCTCAAGCGCCCCGAAGGCCGCGAGCTGGTGATGCGCCTGTGCGACGGCGCCGACGCGGTGGTCGAGAACTATCGCGGCGGGGTCATGGATCGCCTCGGCCTGGGCTACGAGACCCTGCACGAGCGCTACCCCAGGCTGGTCTATGCCACCATCCGCGGCTTCGGCGACTGGCGCACCGGCCGCAGCCCCTATACCGACTGGCCGGCCTACGACGTCGTCGCCCAGGCGTTCGGCGGCGTCATGGCCATCACCGGCCCCGACAAGGACACGCCGATGAAGGTCGGTCCCGGCATCGGCGACCTGATGCCCGCCACCATGTGCGCCGTCGGCATCGTCAGCGCCATCCTGCGCGCCCACAAGACCGGCAAGGGCCAGTTCGTCGATGTCGGCATGGTCGACGCCATCCTGTCGATGTGCGAGCGCATCGTGCACCAGCACTCCTACACCGACGGCGTGCCCGTGCCGGAAGGCAACCATCATCCCCTGCTCTGCCCGTTCGGCATGTTCCCCGCCAAGGACGGCTTCATCACCATCGCCGCCCATGCCGACACGCACTGGCCGATCCTCTGCCGCCTGATCGGCAAGGCCGAGATGGGCACGGATCCGCGCCTGTCCAACGTGCAGGACCGGCATGCGCACCAGGCCGAGATCATCGCCGCGATCTCGGCTTTCACGCGTCAGCGCACCAAGCAGGAACTGCTGGCGCATCTCGGCGGCCAGGTGCCGTTCGCGCCGGTCAACGACGTGCGCGACGTCTTCGCCAATCCGCACTTCGCCGCCCGCGACATGGTCGTCTCGGTGCCGCATCCCGGCCTCGACCACGAGACGAAGGTCGCCGGCGTGGCCATCAAGATGAGCGAAACGCCCGGCCGTGTGCGCCATCGCGCCCCCTTGCTGGGCGAGCATACCGACCAGTATCTGACTTCCCTCGGCCTGGGTGGCGCGGAAATTGCGCGCCTGCGAGCCGAGAAGATCGTTGCCTGAGGAGACCTGACATGACCGACCGTCCGCGCCGCGCCCGCCGCGTCCAGCTTTCGACGCCCGGCTCCAGCGAGAAGATGATGCAAAAGGCGTCCGAGTCGAAGGCCGACCACGTCTTCCTCGATCTCGAGGACGCCGTGGCGCCCAGCCAGAAGCGCGAAGCGCGCAAGAAGATCGTGCAGGCGCTGAAGACGCTCAACTGGACGGGCAAGACGCGCTGCGTGCGCATCAACGACCTCACCACCGAATACGCCTTCGAGGACATCATCGAGGTCGTCGAGGGGGCGGGCGAGCATCTCGACACGATCATGATGACCAAGGTCATGACGCCGGCCGACGTGCTGTTCGCCGACAAGCTGCTGCATCAGCTCGAGAAGAAGCTGAAGCTCAAGCGGCCCATCGGCCTCGAAGCCCTGATCGAGGAAGTCGAGGGCATGCAGAACGTCGACGCCATCGCCAAATGCTCGCCGCGGCTGGAATGCCTGGTGTTCGGCATGGGCGACTTCTCGGCCTCGATGGGCGTCACCAACAAGAACGTCGGCACCAATGACGGCTATCCCGGCGACCTCTGGCACTATGCGCGCTTCCGGCTGATCATGGCCTGCCGCGCCGCCGGCATCGATCCGGTCGACGGCCCGTTCGCGGATTTCCGCAACGGCGAAACCTATCGCGAGGAGTGCCGGCGCTCGATGATCCTGGGCTGCGTCGGCAAATGGGCCATCCATCCCTCGCAGATCGACATCGCGCTCGACGTCTATTCGCCCAAGGCCGAGGACGTCGCCCGCGCGCGGATGCTCGAGAAGGCCTATGCCGAAGCCGAGGCCAAGGGTCTGGGCGCCATCAATGTCGACGGCGTCATGGTCGACGTCGCTTCGATACGCATCCTGCGCAATACCGTTCTGAATAAAGCGGACCTCTACGGCATGTAACCTCGGCCGCCGCCGCGCTAGAGACAACAAGACAAAATCGCAGGAGGAATTGATGCTGAGACGATCACTGCTGGCCGGCGTCGCGACGTCGACGCTCGCCGCACCGGCGCTCGTGCGGGCCCAGGATGCGCCGAAGATGCGCATCTCCCTCGATACCTCCGCTGCCCACACCCGGACCGTGCTGGTGACCAAGTACGCCGAGGAACTGGAGAAGCGCTCCGGCGGCAAGCTCAAGGTCGAGGTCTTCCATTCCGCGCAGCTCTTCCGCGACCGCGACGTCGCCAAGGCCCTGCGCCAGGGCGGCGCCGAAATGGGCGTCCCGGGCTCGTGGAGCCTGACGGGCCTCGAGCCCAGCCTCGATCTCCTGCAGGCGCCGGCCTTCTACGGACGGACCGCGGCAGAGGTCTACAAGGTGAGCGACGGCGAGGTCGGCGCGATCCTGAACGGCATGCTCGAGAAGAAGATCGGGGTGAAGGTCATCGGCAAGTGGCTCGACCTCGGCGCGTCGCACACCTTTTCCACCACCAGGCCGCTCAACGGGCCGGGCGACCTCAAGGGCCTCAAGATCCGCACGTCGGGCGGCGCCGGGCAGTTCATCCGCGTGAAGTTCTTCGATGGCATTCCGAACTTCACCGCCTGGCCGGACGTGCCGCTGGCGCTGAGCCAGGGTACATTCGATGCGCTGATCACCACCAACGAAAGCTGCGCCTCGGCCAAGCTGTGGGACTCCGGCGTCAAGCACTCGCTGCAGGACTACCAGTTCTTTGCCCAGTACATTCCGCTGCTGAGCGAGATCTTCTGGAAGAAGCTCGATCCCGGCCTGCAGAAGATCGTGCTCTCGACCTGGGCCGATCACATCGATGCCTGGCGCAAGGAAATGGCCGACGGTCAGGCGCAGGCGCTTGAGACGATGAAGAAGAACGGCATCACCGTCGTCAGCCTCACGCCCGAGGTCATCGCCGAGACGCGCAAGCGCCTCATGGCGACCCAGGACGAGGTCGTCAAGGAGCTCAAGCTGGATCCGGCACTGGTGCAGAAGGCCAATGCCGCGCTTGGCATCACCGGCAAGAGTTGACCGGCAGAAAGCATTCGCGCAGCGCACGCTGACATCAGGATAAACAAGTGCTCGCCGCTTGGGACAAGCTCGAACGGTGGCTGATCGGCATCCTCGGAGGCCTCAGCCTCGTCATCTACCTCGCCCAGATCTTCGGCCGCTATCTGACTTCCAGCATCGACTTCTCGGTCGGCGAGGAGCTGACGATCTACATCGTCATCTGGGCGGCATTGCTGACGGCCAGCCAGCTGGTTCGCGAGGACGGTCACGTCCGCGCCGACCTGCTGCTGCGCATGATGCCGCCCGAACGCCAGCGCTGGGTCGAGATCGTGAACTGCGTGATCGCCGTCATCTTCTGCGCCGGGCTCACCTGGTACGGCTGGCTCGCGACGGCTGATTCCTTCGGCCTCGACGAGCGCTCCAACACGGCGCTCGCCTTTCCGATGTGGATCTACTACGCCTCGCTGCCCACTGCCGCTGCGCTCATGACCGTCCGCTATGCGATCAGGCTGTGGCAGTTCTGCTTCGCCTACGACCCCGCGACCATGCAAGTCCATTCGGGGCGCGAATAGGCGATGACCAAGATCTTCGCCGCCATCTTCTTCATCCTGCTTGGCATGGGCCTGCCGATCTGGCTGGTGCTGGGCGTCTCCGCCGGCACCATGTTCGCCGTCGACGGCAAGCCGCTGGTCGGCATCGCCCAGAAGATGCTCGACGAGCTGAACTCGACGACCCTTCTGGCCGTTCCCTTCTTCGTCATGGCCGCCTCCTTCATGCAGCGTGGCGGCATCGCCAAGGCGCTGGTCGACGTCGCGGCCGCCTGGGTCGGCACGGTGCGCGGCGGGCTCGGCGTGGTCTGCGTTGCGGCCTGCGCCATGTTCGCGGCGATCTGCGGATCGAGCGTGGCAACCGCGCTGGCCATGGGCACGATCCTGATCCCGGCGATGATCGAGCGGAAGTACGACCGTCCCTTCGCGCTCGGCGTCACGGCTGCCTCCGGCACGCTCGGCATCCTGATCCCGCCCAGCCTGCCGCTGATCCTCTACGCCATCATCGCCGACGCCTCGGTGCCGCGCCTGTTCCTGGCCGGCGTCATTCCCGGCCTGCTGCAGGCCACTCTCTTCGTGGTCTACGTGCTGTGGTATGGCCGCCGGCACAACCTCGCCGCCGAACCGCGGCGAAGCCCCGAGGAATTCCGGCGCGTCAACCTCAACGCCATTCCCGCGCTGTCGATGCCGGTGATCATTGCCGTCGGAATCTACGGCGGCTGGGTGACAACGACCGAAACCGCGGCGCTGGCCGCCGTCGTCGCCCTGCTGATCAGCCTGTTCTACTACAAGGGCTTCAAGCCCTCGGAAACGCTCACCGTGATCGGCGAATCGATCAAGAACGCCGGCACGATCATGATCATCATCGCGACCGCACTGGCGTTCGGCCACTGGATCACCGAATCCGGCATTCCCGCCTCGCTGGTCCAGTTCATCCGCGACAACGGATTCACCGACTGGCAATTCCTGCTGGCCATCAACTTCATGCTGATCATCCTCGGCATGTTCCTGGAGGTCGCCTCGATCCTGCTGATCGCCATGCCGATCCTGATCCCGGTGCTGAAACCGCTCGGGATCGATCCGGTGCATTTCGCTATCGTGGTCACCGTGAACATGGAGCTGGCGCTGATCACCGCGCCTGTGGGTCTCAACCTCTACGTTCTCGCGACGGTCTCCAAGACGCCGCTGTCCGTGGTCATCAAGGGGGTCAATCCCTTCCTCGTGCTGCTGATCGGACTGCTGGCCCTCGTCACCTACGTGCCCGACCTCAGCCTCTGGCTGCCGCGGCTGGTCTATGGATAATGCGCGTGCGGGCCTGAGATCGGTTCTCGTGCCCGTGGGTGCCATGCTGGGCATCCAGATCATGATCTCGCTCTCGGTGCTTTCGCTCGGCGTCCTGATGCCCGCGGTCGCGAGCGACCTCGCCATCGATCCCAAGCTGATCGGCGTCTTCACCGCGATCATCTACGCCGTCGCCGCCGTCACCGCACTGGCAGTGGCTGGCCCGATCGTGCGGCTGGGCGCCGTACGCATCTGCCAGGGTGCCCTGCTGATGGCGGCCATCGGACTGGCCGTCAATGCGCTGGCGCTGGTCTCGGCGACCGTGGTGGCTGTCGCCTTCATCGGCGCCGCCCAGGGACCGATCAACCCCGCCTCCGCCCATGTCCTCTCGCAGCGGGTGCCGCGTGCTTGGTTCGGCATGGTATTTTCGTTGAAGCAGACCGGCGTGCCGATCGGCTTTGCCCTGGCGGGCCTCGTCTTCCCGCAGTTGCTCGAGCTGGTCGGCTGGCGCGGTGCCAGCCTGACCGCCGCTGGCGCCGCCGTGTTGACCGCGCTCCTGATGGAGCCATTGCGGCCCCGCCTCGACGTGATCGCCACCGCCGGCCGGCCGGCCGGTGGCATCTGGCGATCGATTCGCTTCGTGATGACTCACGGGCAATTGCGCGTGCTTGGCTGGTCGGCGTTCGTCTACGTGATTGCCCAGCATACTTTCACGTTTTACCTGGTCACATACCTCTATCAGCACTGCAACCTCAGCATTGCCCGCGCCGGTTTCCTGTTGTCGCTATCGCAACTGGTCGGCACCGCCGTGCGGCTGGTGAGCGGCGGCATGGGCGATCGGCTGCCGCGCATGCTGCTTCTCGGATGGACCGGCGTGCTGATGACAGTCGGTTGCGTCGCCGTCGGCCTCTTGGAACCCGACACGCCCTTCTGGGCCATCACCCTCGTCGTCATGGCCTACGGTTCGGTGGTGATCAGCTGGAACGGCACCTCGCAGGCCGAATTCGCCCATCTGTCGCCGCCCGGCGAAGCGGCGGCCGTGGCCTCCGTGCAGACCGCGCTGGCGTTCTCCGGCGCCGTCTTCGGCCCGCCGGTCTTCGCCCTCATCGCGGCGCTGGCAAGCTATCGCATGGCCTTCTTCGCCGTGGCGGCGTGCGTGTTCGCGGCGGCATCTTGGCAGATCGTTGCGGCGCGCCGGCCCATTGGCGCTTGAGTTGACTGGGAGGATCAGAGCCTCTCAGGTGCTGGCGGGTTCCACGACGACTGCCGTGCCGTAGGCGACGATCTCGCTCATCGTCTGGCCGATCTCGGAAGAATCGAACCGCATCATGACGATCGCGTTGGCGCCCTTGGCGGTCGCATTGGCGACCATGCGGTCGATCGCATGACCGCGCGCCTCCTCGAGCAACTGGGTATATTCATGGATCTCGCCGCCGACGATCGACCGCAGCCCGGCGACGATATTTCCGCCGATGCCGCGGCTGCGGACGACCACACCGAAGACCTCGCCCAAAGTGGTTGTCACGCGATGCCCGGCAATCGTCTCGGTCGTGGCGATGATCATGATTGTCCTTTCGCAAGCCGGTTGCGCAGCCCGCTCCAGCCTACGCCGGCGGCACGAGGGATGGTAGCGTCGTGCCCAAGCACAAAAGGGAGGAAACGCATGAAACGCAGTCTTGTCGCATGGACCATGGCGGCCATGCTGGTCGGCGGGAGCTGTTCCATCGCATTCGCCCAGAAGGCCGGCGGCAATCTCAGGGTCACCCATCGCGACAATCCGCCCAGCGCCTCGATCCACGAGGAGGCCACGATCTCGACCGTGATGCCCTTCATGTCGATCTACAACAACCTCGTGGTGTTCGATCCGAAGTCCAAGCAGAACGCCCCCGACCATATCGTGCCGGAACTCGCGACGGAGTGGGCGTGGAACGACGACGGCACCAGGCTCACCTTCAAGCTGCGCGACGGCGTGAAGTGGCACGACGGCAAGCCCTTCACCAGCGCCGACGTGAAGTGCACCTGGGACATGCTGATCTCCCCCGAGCCCAAGCTGCGCAAGAACCCGCGCAAGACGTGGTGGTTCAATCTCAAGGGGGTGGCGGTGAACGGCGACCGCGAGGTCACTTTCGTTCTTGGCCGACCGCAGCCCTCGGTGCTCACCATGCTGGCCGGGGGCATGTCGCCGATCTATCCCTGCCACGTCTCGCCGGCCCAGATGCGCACCAAGCCGATCGGCACCGGCCCCTTCAAGTTCGTCGAGCTGAAGCAGAACGAGTCGATGAAGGTTGTGCGCAATCCCGACTACTGGAAGCCCGGCCGCCCCTATCTCGATTCGATCGAATTCACCATCATCGCCAATCGCGCCACCTCGCTGCTGGCCTTTGCCGCCGGCAAGTTCGACATGACCTTCACCGCCGAGCTCGGCGCCCCTCAGTTGAAGGACCTCAAGGTCCAGGCGCCGTGGGCGGTGTGCGAGATGCTGCCGACCAATACCCAGGCCAACCTGCTGGTGAACCGCGACAAGCCGCCGTTCGACAACGCGGCCATCCGCAAGGCGATGGTGCTGGCGATCGACCGCGACTCCTTCACCCATATCATCGGCCAGGGCACCAACCGCATCGGTGGCACCATGCTGCCACCGCCGGAAGGTCGCTGGGGCATGCCGGCGGACTTTTTGGCAACTGTCGCAGGCTACGGCGCCGACCACGAGAAGGCGCGCGCCGAGGGTCGCAAGATCATGGGCGAATTGGGCTACAGCGCCGACAAGCCGCTCAAGATCAAGGTCTCGACGCGCAACATCCCGACCTACCGCGACCAGGCGGTGATCCTGATCGACCATCTGAAGCAGGTCTATATCCAGGGCGAACTCGAGCCCCTCGACACCGCCGTCTGGTACAACCGCATGGCGCGCAAGGACTTCACCGTCGGGCTCAACGTCCAGGGCGTCGGCATCGACGACCCCGACGTGGTTTTCTACGAAACCTTCAGCTGCGGCTCGGAGCGCAATTACACCAACTATTGCAGCCCGGAGATCGAGAAGCTGTTCGAACAGCAGTCGCGCATGCCCGACAACGAGGCACGTCACAAGCTTGTGTGGGAGATCGACAAAAAGTTACAGGAAGATGGTGCTCGCCCTGTGATACAGCACGACTGGGGCGCTACCTGCTGGCGCCCCGAGGTCAAAGGCCTGAACCTCGCCGTCAATACGATCTACAATCACTGGCGGTTCGAGGACGTCTGGATCGACCGCTAAAGGAGGACACCATGAAGCTGTACATGCATCCGGTTTCCACAACATCCCGTCCGGTGATGCAGTTCATCGCCGACAACAACATCGCCGCCGACATGCAGGTGGTCGATATCCTGAAGGGCGAGCACTACGAGCCGGCCTACAGCAAGATCAATCCCAACCACCTCATCCCCATGCTCGAGGACGGCGACTTCCGCCTGACCGAAAGCGCGGCGATCCTGCGCTATCTCGCGGAAAAGACCGGATCGCCCGCCTACCCGACGGATCTCAAGCAGCGTGCCCGGGTCAACGAGGTGATGGATTGGTTCAATTCCAACTTCTACCGCGACTGGGGCTACGGCCTGATCTATCCGCAGCTTTTCCCGCACCTCAAGCGCGAGGACGCAAAGGTGCAGGAAGGCGTGGTCTCCTGGGGCAAGGAGAAGTCCAAGGCCTGGCTGCAGGTCCTGAACGACCACTTCATCGGCCCCAAGAACCAGTTTCTGTGCGGTAACGAAATCACCATCGCGGATTACTTCGGGGCCGCGCTCGTCACCGCGGGCGAGCTGGTGCATTGCAATCTTTCGGCGTATCCCAATGTTGAACGCTGGCTCGCCAACGTCAAAAAGCGGCCGAGCTACGCCAAGGTCTACGAAACCTTCAACGGCTTCTGCGCCTCGACCAAGGGACAGCCCTGGCAGGCGATCTGAACAGGCCAACTGGACAGGAGAGTCCCATGATCAAGGGTCTGCATCACAACGCCTATCGCTGCCGCGATTCCGAGGAAACGCGGCGCTTCTACGAGGACTTCCTCGGCCTGCCGCTCGCCCATACGCTCAAGATCGAGGAGACCATGACCGGTCGCAGGACCGGCGCCGGCGTGCTGCACACCTTCTATCGGCTCGACGACGGTTCGTGTCTCGCCTTCTTCGAGGCGCCGGACATGCCGTTCGAATTCAAGGATCAGCACGACTTCGACCTGCACATCGCTCTCGAGGTCGAGCCCGACGCGCTCGACCGCATGTTCGCCAAGGGCAAGGCGGAAGGCCGCGAAGTGCGCGGCGTCTCCGACCACAAGTTCATCCGCTCGATTTATTTCCGCGACCCCAATGGCTATGTCATCGAACTCGCCGCCAAGGTCCCGGGCAAGGAGAGCGCGATGGATCCCACGAAGAACCACGCCCGCGACATGCTGAACGCGTGGCAGTCAGGCAAGCGCCAGCCGGCTCGGCCGGCGGAGCCGGCCAAGGTGGCGTAACGACGGAGGAAACGATGAAACGTGTCGTCGATTCCAAGGGCGACATCTATACGGGCGAAGTCGACAACGCCAAGCACGTGCAGAAATTCAAGCCGACCGGCGGCGCGCCGAATTGAGGGAGAAAGCCGACTTCAGTCGTCTACTGCGGCTGGTCCAGGTGGTTGAGCGACGGCAGCCGCAGTGCGACCTTCGCGGCTGCCAGCTGGGCGTTCAGATCGGTTCGGATCTGGGCGCCATTGCGAACATAGTCTCCCCACGAAATCTTGAAGGACACCAGTTGGGCGATGTTGGCGTCTGCTTTCGCTGCCGCGGCATTGTAGAGCGCCGGCAACGAGGGATGCGTCCTGCCTGCGATCTCCAAATCGATCTCCTGGCACGGCCTGAGATAATCCTGGTGAAGGGTCCGCATCATCGCGGCCTCCGCCGGCGTGGCTTTGTGGCGATCCGAAAGCGCGGCGGACAAGTTGCTCACAAGCCTGTCCTGCAACGCCCGAAACTCGGGACTGGCTTCTATGCGGGCCGCACAGGCATCGCGTTCTGAATCGAGAGATCGCCAGGCCGCTTCACCGTTCGCACAGGCGGCCACGCCCAAGGCAAGTGCAAATAGGACGGTAAATCTCATGGAACAGCCCTCCTTGGAGGAAGGACGTCTGCTCCCTTATGTTCGTTACACAGGAAAACGCGGCCGAGGGTCCGGAGGAGTCAGCCCAACCGCCTTCGATAAAGCGCGATCAGCCTCTCCCAGTGCCGCTCTGCGGCCGGCTTGTCGTAGCACCAGCGTTGCGGGAAGGCGAAGCCGTGATGGACGCCCATCTGGATTTCGAGCTCGCCCGAATTGCCCGACTTCTCGAACAGGGCCTTCAGCTCCTTCACCATCTCGGGTGGTGCCAGTTCGTCATGCTCGGCGCAGGAGATGTAGAGCTCGCCCCTGGCCTTGCCGAGGGTGAGATGCGGGCTCTCCACCGCCTCGCTTACCAGCCAGGTGCCGTAGAACGAGGCGGCGGCCGCGATGCGGTCGGGATAGCGCGCAGCGGCGGCCAGCGAATAGGGTCCGCTCATGCAGTAGCCATGGGTGCCGACCGGACCCTTCTTCGATTCCTTCTGGGAGTCGGCGAAGGCAATCAGGGCGGCGACATCGTCCATCATCGGTGGGATGGTCATCTTGGTGCGCACCGCCCGCATCCGCGCCTGCTCGGCGCTGCCCTTGGTCAGTACGTCGGCGCCGTACTTGGTGTCCTTGCCGGCTCGATAATAGAGGTTGGGCAGCAGCACATAGTACCCCACGGTCGCCAGCCGGCGGGCCATGTCGTAGAGCTCCTCGCGGACGCCGGGGGCGTCCATCAGGAACAAGATCGGCGGATAAGGCCCGCCGCGTTCCGGATGGCAAACGAAGGTTTCGATTGCCCCATCTTTGGTCGGGATATCCAAAATTCTTTCTTTCATGGCCGCTGGATCCTTCCTCCTGCTTTGCGGCCATGGCAGCACCTTGCTAGGGTTTACTCAACAACAAAGCCCAACTAGGTCCAAGGGAGTGAAATGATGAAGCGCAGTGTAGTGTGGTCGGTCGCGTTCTGCCTCGCAGCCTGGGGGGCGCCAGCGTGGGCGCAATTGTCCAATGACGTCGTGAAGATCGGCGTCGCAACCGACATGTCGAGCCTCTATGCCGACATCAACGGGCCGGGCGCCGTCCTCGCCACCCAGATGGCGATCGACGATTTCGGCGGCAGCATCATGGGCAAGAAGATCGAGCTGGTCACCGGCGACATCCAGAACAAGGCCGACGTGGCCGCCACCCTGGCCGGCCGCTGGTACGACAACGAAAACGTCGACATGATCCTGGGCGCCGGCGCCTCGTCCTCGTCCATCGCCATTGAGGGCATCGCCGGCGAGAAGAAGAAGATCTTCCTCGCCACCGATCCGGCGTCGTCCGACATCACCGGCAAGCTCTGCAATCCCTACACGGTGCACTGGGTCTACGACACCGCGGCCCTGGCCAACGGCACCGGCTCGGCGGTCGTCAAGGCAGGCGGCAAGACCTGGTTCTTCCTCACCGCCGACTACGCCTTCGGTTATGCCCTGCAGCGCGACGTCGCGGCGGTCGTGACCAAGGCCGGCGGCAAGGTACTGGGCGAGGTCAGGGCACCGATCAACACCAACGACTTCTCGTCGTACCTGCTCCAGGCGCAGGCCTCCAAGGCGCAGGTCATCGGTCTCGCCAACGCCGGCGGCGACACCATCAACTCGATCAAGCAGGCCTCCGAGTTCGGCATCGTCAAGGGCGGCCAGAAGCTTGCCGGCCTCCTGGTCTTCATCACGGACGTGAATTCCCTCGGGCTGGAGCGCGCCCAGGGACTCCGGCTCACCGAGGCCTTCTACTGGAACCTCAACGACAAGACGCGCGCCTTCTCCAAGCGCTTCGGCGAGAAGTTCAAGGGCAAGATGCCGACCAGCGTGCAGGCCGGGTTCTACTCGGCCACCCTTGCCTACCTGAACGCCGTCAAGGCCGCGGGCACCGACAACGCCGAAAAGGTGATGGCCAAGATGAAAGAGAAGAAGTGGGACGACCCGATCTTCGGCACAAGCTACATCCGCGCCGACGGCCGCAACATGCACGACATGTACTTGTTCGAGGTCAAGAAGCCTTCCGAGTCCAAGGGACCGTGGGACTATTACAACTTCATCTCCACCATCCCGGCCGAGGAAGCCTTTCGTCCCTTGGACCAGGGCAACTGCCCGATGGTCGCCAAGAAGAACTGAAACCCGGAGACCAGCATGGCTGAACAGTCGAACATCTACGCCGGCGTTGCCGGCTATTTCGGCAAGCCCGACCATCCCGGCAAGGTCGGGGTTTTCCGGCGGGCCACCGGCAACGGCGACTGGCAGCACGTGCTGGGCACCGTGCAGGCGTTCACGGTCTTCGTGCATCCCAAGGATCCCGAGACCGTGTTCGCCGGCACCAACGACGGCGTGTGGCGCAGCACCGATCGCGGCGCCACCTTCCGGCGCACCAACTTCCCCGACGCCAACAAGCAAGTCTGGTGCTTCATGGTCGACAGTCGCGACCCCAAGCGCATCTTCGCCGGCGCCTCGCCGATCGACGTCTATCGCAGCGACGACGGCGGCACGAGCTGGCGCAAGCTGGCGACGCCGGTCATCGCCAGCCATTGCAAGGGGCCGTTCGCGTCCCGCGTCATGCGCTTCGCCCAGCACCCCAAGAAGCCGGACGAGATCTTCGCCGCACTCGAGATCAACGGCGTGATGCGCAGCACCGACGGCGGCGAGACCTGGCAGGATTGCAGCGAGGGCCTGATCAAGCTGGCCGAGCTGCCGCACCTCAAGAGCAAGATCGTGAGCGATACCACGGCCGAGGGCATGCTCGACGGCCATGCCGTCACCATCAACCCGGCCGATCCGGACGCCGCGATCGTGGCGCTGCGCATGGGCCTGTTCCGCACCGCCGACGGCGGCAAGAGCTGGCAGGACATGGAGATCCGCCGCTTCTCGCCCACCACCTACGGCCGCGACGTAAAGGCCTCGCCGACCGAGACCAACACGCTCTATGCCGCGCTGTCCGTCGCCGCCGCGAGCCATGACGGCGGACTCTATCGCAGCGCGGACGGCGGTCAGAGCTGGAAGCGCTTCGACAAGGTCCAGGTGCACGGCACCATCATGTCGATCGGCCTGCACCAGAACGATCCGGCGCAGGTCTATATCGGCGCACGCTATGACGGCGAGGTGTTCGGCACGCAGGACGCCGGCAAGACCTGGCAGGCCATGCCGTTGCCCGGCGAAGTGCAGCACATCTACTCGGTGGCTTGCGGCTAGGCGCGCTGTTGCCTTAAAGGTCCCTCGGGCGCCACCCGAGGGACCTTACTGATGACCAGACCCAGCTCTCCGCGCCGTACGTTCCTCAAGGCGGGCGTGCGCACTTGCCGGCACGGCGGTCGTCGGCGATGCCGCGATCGCCCAGACGCCCCGCATTACCGGCGGCAGCGAATCGGCGTTCCCCTCGCCCGAAGCGCCCGGCTCGAATGACGGCGGCTACAACATCCTGTTCATCCTGACCGACCAGGAGCAGTACATGGGCCCGGGCTGGCCCGTGCCGCTTCCCGGGCACGAGCGGCTGCGCCGCACCGGGACCTACTTCGAGAACCACCATATCGCGGCGGACATGTGCTCGGCATCGCGCGCCGTGATCTATACCGGCCTGCACATGCCCCACAACGGCATCTTCGACAATGCCGGCGTGCCCTACATGAAGAGCCTGGATCCCAAGCTGCCGACCATCGGCAAGATCCTGCGCAAGCTGGGCTATTACACCGCCTACAAAGGCAAGTGGCACCTCAACGGCGCGATGGCGATGGAAAATCACGCCAACGACGTCAAGGCGCTGTTCGAGACGATGATGGATCGCGACTACGGCTTCTACGACTACACCGGCACGGGCGACTACATCGAAGGCGCGCTGGGCGGATACCAGTACGACCAGATCACATCGGCCCAGGCCGCCCAGTGGCTGAAGGCCAACGGCCAGCCGATGACGGCCCGGCGGCAGCCTTGGTACCTCGCCGTCAATCTCGTCAATCCGCACGACGTAATGTGGGTCAACACCGACCTTCCCGGCCAGCCCGTCCAGGCCAAGCACGCCAAGCTCAAGATCGCCGGCGTGCCGGACGACAAACTCTACAAGCAGGAATGGAATGGCATCCCGCTGCAGCCGACATGGCAGCAGTCGCTCGATGCACCGGGCCGCGTTCCCGCCCATCGCATCTACCACCAGGCGAATGGATACCTCACGGGCTTGATCCCCAACGAGGAATGGCGCGTCCGCTTGCGCCAGAACTACTACTTCAACGCCATTCGCGACGTCGACCAGCAGATCATCCAGGTCCTCGAGCAGCTCGACAAGCTTGAGCTCACCGACAAGACGATCGTGATCTTTACCTCCGACCACGGCGAGTTGCTGGGCTCCCACGGCGGCCTGTCCGGCAAGGGCACGACCGCCTACCGCCAGCAGAACCACGTGCCGATGCTGGTCGTCCATCCGGAGATCAAGGGCGGCCAGCGCTGCCTGGAGACCACTTCGCATCTCGACTTCGTGCCGACCATCGTGGCGATGACGGGCAAGGACACGGCACCTGTCGCCGAAACCATGGCCAGGATGAAGGGCAAGGACCTCACGCCGCTGCTCAGGCAGCCTGTCAATCCGGGCTTCAGCGAGGCACGCGGCGGTGTGTTGTTCTGCTACAGCCAGCTCATGGTGCACGACCCCAAATTCACGCAGTTCCTCTATGAAACGCTGCTGAACAAGTCGATCGCCAGGACGGACCAGTTCCGCACCATCGAATCCTTTCCCATCGACTGGTCGCTGCGAGTTTCCATCCGCAGCATCACCGACGGGCGTTACAAGTTCAGCCGCTATTTCTCGTTCCGCCAGTTCAACACGCCCACCACCCTGGAAGCGCTTAGAGCCATGAACGATCTCGAACTCTATGACCTGCGCGCCGATCCCGACGAAGTCGTCAACCTCGCCCACGATTTCGACGCCAACAGCGACCTGATTTCGGCGATGAACGCCAAGCTGAACACCCTGATCGTCAGAGAGATCGGGGTCGATGACGGCAGCTTCCTGCCACTCAAGGACTGGATCGACTGGGACAAGGCAGGGTCGGCCAGCATCAATTTGTGAAACGCCTGCCGAGAACCGTTTGATGCTACTCCGTCTGCGCCATCGCCTCGCTGGCGCGGCCGCCCCAGAGCTGTGCGACCGAGCCCACACTGCGCTGGCGGCCGGTGTCGATCTTCACCGTCGCGGTCATGCCGGCCCGCAGCGCCGGCTCGCCGACGTGGGGCAGCAGCCGCAGCTTCACCGGCAGGCGCTGCACGACCTTGACCCAGTTCCCGCTCGCGTTCTGCGGCGGCAGGATGGCGAACTCCGCGCCGGTCGCCGGGCTCAGGCTCTCGACCACGGCCTCCCAGGTCGTGTCGGGATAGGTGTCGAGCACGACCGTGGCCTTCTGGCCGACCTTCACGTAGGTGAGCTCGGTCTCCTTGAAGTTGGCCTCGACCCACGGCCGGCTGATCACGACCAGCGCGAACAACGGGGTCGCGGCCTTGACCTGCTCGCCCTGCTGCACGCGCACATTCACCACAACGCCGTCGACCGGCGCGCGCACCGTGGTGCGCGCCAGGTCGAGCGCGGCACGCTCGCGCGCGGCCGTCTTGTCGCGCACCAGCGGATGCTGCTCGGCCGGTAGCTGCGGATCGCCGTTCAGGGCCGTGAGCACGCGCTGCAGCTTCTCGCGCACCATGGAGACACGATCGGCCGCGGCGCGCGCATCGTTCTCCAACTCCTCGCGCTTGCTGACCGAGGTCACGCCTTTGAGCGCCAGCTCCTCCTGGCGCTGCGATTGACGCAGGAAGTAGGCGGCGCGTGCCTCGGCGTCGGCCAGCTCGCTCACCGCCTCGCGCCACGTGCCGCGCAAGGTCTCGACCTGCGCGCGCGCCGCATCCAACTCGGCTTCGGCGCTGTCGAGCGCCAGCCGGAATGGCCGTGACTCGATGGTCATCAGCGTCTCGCCCGCGGCGACCGTGGCATGGTCGTGCACCAGCACGCGGCGCACCTGGCCGGACACTTCCGGTGCGATCTGTACGATGTGGGCCTTCACATAGGCGTTGTCGGTGCTGACATAGCGGCCGCCGGACAGCCACCAGAGGGCGGCTCCTGCGATCGCCACCAACGGCACCGCCACCAGCAGGATCAAGCGTATTCCCGTTTGCCCGCGACGAACTCATGTGGCCCCCCCGGCCAGGGCCTGCAGTTTGCCCTTCACCTTCGCAGTCAGCTTGGTGAAGGACGCCCGCTCCTGGGCCGACAATGGCGAGAGCGCGTCATCGACCGTGGCCTCTGCAATCGCCCACATGTTGGCGTGGACCCTGCGCGCCTCGGCAGTGAGGTGGAGGCGGTTGATGCGACGGTCGGCCGAGTCCGGGCGACGTTCGACCCAGCCGCCTTTCTCCATTCGGTCGATCATGCGGCCGGCGCTGGCCCTGTCGATCTCCAGCATGTCGGCGAGTTCGGTTTGGCTGACGCCCGGCCGGCGATAGACCCGCGTCAGGACCAACCACTGCGCGCGGGTCAGGCCGATGTCGCGCACGCGGCGATCGAACACGGTGCGGATCAGGCGCGCCACGTCCGACAGCATGTAGCCGATATATCCGTCGTCGTCGGGGTCCATGGTCTGGCTCACAATTGTTGCCTAGGCTACAGTAGCCTCGGCTATGAGTTCAAGCGCCACGACCGCCGTCTCAGTCCCCTCAAGCCCGGCCGAAGCCTTCTCGCTGGGCCGGCGGGTGCTGATTCTCGTCATGGTGGTGATGGGCTCGACCCTCTATGCCACCACCCTACTGATCGCCTCGACGCTGCTGCCGCAGATGCAGGGCGCAATGTCGGCGACCCAGGACGAGATCGCCTGGGCGATGACCTTCAACATCCTGGCGACGGCGGTGGCGACGCCGATGACGGGCTGGCTGGCGGCGCGCTTCGGCCGGCGCGAGACCATGACCTGGTCGGTCCTCGCCTTCACCGTCACGACCTTCCTGTGCGGCTCGGCGGATTCGCTGGAGGCCCTGATCCTGTGGCGCGTCCTGCAGGGCGCGCTCGGTGCGCCGGTCATTCCGCTGTCGCAGACGATTTTGCTCGACGCCTTCCCCAAGCGGCAGCAGGGGCTGGTAACCTCGATCTTCGGCATGGCCGTCGTCATCGGCCCGGTGATCGGCCCGACCGTGGGCGGGATGCTGTCGGAGATCTATAGCTGGCGCTGGGCCTTCTACATGATCGTGCCGGTCGGCCTGATGTCGTTCGCGGGCCTGCGGCTCACCCTGCCGGCCGACCGCCCGACCGGACGGGTGGCGCTCGACTGGACGGGCTTTCTCTCCCTGTCCGTCGCCATCGCCTGCGTGCAGCTCGTGCTGTCGCGCGGCCAGCGGCTCGACTGGTTCGACTCGGGCGAGATCGTCATCGAGGCGTTCGTGGCAGCCCTCGCCTTCTGGATCTTCATCGCCCACAGCCTCACTGCGCCGCGACCATTCCTCAATCTCGGCCTGCTGCTCGACCGCAACTATGCGTTAGGCCTGGTGCTGGTCCTGATCTACGGCATGCTGAACTTCACGCCGATGGTGCTGCTGCCGCCGCTCCTGCAGCAGCATGCCGGTTTTCCCGACGCGCTGATCGGCGAGATCATCGCCGCGCGTGGCGTCGGCGCGACGATCGGGTTCTTTCTCGCCATCTTCATCGGCCGTATGGACCCGCGCATCGGGCTGATCGGCGGCTTCGCTTTGCAGACGATCTCCGGCGTCTGGCTGATGGGCATCGACCTCAACGTCGACACCGGCACGCTGATGGCCAACAGCCTGGTGCAGGGCATCGCCATCGGCGTCATCTGGGTGCCGCTCACGCTCGTCACCTTCTCGACCATCGGCTCGGCCAACCTCGCCGAGGGCACGGCGGTCTACCACTTGCTGCGCAACATCGGCTCTAGCTTTTTCATCTCGATCTGCGTCGCCGAGATCGTGCGCGCCAGCAGCGCCAATTACAGCCGACTGGTCGAGATGGTGAGCCCCTACAACCGCTCGCTCGCTTTGCCCTGGGTCACCGGAGGATGGGACACCACGACGGTCGGCGGCCTGGCCAAGCTTTCGAAGGAGATCAGCCGGCAGGCAGCGATGCTGGGTTACATCAACGCCTTCGGCTTCTACACGCTCTGCTCGGCCCTCGCGATTCCCCTCATCCTGTTCGTCGGTCGCCGGGCCCGCGCGCGCTAGCGGCGCCGTTTCTCGCGGCTGCCCCCTTACGAAGCCTCGGAGTGCATGACCTCGCCGAACAGCTCCCACGTCTGGCCCTTGAAGCGCTGAAGCTGGACCGCCTGGATCGAGTAGTAGTCGGTCGGGCTGGTCGAGACGGTGGTGCCCGGCAGGATCATGGGCCCGCGGAACTTCCGGAAGGATGACGCCTGCTTCATGACATTGGCGCGCGTCAGCTCGTCGCCGTAGCGCCGCAGGGTCTCGACCATCAGGAACGACACTGTGTAGCCGGTGACGTTGCCCAAATCGGCGAGGTGCGCCGTTGGCGCCACTCGCCTTGAGCTGGATGATTTGCGAATCGACCCAGGCTCTGGCCACTCAGCCCTCGCCGCCATTTCCGAGTATTCCAGGGTACTATGCAACCCACGCAATATTGGCTATGACCTGCGCCCCAAGTTTCATCCAGCCGGCAGTAGAATCCGTTCGTCATTTGGGCCTGTCCGGCCCGGTGTTGCAACAGCCTGGGGCGCGAAGCCCGTGGTTGAGCGCAGCGCCCCAGGCTGTTGCGGAACAGAGGCGTTGCGAGCCGCGTAGGCGACCGGCGTCAGATTGCCGAGCGCGCTGTGCGGTCGTTCGGTGTTGTAGTCGCGGCGCCATTCCTCGAGGGCAGCGCGTGCGTGAGCAAGCGAGGTGAACAGCGTCTCGTTCAACAGCTCGTCGCGTAGCCGACCGTTGAAGCTCTCGATGAAGGCGTTCTGCGTCGGCTTGCCAGGTGCGATGTAGTGCCAGTCCACGCCGCTCGTCTGCGACCAACGCAGGATCGCCATGCTGGTCAGCTCAGTTCCGTTGTCGGAGACGCAGCCCAGAGGTCGACCGCGCCGGGCAATCAGCGCATCCAGCTCGCGCACGACCCGCAGCCCGGACAAGGAAGTGTCAGCCACCAGGCAGAGGTACTCCCGGGTATAGTCGTCGACCATCGCCAGGATGCGGAACCGCCTGCCGTCGGTCAGCGTGTCGCTGACGAAGTCGAGTGACCAGCGTTGGTTCGGACCCTGCGGCAGCACCATCGGCGCCCGGGTGCCCAAGGCCCGCTTGCGTCCGCCACGCCGGCGAACCTGCAGCCGTTGTAAAGCCGCCGCAGCTTCTTGTGGTTCACGCGCACACCCTCGCGCGACAGCAGCACATGCAGCCGTCGCCAGCCGAAGCGGCGGCGTACCGCTGCCAGTTCCCGCAGACGCGACCGCATCGCGCCATCGTCCACACGCCGATGCCGATAGCGGATCGAGGTTCGTTCCGCCCCGATCGTTCGGCACGCCCGCCGCTGGCTCACCCCATGCACGCTACACAGGTGCGCCACGGCCTCCCGCCTGGCTGCGGGCGTCACCATTTTTTTGTCGCGATATCCTTCAGCATCGCGTTGTCCAGCATTGCCTCGGCCAGCAGCTTCTTCAGCCGGCGGTTCTCGTCCTCCAGCGACCGCAGCCGCTTGGCCTCCGACACCTCAAGCCCGCCGTACTTGGCCTTCCACTTGTAGAACGTCGCGCTGCTGATCCCGTGCTTGCGGCAGACATCCAATGTCACCGTACCAGCCTCGTGCTCCCGCAAGATCCCGATGATCTGCTCTTCCGTGAACCGCGCCTTCTTCATCGCCGTCTCCTCTCGAAGACGGATTCTACCTCAACCTGGAGGAGTTTCTGGGGCTCAGGTCACTGGTCGAAGGAGTTCCTCGAGGCCGGCAAACGTCGTCTGGCGGGCGACACGGCGCGGGCGGCGACGAGCAGCGAGGTGACGGACCTCCGGCGTGAGGCGCGGGCGCTGAAGGAGGTCGTGGCCGAGCAGGCGCTTGAACTGCGTCTGCTTAAAAAAGCATGATCGCGGATGGGGGAGACGGGGAATGAGACACCCCGGTTCCGAGAAGCTGGAGATCATCCGCCTGGTCGAGCACTCTCACCTGCCGGTCCGACGAACCCTGGCCACGCTCGGTATCCTGCCGATGACGTTTTACCGGTGGTATGCCCGCCTGCAGGCGGGCGGGCCCGAGGCGCTGGAAGACAAGCCGTCCCGGCCGAGGCGGGTGTGGAACAAGATCCCGGAAGAGGTCCGGGAGCAGATCGTCGAACTGGCGCTGGACGAGCCGGAGCTGTCGCCGCGGGAGGTAGCGACGCGCTTCACCGATGTGAAGAAGTACTTTGTGTCGGAGGCTTCGGTTTACCGGCTGCTCAAGGCTCACGACCTGATCACGAGCCCGGCCTTCATCGTCGTGAAGGCTGCCGATGAGTTCAAGGACAAGACGACGGCGCCGAACCAGCTGTGGCAGACCGACTTCACCTATCTCAAGGTGATCGGCTGGGGCTGGTTCTATCTGTCGACCATCCTCGACGACTTCTCGCGCTACATCATCGCCTGGAAGCTATGCACGACGATGAAGGTCGAGGATGTGACGGAGACACTGGAGCTGGCGCTCACGGCATCAGGCTGCGAGAGTGCGCAGGTCACACATCGGCCACGCCTGCTGAGCGACAACGTACATCGCCGGCGATCTGGCAGAATGGCTCAAGGACCGTGGCATCAGGCACATCCGGGGCGCTCCATTCCATCCTCAAACTCAGGGCAAGATCGAACGCTGGCACCAGACGCTGAAGAACCGCATCCTCTCGAGAACTACTATCTGCCGGGCGATCTCGAGGCCCAGATCAACGCCTTCGTCGATCACTACAACCATCAGCGTTACCACGAGGCCATCGGCAACCTGACACCCGCCGATGTCTACTTCGGCCGTGGCAACACCATCTTGCTGGAACGAGAAAGGATCAAACGACAGACCATCCAACGCAGCGCTTGAACCACCGTGCAATCGCCGCTTAACATCAATCAGCAGATGCGCCAGATCCTCTCTTCCAGATAGACCCGATCCGTATCTATCGTTCTGACGACGGACAGGTAGCTTCTTCGCCTGCTTGATAAGTGCGGAGACTACCGTCTGGGTGTCCTTACCTGCTACCTTGGCCAACATCACGTAACGCGTGTGACGCTCGACCAAGGTCGAGAGGTGGCTCGGGAAATCTGCACAGTGGGGCTAAGTGGAGTTTCTGCCTGACGACGGCCAGGATGGCCGAGGATCAGGAGCTATCATGGGCAGACGGACACGGCGGAACCACACAGCGGCCTTCAAGGCGAGAGTGGCGTTGGCGGCGTTGAAGGGCGAGATGACGCTGTCGGACCTTGCGCAACGATTTGACGTTCATCCGAATCAGATCACGCAATGGAAAGCGCAGCTTTTGGAGGGCGCTGCCGGTGTGTTCGATAACGGAGCCCGACGTCGTGAACCGGCTGTCGACCTGAAGGCTCTGCATGCCAAGATTGGGGAGCTGACACTGGAGAACGATTTTTTGGAAGGAGCGCTCGGCAAGGCGGGCGTTGTGAGCGCAAAGCGATGATCGATCGATCGCATGATCTGCCGGTGGCCCGGCAGGCTCTGGCATTGGGCATCCGATCTCGTCGTCATGCGCCGGATCGACGAACTGCACCTGAACTTCCCGTTCGCCGGCAGCCGGATGCTGCGCGACCTGCTGGCTGGCGAAGGCTTCGCGGTCGGGCGCCTGCACGTCGCAACGCTGATGAAGCGCATGGGGATCGAGGCGCTGTATCGCCGGCCGAGCACGTCCAAACCGGCACCCGGGCACAAGATTTACCCGTATCTGCTGCGCAAACTGGCGGTCACACGGCCCGACCAGGTGTGGGCCATGGACATCACGTATATCCCGATGGCGCGCGGCTTCGTGTATCTGGCGGCCGTTGTCGACTGGTTCAGCCGCCGGGTTCTGGCATGGCGGCTGTCGATCACGATGGAGGCGGCGTTCTGCGTCGAGGCACTGGAGGAAGCTCTGTCGCGTTACGGCACACCGGAGATCTTCAACACCGATCAGGGCAGTCAGTTCACCAGTGCCGAGTTCACCGGCGCGCTGCTCGCCAAGGGGATCGCGATTAGCATGGACGGCAAAGGGGCGTGGCGTGACAACGTGTTCGTCGAGCGGCTGTGGCGAACGATCAAATACGAGGAGGTCTACCTGCGCGCCTACGACACGGTGAGCGACGCACGCGGCTCACTCGGCAGATACATCGCCTTCTACAACTCGCGTCGACCGCATTCAAGTCTTGACCGGCAACCGCCGGATCGGGCGTACTTCAACCGGCCGCCGCTACTCGCGGCGGCCTAACCCCGGCAGAGGCTCCACTTAGAAAGCCCGCGAAACTGTTCAAACAAACCGAGCC
>CAWJJJ010000006.1:0-49960 GCA_963843185.1 uncultured Alphaproteobacteria bacterium
CTGTTTTTCGCGTCCAATTCTGACCTGTCCCTGCTCAAAATTCCGTTTGTCGATGAAGGCCACGGTTGATGATGTTCGGTGATCGAAGAGCGCGCCGTCTCTCTTGCGGCGCGGCCTCCCTGCGTGGGCTCTGAGCGCGCCTGCCTCCGAGCGACGCAATTGCGGACGGCGACGACGGCCGGCACCGCGATGGCGGTACAAGTTCAGTCACCGGCAACAGTTCAGGCTGCGCGACGCTCGTAGCGATGGTGCAGACCGCCGACCTGTGGGAAGGCGACAACGGTGCCGGCAGAGGGCGGCTGTACGGGCCGAGGCTCGGGGCAATCCTTGCCGAGCGAGAGATGCGTGCGGCTTCGGTGGTGATAGTCAAAGTATGCCGACAGCACACGGCGCAAGTGACGCTCATCGAAGACGATGACGTGATCGAGACATTCGCGGCGGATCGAGCCGATGATGCGCTCGACATAGGCGTTCTGCCATGGCGATCGCGGCGCAGTGACGACCTCCTCGATCGCCATCGCCTGGACACGATCGCGGAAGGTCTGACCATATGAAGCGTCTCGGTCTCGCAGCAGAAAGCGAGGCGCAGTGTCCCAGGGGAAGGCCTCGGTGATCTGGCGGGCCAGCCAGCCTTGTGTCGGGATTTGGGGTGACATCGAAATGGATGACCTTTCTTCGCCCATGGCCGAGGACGACGAGGGCGTAGAGCAGCTGAAATCGTCGCCGTTACGACAACGAACATGTCGACGGCGGCGGTGTCATGCAGGTGGTTGTGCAGAAACGAGCGCCAGGTCGGGGAGGGGGCCTTGGGCCGCCACGGCAGGTATCTGCCGACCGTAGCCTGGCTGACCTCGATGCCGAGCTTGAGCAGCTCGCCGTGGATGCGGGGCGCGCCCCAAAGCGGGTTTGCCAGGCTCATCGTGCGGATCAGATCACGGATCTCGCGGCTCATCCTGGGCCGTCCCAGGTGGCGTGACCGCCGCCGCCAGTAGAGGCGGAATCCTTTACGATGCCAGTCGATCACAGTTGCCGGTTTGACCAGCATCATGGCGTCGAGGACCTGCGGCCAGATCCGGTAAAGCCACACCCAGAGCAGCCGGTCGGCGGAGAAGAGCCGAGGCCGGCCGAGGGCGTTGCCGGCGCAGGACGGTCAACTGATGTCGCAGGGCGACGAGTTCGAGCTCCAGGGTGAGCGCGACTACGAACCCGGAACGAGAGCAGGGAACCGAAGGCGGACAGAAGCGTGATCATGCCTATGACGGTATGACTGCGGCGCCAAAAGCTCTATGCTTTCTCGGCTTTCCGGAGTTTTGAGTAAGGACAGCCGTGCTGTTTGCCCCAACCGAAGATGCACTCGGCCATGGCGCGGCACGACTGGGAGATGCGGTAGCCGACGTGCCGGGTGGTGCGCTTGTCGATGGCGCTGGTGCGGCGGCGGCCGGTCTTGGTCAGGGCGTCGTTCTGGGCGACGTGCGGCGTGACGTTGAGGCGGCGCAGGGCGATGACGTGGTCGCGGCAGTCGTAGGCCTTGTCCTCGCCGACCGTGATGCGGCGGCCCCGTCGTCGGGCCTTGCGCTTGAGCAAGGCCTCCGAGGCGCGCCACTCGGCCGTGCCGTTGGCCTGGCTGACCTTGCCGGCAACCGCCAGGCCATTGCGGTTCTCCATGACCACGTGGCCCATGTAGCTCAGCCTCGCCTCGCGGCCGGCTGCCTTGCGATAGAGCTTGGCGTCGGGATCGCTGGTCGAGGCATGGGTATCGTTCTTGCGCTTCTGGCCATGGAAGTTGGAGCCGTCATCGCCCTTGTCGCGCATCCTTCGGCTTGAAGCTCTTGTGCGAAGCCCACGCCTCGATCAGCGTGCCGTCGACCGAGAAGTGCTCGTCCGACAGCAACGGCTTGACCTTGGGATGGCCCAGCAGCTTGGCCATGAACCTGTCGAACACCTCGCCCTGCTGCAGGCGCTCGCGGTTCTTGGTGAAGGTGGTGGCGTCCCACACCCGATCGTCGGGCGACAGCCCGACGAACCAGCGGAACAGCAGGTTGTAGTCGAGCTGCTCGATCGGCAGCCGCTCCGACCGGATGCCGTAGAGCACCTGCAGCAGCAGGGCGCTCAACAGCTGCTCCGGCGGGATCGAGGGCCGGCCTTCAGGCGAATAAAGCTTGCTGAAGCTGCGGCTCAGATCCTTCAACACTTCACGAACCAGCGCCCGCACCTTGCGCAATGGATGCCCTGCCGGAATGCGATCCTCGGGATCGACGTAGGAAAACAATCCACCTTGATCTCGAAACTCACCGCGCATCGCCCACATGCTCCACAGCCAAAACTGCGCTATGGAATTATCAATCCTGAAAAACCGACAGGTTCTTCAGCAAACTGCTAGACCTCACACGAGCTGGCATCTGGATGAGGTCTATCTCAGATTTATGGCCGCCTGGTCTACTTATGGCGCGCCGTCGATGCCGAGGGCGAGATCCTCCATGTGCTGGTCCGGGCGAAACGGAACAAGAATGCCGCGCTGAAGCTCCTGCGACAGCTGCTGAAGAAATACGGTTTCGTTCCCGATCGCATCAGCCGACCCGACGAAGGGAACGCAAGATGCAGGGCTTCAAGAGTCGAGGATCAGCCCAACGATTTCTCTCAACCCATGCAGCCGTTTGCAACGCCTTCAACGTCCACGTCATCTGACCTCAGCGTCGACGCACCGAGGCTTCCGCGCCGCGGCGATGGATACTTGGCATGCGGCGGTCGCCTGAGGCTTGAGGACTTAGGCGCGCAGTCTCTTTGCGTTCCTCGTTCAGCAACGTGACAAGCCCGGAAAATCTCCTGCAGTATGCTGTTTTGGTCTCGATCGTAGAGACTGAATTAACCATGACGACAAGATCAGGCGTCTGCACCCTACCGGCCGTCATTCAGCATTAGTTGCCCGAGCTTGGCAGTATCGCGCGAGCGCAAGCGAAGGCCGACAGGGGCGGCTTGTTGGCGAGTGATCGGGAGCTACTCCCATTCAGAGTTGATGATGGGCTCGCTGCCGCGGCCACGCATGGGTAATTTGTTATTGTGTTGTCACAGAGCAGGGCCGGGCTGCACAGACTCTGAGCAGACCTTGGGGCTATTGTTGCAGTTGGGTGGCAGCTTTGATGCTTGGACGGTAGGCGTATCGTTCAGAGAGCGCATCAAGCCTAGCCGTGGGACTTAAGGTTAGGGGTGAAGGATCATGCTGCGCATCGTCACAAGCGGTTGTAATAGAGTCACGGCGCTGCCGACGATGGAGGCGCGGCCGAAGGCGCCGCAGGCGCCCGGCTATCCGGAACTGGCCCGCTCAGCACGCCGCGATGCGCCGCCGGGCCCTGACCGCAACGCTACGGCGGGCCCTTCGAACACCCTTCTCCCGACACCGGCGCCGGCGACCAATAAACCCGCGGCAGCCCCGCGCCCCACGAGTGACAATCCAGTGATGCCGGCGGGCGCCAAGCCGGCGACGATGGGGCCGCTTGAGGCGCCGACCGACCCCCGTGGCGCGCCGCGGGGGCTCACGCTCGCCGCGATCGCCGCTTCCCTGGTGATAGCGTTCGCCGGCTGGTCGCTCTACCGCAGCGAAGTCGCCAATCATGTCGCGATGACGATCCCGCCGGTACCGCAGGCCAGTGAAGACTTGGCGCAGGTCAAGCAGACGCTGCAGCAGGAACGCGACAAGGCCGAGCAGCTGGCCCGCGAGCTAGCCACGGCGTGGCGCGAGCTCCGGTCGCAGGGGACGGCGTTGGCCGACAAGGCGGCCCAGGACCAGGAGCTGACCGATTTGCGGCAGGCGCTGCAGCATACGGAAAGGCAGTCGGAGGCATACCAGCAGTTCCTGGCGCAGGAACGTGCCCGAAATCTGGCGCTCGAGGAACAGCTGGCGGCACGCCGGGACGTCCCGCCGCTCCGAGGCCGCAACAACGCCACGGCGAGCCTGTCGGATACACTTGGCCCGACGCGGGCGCCGGCGATCGACAAACCGGCGACAGTCCCGCGCCCCACGAGTGTCAAGCCGGTGATGCCGGCGGTCGACAAGCCAGCGACGATTGCGGCGTGGCCGACCGCGCTGGAGGCGGTGCTGCCGGCGGCGGAGGAAGAGCCTGGCAATCCGACGCTGGCCCACTCGGCACACCGGGACGCCACGCCAAGCCGTAGCCGCGACGCCACGGTGAGCCTGTTGGATACGCCTGACGTGACGCAGGCACCGGCGACGGACATAGCTGGGACAACCCCGCTCCCTTCGAATGGCAAGCCGGTGATGCCGGCGGTCGACAAGCTAGCGACGATAGCGGCGCGGCCGACCGTGCCGGAGGCGCCCGGCAATCCGGAAGCGCTCCGCCTGATGGCGCGCGCCAGCCTGTTGCTGGGTCAGGGCAATGTCGGGGCGGCGCGGACCGTGCTCGACCGCGCCGCCGAGACGGGCAGCGCAGCGGCGCTGTTCGCGCTGGCGGAGACCTATGACCCGGCCATCCTCACGGCATGGGGAACCGTCGGCACGCAAGGCGATGCCGCCAAGGCCCAGGAACTCTATGCCAAGGCGTTTGCTGGCGGCGTTCAGGAGGCAGGGGATCGATTGAATGCGTTGCGTAAGTGAAGTGCCGTGGTTTTCGCCACTCGCATATCGGGCCCGGCGAGACCGGCGCTTCAGCTGCGACGTGGATCGGACGTTCGGGAGGGAACTCGTTGATGATCATGATGCCTGCTTCGCGCATATTATGCACGCCCATGGTGGGGGCTGCGATGGTGCTGGCACTGCAGCCGATCGAGGCCGATGCGCAGGGGCAGCCCACTGTCGCCGCGCGCGCCAACCTATGAGCAGCAACAGGGAAAGATTAACGCCTGGACTGTCGGCCTCGCTGCCGGCCGGATCGAAGGCGCGCCGTTGCGTCTGGCGGCCGAGATGGCCCGAGTTGTCGATGACGGAGACAACCTGCATGTCCTGCCCATCGTCACGCGCGGCCCAACCGAGAACGTGAATTCGCTGCTCTATCTGCGCGGCATCGATCTGGCGATCATCAACTCCGACGCACTACCGGCGCGTCGCCCGCTTCACCGACACCCTCTTTACCCGGATCGACAAGCTGCAGGCCCCGGGCTTCGACCGCAACTGAAAGACGATCAATCTCGGCGCGACGGTCCCCGGCCTCACCCGCTTCCCGGCGGCGCAGGAATGGCTCGAACGCGAGGCGCGCAAGCAGCCGAAGAATCAATGAAGATCGCCACGATCTGCCTGACTTTCACGTTCAGGCTGGCGAGCGCCGGCACGCTGGCGCAGGGCACCGGCGAGGCGATGGAGAAGCTGCGCACCTGCTCGCTGCTTGCGCATGCCGAAAGGCTGGAATGCCTGGAGAAACTTTCGCACGACCTCGCGCCGCCGCCACCGCCGCGCCCGGCGGCGTCACCTGCGCCTGCGCCTGCGGCGCCGCCGGCGGCCGACAACTGGATCGTCAGCGAGACGACCTCGCCCCTTGACTACACGCCGGTTGCCATCGCCACCGCGTCGTCAGGGGGCCGGCCGGACGGCGCCACCCTGCAGCTCTCGATCCAGTCTCGCGGCGGCCGCACGGACCTGGTGATCGGCAGCCCGACCCTCACGCGCCGCGCCGAGGACTATGTCGTCTCCTACGGCGTCAATAACGGCCAGCCGGAGGTGGTCGCGGCCGGCACGCCGGCGTCGGGGACCGGCGTCGCCATCAAGGGCGATGTCGTGCGCCTGCTGGCGTCGCTGCCCGACCGGGGCGACATCGCCTTTCGTGTCGCCGCCCTGCAGGGCGCGGCACTGGAGGGACGCTACGCCCTCGCTGCCCTGAAAATCGCGCTGGAGCGGCTGCCCATTCCCTGCAAATGGCCGGCCACCGCCGGCGCGCCGCGCAACTGACGATCTCTGAACAACAACCCACACAGGAGGGCATTATGACAAGGTTTGGACATGTGATGCGGGCGGCGGCGGTGTGCGTCGTGGCGCTGTTCCTTGTCGCCCTGCCGGCGGCGGCGCAGAGCAATGCGCCAGCATCGACGCCGACCGCACAAGGCATCGCAAAGAAGGCGCATCGCCTTATCCTGCAGGTGAACACCAACGAGCCGGCGATGATGAATCTGGCGCTCAACAATGCGACAAACGTCGAGCAATATTACAAGGACCTCGGCGAGAAGGTGGAGATCGAGGTCGTCACCTTCGGTCCCGGCCTGCACATGCTGCGCGACGACACCTCGCCGGTGAAGGATCGCATCAAGGCGATCGCCGAGAAGATGCCGTCGATCTCGTTCAAGGCCTGCGGCAACACCCAGGAAAACATGGGCAAGGCCGAGGTGCGGTGCTGGGGCGGGAAGCTCATGTAGGCGAGCACGTCGGGCTCGGCCTGGTCCATCAACGTAGCAAGCTTTGGGACCTTGGGCCTGAGCTGGTCGGCGACGCGGCGCCACTGCGCGCGGGCCTGCTCGGCATCGTCCTGGGCGAAGGCTGTGGCGATGAAGGCCGAGACGACCCGCCGGCCGCTCCTGCCGGCATGGGCCAGGGCATGAAGTGGACGCGGCAGCGTTGCCAGGTGGCGGTGAAGATCCTGGAGACGGCCGCCTTGATGCCTTCGTGGGCATCGGAGACGACCAGCTTCACGCCGCGCAGGCCGCGCCGGGCGAGCTTGCGCAGGAACGCCGTCCAGAAGGTCTCGGCCTCGGAGGGACCGATATCCATGCCCAGCACCTCGCGCCGGCCGTCGGCATTGACGCCGACCGCGACGATCACGGCGACCGACACGATGCGGCCGGCCTGGCGGACCTTCACGTAGGTCGCGTCGATCCACAGATACGGCCAGTCGCCCTCGATCGGCCGGTCGAGGAAGGCCTTCATCCGCTGGTCGATCTCCTCGCACAGCCGCGACTGACCTGGCTCTTCGAGATGCCGCTCATGCCCATGGCCTTGACCAGGTCGTCGACCGAACGGGTCGAGATGCCATGGATGTAGGCCTCCTGGATCACCGCCGTGAGCGCCTTCTCGGCCATGCGGCGGGGTTCCAGGAAGCCCGGGAAGTAGCTGCCCTTACGCAGCTTGGGGATACGCAGTTCGACCGTGCCGGCTCGAGTCTCCCAGTCGCGCTCGCGATAGCCGTTACGTTGCACCAGCCGCGTCGCGCTCTTCTCGCCATGGCCGGCGCCGGTCAGGGCGCCGACCTCGATCTCCATCAGCCGCTCGGCGGCAAAGCCGATCATATCGCGCAGCACATCGGCATCGGGGGTCTTCTCCACGAGCGAACGCAGGTTCATCATCTCAGCGGTCATCGGTGGTGTCCTTGGTCAAGAGTTGGTCTTCCCAACCCGACCCTAACCCGGAAATCGCCGGTGACCGCCGCAAGGACGCTCCCTCGCTACGGCGCTATCAAACAGCGCGCTCGCTCGCGGCCTTGCTCCGCCAGCTACACCACTACCTGGGACACGACCCGGGATCGAAGTCCAGCGGGAGACCGTGCGGCGCTTTATGGCGGCAGGGGGCGGTGGCTGGCCCCCGCTGCAATCGTTCACAGAGACAGAAAGCGGCCGACGCTCTGACCGGCTCCAGCTAGAGAAAGCGCTCGCGGCCTGTAGGGCGCACGGCGAGCTATGGCCTGAAGTTGGTGACGGCGTAAAGTGGAACAGGCGTCGTATCGTGGGGGTGTTCGAGCCTCCACTTCTCGACCGAAGGAGTGATACGCCGTGTCCAACGATAGCGTCGTCAAGCTGATCCAACCAGGGACGTTCAACGATCTATTCACTGATGTGTTGCGCAATGGGGCGCGCGCCTTGCTGACGCAGGCGGTTGAAGCGGAGGTTGCCGAGTTCCTGGGCCAGTACGCCGATCTCAAGACCGAAGCCGGGCTGTTGCGCGTGGTGCGCCACGGCCATCTGCCGGGGCGGGAGATCATGACCGGTATCGGCCGTGTCGCGGTACGCCAGCCGCGCGTGCGCGACCGGGAAGCCGGCGCCGCCGATGCGGGGCGTATCGGCTTCACACCGGCGATCTTGCCCCCTTATGCGCGGCGCTCGAAGAGCCTGGAGATGCTGATCCCGATTCTGTACCTAAACCCTCATTACCCGGATGAAGCCTTGAACTTGGCCGCGCCGGTTCCATTTGAGCCATAGGATTCAGCATCTTGTTTCATTGGATCGAGGCGATGATGGCACAGCCAGCGGGTGAAGCCGAATCCGATGCTCTGCGGCTCGATTTCGACCGCCGCCTCAATCTGGAGTTCCACGGTTCCAGCGTCACCTCAGATGCCGGTTTGCTGGCCTATCGCGAACTCGATGACGCGCTCGGCCTGATGGCCATCGCGGAGCAGCATCTGGTTGACGGGCGCACAGGCCGCAACGGTCGCCATGCTGTGGGCATGCTGCGCCAGTCGGTGTTCGGTCGGCTTGCCGGATATGAGGACGTCAACGACGCCGACCGGCTGGGGCGTGATCCTGCGATGTGCTGGATCGTCGGCGGCAAGGCTGTCGAGCGCGACGCGGCCTCGACCAGCCAGATGGGGCGGTTCGAGACCGAGTGGCTCGCCAATGATGCGAACCTCGCCGCACTCACCGGTTTCTCCGGGCAATGGATCGATTGCGTTCATGGCCGCCGCTCGCTGCGGTCCATCGTGCTCGACATGGATGCGAGTGTCAGCCCGACGCATGGTGAGCAGGAAGGCACCGCCTACAACGGCCACTTCGCCTGTACCTGTTACCATCCGCTGTTCGTGTTCAACCAGTTCGATCTGGAACGGTGCGCGCTGCGTCCGGGCAACGTCCATTCGGCGGATGGCTGGAAGGACGTGCTCGACGGCCGGCGCTTAAGTTAGCCGCAGGCGTGGCCGTTATTTCTGCGCTGACGGGTGGCTGGTTCATCATTGGTCCCTGGCCATCTGTGCCGCGACCGTCCACGCAAACATCTGTGGCTACTGTGCCGGCGCCACCGTTGCAGGATCCCGCCCAGAAGGAACTAGAACAGGCGCGCCGTGAACAAAAGGCGGCCCTCGAGGAGGCCGCACGGATTTGTCACGTCGCCCGGCAAGTTGCAGTTCTTCTGCCTGGCCGGTAGCCAACAGGATGAAGAAAATCAGCTATGGCGGCTACCGGTTCCCACCCGAGATCATTCAGCAGGCGATCTGGCTTTACCTCAAGTTCACCTTGAGCTTGCGCGACGTCGAGGATTTGTTGGCAGAACGCGGCATTGGGGTGTCCTACGAGTTCATCAGTCGCTGGGTCATCCATTTCGGACCGATGATCGCCGCGGACTTGCGCAAGCGCCGGCCCAAGCCCCACACGAGCTGGCATTTGGATGAGGTCTATCTCAAGATCGATGGCCGCACGGCCTACCTGTGGCGCGCAGTCGATGCCGAGGGCGAGATCCTCGATGTCCTGGTCAGTCGAAACGGGATCAGCATGCCGCACTGAAGCTCATGCGCGAGCTGCTCAGGAAATACGGCTTTGTTCCCGATCGGTTGATCACTGACGACCTGCGGTCGTATGGCGCTGCTGCCCGCGACCTCGGCATCGAGAAGCACCATGAGCGTGGTCGGTGGAAGACGAGCGGAGAACTCGCATCAGCCAACCCGACGAACGGGAACGCAAGATGCAGGGCTTCAAGAGCCGAGGATCAGCCCAACGATTTTTCTCAACCCATGCCGCCGTCTACAATACCTTCAACGTCCAACGTCATCTGACATCAGCGTCGACGCACCGCAGCCTCCGCGCCGCGGCGATGGACGTCTGGCGTGCGGCGGCCGCTTGAAGACCTACGGGATGCAGCCTTCTTGAGTTCCTCATTCAGCAACGTGACAATGCCGTCCGCTTTAGGTCCATGTCGCGATATCACTTTTTGATCCCTTGCCGTGTAAGCCGTTCAAACTTCTTATTCGCAAAGCTATGGACGTACGTTTCTGGCGCAAAGCATTGGGAGGAAAACGGTGACCGACATTGCCGCAGAGGTCAGAGACATACTTGTCCTGCACCTCGGTACCGATGAAACAAAGATCACCCAAAACGCTCGGCTTGTTGAGGATTTGGGAGCTGATAGCCTCGACCTCTTCGAGATCGTCATGTCGTGCGAAGAGAAGTTCAACATCGACATTCCCAACGACGCTGCAATGGAATTCGTGACGGTTGGCAACGCCGTCGAGTACATCAAGGCCAAGCTCTACGCTCCCAAAGTCGGGCTTTTGCATGCCGTCGCCGCCAAGTCGTGAATTACGCGGTGACGTGGGCCTCGCCCGGCACTCGCAAGCTGTTTCAAAGTTGGTGATCGCCGCCACCGGTCCTCACGCTTTGCCTTTCACCTTCGAAGCATGCTCGTGAACCATGGGCGTTCCGCCGTCGCATCGTCTGGAGGGTGATGTCACGCACAGTTCTTTGGTTGATGGCAGCCGGCGCGGTCGTTGTTGCCGCGGCCTTGAGCGTGGCATGGCATAGCAAACAGAGCGAGCTGAACGTTCTCGGCCAAGCAGCCAAGCCCGCCACGACCACATCGTCGGCGGCCGCGCCGTCCACGCCGGCCGAGGCTCCGCCGCCACCGACAGCCGCTGCGCCGACGGTAGCGGTCCCCAGCTTCGACGTTGCCGGGATCGGGCCGGATGGCCGCGCCGTGATCGCCGGGCGTGCTCAGCCGGGGGCCAAGATCGTCCTTCTCGATGGCGACAAGGAGGTCGCCCAGGGCCAGGCCGATGCAAACGGCGAATGGGTCGTCATCGCACAGGATCCACCTCTTGGCGCAGGCCAGCACGAATTGCGCGTGATTCAGCACGTCGAGGGCCACGCGCCGGTGACCTCCGATCAGGTCGTCGTGGCCATCGTGCCGGACCAGAAGCAGCCCGCGACACAATCCGGTGCGAAGGAGGACGCGCTGGTCATGATCGTACCGTCGTCCCAGGCCGCGAAGCTCATGCAGCCGCCGTCCGCAGCCGGCGTACCGAAATCCGGCGACCTCGTGATGTCGACCCTCGACTACGACGAAGGCGGCCACGTTACGGTCACGGGACAGGCAACGCCCGGCACGGTGGTGCGGGCCTGATCCGCTTGATGCCGATCTACCGGCAGCCTCGGACCAGCATTCCAGCCAAGGGGCACAAGCTTTATCCCTATCTGCTGCGGAGCGTCGGGATCGACCGGCCCAACCAGGTATGGTGTGCCGACATCACCTACATCCCGCTGGCCAAGGGCTTCCTGTATCTTGTGGCGATCATGGACTGGTGGAGCCGCAAGGTTCTGGCGTGGCGCCTGTCGAACACCATGGACGTGCAGTTCTGCGTCGATGCGCTGGATGAAGCACTGGACCGTCATGGCCGACCGGAGATCTTCAACACCGATCAGGGCAGCCAGTTCACGTCGTGGGCGTGGACGCAGCGGCTGAAGGAGGCCGGGGTACGCATCTCGATGGATGGACGCGGCCGGTTCCTCGACAACATCTCATCGAACGGCTGTGGCGCTCGCTGAAGTACAAGTGCATCTACCTGCATGCCTTCTCGGGCGGGCGGGAGGCCCGTCAGGGGATCGGCGACTGGATGGTCTTCTACGATCATCGGCGCCCTCATGCCGCGCATGGTGGCGAGACGCCGCTCAAAGTATATCGAGCAAGGCTGTTGGCTTACGGTCCGGGCTTACGCCCGGCCCTCCACCCGACAGCCTTGGCAGCGTAACGAGCGTCAGTCCAACCCCGACCGGTAGGCCCAGACTGTAGCTTAAACTACTGCCAAACCTGTCCAACGCGCGGCGAGTACCTCATCATACCGCCCTTGGAGCGGCTGATCGCTTGGCTCGAAGTCCGCCTTTTGCGCCTTGTCCATGGCGATGGACCTTGACGATGGTGGCATCGACCATGGCGTATTCCATGTTCGGGTCATCCGGCATCGAACAGCCGTTTGAACACGCTGGCGTTGGCCCAATCGCGGAAATGCGTGAAGGTGCTGTTCCAGTGGCCAAATGACGGCGGCAGGTCGCGCCAGGGACAAGGCGCAAAAGGGGGACTTCGAGCCAAGCGATCAGCCGCTCCAGGGGCGGTATGACGACTAAAATCCTGGCCCTCACCGATGCGCTGGGCAACCTCGTGCGCTTTGTGCTCCTGCCGGGACAGCGGTTCGATACAGTCGGTGTTCCGCCGCTGCTCGACGGCATCGAATTCGATGCTCTGATCGCCGACACGGCATTCGACTCCAATGCGATTATCGCCGATCTCGACGCGCGCGGCGCAAAGGTCGTCATCTCCCAGCACCCGCGCCGAACTTCGTCGCGCAGGATGGATGAGGAGATGTACAAGTGGCGCCATCTGATCGAAAACTTCTTCGGAAAGCTCAAGGAATTCAAACGCATCGCCATGCGAGCCGATAAAATAGATCAGAGCTTCGCCGCCACGATCCACATCGCCGCCGCCGTGATAGCTTCAAGATGAATATCTGCAAACAGACACTAGTTACGTCGATCCCGAGGATCGCATTCCGGCAGGGCATCCATTGCGCAAGGTGCGGGCGCTGGTTCGTGAAATGTTGAAGGATCTGAGCCGCAGCTTCAGCCGGGTTTATTCGCACGAGGGCCGGCCCTCGATCCCGCCGGAGCAGCTGTTGAGCGCCCTGCTGCTGCAGGTGCTCTACGGCATCCGGTCGGAGCGGTTGCCGATCGAGCAGCTCGAACTGCTAGTCCGCTTCGGCAACAACAAGTACTCGGTGACGGCCAACGCAGTTGGGCGGCCGATCGAGATCCATGCCTATGCCGATCGCATCGTAATCCGCCAGGACGGCCGGATCGTCGCCGAACATCGGCGCTCCTTCGGGCGCGGCGAGACGGTCTACGACCCATGGCATTACGTGCCGGTGCTAGCTCGCAAGCCCGGCGCGCTACGCAACGGGGCCCCCTTCAAGGACTGGGTGCTGCCGGCCGCCATGGAGCGCGTCCGGCGCAAGCTCGCCGGTGCCGATGACGGCAATCGGCAGATGGTCGATATCCTCGCCGCAGTGCTTACTGACGGGTTGACGGCGGTTGAGGCTGCCTGCGCCGAGGCGCTCACCCACAGCGTCCATTCTGCCGAGCGATCCCACCCCGCCGGCCACCATCCTCACACCCGCCGCGCTGACCCTGCGCCATCCGCCGCTCGCCGATTGTGCCCGTTACGACAGCCTCAGGAGAACCGTCTGATGGAACGCACGCAACTGTTCGACCTCATGGGCGAGCTCAAGCTCTATGGCATGAAAGCCGCCTTCGACGAGATCATGGCCACCGCCGTCAAGCGCCAGCACGAGCCCCAACGCATTGTCGGAGACCTGCTCACGGCGGAGGTCAGCGAGAAGCAGGCGCGCTCGATCCGATACCAGCTCACCATTGCCAAGCTGCCGCTGGCAAAGGACCTCGACGACTTCGAGTTCGCCGGTACCCCGATCAACCAGACGCTCGTGCACGATCTTGCCGGCGTGCCTTCGTCGCCCAGCAGCGCAACGCCGTGCTGGTCGGCGGTACCGGCACCGGCAAGACCCACCTGGCCATCGCCATTGCCCGAAGCTGCATCCGCGGCGGCGCTCGCGGCCGGTTCTACAACGTCGTCGATCTCGTCAACCCGCTCGAGACCGAGGCCCGCAACGGCCGGCAGGGCCGGCTTGCCGATCACCTGACCCGGATGGACGTCATCGTCCTCGACGAACTCGGCTATCTGCCGTTCGCCCAATCCGGAAGCCAGCTTCTGTTCCACCTCATCAGCCGGCTCTACGAGCGTACCTCGATTATCGTCACGACTAACCTCGCCTTCGGCGAGTGGCCGACCGTCTTCGGCGATCCGAAAATGACCACCGCCCTGCTCGATCGTCTGACCCATCACTGCGATATAGTCGAGGCCGGCAACGACAGCTGGCGCTTCAGGAGCCGCGATGACGACCTCACCGCAAACCGCGCTCGCGCCGTCTCCGCAACCCCGACCAGCTCCGACAGCGCGCACGCTGCCGACAAATCCCGCCGAACAAAGGGGGCCCTTTTGAATACCGATCCGGGGACCCAATCCAACGCCGATTGATAAGCTGCCTAACCTGTTCAACAGATGCGCCGCATCCTCTCTTCTGCATAGACCCGATCTATCTCAAATGTTCTGACGACAGACATGACGGTGAACGGCATCCGCCAGCGCGAGCGCCTTGAAGTCGTTGATCAACCAGGTCACCCGCCGGGCGTCCGGCGGCTTGCGATCAAGTGGCGCGGCAGCCGCTCGAAGAGAAGCCCTCGGGATCGACGAGGGGCCTCACCAGGTTCCTGGCGCGATTTGCGAAGGCAGCCGGCGCGATGATCAAAAGATCGCATCTCAGCCATTCATAAGTGATCGCGTTCAGGAGAACAGCGTCTTGCCCCTGCTGATTCCAGAAGGTGATATGGGTGATCTTCTCCAGAATCTGCCGCCACCAGGCCACGACGTCGGCGTGGTGTTGCGGATCGACAAGAGCAATCAGATCGATGTCGCTGCAGGCATCGGCTGAGCCCCGAGTGTAGCTTCCGCCGAGAAAGAACGCACGAATCTCCGGGAGCGTGGCGACTTCGCCGACCATACGCTGGATCAAGTCATCCTGCCTCACCGGCGTCGCCGCTCCCGGGTTCAGGCCGGCCTGTCAGCCGAGCTTGCCCATCGCCACGGCCGTGTCGGCCATGCGGTTGGAGAAGCCCCACTCGTTGTCGTACCAGCTCATGACCCGCACCAGGGTGCCGTCAATGACCTTAGTCTGATCCATGTGGAAGGTCGAGGAGTGGGGGTCGTGGTTGAAGTCGATCGACACGTTGGGCGCGTCGGTCCAGCCCAGGATGCCCTTGAGCTGGTTGGCGGCGGCAAGCTTCACCGCCTTGTTGATTTCGTCCTTGTCGGTCTTGCGCTTAGCGACGAACTTGAAGTCGATCATCGAGACGTTGGGCGTCGGCACGCGGATGGCGACGCCGTCGAGCTTGCCGTTGAGTTCGGGCAGCACCAGGCCAACAGCCTTGGCGGCGCCAGTCGAGGTCGGGATCATCGACAGGGCGGCAGCACGGCCGCGGTAGAGGTCCTTGTGCATGGTGTCGAGCGTCGGCTGGTCGCCAGTGTAGGCGTGGATGGTCGTCATGAAGCCGTGCTCGATGCCGACCGCGTCGTTCAGCACCTTGGCGACCGGCGCCAGGCAGTTGGTCGTGCACGAGGCGTTGGAGACGATCACGTGCTCCCGGGTGAGCTTGTCGTGGTTGACGCCGTAGACCACCGTGAGATCGGCGTGGTCGGCGGGCGCCGAGACCAGCACGCGCCTGGCACCGGCCTCGATATGGGCCGTCGCCGCCTTCTTGGAGGTGAAGAAGCCGGTGCACTCCAGGGCGATCTCGACGCCCAGCGCCTTGTGCGGCAGCTTGGCGGGATCGCGCTCGGCGGTGACCTTCATCTTGCCGCGGCCGACATCGATCGTGTCGCCCTCGACCTTGACCTCGCCGTTGAAGCGGCCGTGGACGGAGTCGAAGCGGAACAGGTGGGCGTTGGTCTCGACCGGACCGAGATCGTTGATCGACACGACCTCGATGTCCTTGCGGCCCGATTCCATGATCGCGCGCATGACGTTGCGGCCGATGCGCCCGAAGCCGTTGATTGCCACCCGAACCGCCATGTCGCCCTCCGTTAGCTGCCGAGCCGGCGCGCCGCGTCGGCAATCGCCTCGGCCGTGATTCCGAAATGCTTATATAGATCGGCGGCCTTGGCGGAAGCGCCAAAGCCCTTCATGCCGACAAAGGTGCCGCGCGTTCCGAGCCAACGCTCCCAGCCGAAGCCTGCCGGCCGCCTCGCAGGCGACCCGGACCGTGTCCTCGCCGCCCAGGACCTGCCGGCGATAGGTTTCGTCCTGCGCGGCGAACAACTCCCACGAGGGCATGGAGACGACGGCGGCGGAAATGCCGTCTTTGGCCAATAGCTCGCGGGCCGCGACGGCGAGGTGGACTTCCGAGCCCGAGGCGATCAGGCGGACATTGGCCGAGACGTCACCCGTCAGGATGTAGGCGCCGCGGGCACACAAATTGCCGTCGCCCGCATCGCGCGGCGTCGGCACGTTCTGGCGCGTCAGGGCGATGACGCTCGGCGTCTTCCTGGACTCGAACGCGATCTGCCAGCACTCGGCGGTCTCTATGGCATCAGCCGGCCTCATGCACCTGCAGGCCGGGAATGGCGCGCAGCGCCGCCAGATGCTCGACCGGCTGATGGGTCGGGCCGTCTTCACCCAGGCCGATCGAATCGTGGGTCATGACGTAGATGACCCTGAGCCCCATCAGCGCCGCCAGCCGGATCGACGGGCGGCAATAGTCGGTGAACACCAGGAAGGTGCCGCCGTAGGGGATCATGCCGCCATGCAGCGCCAGGCCGTTCATGGCCGCCGCCATCGCGTGCTCGCGGATGCCGTAATAGACGTAACGGCCGGCCGGATCGGTCCGGCTCTGGGCCTTCAGCGTCGCGGTCTTGGTGTTGTTCGAGCCGGTGAGGTCGGCCGAGCCGCCCACCGTGTCGGGCAGTACCGGATTGATGACCTCGAGCGCTTCCTGGCTCGACTTGCGCGTCGCCCAGGCGGGCTTCTCGGCCGCGATCCTGGCCTTGAAGGCCGCGATCGCCTCGCCGACGGCGGGCGGAATATCACCCTTCTGGCGGCGGTCGAATTCGGCACGATCCGCCTCGGCCATCGCGGCATGGCGCTTGGTCCATTTGCGCCGCGCCGACTTTCCGCGCGCTCCGACCTTGCGCCAGGCCGTGAAGATCGGCTCGGGGATGTCGAACGGGGGATGGCTCCAGCCGAGCTTCTGGCGCGCGCCGGCGACCTCGTCCTTGCCGAGCGGCGAGCCGTGGGTCGCAGCGGTACCCGCCTTGGTGGGCGCGCCGTAGCCGATCACCGTCTTGCAGGCGATCATCGAGGGCTTGTCGGTGACGTTGCGCGCCTTGCGGATGGCACGGGTGACGGCATCGGGGTCGAGGCCATCGACGGCCTGCACGTGCCAGCCCGCCGCGGCGAAGCGCTTCTTGTGGTCCTCCGAAGTCGAAAGCGAGGTCGGCCCGTCGATCGAGATGCCATTGTCGTCGAACAGCAGGATGAGGCGGCCAAGCCCGAGATGGCCGGCCAGGGTGATTGCCTCCTGGCCGACGCCTTCCATCAGGCAGCCGTCGCCGCAGATGACGTAGGTGTAGTGATCGACGACATCGCGGCCGAAGCGTTCGGCGAGCAGGCGCTCGGCCAGCGCGAACCCCACCGAATTGCCGAGGCCCTGGCCGAGCGGACCCGTGGTGGTCTCGATGCCGCTGGCGTGGCCGTATTCAGGATGTCCCGCGGTGCGGCTGCCGAGCTGGCGAAATCGCTTCAGCTCGTCGAGCGTCATGTCGGCGTAGCCGGTGAGGTGCAGCAGCGAATAGAGCAGCATCGAGCCATGGCCGGCCGACAGGATGAAGCGGTCGCGATCGGGCCAGTGCGGCTCCGACGGGTCGAACTTCAGGAATTTGGTGAACAGGACCGTGGCGACGTCGGCCATGCCCATCGGCATGCCGGGATGACCGGAGTCCGCCTGCTGCACGGCGTCCATGGCAAGAGCCCTGATGGCGTTCGCCATGTCACGACGGGCGGCGGTTTGTTCGGTCATTTTATGCAAGCGCCGTATGGGTTTTTTAAGGTGGCGCGCAACATGCCGACCGCACTTTGGCGCGTCAATGCGCAAAACCTCTGGCGCAACCAACATCTAGCGTTCGACGATGCTCCACAGGGTCAAGATGTTGACCGCTGACGGTTGCTCCACTTATCCTTCACTGATGGAGCAGATGCAGCCGGGAGACGAACTGCCATCCGCTGGCGGGGGAGCAATGTCCAAGGCAGTCAGTGCAAAGGACCGCGTGGACAGTGCGCTCAGTCGGCTCGAATCGATGGTGGAAGACCGGCTGCGCGCTGAATCGGCCCGCGCCGATGAGATGGCGAAGCGACTTGGCAAGCTCGAGCGCCAGCACGACGAATTGAAGAAGGTGGCGATGGAGGTCGAAGGCCGGCTGGAGCGGGCGATGGAATACATCCGCTCGCTGCTGGCGGCCGACCAGAAATAGATAGGAATCCACCGCTGCTCCCAACCTGAGGGGTGCTTCGCCCGCCGTGGCGTGGCAGACTGTATCTCCCCTCGAACGCCGATAAGGCGCAATAAAAGGAGTAGCGGACAATGCCGCAGGTCTCGATTCAGATCGCCAATCGCACCTATGAACTCGCCTGTGGTGACGGCGAGGAAGAGCGGGTTCAGGAACTGGCCGCCTATGTCGACGAGAAGGTCAGCGAGTTGCGCAAACAGCTGCCGGGCGCGCCCGAAATCAAGCTGATGATCTTTGCTTCCCTGTTGCTGGCTGACGAAAGCCGCGAGGCGCGCGGCCTTGCCAAGGCCGCCGAAACCGCCCGCGCCAGCGCCACCGACAGCGCCGAAACGCTGGCCACCGCCCTCGAGGACCTGATCACCTCGCGGGTCGACAAGATGTCAAAGAAGGTGAGCGGCGCGGCCTGAATCGCCCTTCAGGCCGGCTTTGGCCGCATTGCGGCGACCGCCCCGAGTGCCTACATTGCCAGGTGGGGCGGATTTCTGCGCGGTGCGTGGTTCGCTTAAAACCCCGGGGCCAATAAGATCTCCTGGGAACTGTTCCTGGCCTTGACCGTGGTCTTGGCTACACGGTGCCCACCTGCACTAGCAGGCCTTGGAGGTTTCACGAACCACGGCCCATCGTGGAGCCGCCCCACTTTGCCTTCTCCCAACATGACCCTGCTCGACGACAAGCGTACGCTGCGCAGCGCCATGCTGGCTTGGCGCGGGGCGCTCAGCCCGGAAGAACGGCGCGCCGCAGCCGATGGCCTGCTCGGCACGCTCCGGCGCGAGCTCCCGTTCGAGACGCCGGCGGTGGTGTCCGGTTTCTGGCCGATCAAGGAGGAGATCGACATCCGCCCGCTCATGATCGAGCTGTTCAACGCCGGCTGCCAGATGGTGTTGCCGGTCGTGCAGGGCCGCGGCCAGAAACTGCTGTTCCGCGCCTGGCGGCCGGGCGATCCGCTCGAGGCCGGCGTGTTCGGCACGCTGCAGCCTTCGGTGCGGCGCGAGACGCTGGAGCCCGACGCGCTGATCGTGCCGTTGCTGGCGTGCGACGAGGAGGGCTGGCGGCTGGGCTATGGCGGCGGCTTCTACGACCGCACGCTTGCCGACCTCCGGGCGCGGCGCAAGGTGACGGCGATGGGCGTCGGCTTCGACGCCCAGCTCGTTCCCGACGTGCCGCACGGTCCGGACGATCAGCGGCTGGATTGGCTGTTGACCGACAAGCGCGCTTGCGCCTTTGTCTAGCGCATGAAGGTTCTGTTCTGTGGCGATATCGTGGGCCGTGCCGGCCGCGACGCCGTGATCAAGGAAGTGCCCCGCCTGCGCCGCGAGCTCGGCCTCGATTTCGTGGTGGTCAACGGCGAGAACGCGGCGGCGGGCTTCGGCATCACCGCCAAGATCTGCGCCGAACTGCACGAGGCCGGCGTCGACTGCATCACCACCGGCAACCACGTCTGGGACCAGCGCGAGATCATCCCCTACATCGCGCAGGACAAGCGCCTGCTGCGGCCTATCAACTTCCCGCCCGGCACGCCCGGCTGGGGCGCCAACCTCTTTCAAACCGCGCGCGGCCAGAAGATCGTCGTCATCAACGTGATGTGCCGGCTGTTCATGGACGCGCTGGACGATCCGTTCCGCGCCATCGACGCCGAGCTCGCGAAATATGGCTTGGGTGGCTCGGCGCACTTCATCCTGGTCGACGTCCATGGCGAGGCGACCAGCGAGAAGCAGTCGATGGGCCACTACTGCGACGGCCGCGTCTCTGCCGTGCTGGGCACTCACAGCCACATCCCGACAGCCGATTCGTGGGTGCTGCCCGGCGGCACCGCCTATCAGACCGATGTCGGCATGTGCGGCGACTACGATTCGGTGATCGGCATGAAGAAGGAAATCGCCGTTCAGCGCTTCATCAAGAAAATGCCCGGGGAACGCCTGGCGCCGGCCGAGGGCGAGGGGACTTTGTGCGCGGCGGTGGTAGAAACCGACGACAAGACCGGACTGGCCCGCTCGATCCGGCCGGTCAGGCTGGGGGGCCGCCTGCCGCCGACCGGGTAGATTGCAGCATCTTGTATCTCACAGGACCCGGTCTCTACCTATTAGAGGTACCTTGAAGACCCTCGTTGACGGCTTGGGGAAAAACCGGCATCCTTTTGATGTTAAACGATTTTTCGCCGCGTTGGCGGACTGTCTCCAAGGTTAGAGGGGGCGTCGGAATCTAGGTTCCGACGTTTTTTAGCGGGGGCTTCGGCCCCCGCCTTTTTTTGTCCCGACGCCGCTCGCACAGTGTCTAACAGTCCCAAAACCCACGAGAAGTGGTATAGCCGGCCCATCAAGTCACTCAATCTGGTTTTCGGGCCATGGCGGGCCATTCCCAATTCAAGAACATCATGCACCGCAAAGGGCGTCAGGACGCCCAGCGGGCCAAGATATTCACCAAGCTGATCCGCGA
This sequence comes from uncultured Alphaproteobacteria bacterium, assembly GCA_963843185.1. Lineage (GTDB taxonomy): Bacteria > Pseudomonadota > Alphaproteobacteria > Reyranellales > Reyranellaceae > Reyranella. The sequence goes on from CAWJJJ010000006.1 coordinate 20,525, forward strand.
AATCACCACCGCGGCGCGGCTCGGCGCGGCAGATCCCAATGCCAATCCGCGCCTGCGGGCGGCTGTGATCGCGGCACGCGAAAACAACATGACGCGTGAGACGATCGACCGGGCGATCAAGCGCGGCTCGGGCAGCGACGCCGACGCCAACTACGACGAGGTCCGCTACGAGGGCTACGGCCCGGGCGGCGTGGCGCTGATCGTCGAGGCCCTGACCAACAACCGCAATCGCACGGCGGGCGAGGTGCGGTCGAGCTTCAGCAAGTACGGCGGCAATCTTGGCGAGACCAACAGCGTGTCGTTCATGTTCGACCGGCTGGGCGAGTTCCGCTTTCCGCTCAAGGCCGGCACCGCCGACGAGGTCCTGGAGAAGGCGATCGAGGCCGGTGCCGACGACGTGGTGAGCGGCGAGGGCGAGGACGCCATGCATGAGATCTACTGCAGCCAGGACACTTTCAATTCGGTGCGCGAGGCGCTCGAGAAGTCGCTGGGCCAGCCGTCGAGCGCCAAGCTGATGTGGCGGCCCAAGACCACCACGCCGGTCGAGGGCGAGACCGCGCAGACGCTGCTCGATCTCATCGCCGGCCCTCGAGGACAACGACGACGTGCAGAACGTCTATGCCAACTTCGAAGTGTCGGACGACGCTCTCGCGAAGTTCGCGGCCTGAAGCGGGCCGGCATGAGACTGATCGGCCTCGATCCCGGTCTGCGGTTGACCGGCTGGGGCGTGATCGAGGTCGACGGCAATCGGCTGCGCCACGTGTGCCCATGGCGTGGTGAAGGTCGCCGTCGCCGGCACGCTGGCCGAGCGGCTGAGGGACCTGTTCGAGGGCGTCGCCGCGATCGTCGCGGCACGAGCGCCCGTCGAGGCGGCGGTCGAGGAGACCTTCGTGAACGTCAATCCGGTATCGACCCTGAAGCTCGGCCAGGCGCGCGGCGTGGTGCTGCTGGCGCCGGCGCGGGCCGGGCTGCCGGTCTTCGAATACGCCACCAACCTCGTGAAGAAGTCGGTGACCGGCGCGGGCCATGCCGACAAGCGCCAGATCGCCATGATGGTCGGCCGCCTGCTGCCCGGCGTCGACGCCAGCGCCGATGCCGCCGATGCCCTGGCCGTCGCGATCTGCCATGCCCACCACCGCGCCACCGCCAAGCGGCTGGAGGCCGTCCTTTGATCGCCAAGCTGAAAGGCATCGTGGACTGCCGTCGACTCCGACAGCGCCATCATCGATGTCGGCGGCGTCGGCTACCTCGTCTCGGCCTCGGCGCGGACGCTGCGCGACCTGGTGGTCGGCGGCGCGGTGACGGTGCTGGTCGAGACCATCGTGCGCGAGGACGCCATCGCGCTCTATGGCTTTCTCGAAACCGCCGAGCGCGACTGGTTCCGCATCCTGACGACGGTGCAGGGCGTGGGCGCGCGGGTGGCGCTGTCGATCCTCTCGACCCTCTCGCCCGACGAGATCGCCCGCGCCATCGCCGCCCAGGATCGCGCGACGCTCAGCCGGCCGGCGGGCGTCGGGCCGAAGCTTGCGGCGCGGCTGGCCACCGAGCTCAAGGACAAGGCCGCCGCCTTTGGCGTGGCGCCCGTCGCGACGGGTGGCGACTCGGCGGCGGTCCTCGCCCGCCGGCTCGATCAACGAGGATGCGGTCTCTGCCCTGGTCAATCTCGGCTACAAGCGGGTCGAGGCGTTCGGCGCCGTGGCGCGCGTCACGCACCGGCTCGGCGCCGAGGCCAAGCTCGATGTCGTGATCCGCGCCGGCCTGCAGGAACTCGCGCGATGAATGGCGGACCCGATCGCGTCGTGGCGTCCCGGCACGCCGAGGAGGAACTCGGCGGAACTCGCGCTCCGTCCGCAGACGCTCGACGACTTCATCGGCCAGAAGCAGGTCCGCGAGAACCTGAAAATCTTCATCGCCGCCGCCAAGTCGCGCGGCGAGGCGCTCGACCACGTGCTGTTCCACGGCCCCCCCGGCCTCGGCAAGACGACCCTGGCGCAGATCGTGGCGCGCGAAATGGGCGTGGGCTTCCGCTCCACCTCGGGGCCGGTGATCCAGAAGGCGGGCGATCTTGCCGCCCAGCTCACCAACCTGCAGCCGCACGACGTGCTGTTCATCGACGAAATCCACCGCCTCAACCCGGCGATCGAGGAGATCCTCTATCCCGCCATGGAGGATTTCCAGCTCGACCTCATGATCGGCGAGGGACCGGCCGCGCGTTCGGTGCGCATCGACCTGCCGCCGTTCACGCTGGTCGGCGCCACGACCCGCTCGGGCCTGATGACGCGGCCGCTGCGCGAGCGCTTCGGCATTCCGCTCCGCCTGGTGTTCTACGAGCCGGCCGAACTCGAGACGATCGTGCATCGCGCCGCCGGCGTTCTGAAGATGCAGATGGCGAAGGACGGCGGGGCGGAGATCGCCAAGCGCTCGCGCGGCACGCCGCGCGTGGCCAACCGTCTGCTGCGTCGCGTGCGCGACTTCGCGTCGGTGGATGGCCAAGCGGTGGTGAACGCAGCGGTCGCCGACGCAGCGCTGATGCGCCTCGAGGTCGACGAGCGCGGGCTGGACCCCATGGACCGCCGCTACCTCGCCTGCATCGCCGAGAACTACGGCGGCGGGCCGGTCGGCGTGGAGACGCTGGCGGCGGCACTCTCCGAGCAGCGCGACGTCATCGAGGATGTGATCGAGCCCTACCTGATGCAGCTCGGGCTGCTGATGCGCACGCCGCGCGGCCGGCTGCTGTCGGAAGGGGGCTACCGTCACCTCGGCGTGGCGGTGCCCAGGGATCGGAAGCGTCAGCTCGACCTGCTGGCCACCGGCGACCCGGAGGACGAGACGTGATCCCGCCGACCTCCGGGCACCTCCTCGATGGCGCCCACGTGCTGCCGTTGCGGATTTATTACGAAGATACCGACGCCGCCGGCATCGTCTACTACGCCAGCTGGCTGCGCTTCCTCGAACGCGGCCGTACCGAGCTGTTGCGCCTGCTCGGCCAGGAGCACAGCGCGTTGCGTGCCGAGCGTGGCGTCAACTGGGTGGTGCGCCGCTGCACCATCGACTACCTCAGGCCTGCCCGGCTGGACGAGACGATCGAGGTCATCACCAGCTGCGCCGAGCTGCGCGGTGCCTCCCTGGACATGATGCAGCAGGCGCGCCGCGGCCAGGAGACCCTGGTCCGCGCCGAACTCGTGGTCGCCTGCATGGGCGAAGGTGGCCGGCCGGTCCGATTGCCGCCGCATCTGCGGACTGCCCTGGCCCAGGTCACCAAGAGAGTCTCGGCGAGCGCCTCGCCCCGCTCACGCCATATTCGGATATAAACCTCTCGAACCAACGGAGATCAAATAATGGACGCGTTTGCGCAGGTCGCCGGAACCCCCCTCGGCGGCAGCACGGGACCGATCGACATGTCGGTCTACGGCCTGTTCATGCAGGCCGATTGGGTCGTCAAGGCGGTGATGATTGCCTTGCTGCTGGCCTCGTTCTGGTCGTGGGCGATCATCTTCGAGAAGGTGCTGCGCCTGCGTTCCCTGAAGCGCAGCGCCCACGCATTCGAGGACACGTTCTGGTCCGGCGTGTCGCTCGAGGATCTCTACGACCGGGTCGGCACCAAGCCGGACGATCCGATGTCGAGCATCTTCTCCTCCGCCATGCGCGAATGGCGGCGATCGGTATCGAAGGGGCTGGCCACCAGTTCCTCGGCACGAGCCGCCCTTCGCCAGCGTATCGAGCAGGTCATGGGCGTCACGATCCAGCGTGAGATGGAAGCGATCGAGAAGCGCCTGGGCTTCCTCGCCACGGTCGGCGCCAACGCCACCTTCGTCGGCCTGTTCGGCACGGTGTGGGGCATCATGAACAGCTTCGGAAGCATCGCGCAGTCGAAGAACACGTCGCTGGCCGTCGTGGCTCCCGGCATTTCGGAGGCCCTGTTCGCCACGGCGATCGGCCTGGTCGCGGCGATCCCGGCGGCCGGCGCCTACAACATCTTGTCGGGCCAGGTGGCGCGCTACGCCCAGCAGCTCGAGGCTTTCGCCGGCGAGTTCATCACCATTCTGTCGCGTCAGCTCGAGGAGGAAGTCTGATGTCAGGCATCATCCCGGCGGCCGGCGCCGTAAGCTCCAACAGCAAGTTCCGCCGACGGCGCTTCACGCCGATTGCCGACATCAACGTGACGCCGCTGGTCGACGTCATGCTGGTGTTGCTGATCATCTTCATGATCACCGCACCGCTCCTGCAGGTCGGCGTGCCGGTCGATCTGCCCAAGACCAGCGCCCAGCAGGTCGGCGGCAAGGACGAGCCGCTGGTCGTGTCGGTGAATTCCAAGGGCGAGGTCTTCCTCGGCGATACTCCGTACGAAATCGCCGATCTTTCCGCCAAGCTCAAGGCGGTGCACGAGGAGAAGCCCGACCAGCGCGTGTTCATGCGCGGCGACAAGAGTGTCGACTACGGCAAGATGATGGAAGTGATGGGTGTGGTGATCGACAGCGGCTTCCGACAGCTCGGCCTGCTCGGCGAGCAGGCGCAGCAGCTCGGCAAGGGTGGCGGCGGCACCGTGACGCCCGCGCCCGCTCAAACGACACCTGGACAGCAGCGACCGGCACCCCGCCGGTAGCGAACCGGAGGCGAAGCGATCGATGGCCGAACGCTCCCCCGACAGCATCGAGATGCGCACACCGGCGATCGTGTCGGCGATGCTGCACGTCTTCGTGCTGGCGGCGGCGGTGCTCAACCTCGATTTCTTCAACCGCCCGCCGCTCATGGATCCCGAGCCGGTGATGGTCGAGTTCGAGGCGATCGACAAGAAGGCAGCGGCGCCCACGGTCGGCAATCCGCCGCCGCAGCCCAAGGATGTGCCGATCGCCCAGGAGACGACGAAGGCCCCGCCGCCCAAGACCGCCGACCCGCCGCCGGCGCCTGAGAAACCCAAGCCCGACGTCGCCGAGGCCAAGCCGCCGCCGCCCACGCCTGTGGAGAAGCCCAAGCCGGAGGTCGCCAAGCCGGCCGACGACCTCATCGCCATGAAGCCCAAGGAGCCGGAGCCGCCCAAGGTGGAGAAGCCGCCGGAGCCGCCCAAGCCCGCGCCCGAGGTGAAGAAGCCGGAGCCGCCCAAGCCCGCGCCGCCGAAACCTGCGCCCAAGCAGAACGTTGACTCGATGATCGACGACATCCTGAAGAACAAGCAGTCGCCCCAGAAGGTGCAGACCCCTGAACAACAGCCCAAGCCGGTGCAGCAGGTGACACGCCAGGCGCCCGCCGCGCCCAATCTCGCCGCCGTCGTCACGGCGAGCGAGATCGAAGGCGTGCGCAACAAGATCCGGCCGTGCTGGAACTTCCCCGCTGGAGTAAAGGATCAGGCAGGCCTGATCGTCACCCTGACCGTGCAGATGAACCAGGACGGCACGCCGGTGAAGGCTGAGCTCCGGGACACGGGGCGCTACAACAACGACCCGGTCTATCGTGCCGCCGCCGATGCCGCTCATCGCGCCATCATGAATCCGCGCTGCCAGCCGTGGCCGCTCTCGCCGGAGAAATTCAACGCCTGGCGCATCATCACCTTCAATTTCGATCCCCGCGACTACTGACGGTCGCGCTACGGAGACCCCCGCTCATGACCACGAGGTTTGACATGATTCTTTTCCCCCGACGGTGGACGATCCTGGGCGGCGCGGCACTCGCTGCCGGGGCTGCCGTGCCAGCGCGCGCGCAGCTCACCATCGACATGACCAAGCCCTCCTTCGAGCCGGTGCCGATCGCCATCGTCGACTTCAGCGGCGACAGGGTCGGCGCCGACATTGCCGGCGTGGTCCGCAACGACCTGCAGAATTCGGGCCTGTTCCGCTCGATCTCGCCCAGCGCCTTTATCCAGCAGAACGTCGATGCCAACGCAGCCCCGCGCTTCGCCGACTGGCGCGGCATCGGCGCGGCCGGCCTCGTGGTCGGCCAGGTCCAGCAGGCCGGCGGCAACATCAAGGTCGACTTCCGGCTATGGGACGTGGTGGTCGGCCAGCAGGCGACCGGGCTTTCCTTCACGAGCCAACCGGCCAACTGGCGGCGGCTCGCCCACATCATCGCCGATGCGATCTACAAGCGCGTGACCGGCGAGGAGGGCTACTTCGACACCCGCGTCGCCTACGTGTCCGAGACCGGCCCGCTCAGCACCCGGGTCAAGCGCATCGCCATCATGGACCAGGACGGCGCCAACAACCGCTACATCACCGACGGCCGCACGATCGCCCTCACGCCGCGCTTCTCGCCGACTCTGCAGGAGATCGTCTACATGGCCTACGGCGAGGACCGCGGTCCGCCGCGCGTCTATCTTCAGAGCGTCGATTCGGGCCGGCGCGAGCTGCTCGGCAACTTCCCGGGCATGAGCTTCGCGCCGCGCTTCTCGCCTGACGGCACGAAGGTCGTGATGAGCATCTCGACCGACGGCAACAGCGACATCTACGAGATGGACGTGCGCGGCCGTGCGCTCAGGCGCCTCACCAATACGCCGGCCATCGACACCTCGCCGTGCTATTCCAACGACGGCACGCAGATCGTGTTCAACTCCGACCGCGGCGGCACGCAGCAGCTCTACATCATGAGCGCCAGCGGTGGCGGCGAGCGACGGATCAGCTTCGGCGAGGGCCGCTACGCCACTCCCGTGTGGTCGCCGCGCGGCGACTACATCGCCTTCACCAAGATCAGCGGCGGCAGCTTCGGCATCGGCGTGATGCGGACCGACGGCAGCGGCGAGCGCATGTTGGCCAACGGCTTCCTCGTCGAGGGACCGACCTGGGCGCCTAACGGCCGCGTTCTGATGTTCTTCCGCCAGCAACCCAATTCGGGTGGCCGCGCCGGATCCGTCACGCTGCACCAGATCGATATCACGGGACGCTTCGAGCGCCAGGTTCCGACAGCCGACCGACGCATCGGACCCGGCGTGGTCGCCCTTGATTCCGCAGTAGCGAAGGATATGATCGTTTCCTTGTCTGGGAGAGCTAAAAATGCGCATGATCAAGGCTTTCGCAGCCGTCGCTGCGATGATCTTCATGGTTGCCTGCAGCAACGAGCAGCAGGCCGCCGCCCCGGCGACCACGACCGTTACCCCCGGGTCGGTTGCCGACTTCCGCCAGAACGTCGGCGACCGGGTGTTCTTCGACACCGACATGTCGAACATCCGCGAAGATGGCCGGCAGACCCTGAACCGTCAGGCCGAGTGGCTGAAGAAATACACCAACTACCCCGTCACGATCGAAGGCCATTGCGACGAGCGCGGCACACGCGAGTACAACCTGGCCCTCGGCGAACGCCGCGCCAACGCCGCCAAACAGTACCTGATCGCCCAGGGCGTGCCGGCGGCGCGCATCAAGACCATCAGCTACGGCAAGGAGCGTCCGGATCCGGTCGGCTCCGATGAGGCCGCGTGGGCACGCAACCGCCGCGCGGTCACCGAGTTGCAGTAAGGGCGTCAGAGCCACGCTGTGTCGGATTTTCGACGACGCCGGTCTCCCGCGACCGGCGTTTTCGTTTGGAGGCCGGGCGGCCGTGCCTGAAAATGGCCGCGTTTGATGTGAAATTGTCGCCAATGAAGACGTTCCACGCCCGTTTGCTGCTCATGATTGCGCTGGCCGTGCCGACCGCGGCAGCGGCGCAGCGCGTCGACCCGGTCTATATCGAGGACCGGCTCAACCAGCTGCAGCAGTCGATCACGATCCTGACCGGCCAGGTCGAGCAGCTGCAGTACCGCAACCAGCAGCTCCAGCAGCAGATGGAGAAAATGCAGGCGGATTACGAATTCCGTCTCGAGCAGATGGAGAAGGGCGGCGCCCGCCCCGGCGGCGCCCCGCCACGCCCCAACACCCAGGCCGCGGCACCGCCGCCGGCCGCGGCCAGTGGCGACCAGCTGTACCACGACGCCTTCAAGAAGCTGCAGGACGGTGACTACGCGGGCGCCGAGAAAGGCTTCAAGGCGTTCCTGCAGAGCAACCCGAAGCACGTGCTGGCGGGCAACGCCCAATACTGGCTGGGCGAGACCTACTACGCCCGTCGCGACTACCAGAACGCCATGACTGCCTTCGCCGAGGGCTACAAGGTCTACAAGGCCAGCCCCAAGGGCCCAGACAATCTCCTGAAGCTAGGCGTCACTCTGGCCGTGCTCGGGCGCAAGCCCGACGCCTGCGCGGTGTTCGCCAAGTTCAAACACGACTATCCGCACGCCACCGACCTGCAGAAGCGGCGGGTCGAGCAGGAGCGCCAGAAGAACAGCTGCGGATGAGCGCCGGCGACGCGCATATCGTCGACTCCGGCGCCTTCGCGCGCCTGATGGCGCCGTTCGAACCGTTCGAAATCGTCACCTGTTCTCGCCGTCGGCGTATCCGGCGGGCGCGATTCGCTGGCGCTGGCGTTGCTCGCCCAGGACTGGGCCGTCGCGCGCGGCGGACGGATCATCGGACTGATCGTCGATCATGGCCTTCGCGACGAATCGGCGGTGGAGGCTGCCGCTACACTGGCGCTCCTGGCACGCCACGGCATCGGAGGCGCGATCCTCGACTGGTCCGGCGCCAAGCCCCGCACCGGCCTGCAGGAGGCGGCGCGTACGGCGCGCTATGGGCTGCTGCGGGGGGAATGTCGGCGCCGCGGCGTGCTGCACCTGCTGCTGGCGCACCACGCCGACGACCAGGCCGAGACCGTCACCATGCGCGCGGCGCGCCGGAGCGGCCCTGACGGCCTCGCCGGCATGGCAGCCCTGGTCGAGCAGCCGGAGGTGCGACTGCTGCGGCCCTTGCTCGGTGTAGCGCGGTCGCGGCTCACCGCCACGCTTCTCGCGCGGGGTGTGCAATGGCTCGACGATCCGTCGAATGTCGACCTGCGTTTCGAGCGGGCGCGGCTACGCGCGGCGGGTACCGATCGCGTCGCCGGGGTGGACGGCGACGCCGGGCGGTCCGGGCGCGAGCAGGACCTCGCCCGGGCCGCCGTGGACACCCTGGATTTCGAGCCGGAAGAGGCAGCAGCCATCGATCGAACGGCCTTTGCGCGTCTGGAGCCCTACCAGCAGGCGGGCTTGCTAAGCCGCGTGGTTCAGAGGATTGGCGGGCGGGACCATCCACCGCGCCGTGACCGCCTGGAACGGGCAGTCCGCCGCCTCTCTGCGCCGGTCGCCCGGGGAAAGTCCGGCAGGACCCAGGATTTCACGTTTTCTGCCTGCAGGTTGACCTTGCGGCAGGCGCCGCAAAGCCGCCGGCTGCGCTGGATTGTCCGGCCCGAACATGGCAGGAACATGAGCCAGCCCTTGATTCCGGCTGCATTTTTCCCTTGCGGCGCGCCGGCCGCTTCCCATCTAGAATGAACTCCCACCCCAACGGAAAAGCCCGTGAACCCGTTCAACCGTAACGCCGCCTTGTGGATCGTAATCGTGCTGCTGCTCGCGCTGCTCTACAGCGTGTTCCAGGGTGGGGCGACCCGGACGGCGGGCAACACGGTCTCCTATTCCGACTTCGTGCATGCCGTCGAGCAGCGCCAGGTCCAGGACGTACGGATCCAGGGCAACACCATCACCGGCACCTTCCGCGAACCGCGCAACGGCGTGCAGAAATTCGCCACCTACGTGCCGAGTGCGCCGGTCGACGAACAGCTGATGCCGATGCTGATCAAGAACGTCGACCGGGTCGATGCCGGGCCAGCGGAAGAGGGCGTCAATCTCGGCAGTATCTTCGTGAGCTGGCTGCCCGTCCTGGTGCTGGTCGGCGTCTACATCTTCTTCCTGCGCCAGATGCAGAGCGGCACCGGCCGGGCCATGGGCTTCGGCAAGTCGCGCGCCCGCCTCCTGACCGAGAAGCACGGCCGCGTCACCTTCGAAGACGTGGCTGGCATCGACGAGGCCAAGGCGGAGCTCGAGGAGATCGTCGACTTCCTGAAGGATCCGCAGAAATTCCAGCGGCTGGGCGGCAAGATCCCCAAGGGGTGTCTGCTGGTCGGCCCGCCGGGCACCGGCAAGACCTTGCTGGCGCGCGCCATCGCCGGCGAAGCCAACGTGCCGTTCTTCACCATCTCGGGCTCCGACTTCGTCGAGATGTTCGTGGGCGTCGGCGCGTCGCGCGTGCGCGACATGTTCGAGCAGGCCAAGAAGAACGCGCCTTGCATCGTGTTCATCGACGAAATCGACGCCGTCGGCCGCCATCGCGGCGCCGGCCTGGGCGGCGGCAACGACGAGCGCGAGCAGACGCTGAACCAGTTGCTGGTCGAGATGGACGGCTTCGAATCGAACGAAGGCGTCATCCTGATCGCCGCCACCAACCGTCCCGACGTGCTCGACCCCGCCCTGCTGCGGCCCGGCCGCTTCGACCGCCAGGTCGTGGTGCCCAACCCCGACGTCGGCGGTCGCGAGAAGATCCTCAAGGTCCACATGCGCAAGGTGCCCCTGGCGCCCGACGTCGATCCGCGGGTGCTGGCGCGCGGCACGCCGGGCTTCTCCGGCGCCGACCTCGCCAACCTCGTGAACGAGGCGGCGCTCAGGGCAGCCCGCGTCGGCAAGCGTCTCGTCACCATGATCGATTTCGAATACGCCAAGGACAAGGTGCTGATGGGCACCGAGCGCCGCTCGATGGCGATGACCGACGAAGAGAAGAAGCTCACGGCCTACCACGAGGCGGGCCACGCCCTGGTCGCGATGCACGTGCCCAAGAGCGACCCCCTGCACAAGGTGACGATCATTCCGCGCGGCCGGGCGCTGGGCGTCACCATGCAGTTGCCCGAGCGCGATCACCTGAGCCACACCAAGCAGTATCTCGAATCGCGCCTGGCGATCATGTTCGGCGGTCGCACCGCCGAAGAGATCATCTTCGGACCGGAGAACGTGACCACCGGCGCCGCCAGCGACATCCAGGTCGCGACCCAGACGGCGCGCGGCATGATCACCGCCTTCGGCATGTCCGAAAAGCTGGGCCGCGTGCGTTATCAGGCGAACGAGCAGGAAGTGTTCCTCGGCCACGCCGTGACCCAGACCCAGAACGTCTCGGAGGCCACCGCGCAACTGATCGACCAGGAGGTCCGCCGCCTGATCGAGGAGGCCGAAGGCAAGGCGCGCCAGATCCTTACCGATCACCTCGACGACCTGCATCTGATCGCCAAGGCGCTGCTCGAATACGAGACGCTCAGCAACGACGAGATCGGCACGGTCCTGCGCGGCGAGAAGGTCGTTCGCGACGATACCGGCGGTGCCGGCGCCGGCTCGGACCGCCGCCGCCGCGCCTCGGTGCCGACCAGCACCGGGCCGGCGCCAGGTGCCAATCCCGAGCCGCAGCCGGGCATTTGACGGCTTCCTTCGGCGGCGTCGCGCTCGATCGCCCGAGGCTGATGGCGATCGTCAATGTGACGCCGGAACTCGTTTTCAGACGGCGGTGAACGCCTCGACTTCGCGCAGGCCATCGACGATGGCCTGCGTTTCGTTTCAGAGGGGGCCGATTTCGTCGATGTCGGCGGCGAGTTCGACTCGACCCGGCTCGCGGCCGATCGGGGTCGAGGAAGAATTGCGCCGCGTCCTGCCCGTGGTCGAGGGCTTGGCCAGGCGCGGCGTCGTGATCTCCATCGACACGCGCCGCGCCGCCGTGGCGCGCGCCTGCCTCGATGCCGGCGCCGGCATCGTCAATGATACCTCGGCGCTGGAAGACGATCCCGGCTTGATGCCGCTCGTCGCCGAACGCGGCGTCCCGGTAGTGTTGATGCATCGGCGAGGCCGGGCGGAGGACAAGTACAAGGTGCCGCCCTATGGCGACGTTCTTGAGGAGGTCCGGCTTTTCCTGGTCGAGCGCGCCCAGGCCTGCCAGGCCGCAGGTATCCGCCGCGACAGCATCGCCGTCGATCCCGGTATCGGCTTCGGCAAGAGCGTCGAGGAGAACCTGGCCCTGATCGCAGGCTCCGCTCGCCTGGCCGATGCCGGCTATCCCGTCCTGGTCGGCGCCTCGCGCAAGAGCTTCATCGGCAGGTTGACCGGTATCGACGACCCCCGCCGCCGTGATCCCGCCTCGGTATGGCTGGCCGTCGAGGCGGCCCGACGGGGTGCTGCCATCATCCGCGTTCACGACGTCGCCGCCACCCGCCAGGCCCTCGCGGTCTCAATGGCAATGCGATAAGTTGATGTCGATGTCCCGCACCCTCTTCGGCACCGACGGCGTGCGCGGTCGCGCCAACAGCGAACCGATGACCGCGGAGATCGCCATGCGTATCGGCATGGCGGCGGGCCAGGTCTTCAATCGCGGCGGCCACCGTCATCGCGTCGTGATCGGCAAGGACACGCGGCTCTCCGGCTACATGATCGAGCAGGCGATGACCGCGGGCTTCCTGTCGGTCGGCGTCGACGTGCTGCTGCTCGGGCCGTTGCCGACCCCGGCCGTGGGCTTCCTGACGCGCTCGATGCGGGCCGATGTCGGCGTCATGATCTCGGCCTCGCACAATCCCTACGAGGATAACGGCATCAAGCTGTTCGGCCCGGACGGGTTCAAGCTCTCCGATGCTGTCGAGATCCAGATCGAGGCACTGGTGATGGCGTCGTCCGGCATACGCCTAGCCACCTCTGCCAAGATCGGCCGCGCCAAGCGTCTCGACGATGCGGATGGCCGCTACATCGAGGCCGTGAAGGCGTCGACGGCAGGCGGCCTCGATCTCGCCGGGCTCAGGATCGTGGTCGATTGCGCCAATGGCGCCGCCTACAAGGTGGCGCCGACGGTGTTGTGGGAATTGGGCGCCGAGGTGATTCCCTTGGCCGTGTCGCCCGACGGCTTCAACATCAACGGCAATTGCGGCTCGACTTACCCCGCGGTGCTGCAGGAACATGTCGTGACGCACAACGCCCATATCGGCATCGCCCTGGACGGCGACGCCGACCGCGTCGTGCTGGCCTGCGAGCATGGGCGGCTGATCGACGGCGACCAGCTCATGGCGACCATCGCCGACCTGTGGATGAGGGATGGCCGGCTGACCGGCGGCGGCGTGGTCGCTACGGTGATGTCCAACTTGGGACTTGAGCGATTTCTCGACGCGCGCAAGCTCGAGCTGGTGCGCGCGCCGGTGGGCGATCGTTACGTGCTCGAGCGCATGCGCGCCGGGGGCTACAATCTGGGCGGCGAGCAATCTGGCCACATCATCATGACCGACCACGCCACGACCGGTGACGGGCTGATGGCCGCCCTGCAGGCGCTGGCGGCGATGATCAAGAGCCGCAAGCCCGCCAGCGAGACCTTCCGCGCCTTCGAGGCCGTGCCGCAGCTCCTGAGGAACGTCCGCGTCGGCGACGCCAATGCAGCCCTCGCCGCCGCGCCCGTGGTGAAGGCGATCGCCGCCGCCGAGGCCCGGCTCGGCAAGGGCGGCCGCATCCTGGTGCGCAAGTCCGGCACCGAACCGCTGATCCGTGTCATGGCAGAAGGCGACGACTCCGACCTCGTGCGCAGCGTCGTCGACCAGATCATCGAGGCGATCCCTCGGGCTGCGGCGTGAAAGGCGGCGGCATGAAAGGCCGCGTCCTGATCGTCGCGGGTTCCGACTCCGGCGGCGGGGCGGGGATCCAGGCCGACATCAAGGCGGTCACCGCCATGGGCGCCTTCGCCGCCACGGCCATCACCGCCCTCACGGCGCAGAACACCGAGGGCGTGCATGGTGTCGTGGCCATCGATCCCGCCTTCATCGCCCAGCAGATCGAGGTCGTGCTGACCGACATCGGCGCCGATGCGCTGAAGACCGGCATGCTGCACAGCGCCGAAGTGATCGCCACCGTGGCCGCTTCGCTCGGCAAGCATGCGCCCGGCGTGCCGCTGGTCGTCGATCCGGTGATGGTGGCCAAAGGCGGCCACCGCCTGCTGCTGAGCGAAGCCGAGGCCGCCTTGCGCGACACCCTGCTGCCGATGGCGGCCCTCGTGACGCCGAACCTGCCCGAGGCGGAGGTGCTGGCGGGCTTTCCGGTGAGGGTCGAGGCCGACATGAAACGCGCTGCCGAGCGGCTCGCCGCACTGGGGGCCAAGGCGGTCCTGATGAAGGGCGGCCATCTCGAGGGCGATCTCATCGTCGACCTCCTGTTTCACGACGGCCGGTTCGAGCGCTTCGAGGACCGGCGCATCGCGAGCCGCAGCACCCACGGCACGGGCTGCACGCTCGCCTCCGCGATCGCCGCGGGCCTGGCCCAGAAGATGAGCCTTTTCGACGCCGTGGCGCGGGCGCGAAACTATGTGCGGCGGGCCATCGAAACCGCGCCCGGTTTCGGCCGCGGCCATGGCCCGCTCAATCACGCCGTCACCGTCCGCTCGCCGTGATCTTCCGGCAACGGGCCAGGGCGTACCGGAGTTTTTGCGCTATATGGAGCGCAATAATTCGGACTCGCCGCGGCGCGACAAATAGTTACTACTTAATTATTGTTGTGTATAACTAAAGAAACTGACTAAAGTCAGCCGATGCCGAAGGAAAGCCGCCTTCCCGCGCAGGGGGCCAAGATCTTTTCCGCCGTTCCCGGCCCGGGGAGCGATTGCGTGCGCTTGCCTGGCGTCCGCCGCTCTGCGGCAAATGCAATAGCGCTTGCGGGAATTGCGGAAATTCGACGACGGCCGGCGCGGCGACCGCTGGCGCTGGCGGAAATGCCGATAAGGGCGCAAACCTCCCGCTTCGTTGAAAGGAAACGCTTTTTTCCCGGGGCCGTCGCCGGGCGGAAACCGGCGCGAACCGGCGGAAACCTTCCAGGGCGCTCGCTGGTCGGCGCGCCATACCCGCCGCTCGCGTCAGATCAGGCTGGCATCCTTGGCGACGGGCTGGGCCGGCGTCCACTTGCCAGCCTCGGCCAGCACCAGGAAATTCCAGGTCTCGCGATTGAAGGCATCCGGCTCCTCGATGTTCACCGTGTGGCCGCTCTTGGCAAACATGGCGAGGCCTGCGTTGGGCAGGACGCGCTTCAGCCAGAGGCTCGGCTGCAGGCAGGGCTCGTCCTCGTCGCCGCAGATGATCAGCGTCGGCAGGTCGAGCTTCTTCCATTCCGCCTCGAAGTCGTAGAGCGACGGTCGTTTGCCCTGATAGTTCTCCATGGTGTTGGCCGCGCCGACGTCGGGATGCTCGGAGAGGTATCTTACGAATTCGGCGAAGCCGCGCGGGTCCTTCTGCTTGAAGCGCGAGCGGGTCGGGTTGGTCGTGAGGCCGTGGGCATACTTGGCCATGCCCTCGGTGCGGATACGCTGTGCGGTCACCAGCGCATCCTTCTTGAACTGCTCGTGTTCTTCGTGACCGGCACCCGAACCGACGCCGGCCAGAGTGAGCGACAGCGCGCGGTCGGTGTAGAGCCGTCCGAAATGCGCCGTGGCGAAGGCGCCCTGCGACAGGCCGACGATATGCGCTTTGGCGATTTTCAGATGGTCGAGCACGTGCTTGGCGTCGTCGACCGCGTGCCGCTGGCCGTACATCGCGCCGCTCTCGGGCACGTCGGAGCCGGGATAGCCGCGGAAGGAGTAGGTGATGCAGCGGTACCGGCGCGAGAAGAACCGCATCTGCGGCTCCCAGCTCCGCCAGTCGCCGCTGTATTCGTGAACGAACAGGATCGGCGTGCCGCTGCCGGCCTCCTCGTAATAGAGCTTCACGCCGTCGGGTGTCGTTGCATGCGGCATCTCTCAACTCCGTCGTGAGAACTAGGCGCCGAAGCCCTCCAGCCGCTCGAGGACCGCGGGGATCTTGTCGTCCGCCACGTTGGCGAAGGCCAGGCGCACGAAACGCTCCTGGCCGGCGCCGAACATGTCGCCGGGAATGGTGAGCAGGTTTTCCGCGTCGGCCAGGC
The DNA here is from genome assembly GCA_963843185.1 of uncultured Alphaproteobacteria bacterium. Classification (GTDB taxonomy): domain Bacteria; phylum Pseudomonadota; class Alphaproteobacteria; order Reyranellales; family Reyranellaceae; genus Reyranella. The sequence goes on from CAWJJJ010000006.1 coordinate 36,297, forward strand.
GCCTGGACACCGCGGTCGAGGGCTGGCCGGCAAATGGATGCTCCACATAGGCGAAGTAGGCGCCAATGCTGACCAGCCGCCAGCGATTGGAGCGCTGCAGGCCGCTGCCCAGCATGTCGGCACGCGCCTTCAGGCCTTCGGTATTGCGCCGCGCCCAGGGCAGCAGGTTCCTGAGGCCGTAGAGCGCTGCTTCCTGGCCGAGCCGCGGCGGGCAGATCGAGACGCAGTCCATCGCCTTCTCGATCTCGGCGATCAGGCCGGCACCCGCCGTGACGCCGCCAACTCGGTAGCCGGTGAGCGCGAAGACCTTGGAGAAGCTGTAGAGATGGACCAGCGTGGCGCGCCAGTCCGGCTCGCCGAACAGATCGTGCGGCCGGATGCCCTCAGGCAGGAAGTCCTTGTAGGTCTCGTCCAGGATCAGCGCGATGCCACGCTCCCGGGCGAGCTCGTAGAAGGCATGGATGGTCTCGCGCGGATAGACCGCGCCGGTCGGATTGTTGGGCGAGATCAGAACGATCGCGCGCGTCTTGGGGCCGATCAGCCCGGCTGCATCCCGGGCATCGGGCACCGCCCTTGAGTCGGGGCGAAAATCGAGCGGCACCGGCTCGATGCCCTGCATGCGCAGCCACATGTCGTGATTGAAGTAATGCGGACGCGGCAGGATGACCTGGTCGCCGGCCTTGGCGATGCTCATCAGGGCAAGACAGAAGGCCTGGTTGCAGCCCGAGGTAATGCCGACTTCGCCGGCGGTGATCGGCGCGCCGTAGAAGGCCGACAGATGGGCGGCATAGCTTTCGCGCAGCACCGGCAGGCCGAGGATCGGCGTGTAGCCGTGCATCGTCGGATCGAGCAGCAACTCGCCCAGGTGCTTGCGCAACTCCAATGCCGGTGGATAGCCGGGCACGGCCTGGCTGAGGTCGATCAGCGGCCGATCGGACGGAAACGTACGGCCAAGCACCCAGCGTTTCGTCTCGCCGATGGGCGAGGGCTCGACGGCGGCGAGCCACGGATTGACAGCAGGAACGTTCGACATGATGTCGATTTCACAGTGTTTTGATGTGCACGACAATTCCCTCGCGGTCCCCGCCCGGCGGCCGGAGCATCCTGTTCTCCTCGGAAGCTGTCAAACGATGCCTGAAGTGCCGTGTCATTCGAAAATGCATTGCTTGATCCGGGGGTTATGCATAGCATCCGTTCCAAGACTCCCTTGAGAGTTAGCGTAATGGGACAGGAGGAAATTGCATGGTATCCAGGAAAGTAAGCCGTCGTCGTTTTGTGGCCGGGACCGCGGCCGCCTCAACGGCGTTCGTCGCGGCGCCCTTCGTTCGTGGCGCCTACGCGGCAGGCAAACTCTCCGTCGGCTTCTGGGACCATTGGGTGCCCGGCGCCAACGGCGCCACCGAGAAGCTGATCAAAGAGTGGGCCGAGAAGGAGAAAGTCGACGTTCAGCTCGACTTCATTACCTCGCAAGGCAACAAGCTGCTCCTGACCGCCGCCGCGGAAGCGCAGGCGAGGTCGGGTCACGACATCCTCGCGATGGCCACCTTCCTGCCGGCGCGCTATTCGGAGCAACTGGTGCCGATGAACGACGTCATGGAGCAGTTGATCAAGCAGAACGGCGCCGTGAATGCCACGGTCGAGTATCTCGGCAAGGTCAACGGCAAATGGCTGGCGATCCCGGCGACCGTCGGCAGCCAGATCAAGGGACCGTGCTCGCGCATCGATTACATGAAGGACCTGGCCGGCATCGACATCCAGGCGATGTATCCGGCCGGCGCGCCGCCCAAGGCCGACAACTGGACCCTCGACACCTTCTTGAAGGCGGCCGAGGCTTGCCACAAGGGTGGACACGCCTTCGGTATCGGCCTGGGCACGACCTCGGATTCGGTCGACACGATCGGCGCGGTCTTCCACGCCTTCGGTGCCGTTCTGGTCGATGCCAAGGGCGAGATCGTGGTCAAGAACGATCAGGTCCGTCAGGCGCTCGACTACTACAAGAAGCTGCTGGCGTTCCTGCCGCCCGACGTGCCGTCGTGGGATGACGCCTCCAACAACAAATGGCTGGTGTCGGGACAGGGTGCATTGATCATGAACCCGCCCAGCGCCTGGGCAGTGGCCAAGCGGGATGCGCCGAAGGTCGCCGAGCAGTGCTGGACTCATGGCTTCCCGTCGGGCCCCAAGGGTCGCTTCGCGCCGTTCCTGCCGTTCTTCTGGGGCACCTGGAACTTCAGCAAGAACCAGCCGGCCGCCAAGAGCCTGCTGACGATGCTCTCGCAGGCCTCGTCGGCCGAGAAGATGGTGGCGGCGAGCGGCGGCTACGACCTGCCGTCCTTCGAGAAGCTCACGACCTTCAAGACGTGGGCGGAAGAGGGGCCACCCAAGGGCACGCTCTATCACTATCCGAACCCGTACAATGCCCAGACGCTGTCGGTTGCCGCGGCGCCGGCGCCGCACAAGATCGCCGAGCAGATCTACAATCAGGGCATCCTGACCCAGATGGCGGTCCGCCACTTCAAGGGCGAGGCCATGGACAAGACGCTCGACTGGGCGGCGGGTGAAATGGAAGGCTTCATGCGCAACTAGGTGCACGCAGGAGATCGGCGGGGCGCGGCCTTCGGGCGGCGCCCCGACCGGGCCTACCTCACCTGACCTGCAACGTCCGGAGCTCACAATGGCAGACATCGCCGCTAGAGGACCTATCACAATCAACGCGGACAGCCGCAGCAGCCTGCACAAGCTGATGCAGCGCAAATCGACCGTCGCGTTCTTGATGGCGCTACCCCTGGTCCTCCTGATCGTCGTGCTCGTGGCCTATCCGGCCGGTTACGCGGTCTATCTCGCCACGCTCAACAAGGGCATGACCAAGTTCGTCGGGTTCGGCAACTTCACGTTCCTGTTCGGGCGCGAAACCTTCTGGATGGTCGTCTATCAATCGTGCCTGTTTGCGATCACGGCGGTGATTTTCAAGGCGATCATCGGTTTTGTGGTTGCCCACTTCGTGCACAACATTCCGAGCAAGGGCCAGCGCAAGTGGCGCGGCATGCTGCTCGTTCCCTGGGTCATTCCGCCGGCCATGAGCACGCTGGCCTGGCTGTGGCTGTTCGACCCCTCCTACAGCGCCTTCAACTGGATCCTCGAGCATCTCGGCATGGATCACATCGCCTGGCTCGGCGAGACCGGCTGGGCGCGTTTCTCGGTCATCCTGGTGAACGTGTGGATCGGTTCGCCGTTTTTCCTGATCATGTACCTCGCCGCCCTGAAGTCCGTTCCCGAGCAGCTCTACGAGGCGGCATCGATCGACGGCGCCACCTGGTGGCAGCGTATCTGGTTCGTGACCCTGCCGATGATGCGCAACATCATCGCCATCACTGCGCTGTTCTCGCTGATCGTCACCTTCGCCAACTTCGACATCGTGCGCGTGCTGACCAAGGGCGATCCGCTCAACACCACGCATATCTTCGGCACCTGGGCGTTCCGCGTCGGCATCGAAAGCGGCGACATTCCCCTCGGTTCCGCGGTCTCGCTGTTCATGGTGCCGATCCTGGCGGTGGCCGCGACCTTTATCCTGCGGGACATCACCAAGCGGGGGAGTGAAGTCTGATGGCCGACGCCGCGATTGCCACGACCTCCGCCGGGGCGCCAGCCCACGGCAAGTACGGCAGCATGAGCCGCGATCGCCGATGGGCGTTGCGCTGGTCGTATTTCTTCCTGGTGCTGTTCGCCATCTTCTTCCTGATGCCGCCGGTCTACATGTTCATCACCTCGCTGAAATCCAGCGCGGAGATTTCGGCGGCGACGAACCCGTGGTGGGTCTATTCGCCGACGCTTGCGAACTACATCGAGCTCCTCACGCAGAACCAGTACCTCATGTTCTTCCGGAACTCGGCGATCGTGTCGGTGTTCGTCGTCATCATCACCATGCTGATCAGCGTCATCGCCGCATTTGCGCTGGCCCGCATGAAGTTCTGGGGTTCCGCCACGCTGGCGACCGGCGTGTTCCTGACCTACCTGATCCCGGACACGCTGCTGTTCATCCCGCTGTTCAAGATGTTCGCGTGGGTCAACGAGACCTTCGACATCCAGCTGATGAACCACTGGTGGACGTTGATGATCCTCTACCCGACACTGACGGTGCCGTTCGCCACCTGGATCATGATCGGCTACTTCGCGTCCATTCCCAAGGAACTGGACGAGGCTGCTCTGATCGACGGCGCGACCTGGATGCAGACGCTGACCAAGATCTTCATCCCGGTGGCGCTGCCCGGCATCATCGCCGCCACCATCTTCACCTTCACGGTGGCATGGGCGCAGTTCCTCTACCCGCTCGCCTTCACCACCTCGACGTCCGAGCTGGTGCTGCCGGTCGGTATCGTCACGACACTGATCAAGGGCGACGTGTTCAACTGGGGCCAGATCATGACCGGCGCGCTGCTCGGTGCCGCGCCGCCGCTCATCATCTACGCCTTCCTCATGGACTATTACATCGCGGGCCTGACGGCCGGCGCGACCAAAGGGTAAGGACAAATGGCTCAAGTCACCTTGCGTAAGGTCTTCAAGAAGTACGACGAAGTCCTGGCCGTCCGCGGCATCGACCTCGACATCACTGACAAGGAGTTCATCGTGCTGGTCGGGCCCTCGGGCTGCGGCAAGAGCACGACCTTGCGCATGATCGCCGGGCTGGAGGAGATCAGCGACGGCGACATCGCGATCGGCGGCGACGTCGTCAACGACGTTCCGCCCAAGGATCGCGACATCGCGATGGTGTTCCAGAACTATGCGCTCTACCCGCATATGAACGTCTACGAGAACATGTCGTTCGGGCTGAAGCTGAAGCGCACGCCCAAGGACGAAATCGACCGGCGGGTCAAGCAGGCGGCGCAGATCCTCGATATCACCGAGCTCCTCGACCGCAAGCCCAAGCAGCTCTCGGGCGGCCAGCGCCAGCGCGTCGCCATGGGCCGCGCCATCGTGCGCGACCCCAAGGTCTTCCTGTTCGACGAGCCGCTTTCCAACCTTGACGCCAAGCTCCGCGTGCAGATGAGGACCGAGATCAAGAAGGTCCATCAGAAGGTCCGCACTACAACAGTCTACGTCACCCACGACCAGGTCGAGGCGATGACGCTTGCCGACCGCGTTGTGGTGATGAATGCCGGGTTGATCGAGCAGGTCGGCACACCCAACGACCTCTACCATTCGCCGGCCACCAAGTTCGTGGCGGGGTTCATCGGCTCGCCGGCGATGAATTTCATCCCCTGCCAACTCGACCAGGCCGCCGGCGCGCTGCGCGTGCGGCTGACCGACAAGCTCAGCTTCCCGGTGCCGGCCGACCGTACGGCGCGCTATACGAGCCATGTCGGAAAGGCGAATCTCGTGCTGGGGCTCCGCCCCGAACATATCGCCGAAACCCGTCCGCACATCGAGCCCAACCAGCACGATTTCGACATGCTGATCGACGTGGACGAGCCGATGGGCATGGAGACTCTGGTCTATTTCACCATCGCCGGCGCCGACATCTGCGGCAGGGTCAATCCCAACGCCGGCGCGACCGCGGGCAAGTCCATGAAGCTCAGGGCCGACCTCAGCAACATGCATCTGATCGACGACGGCACCGGCAAGGTGCTTTAGTTGGCGGCGGGCCATAAGGCCCGCTGTCAAGTTCGAGAATCAAGGAGACATCGATGGGTTCGTTGACGGGCAAGGTCGCCTGGGTGACCGGTGCTGGCTCGGGTATTGGTCAGGCGGCGGCGATCGCGCTCGCCAAGGAGGGTGCCACCGTGGTGCTGACCGGCCGACGCAAGGAACCGCTGGAGGAGACCGCAGCCACCATCAAGAAAGCGGGCGGCAAGGCCGTGGTGAAGCCAGGCGATCTCATGAAGGCCTCGTCGGTGACCCGCATCGCCAAGGACATCGACACGAAGTTCGGCCGCTGCGACATCCTGGTCAACAACGCCGGGCTCAACATCGTGGAGCGCAAGTGGAGTCAGCTCACGCCTGCCGGCGCCGAGCAGGTGATCGACGGCAACCTGTCCAGCGCCTTCTACTGCTCGACGGCGGTGCTGCCCATGATGCGCAAGCGCAAGGACGGCATCTTGATCCATACCTCTTCGATGGCCGGTCGGCAGGCCAGCATTCTAAGCGGCGCGGCCTATTCGGCGGCCAAGCACGGCGTGGTGGCGATGAGCCACACCATCAACATGGAGGAATGCGTCAACGGTATCCGCTCCTGCGTGGTCTGTCCTGGCGAGGTGGCGACGCCTATCCTCGACAAGCGGCCGATTCCCATCACCCGGGAAGAGCGCGCGCGCATGGCCCAGTCGGAGGATGTCGGCGACCTCATTCGCTACGTTGCCTGCCTGCCGCCGCACATCGTGATCAACGAGGTGATGATCAACCCGACCTGGAACCGCGGCTACGTCGCCAACCTGCAGCGTGCCGAGCAGGAGAAGAAGGTAAAGGCAAAGTAGGAAACTTCCCCGCGGTGTCCGTCCAGGAGAGAGTACGATGACGGTGACCATCGAGGCGAAGGTGCTGGAGGCCTTCGTCGCCGATATCTTTGCGTCGGCGGGATGCTCGAAGGAGGAGGGCGGCCGCATCGGCCGCTACCTGGTGAGCGCCAATCTCTCGGGCCACGACAGCCACGGCGTCGTGCGCGTGCCGCGCTATGCCACGCAGAAGAAAAACGGCACCGTGGTGGCCGACGTCACCGTCGACGTCGTGGTCGACACGCCGGTGATCGCCGTGGTCGACGGCAAGTACGGCTTCGGCCAGACCGTGACGCCGCAGGCCGTCCGCATCGGCATCGACAAGTGCCTGAAGAACGGCCTCTCGGCGGTCACCCTGCGCAACGCGGGCCATGTCGGCCGGGTCGGCGACTGGGCCGAGATGGCGGCCGAGGCGGGACTGGTCTCGGTCCACTTCGTCAACGCCTCGGGCAGCGTGCTGGTGGCGCCGTTCGGCGGCGTGCAGCGCCGCTTCTCGACCGCGCCCTATTGCGTCGGCGTGCCGCGGCCTGGCCAGCATCCGCTGGTGCTCGACTTCGCCACCTCGATCGTGGCCGAGGGCAAGGTGCTGGTGGCCAGCCAGGGCGGCAAGAAGGTGCCGGATGGCGCGCTGATCGGCCCCGAGGGCAGGCCCAGCAGCGACCCGCACCTGCTCTATGGCGACTACACGCCGACCGGCCCGCGCGACCACAGCAAGGGCACCGGCGCCATCCAGGCCTTCGGCGACCACAAGGGCTCGGGGCTCGCCTTCATGTGCGAGATCCTGGGCGGGGCACTGTCGGGCAACGGCGCCACCGATCCCAGGCGCGGCCGCTTCGCCAACGGCATGCTGTCCTTTTATGTCGACCCCAAGGTGTTCGACCCCGTGGGCTTCTTCCCCACCGACATCGCCAAGTACGTCGACTTCGTGAAGAGCTCCAAGCCGTCCGCGCCCGGCGGCGAGATCCTGGTCCCGGGCGAGCCCGAGGCCCGTATGCGCGCCAGGCGGCTGGCCGAAGGCGTGCCGTTGCCCGACGACACCTGGGCCGCGATCGTCGAAACGGCCCGCTCGGTCGGGCTTGACGAGCGGCGTATCCAGCAGGCGACAATGTAGCCGGCATGACAGAACGAAAGGTGGCGAGATGATAGCCTACGAGCGCATCACGGTTTCACCGATATCCGGCACAATCGGCGCCGAGATCGGCGGCATCGACATCGGGGCCGGCCTCGACGATGTGACCATCGCCGAGATCCGGCGGGCCCTGCTCGAGCATCTGGTGATCTTCTTCCGCGACCAGAAGCTCGACGACGCCAGCCATAAGGCGTTCTCGCGTCGCTTTGGTGAGCTTTTCATCCATCCCAACTACGATTTCGGCCAAGCCGAGCGCGAGATCGTGCGCGTCGTGCGCGCCCCCGGCGACGAGCGCATCGTCGGCGAGGAATGGCACACCGATACGACGATGATGCGCGAGCCTCCGATGGGCTCCATCCTCTACGCGCTGGAGGTGCCGCCCTATGGCGGCGACACGCTGTTCGCCAATCAGTACCTGGCCTACGAATTTTGTCCGACGGCATGAAGACGATGCTGGCCGGGCTGAAGGTCGTGCATAGCGACATCCGGGTCGCCGGGCCGCAGGCGGGGCTGAACGCGCGGCGATCGAGCAAGGTGCGCGAGGATGCCAACTGGCGGCCCACGGAGAACGTGCATCCCGTCGTGCGCACCCATCCGGAAACCGGCCGCAAATGCCTGTTCGTGAATCACTCCTATTCCTGCCGGTTCGAGGGGATGACGGAGCAGGAAAGCCGTCCGCTGCTGGACTTCCTGATGAACCACGGCCATCGGCCCGAGTTCACCTGCCGGTTCCGCTGGCAAGCCGGCTCGATCGCGTTCTGGGACAATCGCTGCACCAAGCACCTGGCAGTCCATGATGCGGGTCCGTTCCACAGGAAGATGCAGCGCACACAGATTGCCGGCGGGCCGGTCGCCTAGGCCTGGCGGCCTGGACGAGCGGCGCATCCAGCCGGCGACGATGTCGCTGAAAGCTCTCGGTTACGCCGCCCGCGCCCGCCCGTTTCACCGCACCGAGTAGACGAATGAGCCGCCAGAACTCCGTGCGGCTCCGGCGCTGCCTCGCCCGACTGGCTCATGGCTTCATACACGAAAAGGATGAAATCGCTAAAGGCCTTGCGGCCATCAAATGCATCCTGAAGAGCGACCAGGGTGCAGTCGGCGGCCGCCGAGGCGCAAACATAAAAATCCGTCGCGCCGTACGAGCCGACGTTGATCATGCCCGCTGTCTTTCCGGCTGTCGTGTGCAGAAAGTGGTACTTCAAATTCGGATTGACGTAGGGGCGCAGGAGCTTCGCATTGAGGTCGTCGATGCAAACGACGCAGTTCGGTCCCTGGGTGAACGTCGGATCGGCATGGACCACGCGTGAGCGCGGCGACCGGGAATTGTTGTCCTGGCAGCCTTCCAGCCTGTAGATGACGTTTCCCGCGGGTGAAGCGGAGACCGCCATGGACTGCATGGGGTACTCGCACAAGAACAGCCTCTCGGCTTCTTCTTGATTCATTTCTTTGGTCATGTCGCCGCGCGGCAGCGTTCCCGTGGCGTATTGATAGAGGGTGCGCAACCGCCTCAGCTGGTTCGAAGAACTGGCGGGAACCATCGTCCAACTCTGATTCCAGGCATCGGTTACCGAAAGGCCAAGGCCTGGAGCGGCGTTCGTTATCTGGCTCGAGAATTGCGCGCTGGGGGCCCCCGCACTCGTGAACCTGCTGGTTGTGGCTATCGGTGAACCAAGCGGCAGGCTGAGGGACGGCGTGATCGCGTTGGCCGTCTGGGCCGTGCCGATGGAAATCGTCACCTGGGAGGGGACAAATTCCGGGTCCTTGAGCGCCTGGGCAAGATTGAAGAAGATCTGCTTCTTCGTCAGCGAATTCAGCGACGAGGCAAGGTCTGCCGCGTTGTAGTTCAACTGGGTGCTGGCGCACCCGGAGCCCGCAAGACAAATCGCGATACAGACTAGGCTTCTAAACATGACCATACCCCCAGTTCCCCTTCATAGCCTGAATGGGTTTGAACCGGGGCCCAATTCGCGCATCTTGAGGGCATCGGTCGCTAGCGGCCCGGCTTCCTCTGCAGGCGATGTATAGCGCCAGCCACCGGGTCGGTGAAGGCGAGCGTCGCCGTGTAGTCGTTGTGCAGAAGGCGTTGCAGCGCGTCGAGGCGCGCGCTGCTCGCCACCATGCCGGTCGCGACCTCGAGCTGGGCCAGGTCCATGTCCCACAGGCGCACGACCAGCACGTCGTAGCCCAACTCCAGGGCATGATCGATCTGATGCCGAAGGTCGGCGACCTGCCGCTCGTCGCTCCAGTCGGGATGGCGCAACACCTGCCCGGTGAAGCCGATCCACTTGAACTTGGGACGCGCCTGGGGGGCCGGGCCGAGCGAATCGGTGCCGGGCTCGGCGCTGCCCCAGTGCAGCGAGCCGTAGACCATGGCCCAGTCGAAGTCGTGCATCAGGTACACGGTGCGCGCCGGATCGGCCTCGCGCTCCAGGTGTTCGATGGCCTGCCGCCAGTCTCGTGTCCAGACCGCGCAATGGCGCCAGGCTCCAGACATTGTAGGCGAGCAGCGCCACCGTCAGTCCGGCCAAGGCGGCGAGGCCCCGGACGCCCCAACGCCGCCGCACCGCGACCAGGACCAGCGCCCAGGCCACCGTCAGCCAGGCCATGACGTTGATCTGCATCTGCGGGTCCTGCGGCTGGGAATAGAGGTTGAAGACCTCGCCCGCCACGAAGGTGATGCCGAAGATCGCCGCCAGCGCCCGCGCGCGGGGATCGTGCCGCGGCGCGCCACAGCATGGGCAGCGCCACGGCCGCTACCGCCAGCATCCAGACCGTCGAGGTATAGCGCCAGATGTCCCAGCCCGGGATGCCGGGGATCGCCGCCACGCCGGCACCCAGCAGGTAGGCCACCATGCCGTCCCACAGATAGCCGACCTTGGGCCAGGTGAAGCCCGCCCAGACCGAGCGCACGGCCTTGCCGGTCCAGATGAGGTCGGACGGGCCCGACCGCATCGTTGTGGCCCTGCCACGCCCAGGCGGTGATGGTGGCCGTCGCTACCATGCCGGCAAGGAACAGCGCGATCCAGCCCAGCCGCCGCGCCGGCCGCTCCTCGCAAAGCCACAGCGCGGCCAGCAGGGCGGGCAGGGTGGGGAACATCAGCCGCCATTCCATCAGCCAGGCGAGCGAGAACAGCACCGATACCGCGACGACCCGCAGCCCCGTCGGCCGCGCCAGCCATACGCCGCCCAGCGCCATCGACGCGAACAGCACGGTGTAGCTGGGCAGGATGTCCTCGTTGACGATGGCGAGGAACATCACGAAGCTCGAGGCGAGGTGGAACAGCGCCGCCAGCAGCGCCACGAGGCGATCGCCCGTCACGCGCGCGGACCAGCAGATAGACGGCGCCAAGGCAGAGGCCGCAGCTCAGCGCATTCAGGATCGTCATCTGCCGCCGCGGATCGCCCGCGAACACGCCCAGGAGGTCGAGCAGGCGGCAGAGCGCGCCGTAAAGCGGATAGTAGAGATAGTTCGAGGGATAGAGCGGCGCATTCGCCGGGTCCGTCGACCCACGGCTTCAGTTCCAGGCTCTTGAACACGCCGTTGCCGGTGAGCCCACCCTGGGCATTGTCGAACCACAGGATGATGGCGATCAGAAGCGCGCTGCCGCCGATCGCGAGCAGCGCGACGTCGGCGAGATAGCCGCCTGAAGTGGCGGAGGGGCGGGAAGGGCTCGAGGCGAAGACCAAGGTGGGGACTGTATTCACTTGCCGGCGGCACGGGCAAGATCTGCCAGGGCAGAGTGTTCTCGCCTCGGTTTATTCCAGCGCCAGCGCGTGCGTCTGATTGTCGATCGACCAGGACTTGAAATCGCGTCAGAAAGCTCTGGCCGAGCAACAGGGGGCTCTGGGCGGCGGCCTCGGTGCCGACGACGTTCTCGACGATCTTGTTGCCGACTTGCAGCGACCTGATTCGAAATGCGCGCTGGTCGACGGCACGGCCATCGGCGAGCTTGTATTTTTTTGTGCCTAAAATATCCGCATTGGTCAGTGTCCCAGTTTGCATCAGCTTCGAAACGACGTCCGCTGGAATGCTTACATGGGCGGCGCCGGAATCGATCGTGAAGTGCAGGCTCATCTTGCCGTTTATGGTTACGGGTATCGAGAAGACACCGCCCTGCCGCACCATCGGAACGTAGGTTTTTCCGGGAGATGAGAGAGCGACACTGGCCGAAAGCGGGCCGGAAGCACGGACCGCGACAGGCGCGCCCGTGCAAGGTCGAAAACTGGACAAATCGCAGAGCGGCGACTGGCTTAGAAAATAATTGACCAACGCCGCCGCCAGATGTTGGCGTTCGGAGGCGAAACGCGACCTGAAGGTCACGGCGTCAAAATTGCCGACATGCATTTCAACGGCGCCCTGGACGGGGCGATCCGTCGGGTTCGTAGTCCCTGTTCCTTGCTTGAAGGGTGGATCCATGAAGCGAACCAGCCTGTCGCTCAAATACTCGAGCTGCTCCCCTTTGGGCGGTGCGGTCTGAAAAGCGTCCGAGCCGCACAAGTGCTTGCTCTCGACGTCGGCGACAAATGCCCGGGCGGCCGGAAAGAGGGGGCCGAGCACGGTGGCCGCCTCGCAACGTCCGCTCTTGCTTCCATAGGCCACTCTCACGTTGACGAACTCCCGCGCGTTCTCGCGCGACTCACCCGGCTTCAGACCCTTGGACCAAACTGCGATGCCGTGGCCGTTCGGCCCGTCGATATTGCTGCATTCGAATCCGAGGGGCGCGAGCACGCCCGCCGGGAATCCGGCTGAAACGAACAAGGCAGTCTCGGAAGTCAAGGAAGGCGGCAGGTCGATCCGGACGAACTTGGGCATTTCCGAAAGTGCAGTCGGTCCGGTCATGCCCTCTCCCCAGCATTGGATGAGGGGGAGGGTGACGCCGTCGGCGCGCGCGACATGAGGGCTCGCGAGCAGGACCAGTCCGACGAAAACCCGCCCGGCGCAATTCACAGCCATTTGTGGGTCACCAAAGCGCGAAACTCCCTTCGCGGAAGTTCAATTCGCTAAGTCATCTAAACGTTGCGGCTCGGCAGAGGTTGCCGTCACGGCGAACGTGTTTCCCAATGGTCTAGCGATCTACGCGGGCTTGGGCCCGGGTTACATAATTCCGCCGCATGCCGCGGTTAGGCGGACTTCGCGCCCTGCAAAAAACCAAAAAATTGCACGCTCCAAGCTGAAATCGCGGCGCAAGCACGGTTTATTCCACCGCAGTCTTGCAGTAGATCTGAACTGGGAATGGGAAGTTTTTGGAGCATGCTGTGGGTGCGTATTTCTTGATTGCGGTCGGATGTTTGGTGGCCGGAATCGGCTTGGCGAGCGTCATTTGGCAAATCAAGGTCGCCGGCTTGGGAATTTGCGTGCGCTCGTCAATCGTTGGGGCGGCCGGTATTTTCATCGTCCTTGCCGGCGGATTTCTCGCCGGCGGCGGCGGTGACTTCGGCATTACTGCACGAAAGGGATCGCGTGTGGCCGCGATGGCGCCCCAGCCGGCGATGCCAATGCCGGCGGACCAGTTGCACATCATGGAAGTCCTCGGGGAATCGCGCGACGCCTTTCGGGCGGCGCCCAGCGGCAGCGGTGCCGCCATCCGCACCGCACGGCGCGACAGGCTATGCCGCGAGTTGCCGTCGCGTGCCGTGAACAATTGGACCGGCATTGTCACGATGGCGCCCGCCGCTGGTGATGGACCCCCTGTGCTGGCAGTGAGGACAGCCACGGGCGTGATTCTCAGCACTTGGCGCAATGCGGCCACGGATGCTGCCGATCGTACCTTGATGCCCACCGGTACTGACGTGTTCCGGTCGGCGGCCGATTTGAAGCCCGGCGCGCGGGTCGTCTTCTCGGGCGTGTTCTATCCCGACGCCGAAGACTGCCTGCGCGAAAAGAACATGAATGTGCGGGACTCCATGACCCAGCCGGACTTCCTCTTCCGCTTCACCGCCATCCGACGGGAATAGGCGCCAAGTTCCGGTGTCTGTTGTCCAGGGACGATTCACAAGCCCAATCGACCGACTATTGATTGGTGTGGGAAGTTGGCTCTGGCGCTCCCTACGGG
>CAWJJJ010000007.1:0-102069 GCA_963843185.1 uncultured Alphaproteobacteria bacterium
ATTGTTAGGGCGCTCAAAACTGCGGAACGGCGCCTTCTCCTAACCGAAGTTCAACCGCGCACCCGCCGCCGACCATGCGCCGTCGACGGCGAGGATTGCTCCCGACACATAGCGCGCGGCGTCGGAGGCGAGAAACAGGCAGGCGTCGGCGATATCGTCCGGGGTGCCCATCCGCCGCAACGGAACAGACTTGATGACCGCTTGCCTCGCCTCGGGGGTCGGCGCTAGCCGGCCAGATCTTCGGTGCCATCGATAGGACCGGGAATGACAGAGTTCACGCGAACGCCCTCGGGTCCCCATTCGATGGCGAGCGTGCGGGTCACCATGTCGACCCCGGCCTTCGCCGCGCAGACGTGTACCTGCATTGCCATTGGAACAATCGATTGCGGGGCCGAGATATTGATGATGCTGGCACCGGGCTTGCGGAGATGCGCGTAGCAGCCGCGCATTACGTTGAAGGTTCCGAGCAGATCGATATCGACAACCGATTTGAAGCCGTTCGGACTGAGGCTCTCGGCGGCAGCCGGGAAGTTCCCAGCCGCGCCTGAAACGAGCACGTCGATCCGGCCGCAAGCTTCGGCGAACGCGCTGGCGGCAGCGGCGACCGCATCGGCTTGACGGACATCGAGGCTGTAGCCGAACGCGCGCCCACCAGATCTTTCCAGGATGGCAAGTGCGGTATCGATCTTGTCCTGCTTGCGACCGCCGACGCCGACCGTCGCACCCGCGGCGGCGAAGGCTGCGGCGATGCCCAGATTGATGCCGCTGGTGCCCCCGAATACCAGAACAGATTTTCCACTCAGATCGAAATGCGCATTCATGCCGATACCTCTCTGTTCCTGAACGGCGCCGGTGATCATGGCACCGATATCCTCGACGACCATCGTTCTGGGTCAAAGGCGGACCTGCGGCCGGGCCTTGTGGAGGTCGGCTTTGGCGGGGGTTGGCAAACTCGGGCTGGTTAGAAGAGTTTGCAAGCCAACCATGCGGCACAGGCCGGCAACTGACTCAACCTCATCCGACTTCTACCATCGTCGGCGCGTGTGGCTGTATCACGCTCTGAGCCGCCCAACCGGGCAACACATCGACCCTTTGGAGTGAGATCACGCCGGCTTTGTGATCACCGCGTAGTCGGCATAGCCACGATACAGGTGTCGAAATTCCAGCGCAGCGCCGGTGTCGCTCGCCAGTTTGGTAAGTGCCGGCTCGAGCTCCGCCCGCGGCTGCACGGAGAATTGACGCAACCAAACGAACAACATCGCCTTGAACCACCGCGGCCATGCCTGTTGCTGACCGAAGTCGAGAATGAACAACCGGCCTCCGGGACCGACAGCTGCGAGCGCCTGCGCCAGCACCTGCCGCCATGGGGGGATCATCGAGAGGGCGTAGGAGATGAACACACGGCCCACCTGCGCTTCGCCGCACAAGGCCGACATGTCGAACGCCGTCGCGTCGGCCTGATACACTTCGATGCGATGGGAGAGCCCCGCCCGCGCGATGGACGCGCGCGCCGTCTCGAGCATTGCCTGCGAAATGTCGAAACCGACGAACCGGGCGTTCGGACAGCGTTTCGCGGCGTGGACGAGGTTTCGGCCGGTGCCGCAGCCAACTTCGAGCACGATTGACCCGTCGTCCGGCTGCAACTCATTGAGCAGGCGATCGCGTCCAAGCAAATAGTACTTACGTGTCGCGTCGTAGACGTACCGTTGATGCCTGTAGATGCCATCCATATGGCGGGCTGGAGGAATTGGCGCATCCCAATCCCTTGGCCCGTTGAGGTCGCTGCCCCAGAAATTGTAGGTCAGGTTTCCGCTGTTGATTTGGTCGTGAGCAGCCCTGGCCGCCTGCCATCTGGCCATCGCGTCGTCGCGCGGTCCTTGCCAAAGTATCTGTTCCGCTTCTCCATCGCGGTACCATTTTTTGCCGGGGTACTCGAAGGCCCGAAGGTTGTGCCTGCTGCGGCCAAGCAACTGCTCGTCGCCGGTGGCCGGATCGGCGGCCATACCGTGAAGCTCGGCGACGACGTTTCCTTGATCGTCATACAGGACGAGGTAGTTGTGCGCGAACGGGCTATGCCCGACTTCAAGGCGGTGCTGTCTCAAGGCTATCGATGACATGAGTTTCCTCTTGAAACCGGTTCGATAAACGTGGAGGTGTCAAGCAACGTGACCGTCGACACGGCGCACCTGCCCTCTACCGATGACACAGGCGTGCCCCAGGAAGCGGTAAGACCCGAGCGGAGGTATCAAGAACCGCGGAAGCGGATGCGCTGACACTCACGTGGAAGACCGCGGAAATCGGCTTCCGCAACTCCCTGGGAACAGGAGTCGCGAGAAAAGGCCCTGCTATCATTGTGGTGCACTCAACCCATACCGGCAGGTCAATTGCGCATCGCGTGAGATCATCCTTTGGAGTGATCGCAGGTCGGCAGGTCATTCCCAAGCTGGCAAAGTAGTCGCTCGATGAAGTCCCTGGATTGCCGGCGAGAAAATCGGCGAGGGCCGATGCGATCTGCGGCTGCTTCCAGGGCCCCCTACCGACGGCTAGCATCAGTACACCGTCGTCGTTAAAATTCGTTCCGCGTACCCACTCGATGATCGTCTTTCGCCCCACCGGGCTCGACGTTTCGTCGCCGACGATGTGCAAGAAGCAACATTCTCTCCAGGATTGCCCCTCATCGTAGTGGCAGGCCCCCAGCGAGAGGACGGCTCCTGCCCAGGCACAGATTCCCATGAGGCATCGGATCATCTTCTTCTCCGCTTCCAATTATGCAATCTATAGTTGCATCATGTATTTTATCTCTCCATATCGACGCGCGCCAGGCGTCGGCTCAAGGGCTTTCCTGTGAACACAAGATAAACCCGGTATAAGTGTTAGTCAAGTATTTATTTAGTAATACTACGGTTCTGCATCATCTAAACTTGAGTGGCGGCGGCATCGGACGGCATCCTTGCACGGCAACTTCATGCCCGAGGCAGCGCGGATTGGCGCTCCATCGTCGTGCCGTCGAGCCGCTCAAATCCGACGCGGCAACAACGCCTGGGTCACGCTCGCGTGAATCCCGAGCGATAAGTCTGGACAGGCGTTCAACCGCCGGTTCATCCTGCCGGCGTTCAACTCGTGCGTCGCCTACAATCAAGCAAACCCGTCGCCAAGACGGTTTCCCGAACGGAGGAGGACAACGCCAATGCTTCGCAAGACTGCAGGATCCATCGTCGATCGCCGTAAGCTGCTGAAAGGCGGCGCCATGCTGGGCGCAGCAACGGCCGGCGCCATCGCCATGCCGCACGTGCGCCGCGCCGAGGCGGCCGACACCACGACCTGGAAGGTCCAGACCTCGTGGCCGGCCGGCGTCGGCCTGGCGACCTTCAAGGAGTGGTGCGGCACCATCAAGGAGAAGACCGGCGGCGAGCTCGAGTTCAAGCCGTTCGCGGCCAAGGAGATCGTCGGCGACTTCGAGCTGCTCGACGGCGTCAAGAGCGGCGTGCTGGAGGCGATGAACTCCTTCACGCTCTATTGGGCGGGCAAGGTCCCGGCCACGGCGTTCCTGTCGTCCTACCTGATGGGCCTGCGCTACCCGCACGAATGGGACGTGTTCTTCTACAGCCACGGCGGCATCGAGGCGGCGCGCGCGGTGTTCGCCAAGCAGGGCCTGATGTATGTCGGCCGCATCCATCACGGGCCGAACATCATCCATTCGAAGAAGCCGATCCGCTCGATCGAGGACTTCAAGGACCTCAAGCTGCGCGTGCCGGGCGGCATGATCGCCGAGGGCTTCGCCGCGATCGGCGCCAAGACCACCCTGCTGCCGGGCGGCGAGGTGTTCTCGGCGCTGGAGAAGGGCACCATCGACGCGGCCGACTACACCGGGCCCGCGGTCAACTGGGACCTCGGCTTCCAGCAGGTGTCGAAATACATCTGGATGGGCCCGGTCGGCCTCGAATCGATCTACCAGCCGGTCGATTTGATGGATTTCTGCGTCGGCATGAACCACTGGAACAAGCTCACGCCCAAGATGAAGCAGTGGGTCGAGAACGAGATCGAGGTCTACTCGCGCATCCATCACGCCGCCATCCAGAAGGCCGACATGGCGGCGTGGGGCAAGTTCACCAAGGCCGGCACCGAGATCAACCGCCTGCCGGTCGAGGACCTCGAGAAGTTCCAGCGCGTCGCGGTGCCGATCTGGTTCAAGTGGGCCAACAAGGACAAGGACGCCGCGCGCATCTTCAAGCTGCAGCTCGACGTCATGGAATCGCCGAGCTTCGGCTATGTCGAGCCCGAGATGTACAAGGGACTGAAGA
This sequence comes from uncultured Alphaproteobacteria bacterium, assembly GCA_963843185.1. GTDB lineage: Bacteria > Pseudomonadota > Alphaproteobacteria > Reyranellales > Reyranellaceae > Reyranella. The sequence continues at coordinate 4,302 of CAWJJJ010000007.1, forward strand.
TCGACCTCTAGGTCGCTTTCCGATCGTCGCGTTGCGGTACGGCGGCGCCCCACGCCGCCGTACCTTTCTCCGGATCAAGCAAGAGCCGCCGCTGCATGCCGTCGATCGGGTTCGTTCTGCCGCACTGGATGTTCTGGGCCTCGCTGGTGGTGTTTCCGCTGATCGCCTGGACAATGGCGACGCGGACCCGGGACCGGCCGGACGACGGCAAGGCCAACCTCTTCCTGGCCTACCTGTTCTGGCTGTGCGCCGGCTTTCTCGGCATGCATCGCTTCTATCTCAAGAGCCTGTGGGGCGCGGTCTACCTGCCGCTGTTCGTCGTGGTGATCTACGGCGGCCATATGTTCGGTGAAGCGCGCGAGGAGCTGTCGAAGGCCCGCCAGGACATCGAATTCGCGACCCGCACCATCGACCGCTCCAAGACCTCCGCCAGCCGCGGCGATGCCGCCGCGCAGCGCCGGCTGGCCGACGCCGAGACCAGGCGCGTCGCCGGCAAGGCAAGCTATGCGGCGGCGGCAGCCGACGTCGATCGGGCCAATCTCGTCATGCGCGTCGCCGCCGGCCTGTCGCTCGCCCTGCTGCTGGTCGATGCGCTGCTGATCCCCGGGATGGTGCGGCGGGCGCGCGAGACCGAACCGGCGCCGGTGATCTCCGCGGTCGAGCCGCACCTCGTCGAGGATCCGCCGCCGGAAGTCCCGGAAGTCGCCGGCAAGGTGGCGCGCGGCATCGACACGCTGGTCCGCGTGCTGGGCGAACTCGTCGCCTACTGGGCGGTGCTGGCGGTGTTCGCCTACTACTTCGAGGTGATCGGCCGCTACGTCTTCAATTCGCCGACCAACTGGGTGCATGAGAGCACCTTCCTGATGTTCGGCATGCAGTACATGATCGCCGGCGCCTACGCCTACCGCGGCGAGAGCCATGTCCGGGTCGACCTGATCTATTCGAAGCTCTCGCTGCGCGGCAGGGCGATCTGCGACCTGATCGGCGCGGTGTTCTTCTTCATCTTCATCGGCACCATGGCATGGACCGGCTGGATCTTCGCCGCCGACGCCGTGCGCGGCGGCGAGGTGTCGTTCACCGAATGGGGCATCCAGTACTGGCCGGTGAAGCTCACCATCCCGCTCGGCGCGGCGCTGCTGCTGCTGCAGGGCCTCGCGCGGGTCATCAAGGACGTCCACACCGTGGCGACGGCGAAGGGCTGAGGCATGGGCTTCGACGCACCGGTCGAGATCCTCGGCCTCCTGATGTTCGGCAGCCTGGGCTGCCTCCTGATGCTCGGCGTGCCGATGGCCTTCGCGCTGGGCAGCCTCGCCTGCATCTTCCTGTTCGTGTTCGGCACGCCGCAGATGCTGAACATGCTGCCGGCGCGGGTGTTCCCGTTCATGACCGACTACCAGCTGTCGGCCATCCCGCTGTTCATCTTCATGGCGGCGATCCTGGAGAAGGCCGGGATCATCGAGGAGCTGTTCGACGTCGTCTACAAGTGGCTGGGCGGGCTCAAGGGCGGCCTCGCCTCGGCGACGGTCGTGGTGTGCACGATCCTGGCGGCGATGGTGGGCGTGGTCGGCGCCACCGAGGTCACCATGGGCATGATCGCCCTGCCGGCCATGCTGCGTCGCGGCTACAACGCCGAGCTCGCCTGCGGCGCGCTGCTGGCCGGCGGCACGCTGGGCATCCTCATTCCGCCGTCGGTGATGGCGATCGTCTATTCCGTGGTCGCCCAGCAGTCGCTGGGCGAGTTGCTGGCCGGCTCCGTCTTTCCCGGCTTCCTGCTGTCGGGCCTCTATATCGGCTACGTCACGCTGCGGTCCTACCTCAACCCGCGGCTGGGCCCGGCGCTGCCGCCCGAGGAGCGGGTCAGCTTCCGCGAGAAGCTCCGCCTGCTGCGCAAGACGCTGGCGCCGATCATCCTGATCATCGTGGCGCTCGGCGTGATCTTCCTCGGCGTCGCCACGCCGGTTGAAGCCGCCGGTATCGGCACGTTCGGCGCCCTGATCGTCTGCGCCATGCACCGCAGGCTCACCTGGACGACGGTGCGCGAGGCCTCGCTGGCCACCCTGAAGGCGACGGCGATGGTGATGTGGATCTTCTTCGGCGCCACGCTCTTCGTCGGCTTCTTCATCCTCAAGGGCGGCCAAACCTATGTCGCCAACCAGATCCTCGGCACCGGGCTGGCACCCTACGGTATCATCCTGCTGACCATGGCGATCCTGTTCGTGCTCGGGATGTTCATCGACTGGGTCGGCATCCTGCTGCTGACGGTTCCGATCTTCCTGCCCATCCTGAAAGCCATCAAGTTCGACGGCCTGTGGGGGCTGCCCGGCGTTGCGTCCGCCGACGTGCCGCTGTGGTACGGCGTCATCTTCATGGTCAACATGCAGATGGCCTTCCTGTCGCCGCCGTTCGGCTATTCGCTGTTCTATCTCAAAAGCGTGGCGCCGCCGCAGGTCACCATGGCGACCATCATCCGTGGCGCCCTGCCGTTCCTTTGCCTGCAGGGCGTCGGCGTCACCTTGTGCATCATCTTCCCCGGCATCGTGCTGTGGCTGCCGCACCTGTTCTACGGAACGTCCTGACCGGAGGCGCTTGATCCGGCGTGCGAGAGGCATAGCCTTGACGGGCGGAGGAAACGACAGACCAGGAGGAGCGCACCATGAAGGCCCAGGCCGACAAGATTCTGAAGGACGCGGTGAGCAAGGGCGACGTGCCGGGCGTGACGGCCGCGGCGACCGACGCCAAGGGCACGACCTACGAGGCAGGCTTCGGCAAGCGCGTGCTGGGCGAGCCGGCCGACATGACGCCCGACACCGTGGCGTGGATCGCTTCGATGACCAAGGCGATCACCGGCACCGCCGCGATGCAGCTGGTCGAGCGCGGCAAGCTTGCGCTCGACGCCCCGGCCAAGTCCGTCATCCCCGCGCTCGGTGAGGTGGGCGTACTCGACGGCTTCGACGCGGCGGGCAAGCCCAGGACGCGCAAGGCCAAGCGCGACATCACGCTGCGCCATCTGCTCACCCACACCGCGGGCTTCGGCTACGACATCTGGAGCCCGGAGATCGGCAAGTTCATGGAAGCGATGGAGGTGCCGGGCGTCATCAGCTGCCAGAACAAGGCGCTGACCACGCCACTGCTGTTCGATCCGGGCGAGCGCTGGTTCTACGGCATCAACATCGACTGGGCAGGCAAGATGGTCGAGGCGGCCAGCGGCAAGAAGCTCGGCCAGTACATGCGCGACAACATCCTGGGCCCGCTCGGCATGGACAGCACCGGCTTCCGCATCACCGACAACATGCGCAAGCGTCTGGCCAAAATCCATCATCGCGGTGCCGACGGCGCGCTGCAGCCCGACACCGCGCTGGAGCTGCCCCAGGAACCCGAATTCGAGATGGGCGGCGGCGGCCTCTACAGCACCGCCGGCGACTATCTCCGGTTCGTGCGCATGATGCTGAACCAGGGCAAGTCGGACCGTGGCGAGGCCGTCGTGAAGCCCGAGACCGTGGCGCTGATGTCCAAGAACGCCATGGGCAACTCCAAGGTCTGCCTGCTCAAGACCGCGGCGCCGCCCTTCTCCAACGACGCGGAGTTCTTCCCCGGCATGGACAAGCAGTGGGGCCTCTCCTTCATGATCAACAACGAGGAGGCGCCCACCGGCCGCTCGGCCGGCGGCCTCGCCTGGGCGGGGCTGGCCAACACCTACTTCTGGATCGACCAGAAGAAGGGCGTGGGCGGCGTCTATCTCACCCAGGTCCTGCCCTTCGCCGACGTGAAGTCGCTGCCGCTGTTCTATGCCTTCGAGAGCACGGTGTACGGGAAGTAGATAGCTGGGGGCGCGCAACTCCAGTCGCGCGTCTTTTTTGCCTCAGGGGAAGATCGCGCCACTGGAGTGGCGCGCCCCCAGCTACGACAGAAGGCCGAACAGCTCCGTCTCTTCGCGCACGCCGCGCAGGCGATGGCGGCCGAGCGAGACCAGGCGGGAGCGGCACGAAGCAGCCGCCTCGGCGAACGGACGCGAAATCAGGAGGTTTTGTCCCAGCGGCTCGCACAATTTCTCGATGCGCGAGGCCTCGTTGACTGCCGGCCCGATCACCGTGAAGTCGAGGCGCTGGGTGGTGCCGACATTGCCGTACTGCACCGTGCCGATGTGGAGCACGAGATCGAGCCCGGTCGTCCGCCGCCCCTCGGCCTGCCGCCTGGCGTTCAGCGCCTCGATCAGGGCGAGCGCCTCGATCGCGGCGTCGAGGGCGGTGCTGCAGGCCGCGGCGCGATTGACCGGACCGGCGGCGAAGGCCGCGAGCAGGCCGTCGCCCATGAATTTCAGCACCTCGCCGCCGCGCTTGACGACGGGCGCCACCATGCACTCGAAGCACTCGTCGAGCAGGGCGATCAGCTCCCGGCCGGGCATGGTGTCGGCGAGAGCGGTGAAGCCGCGCAGGTCGGTGAAGAACACGATCGCCTCGACGCTCTGGACCTCGCCGCGCTGCACGGTGCCGGCGAAGACGCGGCTCGCCGGGTCGTCGCCGAGATAGGCGGCCAGCAGCCCCTGCCCGATCACGCGCATGGTGACGGCCTTCACGGCGAGCGCGAATACCGGCAGCACCTGCTGCAACACCGCCATGTCGGTGTCGAGATAGCCGCCCGGGCGGTCGGTGGCGAGCGAGCAGACGAACCACTGCCGCTCGACATGCTCGGCCTCGTGCGGACCGCCGAGCTGCGGCACCAGCTCGCCGAACGGGAAGACGCGGCCCAGCCACTCCGTCATGCCCGCTGCATGCAGCTCCTGGAATAACGGGGCTTCGCCGACTGCCAACGGATCGTCGACGCGGCGACGGCGCTCGCTCAGGCCGTCGCGCAGCATCGGCGCGAAGGGGCTCTCCCGCAGGATGGGCGCATCTATTTCGGCATGGCGGAACTCGAAGTGCGTGGCGGGCCCGGTCGCGCGGTCCCAGACCAGGCTGCGTATCCGCACCATCGGATGGAGCGTGTTCATGCCGGCGAAGATGCGCGCCACCGGCACGCCCATGTCGTTCATCCGCCGCGCGAAGCCGTCGACCATCTCATCCAGCGGCAGGTTGCGCAGGCCCGAATCGGCCAGCCAGTCGGTGAGCTCGGCGAGTTTCGTCACGATGGCCTGCCGCGCCTTCCCAGGTCACGCCTTATGTCGCCAGCGCCGCGTCGACAATGACCTGCGCCTCGTGCAGGAGAGCCCGCAGATGCTCCTCGCCGCGGAAGCTCTCGGCGTAGATCTTGTAGATGTCCTCGGTGCCGGAGGGGCGCGCGGCGAACCAGCCGTTTTCCGCGACCACCTTGATCCCGCCGATGGCGGCGTCGTTGCCGGGGGCACGTGTCAGCACGCTCCTGACCGGCTCGCCGGCCATCTCCTTGATCCGGACCTGCTGCGGCGACAGTGCCGCCAGTTTCCGCTTCTGCGCGGGGCTCGCCGGCGCGTCGATGCGGGCGGCCGTCGCTTCACCGAGATCGCGGGCGATGTCGCGGTAGAGCAGGCCGGGGTTCCGTCCGGCCCGCGCGGTGATCTCGGCCGAGAGCAGGGCGGCGGTGAGGCCGTCCTTGTCGGTCGCCCAAACGGTGCCGTCGCGTCGCAGGAAGGACGCGCCGGCGCTTTCCTCGCCGCCGAATCCCAGCGACCCGTCGAACAGCCCATCGACGAACCATTTGAAGCCGACCGGAACTTCGTAGAGCTTGCGCCCGAGGCGCGCGGCCACCCGGTCGATCATGGCGCTGCTGACCACGGTCTTGCCGACCGCCGCCTCCGCTTTCCATTCGAGCCGATGGCGAAACAGGTAATCGATGGCGACGCTGAGATAATTGTTCGGCTGCATCAGGCCGACGCCCGGCACCACGATGCCGTGCCGGTCATGATCGGTGTCGCAGGCGAAGGCAATGTCGTATTTGTCCTTCAGCCCGATCAGGCGTCGCATGGCGTAGGACGAGGACGGGTCCATGCGGATGCGGCCGTCCCAGTCCAAAGTCATGAAACCGAACCTGGGATCGACCTGCTCGCTGACCACCGTCAGGTCGATGCGGTAGCGCTCGGCGATCCGCGCCCAGTAGTGGACGCCGGCGCCGCCCAGCGGATCGACGCCCATGCGGATGCCGGAGGCGCGGATGGCGTCGAAATCGATCACGTTGCCGAGGTCGGCGGTGTAGGTCGCGAGGAAATCGTAGGTGCGGGTAGTGGCCGCGCGCTCGGCCTGCGCGAAGGGCAGGCGTTTCACGCCGGCGAGCCCTGCCTCGAGCAATCCGTTGGCCTGCTTCTGGATCCAGCCAGTCACATCGGTATCGGCCGGACCGCCGTTCGGCGGATTGTACTTGAAGCCGCCATCCTCCGGTGGGTTGTGCGACGGCGTGATGACGATGCCGTCGGCCAGCCCGTCCGTGCGTCCGCGATTGTGGACGAGGATCGCCTGGGAAATCGCCGGCGTCGGGGTGTATTCCGCGTCCCTGGAGATCATGACCTCGACGCCGTTGGCCGCCAGGACCTCCAGTGCGCTTTCGAAGGCGGGCCGCGACAGGGCATGGGTATCGCAGCCGATGAACAGCGGGCCGGAGATGTGCTCGCGCTGGCGATAGAGGCAAATCGCCTGGCTGATCGCCAGCACATGGGCCTCGTTGAAGGTGCTGTCGAACGACGAGCCGCGATGGCCGGACGTTCCGAAAGCCACCCGTTGGGCCGGCGTGGCCGGATCGGGATGCGCGCGTGTAGTAGGCGTCGATCAGCCTGGCGACGTCGACGAGTTGGGCCGCCGACGGCAGGTGCCCGGCCCGCGGATCGATCCGGGGGCCAGCGTCGGCGGCGGGCGCGTCTTTGACTGGCATGTCCCAAGACTACGCGGGCGGCGGGGTCATTGTTCCCTTGGGCAGCGCGGCGCAATGGTCGTAGATCGCCGAGGGCCGCGTGAACCACACCTTGTCCTTCTGCGGATGGTTCGTGATGTGCTGCAGCGCCTCGCGCAGCATGCGCAGCCGGTAGGGCTGGCCCACCACCATGGTGTGGAGCGCGATGCCGCACACCAGCGGCTGCCTGGCCGACTGGCGCAGGAGTTCCTCGAACTGGCCGATGATGAAGTCGCGGAACTGCTCGGGCGTGTGATGGCGCACCAGGATCTGCGGGCTGTCGTTGATCTCGATCGGATAGGGCACGCTCATCAGCGGGCCCGAGCGCGTCTTCATCCATAGCGGCTGGTCGTCGGCCGGCCAGTCCATCAGGAAGTCGAAGCCGGTCTCCTTCAGGAGGTCGGGCGTGTGATGGCTGGAGGCCATCCATGGCGCCATCCAGCCGCGCGGCCGCTTGCCCGAGGCCTTCTCGATGGCGTCGCGCACCTCCTCGAGGAAGCGCTTCTCGTCGGACTCCCACATCTGGCCGTGACGCTCGGCGTTGGTCCGGCCGTGGCCGATGAATTCGTCGCCGCGCGCCTTCAAGGCCGCCACGATCTGCGGCGCGTAGTCGAACACCGTGGTGTTGATCAGGTGCGCCGCCGGCAGGTTGAGTTCGTCGAACAGTTCGAGGCAGCGCCAGACGCCGACCCGATTGCCGTAGTCGCGCCAGGCGAAGGTGCGCGGATCGGGCGGCGTGCCGGCGACGGTGAGCAGATGGCCGTCGCCCGCGCCGAAGGCGAAATGCTCGATGTTGAGCCCGAGATAGACCGCCAGCCGCTTGCCGTCAGGCCAGGAATAGTCCTTGCGCTCGGTGATGGGCGAGTAGGCGTAGCGGTTGTGATACGGAAGACGCAGCATCTCGTTCCCCTCAACGTCGCACGACGGCGACCTTGTTGTCCGATGATTCGGCGGCGTTCATCGCCCGGAAGCGCGCCACGGCTTCGGCGTGAAAGGCCCGTTCGGCGGGCCCGGCCTCCTCGGTCGGCCGCTGCTCATCGTCGAAATTTCCATATCTGTCCTCACCGCGCACCAGCATGGCCGTCATGCGTTTAGACGAGGTGCAGCGCGCCGAGGCGGGGATGTAGCTGATGCCCAGCCCGATGCGGCGGTCGTGGTACCGGTTGGGCCGCGAATTGTGCACCAGGTGCGTATGATGCAGTGAGAATTGGCCCGCTTTCACCGGCATGAAGGCGGTGCGGCTGCGGTCGAGGTCGGCCGCCAGTGTCTGGCCGCGCGACAGCAGATTCTCCGGGTCCTGCATCTCGGCATGCGGCAGCTGACCCAGCCGGTGCGAACCCGGCACCACTTCCATGCAGCCCGCCTCGACCGGTGCGTCGGTAAGCGCCACCCAGGCGGTGACGTGGCAGGCGGGCTCGAGCGCGAAGTAGGTCGCGTCCTGGTGCCAGCTTACATAGGCGCCGGAGTTCGCATCCTTGGGCCAAGCGGTGAGATGGAACAGCCGGATGTCCGGCCCGATCAGGTCCTCGACCGCGTCCAGCACTTCGGGCGCATGCACGATCTCGTCGACCCAGGGGAAGAGGAGATGCGGCTTGAAATTGTGGCCGCGGGTCATCTTGCGGCCCTCGGCGCGCTCGAAGGCTTCCAGCCGCGCGCGCCAGGCGCGGGCCCGCTCGGGCGCAAAGCCGTCGACCGGGCAGATGAAGCCGTCGCGCTCGTAGCCGGCGATCTGCTCGGGTATGAGTTTTTTCGGCATGGTCAATGCGCCATCCAGCCGCCGTCGATGAACAGCGACGCGCAGGCGACGGCGACAGTGGCCATATGATCTTTCAGTTTCATGGCGGCAGCTTAGCGCGCTGGGGGCGCGCCACTCCAGTGGCGCGGTCTTATTTTGGGTCGACAAAGACGCGCGACTGGAGTCGCGCACCCCCAGCCTACTTCTTCTTCCTTCTCGGCCGCGCCAGCATGTTCAACCCCTCGACCAGCGCCGAGAAGGCCATGGCGGCGTAGATGTAGCCCTTGGGCACGTGCGCGCCCACGCCTTCGGCGAGCAGGGTGGCGCCGATCATCAGCAGGAAGCCCAGCGCCAGCATGACGATGGTCGGATTGTTGCCGATGAAGCGTGCCAGCGGATCGGCCGCCAGCAGCATCAGGCCGACCGCTATCAGCACGGCCAGCACCATGATCGGGATGTCGTTGGTCATGCCGACGGCGGTGATGATGCTGTCAAGCGAGAAAACGAGGTCGAGCACCAGGATCTGGCCGATGGCGCCCACCATGGTCATGCCCGCGACGCCGGCGGGCGAAGGGCCCGCCTCGGCCTCGTGCCCGCCCTCGCCCGTGACATGCTCGTGGATCTCCGTCGTCGCCTTCCAGATCAGGAACAGGCCGCCCGCCATCAGGATCAGGTCGCGCCACGAAAAGGCGTGGCCCAACACGGCGAACAACGGCTGGGTGAGCTGCACGACGAAGGCGATGCTGGCCAGCAGCGCCAGCCGCAGGATCACGGCAAGACCGATGCCAATGCGGCGCGCGCGGGACCGCCGCTCTTCGGGCAGCTTGTTGGTCAGGATGGAGATGAAGATAAGATTGTCGATGCCCAGCACGACTTCCATGACCACGAGGGTGGCCAGCGCCAGCCAGGCGCTGGGATCGACCGTGAGAGCGAGTAGTTCCTGCATGGTCCCAACATAGGTCATCGCTGCTGCGCGCCAAGGGGTCTTTCCTTCCGGCACGCCAGGCGCTAAGCCCGCTGCCCAATGTCATTGCCCGCCGCGCCATCGCGGCCTGCTCCCACCCTCGCCATCGTCCTGCTGTCCGTCGCGGCCTTCGCGTCGGCCGCCAACATGCGCGTCATCGACCCGCTGCTGGTCCAGCTTGCCGCCACCTTCGACGTCACCGTGGGCGAGGCCTCGATCGCGGCCACCGCCTTCCTGTTCGCCAACGGCGTGTTCGTGCTGGTCCACGGGCCGTTCGGCGACCGCTACGGCAAGATGCCGGTGGTGGCCATCGCCTGCATCGGCGCCGCCCTGTGCTGCATGCTGAGCGCGATTTCGGCATCGCTCGCATGGCTCACGCTGGCGCGCTTCCTGACCGGGGTCACCGGCTCGGCCATCATTCCACTCGCCATCGCCTGGGTCGGCGACAATGTGAGCTACGAGCGCCGCCAGGCCACCCTCGCCCGCTTCCTGACCGGCCAGACGCTGGGCCTGATGACGGGTGCGGCGCTGGGCGGCGCGATCGGCGACTGGCTGGGCTGGCGTTCGGTCTTCTGGGTGCTGGCCGCGATCTACATCGCCGCCGGCAGCGCGCTGTTCGCCGTCATGCGCGCCCATCCCGCCATGGCGCGGCCCGGCGAGCGGGCGAAGGGCTCGATGCTGGGCCAGATGCTGGCCGTCCTGCGCCGGCGCTGGGCGCGCACGGTCATCCTGGTCGTGGCGCTCGAGGGCGGCGTGTTCTGGGGCGCCTTCACTTTCGTCGGCGCCGACCTGCACCAGCGTTTCGGCCTGGGCTTTGCCGCCATCGGGCTCGCCGTCGCCGCGTTCGGCGGCGGCGGCTTTCTTTATGTCATGGTGGCGCACCATCTGGTGCGGCTGCTGGGCGAGCGCGGCCTCTGCACCTGGGGCGGCACGGGGCTCGGCCTCGCCTTCGCGATCATGGCGCTCGCCCCCTCGGCCGAGGTCGAGTTCGCCGCCATCGTGCTGTCCGGCGTGTCGTTCTACATGTTCCACAACACCCTGCAGGTCCACGGCACGCAGATGGCGCCGGAGGCGCGCGGCGCCGGCATGGCGCTGTTCGCGCTCTGCCTGTTCGTGGGCCAGGCGGTCGGCGTGCCGATCGCCGCGCCCGTCGTCGACCGCTGGGGCGCGCCGCCGGTGTTCTGGGCGGCGGCCATCGTGTTGCCGCTGCTGGCCTTCTGGTTTTCGATGGCCTTGAGGCGCCGCTATCAGTTCGGTGGCGAAACGCGGAACTGATAGGGCTCCTCGAGCATCCTGGCTTCGTCCGGCGTGATCGCGAACTCCGTCGCCTGGGCGGCCGACGTGAGCTGGTCGAGGCTGGTGGCGCCGATGATGGGCGAGCCCATGTAAGGCTTGCTGAGCAGCCAGGCGAGCGCGGTCTGGGCGGGCGAGGCGTTCTTGCCGGCGGCGATCTTCTTCAGCCGCTCGGCCACCTCCCAGTCGCAGTCGCGATAGGTGCCGGCCTGGACCTGCGCGTCGTTTCTGGCGCGCTCGGTGGCGCCGCCGCCCTCCTTGCTGCGGTTGGCGGCGAGGAAACCGCGCGCCAACGGCGAATAGGGGATCAGCCCGACACCCTGCTCGTGGCACAGGCGATTCATCTCGCGCTCTTCCTCACGCTGGATCATGTTGTAGAGGTTCTGCATGGCAATCGGCCGCGCATAGCCCTTCCAGTCGGCGATCATGATCATCTGCGCGAACTTGTAGGCCGGCATGGTCGAGCCGCCGATGTAGCGCACCTTGCCGGAGCGCACGAGCTGGTCGAGCGAATACATGGTCTCTTCCATCGGCGTGTGCGGGTCGAGCCGGTGGACCTGGTAGACGTCGATATAGTCGGTCTGCAGGCGCTTGAGCTGCTGGTCGATCGAGGCCATGAGATGCTTGCGGCCGGTGCCGACGTCGTTGGCGACCGGGCTCTGGCGGATGCCGACCTTGGTCGACAGCACGATCTCCTCGCGCTTGACCATCTTCATGAGTGTCGCGCCCATGATCTCCTCGGAGCGGCCGGCATTGTAGTTGTCGGCGGTGTCGAAGAAGGTGATGCCGACATCGAGCGCGCGCTTGAAATAGGCCGGCGCCTCGGCCTCGTCGAACTTGCCCCAGCCGCGCCGGCCCTTGGCGCCCCACGAATTGCCGCCCAGGCAGATGCGGCTGACGATCAGGCCCGAGCGGCCCAGCGGTCCGTATTTCATCGCGATATTCCCCCTTGTCGGCGCGAGCCTACGGCCCCACTTTTACGGCATGAAAGTCCTGATCGAATACTGCGGCGCTTGAGGTTATAAGCCGCAGGCCCTCCGTGTGAGGGAACGCCTCGAAAGGCTGGGCGCCGCCGACATCGAGCTGCGCATCGGCAAATCCGGCCAGTTCGACGTCACCGTCGATGGCGCCCTCAAATATACCCGCAGCAAGACCGGCCGGTTCCCGACCGACGACGAGATCGAGGATCTGGTCTGATTGTCGTCCTGAGCGTGAGCGAAGGACCTCATCGCCGCTTGCCACGGGCATGAGATCCTTCGCTCCGCTCCAGGGCGGGGATTACCCCGCCCGCGATGACAGAACTTCCTTGTTCACGACGTGAGCGTCGTTCACCCGACCGTCGAAGACGCTCAGGATGTTCTCGATGGCGGTCACCGCCATGCGATCGCTCGCCTCCTTGGTGACGCCGGCCATGTGCGGGCTGAAGATCACGTTGTCGAGGCCAAACAGCTTGTTGGCGGGATCGGGCGGTTCCTTGTCGAGCACATCGAGGCCGGCGCCGCGCAGCTTGCCGGTGCTGAGCGCCTTGTAGAGCGCCTCCTCGTTGATGATGCCGCCGCGCGCGGTGTTGACCAGGAACGCATCGGGCTTCATCAGCCCGATCGTCTCGGCGTTGAACATGTTCACGGTTTCGGGCGACTTGGGACAATGCACCGAGACGAAATCGACCGTGGGCAGGATCGCCTTGAGGTCGGTCACCTTCCTGGCCCCGGCCTTCTTGATGTCGGCCTCGGCGATGTTGGGGTCGAGCACAGAGACGTCCATCTCGAAGGCCACGCAGCGCTTCACGGTGCGCGAGCCGATGCGGCCCATGCCGACCACCAGGATCGACTTGCCGGCGAGATCGGCCGGCAGGTCGGAGAGGCGCTGGCCCCAGGCGTTCTCGCGCACGAAGCGGTCGTGCTTGCGGGTGAGGCGCGCCGAGGCGAGCAGCATGTACATGGCGTGCTCGGCCACCGACACGGAGTTGGCGATGCCGGTGGTCATCAGCGGGATCTTGCGCTTGTTGAGCGCGGGGATCTCCACGGCGTCGAAGCCAACGCCCAGCCGCGCCACCACCATCATGCCGGGCGCCGCGTCGAGCTCGGCCTGGCGGAACGCCGTGCCGCCCAGGGTCACCGCGTTGGCGTCCTTGAGCTTGGGGTGCAGCGAGGGCACTGAATCGTCGGTCAGGATCTCGAAGTCGACGTCGTCGCGCTTCTTGAGCGCGTCGAGGCCGGCCTGCGGCATGCGGCCGACGATCAGCACTTTCTTGCGGTTCTTGCCCGTGTTCATCGTTTCTCCCGCGGTCCTTTGAAGCGAATGGCGGCAATCCTAGAGGCGGGATACGAGGCACGCTAGCCTTGAGCCCACGTTCACCCGCATAGCGGCAACGCCGTTCATGTTCCTCTCCCCCGCTAGGGGGAGAGGTTAGGTGAGGGGGAATCGACGTGCGTAACCCCCTCACCCAGCCTCTCCCCCTAGCGGGGGAGAGGAGAATGAGGTCAAGGCAGGTACGACAGCGGGAGCCGCGTGGTGGACTTGATCTCCTCCATGGCGAACATGGAGGTGACATCGGAGAGCTCGACCCTGGCGATCAGGCGCTTGTAGAAGGCGTCGTAGGCCTCGATGTCGGGCAGGGCGAGCCGGATCAGGTAGTCGATCTCGCCGCTCATGCGGTAGCAATCCATGACCTCGGGGAACGACGCCACCGCCTTGGCGAAGCGGCCGAGCCACTGGGCATTGTGCTGGGCGGTGCGCACGGCCACGAACACCGTGACGCCGGCGTTCACCGCCTTGCGCTCCAGCAGCGCAACACGGGCGCGGATGACGCCTGTCTCCTCCAGGCGGTTGATGCGCCGCCAGCACGGCGTGGTCGACAGCCCGACCCGGCGGGCGATCTCGGCCAGGGCCATGTCGGCCTGGTCCTGCAGGCAATCCAGAATCTTCTTGTCGAAGGAATCGAGGGAAATTTTCGCGGCCATCGGCATTTCCTTGGAATGAGATTCTCAAATTTGTGCCATTCGGCGCAAAGGTAGCAAGCCGTTTTCCGGCCGGGCCGCTAGAATCGCCGGCATGTTCCGCCGCTTCACCGACCATCCCGCCTCGGTCGACGAGACCTACCTCCAGCACATGGGCATGGCCTTCGGCTTCGGCAGCCGCATGCTGCTGGGCGCGCTCGCCTGTTTCGTGCACGGTCTCTTCCCCTGGCTCTGCCTGACCCGGGGAAGCGACACAATCCGCCTGCTGCATCATCGCATGGTGAGCCATCGCGTCGCGCGCCCGGCCAAGCCGGCGCCCATTACGGGCGTCGCAGCGGGCGACTAGCCCCGTTCTTCTCCCTGCCGGGTGCTCGACGGTCGCCCGCAAGCCCAAGTAATCGCTTGCAACCGGCTTGAAGCGCCCCACGTTGAAAAGGAACGGGGAACGCCTGGGAGGACGAGCAGAATGGAAACGCCACTGCAGATCAGCTTTCAGGGCAGCGACCCCAGCGACGCCCTGCGCCAGATGATCGTCGAGCACGTCGATGCCCTCGAGCAACTTTACGGCCGGCTCACGGCGTGCCACGTCGTGATCCAGGTTCCCGACAAGCATCATCGTTCCAGCGGCCTCTACAGCGCCAACATCCACATGACACTGCCGGGCGGCATCGACATCAATGTCGATCACACGCCGCCCGCCGACGATCGCTTCGCGAGCCCGCAATTCGCCGTGACCGACGCTTTCCGCCGCGCCAAGCGGCTGATCAAGGAGCGCGTGCACAAGCAGCGCGGTGAGGTCAAAACGCTTCACGAGCGCATCGATCGCACGCTCGATCGGGCGCCAGAGACCAAGACGCCCTGATCCGTTGCGGTGATCAGGCTTCACCGCAACGGATTCCAAGGCCGGCCTCAGAACAAGATTTGCACGTGCCGGTCGGACGGTTCGGCGATGCCGTCGGCCACCCTGGGCAGCGGCTTGTCGGTATCGCGGCGAACGACGATCGACCCGGCGGGCACGCCCTCACGGATCAATTCCTTCTTCACCGCTTCGGCATTCGCGGCACGACCGACGAGCTGGAGGGTCTTGCCGGACCGCGCGGCGTCGGCCGCGACGCGAACGGTGTCGAGCGCGGTGCCGGAAAGCCTGTTCGCCGTGTCGAGGAAAACCACATGGTCCGGACGCGGCTCCGCCGCGTAGGCGACATTTGTGGTTTGGGCCATTGCCGACGGAGTGGATGTCAGGAAAATGCCGCCGACGAATACGGCAGCGACGCCATAATTCCGCATGATCGGCCTCCTTTGGGCTGGTGGCTCATTAACGCCGAGCCTGCCCAGGAAGTTTCCTCCATTGCACAGCGACTGAAGGCCATTTTCAGGTCGCGCGGCGGCGCACATATTTGCCGTCCAACCGCTCGCGCAACAGGCGGCGTGGACCGATCATGCTCGCTCCCGAGGACGATCACAGACGGCCGCTCTCCCGCCGCCACATCAACCAGAACGCGAAGGCCACCGCCAGCAGCAGCAACACGCTGACCAGGATCAGCATGACCAACTCCTGGATCCACGCCACCGCCGGCACCGACACCGCCAGGAACACGCCGACCGCGCAGATGCGCCAGACGCCGGCATGCACGCCGGCCACGAAAGTGCCGAGCGCCAGCAGGATCAGCAGCGTCAGGCTCATTGCGTTGTCGTTCAGGATACCGCGCACTTCGGGCAGGAACATCAGCCACATCGCTCCCAGGAACGCGAGCCAGTGCAGCGCCTGGGTCATCACGAGCTTCATGCGCTCCGCGCCCGTGTCGAGCTGGCGCCATCCCGAAACGATGCTGATCAACCCGTAGATCGGCGCCAGCGCCATCCAATAGTAGTGCGTCGCCGAGCCCCTGAAGCTGGTGAGCACGATGCCGCCCACCGCGAGCGCCAGCATCGCCGCGTAAGGCAGGTCGCGCAGCAACCAGCCCTTGATGCCAGCCGTCCGCGGCGTCTCACCCGGGCTGTGTGTCATCGCGCGTCCTTGGCGAGCTTCTTCTCGACCACGCGCGACCACAGCGTCGCGCCCAGGGTGATGATGTCGTCGTTGAAGTCGTAGCCAGGATTGTGGACCTCGCAGCCACCCTCGCCGCCGCCGTTGCCGATATTGATGAAGGCGCCCGGCACCTTCTCCAGCATGTAGGAGAAATCCTCGGAGGCCATGACGAAGGGTCCCTCCCGGTTCATGTTCTCCTCGCCAACGATCTCGGCCGCCACGTCGGCGATGAACTTCACCGCCTCCTTGTTGTTCACGAGCGGCGGGAAGGCGATGCGCACGTCGGGCTCGGCCTTGCCGCCCAGGGTCTGGGCAATGCCCCTGGAGATGGTTTCGATGCGCTCCTGCACCAGCGCCATGGTCTCCTTGCGGAAGGCGCGGATGGTGCCGCAGAGCACCGCCTCCTGCGGGATCACATTGTAGGCGTCGCCGGCATGCATCTGGGTGACCGAGATGACCGCCGAATCGAGCGGCGCCACGTTGCGCGATACCACGCTCTGCAGGGCCGAGATGATCTGGGTGGCGATGATCACCGGATCGATGCCCGTCTCCGGTCGCGCGCCGTGCGCGCCCTTGCCGGTGATCTTGATGTCGAACAGGCCGCCGCCCGCCATCTGCGGGCCCGGGCGGATGGCGAACTTGCCGACCTCGAGCTTGGGCCTGTTGTGCATGCCGAAGATCTGCTCGCAGGGGAATTTCTCGAACAGCCCGTCCTTGACCATCGCCTCGGCGCCGCCGCGGCCCTCCTCGGCGGGCTGGAAGATGAGATGGACCGTGCCATCGAAGTTGCGCGTCGCCGAAAGATACTTGGCGGCGCCCAGCAGCATCGTGGTGTGGCCGTCATGGCCGCAGGCATGCATGCGGCCCTTGTTCTGGCTTCGGTGATCGAACGTGTTGTGCTCGTCCATCGGCAGGGCGTCCATGTCGGCGCGCAGCCCGATGGCGCACGGATTGTTGCCGACACGGATGGTGCCGACGACGCCGGTCTTGCCGATGCCGGTGGTGACCTCGCAGCCCCATTCCTTGAGCTTCCTGGCCACGATCTCCGACGTCCGTTCCTCCTCGAAGCCGAGCTCGGGATGGGCGTGGATGTCGCGCCGGATGGCGGTGAGCTCGGCTGACGCAGCGGCGATCTTGGGTTCGATCTTCATAGGCTCAGGACTCCGACAGGAAGGACGTCATTACACGCCGAAACTCCGCGCCGTGCACGTTCGGATATGCATGGCCGCCGTCGGCCAGGACATAGGCCCGCGCGGCCGGGATCAGTCGCACCAGCTCCTCGGTGAAATAGAGCGGCGTCACGGTGTCGTCACGGGCGCAGATCGCCAGGGTCGGCGCCCGCACCTTCTGCAACTGCTCGCGCCGGTCGTGCGCGACGATGGCGGCGATGCGCGACAGCACGATTTCCGGCAGCGGGATGGTCTCGTGGGCCTTGGCCTCGGCGGCGGCGAGGTCGGCGTCATGGTCCCGCACCCAGGACGGCATGTTGAGCGCCAGCGCACTCGACTTCAGGTAGGCCGCCGGGCCCAACTTCTCCAGCATGAGGGAGCGCACCTCGAACAGGCGGCGGAAGAAGGCATCGGTCTTGGCCCAGGTCGAGCTCAGCACCAGCCGGCCGATGCGGCGGGGATGCTCGATCGCCAGCACCTGGCCCATGGCGCCGCCGGTCGAATGGCCGCACCAATGAACCTTGTCGAAGCCCAGCCCGTCGACGAGCTGCAGCGCGTCGTCGGCCATCTGCTCGACGCTGTAGACGATCTTCGACAGCGTGCTGCGCGCCGTGCCGCGATGATCGTGCACGATCACGGTGAAATCCCGGGCGAGCGCTGCGACATTGTCGCCCCAGAAGCGGCCATCGCCACCCAGCCCCGGGACCAGGAACAGCGGCGGCCCGCTGCCCTGCTTTTCGTAATAGAGTTCCGCGCCGTCCCGTAGTTTCAGTTTCGGCATCCAAGCCCCTCCATCTTTTCGCATCTCGCGACGTCATTGTCGTCGGCGCCAGCCCTCTGAAGTGAAGAACTGAAAGTTGGATTGCAATGCCGAATTCAGAGCCGCGGCTCGCTCTGGTGGGATGTTTGACACCATGACATCCACGAAGACATCGCTGTCTAACGCCGCCCTTAAACTCACCTTAAAAACTTCTCCAAAAAAATCCTCTTTGACCGATACGCGCATCAATTCGTGCTGGGCTGGAATGCGGCTCAATGCATCTGCCCGTATCGGCTTTCGCCAGCGGCTGTGGAACACTGCAAGCGGAGTGGTGATCATCCCGGGATCGATACTGCGCCCCCCAAGCATCCGCACGTTGTCACCCTGTGCTGAATTGGCCAAAAGGAAGAGTGTCTTCCCCGCCCAGTCAACGCGGGAATTCCAGCGGGCTGCGAGCCAAAGGGAGATTTCCTCCTCCGTATAACCGAGCAGACTACCTTCCAAGTGCTCAGCGGCATCGCTCCAACCATAGTTGTCGTAGATTCTCTTGAACAATAAAAAGGCCGGGACGCGCCAAGCCTCATCATCTCGAAATACGAACAGGTAGCTCGTTCGCAGGTTTGGTTCTAACCCGGAGACGAATCTCTCTCTGAGCGCAATAGAGATATGGAACTGCGATGCCATCTTGCAGAGTTCATCGTAGAATGGATCGGTCCCCAGCGATGTGTTCGGAAAGGCAAAAACCGACATCGCTTTTCTGCCGGCCGCAACAGCCTGCAACTCCTCTTCTACGCTGTCGTATGGCGAACGCCTTGTGTCACAGTCAAATAACGAGCTCGGATCAAAGGCCATCAGGTATCGTCTCCACTGGGCGCTCTTTTTTGGGACTTTAAGAAGCAATCGAGGCAAAGTCGAAACGGCGGAAAATCGGGGTCACGATATGTGCCGAAAGACTTGGTGCGGGGATTTCGCGAGCAGTCGGAATTGGGACCGCTGCAGCGCAGCGGATCCTTTACGGGCTGGATATTGCCGGTTGGACTGCCATCCGGCGCGACGCGAAAGCCGGGTACGTCGGCGTCAGGCTGAACATTGAATCCGATGTGCGAGGGGAAGTTAAACACGGTGCCGATCCTCTCAAGCGTGAGTCTCGGCATATCCAGGACACAACATTGCGCGCGGTTGTCAAGCGCGGTTGGAGTTTTGTGCCAAGAGCGCGAGCAGTATTTTCTAGGATGCGTGAAATATAACCGGACGCCGCTCCGATGATTGCCCTACCGCTTGATTTCCTTAAGGTGCCACCCAAGGAGGAGAGGGGACAATGAAGCGCCTGTCGATTGCAGCCTTTGACCCTCGTCGTCGGCTGCAGCCGCAAGAGCAGCCGGTGACGAATCTGATCCCGCGGCCCGCGCCGGACGATCCGACGCCGTCGGGCATCGCCTATATCTGCGAGGGCCGCAAGGAAGTGACGGTGGTCTATGCCAAGAATCGCGCCTCGGTGACGCTGGACGGCAAGACCTGGCGCATGGAGTACCAGCCGACCGGTGACGGCTTCCGCTATGCCGATACGGCCAACGAATGGACCGGCCGCGACGATCTCGCCAACCTGCGCGAGAACGGCACCTCCCGGCCCATCGCCTTCAACTGCCGGCCGACGCGGCGACGACTGTCATCCCGCCTTTACCACGCGGCTCAGGTCTGGTCCTGAGACGCTACTGCTTCAGCCACAACTTGATGGCGTAGCCGACCAAGCGCGGTGACGCCGACGCCGGCTGCCCACAGGCCGACGAACCACAGCCACTGCCGCGGCGCCGGCATCAGTGATAGCCCTCGTGCCCCGTCTTGCCGCGGAACACCCAGTAGGAATAGGCCGTGTAGGCGAGGATGATCGGCACCATGACGAGCGCACCCGGCAGCATGAATTTCAGGCTCGCGGTTGGCGCGGCGGCGTCCCAGATCGTGACGGACGGCGGCACGACGTAGGGAAACAGGCTGATGCCGAGTCCAGCCAGGCTCAAGGTGAAGACCAGCAGCGCCATCAGGAACGGCGTGTAGTGGTGGCGGCGCCTGAGACTGGCGAAGAACACCAGGGTGGCGATGGCGACCAGCAGCGGCACCTGCGCCGTGAACAGGATCTGCGGCCAGGCGAACCAGCGCTGCCAGTAGACGTCGCTCAGGAACGGCGTCGCCGCGCTTACCGCGCCGATCGCCACGATCGTGCCAATGCCCAGCCCGACGGCCAGCCGGTAGCAGCGCGCCTGCAGCGTGCCCTCGCTCTTCATGATCAGCCAGGTCGAGCCGAGCAGCGCATAGCCGCAGACCAGGCTCACGCCGACCAGCACGGTGAAGGGCCGCAGCCAGTCGAACCAGCCGCCGGCATAGCCGCGGCCCTCGACGGCGATGCCCTGCAGCAGCGCGCCCAGCGTGACGCCCTGGGCGAAGGCCGCCACGATCGAGCCGATGCTGAAGGCGACGTCCCAATAGGCGCGATGCCTGGGATCGCGCCAGCGGAACTCGAAGGCGACGCCGCGGAAGATCAGCGCCAGCAGCATGGCGACGATCGGTGCATAGAGCGCCGACAGGATCATGCCGTAGGCCAGGGGAAAGGCCGCCAGCAGGCCGCCGCCGCCCAGCACCAGCCAGGTCTCGTTGCCGTCCCACACCGGGGCGATCGAGTTCATGGCGCTGTCGCGCTCGTGGCCCGGGGGGATCCAGGAGAACAGGATGCCGATGCCGAGATCGAAGCCGTCCATGACGACATAGGCGAAGATCGCGAAGGAGATGATGAAGGCCCAGATGGTGGGCAGGTCGAAGGCGAGCATGGTCAGTTTCCTCCGCCCGTCGAGGTGAGCGATTCCGGCACGACCGGCGACGGCGTGAGGCCCGCAGCCCGGACCGGCTGGCCGCGCTCGGGCCCCTCCTCGCCGCGGTGCGGCGAGTGGCCCATCAGGCGCAGGATGTAGAAGATGCCGGCGCCGAAGACGACGAAGTAGACGACGATGAAGGCCAGCAGCGACGCGGCCACCGCCGGCGCCTGCAGCGGCGACGCCGACTCGGCGGTGCGCAGCAGGCCGTGCACCGTGTAGGGCTGGCGGCCGACCTCCGTCGTCACCCAGCCGGCGATCACCGCCGCGAAGCCCGCCGGGCCCATGACCAGGGCCAGGAGATGCAGGAGCTTCCAGTCGTAGAGCCGGTGCCGCACGCGCGCGAGAAGACTGAAAGCGGCCAGCCCCAGCATCGCCATGCCGAGCCCGACCATGACACGAAAGGCCCAGAAGACGATCGCCACCGGCGGCCAATCCTTGCGGTCGACCGAATCGAGGCCCTTGAGCGGCGCGTCGAGCGAGTGCTTCAGGATCAGCGACGAGCCCTTCGGGATCTCGACCGCGAACAGCGTCTCGGCCTTGGCCTCGTCGGGCCAGCCGAACAGGATCAGCGGCGCGCCGTCGGAGTAGCTCTTGAAGTGGCCTTCCATGGCCATGACCTTGACCGGCTGGTGCTCGAGCGTGTTCAGCCCGTGCTGGTCGCCGGCCAGGATCTGCAGCGGCGCCACGACCGTGATCATGCCCATCGCCATGGAGAACATCACACGCACGCCTTCGCTGGCACCGCCGCTGGCGCGCTCGCGCAGCAGATGCCAGGCGCCGACCCCACCCACCACCAGCGCCGTTGTCAGGTAGGCGGCGAACACGGTGTGCACCAGCCGGTAGGGGAACGACGCATTGAAGATGATGGCGAGCCAGTCGGCCGGCACGAACTGTCCGGCGGCGTTGGTGGCATAGCCCCCGGGCGTCTGCATCCAGCTGTTGGCCGAGAGGATCCAGAAGGCGGAGATGAAGGTGCCGACCGCGACGGCGAGCGTGGCGGTGAAATGCAGGCCGCGGCCGACCTTGTTCATGCCGAACAGCATCACGCCCAGGAAGCCGGCCTCGAGGAAGAACGCGGTCAGCACCTCGTAGGCCATCAGCGGGCCGATGACCGGCCCCGCCTTGTCGGAGAACACCGACCAGTTGGTGCCGAACTGGTAGGCCATGACGATGCCGGAGACCACGCCCATGCCGAAGGTCAGCGCGAAGATCTTCAGCCAGTACTTGAACAGGTCGAGATAGACCGAGCGGCCGGTCCACAGCCACAGCGCCTCGAGCACGGCGAGATAGCTCGCCAGCCCGATCGTGAAGGACGGGAAGATGAAATGGAACGAGACGGTGAAGGCGAATTGCAGTCGGGCGAGCAGGGTTGCGTCGAAGGCTTCGAGCATGGCGATCACCTCGCTGCGGACAGTCTAGCCTAACCGAAGGCGTCGAACACCTCGGCAATGGTGTCGCGAGAAAGCCCGGCCCTGAGGCAGGTCTCCAGCAACACACGCGCCTTCAGCGGATGCAGGCGTCCGCCCCAGATCAGGCCTGCCTTGCGTAGCGCGATTTCCGAACTCGGACCACCGTAAGTCTGTCGCAGCATCGGACCGCCGCCGGCGCGCGGCGCGACGACGGTCGGCATCGCCGAGGCAAGACGCACGGCGCTCTCGGTCATGCGTTCCGGAATGTGGCCGCCGCCCATCGCAGCCAGCACCGTGCCGCGATATCCGAGTTGGTCGGGCGCATCGAGCATCGCCTCGATCAGCCTGCCCGGTTCGTCGAGGCCCATCCACAGCAGCGCCACCGGCTGCGCGCGCGCCGCCGCGCACCTTGCCGAGCTTGCGGCGCGCCGCGACCATGGCATCACGCACCGGCAGGCTGATCGGCACCACGCGGTCCTCGACCAGCGCCGCCAGCGGGCCGGTCTGCGGCGAGGCGAAAGCGTTGAGCCGTGTCGGATGCACCTTCAGCACGTCGGCGGCGGCGTAGACTTCGTCGAGCATCACCGCCATGACGCCCAGCGCCCTGGCGTGCGCGCGCATCCACGGATCGCAGGCGACGCGCACCGCGGCCAGGAGATTGCCCGGCCCGTCGGGCGAGGTGAGCGCGGGATTGCGCATCGCCGCCGTCACGATCACCGGGATATCGAGATCGAGCAACAGGTCGAGCAGGAAACTTGTCTCCTCCAGCGTGTCGGTGCCTTGCGTGACCACCACGCCGTCGGCCTTGAGCGACCCGATCCGGGCGGCCAGCGCATGGATCTGGTCGAAAGCCAGCGAATGGCTGCCGACGCGCGACACGGTCTCGGCCTCGATCTCGGCGATCGCGGCCAGCAGCGGCACGGCGGCCACGAGATCGTCGGCCCCCAGTCCCATCTGCATGGCGCCCGACGCGTCGGGCCGCGTGGCGATGGTGCCGCCCAGCGCCAGGATGTGGATGCGCGGCCTGCTCACGCGCCCAGCCTCAGCGACTTGAAGAAACGCGCCACCTCGGGCGTGCTTGACGCGTCGGCCGGCGCGAGACAGGCCAGCGACACGTAGCGTCTGCCCTTCAGCAGCACGAGCTGGCGCAGCACGCTGCCGCCCGGCACCGTCCCCACCAATTCCGCCGCCGGCGTGCCCTGGACCTCGCGCCACTCGACCTTGGTCCACTTGCCGCCCTGCAGGCGCTGCGCGCGATCGTCGAGCGCCGACTGGAGATTGAGCCTGGGCTGGCGCACGTCGACATCGGCAGGATAAAGCGCGGTCTGCGCCACGAAGGACAGCCGCCGGTAGTCCAGGCTGTAGGAATGGTAGACGAACGGCGTGCCGCCGGGAGAGCGCGTGTCGAGCACCTTGTAGACCGGCTCGCCCGGCATATCGACGATGAAGGAATGATCGGCGCCGCGCACGGCGTACCAGACGCTTTGCGGGGCCGACGAAGGCGCCTGTGGCGGAGCCCGCAGCTGCGCCGCCGCGTTGCCTGCGGCCACCGCGAAAGGCAGGGTGACGAAGACCCGTCTCGCGAGTTTCATTCCGCCGCTTGCCGCTTTCCGAACTTCTCGCGCGCCTCGGCCTCGCTGTAGTAGCCGCGCGCGATGTCGCGGGCGATCGCCTGCGAGTCGCGCTTGGCCGGATCGCCGAAGCCGCCGCCGCCCGGCGTCGACACGCGTACCACGTCGCCGACGCCGATCTCGATATCCTGGTCCTTGGAAAGATGCGGCGGCCGGTAGGTCTTGCCGTTCTGGCTCACGGAAACGGTGTTGACGCCGCCCGCCGCGCCGCCGAGCACGCCCTGCGGACCGGTGCGGCCGTGATCCATCACCATCGAGACGCGCGCTTCGCCGCGGCGCAGCTTGATCGCGTAGTTGATGCCGAAGCCGCCGCGGAACTCGCCGACGCCACCCGAGCCCTCGCGCAGGGAGAATTCCTCGAACAGCACGGGATAGAACTGCTCCAGCACCTCGACCGGCGGCATCTTGGAGATGCCGATGGTCGAGCAGCCGTTGGAAAGGCCGTCGCCGCCCTGGAAGCCGCCGTAACCGCCGCCGGTAAACAGATACATGATGTAACCGCGCTTGCGCTCCGGATCGTAGCCGCCGACGCCGAGATTGCCCGAGGTGCCGGCAGGCGCGGCGAACAACAGGTCGGGGATCGCCTTGGTCAGCGCGGCAAACACCGCCTCGGCGATGCGCTGGCTCACCTCGGCGGCGCAGCCCGACACCGGCCGCGGATAATGTGCGTAGAGGAACGTGCCCTCGGGCTCGACGATCTTGAGCGGCTCGAAGGTGCCGGCATTGATCGGCACGTCGGGGAAGATGTGCTTCACCGCCAGGTAGATCGCCGACTTGGTGGTGGCGATGACGCTGTTCATCGGGCCGCGGCAGGGCGGGCTGGAGCCCGTCATGTCGAAGAGGAGATCCTCGCCCTTCTTGGTGATCTTCATTTTGATGGTGAGCGGCTCGTCGACCACGCCATCGCTGTCGACCTGCGAGGTGCCCTCGTACACGCCGTCGGGGATGCCGGCGATCTTGGCCCGCATCTGGCGCTCGGCGCGATGGCGCATCTCGGCGATCGCCTGGCGCACCACGTCGGCGCCATAGCGGTCGATCAGCGCCGTCAGCCGCACCTCGCCGGTGGTGAGCGCGGCCGCCTGCGCCTTGATGTCGCCGATGCGCTGGTCGGCGATCCTGATGTTGCTGAGGATGATCGAGAGGATCTCCTGATCCATCTCGCCCTTCTTCCAGAATTTTACCGGCGGCAGGCGCAGACCTTCCTGCTCCACTTCCGTCGCGCTCGCCGAAAAGCCGCCCGGCACCATGCCCCCGACATCGGGCCAGTGTCCCGTATTGGCCAGCCAGGCGAACAATTCGCCCCTATAGAAGAACGGCTTCACGAACCGCACATCCATCAGATGCGTGCCGCCGAGATAGGGATCGTTGACGATGAACACGTCGCCCGGATCTACCTTGCCCGCATAGTGCGACTTCACGCGGTCGATCACGGCGCGGCTCGAGAATTGCATGGTGCCGACGAACACCGGCAGGCCGAGTTCGCCTTGGGCGATCAGGGAGCCGTCCGTGGCGTCGTAGATGCCGTCGGAACGGTCCATGCCTTCGGAGATCACCGGCGAGAAGGCCGAGCGAACGAAAGCCAGGTCCATTTCGTTGCAGACCTGGATCAGGCCGTTCTGGATGACGGTCAGGGTGACGGGATCGAGGTTCGACATGGCAGCAATGACTAGCACAGCCCCCGGCATCGTACGCTATAATCAACGTCCAATTTCCCCCCTTTAGCCATCGGAATTCCCATGAACGCGCCTCTCGCCGCCAACGATCTCGATTCGCTGAAATTCGGCATCGGCCAGCCGGTGCCGCGCCAGGAGGACCCTACCCTGCTGCGCGGCCAGGGCCGCTACACCGACGACATCAACCTGCCGAACCAGGCCTATGCCGTGATGGTGCGGAGCCAGGTGGCGCACGGGCGTCATCAAGGGCATCGACATCGCCGAAGCCAGGACGATGCCGGGCGTGCTGGGTGTCTGGACCGGCGCCGACCTGAACGCGGCCGGCTACGGCCCGCTCAAGACCCTGATCCCGGTGCCCAACCGCGACGGCACGCCGATGAAGACGCCGACGCGCCATTCCCTGGCCACCGACAAGGTGCGCTTCGTCGGCGATCCGGTGGCCTTCGTGGTCGCCGGCACGCTGGCCGAGGCCAAGGACGCGGCCGAGGCCGTCGTGCTCGACATCGAGTCCCTGCCGGCGGTGACCGACGCGCGCGAGGCGGCCAAGCCCGGCGCACCTGTTGTGTTCGACGACGTGCCCGACAATCTTTGCCTCGACTACCAGTATGGCGACAGCGCCAAGGTGGCCGAGGCCTTCGCCAAGGCCGCGCACGTCACCCGCATGCGCCTGGTCAGCAACCGCATCGTGGTCTGCGCCATGGAGCCGCGCTCGGCGATCGGCACCTACGATCCGGCCACCGACCGCTACACGCTGCATGCCGGCAGCCAGGGCGTGTTCGGGTTGAAGCACCAGATGGCCGATCTCTTGAAGATCAAGCCGGCGCAGATGCACGTGCTGACCGGCAATGTCGGCGGCTCGTTCGGCATGAAGGGCTCGCCCTATCCCGAATATGCCGGCCTTTTCCACGCCTCGAAGCTGTCTGGGCCGTCCGGTAAAATGGACCGACGACCGCTCGGGCAGCTTCCTCAGCGACCAGCACGGCCGCGACCACGATTTCGACGCCGAGCTGGCGCTCGACAAGGACGGGAAATTCCTCGCCGTACGCCTGATCGGCTACGCCAATGTCGGCGGCTACCTCGCCAATGTCGGGCCGCTGATGGGCTCGATGGGCGTCACCCGCAACCTCGCCGCCATCTACCGCACGCCGCTGATCGAGGTCGCCACCAAGGTGGCCTTCACCCACACCTCGCCGGTCGGCGCCTATCGCGGCGCCGGGCGGCCGGAAGCCAACTACTTCATGGAACGGCTGATCGACACCGCGGCCCGCGAGATGGGCATCGACCAGGTCGAGATGCGGCGGCGCAACCACATCCGGCCCGAGGAGATGCCCTACAAGACGGCCTCGGGCACGACCTACGACAGCGGCGAGTTCACCACGCTCCTCGACAAGGCGCTGAAGCTGGCCGACGTCGCGGGCTTCGCCAAACGCAAGGCCGAGAGCCAGGCGCACGGCAGGCTGCGCGGCATGGGCATCGGCGATTACCTCGAGGTCACGGCGCCGCCGATGAAGGAGATGGGCGGCATCCGCTTCGAGCCCAATGGCGACGTCACCATCATCACCGGCACGCTCGACTACGGCCAGGGCCACTGGTCGGCCTTCGCCCAGGTGCTGACCGAGAAGCTCGGCGTGCCGTTCCATCGCATCAAGCTGATCCAGGGCGACAGCGACCTGCTGATCGCGGGCGGCGGCACCGGCGGCTCCAAGTCGATCATGGCCAGCGGTGCGGCGATCGTCGAAGCCTCCGACAAGGTGATCGACAAGGGCAAGCAGATCGCGGGCGTCGCTCTCGAAGCCTCGGCCGCCGACATCGAGTTCAAGACCGGCCGCTTCACCATCGTCGGCACCGACCGCGGCATCGGCATCATGGAGCTGGCCGAGAAGCCTGCGCGGCGGGCTCAAGCTGCCGGAGGGCGTGCCCGCCACGCTCGACGTCAGCCACGTCCACGAGGCGGCTCCGTCGGCCTATCCCAATGGCGCGCATGTCGCCGAGGTCGAGATCGATCCCGACACCGGCACGGTCGAGGTCGTGAAGTACACCATGGTCAACGACTTCGGCACGGTCATCAATCCGCTGCTGGTCGAGGGCCAGAGCCATGGCGGCGTCATGCAGGGCATCGGCCAGGCGATGTTCGAACGCACGGTCTACAGCGAGGACGGCCAGCTCATCACCGGCTCCTTCACCGACTACGCCCTGCCGCGCGCGACCGACGCGCCGTCGTTCCAGATCGGCTACCACTCGGTGCCGGCCAAGACCAACGTGCTGGGCGCCAAGGGCTGCGGCGAGGCGGGCTGCGCCGGCTCGCTGCCCTCGGTGATGAACGCCATCGTCGACGCGCTGGGCGGCAAGCACATCAACATGCCGGCCACGCCCGAGCGGGTGTGGGAGGCGTTGAATTCTTAAGCTGGGGGCGCGCCACTGCGGGCGGGGTAACCCCCGCCCTGAAGTGGCGCGATCTTCCCTGGCCGCAAAGTATGACGCGCGACGGGAGTCGCGCGCCCCCAGCGCTTAAGCCGGCGTGAACATCGGCAGCGGCGGGCCACCGTCGGTCGGCTTGAAAACCACCTTCACCGCCTGCTCGCATTTCAGCTTGTCGAAATCGCAGTCGACGATGTTGGTCACCATGCGCGGGCCTTCGGCAGGCGTCACGTAGGCCATGGCGTAGGGCACCGGGGCGCGGCGCATGACGCTGTAGGAATAGATCGTGCCCTTGCCCGAGGCCTCGATCCATTCCGTCTTGTCGCTGAAGCAGAACGGACAGATCGTGCGCGGATAGTGGTGGAACTGGCCGCAGCTCGTGCATTTGCGCACCAGCAGAGTGCCCTTGGCGGCGGCGTCCCAGTAGGCCTGCGTCTCCTGGCTGACGGCCGGCGCCGGCAGTTTGCGTTCAGCCATTTTCTACTCCCTTTCCAGAATGACGGTGGCGCTGCCGTGGCGCAAGCCGAGCGAGCCGCCTGTGCCGTGCGCCAGCGCGAGATTGCAGTTCTTCACCTGAACCTTGGGATGCGCCTCGCCGCGCAGCTGGCGCACCGCCTCCAGCACCTTGGTGAGCCCGCCGCGGTTGCCGGGATGGTTGCTGCACAGGCCGCCGCCGTCGGTGTTGAAGGGCAGCTTGCCCGTGCCCGAGATCAGGTTGCCGTCAGCCACCAGCTTGCCGCCCTTGCCCTTCTCGGCGAAGCCCAGGTCCTCGAGCTGCATCAGCACGGTGATGGTGAAGCTGTCGTAGATCGACACGTATTTCATGTCGGCAGGCTTCACGCCGGCCTCGGCGAAGGCCGCCGCGCCGCTCACGCGCGCGCCCGAGTAGGTGAGGTCGACCTTGCCGCCCATCTGGGTCTTCACGAACTCACCGGCGCCGATCAGCTTGACCTTGGGCCGCTTGAGCTTGGCCGCGATCTCGGGCGCCACCACGACCATGGCGCCGCCGCCGTCGGTGATGACGCAGCAGTCCAGGCGATGCAGCGGATCGGAGATCATCGGCGAGTTCACCACCTCCTCGACCGTGACCACGTCGCGCAATAGCGCATGCTCGTTGTATTGCGCGTGGTGCGAGGCCGCGACCTTGATCCAGGCGAGCTGCTCGGCGGTCGTGCCGAACTCGTACATGTGGCGCATGGCGCACATGGCGTACATGTTCACCACCGTCGGCCCGTAGGGAAACTCGAAGGGATCGTCCGGCGTCGGCGTGCCGCCGCGGGTGCGCGGCACGGTGCCGGTCGCCATGCCGTCGGCGCGCGGCCGGCCGGCGAGCGTGATCAGCGCCACCTTGCACTTGCCCGCCGCGATCGCCTCGGCGGCGTGGCCGACATGCAGCACGTAGGACGCGCCGCCGATGTCGGTCGAATCGACATGCCGCGGCTTCAGCCCCATGTACTCGACCATCGACATCGGTCCCAGGCCGGGCGCGTCGCCGGCGCAGAAATAACCGTCGACATCGTCCTTGGTGAGGCCGGCGTCTTCCAGCGCCCCCTTGGCCACCTGGGCATGGATCTGGGCCAGCGAGATGTCCTTGGCGAGCCGCGTCGGATGCTCGTAGATGCCGGCAATATAGGCTTTGCCCCTGATGCTCATCGGCAGGCCAACTCCCCTTCTATGTTGCGCTGCATCGTGGGCGAATAACCGCTCACGGAAAAGCGACAACTTCCGCCCTGAAAAACCGTGCTAGGGTTCGGGAAATCAACAAGGGGGAAAACGCATGCTGGGTAGAATCTTTTCCATCATCGTCACAGGTTGCCTGCTGCTGGCCGGCACGGCCCACGCCGAGGGCAAGCCGGAGCTGCAATGGTTCGGGCAGTCGGCCTTCAAGCTCACCACGCCGGGCGGCAAGGTGATCATGATCGACCCGTGGATCATGGGTAATCCCAAGACGCCGCCCGAACTCAAGGACCTCGACAAGCTCGGCAAGGTCGACCTGGTCCTGGTCACGCACGCCCACGGCGATCATCTCGGCGACGCCATGCCGATCTCCAAGAAGAACAACGTGCCGATGTGGGGCCCCGCCGGCATGAACCAGTTCCTCGCCACGCTCGGCCTGATGCCGGCCAACCTGGTGCCGCGCATGAACAAGTCGGGCACCATCGAGCCGTTCCCGGGCGTCAAGATCACCCAGGTCCACGCCGAGCATTCCTCGGAGATGATCCTGAAGGATCCCACCACCGGCAAGGACACGAGCTATCCCGGGGGCGAGCCTGTTGGCCTGATCATCGAGCTCGAGAACGGCTTCAAGATCTACCATATGGGCGATACCGGCCTGTTCGGCGACATGAAGATGATCGGCGAATACTACAAGCCCGACCTGCTGCTGATCCCGATCGGCGGCCACTACGTCATGAGCCCCAAGGATGCCGCCTACGCCACCAAGCTGATCAACCCCAAGATGGCGATGCCGATGCATTACGGCACCAACCCGTTCCTCAAGGGCACGCCGGCCGAGTACAAGGCGGCGCTCGGCCAGACCTCGACCCAGGTGGTCGACATGAACCCGGGCGACAAGAAGACGTTCTAGGCTGGGGCGCGCCACTGCGCGCGGAGTAACCTCCGCGCGCAAGTGGCGCGGTCATGATTCATGTGAAGACGCGGCACTGGAGTGCCGCGCCCCGGCTAATGACTAATCATTCGCCACATCGCGCGCGCCGGGCGTGCGGGCGCGGAACTCATCGGGCACGGCACGGCCGGCGTCGGTGAAGGCCTTCTGCACCGCCGCCACGTTGGGCCCGAAGATGCCCTTGCGGTTCGATCTCGCCCATTCGTTCGAGGCCACGATGGTGTCGAGCGAGCCCTGGAAGCGCGGCATGACGTAGCGCGCGAACAGCTCATAGGAACGCATCGTGCTCTCCCGGCTCGCCCATTCGTGGGCGCGGAACAGCACGCCGCCGAAGCCGCCGGCCGACAGGCCGAGCAGATGGCTGATGCCCTTGGCCACCGTGTCGGGCGAGCCGACCAGGGTCGTGCCCATCTTGACGCCCTCGCGCAGCGGATCGTCGGCGCGGCCGGGCGGGCGGCCCAGCGTGTCCTCGAAATAGGTCACGGTCTCGCGGCGCTCGCCGGCATGGACCTCGCGCAGCGCCTGCTCGTCGTCCTCGGCGATGTGCGCGTTGACCACGACGCGCCACTTGCCGCGATCGGCGGTCTTGCCGTGCTTGGCCGCCGTCTCCTCGTAGATGCCCCACTGCTTGCCCAGCATCTCCGGTCCGCCGGGGATGCCGGCGCCGATCGAAAGCACGCCGACGCCGTGCTTGCCGGCGGCGATCATGCCCGAGGGCGTGATGGTGCTGGCGCAGGCGATCGGGAAGTGCGGATAGGTGTAGGGCGCCAGGTGCAGCCGCGCTTCCTTGAGCTCGAACCAGTCGGTCTTCATGGTGACCGGCTCCTCGCAGCGCAGCAGCGCCATGATGGCGGCCAGCGCCTCCTCCATGCGCGGTCGCTGCGTCGAAGGCTCGATGCCCATCATGTAGGCGTCCGACGGCAGCGCGCCCGGCCCGCAGCCCAGCATGGTGCGGCCGCGCGACATGTGGTCGAGCTGCACGAAGCGGTTCGCCACCATCAGCGGGTGGTGATAGGGCAGGCTGGTCACGCCCGAGCCCAGCCGGATGTAGCGCGTGCGCTCGATGGCGGCGCCGATGAACACTTCGGGCGAGGCGATGGTTTCCCAGCCGGCCGAATGATGCTCGCCGATCCAGGCCTCGTCGAAGCCCAGCTCGTCGATCCATTCGAGCAACTCCATGTCGCGCGCCATGGACAGCGTGGGGTTCTCGCCCACCCGATGGAACGGGGCGAGGAAGATGCCGAACGAGAGCCCCTTGTGATTGCCGGTCTGCGCCATGTGAAACCTCCGTTGATCGACCGTAGCATGGGCCCGACATTGACCGAAGCCACGCCTTGCGCCGATCATCGCGCGATGACCGAGGCCGCTCCCCTGCCGCTGGCACGCTTCACCATCGTCGAGGTGAACGACGCCGAAGTGCCGCTTTGCCTGCGCTTGGCTTCATCGCTCGCGGCCAAGGTCGCGGCCGATCTCGGCGCCGACGTGATCAAGATCGAACAGCCGGGCGGCGATCCGGTGCGCCGCGCGCCGCCCTTGCTGCCGCAGGGCGAAAGCGCGCTCTTCCAGTTCCTCAACACCTCCAAGCGCTCGCTGGTGCTCGACCTCAGGACCGACCGCGGCCGCGCCAGCCTCGGGCAATTGCTCGACCGCGCCCATGCCGTCCTGTTCGAGGAGCCGGCGCCGATCGCGCCGCTCCTGCGCGCGGCCAAGGCGACGCCGATCGAGATCGCGGCCTTTCCCGTCGAGATGGCGGCCGCCGCGCGGCCGGTAAGCGGGTTCGCTATCCAGGCGCTGGGCGGGCTGATGCACATGGTGGGCGAGCCCGCGCGCAAGCCGCTCAGGCTCGCCGGCCACCAGGCCTCCTACGCCGCGGGCTTGACCGCCTTCACCGGCCTCGCCGCCGCGTTGGCCGCCCGCGAGACCGGCCAGCGCGCGCCCGCACGTGCGCGTGTCGCTGGCCGAAGTGATGCAATGGGTGAACTGGAAGGCGGCGTCCGGCGCCGAGGCCGGCGGCACCTCGCCCGGCCGCGAGGGCAAGGCGTCGGAATTCCAGATCGTTCCCTGCCGCGACGGCCACGTGGCGGTGGTCTATACCGTGACGCAATGGCCCGCGGCGCGCGCCCTGATCGGCGACAGGCGGCTGGAAGACCCGAAATTCGCCACCCGCGCCGGCCGGCGCGGCAACATCGCCGAGCTCTACGACATCCTGAGGCCGTGGTTCGCCGACAAGACGCGTGCCGAGATCCAGAAGACGGCCCAGGCCAAGGGCGTGCCGTTCGGCCCGATCTTCACGCCGGCCGAGCTCCTCCAGGCCGAGCAGTACGTCGCGCGCTCCTTCCTGGCCGAGATGACGCATCCCGCGTTACGGCAAGCTGCTCATCCCGCAGCTCCCCGTGCAATGGAACGGCCGCTCCTTCGCGCCGCGCCCCGCACCGGTGCTGGAAAAGACGGAGCTCGCGGCATGAGCCGTCCTCTTTCCGGCGTGCGCGTGCTCGATTTCGGCCTGCTGACCGCGGGCGCCAATACCTCGGCCATGCTGGCCGACCTCGGCGCCGACGTGATCAAGATCGAATCGGGCGCCTATCTCGATCCCTTCCGCGTCGTCGGCAAGCCCGACAACGCGGACGGCTGGTGGAACCGCTCGCCGCAGTTCCGTTTCACCAACCGCAACAAGCGCGGGCTGGCGCTGAACCTGAAGGACCCCGAGGGCCAGCGCGTGATCCGCGAGCTGGCCGAAGCACTGCGACGTCGTGGTCGAGAATTTCCGCCGCGGCGTGCTCGATCGCGCTGGACTGGGTTATGCCGCGTTGAAGGAGTGCAATCCGCAGCATCGTGTTCGCCGCCATCTCGAGCCAGGGTGACACCGGGCCCGAGCGCATGAACGTATCGTTCGGCAGCACGCTTGATCGCCACGTCGGGCATCGCCTCGCTCACCGGCTACGAAGGCGAGGAGCCGCGCATCTCGGGCATGGACGTGAACTATCCCGACCAGATCGTGTCGCTGTTCGCGACCGGCATCGTGATCGCGGCCGTCATGGAGGCGCGCCGCACGGGCAAGGGCTGCTTCCTCGACTTCTCCCAGCGCGAGGTCGCCTCCTTCACGCTGGGCGAGGAAATTCTGGCCGCTTCGGCCGATCCGGCTTACGGCGGCAGGTCCCGCGCGGCAACCGGGAGGAAGGCGTGACCGAGCAGGATTCCTTCCGCTGCAAGGACGGCCGCTGGATCGCCGTCACGCTCGACTCCGCCGATCCGTCGCTCGACTCGTTCTGCAGCCGCTCGCGACAGCACGGAGGCCGTGTCCGCCCTGCTAGCGCGCGGCATCGCCGCCGCGCCGTGCAACGACGGCAACGACCTGCTGCGCGACACCAGCCTCGCGGGCGTCACCTTGGTGCGTGACGAGCGCGGCGCGCTGGTCAAGGGCCTGCCCTATCGGCTCGACGGCAAGGGCATCACCATCGAGCGCGCCGCGCCCGATCTCGGCCAGCACACCGCCGAGGTGCTGCGCGAGCTTCTGGGTTACGGCGATGCCGAGCTGCTGAAGCTGAAAGAAGCGGGCGTGACGTCGACAACGCCCAGCATTGGAGACGTTTGAGCCATGGCCCGCGCCGAAGTGCAGAAGTTGATGGAACGCATGGCGATCCCCGCCATCGCCGCGCCGATGTTCCTGGTCTCCAATCCCGCACTCACGCTCGCCTGCTGTAGCGAAGGCATCATGGGCAGCTTCCCGGCGCACGGCACGAGCAGCCGCGAGGAGTTCCAGGCCTGGCTGGACGAGATGCAGGACGGCATGAAGCGGCTGGAGGATGCCGGCCGCAAGCCCGCGCCGTGGGCGGTGAACCTGGTCGTGCATGCCTCCAACCCGCGCTATCCCGGCGACCTCGAGCTGGTCGAGAAGTACAAGGTGCCGGTCGTGCTCACCTCCAAGGGCGCGCCGGGCGACGCCATCAAGCGCATCCATGGCTGGGGCGCCGTGGCGCTGCACGACATCGCCAACCGCCGCCATGCCGAGAAGGCGCTGGAGGCGGGCGTCGACGGCGTGATCGCGGTAGCGGGCGGGGCCGGCGGCCATACCGGCACGATCAATCCCTTCGCCCTGATGAACGAGGTGCGCCAGCTCGGCGACCACTTCGCCATCGTGCTGGCGGGCGGCCAGACCACCGGCCGCGACGTGCTGGCCGCCGAGGCGATGGGCGCCGACCTCGCCTATATCGGCACGCGCTTCATCGCCACCCGGGAAGCGATGGCGGCGGCGGCGCATAAGGACATGATCCTGAAGACCCGCGCCACCGACGTCTTCCTCACCGCCTCGATCGACGGCGCGCCGGCCAACTGGCTCGCGCCCAGCCTGCTGGCCGCCGGCATCGACCTCGACGTGCTGCGCACGACCCTGCCGGGCAAGGTCGTGGCCGCGCAGGAGAACAAGAAGCGCTGGAAGGACATCTATACGGCGGGCCACGGCGTGGGGAACATCGAGGACATTCCCGATGCGGCGGCGTTGTGCCGCCGGCTGGTCCCGCAGTATCGCGAGGCGAAGTCGAAATGACGCGCGCGCTCGCCAAGGGCGCCGCGGCATAGACGGTGACCGCCCCCCTGCTCTAGGCTCCGCCCCTTGAGTGGAGGGGGACGAGCGTGAAGACAAAGGCTGCGGTCTGCTTCGAGGCCGGCAAGAACCTCGAGATCGAGACGGTCGATCTCGAAGGGCCGAAGTTCGGCGAGGTGCTGGTCGAGATCAAGGCGTCGGGCGTCTGCCACACCGACGAGTTCACGCGTTCCGGCGGCGATCCCGAGGGACTCTTCCCGGTGATCTTCGGCCACGAGGGCGCAGGCGTGGTGGTCGATGTCGGCCCTGGCATCGTGTCGCTGAAGAAGGGCGACCACGTGATCCCGCTCTACACGCCCGAATGCCGCGCCTGCAAAAGCTGCCTCTCGGGCAAGACCAACCTCTGCACCGCGATCCGCGCGACCCAGGGCCAGGGCGTGATGCCCGACGGCACCTCGCGCTTCTCGCTCAAGGGCAGGAAGATCCATCACTACATGGGCTGCTCGACCTTCTCGAACTACACCGTGCTGCCCGAGATCGCGCTGGCGAAAATCCGCCCCGACGCGCCGTTCGACAAGGTCTGCTACATCGGCTGCGGCGTGACTACCGGCATCGGCGCGGTGATCAACACCGCCAAGGTCGAGCCCGGCGCCAACGTCGTGGTGTTCGGGCTGGGCGGCATCGGGCTGAACGTGCTGCAAGGCGCGCGCATGGTCGGCGCCAACATGATCGTGGGCGTCGACCTCAACCCGGCGCGCGAAGCCTTGGGCCGCAAGTTCGGCATGACCCACTTCGTCAATCCGGAAAAGCTCGAGGGCAAGGACCTCGTGGCCCATCTCGTCGAGCTGACCGACGGCGGCGCCGACTACAGTTTCGAATGCGTCGGCAACACCAGGCTGATGCGCCAGGCGCTGGAATGCTGCCATCGCGGCTGGGGCAAATCGGTGATCATCGGCGTGGCGGGCTCCGGTCAGGAGATTTCCACGCGCCCCTTCCAGCTCGTGACCGGCCGGCACTGGCTGGGCACGGCGTTCGGCGGCGCCAAGGGGCGGCGCGACGTGCCCAAGATCGTCGACTGGTACATGGACGGCAAGATCGACATCGATTCGCTGATCACCCACACCATGCCGGTCGAGAAGATCAACGACGCCTTCGACCTGATGCACCGGGGCGAATCGATCCGCAGCGTCGTCACGTTCTAGGGGAAGCGACCATGACCGTGCGCACGCTGGGCGGCGCCACCATCGAGAAGGTCGAGGAGATCTGCGGCGCGGGCTTCAAGCCGGCGCGCATGTTCCCCAACTTCAATCAGGAGGCCTTCGACGCCCAGAAGGGGTGGATGCTGCCCGACCATGTCGAGCCGGGCTCCGACCGCCTCGTCGGCTCGGTGCATACCTGGGTGGTGAAGACGCCCAGGCACACGATCCTGATCGACACCTGCCTCGGCAATCACAAGCAGCGCACCAATCCCGGCTGGCGCAACCTCGACACGCCGTTCCTCGATCGGCTCAGGGCCTGCGGCTGCGCGCCGGAATCGGTCGACTTCGTGATGTGCACGCACCTGCATGTCGATCATGTCGGCTGGAACACCAAGCTGGAAGATGGCCGCTGGGTGCCGACCTTCCCCAATGCGCGCTACCTGTTCGGCAAGAAGGAGTACGCGCACTGGGAAAGCGAGCGTGGCAAGCAGGGCGACGGCAAGGTCAATGACGGCTCGTTCGACGATTCGGTGCTGCCCATCGTCGAGGCCGGCAAGGCGGTCATGATCGACAGCGACCATCAGCCCGACCCGCTGCTCACCATCAAGGACTATCCCGGCCACACGCCGGGCTCGATCGCCATCAACCTGAAGGACGGCGGCCGGCAGGCCTGCTTCTCGGGCGACATCATGCATCACCCGATCCAGGTCTATCACCCCGACTGGTCGAGCCAGTTCTGCTCCGACCAGGCGATGTCGGCCCGCTCCCGGCGCAGGCTTCTGGAGGATTGCGTCGAGAGCAACGCGCTGCTCTGCCCGGCCCATTTCCCCGGTGCCAATGCAGGTTACATCAAGCCGCAGGGCGACGCGTTCCGCATCGAGTGGGACGTCCGCAAGTGACGCTGCAGGTGAGCTGCGCCCCTCCTCGACGGTCTCGGCTTCGGCGAGGGGCCGCGCTGGCGCGACGGCAAGCTGTGGTTCTCCGACTTCCGCTTCCGCCACGTGCGTACCGTCGACGAGACCGGCCGGGCCGAGATCGTCGTCGATGTGCCCGGTCAGCCTTCCGGCCTGGGTTGGCGGCCCGACGGCACAATGCTGATCGTGAGCATGACGGATCGCCGGCTGATGCGCTTCGCCGGCGGCGTGCTCTCGGTCGAAGCCGAGCTCGACTCACTCGCGGGCGGCAAGTGCAACGACATGATCGTCGACGGCCAGGGCCGCGCCTATGTCGGCAATTTCGGCTACGACTTCGAAGCCCGGGCCGAGCCGCGCACGACCTGCCTGATCCGCGTCGACCCCGACCGCTCGGTGCACAGCGCGGCCGACGAGCTGATGTTCCCCAACGGCACGGTGATCTCGCCCGACGGCAAGACCCTGGTCGTGGCCGAGACCTTTGCCCATCGCCTGAGCGCCTTTGACGTCGCGGCCGACGGCACGTTGTCCAACCGCCGCACCTGGGCCGCCATCGAGGGTTGCTATCCCGACGGGATCTGCCTCGATGCCGAAGGCGCGATCTGGGTGGCCGATCCGCGCGGCCGCCGCGTGCTGCGCGTGCTCGAAGGGGGCAGGATCACCGACAGTGTCGACCTCGCGCCGCGCGGCGCCTATGCCTGCATGCTGGGGGGCGCCGACCGGCGCAGTTGTTCGTGATCACCAACAGCGTCGGCCGACCGGCGAATGCCGACGAGCACAATGGCCGCATCGAAACCATGCGGGTGGACGTGCCGGGGGCCGGCTGGCCGTAAAGGGGGAAGCAATGAAAGGACCGGAAGACGACGCCGGCTTGACCGGCAAGGTCGCGATCGTGTCAGGCGGCGGCGCGGTGGCCGACGGCATCGGCAACGGCCGCGCCGCGGCGATCCTGCTGGCGCGCGCCGGCACCAAGGTGGTGGTGGCCGATCTCGACCAGAAGCTGGCCGACCGCACGGTCGAGATGATCAAGGCCGAGGGCGGCACCGCGGTGAGCCATGCCGGCGACATCACCAGGGAGGCCGACTGCAAGCGGCTGGTCGATGCCGCCGTCGACCGCTGGGGCCGGCTCGACTTCCTCGACAACAATGTCGGCATCGGCAGCCGCGGCTCGGTGGTCGACGAGAAGCCCGAGGAATATCGCCGCGTGATGCAGGTGAACGTCGAGACGATGTTCCTGCTCTCCAAGCATGCCATCCCGGCCATGATCAAGACGGCCAAGGGCGGCTCGATCGTCAACATCTCGTCGATCTCGGCGCTCCGGCCGCGCGGCCTCACCACCTACACCACCTCGAAGGCCGCCGTGATCGGCCTCACCCAGGCGATGGCGGTCGATCACGGCAAGGATCACATAAGGGTCAACTGCATCTGCCCCGGCCCGATGTACACGCCCATGGTCTATTCCCGCGGCAACGGCATGAGCGAGGCCGCCCGCGCCCAGCGCGCCAAGGCCTCGGTGCTGAAGGTCGAGGGAACCGGCTGGGACATCGGCCAGGCCGTACGCTTCCTGCTGAGCGCCCACGCCCGCTACATCACCGGCCAGGTTCTGGTGGTCGACGGCGGCGTGACCCTGCAGGGGCCGGAACGCGATTCACAGGATCATTGAGGAGACGAAGAAGATGGCCCGCCTGCCCTATCTCGAGCCCGACCAGGTCGCGCCCGAGTACCGCGACATGCTGAAGCGCAACACCAACCTGCACAAGCTGATGGTCAATTCGCCGGATATGGCGCGGTCATTCAACGGCGTCGGCAACTTCATCCGCTTCAAGAGCAAGCTCGACCCGCGCCTGCGCGAGCTTGCTATCCTGCAGGTCGGCTGGCTGGAACGCTCGGAGTACGAGTTCACCCATCACGTCAAGATCGGCAAGGAATTCGGCGTCACCGACGAGGACATCCAGGGCCTGATGGCCGAGACCGCGGGCAAGCCCTCCAAGCTCGAGCCGCTGGCCAAGGCGATCCTCAAGGGCGCGCGCGAGATGACGCGCGACATCGGCATGTCGGAGGCGACCTTCGCCGAGATCAAGAAGGATCTCTCGAACGAGCACATGACCGACCTGGTGCTCATCATCGCCTACTACTGCGCCGTGGTGCGCGTGCTGGCGACCATGAAGATCGACAACGAGCCCTATTACAAAGAGGTACTGCAGCAGTATCCGATGGCGGAGCCATCGCCCTGAGCGGAGCGAAGCGTAGCCGAAGGGCCTCTCTTCGCCAACTAGATGAAAGGTCCCTCCACTGCGCGCTTCGCGCTCCGGTCGGGATGACGGATAAGAAGGAGAACCACATGCGCCTGAAAGATCGCGTCGCCATCGTCGTCGGCGCCGGGCAGAGCCCCGGCGAGGGCATCGGCAACGGCCGCGCCACGGCGCTCACCTTCGCGCGCGAGGGCGCCAAGGTGCTGTGCGTCGATCACAACCTCAAGAGCGCCGAAGAGACGGTGGCGATGATCGGCCAGAACCAGGGCACGGCCGCGGC
Organism: uncultured Alphaproteobacteria bacterium; assembly: GCA_963843185.1. Lineage (GTDB taxonomy): Bacteria > Pseudomonadota > Alphaproteobacteria > Reyranellales > Reyranellaceae > Reyranella. Next base: position 43,867 of record CAWJJJ010000007.1, read on the forward strand.
CTTCAAGGCCGATGTCACCAAGGACGCCGAGATCAAAGCCATGGTGGCCGACGCCCACGCCCGCTGGGGCCGCATCGACATCCTGCACAACAACGTCGGCGTCTCGATCTCGGGCGGCGATGCCGAGCTTCTCGACATCACCGAGGAGGCGTTCGACCGCTGCGTGGCGATCAACCTCAAGAGCACCATCCTCGCCTGCAAGCACGTGATCCCGATCATGCGCCAGCAGAAGAGCGGCGCCATCGTCAACATCTCCTCGATGGCGGTGATCACGACCTACCCCTATGTCGCCTACAAGGCGACCAAGGCGGCGATGGTCTCCTTCACCGAGCAGCTCGCCTACCAGAACGCCGAGTACGGCATCCGCGCCAACGTCATCCTGCCCGGCCTGATGAACACGCCGATGGCGGTCGACACGCGCGCGCGGGAATTCAAGAAAAGCCGCGCCGAGGTCGAGGCCCAGCGCGATGCGCAGGTGCCGCTGCGCCACAAGATGGGGACCGGATGGGACGTCGCCAACGCCGCCCTCTTCCTTGCCTCCGACGAAGCCAATTTCATCACCGGCGTCACCCTGCCGGTCGACGGCGGCGCGAGCGTGCGACGGGGGTGAATTGGCCGTGTTCTACTGGGACGGTTTGTTCAATCCGTCGTGTTATCGGATGAGGAGGCATCACGCATTTTCGCAGCAAGCCGCTCCTCTTCCTGATGCGGATTTAGACCCGGATGCTCGTCGTAGATCATTCTCGAAATATCGATCAATTCCGCCATGGCGGTTCCGATCTTCAGGATGATGGCACGGCGTTGCTGGTCCGGGACATTTTCTCGCACGTGGTCCACCAGCGACTGCAGAAACATTCGAGACGCAAGCGCCATGCCTTCGAGCGTCGCCGCCTTGTCTCTGTCCATGCACTACCTCAGGCCTCAATTGCCGCGAGATGAAAACGGTATGAACGGTTGAATTGGTCGAAAATAGCCTCTTCCTTCGCAATGAGCCATGCATTGATCAAACGTGCCCGGTCTTTGTGACGGAGGAACCATCAGGATGAGATCGGTGCAGCGCTGGATGCACTGGCTCCTTAAGCTATCGGACATCTGACTGCCTTTCGGCGGCAGCGATTCGGATTGATCTGTACTAAGACCAAAGGCCGAATAGGTCGGGTAGGTCGGGTAGTAGGCATTGTAGGCTATCCCGGACGGATCAAAGGCGTTCTGCAATGCCTTTGCTTGTGGCGTATTGCCGAGAGCCGGCTCGTCGTCTTCCCCTAGGCTAACGCGAAAGCCAGGCTCCCTAGGGTTAACGTGAGTTTGCAGTCGTTGAGCCTTTCGTCGGCGTCATTCGTGAGAACTGGATAAGCCTCTTGGCGGACACGAGCGATCGTATATTGAACATAAGTGAAAGTCTATAGTAATTGATATATACTTAAGTTTTAAACTAAGAAACACGAAAGACCCTGTAGTGTCCTGACTGCCTAGGCCACGACGCGTTACGACACCAGTTCGAATTGTCGACGTCGACCAGGCCCTTGTCGGTGATCCGCAGGTGCGGGATCACCGGCAGGGCGAGGAAGGCCATCTGCAGGAAGGGCTCGTGCAGCGTCGTGCCCAGCGTTGACATCGTCGCGCGCAGCTTGCGCAGTCCCTGCTCGACAACCTCGAACGGCTGATCGCTCATCAGGCCAGCGATGGGCAGCGCGAGCTCGCCCACCACCTTGCCGTCGCAGGCCGCCGCGAAGCCGCCCTTGAGCTCGATCAGTCGGTTCACGGCCACGGCCATGTCGGCATCGTTGCAGCCGATGACGCAGACATTGTGGCTGTCGTGGCCGATCGACGAGGCGATGGCGCCGCGCACGATGCCGAAGCCCTTGACCAGGCCGTGGCCGACATCGCCGTTGGTATTGTGCCGGCCCAGCACCGCCACCTTCAGGATGTCGCGCGCGATATCGGCCACCACTGCGCCGTCGCGCGACGGCACGTCGATCGCCAGCCGGTCGGTCAGGATCTGGCCCGGCCGGATGCCGATCACGGGCAGTGACCCGCTCGCACCCACCGGCATGTGGAAGGTGGCGGCCGTCACCGGCCGGAGCTTCACCGAATCGAGCCCGACCAGCCGCACATCGGGCCGTGCCCGGAAGCGATCCGGCGTCACCGGCGCACCGCGGCAGATCACCGAATGGACCTTGCAGGTGGCGAGGTCCTCGAGCAGCACGATGTCGGCACGCTGGCCCGGCGCCACCAGGCCGCGATCGAACAGGCCGAAATGGCGCGCCGCCGACCAGGTGGCGGCGCGGTAGGCATCGAGCGGGCGCACGCCGCGGCCGATGGCGGCGCGGATCAGGTAGTCGATGTGGCCCTGCTCGGCGATGTCGAGCGGGTTGCGGTCGTCGGTGCAGAGGGCGAGGAAGGGCGCGCGCTCGGTGGTGATCAGTTCGGCGAGGGCGGCGAGATCCTTGGACACGGTACCCTCGCGGATCAGGATCTGCATGCCCTTGGCGAGCTTCTCGCGCGCCTCGGCGGCCGAGGTCGTCTCGTGGCAGTTGCGCACGCCGGCGGCGATGTAGGCGTTCAGGTCGTAGGACGAGAGCAGCGGCGAGTGGCCGTCGATCTGCACGTCGGAGAAGGCCGAGAGCTTCTTGAGTACCGCCGGGTCCTTGTTGAGCACGCCCGGCACGTTCATGAACTCGGCCAGCCCCAGCACCTTGGGATGGTGCTTGAAGGGCAGCAGGTCCTTCGCTTCCAGCCGCGCGCCCGAGGTTTCGAGATGGGTTGCCGGCACGCACGAGGAGAGCTGCACGCGCAGATCCATGACGGTGATGCGCGGCGGACTCGAGGAAGAACTTCAGGCCCGGGATGCCCAGCACGTTGCAGATCTCGTGCGGATCGCAGATCGCCGTCGTGGTGCCGCGCGGCACGACGCAGCGGTCGAATTCCAGCGGCGTAACCAGCGTCGATTCGCAATGGACATGGCTGTCGATGAAGCCCGGCACGGCGATGAGGCCGCGACCGTCGATCTCGGTGGCGCCGGAATAGGTCTCGTGGATGCCGACGATGCGATCGCCGGCGATCGCGATATCGCCCGACACCACCTCGCCCGAGGTGAGGTCGAAGATGCCGACCGACTTGATGACAAGGTCCGCCGGAGTCTTGCCGCGGGCCTGGTCAATGATGTCGGAAAGGTGGCTTTCCGAAAGGAACTCGCGCATGCGGCTGAGATAGGCCGTGCCCGTCGCATTGGCAACTGTGCGTTCGTGTCTCGCAAACGTGATCTCCGTATGATTGGTCCGGCCAACCGTCGAAGGCGATCATCGTGACGTGGAAAGCCCGAAGCCAGGGAGCGGCGCATGAACATCGTTGTAACCGTATTGATCGATTGGCCCCGGCGCGTCGCCGCCTATTTCACCTGGCTGCCGCCGCTCGTGGCCCGCATCGTCGTCGGCTGGGTCTTCCTGTGGAGCGGATGGGGCAAGCTCCACGCCCTGCCGCAGATCACCGAGAATTTCAGGGGCTGGGGCATCCCCTACCCGGAACTGCTGACACCGTTCGTCTCGGGCGTGGAATTCTTCGGCGGTCTCCTGCTGCTGGTCGGGCTCCTGACGCGGATCGCCGCCGCGCCCCTGATCGTGGTCATGGTCGTGGCCATCATCTCGGCGAAGCTGGGCGACGTCGATTCGTTGGAGACCCTCCTCGGCTTCGAGGAGGCCTCCTACCTCGCACTCTTCCTGTGGCTGGCGATCGACGGGCCGGGGCCCATTTCGATCGATCACCTCCTCACGTCGAAAGGCCGCAAGGATCGGGCGATGGCCTGATCCAGGCCATCACTTGGCCTGCGCCGCCTTGGCGGTCTTCAGGATCATGTCGAGCGCCTCCTGCGCCGGCAGCCCCTTGGCCTTGTTGTCGGCCACCCACTTGTCCCAGACCGGCTTGCCCGCCTTGTCGACGAACGGCTTCAGCGTCTCGGGCGTGAAGGTGATGCGCTCCAGCCCCGCCTTGTCGAACAGCGGGATGTCGCGCTCGTCGGCCACGCGGTAGGCCTCCTTCGCCACCTTGTAGAACTGGGGCTTGGCATCCTCCATCAGCTTCTTGTACTCGGCCGGCAGCTTGGCGTAGGCGCTCAGGGAGAACACCCAGGCATTGTTCACGATGCCGAACTGCATGCCCATCGTGTACCACTTCGACACTTCGTAGAGCTTGTAGGCGGCGAAGGCGTAGGAGAAGGGGAACGACGAAGCCTGGAAAGTGCCGCGCTCCAGCGCGGTATAGACTTCCGGCGCCGGCACCGAGGTCGGCACCGCACCGAGCGTGCGCATGGCATCGCCGCCCGGCCCGAGCGCCCGCACGCGCATGCCCTTCCAGTCCTCGAGCGTCTTGGGCGCCTTGCCCGTCCCCATGAACTCGTACTGCGGCAGCAACGCGGCATAGAGCGCGATGCCGTTGAAGCGCGCCAGTTCCTTCTTCGCCGGCTCCCAGGCGTAATACGCTTCCTGGACCTTTTCGAAGGCATCGAGATCGGCGATCGGCAGATAGGGCAGGTCGAGCGCCAGATGAAGCGGGGCCTTGCCCGGCGTGTAGCCGAACGCCACCAGGCCGCCCTGGATCGCCTCGATCTTGAGCGAGTCGAGGACGGCCTTGGCCGGCGCGATCGATTCGCTGTAGTGCAGCTTCAAGGTGAACTTGCCTGCGGTCTTCTCATCGAGATACTTGGCGAGGAACTCGATGGGCGCCGTGACCTCGCGCGGCGGCCCATAGATCGCGATGTCCCACACCACCTTGTCCTGGGCGCCCGCCGCGGGCGCAAACAGCATCGCGGCCGCCGCCACCGCGGCGATCTTCATCTTCGTCCAAGCCATTCGAGTCTCCGGGGTTGTCAGGTTGCAAAGCTCGGTCATCCACTGCCGGCCGCCATGCTGGCCGGCAGGAAGGTGGCGATTTCAGGAAACGCGATCAGAAGCGCGATCGTGAGGCAGTCGGCGACCACGAACGGCCAGACGCCTGCGAACACCGTCGACAGCGGAATGTCTGGTCGTACGGCATTGACCACGAAGCAGTTGAGCCCGACCGGCGGCGTCACCAGTCCGATCTCGACCATCTTGACGATGATGATGCCGAACCAGATCGGATCGTAGCCGAGCTTCAGGATGATCGGGAAAACGACCGGCAGGGTCAGCAGCAGCATGCCGATGCCGTCGAGGAACATGCCGAGGACGAAATAGAGCGCCAGGATCATCAGCAGGATGGCGAGTCGCGGCACATGCAGCCCGCCGATCCACTCCGACACCGTGGCCGGCACGCCGGTGAAACCGAGGAAGCGGACCAGGATCAGGATGCTCCAGATGATGGTGAAGATCATCACGCTGAGCTTGGACGTCTCGCGGATCGCCTCCCAGATCGTGCCCCATTTGGTGCGACGGGCGACGACGAGGGCGAACATGATGAAGGCGCCGGCGCCGCCGACTTCGGTCGGCGTCATCCAGCCGGTATAGAGGCCGCCCAGGATGATGCCGATCACCGCCAGGATGCCCCACGTCTGGCCGAGCGATCGGAACTTCTCCTCCCATGAGACGTCAGGCATGGGCGTGGCGAGCTTGGGGTTCAGCTTGCACCACACGATGATGATGAGCGCGTAGTTGACCGCCGAGATCGCGCCGGGAATGAAGCCGGCCAGCAACAGAGCGCCGACCGACTGCTCGACGATGATGCCGTAGATCACCAGGATCGCGCTGGGCGGAATCAGCGAGGCGAGCGTGCCGCCCGCCGCCACCGTCGCCGCCGCCAGCCGCTTGTCGTAGCCGTAGCGCAGCATCTCGGGGATCGACACACGGGCAAACACCGCAGCCGATGCAGTGCTGGCGCCCGACACCGCGCCGAAGCCTGCCGCCGCGAAGACCGTCGCCACCGCGAGGCCGCCCGGCAGGCGGCCGACCCAGCAGCGCGCGGCGTAGAAGGCGCCCTGGGTCAGCCCGGCGTGGAATGCCAGGTAGCCGATCAGGATGAACATCGGCAGGACCGACAAGGTGTAATGCGTCGCTTCCTGGTAGGCGAGCAGCCCCGAAAGTCCCGTGCCCGGGCCCCAGCCGCGGACGGCGATGAGGCCGAGCACGCCGGTGATACCGGCGGCGAAGGCGATGCGCACGCCGAGCATCGTGAGGATGATGACGCCGCCGCAGGCGACGAGACCGGCTGTCAGGGGTTCCATGGCGCCGCCCTCAGCGATCGCGGCCGGAAGGCGAACCGGAGTCCCCATCCATCTTGCCCATGACCTCGCGGATCTGATCCTGGGCGACATCCTCGACATGCTTGACCGGGGGAACCGCCCATGGCGCGGCGTTGGGCAGCACGAAAAGGCGCAGATAACCCCACAGATTCACCAGCAAGCGCAGTTCGAGCAGCGCGAGCGCCACCGGTACGACAAGCTTGGACGGCCACACGGGCAGGTGGGCGTCGAGCGTCTCGTCGCCGAGAGAGAATGACCGCCAGGCATCCTGGGCGCTGGCCCAGACGATGATGGCGATGTAGACCGCCGCCACCGCGATCGCGAGCGCTTCGACCGCCCACAGGAGACGCGCCTTCAAATTCGCGACCAGGAGGTCCATGCGGACGTGTCCGCCCAGGCGCTGGCAATAGGCCGCACCCATGAAGGCGAATGCCGCCATGCCGACCTCGATGTAGTCGATCGCGCCGGGCACCGGGCTGTTGAGCAGCCGCCTTCCCAGCACTTCGGCCATGGTCAGCCACATCAGCGCGAAAATGAAGATGCCGCCGATGTCGTTGAACAGGTTCTCGACCCTGCCCAGCCATCGATCGATCGTCAAAAGCGCGCTGGTACCGTGATCCTCTGCCTTCGCCGACTGTGCCATCGTGCCCCACATACTTTGAAACGGGGGCACTCACGGCCGGGCATGCGACGCTCGACGTCGCACACAACGGCCGATTTTGGGCGCGGATGCCCAGCCTCCCAGAGGTCGTTTGTCTTTTGTTATGATCGGCGGGTTTCTCCGCCGTACGCACGATCACGCAACGCGACTACGCAAGCAACTGAATCAATTGTTCCGCTGGTTGTCGCGCCAAGTCAACCCGATCGAATCGCGGCTTTCACGCCGCGGTGGGACGCTCCTCGAGATTGCGGTCCCTACGCAAGCCGCTGCCAATCCAACCCGATGTCGAGCACCTGGGCACTGTGCGTCAGCCAGCCCGCCGAAATGAGATCGACGCCGCTGGCCGCAATGGCGGGGGCGGTGGCGGGCGTGATGCGGCCCGAGGCCTCGGCGATGGCGCGGCCGGCGATGCGGCGGACGGCTTCGGCGAGTTGCTCGGGTCCCATATTGTCGAGCAGCACGGCGTCGGCCTTCTCCCGCAGCGCCTCGTCGAGCTGGTCGAGCGCATCGATCTCGACCTCGACCTTGACCAGGTGGCCGACGCCGGCGCGCGCGGCGCGGATCGCCGCCGCCACGCCTCCCGCTGCGGCGACATGGTTGTCCTTGATCAGCACGGCGTCGTCGAGCCCGAAGCGGTGATTGACGCCACCGCCGACGCGGACGGCGTATTTCTGCAAGGCGCGCAGGCCGGGCATGGTCTTGCGCGTGCAGCAGATGCGGGCCTTGTGGCCCCGAACTGCCTCGACGAGCGTGCCGGTCGCCGTGGCGACGCCGCTCAAGTGACCGAGAAAGTTCAGCGCCACCCGCTCGGCCGTCAGCATGCCGCGCGCCGGACCGGCGATGACGGCAAGCCGATCGCCAGGTTTCAGCCGCGTGCCGTCGGGCCGCTCGATGCGGACCTCGATCGCGGGATCGACCAGGCGGAACGCGAGCGCCGCCACGTCGAGGCCGGCCACGATGCCGGGCTGGCGCGCCACCAGGGCCGTCTCGGCTCTTGCCGACGCCGGCACGATCGAGTCGGTGGTGAGGTCGCCGGCGCGGCCGAGATCTTCCAGGAGCGCGGCACGCACGGTGGCTTCGAACATCAGGGCGGGAAGCGTGGGAATGTTCATCATCAGGCTCCAATGACGAGGGATTGCGAGGGGTTCGGCAGGGCAACGGCGCGGCACACGACCTGGGTGCCGGTTTCGTCGACACGCTGAACGAGTCGGCGCGCCCAGGCGGGCGAAGGACGCGGGAAGTCGGCGCGCCAGTGGCCACCGCGGCTCTCCTCGCGCCGCAGCGCCGCCGTGGCAATCAGGAGCGCGACAAGCGCGGGGTCGGCCATGGCGCCGCCCCTGAAGGCGAGCGGCTGCAGGCGCGCGACCGCCGTCTCTAGGTCGGCGCGCTCGCGCACGACGCCCAGGGCCTCGCTCGCAGGAAGTCGCGCAGCGCGCTCGCATCGGGCGCGGGCGGCAGGGCGACCGGACGCGGCGCGGGCAAGGGCGCGGCTTCCGTGCCGGCGATGCTGTCGGCCACGAAGCCCGCCGCGACCACGGCTTCGAGCAGCGAGTTGCTGGCCAGCCGGTTGGCGCCGTGCAGGCCGGTCGCCGCCGTCTCGCCGCAGGCCCACAGGCCCTCGACCGTGCTGCGGCCTTCGCCGTCCACGGCAACGCCGCCCATGTGGTAGTGCGCCGCCGGCCGCACCGGGATGGGCTGGATCGCAGGATCGATGCCCGAGGCGCGGCAGCGGGCGGCGATGCCGGGGAAATGCACGGCAAAGCCCGCACCGAGTGCGGCGCGCGCATCGAGGAAGACGCGATGGCCGGCGGCGATGTGGGCCGCGACGGCGCGCGAGACGACATCGCGCGGCTCGAGCTCGGCGCGGCCCCTCCCCGCCATGAACCGGCGACCCGTTTCATCGACCAGCACGGCGCCCTCGCCGCGCACGGCCTCGCTGACCAGCGGCATGGGATCGAGCCCGACATCGAGCGCGGTCGGATGGAACTGCACGAACTCCATGTCGGCAAGCAGCCGCACCGGCGCGGGCGGCGAGCGCGATGCCCTGGCCGATGGCGCCCAGCGGATTGGTGGTGTGGGCGTAAAGCCCGCCCAGCCCGCCGGTGGCGAGCACGACCCGCCGGCTCGCCAGCAGGCAGGCGCTCCATGGCCCCGCCGCCAGCACGCCGGCGATGCCGCGATCGTCGACCAGCAGGCGGCGCGCCTCCAGCCCCTCGATCACGGTGATCGACGGCGTGGCGCGCACCGCCGCGACCAGGGCGCGCATGATCGCGGCGCCCGTGCCATCGCCGGCAACATGGACGATGCGGCGGCGGCCATGCGCGGCTTCGAGGCCGAGCGCGAGCCTGCCCTGCGCATCGCGGTCGAAGGCGACGCCGTGGCGCTGCAGTAGGGCGATGGCGGCGGGCGCCGCGGCGGCGATGCGCGCCGCCACCGCCGGGTCGGTGAGCCCGTCGCCGGCGGCCAGGGTGTCGGCGGCGTGCAGCGCCGGGGCATCGTCCTCGCCCACCGCGGCGGCGATGCCGCCCTGCGCCCAGGCCGAGGCCGCGCCCTCGGCGAGCGGCGTCTTGGCGAGCAGGATCGACCGGCTGCGGGGCGAGCCGAAGCGCCGTCATGAGGCCCGCCAGGCCGCCGCCGATGATGACGGGCGCGCCGGCGAATTCGGAGCGGATCGTATCCATCGCCGCCTCCCTCAGACCGCCAGCATGCGCTCGACGGCGCGGCGGGCCGCCGTGGCGACGGCGGGATCGATCGTCACCTCGTGCTCCATCGTCTCGAGCGCGCGGCGGATCTTGGGCAGGGTGATCCGCTTCATGTGCGGGCAGAGATTGCAGGGGCGCACGAAGTCGATGCCGGGATTGAGCGCGGCGATATTGTCGCTCATCGAGCACTCGGTCATCAGCACCACCCGGCCGGGACGCTCGCGCGTCACATAGTCGGCCATCGCCGCGGTCGAGCCGGCGAAGTCGGCCTCGGCCACCACCTCGGGCGGGCATTCGGGATGGGCCAGCACGACGATGCCGGGATGGCCGGCGCGGAGCTGGCGGACATCGGCGGCCTAGAAGCGCTCGTGGACCTCGCAATGGCCGGCCCAGGTGATGACCTCGACGTCGGTCTCCCGCGCGATGTTCTGCGCCAGGTATTCGTCGGGCAGCATGATCACCCTGGGCACGCCCAGGCTCTCGACGACCTTCTTCGCGTTGCCCGAGGTGCAGCAGATATCGCTCTCGGCCTTCACCGCCGCCGAGGTGTTGACATAGGTCACGATGGGAACGCCCGGCCAGCGCTGGCGCAGCAGGCGCACGTCCGCGGCGGTGATCGATTCGGCAAGCGAGCAGCCCGCTCGCAGGTCGGGGATCAGCACGGTGCGCGAGGGATTGAGCAGCTTGGCGGTCTCGGCCATGAAGTGCACGCCCGCCAGCACGATCACATCCGCATCGGTCTTCATCGCCTCGCGCGCGAGCGCCAGGCTGTCGCCCACGATGTCGGCGACGCCGTGGAAGATCTCGGGCGTCTGGTAGTTGTGGGCGAGGATGACGGCGTTCTTTCGCGCTTCAGCGCCAGGATGGCATCGACATCGGGCGCGAATTCCGACCATTCGGCCGGCAGGATCACCGACTTCACCCTGTCGTAGAGCCGGGCAGCTTGCGGGGAGACGGACATGGACATCCTCCTATTATGCTCCGTTTGAGCATTATTGGATTATGCTAGTCCTGAGCATAAGACGCCGTCAAGAGGGTCGTTTCGGATCGCGGGCCGCTGCGGGGTCAGACCGACCGGGCGAGCGGGAGCTTGGTGCCGGCGACGGCGCGTTCGCGCAGGATCTCGCGGCGGAAGCGGTAGAGCTTGGCCGGACGCCCGCCGGTTTCCGCCGTCAGGGCGCCGGTCTCCTCGACCAGGCCCTGCTGGTCGACCAGGCGGCGGAAGTTCTGCTTGTGCAGGCCGCGTCCGGCCAGCGCCTCGACGGCGCGCTGCAATTGCCCGAGCGTGAAGTCGGGCGGCATCAGCTCGAACACGACGGGCCGGTATTTGATCTTGGCGCGCAGCCGGGCGATGCCGGTGGCCAGGATACGGCGGTGGTCGTAGCGCATCGGCTCGCCGGGCACCGGATCGGCGACGGGCTTGCGCGGCCGCCCCGCTTCCGGCACCAGGCCGGCTTCGTAGAGCAGCTCGTAGCGCTGCAGCACGAGTTCCTCGTTCCACGCCTTGTCGTCGAAGTTGCCCTCGACCCGGTGGCGCCGCTCGCGCTTGGCCGGCGCGGTCGCGGCCGCCTCGATCCACTTTCCGAGTCTGCGGCAGGATCGCCCGCGCCAGCAGCCCGGGCGGGCCGGCGCGCCAATCCTCCCAAGGAAAGTAGCGATACCAGCTCTGCCAGCCCGGCTCGCGCTGTCCCGCCGCCGCGCGCTCGCGGGTCAGTCCGAGATAGGAGATCGACACGATGCGCCAGCCCGATCCCGCCGCGGCGCGGTTGCGGTCGGCGAAGGTGTAGAGCTGCTCGACATAGCCCAGCGGATGGTGGGTCTGGCGCTCGACCCAGGCGCGCAGCCCCGTCTGCAAGGTCGGATGATCACCCTCGAACGGACCGGACGGCAGCAGCGCGCCATCCTGCAAGGTGAGCACTTGCGGCGCGTCGTCGATCAGGGCGACCAGCACGGCGTTCAGCTCGATGGCGACTTCGTTCGGTCGGGTGGTGGCGGCCGGCATGTCGGCCGCATTATGCCCAGCTGCCCGTTTCACTCCAGCCCGTTGCCGCCGTAGAGCCATTCCAGCGTGTCGAGCCATTCGTCCTGGCTCTTGGCGCTCATGATCGCGTTGCGCAGCGCGGCGTGCGGTCCGGCGGGGTGATAGACGTGATCGCCCATGGCGCGGGACATGAGCTGCAGACGCGTGGTGCGCAGCACGCGGCGGTCGCGATAGCTCGCGAGGCCTGCTTCGAGCGTATCGCTCTTCGCCAGAGAATCGGCCAGGCACACCGCGTCCTCCATCGCCATGCAGGCGCCCTGGGCCATGTATTGCAGCATGGGATGCGCGGCATCGCCCAGCAGCGCCACCCTGCCGTCGATCCAGCGGTCGACGGGATCGCGATCGCACAGCACCCACATGCGCCAGTCCTTGCCGTGGCGAATGATGCTCTGCGCGCGCTCGCAGACATGGGCGAAGCCCTTGCGCACCTCCTCGACCGGCACCGGCTTGCCGGCGACCGGCTCGGGCGCATCGCTGTGATAGGTCACCACGAGGTTGAACACCTTCCAGCCCGACAGCGGGTAATGGACGATGTGGCATTTGGGCCCGGCCCACAGCGTGGCCGCGTTCCAGCGCAGATCCTCGGGCATCTGCTCCGTCGGGATCACCGAGCGATACGTCGTGTGGCCCGACACGCGCGGCGGGCCGTCGCCCGTCACCTGGCGGCGCACGCTCGACCACAGGCCGTCGGCGCCGATCAGGGCGGCGCCCTTCACGGTCTCGCCGTCGGCGAGCCTCGCCGCGACACCGGAGCCGTCCTGGTCGTAGCCCGTCACGTCGGCGCTGGTCCTGAGCTCGATCAGCGCGTGATCGCGGCAGCCCTTCAGCAGCACGCCATGCAGATCGCCGCGATGGACCACGCCATAGGGATTGCCGAAGCGGGCGCGGAAGGTCTCGCCGAGATCGATGTGGGTGATCTCGCCATCGGTCATGGCATCCATCAGGCGCAGCGTGTCGATATAGACCGCCATGCCGCGCGCCGCTTCGCCCACGCCCAGCCGATCGAAGCAGTGGAAGGCGTTGGGCCCGAGCTGGATGCCGGCGCCGATCTCGCCCAGCTCGCGCTGCCTTCTCCAGCACCAGCGAGCCGATGCCCTTCTGGGCCAAGGCCAGCGCCGCCGCCAACCCGCCGATGCCGCCGCCGGCGATGAGGACTTTATCTCGGGCCACCCACGACCTTCTCGTCATGCAGCCGGGCGATCTCATGGTCCGGCAGGCCGAGAATACCGGAAAGGATCTCGTCCGTATGCTGGCCCAGCACGGGCGCCGTCTTTGGCGGCTGGCGCGGGACGGCGCCGAACTGCAGCGGCGAAGCCGCCACCGGATAGCGGCCGATGCCGGGCTGGTCGAGGATGGTGAACAGGGGATTGTCGAGCACGTTCTCGCTGTCGGCCGCCAGCTCGCGGAAAGTCTGGTAGGGCGCCCACAGCGCGCCGGCCTTCTTCAGCGCCGCGCCGACCTCGGCCGCCGTATGCGCCGCGACCCACGGCTCGATGACGGCGCAGAGCTCGGCGCGCGCCGTCCAGCGGCCGGCATCGGTCTTGAGGTCGACGCCCTTCGCGATCTCGATCTTCTTGAAAGCGTCCGCGAAGCCGCCGGCGCTGGCCAGCGCATCGACATGGCGGTCGGAGAAGATGCAGATCATGACGAAGCGGCCGTCCTTCGTCTTGAAGTCGCGCCCGAAGGTGCCGAAGATCTCGTTGCCGAAGCGCGGCCGGTCGACCTGGTTGACCGCGGCCTCGCCGATGTAGCCCAGCGCCGAGGTCGCGGCGAGCGCCATGTCCTGCAGCGGCAGCACGATGCGCTGGCCCTGCCCCGTCATGCGCCGATGCCGCTCGGCGGCGAGGATCGCCATGGCGCCGGCATAGGCGGTGGCGAGATCCCACGGCGGGGCCACGGCGTTCACCGGCCCGTCGTGCCCGACCGGTCCGGTCACCATCGGAAAGCCCGTGATGGCGTTCACCGTGTAATCGACATGCGCCGAGCCGTCGCGCGCGCCCACGATGTTGAGCGCGATCAGATCGGCGCGCTTCTTCGCAAGCTCCTCGTAGGCGAGCCAGCCGCGCGCCGGCATGTTGGTGGTGAAGATGCCGGCGCCCTCGCCCGGCGCGGTGATCAGCGCGGTCAGGAGCTCGCGGCCGCGCGGGCTGCGCAGGTCGACGGCGATCGAGCGCTTGCCCTTGTTCAGGCCGGCCCAATAGATCGATCGGCCGTCCTTGGTGATCGGCCAGCGGTCGCTGTCGAGTCCGCCCTTGATGTCGTCGAAGCGGATCACGTCGGCGCCGAGCTGGGCGAGCGTCATGCCGCCCAGAGGGGCGGCGATGAAGGCCGAGCCCTCGACGATGCGAAGGCCGGCCAGGATGCCTGTCATTGTGCGTTTCCCGTTGTCTTATTTTTTGACGTCGACGAGGTTGCTCTTTCGCTTGTCCAGCCACCAGCCGTATTCCGGCGTCCACATCGCGAAGTCGGCGTCGCAGCCAAGCTCCTGCGCCGCATGCAACGCCCAGAAGGGATCGAACAGCGCCTGCCGGCCGATGGCGATCAGGTCGGCGTCGCCGGCCTGCAGGATCGCCTCGGCCTGCGGCCCGTCGAGGATCAGGCCGACGGCCATGGTGTGGATGCCCGCCTGGCGCTTCACCGCCGCCGCGAACGGCACCTGGAAGCCCAGCGACCGCTTGACCGGCAGAGCGGTCGACAGGCCGGTCAGGCCGCCCGACGAGCAGTCGATCACGTCGACGCCCAGCTCCTTCAGCGCCTTGGCGAAGACGACGGTGTCCTCGACCTCCCAGCCGCCCGCGCCGTCGACCGTCGAGACGCGGATGAACATCGGCTTGCTGACCGGCCAGGCCGCCCGCACCGCGCGCGCCGCGTCGAGCGGGAAGCGCATGCGGCCGGCGCGGTCGCCGCCATACTGATCGTTGCGGGTGTTGCTGATCGGCGACAGGAACTGCGCCAGCAGATAGCCGTGCGCGCCGTGGATCTCGATGACGTCGTAGCCCGCCGCATCGGCGCGCCGGGCGGCCTCGCCGAACTTCTGCACCAGCGTCTTGATCTCGTCGACGCCGAGCTGCCGCGGTATTTGCCAGCCTTCGGCCGCCGACAGCTCGGAGGGGCCGACCACCTCCCATTTCTGCCAGCCGCCGCCCGCCGGCCCGAGCTGGCCGGGCTTGTCGAAGGAGCGCGGCGTGCTGCCCTTGCGGCCGGCATGGGTGATCTGGGTGCCGGCGAGCGCGCCCTCCTGCTTGAGGAACCGCACCAGCCGCTTGTGGCCCTCGATCTGGCCGTCGTCCCACATCCCGAGATCGCCCTGGGTGACCCTGCCGCGGGGCTCGACGGCGCAGTTCTCGGTGAAAACGATGCCGAACTTGCCGAGCGCAAACTTGCCGAGATGGACCAGATGGTAGTCGTTCACCTGCCCGTCGACGGCGCGGTACTGCACCATGGGCGAGACGACGCAGCGGTTGGGGGCAGTGACACCGCGCAGGCGCAGCGGCGTGAAGAGAAGCGGTTTCTGCAAAGGTCGGTCCCCCGGACGGGATGGCTTGTCGAGCGGGCGAACATAGACCGCCCGGGTGGCCCGGGCCTATCCTTTGCCCATGTTTGACCTCGTCATCCGAAACGGAACCGTTTTAGACGGCTCGGGCGCGCCGCGCCGGATCGCCGATATTGCCGTGCAGGACGGAAAAATCGCCGCGGTCGGTCCCAGGCTCGGAACGGGCAAGCGTGAGATCGACGCCGCGGGCCTGATCGTCGCGCCGGGTTTCGTCGATATCCACACCCACTATGACGGCCAGGCGACCTGGGACCCGTTCGTGACGCCCAGTTCGTGGCACGGCGTCACCACCACGGTGTTCGGCAATTGCGGCGTGGGCTTCGCGCCGGTGCGGCCGGGCAAGTCGGCCTACCTGATCAACCTGATGGAAGGCGTCGAGGACATCCCCGGCACGGTGCTGAGCGAGGGCGTGAAGTTCGACTGGGAGTCCTTCCCGCAATATCTCGACGCGCTCGACTCGATGCGCCGCGCAGTCGACGTGGCGGCGCAACTGCCACATGGCGCGCTGCGCTTCTATGTCATGGGCGAGCGCGGCGCCAACCACGAAGAGGTGCCGGACGCAGCGCGAGATCGCGGAGATGGCGCGCCTCACCGAGGAGGCGCTGC
Source organism: uncultured Alphaproteobacteria bacterium (assembly GCA_963843185.1). GTDB lineage: Bacteria > Pseudomonadota > Alphaproteobacteria > Reyranellales > Reyranellaceae > Reyranella. Next base: position 59,638 of record CAWJJJ010000007.1, read on the forward strand.
GCGCCGGCGCCATGGGCTTCACGACGTCGCGCACCACCAAGCACAAGGCCCGGGACGGCCGCTTCACGCCCTCGCTCAGCGCCCGCGAGGCCGAGCTTCTGGGCATCGCCACCGGCATGAAGCGCGCGGGGCGCGGCGTGCTGCAGGTCAATTCCGACTTCGGGCCGGGCGAGTTCGAGGCGCTGGAAGCGGCGTCCGCGCTGGCCGGCCGGCCGCTTTCCTGCCTGCTGGTCCAGGTCGATGCGCAGCCCAAATTGTGGCGCGAGACGCTCGACCAGATCCACGGCGTCCGAAAGGCCGGCCGCCTGGCCAACGCGCAGGTGGGCTCGCGGCCGATCGGCGTCATCATGGGGCTGGAGACCACGGCCCATCCTTTCGCCGCCCATCCCGCCTGGCTCGAGATGCGCAAGCTCTCGCCGGCCGAACGCTACGGGCGACTTGCCGCCGATCCGGAGTTGCGCCGCCGACTGCTCGAGACGCCGCCGGACGCCGGCCCGCCGCGCCTTCATGGCCGAGCAGTTCCACAAGATGTTCCCGGTGGGCGAGCGGCCCGACTACGAGCCCGACGCCGCCGACTCGATCGCCGCGATCGCCCGGCGCAGCGGCCGCACGCCCCAGGCGGTCGCGCTGGACGAGATGATGGCGCGCAGCGGCAAGGGCCTGCTGATGCTGCCGTTCGAGAACTACGCCTATGGCAGCCTCGACGTCGTGCACGAGATGATCACCGATCCCGCCACGGTTCTGGGCGTGGCCGACGGCGGCGCCCATGTCGGCGTGATCTGCGACGCCTCCTCGCCCACCTCGCTGCTGACCTTGTGGGGCCGCGACCGAACGCGCGGGCCCAGGCTGCCGCTCGAGTTCCTGATCGCCAAGCAGACGCGCGGCACCGCCGCGGCCTACGGCCTGCTCGACCGCGGCCTGCTGGCGCCCGGCCACAAGGCCGACATCAACGTGATCGACTTCGATGCCTTGTCGCTCAAGCGGCCCGAGGTGGTCTACGACCTGCCGGCCGGCGGCCGCCGCCTGATCCAGCGCGCCTCGGGCTACCGCCACACCTTCAACGCCGGCGTCGAGACGGTGCAGAACGACGAGCTGACCGGCGAGCGGCCGGGACGGCTGGTGCGCGGGGCGCAAAGCGCCGGCTAGACCGTCATGTGACGGCGCACCGCTTCGGTGTCGAAGTTCTCGCGCGTGCCCGTCATCACGATCTCGCCGCGATCCATCACCGAGAAATCGTCGGCCAGCTCATGGGCGAAGTCGAGATACTGCTCGACCAGCAGGATGGCCATGTCGCCGCGCTGGCGCAGGAAGATGATGGCGCGGCCGATATCCTTGATCACCGACGGCTGGATGCCTTCGGTCGGCTCGTCGAGCACCAGCAGCTTGGGCCGCATGGTGAGCGCGCGACCGATCGCGAGCTGCTGCTGCTGGCCGCCCGACAGGTCGCCGCCGCGCCGCCGCAGCATCGACTGCAGCACCGGGAAGAGCTCGAACACCTCGTCGGGGATCTTCTTCTGGTCGCGGCCGACCGGCGCGAAGCCGGTCTCGAGGTTCTCCTTCACCGTCAGCAGCGGGAAGATCTCGCGGCCCTGCGGCACCAGCGCCACGCCGCGCCGCGCGCGCTCGTAGGGCGCCATGCGCGAGACGTCGCTGGCCGTCGAGCGCGATCGAGCCCGACGCGATCGGCTGCAGGCCGCAGATGGCGCGCAGCAGGCTGGTCTTGCCGACGCCGTTGCGGCCCAGCAGGCAGGTCACCCGGCCGACGGCGGCGGCGAGCGACACCGAGCGCACCGCCTGGGCGGCGCCGTAGAAGAGGTCGACGTTCTGGACCGCGAGCATCGTCAGCGTCCCCTCTCAACGCCCGAGATAGACTTCGATGACGCGCGGGTCGGCGCTCACCTGGTCGAGCGTGCCCTCGGCCAGCATCGAGCCCTCGTGCAGCACCGTCACCTTGACGCCGAGCGCGCGCACGAAGCTCATGTCGTGCTCGACCACCACGACCGAATGGGTGCGGTTGATCTCGCGCAGCACCTGCGCCGTGGTCTCGGTCTCGACGTCGGTCATGCCGGCCACCGGCTCGTCGACCAGCAGCAGCTTGGGGTCCTGGGCGAGCAGCATGCCGATCTCGAGCCACTGCTTCTGGCCGTGGCTGAGACGCGCGCCCAGCATGTGCTGCTGCGGCGCCATGCGGATGATCGACAGGATCTCGTCCAGCCGGTCGTTCTCCGCCTTGGTCGGCGCCGCCAGCAGCAGGCGATACCAGCTGCGCAGGCCGGCCAGGGCCAGCAGGAGGTTGTCGCGCACCGTGTGGTTCTCGAACACGGTGGGCTTCTGGAACTTCCGCCCGATGCCCAGGGTGGCGATGTCGGCCTCGTCGAGCTTGGTGAGGTCGGCCTTGCCGTCGAACACGACCTCGCCGGTGTCGGGCCGCGTCTTGCCGGTGACGACGTCCATCATGGTGGTCTTGCCGGCGCCGTTGGGGCCGATGATGGCGCGCATCTCGCCCGGCTCGACCAGCAGCGAGAGGTTGTTCAGCGCCTTGAAGCCGTCGAACGAGACGGTGACGCCGCTGAGATAGAGCAGCGCCGAGGTGCTGCGTTGCTCGCTCATGCTCATGCCCGTGTTCTCATGCCGGCGCCCTCGCCTTGCGCGCGGCGCCGCGCGTACGGATCTGCGACCACAGGCCGACGACACCCTTGGGCAGGAACAGCGTGACCGCGATGAACAGCGCGCCCAGCGCGAACAGCCAGACCTCCGGCAGGGCGCCGGTCAGGTAGGTCTTGCCGAAGTTGACGATGAAGGCGCCGATCACCGGCCCGATCAGCGTGCCGCGGCCGCCGACGGCGACCCACAGCACCGCCTCGATCGAGTTGCCGGGCGAGAACTCGCTGGGATTGATGATGCCGACCTGCGGCACATAGAGCGCGCCCGCGACGCCCGCCATGGCCGCCGACAGCACGAAGACGAAGAGCTTGTAGCCCTCGACCCGGTAGCCCAGGAAGCGCATGCGGCTTTCGGCGTCGCGCACCGCCGTCAGCGCCTTGCCGAAGCGCGAGCCGACGACGGCACCGGAGATCACGAGGAAGATCGCCAGAGCCAGGGCCGAGGCAAAGCACAGCACGGCGCGCGTGTCGTCGGCCTGGACCGAGAAGCCCCATATGTCCTTGAAGTCGGTCATGCCGTTGTTGCCGCCCAGGCCCATGTCGTTGCGGAAGAAGGCCAGCATCAGCGCGAAGGTCATCGCCTGGGTGATGATCGAGAGATAGACGCCGGTGACGCGGCTGCGGAAGGCGAACCAGCCGAGCGCCAGCGCCAGCAGGCTCGGCACCAGGACGATCATGATGGCGGCGAACCAGAACTGGTCGAAGCCGTGCCAGAACCAGGGCAGCTCCTTGTAGTTCAGGAACACCATGAAGTCGGGCAGGACCGGGTTGCCATAGACGCCGCGGCTGCCGATCTGGCGCATCAGGTACATGCCCATGCAGTAGCCGCCCAGCGCGAAGAAGGCGGCGTGGCCCAGCGTGAGGATGCCGCAGAAGCCCCACACGAGGTCGACCGCGAGCGCCAGCGAGGCGAAGCAGAGATACTTGCCGACGAGCTGCAGCACCCAGGCCGGCACGTAGAACGCGCTGGTGGCCGGCATGAGCTGGTTGAGCAGCGGCAGCACGATGCCGATCGCCAGCACCAGCAGCACGAAGAGGCGCAGGTTGCGGCCCATGCCCTGCCACAGGAAGCGCGTGATCATTCGCCCGCCCTCATTCGCCCGCCCTCATTCGACTGAGCGGCCCTTCAGCGCGAACAGGCCGCGCGGGCGGCGCTGGATGAACAGGATGATGAACACCAGCACCAGGATCTTGCCCAGCACCGCACCGGCATAGGGTTCGAGGAACTTGTTGACGATGCCGAGCGCGGTGGCGCCGACCAGCGTGCCGAACAGATTGCCGACGCCGCCGAACACCACGACCATGAACGAGTCGATGATGTAGCCCTGGCCGAGATTGGGGCTGACATTGTCGATCTGGCTGAGCGCCACGCCGGCGAGACCGGCGATGCCCGAGCCCAGCCCGAAGGTGAGCGCGTCGACCCTGGGCGTGCGGATGCCCATGGCCGACGCCATCGGGCGGTTCTGCGTGACGGCGCGCATGTAGAGGCCGAGCGGCGTCCGGCGCAGCAGCAGGATCAGGGCGAAGAACACCATCAGCGCGAACACCACGATCCACAGGCGCCCGTAGGTTATGTTGAGCTGACCGACCTGGAAGGTGCCCGACATCCACGACGGCGACCCGACCTCGCGATTGGACGGGCCGAAGATCGAGCGCACCGCCTGCTGCAGCACCAGCGACAGGCCCCAGGTGGCGAGCAGCGTGTCGAGCGGCCTGCCGTAGAGGAACCGGATGATGCTGCGCTCGATCAGGATGCCGATCCCGCCGGAGACCAGGAAGGCGAGCGGCAGCGCGATCAGCAGCGAGGCGTCGAACAGGTGCGGCGCGGAGGTGCGGATGATCTCCTGCACGACGAAGGTCGTGTAGGCGCCCAGCATCACCATCTCGCCATGCGCCATGTTGATCACGCCCATGGTGCCGAAGGTGATGGCGAGCCCGATCGCCGCCAGCAGCAGCACGGAGCCGAGCGAGATGCCGTACCAGACGTTCTGCGCCACCTCCCAGGCGGCAATCGTCTGGCGAATCGATTCGGCGCCGGCGGTCGCGGCCTCCTTGACCTCGCCGTCCGACGATGCCGCCGTCGCCTGCAGCACGCTCAGGGCATCGCGATCGCCGCGCTCGCGCACCAGGGCGATGGCCGCGAGCTTCTGCGCCGCGGGCGCATCGGAGGCGAGCACGCTGGCGGCGCGGGCCTCGCTCATCGAACGCTTGATGCGCGCATCCTTTTCGACGGCCAGCGCCTGGTCGAGGGCGGCCAGCGACGACGCGTCGCGCCGCTTGAAGAGCGCTTCGGCAGCCCCTCGGCGCACGCCGGCATCGGGGCTCATCAGGGTGAGCGAACCGACGGCTGCCTCGATGACGCCGCGCAGGCGGTTGTTGACCCGGACACGGTCGAGCTCGGCTTCGGACCCGGTGCCCGCGGCCTTGCCGGAGATCGCCTCGGTCAGCGACGAGCTGGTTGCCGTCCGGCTTGCCGATGAGGACGAGCTTGTCGGACTGGCGGACATAGAGGTGGCCGGCGGCCAGCGCCTCCAGGATGGGAGCGGCGCGGGCATCGCCCGAGGTCGCCAGCGCGCCCACCGCCGTCTCGCGATCGCCAAAGCTGCCGGTGGTGAGGTTGCCCACCAGGGCCGGCAGATCGGCGGCCATGGCAGAGCCGGCGATCAACAGCGAGGCCAGTGCCGACAGCAGCACCGCCGGCAGACGCAGGAAAGAGCATGGCTGAGGATTAACCCGGAGATGAGAACGGGGCGACTTGAAAGTCGCCCCGCCCCTGTGAGTTGGTGACGGTCGGGCCTACTTGCCCTTGCCGCCGCACTTGCCGGTGACGACGTTGAAGTTGCCGCAGTTCATCGGCTTGCGCCAATCGGCAATCAGGTCCTTGGAGTCCGGCAGGTAGGGCGACCACTCGTTGGCCACCAGCAGACCGGAGGTCTGCCACACCGTGTCGAACTGGCCGTTGGCCTGGATCTCGCCGATCAGCACCGGCTTGGTGATGTGGTGGTTCGGCATCATCGCCGAATAGCCACCCGTCAGGTTCGGCACCGCAACGCCCACGATGGCGTCGATCACCGCGTCCGGATCGGTCGTGCCGGCCTTCTTCACCGCCTCGATCCACATGTTGAAGCCGATGTAGGCCGCTTCCATCGGATCGTTGGTCACGCGCTTGGGGTTCTTGGTGAAGGCCTGCCAGGTCTTGATGAAGGCCTCGTTGGCCGGGTTCTTGACCGACTTGAAGTAGTTCCAGGCGGCGAGATGGCCGACCAGCGGCTTGGTGTCGATGCCGGCCAGCTCCTCTTCGCCAACCGAGAAGGCCACGACCGGGATGTCCTTGGCCTTGATGCCCTGGTTGCCGAGCTCCTTGTAGAACGGAACGTTGGCGTCGCCGTTGATGGTCGACACGACGGCGGTCTTCTTGCCGGCCGAGCCGAACTTCTTGATCTCCGCCACGATCGACTGCCAGTCGGAATGACCGAACGGCGTGTAGTTGATCATGATGTCTTCCTGCTTGACGCCCTTCAGCTTGAGGTACGCCTCGAGGATCTTGTTGGTCGTGCGCGGATAGACGTAGTCGGTGCCGGCCAGGACCCAGCGCTGCACCTTCTCGTTGGCCATCAGGTAGTCGACGGCCGGGATCGCCTGCTGGTTCGGCGCGGCGCCGGTGTAGAACACGTTGCGCTGGCTCTCCTCACCCTCGTACTGCACCGGGTAGAACAGCAGGCCGTTCAGCTCCTCGAAGACCGGCAGCACCGACTTGCGGCTGACCGAGGTCCAGCAGCCGAACACCGCGGCGACCTTGTCCTTCTGCAGCAGCTCGCGCGCCTTCTCGGCGAACAGCGGCCAGTTCGACGCCGGATCGACGACCACGGCCTCGAGCTTGCGGCCGAGCACGCCGCCCTTCTTGTTCTGCTCCTCGATCAGCATCAGCATGACGTCCTTCAGGGTCGTCTCGCTGATCGCCATCGTGCCGGACAGTGAATGCAGAATGCCGACCTTGATCGGCGCCCCCTGCGCGAACGCACTGCCCGCCGCCCCAGCCAGCAAGCCGGCGGCGACCAAGCCCGTCCGCATGATTGTTCCCAACTTCATCCCGCTCTCCTTTTTTTCGACGGAATACCCCCGCCGAAACGAAGGACAGCGAATGCCGTGCCAAACTCCTGCTAATGGCCGGGATAACTTGTAGTTGGCGTTGTGGAGCGGGACTCCGCCGGTCCTGGCCATGGCAGCAGTGCCGCCGCCCCAAGAAACCCCTAGATGTAGGCGCGACGGAGGCAGCCGAACGGCGCATCTCACCCATGATGAGACCGCAGCCCGCAAAAACCGCCATTGCCGGCGCCGCCTCTACAACAGGCAGTTTTGTGCCTGCAAAATCGGCAGCTGCTTTACGGCCATCAGCGGGCCGGCAGACCGCCCTGGCGGACGATGAAGGCGGCGACCTCGGCGACACCTTTATCCTCCTTCAGGTTGGAGAACAGGAAGGGCCGCGGGCCGCGCATCCGGCGCGCATCGCGGTCCATGACGTCGAGGTTGGCGCCGACCAGCGGTGCGAGGTCGATCTTGTTGATCACCAGCAGGTCGGACCGGGTGATGCCGGGCCCGCCCTTGCGCGGGATCTTCTCGCCGGCCGCCACGTCGATGACGTAGATCGTGAGATCGGCCAGCTCGGGCGAGAAGGTGGCGGCGAGGTTGTCGCCGCCCGACTCGACGAACACGATCTCGACCTTGGGCCATTTGCGCACGATGTCCGACACCGCGGCGAGGTTGATCGAGGCATCCTCGCGGATCGCGGTGTGCGGGCAGCCGCCGGTCTCCACCCCCACGATGCGCTCGGGCGCGAGCGCGCCGGCGCGGGTCAGGAATTCGGCGTCCTCCTTGGTGTAGATGTCGTTGGTGACGACGGCGATGTCGTAGGTCGTCGCGCATCGTCTTGCACAGGCGCTCGACCAGGGCGGTCTTGCCCGAACCGACCGGGCCGCCGACACCGACGCGCAGAGGACCGCGCAAATCCATCAATGCATCTCCCGCGTCAGCAGCGCGATGAAGCCCACGCCGAGGGCCAGGCAGAGCGGCGAATAGAGGTAGAAGTCGCGGGTGCGGAACGGCTCCGACTTGAACCGCGCCCGCCAGCGCGCGCCATAGCCCGCGGAGCCGCGGATGAAGAAGACGGCGCCGATCACGACGGAGCCGATCAGGACGAGACGGGCTGTCCGGCCAGCGCAGGACGAGCCACGGCCAGGCCGCGCCGGCGGCCAGCGCCAGCGCCACGGCGGCGCATTGCCAGGGCGGCGGCATGCGGATGCGACCGTCGCCGATCACCGCACGCGCCAGGTCGGGCTCGCTGGCCGAGGGCCAGATGCCGCCCACCGCCCACCAGGCGTGCGCCGCGGCCAGCAGGGCCAGCACGAGCGAGAGCGCGACGGGAAGGGTCATGAGCGGAACAGCCTCGTGTACTGCGTCTCGTGGCGGAGCGAGCACCAGTCGAGCAGCGGTGTGCCGGTGCCGACCTCGTCGAGTGAGGCCACGACCATAGCCGCCCGGGCCGCCGCGTTCACGGCCGTTTCCAGGGCGGCCAGCGCCAGTTGGCCGTCGGTTTGTCCAAGCGGCACGGTGCGCAGCGCGGCGGAGATCAGGTTGGCGGTGAAGGCGTGCAGGTAGCCGGCCAGGGCCTGCTCCAGCGCGATGCCGTGCGCCGCGGCGGCGAGCGCCACGGCCACGGGCAAGGCCAGTTCCCCGCCCAGACGTTCGTGCGCGGCATCGAGCGCCGGATGCGGCCAGGCGGTGCGGGTGATCGACAGGAACGAGCCGCCCTGCTGGCGCGATTCCAGCGCCATCTCCGACGTGCCGCGCCACGCCGCAGCGCGCTCGGCGATGGCGTCGAAGGCGGGCCAGTCCTCCGTTTCAGCGGCGCGCCAGGCGGCGGCGAACAGCGCGCCGTCGACCGCGCCGGTGCCCCGCAGCAGCACGCTTTCCAGCCAGGCCGACCAGCGAGGCGCGATCCGTGATGAAGCCTTCCTCGACGGCGGTCTCGATGCCGTGGCTGTAGCTGAAGGCGCCGATCGGATAGGCGGGCGACAGCCAGGCGAGCAGGCGATAGAGCGGATCAGCCCCGGGATCAGCCATGGCGATCTTCGTGCAGGGGGCCGTGGCGCTGGCCGGGATCGTGATTGTGCTGGCCGTAGGCGCCGCCCTCGGGATCGAACGGCGCGCGCACCTTGCGCACCTCGGCGCCCAGGCCCTTCAGCATGTCGACGATCACGTGATCGTCGCGGATCAGGATGCGGTCGGCATCGATCTCGGCCGGCAGGTGGCGGTTGCCGAGATGCCAGGCGATGCGCGCGAAGGCCGCCGCATCGCGGCCGCGCACCTCGACCAGGTCCTCCTCGGCGGCCCGCACCTCGACGAAGCCGCCCTCCTCCAGCCGCAGCCCGTCGCCGGTATGCAGCACGATGGGTTCGATCAGGTCGAGCAGGAAATCGAGCCCGCCATCGCCCAGCATCCTGAGCCGCCGGCGATAGCGGTCGTCGAACAGCAGGGTGACGGTGTCGGCGCGCTCGGCGGCCGGCCAGCGGCCCGCGCGGAGGACGTCGGTGGCGCGTTTCATCACCTCGTCATCCCGACCGGAGCGCCGAAGGCGCGCAGCGGAGGGACCTCCTCATGGGCGGACCGACAGAAGAATAGGCCCCTCGACTGCGCGCTTCGCGCTCCGCTCGGGGTGACGGGAAAGGTGACGCGTTTCATATGCCGGCGCAGATCAAAACAAAAAATACCTCTGCGCCATGGGCAGCGACGCGGCCGGCTCGCAGGTCAGGAGCTCGCCGTCGGCGCGGACCTCGTAGGTCTCCGAATCGACCTCGATCTTGGGGCAGAGCGCATTGTGCACCATGTCCTTCTTGCCGATCTTGCGCGTGCCCTTCACCGCCAGCAGCGGCCGCGTTAGGCCCCATTTCTTCGCGACGCCCTTGGCGATCGAGGCGCCCGAGACGAACAGCGCCGGGCTCGCGACCAGGCTCCGGCCGAAGGCGCCGAACATCGGCCGGTAGTGCACCGGCTGCGGCGTCGGGATCGAGGCGTTGGGATCGCCCATCGGCGCCGCCACGATCGTGCCGCCGATCAGCACGGCGTCGGGCTTGACGCCGAAGAAGGACGGCGACCAGATCGCGATGTCGGCGCGCTTGCCGACCTCGATCGAGCCGACATGGCGCGCGATGCCGTGGGTGATGGCGGGATTGATCGTGTACTTGGCGACGTAGCGCTTGACCCGGGCATTGTCGTTGTCGCCGGTCTCGTCCTTCAGCCGGCCGCGCTGCTTCTTCATCTTGTCGGCGGTCTGCCAGGTGCGGATCACCACCTCGCCGACCCGGCCCATGGCCTGGCTGTCGGACGACATCATGGAGAAGGCGCCCAGGTCGTGCAGGATGTCCTCGGCCGCGATGGTCTCCTTGCGGATGCGGCTTTCGGCGAAGGCCACGTCCTCGGGAATGGCGCGGGTCGAGATGGTGGCAGACCATCAGCATGTCGAGATGCTCGTCCACCGTGTTGACCGTGTAGGGCATCGTCGGATTGGTCGAGCTGGGCAGCACGTTCTTCTCGCCGCACAGGCGAATGATGTCGGGCGCATGGCCGCCGCCCGCGCCCTCGGTGTGGAAGGTGGCGATGGCGCGGCCCTTGAAGGCGGCGCGCGTGGTCTCGACGAAGCCCGATTCGTTCAGCGTGTCGGTGTGGATCGCCACCTGCACGTCCATGCGGTCGGCGACGCTGAGGCAATTGTCGATGGCGGCGGGCGTCGTGCCCCAGTCCTCGTGCAGCTTCAGCCCGCAGGCGCCGGCCTCGACCTGCTCCTTGAGGCCGGCCGGCTTGCTGGTGTTGCCCTTGCCGAAGAAGCCGAGATTCATCGGGAAGCCTTCGGCCGCCTGCAGCATGCGGCCGAGATGCCACGGGCCGGGCGTGATCGTGGTCGCGAAGGTGCCGTGCGCCGGCCCGGTGCCGCCGCCCAGCATGGTGGTGACGCCGCTGTAGAGCGCCTCCTCGATCTGCTGCGGGCAGATGAAATGGATGTGGCAGTCGATGCCGCCCGCGGTGACGATCTTGCCCTCGCCCGCGATCGCCTCGGTGCCCGGGCCGATCACGATATCGACCTTGGGCTGGATGTCGGGGTTGCCCGCCTTGCCGATGCCGACGATGCGGCCGTCCTTGAGGCCGATATCGGCCTTCACGATGCCCCAGTGGTCGACGATCAGCGCATTGGTGATGACGGTGTCGACCGCGCCCTGCGCGCGCGTGCGCTGGCTCTGGCCCATGCCGTCGCGGATCACCTTGCCGCCGCCGAACTTCACCTCCTCGCCGTAGGTCGTGTGGTCGCGCTCGACCTCGATGAAGAGGTCGGTGTCCGCGAGCCGCACCTTGTCGCCCGTGGTCGGGCCGAACATGTGGGCATAGGCCGAGCGCGAGATGCGGGTCGGGCCCTCGTTGGACGGGCCGACCTTGACGACGGGCCCGAGCTTGCCCGAGACCCGCGCCTGGAAGCCGTGGCTCTCGCGGCCGCCCATGTAGGGCGTGAGCCGCACGGTGCGCGACTGGCCGGGCTCGAAGCGCACGGCGGTGCCGGCGGCGATGTCGAGCCGCATGCCCTTGGCGCGCTTGCGGTCGAATTTCAGCGCATCGTTGGTCTCGAAGAAATGATAGTGGCTGCCGACCTGGATCGGCCGGTCGCCGGTGTTGGCGACCTCGATCGTGATCGGGTTGCGGCCCTTGTTCAGCTCCAGCTCGCCCGGAGCGGTGAGGATTTCACCTGGGATCATGGATTGGTTCCCTTGTTCATCACTCGACCCATGTCACCCTCATGTTCCTCTCCCCGTAGGGGGAGAGGTTCAGGTGAGGGGGAATCGACGTGCGTAACCCCCTCACCCAGCCTCTCCCCCTAGCGGGGGAGAGGAGCCCGAAGGTGGAGCGGCACATGTTGGATTCAACGGATCGGGGCATGGACGGTGACGAGCTTGGTGCCGTCGGGAAAGGTCGCTTCGACCTGGATCTCGTCGACCATGTCGGCGACGCCGTCCATCACCTGCTCGCGGCGCAGGACCTTGGCGCCGGCCTGCATCAGGTCGGCGACCGAGCGGCCGTCGCGCGCGCCCTCGACGACGAAATCGGTGATCAGGGCGACGGCCTCGGGATGGTTGAGCTTCACGCCGCGCTCGAGGCGGCGGCGGGCGACGTTGGCCGCCATGGCGACCAGCAGCTTGTCCTTTTCACGCGGCGTCAGATGCATCGACCGTTTCCCCCGGATTGGGTCCGACTATAAGAGGCTGCATCAAACATGCCAAACTCGCGGCAGGCGGAGGCCGCGAAAATCGGTGAGAAAGCGAATGGCCGCGCCACGCACGGCGGTCGCCTCGCCCAGCAGGCGCGCCACCATCACGCCGTTCACCAGGGTCACTCCGGCGCGCACCTCGCCTGCCGTCTCGAGAAGCCCACGCGCTTTCTCGAACTGCGGCTGGGGCGCATCCCAGATGCCGATCACGGTGGTGAGCGCATTGGCCGCGCCGAAGCCTGCGCCGCCAAGCGTCTCACCTTCCACCCGCAGCGTGTCGGTCCAGGCGAGCCGGCCGGCACGGCGCACCGACCACGAATCGAGCAGCAGGCCCGAGACGAAGCGTTCGCCCGAGGCGGCGCGGCCCAGCACCACCATCTCGCAGGCGAGCAGGCTGCCGCCCGGCTCCACGTCGGCCACGGTGCGGCGCTTCAGGCGCGCACCCTGGAAGACGATGGACTCCTGCGGCAGCCAGTCGAGGGAGGCGCCCTCGCCCACCCGCACGGCGACGTCGATGGCGCAGTGACCGCCGCCCGTGGCGGCGCGATAGATCTTCTCGGCCGCCTGGGTGGTCGCCACGGCGGCCGCATTGGGGCCAACTTCGATCGCCATCGTGAGCGAATCGCCGTCGGTCACGCCGCCCGAGGTGGTCAGCAGGACGGCCTGCGGCGGTTCGCCCAGCTCGGGCTTGGGGAACAAAACCCGGCAGGGATCGCGTTGATAGAGATCGGCCAGACGAGTCTGGCCGTCCCGCAGGTCGAAGGCGACACGGCATTCGCCGGAGGCGCGCTGCAGGCGGGGCGCTATGGCGGTCATCGGCATCGTCTTGATAGATTAGGCACCGAAATGAGCAAGGCCTTCACCAGGGAAAGCGACGGCGACGACGAGGACGACCTGCCCGAGGACGTGGGCGGGCTGCCGGTCAGCGCCAAGAACTACATGACCCCGGAGGGCTTCGCCCGACTGCGGGACGAGCTGAACGCGCTCCTGCGCAAGGAGCGGCCCGAGGTCGTGAAGGTCGTGACCTGGGCGGCGGGCAACGGCGACCGCTCGGAGAACGGCGACTACATCTACGGCAAGAAGCGGCTGCGCGAGATCGACCGCCGCGTGCGCTATCTCAGCAAGCGGCTGGCCAATGCCGAGGTGGTCGACCCGGCCAAACGCGCCCGGACCGACCAGGTGTTCTTCGGCGCCACCGTGACCTGCGCCAATGCCCGGGACGAGGAACGCACGGTCAAGATCGTCGGCGTCGACGAGGTCGATCTCACCAAGGGCCATGTGAGCTGGATCTCGCCCATCGCCAAGGCGCTGCTGCGCGCCGAGCAGGGCGACGTCGTGAGGCTGCGTACGCCGGCCGGGGTGGAGGAACTCGAGATCGTGAAGGTCGAGTACGTCTGATCCCGCCGTCGACGTCGCATGGGCGACTTCAAATCCGGTGCTTGTTGCAGTTTGCGCCACCCATTCTTGCCGCGGCAAAACCTTGGTGGCTGAAACATTGGTCGCCGGCTGGGGGGATACAAAGAAAGCCTGAGCGGTGTCCAAGATGCCGATCCTCGTCGTCATACAACGCGCAAGATAGTTTTTTCGCACCGGGAGAGGGGCGGCGCGGCTCAACTGCCTGCCGTGCCTGCGCCATCGACGAACACGAACTGCTCTCCGTCGAAGTCGAGAACGGATGATTGGAGTCTGGCCAGAAAGCGTTCGTGAATATTGTAGGCCAGCTTAACGCCATGGCATTCGACCTGGAATTCCTCCGGCACGCCCTCGGCATCCGAGAAGACATAATGCAATCGGATCGCCGGATCCGGCGGATAGTCCGGTTCAACATCGATTTCGTACCCGATGAAGCTCAGGTAGTTTCCTGGGGGCTCATGCCTGCGAAAATCCGCTTCCAGACGGGCGATCTGCTCCGCGGCGCGTTTGGTGAACTTCGGCAGGCTGACCATCTGTTCCAACTAGGCCTGGTCGGCCTCGTTGCTCTCAATGAATACGAACTGTTCTCCATCGAAGTCGAGAACGGAGGATTGGAGGCGAGCTAACAGGCGCTCAGGAATGTTGTAGGCCAGCTTCACGCCATGGCATTCGACCTGGAATTCCTCCGGTATGCCCTCGGCATTCGAGAAGAAATAGTAAGTCCGGAACAGCGGCCACCGCGGGGAACCCGGCTCAACCTCGTTTTCCCATCCGATGAAGCTCAAGTAGTTCCCCGGGGGCGCATGCTTGCGGCGAACTGCTTCCAGACGGACGATCTGCTCCGCGGCGCGTTTCGTGAACTTCGGCAGGCTGACCATCTGTTCCAACTAGGCCTGTTCAGCGTCGTCGCTCTTGACGAACAAGAACTGCTTTCCATCGAAATCGAGAACGGACGACCCCAGCGTGGACAGGACGTGTGTGGGAAAGCTGTAGGCCAGCCTTACACCATGGCACTCGATTTGAAATTCCTCGGGCACGACATCGACAGAATGCAACCCGAGAACCGGGCCGGGATCGGCATCGAGATCGCCACCCCATCCGAGGCAGCTCATGTACCTTCCTGGAAGCAAATCCCTCGTGTGAAACTCTTCCAAACGGGCGATCTGCTCCGCGGCGCGTTTGGTGAACTTCGGCAGGCTGACCATTGCTAACCAAGCTCCTACTCAAAGGCCAAGGCCGCCATTGCGAAAGATGAACGACTGACATCCCAATGCCCCTCTGTTGGGGATGCGTCGCACGGCACCGTCAGGACAAAGATAGAGGCAGAATCCGAACTGTTCGATACCGGGCATCAACGTGCACTTGTCCCATCCGTTGCCGCTTCCTCCCGGTCCAGGCGCATAGCTGGGCGTTAGACCGCCGCCGGCCAATCTCGCGCCGTCCACATCGACAAAGCCGTACCGCGCCGGCTCGCCCGCCTCGACGCGAAATCCGGGCTCGTCCAGCATGGGGTTGACGCGAAACCCTGGCACAGTACTCGCAGGCTTTACGTTAAACATGATCGGTTCCTCGCAATTGTGAAGCTGTGTCGTCCCGAGGTCTAGCGAGCCGCCTCCTCGTTCTGCTTGCGCAGGACAGCATGAGATCGGCCGAGGATGGTCCCGGTGGCGTCGCTCCTGATGAGTTCGACCTCAAGCTCGGTCGCCGGTTTGGGCGTTGCAGCGGGAAAGGCGCAGTGAGCCAAACTCTGGTGGGTCGAACATTGAACATTTGCCTGTCCTCGCGAGGTCGAGAGGACGATGCACCTATCTTAATCAGTAGTCAATAGTATTGAAGTCATGCTTAACCTCTGCTGCGGGGATCGATCGCGTCCTGGAGGCGGCCGACATGCGCAAGAGCCTTGCCGAGTGCGGCGTCGAAGTCCGCGCGCCGGTACGCCTGAGCAGCGCGCGGCGAGGTGCGGCCTTCAACCTTGCCGGCCGAACCAGGTCCGGCCGCGCCAGATCAGCGTCGCCAGTAGCACGGCGGCGATCGCCACGACAGCAACCAGGCTGATGTGGCGCCAGACCGAACCGGCGGCGTTCTGGGTGCGGCGAATTGCGGACTGGGTGACGCGCGTTCGCGCCCCCTCGAAGTCCGGCGACGGACAGATCTGGCCGAAATCCCGCGCCCACGCCTGGTACGCCCCGTTCGCCACGTAGCGGCGATAGATGGCGTCGGCCTTGGCATGGTTGGAACTGTCGATCGCAAAGCGCGCCGACCAGCAGAGGGTCGCGGCATAGGCCTGGGAGCGGCTCGGCAACAGGTCGGCGGCAGCGGATGCCATGGCCTAGCATTCACGAGGACTCCCTGGATATCGAATGCTGAGAATGTCGTACCTGATGGTCAGGTCCTGCCATCTGTCCTTGCGGCAGAAGACGGAATTGACGTCATCGAGAGCAATTTGAATTGTCTGTTCATCGATCGACGTTATGGCCGGCACCTCAACCGAACGGTACAGAAAGAGAAGCGTCTTGCCGCCTTGGCCGGGCCGGGAGACGAAGACGCCCGTCTCCGGGTTATGCCAGCAGTCCGTCATGCTGACCTCGAAGTTGAAGCCCGAACGCCGGAGAAATTTGCAAGCGACTCGGCATAACAGGTTCTAGACCACCAGAGCATGACGGTCGCCACCTAGCCCAGCATGGCGAGCATGGAAGCGGTATTGCCAAGCCATCCCAAGCATGTGCGGGCCGCCCAAGCATCCTGACCCGTAACGGTCTGGCACCCGAAGATACGCGCGGTGTCAATTCAGGTCGCATCCGCCCGGTAGACCGTCGCCAGGATCGACAACGACACCGACGTTGTATCTGACAGCCAAGGTCCGCCACTTGCCGGTGCGGCAGACGATTGAGGCGACGTGCTTTACCGAGATTTGGACGGTGCGATCATCAATCGGGGTGACAACAGGCAATGCGTCGGAGCTACCGTCGTGCATCATCACGTATTTGAAGAGGAGTGTCTTTCCTCTCCAATTGGCCCTGGAAACAAAGACGCTGATTTCGCTGGGGCCTTTGGCGAACATGGAGCACGAGGTTTCGCTGACCTCGAACCTGGCGCCTGACGGGCCGGCAAATCTTCCACGCACGTCGGTGAGGCAAGTATAGGGTGTCCATATCAATCCAAACGAAGCCAGAAACAAATAGATCATGCCCATCGTGACAACGACGACAGCAGATAAGCCGAGGGCGAGAGAAAACGACCTGGACACTTGCCCTCTCAAACTTTCAAGGAGCGGCAGAATGCAACAGGATAGCGTTCCGAGAAATTCATCGAGCCTCGATCTGGCGTAACCTGCGGTCGGGCACGCCCGCCGCACGCCGCTTTAACAACACACCGCTAGTGATCGGCCTTCTTGTCGCCTTGCTTGCGCAAGGTCATTCTTCTGAACAACAACCAACCGTGAGGCGTGGGGAACACGTATTGGAATTCAAGCTCGGTCGCGGATTTGGGCCACAGCACTGTCAGCATGTCGGACCGAGGCGGATCCGTATCACGAAGGTATCCATCGCCCTCGTTCAGTTCGAAAGAAATGTCTCGCACCGACGTCCTGGGCTCCGGTACCCAGGGCGTGTTCGAGTAGCCGGTGCGAAACAGGATGACTTTTTCTCGGGCGCCGATCGCGTCCATGATTACATAGGCGCCGAGATCATCATCGCCCTCCCAACGACCCCAATATGATGCGATAGCCGGGCTCGCCTCAGGCGGCGGCTCCCGTGGGCCGACAGACACGGGCAGGCCGATGTCGGAGCCGATGGCATAGCCGCTTGAGGGGGGACAGTGGACCTCGCCTGACGTTTCATCGTCATCCTGAGCGAATTGCAGGAGGCAATCACGGTATCGGCGGACCAAGCGTCCGCTGCCAGCCGCGACGTGGGCGTACAAGTCCGGCGGACGGTCGACGATCATGTAGGCCGAGCGGGTGCGCTGCAACGCGCGCCGGATGACGGCCGCCCGGCGTTCCTCGACTGCTTCGCGCGGATCCCCGTCGAAAAAGAATGCGGCCACGCGCCTTGCCTGGGCGCCGACCAACCTTTGCGCCAATACGTCACGCGTTCGCTCGAGATCCTTTCGCTCCAGACTCCCTGTTCCAGGCGCCAGGGCGATGACGACGTCGACACCGGGCAATGCGGCGGCCGTCAGCGCGAGCCACCCGCCTCGCGACACGCCGCCGACAACGATGCGCTTGTATCCGGCTTTGCGCGCAGAGGTAATTTCATCCGACAGGCGTTTGAGAATGGCGGCGTCGAGCTCCTCATCGTCGGTGGGGGGATACCGGTTTATCCGCAGGATGTCCCACTGGGCGATCCTGGCCATCTCGGTGAAAAGAATCGCAATCGGCACGCTGAGCGCGTCAACGCTCCGCGCGTGAAAATAGACGAAGAGAGCTTTCGCCCTCGCCGGACCGCGTCTGGGTACTGCCGAAGATTCCCATTCAGACCAGACAGAGCTCAAGTCCTGAGCGAGACATAGATGTTGCCCGACTAGAACGGCAACAACCATGGTGCACAGCGCTCTGCGGACGACCTTCATACCGAATTCTCGCCTCAAGGTATCCCAGGGCGCAGACGATAGAAGCAGACGTCAGGGAAGCGCAATCTTAAAGATGTCCATAGTCGAAAAAAACAACTTATGCGTGTCTCCTCCGACCCAACCCATGCCATCCAACGTCAGTGAGCTGGGCCATGCTGCTTATGGCCATGGAAACGGCCAGTTCTGCGGCCACTGCGGCACCGGGGGTGTCGGATACCTGAGGAGAGGCGCATCGGGGGGCGCGTCTGCCAAGGAGCCGGGGGGAGGAGCGAGAGGATTGGCGTCTTTGATCCAGTCCCGATACCTGGGGCGAGGCATGTCGGGCGGCGGGTATGCCAGGGAGCCGGGAGGAGGAGCGAGAGGACGGGCGTCTTTGGTCCAGTCCCGCGGCGGCTCTGACTGCGGCTGGTTTGGGCCCCAAGGAGGTTGCGGCACTCCCAACCAGTCGAGAAACGCCTGGGGAAATGCCACGGGGACCGCATCCAGAATTTCGCCATTTCTTCCAATTCTGAACGAGGGTGGATTGTCTTCCAGCCCGACCCGAAACCCAGGCAGATCGCTGTCGCGCAAGATGTTCGTCATGGCCAACTCCATGGATTTTTAAGCAATACTGCAGAAGCCGGCTCGAGGGTAAGCCGATTTCGCCATCCAACAATCGGAAATATAGCAATTCCTCAAGTAATAGTCAATATCAAATGACTATTACTTAAGTTAATTCGCTCAGCGTAGACCGTCGCCTCGGGGTGGAAGACCGGCACAAAGGGATCGCAACGGAGGCACCTCTTCTGTTGCTTCAGCACCAAGAAGAGGTCCCTCGGCTACGCCCGGGATGACGGAAAAATAGTCGCCGGTCCCGCCGTCAGAACATCTCCGGCGTGATGACGTTCTGCGGCCGCGGTCCGACCATCGCCGCGCGCATGGTTTCCGCCGACTTGAGCCGGATGTCGTCCCACGCCTCGGGCGTGAAGAAGGCGGAGTGCGGCGTGATGATCAGGCGGCCCTCGCACCACGGCTCGCGCGCGCGGTAGGCGCGCAGCAGCTCGGGGATGGGCTCGACCGGCGGCTCGACGGGCAGCACGTCGAGCCCGACGCCGGCGAGATGGCCGCGCTTCAGGAGATCGGCCAGCGCGTCGACATCGAAGATCGGCCCGCGCGCCGTGCTGACCACCACGCCGCCCTTCGGCATGCGCTCCAGCATGGCGCGCGAGATCATGCCGCGCGTCTCCGGCGTCAGCGGCGCATGGATCGACAGCGTGTCGGTCTGCTCCATCAGCGCCTCGAGCGAGCGCACGCGTTCGACGCCGACGCCGAGCTCGGTGCCGTTCGGCATGTAGGGGTCGTAGGCGACGACGCGGAACTGGAACGCCTTGGCGCGCAGCGCCGCCGCCGTGCCGATGCGGCCGAGGCCGACGATGCCGAAGGTCTGCACGCCGTTGCGCCGCAGCAGCGGATCGCGCACGTAGCGCCACGGCGCGGGCTGCGGCCGGCGCTGCGCCTCGAGATGGAGCGCGATGCCGCGGCGGAGCGACAGGGCCAGCGCCAGCGCGTGGTCGGCCACCTCGGTGGTGCCGTAGTCCGGCACGTTGCACACCATCACGTTGCGCGCGGCGGCCGCCTTGCGATCGATCTTGTCGTAGCCCACGCCCATGCGCACGACGCAGGCGAGCTTGGGGAACTTGGCGAGGTGCTCGGCGGTCACCGCGTGCCGCAGCACCATCAGGCCGTCGACGTCGGCGCAGTCGCGCTCCTCGAGCTGCGACAGGTTGGCGACGTTGCGCCACACCACGCGCACGTCGGACCCGAACACCTCGCGCTCGACCTTGTCGTCGTCGTACAGCTTCTCCGCGTAGAGCACCGTCTTGACCATGGCTTGGCATCTCCTCCGTGACGCGGCGCATCCTAGCAGGCGGCTCCCGCGCCGCAATTCATTATGGTACCTACGTTGCGATCACCCGGAATTTCGAGCCTGCACAGCGGAAGAAAAAGATGAGCGCGCCCCTCAACGATGTCGACTTGGCCGACCGCATTCTGGCGCATGTCGACGGCCATTCGACGGACAAGGGCACGTCGGTGTGGCGCGAGCCCACGGCGAACTATACGTCGCCCGAACGCTTTGCGGCCGAACTCGCGGTCATGCGGCGCGTGCCGATGGCCTTCTGTCCTTCCGCGGCCCTGCCGGAGCCCGGCTCCTACATCGCGCGCACGACCGTCGGCACGCCGCTTCTCGTGGTGCGGGGCGCGGACGGGATCGTTCGCGGGTTCCGCAATGCCTGCCGTCACCGCGGCATGAGGCTCGAGGACGGCGAGGGCTGCAAGCGGGCGTTCGCCTGTCCCTATCATGCCTGGACCTACGGCCTCGACGGCACGTTGCGCCATGTTCCCGGCGAGGAGGGCTTTCCGGGATTCGACAAGGAAAAGCACGGGCTGGTGCCGGTGACGGTGCATGAAAAAGGCGGTCTCGTCTTCGTGACGCAGGAGACGCCGCTGTCCGACGGGCCGTTGCCCGACGTGCCGGAGCTGCTGCCGCCCGACTACGTTCTGTTCAACAAGATCGAGTTCGACGACAAGGCCAACTGGAAGCTGCTCGGCGAGACCTCCATGGAGGGCTATCACATCAAGTCCCTCCACAGCCGGTCGTTCTACCCTTACGGTTACGACAACCTGAATGTGGTCGAGCTCCACGGCCGCAATTCACGCATCGTCTTTCCGTTCCGCCGCATCGAGAAGCTGCGGCAGGTGCCGCGCGAGGAATGGAGCGTCCAGGGGCGCATCACCGACGTGCACCAGCTCTTCCCCAACAGCCACGTCAGTTTTCTCTCCAGCCACGCGATGCTGATCATCCTGGAACCGGTGACACCCTCGGAAACGCATTGGGTCGTCTATCAGCTCGCCCCGCGGATCAAGGACGGCAAGCCGCTCGATATCGCCGAGGCCAGGCGCGATGCCAGCTTCGTGCAGGACGCCGGCCTGACGGAAGACCGCCATGCGGCCTGTGCCATCCAGGCCGGGCTGGCCGCGGGCGCCAACAGCCATTTCACCTTCGGTCACTACGAACAGGCCATCGGCCATTTCCACCGTCACCTCGACGAGCATGTCGAGAGGCTGAAGGCACGCCAACCCTAGGACCGACCATCGCCATGAACGAAGCTGCCGCTGGGCTCGAGTCAATGCCCCGGCCCTCGCGCCGATCGACGAGCGTCGGCATGGATAGCCAACCGCCACAACTTAAGATAGCATGACCACGCGGCGACTGGCCATGACGAGCGTCGTCCTGCTTTTATGTCAAGGAGGCAAAACCATGTCAGATGCCGGCTCTTCGACGACGATGGGCGTGAACTTCAGCACTCAGTTCATGCCAAGCCCGGTGGCTCCTCAGGCTGCGGCAAGCCAGATCGCGGCCTTGCCGGCCAGGCGCGCCAAGACCTTCTCGTACCACGGCGCCGATCTCCAGTTCATCAAAGCGGCCTCGGCCGGCAATTTGCGGCTCGCGGTCGGGATCCCGAATGACGAGCTCGAGGGGCTGGCCGCGGATCAGACGCAGGCGTTGATCACCGCGATCAAGCCCTATGCGAAGAGCATCGACTGGCTCTGCGTGGGAAACGAGCCGCTCGGCGCATGGCACAAAGGCAGGTACGTGAAACACCTGGTGCCTGCCATGCAGAACGTGCAGAAGGCGCTGCAGAAGGCCGGCCTGCAGATCGGCGTGACCGTCCCGCTGAACTACTCGATCATGGGCACGTCCTATCCGCCCTCCGCCGGTGCGTTCGATCCGGGCCTGGTCACGATCATCACCGCTGCGTGCAAGGTGATGTCGACCTCCCACGCGCCGTTCATGGTGAATGTCTATCCGTTCCTGGACGTCATCAACAACGGGCAGATCCCCCTCCCCTATTGCCTGTTCACGGCCCCGAAGAAGGATTGGGTCACCGACGGCCAGTACGTCTACAAGAACATCTTCGATGCATCGCTCGACGCCCTGTACGTCGCCATGGGCGGGATCGGCTTTCCCCGCCTCGCGGTCGTCGTCGGCGAATGCGGGTGGCCGACGCAGGGCAACACGGTCGCGACCATCGCCAATGCGCAGACCTTCAACCAGAACCTGATCAATCATTGCAAGAGCAGTGGCGGCACGCCGAGGCGGCCGGGCAGCCCGATCATCTGCTACGTCTTCGAGATGTACGACGAAGCCAACAAGCCCACGGGCCCCGGCCCCTTCGAGGTGGCCTGGGGCGTCTGCAATGGCAGCGGGAAGGCCAAATACTCGCTGAGCTGGTGATCTCCCTTGCGGGCGGCCGCCATCGCCGGATCGATGGGTGAATGCCGAATGGAGGATACAACTCCTGAGCCCGCGGCGCTACCCAGCCGTGGCGGAGAACCGAGGTCCTTGCTCTGCGGCCGAGCGCCGGGTTCACAGGCTCCCGACGCCCCGAGGTGGTCGATGTCGGAGCTTGCCGGGCGGGAGCGGCGCGGGGCCCTCCACGGCGGTCGCGTTCAGCCGGGCGATCTCGGCGTTGAGCGCGGCGGGCGGCGCGCGTCGCTTGCCCTTCATGAAGCCTCCGGTCTCGACCGACCTTCTGCAACCTTGCCGCAGCCAAAGCTAGGATCGCCGCGAAGCCCGAAGGGCTACTATTCTGTGAGACCGTCTCGCGCACCAAGCAAAGCTATCCCTCCACCGGGTCGTATCCTGTCGATGTTCGGGACAGCGGCTGCATCGTCTCGGTGAACCCTGACGGTGTTAAAGCGTGCGGAGGACGCCCTTGCCTGGGTGACGCGGACGCATCCTAGCAGTGCGATAGCGAAATTCTGAGCTCTTTCCACGGAGTGCTTGCTCGATAGAGTCATCCTGCATCTCACCCGTGATCACTATGTCGGCCTCGATTGCACGACCTGGCATCGTTGATCCTCTCCGTCGTTGAACGGATGGCTGAGCCACACTGAATAACCGCGATGCGAGACCTGTGCTTCGCGGAAGCTTCCCATCGCGGCCGTGCATTGCCGCGACGAGATAAAGCGCGGGCGGAGGTCCTGCCCTGCTCTCGCTTCTCCACACCTCTTACGGCGAATAAGTGTCGGCGATTTTCGAGCGAGGGCGGCAGCGCGGAAAGCCATTCGGGCAAATCCCTTGCTAGAGACCACAACAAGTCATGCAGTCGCCACATCGGCATTGAAGATCCTTCATAGTCGCTACATCGAGATGTGATGCGGGGGATCGGCAAAGGCAGTTGCCCGCGAGTGCAGGTTGATGCGAAGGCTCGCCCAGCTCCTGGGGGAAATCGGATCGTGATCAAACGCTTCGATCATCAGCAGCGCAACGTAAGTGCTTAGTCAAATCGGCTATACGGTGTTTGTGCTGAGGATAAGTATGGAGGGCCAGCGTTCGCAGTAAATCAACTCGCGAGGCGAAATTCAGGAGCGCTTGAGTGAATCACGCCACCTAATCAAGACCAGCACTGTGATCGCATTCAATTGGGCTCGAGATTGGAATAGCGGTCGGCGATTGCGGCGATCTCCGGCAGTAGTTGGAGCGGCACAATGGTCCCCGGCGAATCGTCCCGGTTGGGATCGTCGCTTCGTCCGGATAGTCGTCATCGCGGCCATCCTCCGCATCCCAGCTAGACAGCACTTCGCGAAACGGCCGGCGGACGCTCTCGAGGACGCTCCAGCCAGACGACGGTGACATGCGTACGCCACGCCGGCCACATCGGGCTCAGTGGATGCATGAGATGGAGTTGGCGAAGGCAGCGGCTTGCAACGGCGCCCGGCAGGTTGGATCGAAGGGTACGCCCTGTGAAGTCCTAGGGGGCGACACGCTGGGCTAGTCGAATACACGATGTCACCGTTGTTCTGGCTTCGCGATGGCTGGGTGCGGCGGAAATTCAAGTTAACCGGGTATGCCCGCGCGGGGTCTCAGCCCTGGCCTGAGGCGACCGGGCAGCAGTGTATCATCCGGAGTCTGAGCTGATCCCCACCAGGATGGGATGCGACAGTCGTGCCAGCTAATGGCCATGTTCAGGACGTCGCGACAGATACGTCGACGAAGAGTTCTCCGCGAAGATGCGAGGACCTGCCCGACCTCGTGCGAGCTATCCACCTCGATAAGGCGAGATGACCGGCCTACTTCGAATCGGGATTCTGAAGTGTCGAAGACTTCCAACTCTCCTCTGCGAAGCGTATCGAACGCCTCAATCTGTCAGACCGATGGAGGAGAAAACCAGCCTGGCCATTGCCGAACTGGGCGATGGATAAACAATAGCGCGATCGGCCTGTGGACGGTGCGGTCAGGACACGGACATGGACGGTGACGAAGAATTCGCTGACTATAACTCGACAGGACACCTTCGCACACTGTGGGCCGTTTGCGGAAGGTCGGCATGCGTTCACTTTCCGCGCTCGGGTAGGACAAGTGCCGGCATCCGCATCGATGCAGCTGTAAAGTATCCATCGATGTGCGCACTACACCTTCGTAGAGCCTGACATGGAGTTCGAACCTGAGACATCGCCGGGCGCTGTCAAGCGGTGCTTACTTACGCGAAAGTAGGATCTGCGATGCGCTCGCCAGAACCCAGCCTTGTCGGCCAAGTCATGAAGGGCAAGAATGTCATCCTGACTACCGAAGGGGTTACTACCTGAGATGGAACCGGCTTCGCGCAGGATCCTAGAGCTGCGGGGACCCTCCGGTAATGAAGGAGACACTTCAGAAATATAAGGGTGGTCTCGATGCAAGCGCCAAGACAATGGCTAACATACTCATAGGAGGTGGGCTAAAAGGTGACGTAGAAATAACGCGCGTCTGTTTCACGATGAAGTTAGTGCGGCGGGTTTTGACGTCTGCAGTTGAGTAAGCCTGCAATCTTGAGGTGAAGAAGAAGGTGGAGAAAAGAAAATTGTCAGACGTTGAGTAAAGCTTTCTTTGCTGGGAGCGCGCCACTCCAGTGGCGCATCTTTGTGGCTCACAACGCCCATGAGCGCCACTGGAGTGGCGCGCTCCAGCACTTGACCCTTCTCGAACAGCAGCGGAGGCTCGCGCCATGTCTGTCGCGACGCCTGCCCTGCCCGTCCGCGCCGAGCGCCTGTGGGCGGCGCTGCTGGCGGCGACGCTGATGAACCTGCCCCTGGGATCGGTCTACGCCTTCAGCGTGCTGCTGCGCCCGATCGAGCAGGAGCTGGGCGATCCCGCGCTCGGCGCTGTCGCTGGTCTTCGGCCTGGCAACGGTGGGCTTCACGGTGGGCTCGGTCGGCGCGGCCTTCCTCTATCGCGTCGCGCCCGCGCCGATCCTGGTGCTGGCGAGCGCCCTGGTGGCCGCCGCCGGAATCGCGATCGGCGGCGATGGCGACCGGGCTCGCGCAACTGCTGCTGGGCTACGGAATCGTGTTCGGCACCGGCGGCGGCATGACCTACATCCTGCTGCAGCAGGGCGTGAACATGCTGGTGCGGCGGCGCCAGGGGCTGGTGAACGGCTATATCGTCAGCCTCTACCCGATGGGCGCGATGATCGCGACGCCCGCCTTCCATGCCTGCAACGAAGCCTTCGGCTGGCGCACCACGCTCGCCGGGCTGGCGGCCGTGCTGGTGGCCTGCGGGGTCGCGGCGGCGCTGCTCGCCCGGCATGGCGGGGCGCGGCTGGTCGCGCCCGCGGCGGGCAGCGCGCGGAGACCGGCCCGGAACGCTGGGGCTCACCTTCTACAAGCTCTCGGCGACGTTCTTCCTCGCCGCCTCGGCCGGGCTGATGGTGCTGAGCCAGGCGCGCGAGATCGTCGCCGCCTATGGCGGGGCGACCGCGCTGGCGGTGGCGGCCACGACCGGCCTCACCGGCGCGATCGCGCTGGCGCGCATCAGCGGCGGCTGGCTGGTCGATCGCTTCGCGGTGCCGCACCGTGATGTGCGCCGCGCACGCGCTGGCGCTCTGCGGCGGGCTGCTGATGACGCTCCTGCCCGCGCCCGTCACCGCCGTGCTGGGGCTGGGCATGGTCGGGCTGGGCTACGGCTTCGTCTCCGGCGCCACCGCCGGCGGGATCGCCCTCTACTGGCGGCCCGCCGACTACGGCCGCGTCGCCGGGCGCACCTACATCGCCTGGTGCCTGGCCGCCGTCAGCCTGCCGGTGCTGGCCGGCTACCTGTTCGACATGACGCACGAGTACGGCACGGCGGTGATGATCGCCGCCGGCGCCAACGTCGCGGGCATGGCGATGGCGCTCACCATGCCGAGGCGGGGCTGGCGGGAGGGAGGGTGAGCGCTTTGTGATCCCCCAACGATCCTGTTTGAACTTGGGGGAGAGATCGGGAAGCTTGGCAGAGGGAGAGGCGCCGAGTTTGCAATCCGACCAGGGCGGGGACTTCAAGACAGCGTGCCGCTCGGCAGAAATACGGCGACGCGCCGTGCGGTAGCGGCCCCATTCACCGTTCACCCAAACATCGGCGCGTGCTATCAGTGGCACCACTGATGCGGGTATGAGCAGCATGAACGGTCTTTCGCGGCGGGGTTTCGTCTCGGCGGTTGCAATTGTCGCGGCATGCGGCAGTGCGTCAGCTCAGGGCCAGACTGGCTCGAGCCCGCGCGTCGCGCTTAAGGGTTACGACCCGGTATCCTATTTCACTGACGGCAAGCCCGAGCATGGCTCGAAGGAGTTCACCTTCGCCTACGACGATGCCACCTATTGGTTCAAGAGCGCGGAGCACCGCGACAAGTTCGCGGCCGATCCCGAGCGTTACGCGCCGCAGTTCGACGGCTATTGCGCCGTGCAGCTTTCGCGTGGCCTCAAGGTCGAGGCCGATCCGGAGGCCTGGACGATCACGAACGGCAAGCTTTACGTGTTTTCCGGCAAGATGGGGATACCGAAATTCCAGCAGCAAACGGCCGAAATTCTCAAAAAGGCCAATGAAAATTCAGGCTTGCTGCACCCCGCCAGATGACGGCGCCAGGCTACAACCCCGCCTTGTCGAGCGCAGCGGCAAGCCTGGCGCGCAAGTCGGGCTTGCGCAGCAGCGAGCCGAAGTCGGCGCTGTCGAAGCGTGGATCGATCGCCCGTACCTCCCGAGCCTGCCTGGCCGCGTCGTCCTGTCGGCCAGCCTCGGCATAGGCCGCCGCCAGTATTGCCCGGATATAGGGATCGGCCTTGTTTCGATCGAGCGAGGGTTCGAGGGTGCGGATCGCATCGGCGTTGCGGCCGGAGAGCAGATAGGCAATCCCGAGGATGAACAACTCGTGAGCGGTGAAGTTTAGGCCAAGCTTGGCGGCCGTCGCGAAATCCTTGATCGATGTTTCGACGTCGCCGGACCACAGCAGAGCGGTCGCCAATCCGGCATAAGCATCGGGATCGCTGCTGTTGAGCTTGACCGCGTGCTGCATTTCGTCAAGTGCGCGATCGTAGTCGCCGTAGCGAATGTAGGTGGCGCCGAGCAGCGCATGGGCGGCCGCGCTTGTCGAATCGATATCGATGGCTTTCTGGGCGAGACTTCCGGCTCGCTGCGTCGCCGCTTCCGGATCGGCGGTCCACCCGTTCATGACGCCGTTCAGCTCGACGCGGCCGAGCCCGATGTAGGCGGGGGCATAATTGGGATCGAGGTCGATCGCGCGCTTGAACAACACGCGCGCCTCCGAATTGGCCGAGCGGCTGACGCGCCCGTACATATCCCGACCGCGCAGAACGAGGTCGTACGCTTCCAGACTGCGTGGCGGCTTGCTGGCGGCCTTGGCCAGCTCCAGATTGCTAGGCGGCTGGCAAGCGTCCCGGCGATGCGGCGCGTGATGTCGTCCTGGACCGCGAAGATCTCCTTCGGCGCGATGTCGTAGGTCTCGGACCAGAGTTGGCTGCCGCGGCCGGCGGCAGCGAGGCTGATCGCAATGCGGATTCGCTCAGGGCTGCGCCGGATGCTGCCCTCGACGATGTAGCGCACGTCGAGATCGCGGCCGACTTCATCAGGCTTCGGCGTCTTGCCTCTGTAGCTGAAGACGGCATTGCGGGAGAGGACGACGAATTCAGGAAATCGTCCGAGCGCCGAAATGATGTCTTCGGTCAGTCCGTCGGCGAAGTAGTCCGCCTCTTTGCTGTCGGCGCCAAGCGAGACCAGCGGCAGCACCGCGATCGACGGACGCGGATCGGCGGTGGGCAACTGCGCAGCCGCCGTCTGCGGCGGGACGGGAGCACGCATCGCCCACCATGCGCCGCCGCCGGCAGCAATCACCGCCGCGGCAAGCGTCGCCGCCAGCAGCACTCGGCGGCGGGACCTCGCCGGGGCCGCGTGGCCGACCTCCAGCTCCGGCGCTTCGCCGATCGCCTCGGGCGAAAGGCCGAACACGCGAATGGGCCGGACGATGTTCTTGACCTGCTGCTCGCCGCGGTCGGTGAAGGTCAAAGGCAGCTTGTCGCGCACCTGGCCGCAGGCAATGTCCGAAATGCACAAGCCTCCAGGCTCGCAAATCGATTCCAGCCGCGCGGCGATATTCACGCCGTCGCCGAACAGGTCATTGCCGTCGATGATGATGTCGCCGATGTTGATGCCGATCCGGAACACGACGCGTTTGTCGTCCGCAACGCCGCGATTGCGTTCCAGCATTCTGTGCTGAACGGTGACGGCGCAGGCGACTGCATCGACCACGCTTTGAAATTCGACCAGCAGGCCGTCGCCGGTGGTCTTGACGATGCGTCCGCCGCGACCGGCGATGGCCGGATCGACGACCTCCCTACGCACGGCCTTGAGCGCACGCAACGTGCCAACTTCATCGGCGCCCATCAGGCGGCTGTAGCCGACTATGTCCGCGGCCAGAATCGCCGCAAGTTTTCGGTCGACGCGCTCGTGCGTTTGCAATCGCGGGCCTTCGGCGGAAGTTTACCAGGTAAGGCTAGACCATCCCGCCCGAAGCCGCACGCCCGAAACTCGGCAGCCGACACGCCGTATCCTCGCCAATGATCGTCACGTGCGCGAGATCAATGCACGGGACAATGCGTTCAACTAACCGGCCTCTTCCAACGACGAGCACGTTCCGCTGATGCGGGTCTGGCGCATGTAGCGGCGGTGGCGGTCGGCGTCGTAGCCGCTTCCGGCGTGGAGCAGGCAGCGGTTGTCCCAGAAGACGACGTCGCCCGGCTGCCAGGCGTGGACGTAGACGTGTTCAGGCCGGATCGCTGCTTCGGTCAGGTCGTCGATCAGGGTGCGGCCGGCGGCCTGGCTCATGCCCTCGATTTCCCGGACGTGGGAACCGAGGAACAGGTTCCTGGCCCCCGTCGCCGGATTGGTCCGGACGAGCCGCTGGCGCACGGGCGGCAGCGAGGCTGCCAGCTCGGGCGATACGGCATCGGGGGCGACCTTCGAGCGCGAGTGGACGTAGTCGTGGATCGCAATCAGGGGCTGGAGCTCGGCCTTGCGCTCGGGCGGGAGCCGATCGTAGGCAGCGCGCAGGGAGACGAACATCGTCGTGCCGCCCTCGGCCGGCGTTTCGTAGGCGCACATGATCGAGAGGAACGCCGGCACCGGTTTGAACGACGCATCGGAGTGCCACATGTTGTTGCCGGTGAGGAAGACGGTCTTCCTGTGCGAGTTGCCGAGCACCGTGCCGTCCTTCTGGACGTTGCCGATGGTGCCGAAATATTCGACCTTGCCGACGCTGGTGTGGCTCGGCTCGGGGTTGCCGAATTGGCGCGTGAGGGCGAGCTGGCGGTCGTCATCCATCGACTGATCGGGGAAGCAGAGGAACGAATACCGATCGATCGCTGCGTTGATCTCCTGGACCAGGCCAGGGGTCAGCGGCTTGCCGAGGTCGATGCCGCGGACGCTGGCGCCGAACTCCGGATGCAGCTCTTCGTATCGCGGCGGGACCATGGCTTCTCCACATGCCTTGCGGTCAGGCTACTGCGCTGCGCCGCCCTTCGGAAGGTGGGATTTGAGGAATGTGCGCACGCGGCCGATCGTGCGTGCCTTGAGTTCCGGCGGCTCGCGCCACGGGAAGACAGTGATCTCGGCGTTGGGCGCCAGTGACGCCACGTCGACCGAGGTCCCCAGCGGATGGGACGGCGTGTCGTCGGGCAAGACCAGGATTGGCGTCCGGCAGTTGGCGATGAAGGCGCGCGGCACGCTGTAGAGGAAATCGGGCTGCGCGAGAAAGAGGCTGTGAAGATATTTCTCGATCGTCTCCGTCGACACGTCGGGTCGCCGTGCCCGGAAATCCGCGAGCCAATTCTGCTGACTGTGCCGAACCATGACGCCCGGGTCTTCGGGCCGATGGCCCACGGTCTGGCAGAACACGGCGGCCACGACGCGTTGAGGCGCCCGCTGCAGCAGCTTGCCGGCGAAGCAGCCGCCGATGCAGTAGCCCATGTAGAAGAATTCGCGGATCCCGAGATGGTCCATCAGCCCAAGCTGATCGTCGGCGAAGGCATCCCACGCGTTCTCGACCGGCACAGGACCGGTGGACTCGCCGCCATTGGCGTTGCGCTGGTCCATGGTGATGCAGCGGAAGTCGTGCTTGAACTCTTCCATCGCATTGAAAACGGCGGTCGGCCAGTTGCTGACGCGCGAATTCAATCCGCCGCCAGGGGTGACCAGCAGCGGGAAGCCGGAGCCGGTTTCCTCGTAGCGAATGCGAACGTCACCTGCTTGATAGAACGGCATGAAATCTCCCGCGGACTGCCCGACGTCAACTTACCCGAGCACCACTTTTATTTCGATTTCGACCTTTGCTTCCAGCAGCCCGAGACCGCAGAGTTGCCGCTCGCCCTGCCGAGCGAAATCGCCGGGCCGCAATTCGCTGTAGTATCGCTGGTGAGTTCCTGACCGGAAAGGATCGACCTCATGACCCTCACCCTCGCGGATGCGAACCGCGTGATCGCCGGCGCCGTCGAGAAGGCGGACCAGATCGGCGCCAAGATGAATATCGCCGTGTGCGACGCCGGCGGACGGCTGCTTGCCTTCCAGCGCATGGATGGCGCCATGTGGGCCGGCTCCTTCGGCAGCCAAGGCAAGGCCATGGCCTCGGCCGCCTTCGGACGCCCGAGTGGCGAGCTGACGCCACGTGCCGACCATCCGACCCTGCGCGGCATCGCCGCGGCCGAAGGCAATCACATGTTCTACGGCCAGGGCGCCGTGCCGATCTTCCGCCAAGGGGTCCTGGTCGGTGCCTGCGGCGTTGGCGGTGGGACCGCACAAGAAGACGAGGATTGCGCCCGCGCCGGGGTTGAAAAGCTCTGAGGTCGCTTACTCTCGCTCAGATCACCGTCGCAACGCTTGCGACGGGAACACCGGAAGCTCCCGGGCGACGCGCGCCAAGCAGGTCCCGCGCGTCGCCCGGCCGATCGGCGCGCAGGTAGGCGCTCAACAGGGTGAAGTCGATCAGGTCGTGTTGCGCGCGGCTGCCGCCGATGCGTTCGTTCTCGCCCGCGAGCGGCGCCAGCGTCTCGATCGCACCGGGAAAATCCCCGCGTTCGAAGGCTGCGAAGCCGCGCGCCACGGCGGGAAGGTAGTCGCCCGACGGGTAGCGCCCCTCCTTCGCCAGCGCCTCGATCTGGCGGGCCCGCGCGTCGAGCCCGGCCTCATCGCGCATGACGGCCTGCGCCAGGAGGACATGCAGGTCGGCGAGCCCGTTGCCCGGCCGCGGCAGCGCGCTGTTGGCGTAAGCATGCAGCGCGCGCCAGGCCGCTTCGTCGCGCGGATGGCCGGCGAGCTCGGAGCGCCACAGGAAGGCGGCGCCATCGGAGACTTTCTGTTGCGGTCCGCCGCTGTGCCGGTCGAGCGCCAGGGCGTCGTCATAGAGCCGCCGCGCTGCCGTCCAATCGCCGGCCTGGATCTCGAACAGCGAGAGATGCCAGCTCAGATGGCCGTAGAAGAAGCCGTCCCGCGGATAGGTGGCGAGCCACGCGGAGAGGAAGCGGCGCGCCGCCTCGAGGTCGCCGCTCTCGTAGCAGATATGGGCGAAGCCATGGGCGCCATGCGCATTGTTCGGGTTCGCCGCCACGGATCGCTCGATCTTCGCCCGCGCGGCGCCGAGCTGGCCATCCTCGGACAGGGCCATGGCGTGATAGGAGACGAACCAGAAATCGTCGCCCCAGTGCGGCGCCAGGCTGTCCATCAGGGCCGCGATCCGGCGCTTCTGGCCGATGCGGCCGGAGCCGCCGATCAGGCCGTTGGGATTCGCCGCACTGGCGACGACCAGCGCGTCGCGCGGCCACGCCGCCAGATGGTCATAGAGGGCGGCGATCGCGGCCTCGGTCTTGCCCGCGAACACGAGGTCGAAGAAGGCGATGTGGCTGGCCTCGCGTTCGGACACGCCGGACAGCAGTTCCTTGGCCGCCGCCAGGGCCGCGCGTGCCGCCGCGACGTCGCCCTGCCGCATCAGCACCTGCGCCTTGCCGGCGTGGGCCAGGGCAAAACCGGGATCGGCGGCGATGGCCCGGCCATAGGCCTCGAGCGCACCGGGGTAGAAGGTCAGCGCCAGGCCGGAGGCCTGGACGTAGGCATCCCGCGCGGCAGCCGACGCCGTCGTCAGGGCAAGGTCGTAGCGATCCTTCAGCATGGCAATCCTCACCGCCGCGCGCGGCACGCCTCGGTTCGCGCGGCCGGGCGACGGTATCATCGCTCGCTCGCGATCGCGAGGCCGCAAGACGCGCCGGCCGGAGCACATTCCGAGACGGTGAACCCACCACCTCACCCTGAGGAGGGCGCGAAGCGCCCGTCTCGAAGGGTCGGCAACACCATGACTGCATCCCGCCCTTGGAGACGCACGCTCGCGGTGTCCTCAGGGTGACGTGATTTGTCGTCGAAACCCGCTCTACGGCGCGACCCAGAACGTGTCGGGCCGGTAGAGCCCGACATAGCCGCCGGGATCCCAGGCGAAGAAACCTTCCCGGGGCACGTTGCGGATCTTCGGCCCGACCACGATGGGCTGGCGGATGCCGTTCACGGTGCCGATGGAGAAGACCTGCTCGGCGTTGGTCTGCAGGATCCTGTCCCACGCCGCGCGCCGGCCGGCCTCGCCGGCGGCATGCTCCCACTCCCTGACGTCGTCGAGAAGCCGGCGGGCTTCCGGCATGTCGCACTTCTCGCCCTGCACCCCGCGGGACTCGACGTACATGCCCCACTTGAGCCATTGCAGGCCGGTCCCCGTCACCGGCGCGAACTCCCGCGGGCTGGTGTCGGCCGTCGGCACCGCGTTGAACACGCCGGCATAGGCCGTCATCATGGCCTCGCCGGAGGCGGTGCGCCGCCAGAAGTTCTCGAGCGTCTGCTGCTTGACCAGCATTTTGATGCCGATCTTCTTCCAGCTGTCGGCGATCAGATGCAGCGCGTCGGCGTCCTCGGACGCCTCGCTCTGGCTCTCGACCACGACGAGCGCGGCACGCCCATCGGGCAGCAGGCGTATCCCCTCCGCATCGCGCCTGCCAAGGCCGATCTCGTCGAGAAGCCTGCCGCTCGCCCCGGGATCGTAGGTCGCCCACCTTGTCGCGTATTCCGGCCTGAACAGCGCCGAGCGCGACATGACGGTGTTGTTCGACGGCGTGGCGAGGCCGAGATAGACGACCTGGTTCAGCTCGTCGCGGTCGATCGCCATCGACAGCGCGCGGCGGAAGCGCACGTCGCGGAACAGGCCGCGCCACCCGGCATCGTTGGCGTTGAGGTTGGGATAGAGCGCGAGCTGCGAGCCCGAGCCGAGCTGCCACAGCCGCACGCTGACGCCCGAGCTCCTGGCGCCGTTCTGCAGGAACGCGTAGTCGCGCATCTTCAGATAGCGCAGCTGCAGGTCGGCCTCGCCCAGGGCCGCCTTGGCCGCGATCAGGTTGGGCGAGGTCACGGCAAAGATGACGCGATCGGCATAGGGCAGCTGCTGGCCCTTCTCGTCGATGCGATGATAGTAGGGATTGCGCACGAAGACGTAGCGCTGCGCCGGCGGCGGCGTGGCCAGGATCCATGGGTTGAGCGAGGGCAGGTCGACGTTGTCGTTGACGAGCATGACGTCGACGCGACGGAACATCTGCACCCAGTCGCCGTCCCGCTGGCCGCCCTTGGCCGCGCCGGCGGTCGCGGCGGCGCTCCCGGCGGCCTCGGCGTAGCGCGGATGGAACTTCTTGAGGTAATGCGCCGGCGCGAACAGGAAGAGCGGCGCGGCGCGCGCCTGGCTCTGGATGAAATAGGGGTTGGGCGCCTCCCAGCCGTACCTGATGGTGCGCTCGTCGACGATCTCGACCGTGGGCGGCTTGCCGTCGACCAGAAGCTCGACCGGCGGACCGGACGGCGAGAGGT
The DNA here is from genome assembly GCA_963843185.1 of uncultured Alphaproteobacteria bacterium. Classification (GTDB taxonomy): domain Bacteria; phylum Pseudomonadota; class Alphaproteobacteria; order Reyranellales; family Reyranellaceae; genus Reyranella. The sequence continues at coordinate 93,818 of CAWJJJ010000007.1, forward strand.
CCCTGTTGTTGGCGATGTCTTCCCAGAAGAAACGGAAGTCCTCGGTGGTGAAGGGATGGCCGTCCGACCATTTGTGGCCGGCGCGCAGCCTGAAGGTGAATTCGCGGTCCTGCCTGTTCTCGTAGCTCTCCAGGATGTCGGGCCTGAGCTCGAACGCGGCGTCATAGACGATCAGGCGGGTATAGCTGTAGACCGTCATCATCAGCGTATCCCGCGTCCGCACCATCAGCATGGTGAGCTGGCCGCCCTGGCGGCCGGGGCCGTCGCCGCCGGCGAAGGTCCTGACCACGAGCGGCTGCGCGGGAATGCGCCGGGCGACGGGCGGCAATGTCCCGGCCTTCACCCTGTCGGCGAACATCGGCGTTTCGCGCAGCGCGGCAAGCGGCTCGGCGGCCAGGGGCGCGTCGCACAAGGGAGCGAGCAGGACGCCGCCGATGAAAGCCCGTCGCTTCATGCTTCGCATCCTAGGGCACATGCCGTCCGGCCGGAATTGGCGAGGATGATGCATGGCGCCGGTTTGTTCCGGCCGGCATGGTCGTCCGCACAAGGCCCGACGCGTATAGTCCGTCATCCGAGGGGAGAACAGCATGAAGCTTGCGGGAAAAATTGCCCTGGTCACCGGCGGCTCGCGCGGCATCGGCCGCGCCACGGCGCTGGCGTTTGCCGCCGAGGGGGCCGACATCGCCTTTTGCCATCTGGACGACGGCGACAAGGCCGGCGAGACGGCCGGCGAGATCCGCGCCCTGGGCCGGCGCGCCCTGCACCGCTCGGTCGATGTCGCCGATATCGCCGCCGGGCGGGCCTTCGCCGCCGAGGCGGCGCGGGAGCTGGGGCCGATCGACATCCTGTTCAACAATGCCGGCATCAACATCCGCAAGCCGTTCGAGGCCATTACCGAGGAGGAGTTCGACCGGATCGTCGCCGTGCACCTCAAGGGCATGTTCTTCATGGCCCAGGCGGTCTACCCGGCGATGGTGGCGCGCGGCCAGGGCTGCATCATCAACGTCGCCTCGCAGCGCGGCCTGAAGGGCGCGGTGAATTCGGCGCCCTACTCCGCCGCCAAGGCCGGGATCATGGGCTTCACGCGCGCGCTGGCGTGGGAGGCGACACCGAAGGGCGTTCGCGTCAATGCCATCGCGCCCGGCCCGGTCGTCACCGACCTGACCGCGACCATGACGGCGGCGGACCGCCAGGCCTTCATCGATGCGCTGCCGGTGGGCCGCTTCGGCCGGCCGGAGGAAATCGCCGCGACCGCCCTGTTGCTGGCCGGCCCGGACGGCGGCTTCTACGTCGGCGCGACCCTGTCGCCCAACGGCGGCGACGTGATGTACTGATCAATCGGCGCCGGCATTACTGCTTGAAGCAGTGGTCCCGGTGCCATTGAAGGAAACGAGGATGCGGCCGGTCGAGGACCCTGTGGGGTTCACGGGCGAAGCCGTCCTTGTTAAGCAATGTCCGCACGCCTTCCTGATCGTTCACTCGCCGCGAGATCAAGATCTCCAGCTTGTCCGAGAGAGAGATCAACCCCCTATCGAACATCCAGTGTGCCGTGCCGGAAAGCGCGAGACCGTTGTTGACGATGTCGGGACCATTCTTCTCGACCGGCCGGATATGGGCAGCGTCGACTTCGGCACGACCAGCGCCGTTTATCAGCCGAAGTCCCGTCATCGCGCATCGCTCATCGTAGGCTCGCAGGACCGTGCGGCGAAAGACGCGGTCCCGCACGATGCGAGAGGACAGGTAGCTGATGCGCTCCCGTGTTTGCTCGAACGTGAAGGGCTCCTGTTCTTCATGCAAGCCCGGCATCGGAACTGCCTCGCCAACGCGCGGCAACGCGGGGGCGTCTTCCCGCAGGCCCAAACTGACGATCCGTCCGAAGTCGCTCGCCGAGAGCGGACGGACTGCCGATTGCGCGCGTCCGGAGATTCGCCCTTCGCTATTGAGTACCCCACGCTCGACGACGCCGTCAGCGCCACTGAATGGCACCGGGTTGGGGAAATCGAGATAGCTGCCCGGTTCGATCAGGGCGAGATGCATGCCCGGCGCCTTCGGGTCGGGAATGACCTGCTCCACCCTTGCCATGGCAAAATAGCCACGCGTTTCGTCGATCTTGCGCGGCTCATAGTAGACGATCCAGTCGCCGATGCAGGCCTCGACGCGCCGAAGGTACTGCGGCGGAAACTGATATCGCTCCGCAGGGCTGTCGTCGTAGATCGAATCCGAACGGTGGATGAAGACGCCGAAGCCCATGTCCTAGGCTCGTCCCAAACGACAGCAAAGCAGGCCGGCCATGGGCGAACTCCCCTCGTGGCGCACACCCTGCCTCGCGGGCCAGCGTCCGGCAAGAGCCGGGGCTATGGCCGCCACGCCCCTAATTTGATTTCTGTTTTATGCGAAAGCGATATTCGCTCTCGGATTTGTCGGTGCAGGATTCGACGATGCGGCTTCGCGCCGCCGCATCGATTACCTGATCCTCGGTAAATGTCAGTGCGATGGCCAGCTGCTGAAGGGTGAGAGATTTGTCATCCGACCGTGCCTTTTTCAACAATGCCCTCTCGACCAACCGGACCCGGCGATGAATAGCCAGCCGATATGAGCCATAACCGAAGACAGCAACGAGCGCCGTAATGTCTGTTGCTATCTGGGCTATGATTTCGAACCACCACGCCATTCGGTCCTCTGCTTCGCCACAATGCCCAGGCGGGGACACTACCCCGCGACGTCCAGGACGGGAACGCCGTCCTTCGGCAGGGCAAATCCTCACCCTCTCGAGCGTTATATATTTTTACCTGAGCTTGTATTGCCTCTGGAAGAACGCCGAATGCAGTCCGCCGTCGGGCGGCCGGGCGGCGATATGCTGGGTGACCTGGGAATTCCCGGAACCGTTGCCGGCGACCATCAGCATGACGCGATTGACCGGAATGGTCCTGAGCGTCTGCCGCTTCAGCAGTTCATCGAGAATATGTTCCGGTTCGCCCTCGGGAACGGCGATCCAGTATCGCAAGGCCTTGAGCATGCTCTGCGTTTCGGGGTCATGCGCCGTGTAGTCACCGGCAAGGTAGTGCGTCCCCAGGGTCTCGATCCGGGCGATGCAGATCGGTTCCCCCGCGCCCGCCGGATCCTCCGCACTATGGTCGGTATGCAGGCCGTGCGGTTCGGGAACCGTGAACTTGCCGTAGGCATAATGCCCCTTGCGATAGCGCGCCGAGGGAACGAGCACGCTCATCATCGCATCGACATCGTCGTTATAGAGGCGCCCATAATGCGCCATCGGGTCGGGCCGTGCCGTCGGCAAATTTCTCTAAAGCCAACTGTCATCGACGTATTCCGTCCTGACGTCGTCGAAGCGCGTGCGCATGTTCATGGATCGCCTTGCTGTGCCGCCTTGCGAAAGCGGGCAATCGGCATGGGCAGGCGGGTATGCGCTTCGCGATCGTTGAAATTCACCTGCAGGCGTTCGAGGAGCGACCACTGGTCGGCGGAGAACGGCACCGGCTCCAGCATCTTCAGCCGGGGCGGCAGGGCGGCCCATGCCTGACGAAGGGATGTCATGGTCCCGCGTTCAGGTTCGCCTAGGCCCCATGCAGCGACCCGCGCTCGCCGGTCATCAGCGCCTCCTGGTCTTCCGGCGCATAGAAGAAGTCGCCCGGGCGGAAGTCGTGGCCGAGGTCGCCCAGCAGGCGGCGCTGGCGCGGCGTGCAGCGCTCGAACAGCGCGGTGTAGGGCGCCGCGAAATCGTAAGGGCGCATGAACATCTGGCAGTAATTGTAGAGGATGGTCTTGCGCGCCTTGCCGGAGCGGTTGGGCGAGGGCCCGTGCCAGATGGCATGCGGGAAGACGTAGGCGTCGCCGGCCTTGCCGAGCAGGGGCACGGCGCCCGGCATGTGCGGGTTGGGGATGCGCTCGGCCCGTTCCGGGAAAGGCCTGAGGTGGCTGCCGGGGAAGATCGTGAAGTTGCCGCTGTCGGGCTCGGTGACGTCGGTCAGCAGGTACATGACCTTGACCGCGAGCGGCCGGCTGGTCTCGCTGACGCGGATGGCGCGCTGCGCCTCGCCGCCGTCGGTATGGGTGTAGCCGGGGAAGGTCTCGGTCGAGGCGCGCACGATCGCCTGGCTCATCGAGAACTGGATGTAGGGGCCCATCAGGTCGAGGATGAGGTCGAACACGCGCGGCCGGTCGATCAGGTCGATGAAGGCCTGGTGATAGGTGAGCAGGTCGCGGCGATCCATGAAGGCGTCGGGATCGGGGTCGGCGTGATCGACCCAGGCATAGTGGCCGCGCGGCAGCCTGCCCGGCGCCGGCTCGTAGCCCGGCTGGCGCCGCACGCGGTCGATCTGCGCGGAGAAGAAATCCACTTCCGCCGGGCTGAGCGCGCCGTCGAGCTGCAGGTAGCCGTCGACGGCCCACTGCTCGCGCTGCGCCTCGGTCAAAGCCCGTGTGGTGTTGGCCAGCATGCTGTCCTCCCTGCTGGCGGCATTAAATCGCCCCCGGTCGGCCGGCGTCCAGAGCCCAGGCGTCCAGAGCGGGGTCCGCCTGGCGATCCATTTGCCCCGGCAGGCGGCCGGCGCCTCAGGCCGCCTTCGTCTTGGCCTTGAGCTCGTCGAGCTGCTGTCGCGCGCCGGCGATCATGCACGACAGGTCGGAGGTCAGCATCACCATGTCGAAGCCGCGCTTCACCGCGCCCGAGGCGAACGCGGCGCTGGCGCAGTGCATGACGCACTTGATGCCGGCCTTGTGCGCCGCCGCCAGGATCTTGTCGCAGGTCGCCATATGGAGCGGGTCGGGGTTGTCGCCGCGCGGGGCCAGGCCCAGGGCGAACGACAGGTCGGCCGGCCCGATATAGACGGCGTCGAGGCCGGGCGTGGCGCAGATGGCGTCGAGGTTGGCGAGGCCCTCCTTGGTCTCGATCATGGCCATGACGACGATCTCGCCGTTGGCATTGGCCACGTAGTCGGCGCCGCCATAGTGCACGGCGCGCACCGGCCCGTTCGAGCGCATGCCGACGGGCGGATAGCGGCAGGCGGCCACCGCCATGGCGGCTTCCTGGGCGGTATTCACCAGCGGCACGATGATGCCGTAGGCGCCGAGGTCGAGGGCCTTCATGATGGCCGCCGGCTCGTTCCAGGCGACGCGCACGACCGGGACCGTGTCGGTCTGCGAGATCGCCTGCAGCATCGGGGCCGACGTCCTTCATCTCGGCCGTGCCGTGCTGCAGGTCGACGCACAGGGCATCGAAGCCCTGGCGCGCCATGACCTCGGCGGTGAAGCCGTGCGACACGGAGAGCCAGCCCAGCGTCACGCATTTGCCGTCACGCCACATCTGCTTGATCTTGTTCGGCCGCATGGTCGTTCCCCCGGTGTTGTTTCGTCGATCCGACGAACGGATCCATCCCTATCAAACGCAAGCGGCCCCTCGAATCAAGGGCCGCCGAGGCGGCAGCACGCGAAAGAAGCGAGGAAGCTGAAATGGCCAAGAGAAGCTCAAGGGCGATGAGGGGTTTGTACCTTGCTGCCCTGATCGAAGGATTGGGCATAACCTGGCCAATCCTGTCCGCAATATTGGTGTTCAAGGCCAGCGCGGGGGCGATCGTCGGCATTCTCGAAGGCTGGAGTATCTGGCAGGGGATCTACTTTGCCTACATCACGGGACTGACGATCGGCTACGGGGACCTCGCCCCACGACAGCCTTTCACGCAGCTGCTCGCCGTCGTCATCGGATTTTCCGGCGTCCTGCTTACCGGCCTGGTCGCGGCAGTTGGCGGTGAAAGCATTCCAAGCGGTGCCACGAGAGTCATGACAACGCCAGCATGAGCTGCCGCGGCTTGGCAGCCGTCGACGATCATCGAGCTTCGCCTCTCGACGAATTCGCGACGATCGCGGCCTAAGGTTGCAGAGGTCAAAAGTGGACCGTCGACCGCCGACGGTCTAGACATTCACATCAACGGGGCCGTTGCTCTGCGGCTCCAGGGCCTTCGAGCGTTGGAGCGTCCCATGGCCACCAACCCGTTCGACCTCACGCGCACGACGCTTGCCGTCCTGTCGATTCTCGGTCTGATTGCCGTCTCCTTTCTTGTCTTGCAGCCGTTCCTGGCGGCAACCGTGTGGGCCGCCACTTTGGTGATTGCCACCTGGCCCCTCATGCGACGCGTACAGTCCGCTTGCGGCGGGCGGCGCGGGCCGGCAGTAGCGCTGATGACGCTGGTTCTGCTGTTCCTCGTGCTGCTTCCGCTTTCGATAGCCGTCGGCTCGATCGCAAGCCACGCCGGTCTTCTTCTTGAATTGCCCGATGCAGCATCTGCTGCTGCCCGTTTACCGCGGCCGCCGGCGTGGCTGTCCGATATTCCACTGTTGGGTCGCCCCGCTGCCGAAAAGTGGACGGGCCTGGTGGAAAGCAGCTCGGAGGACATCGTTCAGCTGGTTCGTCCCTATGCCAGGTCCGTCGCGGAATGGTTTCTCGCGGCGGCTGGAAATTTCGGACAGGTGGTGCTGCAGCTGTTCCTGACGATCGGCATTGCCGCCATTCTTTATGCCAAGGGCGAAATGGCGGCCGCCTGGTGCCGGCGCTTCGGACGGCGGCTGGCCGACCAGCGCGGCGAAGACGTTGTCGTTCTGGCGGGGCAGGCGATACGCGGCGTGGCGCTCGGCGTTGTCCTGACAGCGCTTGCCCAGACCCTCGTCACCGGCATTGCCCTGGTTGCCGCGGGCGTGCCGCAGGCGGCGCTTCTGATGGCCGTCACCTTTCTTCTGTGCCTGGCGCAGATCGGCCCTATCCTTGTGGTCCTGCCGTCCATTATCTGGCTGTTCGCGACGGGGCAGACCGTGCCGGGCATCGTGCTCATAGCCATCGGCGTTCCCGCCATGCTGATGGACAACTTCGTGCGGCCCGTGCTGATCAGGCGTGGGGCCGATCTGCCGTTGCTCCTGATCCTGGTTGGCGTCATTGGCGGCCTCCTTGCCTTCGGGGTGCTCGGGCTGTTCCTGGGCCCCGTGATCCTCGCGGTCACCTACACTTTGCTGCAGTACTGGATTGCCGACGAAAAGGACTGAAGCGACATCCGGCGTGAAACGGCGTACGCTTCGATGAATCCGGGGGCAGCCATGGCTGATATCCAAGGAACCTGGAGGAGTGGCGCCATGAGCCATTCCAGCCGTCGCAGGACATTGATCCTTTTCCTTGCCGCACTGGCCGTGGCCGCGCCGATCGCTCGAGCGCAGGCGCAGACGGAGCCAAAGCCGTTCTCGCCGGAAGAGCTCGATCAGATGCTCGCGCCGATCGCGCTCTACGATGACGCGTTGCTGTCGCAGGTCCTGATGGCCGCGAGCTATCCGCCCGCTTCCGCCTGCTCTACAGCCAGGGCCCCGATGCGCCGGGCGGCGCCTACGACTATCTGGTCAAGGGTCGCATGCTCGGCGGGTTCGCCGTCATCGCCTGGCCGGTGCGCTGGGGCGAGACCGGCGTGATGACCTTCATGGTCAGCCACAACAGCGACGTCTACGAGAAGGATCTCGGCCCCGACACCGCGCAGGCGGCGGCGGCGATCAACGTCTTCAATCCCGACAAGTCATGGGAAAAGGCAGACATGACGCCGGAAGCCCGGTAGTCGAGAACGAACTCCGCGGAGCATTCAGTAGAGCGAAGAGGCGTCGCGACACCACGGTCTCGATTGATCGTGGCTCGAGCGACTGGAGCGTCCCGTCCAACGCCGCTCGTCTCCGGCGCCACCGCCGGAGGGATCGTCCAACACACCGCCGCAACGCCCAGGACGGGAACGCCGGAAGCGTTTGGGCGATTGGCTCCGGAACGCTAGCGAAGCAGGAACGGAACGAAGGTCCCGACCAAAAGCGCAGTGGATATCAGCTTGCGGGCAGGACTGGTCCAAAACATGCGGGCGCCGCCGATACCGACGAGGCCGTAAAGGATCAGCCACGCCCAGGCCAGATAGTCCCAATTCTTCCACACTTGCAGCATCAGGACCGCGACAGGAAGTCCAGCCAGGCATCCCAGAAGATACGGACGCCATCGGCTGTCTTGCAGAAACTGCGCGAGCTTTGTCGGCACCATGTCACGGACCGGCTGAGGGAGTGCCCCGGATGCCGTACTTGAAGGCATCAATCATGTTGTGGCCTTTTTCGACTGCACGCAAAGTGTCGCCTGCCATTGCGGCTGGACCAAGGCCCGTAAGTAGGCCCATCGCAGCTCGACCAAACATGTAGTATCTGAATAGCGGATCGGTATCAGAACGTCGGCCCGA
>CAWJJJ010000008.1:0-513211 GCA_963843185.1 uncultured Alphaproteobacteria bacterium
ACGGCGCTAGAGGCGCCAGAGCGTCACGCCTGCCGGGGTGGCGGCCCGCTCGAGCAGGGCCGGCACGTCGGCGACGAAGCCTCCTTCGGCCTTGAGCAGCGGCCGCACCAGATCCCAGCCGCCCTTGCGATAGGGACGATGGGCAACGGCCAGCACGATGGCATCGGCGGGTTTGAGCTCAGCGAGCGGCGTCAGCGACAGGCCGTACTCCTCGCGCAGCAGATCGCCATCGGCCATCGGGTCATGCAACTGCACGGCAATGCCGAAATCGGCCAGTTCATGCACGATGTCGATTACGCGCGTGTTGCGGATGTCGGGCACATTTTCCTTGAACGTCACGCCCAGTATGGTGACCAGCGGCCGGCCGTCGCCGACGCCGCGCATCACATGGCGTGCCACCTTGTTGGCGACGTAGACGCCCATGCCGTCATTGACCCGACGGCCGGAATGGATGACGTGCGGATGATAGCCTACCGCCTCGGCCTTGTGGGCGATGTAGAAGGGATCGACGCCGATGCAGTGGCCGCCGACCAAGCCGGGCCGGAACGGCAGGAAGTTCCATTTGGTGGCAGCGGCCTGCAGGACGTCCTGCGTATCGACGCCCAGCCGGTCGCAGATCAGGGCGACCTCGTTGATCAGCGCGATGTTGACGTCGCGCTGAGTGTTCTCCAGCACTTTGGCGAATTCGGCGACGCGGATCGAGGGCGCGCGGTGCGTCCCGGCCTTGACGACGCTGCGATATACGGCATCGACGATGTCGAGCGTCTCGGGCGTGTCGGCGGCGACGAATTTCAGGATGCTCTCGAAACGCCGCTCGCGATCGCCGGGATTTATGCGCTCTGGCGAATACCCGACATTGAAGTCGGTCTTCCACCGGTATCCGGAGACGCTCTCCAATACCGGAATGCAGACTTCTTCCGTGACACCGGGATAGACCGTCAATTCATAGACCACGATGTCGCCGGGCTTGAGCACCGAGCCGATTGCCGCCGAGGCACTCTTGAGCGGCTCGAGGTTGGGTTGCTTGCTGGCGTCGATCGGCGTGGGCACCGTCACGACGTGGAAGTCCGCCATGCCAAGGTCTTTGGCGGAGGCCGAAAAATGCAGGCCGGCAGCCTTGAGATCGGCAGAGTCGACTTCGCCCGTGCGATCGTGGCCGCGCGACAGCTCGGCGATGCGGCGTGCGTCGATGTCGTAGGCAACGACGGGCACGGCCGCCCGCGCGAAAGCGGCGGCTGCCGGCATTCCGACATAGCCAAGGCCAATCACCGAGATTTTGCGCTTGTGGCTCATACAGCAGATCTTTGGTTCGAGAACGAGCGCATCGTAACACGCGTACGGCTTTGACATCGCTCTTCGATACCGCTTGAGTGCATTTCCGAATAACCGGTTCGGGGGTGATTCTCCTTTGTCTATCGTCTCCTGGCTGTCGCGCGGCCTTCTCGGACTGGGCGGCGCCCTTCTGGTCTACTTTGCTTGGCCAGTCACCGTGGGCGCCTGGTATGCCCAAAAGGCCGATCCCGTCATCAACCGCCTGCGCGATGGCAAATCCATCAATCTTCCGGACACGCTCGCTGCCATCGGTGCCTTCGATCAGGCCGTAAGCGCGGACCCCAGCGCTCTGCTTCGCCTCGAGCGGTCGGAGCTTCTTGTCGGCGCAGCCACCGGCCTCAATTGGGCCGCTCCGGACAGCCAGCGCGAGCAGTGGTTGCGCGAAGCCGAGGCCGACCTCGAGATGGGCCTTGGGGGGGCCCCGGCACGCGGCATCGCCTGGCTTCGTCTCGCCGCCGTCCGGCAAACGCTCGAGGGATCCTCACCCCGCGTTGCCGGCCCGCTGCTGATGTCCATCGAAACCGCGCCCATTATCCCTCGCCTCTGGCCAGTGCGCCTCGCACTGGTCCTACGCAACTGGGATTCGTTCACCGACGCGGAGCGCGATCGTGTTGCTGCCTACGTCATCATGACCTGGCAGGCCAGCACTGATCGCCGGTGGTTCGTCGGTGCCCTGCACCAGGGAATCGACGAGCTTTACCTTCGGATGCTCCTGAGCGACCTGCCGGGCGCCCAGGAGGAGCTCAACATGTGGATCGGGCTTACTCGGAAATGAGGTCGCGAGGCGCGCACGCCATTCCTGACGCGGACTCGGAGATCGGTACGCATCGGCGAAGTCCTTCAGCCCCCCAACGTCTGGCCGAGCTCGCCTTCATCTCTGCCTTCTTTGCCATTGTCCTGTTCGCGGCCATACCGATGGGCGCCAACCGCGACTGGGCATGGAGTCCGATCGTCGTGCTCTTGGGCATTCTCGCGGTCTGGCACGCCGCCGGTCTCGGCATCATCGACAGCCATGTCGTTCGCCGCGCCGAGCGTTTGCCCCTGTTGGGGCTCATTCTCTGTTTCCTGGCCGTCATCGTGGCCGGCATCGTGCAAATTTCCCCTCTCGTGCCTGCCTCGTGGCGAGCCGAGCTCTATGCTCATGCCGCCTCCGTACTAGGTCGCCCGATCGAGGCAATCGTCAGTATCAATGCCGACGCGTCGCGCGCCGCGCTCATGAAAATTGCAGCTTGCGGCGCCGTCTTTGTCATGGCCCGCGCCACGTGCCGCGATCGCCGCCGGGCGCGGTGGTTTCTAATACTCTTCCTAGCCAGCGCCCTTCTGGTGACGGCGTATGGGCTGCTCATGCACGCCACCAATGGCTCCTGCTACGTTTTCAGCTACAGCAAGCGGTCCGACCTCGCCCCTCCCGGGCGCCAGTTCCTTTGTGCGTTGTCGGGCACCTTCGTGAACAGCAATTCTTACGCGGCCTACGCCGGCATGGCCTTGGTCACGGCTTTGGGACTGATCCTCAGCCGCAGGCCTGTAAGCTCCGAGTATACCGGCGGCGTCGCGACGCGTCCTTCCGCTGCCACATGGCTCACCGGCAGCCGCGCAATTTATCTGGCTATATCGCTGCTGTTGTTCGGCGGATTGCTGCTGTCCGAGTCGCGGGCGGGATTTGGCGCGACAGTGGCGGGTGCAATCTTGCTCGGCATCACGCTGCTGCGTGGTCGTTGGCCGTCACGTCCGGGAGTGGGGTGGGCTCTTGCCGCCGCCATCATCGTCGGAGCGCTGCTCGTCGTGATTGCCGGCAGCGCGTTCTTTCACAAAATGTCGAACTTGGCGGATCAGGACATCCTGGGTCGCTTTCGCATCTGGCAGCTCTCAATAGCAGCGGTCCGCCAATCACCGTGGCTGGGGTGGGGATTGGGAAGCTTTCCGGATCTTTTTTTCCTGATGCAAGCGCCAGACCTGCAGATCCTCGCCGACAAGGCGCATTCGACGCCTCTCGAGTGGATCCTGGATCTCGGCATTCCGGCGGCGATGTGCGCTTTTGCCACGGTTCTTGTGCCCGTTGCGATTTGCCTGCGCGGCTGCTGGCGCCGTCGCACAGACCGGTACTTGCCGGCGGTCGCCTTCGCCGCGTCGATGGTTGCGATCCTGCATTCCACCGTCGATTTCAGCCTTCAGATTCCGGCGATCGGCTTCATCGTCAGCGCCTTGCTGGGCATGGGCTGGGCCCAGGCTTTCAGACGCACTGAATAAAGAAAACGTCACGTCGGCAGCCAAGACTACCATTGCGAGGTGGGGCTAGACCCATCATAATCGCTGCAAGTTCTCTGCGCGTTGTGGGACGAGCAGTAGGACATTGGGGTTTCGTCGCGCGAACGATGTAAGGTCGGCTGGGGTAGGCCGGCCGCGTGCGATGCAGTGCTGGGAAGCTTAAGGGCAGGGGTCTACTTTGGCGAGCACTACAAATCCGATGCCCGAGGCAACGGGGTATTTGCCGACTCAGGTGTCACTTGGGGTTGCAGACATGCCGTCAGCACCTCTGCGATTTCTGGAAGCGTGGATTCAGGCGCTCTTGGGCTTCGTCGTTTGTATCGTGCTGCCGATTCTCGTTTATGCCCAGGCCGTTCCGTTCGCAGACGGCAGCATCGGCGTGGCGGAGCGCACGATCGTCGCCACGGCTCTTGCATACATAGTCGTCGTCTATTGCAGCAGCCGCCTCGAGGCCTTTCCAAGCGCCTCACTGATGGACCAGGCAGCCTACATCGCTCCCATCGTCACGGTATGCTTCGCCACGATCGGCGTTGTTCTGCTCGCTCTTCGCCTCGAATACTCGCGCGTCCAATTCTTCGGCAGCGGTTTGCTGGTATTCGCATGGGTGCTTGGCGCCGCTCATCTTCGTGTCCGTCTTTTCATGCGCAGCTACGCCGTTGTCCCTGCACCGTCGCTGGCCACGATGCCGAGCGTAAAGTCGTGCCGTTGGCTGGACTTCGGGGACGCGGTCAGGCGATCCGTTCGCCTGGACGGCATTGTGGCCGATCTGAGCAACGGCCTTTCTGAGCGAGAACTGTCCGACCTCGCCCGCGCAGCCATCGCCGGCATGCCGGTTCTCGATCGCCGCTACATCGTCGAAAGTCTGACCGGCCGCACGCCGTTGAGTGGCCTCTCGCCGAACGACTTCGGAACGCTCCTGCCCTCACGCCAATATGTGGCTTTCCGACGGGTCGTCGAATTACTGTGCACCATTGTTGCACTCCCGCTTCTGTTGCCCGTGATGGTGGCTTTGGCGGCGGTCGTCCGTTTCGATAGCGCTGGTCCGATCTTCTACACCCAGGCCCGGGTCGGCCGGCAGGGCCGGACTTTCTGGATGGTCAAGTTCCGCACCATGCTTCATGGGGCCGAAGGTCCCAGCTTCACGACGACCGACGATCCTCGCATCACCAGGGTCGGCGCCTTCCTGCGTCGCTACCGGCTCGACGAATTGCCCCAGGTGTTCAATATCCTACGGGGCGAAATGAGCTGGGTCGGTCCGCGTCCTGAGGCGCTCGTGCTCGGCCAAGGCTATGCCCGGGACATTCCTCACTTCGAGTTGCGCGGTATCGTCCCTCCCGGCGTCACCGGATGGGCCCAGATCAACCAGGGCTACGCCCACGATCCCGATGGCATGCGCGCCAAGTTGGAGTACGATCTCTACTATCTGAAGCATTGTTCGCTTTGGCTGGATCTTGTCATCATCATGCGTACCCTCGCGGTCGTTTTGGGAGGCGTTGGCGCGCGCTGAGGCCCGTCGCCTCGAGAAATCCCCCTTGGCTTCGGCGAGCGTCTCGTTGTCGGACGCCGGTCGGCCGGGGATGTGCGCCTGAACCGAGAATGTGTGGAATTGCCGGCATCCTGGCCTATCGGAATGTCGCCCCTGCGGTCGCCCGGGCCGAACTCGCGCGCATGAATGATCGGTTGGCGGCGCGCGGCCCCGACGGCAGCGGACTCTGGGTCGACTCCGATCGCCGCGTCGGCTTCGCTCATCGCCGGCTTGCCATCATCGATCTCTCCGAGCGCGGCGCCCAGCCGATGGCCAGCGCCGACGGCACCCTCATCATCACCTTCAACGGCGAGATCTATAATTATCGCGCGCTGCGTGCCGAGCTGGAGGCCAAGGGCTACAGCTTCCGCACCGAATCCGACACCGAAGTGCTGCTGCAGCTCTACGCCGATCGCGGCCCCGCTATGGTCGAACAGCTGCGCGGCATGTTCGCCTTCGGCCTGTGGGACGCGCCGCGTCGCCGTCTGCTGCTCGCCCGCGATCCGCTCGGTATCAAGCCGCTCTATTATGCCGACGACGGCTGGACCTTGCGCTTCGCCTCCCAGGCCAAGGCGCTGCTCGCCGGCGGCGCCGTCTCGCGCGACCCCGATCCTGCGGGCATCGTCGGCTTTCACCTCCTGGGCAGCGTGCCTGAGCCCTTCACCGTCTGGCGTGAAATCCGTTCTCTGCCGGCCGGCAGTACCCTGCTGGTCGAGGGGGCCGGCCCGCGCGCACCCGAGTCCTACTTTTCCATTGCCAAGGCGCTCATCCGACGGGCGGCTCTGTCGACGAGCGACGTCGCACACGCTCGCGCGCAAGTCGCCGACGCGGTGCGCGATTCGGTCAGCCGCCACCTTGTCGCGGACGTGCCCGTCGCCGTTTTCCTCTCCGCCGGCCTCGATTCCGGTGCCCTGCTCGGCACCATGGCCGATCTCGGCAGACGTGACGTCACCGCCGTCACTCTGGCCTTCAAGGAATTCCACGGAGGCCCGCAGGACGAGGCGCCGCTCGCCGCCCAGGTGGCTGCGCGTTATGGCGCGCACCACGTCGTGCGCACCGTCGATCGCCGCGAGTTCGAGCAGGATCTGCCGGCCATCCTCGACGCCATGGATCTGCCAACCATCGACGGTATCAACACTTGGTTCGTCGCCAAGGCGGCCCGCGAGGCCGGCGTGAAGGTTGCTTTGAGCGGCCTCGGCGCCGACGAATGTTTCGGCGGTTACCCTTCCTTCGCCGACTTGCCTCGCAGCGTCCGCATCTTCCGCTCCTTCGGTTTCGTACCTAGCCTAGGCTGGCTATCGCGCCAGGCGATCTCGCTACTGATCGCCTGCGGGCTCGACCTTCATCCCAAGGCGGCGGGGCTCGCGCAGTATGGCGGCAATTGGGAAGGCGCCTATCTGCTGCGCCGCAGCGTCTATATGCCGTGGGAGTTGGGCGATCTCCTCGACCGCGATCTGCTTGAGGCCGGCATGCGGCGCCTGAGGCCGTTGCTTGGAACTGAGTTGCGCGCAGGGCGCAACCTCGACGATTTCGACCGTGTCTCGGTACTCGAGACCGCGCTCTACATGCGCAACCAGCTCCTGCGCGATGCTGACTGGGCCGGTATGGCGCACTCCATCGAGATCCGAGTGCCCTATGTCGATCCATTCTTCCTGGCCGCCTTGCCGCCGGGCACGCTGCTCGCTGCCGTTAACGCCAAGGAGTCTGTCGCCGACATTCCCCGCCTTCCGCTGCCCGAGGCCAGCCGCAGACGCAGCAAGACGGGCTTCGTCACGCCCATCGGCGGCTGGATCCGGGAGTCGGCAGCAGCGGAGGGCGATGTCACTCTTTCCGCCGCCTCTCGCGCCTGGGCGCTGCGCATCTGGCGTGCCGGTTGGGCCGGTCCCTCATCGACGGCGCCGGCGAGCGCCGCACTTGCACCGGCGCTTGCCTGAGAAGACGCCCGTGAACGACACCGTCTTTGCGTCGACGACGATCGTGCCGGCTTTCGTGCGTGCATCGTTTCGCTCGACCTGAAGCCGCCGGCGTATTCAAGCCTTAAGCCCATGACCATCCGCATCCTCGCCCTGGTCGGCGACTGTTATGGCGCTCCGGGAGGCATCGCCCGCTACAACCAGGATCTCTTCGAATCCCTGGTCACGGCCGACGCGCAGGGACCGAACGCTCGAGCCTCGCAGGTGGAGATACTGGTCGTGCCACGACTGGGTGACGCCACCGGCATTGTCCTGCCAACCGGCATCCATCAATGGCCTCCCGTGTTCAGCCGGTGGCTCTATTCGCTGGTGGCCTTTTGGGTCGCCTGGCGCCATCGCCCGATCGACGTCGTTTTCTGCGGGCATGTCTTCATGGCGCCCCTTGCCTGGGCTCTCGCTCGCCTGTTCGGCGCGCGTTACTGGCTGCAAACTCACGGCGTCGACATCTGGACGAGGCAAGCTGGATTGAAACGTCTTGCTGTCGAAAAGGCCGACTTTGTCACCGCCGTCAGCCGCGTCACCCGCCGCCGCCTTCTCGGCTGGGCCGATCTGGACCCCCATCGTGTGCGCGTTCTGCCCAATACGGTGCGCGATGTCTTCACACCGGGCGCCGCGTCCGCCGCCTATCGCGAGCGGCTCAGTCTGCGCAGCGGCCCTATGCTCCTGACCGTGGGGCGCCTCGCCTCGACTGAGCGCTCCAAGGGGCATGAGGCGATCTTCGCCATCCTGCCGGCTCTACAGGCCCGGTTTCCGGATCTCGTGTATGTCATCGCCGGCGACGGTGACGATCGCGAACGGCTCGAGGCGCGTGCCCGCAAGTTTGGACTTGGCCCGGAAACCGTACGCTTCCTTGGCTACGTCCCGGACGAGGAACTGCCTGACCTCTATCGCCTGGCCGATCTTTTCGTCATGCCGAGCGCAACCGAGGGATTCGGTATCGTCTATCTTGAAGCCGCTGCTTGCGGCCTGCGCGTGTTGGGGGGGGCGGGCGATGGCAGCAATGACGCGATCCAGGATGCGCGCGTCGGCGCGATGGTCGACCCTGAGGATCTCAACGCCTTGCTTGCCGCGATAGAGGCGGGATTGCGCAACGGTCGAGTCGATCCCGCGGCCATCGAGGCGTATCGTCGACCACATTTCGCCGAGCTGGCCCGTCTCCTCCTGAAGGAGTTGATGGAAGCTTCCGCGGTCCGGCAGCCGGCATGAGCCTGTTGCTGGCCAAGCCGGGCGCGGCGATGCACTACGCCGCGGGACCTATCCTCGGCGATCGGATTGGTGGGTAGTCTTCGTGGAATCTGTTTGCCAGGGGCGATTTGTCCTGTCCCATCCCGACATCAATACGATCTTCGTGCGCGAGGCCGGGCAAGCGATCCGCGAGGCCGGATGGCAGTGTCGGGCGGTGACAGGCTATGTTGACCGCCCGGAAATCTGGTGGCGGCGCCTGCTGGTGCGTGCCGGCAGAATGGTGGGCGCCGACCTCGATCGCGAATTTCGCCGGCGCCTGCTGAAATCCTCGCCGTGGAACGCGATCGAAACCTTTCCCCTGTGGGAACTGCTGCGCATCGCGGCGATCAGGGCCGGCGCGGATACGCGGCTGGTCGACATGCTGTTCCATCGTGGCATCCATTCGCTGGAACGCCGTACGATCAGGGCACTCGATCCCTCGACGACCTGCGTCTACTGCTACGAGTATTCCGCCTGCGAGACGTTCGAGGCAGCGACTGGCCGGAACATTCACAAGGTATATGAAGTGCCCTCGCCCGAGTACGATTTCGTCGAGCGCCTCCTTGCTGCCGAGACGAGTGCCTTTCCCGAGTTGCGAAGGCGCGCGGAGCCTTATTTCGAGCGGGTGAAAGTCGAGCGCTCGGAGCGGCGACGCAGGGAATGGGAGCTCGCCGACCTGGTCGTGGTCAATTCGACCTTCACGCTGAAAACGTTCGAGCAGGCAGGGGTTGATGTCGGCAAGGCCGTCGTGATTCCCTACGGTGCGCCGGACGCCGCACTGGTGCCGGATGGTCCGCCGACGGCCGGCCGGCCGTTCCACTTTCTCTGGGCAGGCACGTTTTCGATACGCAAGGGTGCCCATCACCTGCTCGAGGCCTGGCGGATGATGCGCGGCGTGGAGGCGGAGCTCCACATCTATGGTGCCTGGGGTCTGCCCGATCGGCTGCGCGCCGATCTTCCGCCGTCGATCCACTTCCATGGTGCGATTCCGCAATCGGAACTGTTCCGTCGCTACGCCGAAGCCGATATCCTGGTCTTCCCGACTTTGTGTGATGGCTTCGGCATGGTCGTCACCGAGGCGTTCGCGCGCGCGCTGCCGGTGATCACGACCGATCGGGCGGGAGCGGCCGATATCGTAAGCCATGGCAAGAACGGCCTGATCGTGCCGGGCGGCGATGTCGTGAAACTGACGGAAGTGTTGGAATGGTGTGCGACCCATCGCGAGGAGGTGGCGGCCATGCGCCCCGAGGCGCTCGAAACGGCGCGTAAGCGCCCATGGTCGGCCTATCGCGGCGAACTGGCTGCAGCCATCGTGCGCGCCTTCGAGCTGCCGCGGAACGGCCGATGAAGGGCTGCTCCGTCTGCATTGTCAGCCCGGGCCACCTGGCGTCGAACCCTCGCGTGGTCAAGGAAGCCGACGCTCTGCACGCTGCGGGATATCGCGTAACGGTGATAGCCGGGAATGAGACGGCGTTTGTCCGTCCATTCGACGAGGAAATCGTCGCCCGCGCGCCGTGGACCGTGGTGCGGGTCGACCCTGGTTCATTGTCGGCCCGGCTGGCATCGCGTATGGCGAGGGCGCTGATGCGCGCGTGGCGTCCGCAGGTGACTCGCATTCCGCCATGGCTGGCGGCTGCTGCGTACAGCTCCCAGACTTCCGGTTTGTCGCGCGCGGCCGGTGCCGTTCGCGCCGATCTCTATATCGCGCATTACGTCGCCGCGTTGCCTGCCGCGGCGGCTGCCGCGCAACGGCACGGCGCTGCCTTGGGCTACGATGCGGAGGATTTCCATGCCGGAGAGCGCGCCAACGATGCCGGAGGCTCCCGCGAAATGGCCCTCGTGCGGACCATCGAGGGCACCTTCCTGCCACGATGTACGCATGGCACGGCGGCGTCGCCGATGATCGCCGAGGCTTATGCCGAGCTTTATGGCATCAGGCTGGCGCCGGTGCTGAACGTGTTTCCCTTGACCGACGCAGCCGATGGCGCTGTGCGGCCGCTGGCCGCACATCCGGGGCAACTCAGCGCCTATTGGTTCTCGCAAACCATCGGGCCTGATCGAGGCCTGCAATCCGTCATCCAGGCCATCGCCCGCACGCGCGCGCGCGTCACCCTGCACATCCGTGGCGGCGACCATTGGGGGCATGGCAGCAAGCTTTTGGCGCTCGCCCAGTCTCTCCGGATCGGCGACCGGGTGGAACTGCTGCCGATGGCGTCGCCCTTCAGGATGGTCGAATTCGCCGGCCAGTACGACATCGGCCTGTCGCTGGAGGGCGACATCAGCGAGAGCCGCCGTCGATGCCTGACCAACAAGATCTTCACCTATCTCCTGGCTGGTCGGCCGGTTCTGATGAGCGACACGCCCGCGCAGGTGGCGTTGGCCGGCGAGCTGGGACCGGCGGCTGCGCTGGTGTCGTTGTCCGATCCTGCTGCCATCGCCGAGCAGCTCGATCGCTGGGCGCTCTCGCCCGACGAGTTGCGGTTGGCGGCGGAGGCAGCCCGGCGGCTGGCGCGGACTCACTATAATTGGCAAGCCGAACAGCAGGTGTTTCTCGCCTCGGTCGCGCTGGCCCTCGAGCGCCACGGAAAGAAGTCATGCCCACGGTGAAGCAGCGGATCGGCGCCTGGCTCATTCCAAAATTGCCGCTCAATCCGGTGGCGTTCCGCATCGTGCGGCTCGAATTGAGCGCCATGTGGGTGAATGGGCTGAATGCGATCCACCCGCGCTACCGGGCGCGGCGACGCGAGCTGGCGCGCGGCGAGAACCTTCTGGTAAACGTCGGCTGCGGCCCGTTCGGCCACGAAGGATGGGTAAATTTCGACCTTCATGCCCACCCGGGCGTGGCGCTTGCCATCGATTGCCGGCGGTCGCTGCCCTTGGCGAACAATTCCTGCCGCGGCATCCATGTCGAGCATTACTTCGAGCATCTCGAGCCCACGCGCGAGCGACCACGCTTCCTCGCCGAATGCCGCCGTTGTCTGATGCCGGGCGGCATTCTGCGCATCATCGTGCCCGATGCCCGCAGGTACGCCGAAGCCTACCTTTCCGACGGCTGGGCGGATCTGAACGCCATCGGCTGCGGCGGCGAGCGGCCCGAAACGTCGTTCCCCACCAAGATGGCCGCGCTCAACCATGTCTTCCTGCAGGACGGCGAGCACTATGGCGGCATCGATGCCGCGCTGCTGGGCGCCGAGCTGACGGCGGCGGCCTTCAGTGACGTCCGCGTCGTCGGCTGGCGGGAGGGCGCGTTTCCCGGCGGCAGCATCGACAGGGAACAGCATCGTTCCTACTCGCTGTACATGGAAGCGCGGAACTGAGAGTGGCGTAGGCCGTTCATGCGTATCCTGCTCACCGTAGATCCCGAAATCCCGGTCCCGCCGATTACCTATGGCGGCATCGAGCGCATTGCCGACATGCTCGTGCGCGCCTTGATGAAGGCCGGACACGAGGTCGCGCTCGTCGCCCGCGACGGATCGACTTGTCCAGCCAGCCGGCTGTTCGTATGGCCCGGCAAGAGCTCGCGATCGACGCTCGATACGCTGCGCAATACCTGGTGCCTGTCGCGCGTGGTGCGGGCCTTTCGGCCAGACGTGATCCACAGCTTTTCGCGGCTGGCCTACCTGCTGCCGCATCTTCGCGGCAAGCGACGGCTCGTGATGTCGTATCAGCGCGAGCCCAGCCTGCGGACCGTGGGCCTCGCCGCCCGGCTCGCCGCGCCGGACATTCTGACCTTCACCGGCTGCAGCGAGTACATCGCCGGACCGGGGCCGTCGCGCGGGCGGGCGCTGGCAGGCCATACCGAATTTCGTCGACACCGAGCCGGTTGACGTTTCGGCCCGGCCGTCGCCGCCGACGCGCCGTTGGTCTTTCTCAGCCGCGTCGAGAGCATCAAGGGCGCCGATCTCGCCATCGCGATTGCGCGGCTGAGCGGCGTGCGTCTGATCATCGCCGGCAATCATGCCGATAGCGGGCCGGAGGGCGACTACTGGCGGCAGCAAGATCGAGCCCGAGATCGGCCGCGACGGCATCGAGTATGTCGGCCCGGTCGACGACGCGCAGAAGGACGAGCTGCTGGGACGGGCGCGGGCGATGCTGGTGCCGATCCAGTGGAACGAGCCGTTCGGCATCGTCTTCGCCGAGGCGCTGGCGTGCGGAACGCCGGTCATCGCCTGTCCGACCGGCGCGCTGCCCGAGATCGTTCGCTCCGGGCGGGAAGGATTTCTGGTCGACCACGGTCGAGGAGGGCTGCGATGCCGTGCGTCGGCTGGGCGAGATCGATCGCGCGGCCTGCCGCGAGCGCGCCGAGCGTCATTTCTCCGTGCAGGCCGTCGTCGACCGCTATGTCGAGCTCTATCGGGGCGGCCGCATGAAGCGCCTCGTGCTGCTCTCGACCTATTTCCGCCCGGCAACGTCGCCGGCGTTCACCGCGCGCGCCTGTGGTCGCAGTACCTGCCGGAGTTCGGCTGGGAGCCCACGATCGTGACGACCGATTCGCGCTACTACGAGGAGCGTCTCGATCCCGCGCTGACGACGCTGGTTCCGGCCGGCGTCAAGGTCATCTGCACGCGAGCGCTGCCGACCCGACCGATCCGGCTGGTCGGCGATCTCGGGATCCGCGCACTCTGGTGGCACTACCAGGCGCTGAGCGAGCTGGCAGCCCGGCGGCAGGTCGACTTTCTGCTGATCACGGTCGCGTCGCACTATTCGGCCGTGCTGGGACGGTTGATCCATCGCCGTTTCGGCGTCCCCTATGGCATCGACTACCAGGATCCCTGGATCGGTGATTCCGCTCAGGCTCGGCGCCTGTCGGGCAAGGCCTGGGCGGACGACAAACTGGCGCGCGTTCTGGAGCCATGGGCGGTTGCGCGACGCGGCCCTGATCACGGGCGTCGCGCCTGGCTATTTCGCCGGCGTGCTGGCGCGCAATCCAGAGGTCGCCGCGCATGCCCTGACGGCAGCCATGCCGATCGGCGGTTCCGAGAGGGACTTCGAGCTCGTGCGCGAGAGCTTCGCCGCGCACCGTTTCTCTACGATCCGGACGATGGGCTGTTTCATCTGATTTATGCCGGTGCGCTGCTGCCCGCCGGCATCACCATCGTCGAGGCGTTCCTGCAAGGGCTTGCGCGGCTTCGGGCAAGCGCTCCCGACACGGCAGCGCGCCTGCGCGTGCATTTCGTCGGCACCGGGCGGTCTGCCAACGATGCCGAGGGCTATCAGGTGCTGCCGCTTGCCCGAAGGGCCGGCGTCGGAGACATGGTAACGGAGCATCCCCATCGCATCGGCTATGTCGATACGCTCAATCACCTCGTGCGGGCGAACGCCGTCCTGGTGCTGGGCTCGACCGAACGGCACTACACGCCGTCGAAGCTGTTTCTGGCGGTGCTGTCGCGCCGGCCCGTGCTGGCGGTTCTCCACGAGGCGAGCACGGCGGTCGACATGCTCGCCGCCGCGCGCGCCGGCCATACGATCGTGTTGCCCGAGGGCAGGCGTGCCCGACCCGACCGTCATCGCCGGCGAATTGCAAGCACTGGTCGAACGGCCGGACCTACGATGCGGATGCCGTCGACTGGCCGGCGTTCGACGCCTACTCGGCCCGCAACTCGGCGCGCCTCCTGGCGGCGGCGCTGGACCGGAGCGGCGCGCGGCAGGCGGCAGGCTGACCATGCGCCTCGGGGTTCTCGCCACTCATCCCATCCAGAATCACGCGCCGATCTTTCGCGAACTGGCGCGGCAATGCGATCTGACGGTGTACTTCGCCCACCGCCAGACTGCCGCAGGGCCAGGCGCAGGCGGGCTTCGGTGTGCCGTTCGAATGGGACGTCGATCTGCTGTCGGGTTACGACAGTGCTTTTCTCGACAACCGTTCGCGACGCCCGGCGACCAACCGGTTCTTCGGCTGCGACACGCCCGGCATCGACGAGGCCATCGGCCGCGGCCGCTTCGACGCCTTCATGGTGACGGGCTGGGGGGTGAAGACCTACTGGCAGGCCGTGCATGGCCTGTCGGCGGCGGAAGCGTGCCTGTGCTGATCCGCGGCGATTCGCAGCTGGCGGCGCGGCGGGCCTTGCCGTTGCGCCTGGCGAAGGAGCTCGTCTATCCGCGCTTGCTGCGGCTTGTTCGACGGGTTTCTCTATGTCGGGCGCCGCAATCACGACTACCTGCGCCACTACGGCCTGCCGGAAGAGCGCTTGTTCTTTTCGCCCCATTGCGTCGACAACGATTCGTTTGCCGCGCGGGCCGAGGCCGAGCGCCGAGGCGCGCCGCGAGAAGCCGGAGCGCGCGGCCGGCCCGAGATCCGTGCTGTTTGCCGGCAAGCTCGTCGAGCGCAAGCGGCCCATCGATGTGATCCGGGCGCTGGCTCTGTTGGCCACCCAGGGATGCCGGGCGGAAGCGGTGTTCGCCGGTTCCGGCGAGCTCGAGGACAGCCTGCGCCGCGAGGCGGCCAGCAGCGGCGTTGCCGCGCTCTTCCATGGCTTCCAGAACCAGAGCCGGATGCCGTCGATCTACGCCGCGGCCGACCTCCTCGTCCTGCCGTCCGACCACCAGGAAACCTGGGGCCTCGTCGTCAACGAGGCGATGGCCTGTGGCGTCCCGGCCGTCGTCTCCGACGCGGTCGGCTGCGGCCCGGACCTGATCGATCCAGGTCGCACGGGCGCGGTATTCCCGTTGGGCGATGTCGCGGCCCTTGCCCAGGCGATTCGCGCGACCCTCGCCTTGGAAACGACGTCAGTTCGTCGGCATTTGAGCGAAAAGATGGCGGAGTACTCCCCAGTCGCCGCGGCGCGCGGTATCATCGCGGGGGCGGTCGCGCTGCGCGCGCGACGGGGAACGGCGCATGACCATTGACTTCAGGACAACGGCGGTCGGATAGGGCGATGACAGCAGCTACCCAGTTTCAGACGGCGGAGCCGATCTATTTCGACTTCGCATTTCTGCGCAAGGCGTTGCTCTATTTCGGCCTTGGCATGCTGGCCATAGCGCCGTTTTCGCGCGATCCGATCGTCGTGGTCGCCTGCGGGTTCGCGCCCTGGATCCTGATCAGCCTGATCGATCGACCGCGCATGCCGTCGATCGTCGCCTACTACCTGTTATGGGTGTGGGTGCAGGCGGCCACGCGCGTCCTGCTGGCGTCGCTCGACGGCGAATTGCTGGGCGCCGGCCCCTACGGGGACGACGTCTATCGGGCCTTCTGGTACGCGATGGCGAGTCTCGTCGTCCTTGCGTTAGCGTTTCGAATTTGCCTGGGGAACGTGCCCGCGCCATCGGACGATGACTTCAGCGAACATCGGCGCTGGCCCCCAATGTCTCTTTTCTACCTCTATTTAGCGACAGCAGCGCTGTCATTCATATTGGTTCCGCTCGCCTCGTTGAGCACGGGTATTGCCCAGCCGGTGCAGGCGCTTGGAGCCCTGAAGTACGTGATCATGTTCATGCTGTTCGCGACGGTGTTGTCGACCGGAAACGGCGTCAAGTTGCTGCTGGCGGTCGTGCTGATCGAGATCGTCACCGGCTTCAGCGGGTTGTTCTCAGGCTTCAAGACCGTTTTCATCGTTCTGCTGCTTGCCGCACTTTCGCTGAGAATTGCCTTGCGCGGGAGCAATATTCTGGGCGGCATCGCGACCATTGCGGTGCTTTTCGGCCTCGGCGTTTTCTGGACGGCCGTGAAGTCGGAATATCGAGATGTGGCGACAGGGTATTCCGGTTCCCAGGATATTTCGTCCTCCGTGACCGAGCGCGCGAGTGTGTTGATCGGCAGGGCAATCCATCCTGGAGAAATCGAGTGGGGGCTGGCGACCGACGCGCTGCTGAGGCGCATCGCCTATATCGACTTCTTCGGCGCGACGATCGGCGTTGCGGAGACCTCGCCCGAACCGGAGCTGTTTGCCCGGTGGCGCGATGCATTGGAGCATGTCGCCAAGCCCCGCATGTTTTTCCCCAACAAGGCGGCCTTGGACGACACGGAGATCTTCCTGCGATACGTCCGACGTGAGGTCGGTGAAGAAGGCCGTGCCGGTACGTCGATCAGCATCGGATATCTGGCGGAAAATTTCGTCGACTTCGGCTTTCCCGGGATGCTGGTGCCGATCGCCGTCATGGGATTGGTGCTCGGCCTTACGCTGCGATATTTCATGACTCGTCCTGTGCCGTGGGCAATGCGCGAAGGCTTCGTCACGGCATTGGTCCTGACGCTTTCCGCCGGCATGGAAGTGTCGTTGGCGAAGTTTCTCGGCAGTACCATCCTGGTTTCCGCGGTGCTCGCCCTTTGCCTGAAATTCCTCTATCCATCGGTCAGCCGTAGGCTCAGGCAGTGAAGCCGACCGACGTCTCACGGATGCAATCGGTCGAATCGGTACACGCTCAATCGAGCCGCCGCACGGGCCGCGTGCGGCTGCACTCTTCAGGAAAACACGTCCTATGATTCCGTTCTGGGTGAAGAGATGTTATTATGCAGCCTTCCGGGTCCCGATGCGAATGAACGGCGCGCTGTACCGCATCGCACGGCAGCCGCATGAGCCGATCCAGGTTCACCTCGGGTGCGGCCAGGTCCACTACATTCCCGGATGGGTGAACGTCGACGCCAACATCTTCTCGGCGCGTCCCGACGTCTGGGCGAACCTCATGGATCCGCTGCCGTTCCGCAAGAACTCGGTCAAGATGTTCTATTCCCACCACATGATCGAACATCTGCCCGACCGTTTCCTCGCCAGCCATTTTCGAGACATGTACGAATGTCTCGTTCCGGGAGGTGGCATTCGGGTAGGCGGGCCCGACATCGGCAACGCCTGCCGAAAATTCGTCGAGGGTGACCTTGCCTGGTTTTCCTCGATGATGCCAATTCCTCGCCAGTCGCTGGGAGGAAAGTTCACGAATTTCGTCTTCTGCGGCGGCGAACATCTGACGGCTCTTTCGGAGAGCTACCTGCGCGAACTTGCTGCAGATGCGGGCTTCGAGGACATTCGCCGCTGTTCTCCGGTCCGCGAGATCGGGTCTCGTCGGGGCAAGAGGTATTTCCAGGGAGCATGAGTTGGATTTCGAGGTTCCCCACACGGTGATGATCGAGGCACGCAAACGACATTCATGATGAAACACTGTCGCTTGCGTGCCGAGCCCGCTCGCTGCAGATGATCTGTGCTGCAAGACCTAGAATGTATTTCCTTCGAAGGCCTTTGGCGGATGGCAGGGCGGCCTCAGGTCAGGCGCGGACATCGGGAGGGCATGGTCCTTCCTAAATGAGAAGTCCGGCCATAGCGGAATGCGTTGGAATTGCTCTGGCGTGACAATGAGCGAAGAAGGGACCTATAAGGATCGGGGAGCGGAGACCAAGGAGCCAGCGCACAAGCATCATCTACGAATATTACGATGTACTTCGCGGCGTGTCGGCTTATGCGGTCTTCATCGTGCATATCCATCAGATCCTCTTCGAGCGCCTGACAGGCTCCGAACACGTCCTCGGTGCTCCTTTTTGAAATGCTCGGCCGGTACGCAGTCTTGATATTCTTCCTGCTGTCCGGCTACCTCATCACTCAAAGCATCCGTATCAATATCGCGGCGCAACGGTCGCTTCGATGTCAAAGAATACTTGGTGCCGCGCGAGTCGCCCGAATTTATCCGCCATTGTCGGCGCGCTGCTGTATGCGCTGCGGTGTGGGGCCGTCATTGTGTTGTTCGACCTTCCCGGACGGATTGCGTTCGGGATATCGACCGACCTTTACCGGGCGAGACCAGCATACGATTTCGAGTGGACAGAAATCTCGGGCGCTGCTCATGTATCGAGGGATGGGCGTGGTCGATGGCCCGCTCTGGAGCCTTTACATAGAATTTCAGATGTATATCGCGGCAATCGGAATAGCTGTCTGGTTCGGGTCGAACCGTCATCGCTGGACGTGGTGTGGTTTCGCTTTCCTTGCGCTGGCGCTGGCGATGCAGCAGCCGCTCTGTGTTGCGGTGTGGCTCATGGGCGCGGGTGCAAATCTTTCACCCATCGGAAAAGCGGCGGCCAAGCGTATCCTGATCGTGCTTCTTCCCCTCATCATAGCCTTAGCGGTCTTTGAGCCGCGCTGGTTGATGTATGGCCGGCGGGAAGAGCTGGCGCAGGTCGCCTGCTGCCTGCTTCTTTGCTGTGTGATCTTTTTCAATCCTCCGAAATGGCGCTATCCTAGGTTGCTCGTGGGTTCAGCCGATTTTTCCTATAGTCTTTATGTCATTCATTGGCCGCTTCTTCTGCTCGTGCTGTCGCTCTCGCAGGACTGGATGGGGCCATCGATCTGGCGGACATTCGCGGTCGCGGCCGGAGCGATGTTTCTGATCACCGGCCTCACCGTGATGTTTGCGGCGGCACTTGAGCGGCAGGAATTGTTCCGGCGGTTGCTGCGGGATTTGATAGACAGGCTTATATCGGCGGAAGCATCAGTATCAGGGCGCCGGCAGCCATTGAGCCTAGATTGATGGCACGCGACTTTTCCTCTAGAGACTTTCTCAAGCAGCAGCTTACGCCTCGGCGGCGAGTTCCCGGTCGATGGTCGATCGTGGATCAACGAAATCAGGATGCCGCGCGGCAATCTCGTCGAACTTGCCGACATCGACGATGCGGCCGCCACTCATCATGTAGACACGATCACATAGCGTCACTGAGCTGAGGCGATGCGCGATGATAATAACGGTCTTTGCTGGGCTGAGCGCCAGAATCGAGTCCACAACCTCGCGTTCCGTCTGATTATCCAGGGCGGACGTCGCCTCGTCGAGAATGAGCACGGTCGGATCGTGATAGAGCGCTCGGGCGATGCCAATTCGTTGTCTTTCACCGCCGGAGATGCGAATTCCGCGATCCCCAATCACCGTATCCAGACCCGACGCCTGCGTTCTTACGACGCGCTCGAGCCCCGCCAGGGAAACGGCCCGCACTATCGCTTGGGAATTGACGTTTCGATCCTCAATTCCAAACGCAACATTCCGCGCAATGCTATCATCGACGAGGTAGACGTTCTGCGGGATATACCCAACGCTGCGTTGCCAAGCTTTCACATCGCTGCGGCGGTCCACGCCATCGACGACAATGTCGCCATCGAACATGGGAAACAAGCCCAACAGGATGTCCATGAGCGTGGACTTTCCCGATCCGGATGGTCCGACAATGGCGATCTTCTCGCCGCGGTTGATGTGGAGATCTATGTCCTTTAATCGAAAGTATGGATTGTCTGGAAATGAGAAGGATCTGACGACGATTTAGAGATCGCGCTCAAGAGAGAAGGGGAGTGGCTCGTGCTCAGTGGGTGTAGTCGATCGTTCCTCTCCTTTGAGAGCCGACAGGATAATGGCGATCGACGGCCTGTAGAAGTTGATGACATTCAACGCTTGTATTATGCGGCTCAAACTCGGAACGATCCGCACCGTGGCGGCAGCAAAGACGGCAATGATGGGAAACAATTGTCCTTCGAGCCGTCCGGTGACCACCGCGATGACGCAAAAGCCGACCAAGCCCCCCACGGCGACTGTCTCCAGCGTCACGCGAGGTAGCTGAGACAGGGTGGCATTTCTCCGCTGCGCCCAATCAAAGTGGTGCGATTGCTTAACATAAGAGTCGACAAAGAAGGAAGTCCGACCGAGTACTCTGATTTCTTTCGCGGCGTTGAGAGTTTCGTTGACGGTGCGCAGCATCGCCTTCCAGCGAGTATCATGCTCACGTCCATAAAAGGCGATCCTCCTGCGTACCATGATCGAGAATGTGACGCCGACACCGCCCACGAAGAACAGAGCCAGTAAGGAAAACACGGGATTTAAAATAGATCAGGACTGCAATAAGCCCAAAAAAAGCGATCGATTCCGCAACCAAGGCTAGGGCGGATGCCATCGCCCCGCCGCACATCTCAGTCAGGGAAGAAGTGAGGTTGGCAATCAGTGTTGTTGTGTTCGTTGTCAGGAAAAGTTCGTATGGTCCCTCCATATAGCGCTGCAGAAGGCGCCGACCAAACTGCGTCCGCGCTTCATTTACGAACTTGAGTTGGAAGTTGGTGAGCCAGACAGCAAATAAGCCACGAGCGCAGAACAGGAACAGCAAACCGATGCTCATGACGATGACGACTGATTGTTGCGATCCAAGGTTCAACCATCGATAGAGCCCACTGAGATACCGCATATTCGTCATTCGGTCGGGATTCTCGATGAGCGCTACATACGGAAAAAGCATTCCAATGCTGAACACATCGAGAAAGCCGCTAACCACCGTGAGTGCGACGAGAACGCCGAGTTTGGCCTTCTGACCGGCAGTGAAGAGCTGGTACACCAAGAATAGCGAGTGCATGTACATTCCTTGACTTCCGGCTTCTTGACCGGCGAGTGGTGGACGCACCAATGGCTTTGGTTGCCGTACGATCGTCGGCTGAATTTCGGAACGAGCTGCCGACGCCGATGAATGGACAGCTTCATCAGTTGTTCAGTAGTGTTTCCATCACCCGTTTGACCGCCCCAGGCCGGCCTGTCGGTACTACAAACTTGACACGACAAGCGTGCGGAGCAACTTGTGGCAGGCAATTCCAAACCTTCCGTTCCAGCCAGCCGCAATGACATTTGATTCTGTAACTTTTTTTGCCTTCTTTGTAATCGTACTAGCCATCTACTATTCGCCGTTTCCTTGGACTATACGTAAGGCCAACCTGCTCATAGCAAGTTACGCCTTTTACGCTGCGTGGAATCCTCCATATATCCTCATACTCTGGATTTCCACAATAGTCGATTGGACCATCGCCAAGGCGATGTTCCGGACCAAGTCGCCCCTACGTCGTCGCCTCCTGCTCGTCGCGACGTTGGCTGTTAATCTCGGCGTCTTGGCGACATTTAAGTACGCCAATTTCATCACTGGCAATATTCAAGAGATGCTCGGCTTGATCCGAATCCAGATCGATGTACCGCAAACGAGCCTGATCCTACCAATCGGGATTTCATTTTATACATTTCAGAGTTTGTCATACACCATTGATGTCTATCGCGGTCGCATCGCGCCTCCGCGAATGATTCTGGACTACGCGTTGCTCGTGGCCTTCTTTCCTCAACTGGTGGCGGGTCCGATCATCAGGGCCGGCAAGTTTCTCCCTCAACTGACAGCGCCGGTCGGAATCAATATGCCCGCGATGGGCTGGGGTGCCATGCTCATCGTGATCGGCCTTTTCGAGAAAGTCGTGGTATCCGACTATCTTTTGGCGCCGGTGGCTGATCGAGTTTTCGATTTTCGCGCGGCTCAGGCCCCAAGCGATGCATGGGCGGGCATGCTCGCCTTTTCGGGGCAGATTTTCTGCGACTTTTCGGGTTACTCGCTGTGTGCCATTGGCGCCGCACGCTGCCTTGGTTTTGCTATTGCCGAGAATTTTCGCTTTCCTTATGCCGC
The DNA here is from genome assembly GCA_963843185.1 of uncultured Alphaproteobacteria bacterium. Classification (GTDB taxonomy): domain Bacteria; phylum Pseudomonadota; class Alphaproteobacteria; order Reyranellales; family Reyranellaceae; genus Reyranella. Next base: position 21,698 of record CAWJJJ010000008.1, read on the forward strand.
AGTTGGCTTTTCCGATTTTTGGCGGCGCTGGCATATTTCCTTGTCCGGCTGGCTACGAGACTATCTTTATGTTGGGTTGGGGGGAACAGAGGCGGCACAATCGCAGGATTTTACTCGCCGTTTCGTGGAGTGGCTTCGGGGGGCGAGACTGCTTGGCAGTTGATTGCTCTAACGAATGTACGGTTGCGCCCATTCCCGCGCACCATGCAATGTAGGGAGCTTTTCGCCACGACCAATCCTTGACGCCGTTGCAAGCGGCGTTGTAGTTTACAAACTGCCAGATTGCTGTGGGGCCAATCGGGCAGGCTTCACTTGGATAGGTTGTCTTGGGGAACAATAGATGGACACGTCGTGTGACAATTTTGCGGAGAACGGCTTCGCAATTGTGCGCAAGGTATTTTCGCCCGAGGAAATCGCAAGTCTGAGAGAATTGGTATATCAGCAGCTCGATGAGGACGCGGCGTCGAAGCGGTTGTGCGACGAGTGGGACCTAGAATACGTTAAAATAGGAAAAGGCGATCTGCTTTGCAAGCGGCATTTGTGGAGGGTCGTCTTCGACAAGCGCATTTTGGACATTGCTCGCAAGCTGCTTCCGCCTTACCCGCTCGTGTATTTTGGCGACAGCGTATACCAAGTCGGTAAGGGGTACCCTGGCTTTCATCGCGACAACATAGACCGCGACGACCTGAGCGGTCCGGACTGGCAGGACTCCTATCCGCTCCTGAGGGTTGCGATTTATTTGCAGGATCACCGACACCACAGCGGTGGATTGCAGGTGAAAGTCGGTAGCCATTTGCGGGAAGACGGTCGGCCGTTCATTGTCGACAGTGAACCGGGTGACGTTGTCGTTTGGAATTTGCGCACTTTGCACAGCGGCCAGACGGTCCGTCTGAAGATGTTTCCGGAGTTTCCCTGGCTTCGGCCAATTCGTCATTTGCGTCGATTGAAGGTTGGCGGGGATGTTCTGCCGAACTGGATGATACGGCCAGCTGATCGGGAACGCGTCGTCTTGTTTATGTCGTTCGGTGTCGAATTCCCGTTACTCGATCGGTACGTTTCTGAATACCTGCAAAAGGCAGAAGAACCACGAAAGCAATTGAGCGCGTCTCGCTTCGGCCCCGAGGTGTGGGACGAAGCCGAGAAATCACACGTCAATATTCGACGAATCATTCCCGAATACGGTACGCCGCTTTAGACGCACGCTAAATCGTTCGAAAATCGGTACGATTGCAATTCACGTCGGCCCCCTGGAATTGGTCGGCGGCCGCGCTGAGGCGGACAAAATCACAAGTCAAGTTCCGAGTGAAATGAAGAGCGCTGCTTCTTGAAGGTTTGTCGGGCAGGGGCGCTCAACTGGGAAGACAGCAGATATGGATTTTTTCGACGACAAGGTCATCTTGGTAACTGGGGGAACGGGGTCCTTCGGGCGTCAGTTCGTGAAAACCGTGCTGGCCAAGGCGCGGCCACGCAAAGTGGTGGTTTTTTCTCGCGACGAACTGAAGCAGTTCGAGATGGCTCAGGAGTTGTCGAGCCCGGAAATGCGTTACTTCATCGGCGATGTGCGGGACCGCGATCGACTGATGCAGGCATTCGATGGCGTGGACTACGTGATCCACGCGGCAGCTCTCAAGCATGTGCCGATCGCGGAGTATAATCCTGTTGAGTGCATCAAGACGAACATACACGGTGCTGAAAACGTCATTGCCGCGGCAATCGCTAGCGGCGTCGAAAAGGTCATAGCGCTGTCGACCGACAAGGCCGCCAATCCGATCAATCTTTACGGCGCGACCAAGCTTGCTTCTGACAAGCTGTTCACCGCCGCCAATAACGTAGTCGGTGCTCGGCGCACGCGTTTCAGCGTGGTACGTTACGGCAACGTTGTCGGCTCGCGCGGCTCTGTGGTTCCGTTCTTCGAAAAGATGATCGCCAGCGGCGCCAAGTCGCTCCCGATCACCGACGAGCGCATGACGCGCTTTTGGATCACACTTCAGCACGGCATCGACTTCGTGATCTGTTCATTCGCACGAATGCACGGCGGCGAGGTGTTCGTACCGCGAATTCCGTCCTCGAAGATTGTCGACTTGGCCGAGGCGATGGCACCCCAGTTGAAGCGGAAGGTGGTCGGCGTTCGGCCCGGCGAGAAATTGCACGAAGTTATGTGCCCGCGTGACGATTCGCGGCTGACCTTGGCCTTTGCCGACCACTTCGTCATCATGCCGAGCATCACGTTTTTCCATCATCCGGACTATTTGGTGAACGCGCTAGGCGAGCAGGGAAAGTCAGTCGACCTCGATTTTGAGTACAATTCGGGCACCAACCCGCACTTCCTGACCGTTGCCGAGATCAAGGCGCTGATCGCGGAGTTGTCGTGATTCCCTACGGCCGCCAGGACATCGACGACAACGATGTTGCCGCCGTTGTGACAGCATTGAAATCGGACTGGCTGACGCAGGGGCCGGCCGTGCCGGAGTTCGAGCGGGTTCTCGCCGAGCGCGTCGGCGCCCGTCATGTGATCGCCGTTTCCAACGGCACGGCGGCCCTGCACTCTGGCTTGCCTCGCCCTCGATCTCGGGCCCGGTGACCGGCTGTGGACCGTGCCCAACACGTTCGTCGCGACCGCCAACGCCGCGCGATATTGCGGCGCGGACGTGGCGTTCGTCGACATCGACCCTCGGACCTATCTGATGTCGGTCGAGGCCCTAGCTGAGAAACTCGAGACGGCCGAACGGTCCGGCACGCTTCCGAAGGTGGTGGCGCCGGTCCACTTTGCCGGCCAATCGTGCGACATGGCGGCGATCGGCGATCTCGGGCGGCGCTACGGGTTCCGCATCCTGGAGGACGCGGCGCACGCCATCGGCGCCGACTACCGCGATGGCAAGGTCGGCGATTGCCGCTATTCGGACATCGCCGCCTTCAGCTTCCATCCCGTCAAGGTCGTCACAACCGGTGAAGGTGGCGCCCTCAGCACCAACGATCCGACGCTGGCGACCCGCCTGGCCTATTTGCGCACCCACGGGATCACGCGAGATCCGGAACGCATCGAAGCGGCGGACGAGGGACCTTGGTACTACGAGCAGCAGGCACTGGGCTTTAACTACCGGCTGACCGACATCCAGGCCGCGCTCGGCGTCAGCCAGATGAAGAGGCTCGACGCCTTCATCGCCCGACGGCGGGAATTGGCCGCGCGCTATGACAGGCTGTTGTCGGAGCTGCCTTTGGTCACGCCTTGGCAAGATCCCCACGGGCGCTCGGCCTTCCATCTCTATCCGATCCGACTGCGGCTGGAGCGTCTCAACCAGTCTCGTCGCGAGATATTCGAGGCACTGCGTGCCGCCGGCATCGGCGTGCAAGTGCACTACATCCCCGTGCACCTGCAACCCTACTATCGGCGCCTCGGCTTCAAGGAAGGGCGATTTCCCGGAGGCGGAACGATACTACGCGGCGGCCATCACGCTTCCACTCTTCGCTGCCATGACCGACGCCGAGCAGGATACCGTGATCGATTGCCTGCGCGAGGTGTTCGCGGCAACCGTCGTCCGAGAAGCGCGGTGATCGAGGTCGACAGACTGATCCTCGGAACGGTTCAGTTCGGCTTGCCCTACGGCGTGTCCCATCGCGGCGGCGCAGTGGCGCGTGATGAGGTCGAGCGCATCCTCACCGCCGCACATAGCGCCGGCGTGCGAACTCTGGACACTGCCGCCGCCTACGGCGAAAGTGAGCGCGTGATCGGCTCCGTCGCGGCCGCCCTGCCGTTCGAAATCGTTACAAAGACACTGCCCCTCGGCGCGTCCGAGCCGGATCCGGACGATCTCGCGGCCATCGACTCCGCGTTTCGCGCTTCGCTCGACAAGCTTGGCCGGCAGCGCGTCGCAGCCTTGCTGGTTCACGATGTCCGCAATCTCGACGGGCAGGGCGGCGCAGCTCTGTGGGCCCAGCTCGAGCGCTACCGGCGGGACGGCCTTGCGGGTAAGATCGGCGTGTCTGTCTACGACGCAGCTGAAGCCGAGGCCCTTGCCGCCCGCTTCCCGATCGAGATCGTGCAGCTCCCGCTCAATGTATTCGACCAGCGGTCGACCTTGAGCGGCGTGCTCGAGCGATTGGCGGCAGGCGGCATTATCGTCCATGCCCGGTCGCCGTTGCTGCAGGGGCTTCTGCTGATGCTGCCGGATGAGCTTCCACCCGCACTCCAACACGCCCGGCCAGCCGTAGAATTTTGGCGGAGTGCCTGCGCCGCCGCCGGGGTCACGCCCCTAGCAGCGGCGCTTGGGCTTCGTCCTGGCAACGCCGGACGTCTCCGGAGTGGTGGTCGGAGTCCATTCGAGCGATCATCTTGCCCAATGCCTCGCCGCCCTTCAGCAGCCGGCCACCCTTCACTGGGCGTCGTTCGCCCGCGGCGACCCCGTGATGATCGATCCGAGAAGGTGGAAGCCATGAGGCGTCGCCTCTTGTCTTGCTCCAGTTGCAGTTCATGATCCTGGGAATTCCTCCAAGCGCGCGTTTCGTCGAGCCGGCTTCCGGGAAAGGTACTCAAGCCGATCCTGGGCAAGCCGATGATACTGCGTCAGATCGAGCGCTTGCGTGCGGTCTCGGCGGATCGATCGGATAGTGCTGGCGACTAGCTCCGACCTGCAGGACGACCCGCTGGCGGCTGCCGTCTGCGCCACGGGGATGGCGGTGCACCGCGGCTCGCTCGACGACGTCCTTGACCGCTTCATCGCTGCCGCCGTCGTCCTACAAGCCGGACTGGATCGTCCGTCTGACCGGCGATTGCCCACTGGCGGATCCTGAGCTGATCGATCAAGTGATCGACGCCACGCTGTCCGCGGCGGCCGACTATGGCTCGAACACCCTCGAACCGACCTATCCCGATGGTCTTGATGTCGAGGTCGTTCGCTATTCTTCCCTCGAGGAGGTTTGGCGCGCTGGCGGCAGTTCGGCCGAGCGCGAGCACGTGACACTGGGCATCCATCGTCATCCCGAGCGATTTCGGCTGGTCGGCATGAAGGCTGAGCGTGACCTCTCGCGACTGCGCTGGACGGTCGACGAAGCGCGCGACTTCGACGCTGGTCGAACGCATTTATGCGGCGCTCTATCCCGCAAACCCATCGTTCGGCACGGCCGACATTCTCGCGCTGCTTGACCGACATCCCGAACTGGCGACCCTCAATACCGGCACCGAGTCGCAACGAGGGGCTCGCCAAGTCCCTGGCGGCCGAACGATCCGAGGCTCAAGCCCACAGAAAGCTCATACGATGTCCATTCGCTATGCCAAGTCCGAGCAACTCCTGGAACGCGCCGAGCGTACCGTGCCGCTGGGAAGCCAGACGTTCTCCAAGTCGAAGACGCAATATCCATGGGGCGTGTCGCCATATTTCGTGACCCGCGGCCAGGGCAGCCGCGTCTGGGACGTCGACGGCAACGAATATGTCGATTTCATCAACGCGCTGGCGGCGGTGACGCTGGGCTATGGCGACCCCGATGTGACGCAAGCCGTTCGACGCCAACTCGACGACGGCGTCATCTTCTCGCTTGCCGCACCCACTGGAGATGGAGGTTGCGGAGCGCATCGTCGCGATGGTGCCCTGCGCCGAGATGGTCCGCTTCGGCAAGAACGGCTCGGATGCGACTTCGGGCGCTATCCGGCTCGCGCGCGCCTTCACCGGGCGCGACCGGGTCGCCGTCTGCGGCTATCACGGCTGGCAGGACTGGTACATCGGTTCGACCGCGCGCAACCGCGGCGTGCCGGGGGCGGTCAGGGAGCTCACCCAGGCCTTCGCCTACAACGACCTGCCGTCGCTGGAGCGCGTGCTGGAGGATCATCCGGAGGAATTCGCCGCGGTGATCCTGGAGCCGATGAACGTCGCCGATCCGGCGCCGGGCTTCCTGCAGGGGGTCAAGGATCTCGACGCATCGCCACGGCGCGCTGCTGGTGTTCGACGAGACCATCACCGGCTTTCGCTTCAGCAACGGCGGCGCCCAGGAGCTGTTCGGCGTCACGCCCGACCTTGCCACCTTCGGCAAGGGAATTGCCAACGGCTATCCGTTGTCGGCCGTTGCCGGACGGGCCGACGTCATGAAGCTTATGGAAGAGATCTTCTTTTCCTTCACCATGGGCGGCGAGACGCTGTCGCTGGCGGCGGCGAAGGCCACGCTCGACAAGCTGCAGCGCGAGCCGGTGACGAAAACCCTGGCCGCCCGGGGCCAGAAAGCGCTCGACGGAACGGCCAGGCTGTTGCGCGACGCGGGGCTCGCCCAATCCATCGCGGTTTCCGGGCATCCGTCATGGGGTTTTCTTACCTTCGCCGACGCCGGCGGTTATTCCTCGTTTGAGATCAAAACTTTGTTCCTGCAGGAAATGTTCGCGCGCGGCATCCTGACGCTCGGCACCCACAATCTGAGCTATGCCCACTCCGATGCCGATATCGAGCGGCTGATGGCGGCCTATAGCGAGGTCTTCCCGCTGCTTGCCGACGCGATCCACAACAAGGCGCTCAAGCAATATTTGCGCTGCGAGCCGCTGCAGCCCCTGTTCAAGGTGCGATGAAGGCGCCATGAAGGTCGCCATCCGCGCCGACGCCTCGCGCGAGATCGGAACGGGGCATTTGATGCGCTGTTTGACGCTCGCCGACGCATTGGCGGCGACTGGCGCCGAATCCACCTTCCTTTGCGCGCCTTCAAGTATGCCGTGGCACGACTTGATCGAGGCGCACGGACATCGTCATGCAACCCTTGCGGTCGCCGCGCCTGCTGATGTTGCGCTTGGTGCGTCACCAGCTCGCGCTGACTTGCTTTCCTGGGATCAACGAGCGGACGCCGCGGCGGTGGTCGATGCGCTTTCGACGTCCGTCGACTGGCTGATCGTCGATCACTATGCGCTCGACCATCGCTGGGAACAGACCGTGCGCAGGCGGTGCGGAACGAATTCTTGCGATAGACGATCTCGCTGACCGAATTCACGATTGCGACATCCTGCTCGACCAGAATGGCCTGGACTGCGGCGGGGACCGCTATGACGGGCTGCTGCCCGTCAATGCCAGGCGTCTCCTCGGTCCGCGCTATGCGCTCTTGCGTCCGTCATTCGCTGCAGCGCGCGCCAAAAGGAGCCGCCGGACGGGGGCGTGCGCCGGATATTCGTGTTCATGGGAGGGACGGATGCCGTCGGTGCATCCAACATGGCTCTTGCTGCATTGTCGCGGAGCGACCTGTCCAAGATCGCCGTCGATGTGATGATCGGCGGAAAAAGCGCTCACTGCGATGAACTTGAGGCAGCGGCCAGATCGCGCGGCAATACCACGGTCCATGTCAGATGTGCCCGATCCAGCCGCGTTGCTGGCCACCAGTGATCTTGCAATTGGGGCAGGAGGGGGCGCAGCCCTCGAACGATGCTGTGTCGGTCTCCCGACGATTACCATCGCTGTCGCGGACAACCAGGTCCTCGCCTTGGCGTGGCTCTCACGCGCCGGTGCGGTGCGCCATCTGGGCGTGCTCGAACTCGGTCGATCAGCGGCGCCTGGCCGACGACATTTCGGCGCTTTGCAACGCCCCGGAAGCGATCAGGGCGATGGCGGCGCGGGCGGGAGCGCTGGTGGATGGTTTTGGTGCTGCCCGAGTCGTCCGGCTGCTGCAACCGGCACCCCTGCATTATCGTTCGAGCGGCGACGATGGACGACGCACCGCTGCTGCATCGATGGCGTGACGATCCGGCGGTGCGCGCCTTATCCCTGACAAGCGCGCCAATTTCCTATGCAGATCATTGCCGGTGGCTCGCCGAAGCCCTCTGCGATCCGGAGCACATCGTGCTGGTGGCTATGCTGGGCCAGCACCCTGTGGGCTCGCTCCGCTATCGCATGCACGAGGGCGAGGCGACGGTATCGATCGTAATCGCCCCCGAAATGCGCGGTGAAGGCGTCGGCGGTGAGCTTCTGAGCGCCGGAGAAACTCACCTCAAGGCCAGATGCAACCGCCCGCTCAGAATTGTCGCCGTGGTGAAGCCGGACAATCGGGCCTCGATGCGGCTTTTTGCCGGGAGCGGATTCGAGTTGGATGTCGCCGAACCCTCCCGGATGCTATACGGAAAGCTGATTGGATGACATTCCCGACCGGCAGGGCCCGTTTCAAATGTTCAAGATAGCTGAACGCCTCATCGGCGCCGGCCGGCCGCCCTTCATCATCGCGGAGATGTCCGGAAATCATAACCAGTCGCTCGATCGCGCGCTCGCGATCGTCGATGCCGCCGCGGCGGCTGGTGCCCACGCCATCAAGCTGCAGACCTACACCGCAGACACGCTCACGATCGACATGCAGGGCGAGGGGTTCACCATCGCCGACGGCGAAAGCCTATGGCAGGGGCGAAATCTTTATGACCTTTACCGCGAAGCCTATACGCCGTGGGAATGGCACGCGCCGATCTTCGGGCGCGCCCGCGCAAAAGGGCTGGTCGCCTTCTCCAGCCCGTTCGACGAGCTGGCCGTGGATTTTCTCGAGACGCTGGACGTGCCCGCGTACAAGATTGCGTCCTTCGAAAATGTGCATTTGCCGCTGATCCGCAAGGCGGCCGCTACGGGCAAGCCGCTGGTGATTTCGACCGGCATGGCGACGAAAGCCGAGTTGGACGATGCGGTCGCGGCGGCTCGGGAGATGGGCTGCCGTGATCTCGTGCTGTTGAAATGCACAAGCACCTATCCAGCCACGCCCGAGAACACCAACCTGGCGACGATCGCCGATCTGCGGGCGCGCTACGGCTGCGAGGTCGGGCCTGTCGGATCACACGATGGGTCTGGGTGTGGCGGCCGCCGCAGTCGCGCTGGGCGCGACGGTGATCGAGAAGCATTTCACGCTTGGCGCGGGCCGATGGCGGCGTGGATTCGGCCTTCTCGCTGGAGCCGCGCGAACTCAAGGCGCTCGTCACGGAAACAGCGCGGGCGGCTGCCGCGATGGGCGAGGTCAGGTACGGCCCGACCGACGCCGAGCGAAAGTCGCTGATGTTTCGCCGGTCGCTTTACGTCGTGCGCGACCTCGAGGCTGGCGATACTCTGACCGCCGAATTGGTACGCATCATTCGTCCGGGAATGGGGTTGCCTCCCAAGGAATTCGACCGGGTTCTGGGGCGCCGCGTGCGGACGCGAGTCACGCGGGGCACACCGCTTAGCTGGAACATCATCGAGTGACGTCCGAGCACCGGGCGATCATTGCTGCGGAGGGCAAGCACGCCGTACGGCCCGAACCGCGCAGCGCTATCTATCGGCTTTTTCATCCGGCCGCCGCTTGCGCAGAACAGAAACGGCGACCCAATCATCGACGCTGTCCGTGTAGGCCATATCGTCATGATGCCTGACCTTGTGCGTGAGGCAGACGTAGTCCGGCTGCCACGCAAATAGGCCTCGATAGTCCATCTTGTAACTCCACACCCCAGAGCGATGGCGATAAGGGCGGGCTCTGGGCGATGGACTGAAGAAATCGTGGATCACCACCCATCCCGGCGAGCGCAGGACGCGATCAGCCTCGGCGGCAATGCGGAACAAATCTTCCCGATCGCAAAGATATAGGCAAAACCCGAAGATGACGACGTCGAAGGAGCGATCCTCGAACGGCAGCGAGTTGGCCGTACCGCGCACGGCGTCGACGCCATTTTTATGAGCCGCCACGATCGCATCGGCCGATGGGTCGAGCCCGACGCAGTCCGCTCCCCACTTCCGGGACAGCCAGACGAGGCGGCCGCCGTCGCCACATCCGATCTCGAGTATCCGAACGCCGCCGCCGGCGTCGGCGGGCAGAAAATCCGACAACTCTCGCAGGACGGGATCGTCGTCCGGGTGTGCCTGCCTGGTGGATAGGCTGACCCTATTCCTGGCGAGCCAGGCATCTCCTTCTGTGGCGAGGAATATTTCCTTCTGCTTCATCGCTGAGCTCCCTGTCGACCACCGAACCGACTTCGATGGTATTTGACCGGACGTCTTGGCACACTCGGACGGCCGACACTTCGCACTGTACCGAAGGCTGGTCGACCGGAATTTCCCCCGGCGGACAGGTTGATCGCCACGTCCGCAGCGCGTCGGGCTATCCGATGCCGCTACCAGCGTCGAAAACACGAAGGCTCCTCCGGCCGTCAGAACAGGGGCCGGGCGACCTGGAAATACGCGCTCGCCGCTCGCGGCTCGACGTTGCGCTCGACTTCGGGAAGGACGATGCCGCGATCCAACACCGTTGATCGACGCAAAGGATCGACGAGTGCCGCCGAATCTTGTCCCTCGGCGAAACGTGGGGCAAGATCGAGGCACGGCGAAACTTGCGCTGGCCAAGGGTGGGGGATAGCGAGAGCAGAATGAGACATGACCTGGTCGATCGGATGAAATGTCCGTATTGCCTCGGAAGCTTCAGCATCACGCATCAGGTCGATGAGGGGGAGCCAGATCGCATAAAGTGGGCACTGCTTCGCTGCCGCTGTTTCGAGTTTCCCATCGTCGACGGCGTCTTGTTGCTTAGCTTGGCGAAAGGCTACGGCGGCTCCGAGGAGGTACTCGCTCCCTACGTGCCTCTTCAGGTGGCTGCGATCGAGTATCTTCGGGCAGGAGATGTCGCGGGCCTCCGCCGCTGGATCGCCAGGCACATACCGCTGCTCCACCGACTCATATCGCCAGAGCCAATCGACTATCTGAGCTTCTCGGCGGATCTCAATGCGCGGCTTTGGCCGCAAGTGGAAAAAGACCTGTTTGCCTGGAACAGTTATGAGGTTCTCGGACGGCGGGGCGCGTTCCGGCAAAGGCGCAGGTTCGTCGACAGGCTTGCGAGCAGCCGCATCGGGAGCGGTGTGATGAGAGCCCGCCGGCGCCTCTTTCCACAAGTATGGAGCACCTTCTTTGTCAGCCGCTTCATCAGCAACGAACTCGCGAGCCTGCGCACGCGCCTGCGCGACGTTCGGTTCGTCGGACCGGTTCTTTCGCTGTGCTGCGGGCACGGCCCGTTTGAGCTTTTTCTGGGAGGCCGCCATCCCACGGTTCCGGTCGTAAGCGTGGACGGGCAGCTCCTGAACCTCTTCGTCGTAAAGCGCTTCATCGCCCGCGACTCAAGCTACATTTGCCACGATGTGCAGTTTTCGCTCCCGTTCAAGGATGGCGTCTTTTCCGAGGTGTTCAGTTCGACCTGCCTGAGCGAGATCCCATCGCAAGCGCAGTTCGTTCGCGAGTCCCTGCGCGTAGCCTCCAAGTCCGGCTGGACGATGTTCGATGCCGTGACCCCGGATGTCGATGGGCGCATCGTCCCTACTCGCTTTTACCGCGTGTGCCAAAACCACTTCGAGTCGATGGAAGACTACCGAAAGCTCATGCTCGAGTGCGCCGGTGACAGGGCACTTTACTTCACGCCCGTTAACCCCGCCGAGGCGCGGTGGACGGACGACGCCGCGGCGCTCACCGGCGTGCCCACCGCCACCTTTCTTTTCAATGGAGGGCGCATCGGCGATAGCCAGCTTGCCGGAGAAAAGGGGTTCTCGGTCAACGAGAAGGCATTACTTGCTATAAATCCGCGCTACCGCGTGGGCGTGAAAGCCGAGAAGTTTTTGGGCAGACTCCGGTTTAGGGAACGCATGGCTGCGAAGCTGAAAATGCCGGTGTCCGGACAGTTGCCCGACGACGTTGTAATCGATCGCCGACGGCTCGACGATGCAGCCTATCTGGATGATCTGTACGAGTCGGGTGTAGTCGTCCTTCTGCCGAAGGATTTCGCCGGCGAGGTGGTGAATCTCTTCCGGGAGCCTGTTGGGAAGGGCATGAGTGCGTGACGCCACCGACGGTAGCCAAGCAGGAGAGCGGCTCTTTGTTGCCGCCATGAAATGCGCGCCTTGATCGGAAATCTGAAAAGGGCGGTCAAGTCGGTGCTGTCGGTCGTGGTCCCGCGGTACCGGGGCGGCAACCAGTACGACCTCGGCGTCAATCGTGGACTCCTGAGGATCGACACCCTCGAACTCCTTGCCTGAAGTCGCGGTTTGCCTGCCCTTCGGCATGGCGATATTCGATTGGTCGGCGTGGTCTCATAGCTGGGTTCGGTCCCGCAGGTTCCTTAAGCGGATCATGCCGCCTGAATTCGCGGACCGCTTGCCGCACCTCCATCCCGTCGTCGTGCGCAATTTCGTGCTCGCCGGCATCGACGCCCGGGAGACCGGCGGCACTCGCTTCCCGGCACGCTTTGTCGAAACAGTCCTTGGTCCCTATATCCACCTTTCCAAGGAGGCCAATGGGGCGTGCAAAATCGAACTGACCGCGGACTTCGGCGGCTATTTCCACTTCTTGATCGAGATCCTGCCGCTCATCCTCGCGATACGTCGGACCTGCAAGGTGCAAGTGATAGTATCTCCAGACTTAGTCGGCCGATATCCGTTTGTTCATTCTGCGTTTACGCATGCGGCAATTGATTGTCGCATCGGTGCCATGCCTCGGGGCGCGGAGACACGCATTGTCGATCTGATTTCATGTTCGGCGTTGGCATACTACTATCCCAATCTCGCTTCCATTCGAATGCTGCAGGACACTTTCAAATCGGAACGTGCCCCTGGCGATTCTCGCCGGATTTTCTTGTCCAGGCGGGCGGACGGCAACACCAATGGGCGTGTGCTCGTCAATGAAAGCGAAGTCCTGGCTCGACTGGCCAGTCTGGGCTTTGTCGCATTCCACGCCGAGGATCACACATTCGAGGAGCAGCAGCGGTTCTTCTCGACTGCCGAGATCGTCGTCGGCGTGTCGGGGGCTGGCCTTTCCAATACGGTCTTTATGAAAGAGCGTTCGATAGTCGTGGAGCTCATGCCAAAATCGGAATTCAAATGGCATTTTGCTCTTGTGGCAAAGTATTGTGGTCTCGCGTATTCGCTGTTGGAGCTTGAGGTGCTTGAAGTTGCTAACCTAAGACCGATGCGTGTCGAAGTGGACGTCGAGCAATTGGCGAACCTGATTCAAAAATGCTTACAGCGATCAATCCGGCATTTAGTGCCTTGAACGCAGAAGGCCGGTAGGAGCTGCTATTGAATTATCTTCTTTTGGCGTTCGAAGGAGACGAAGCGCAGCTTATGGCGCGGCTTGCACAACGTCTCAAGTCCCACGGTCATGGCGTTTACGTCGTGTCGTGCGACCACTACACAGTCACGCATTCGGACAACGAGACTGCCCGCTACTACCGCAGCGTTGGCTTACAGGCCGATGAATTTACCGACCTCAATGCATTCTATGTCGAATTGAACGGTCTTCCTGAAGACCTGCCTGAAGACGAAGTCGATTGGGATTACATCCGCGAATTTGAGAAACGGTATTGCGGGCGGTATACGCTGCTGGAATTAGCTGCGATGGATCCGATCCTTTCCGGCGCATTTCACCATCGGAAAATCTACTACCGGCCGGAAAACAAGGCCATCTTCTTCAAAATGCTCGAGTTGAAAGCAAGGTGGCTGGAGCGCGTTTTGGGCGCTCTTGCATTCGACGCGATATTTACTGTGAATTTTCAATATTTCATCAAGGCAGCGGTCTTCACGATGGCGGAGGCGAAGTCGATCCCGTTTCTCATGACATCGTCCTGCCGAATAGCGGACTTCCAGATCCTTTACGACAATTTCAGCCTTGGAACTCCCGGTTACATAATCGACGAAGTGAATAGGCTGGAGGCAGCCGCCGATGAGTGCCGGGAAGCGAGAGCATACGTCGAGTTCAGTGATCGTCGCGCGCAAACCTGCATACATTGGATTCGAAATCGACCCTCAAGAGAATCTCCGTTGAAATGTCGATCTCCCGCCGGGTTAAGATTCTGTTACGCAAGGTTGCGATCGAATGGAAGTGGGCGCTGTTTGCTCACAAGCACTATCGAGGCGTCTTGAAGAAAAACTACTATCTGCCCAGTTACTTCTGGATCCTCAGAGAGGAAATAATTGGTTTGTGGCGCCGGATTGGATACTTCCGTCACAAGCAACTTCTGTCGCGCGATCTTCCGAGTGGACCGTTTGTCTTCTTTCCCCTGCATTTGATTCCTGAGAACAGCGTGCTCACGCTCTCCAGAACATTCAACGAGATTGAATGCCTTTTTCAGTTGTCGAAGGTCTTACCACCTGACTGGAAGATCGTGGTGAAGATCAATCCGAGCATGCTCGTCTCCTTCGACAATCATCCGAATGGATATTACTTGCAGATGGCGGAGTTTCCGACCGTGCAGTTCGTCCATCCGACGATGCCCAGTGGCGAAATCATCTCGCGCGCACGGGCAGTGGCGGCGATTTCTGGCACAGCGTTGCTTGAAGGCGCAATGTACGGCAAACCCGGCTTCAGATGGGGACGCGTCGAGTTCGAGATGATCGACATCATTCACGAGTTCGACCCGGCCCGGTTGCGCGACCAGCTAGGAGCAACTCAAAGCACAAATACTCTCTATTACATCCAAGCGTGCTTTAACCTTGGTTTTCAGCTGGACGTTCCTTTGATTGGCACCAGCTTAACGGCATCACTTTCATCTGAACAGGCAGAAAAGTGTCAAGAACAGCTCGATGAACTTGAACGCCGAATTTTCAGCTTTTTGAAGGATCGCGTTTGCGCCGCTTCGACATTGGGTCGTCATGGATAATTCGTTCGCTTTTGAGAATGGGCCGGAATAGCGTCGATCGTTAGGGCCATTTTCCAAAGTATTGTGCTCGCCTTGTCGTACGCAGGTAAGGTCAGGACTGCTTCACACTCCATTGAATGCGGGACAATATGTGTGTGCCGTTTGCTCTGGAGAAAGAGCCCAGGATCAGGCCTTGGCGCTTGTCGATTGTGGGTGACGGCTCGCCCCCCGTCGTCGATGATTGACGCATAAGAACCGAAATAGTCTAGGCTTCATGCCGTGATGGGCGCACCACTGGAAGGAAACATGGCTGAACCGTTGCGCGACCGAGATACTCAACAGATTTTTACAATTGAAGCTTTGCGAGGTCTGGCAGCGCTGTTGGTGACTTGGTTCCACATGACCAACACATATTCGTTGGATTGGGTCCGATACTCCGGCTTCTACGGTTGGCTCGGCGTCCACATGTTTTTCGTGATTTCCGGCTTCATTATTCCGTATTCGCTGCATCAATCGCAATACAAGCTTGTGTACTTCCCTCGATTTCTGCTGCGCCGGCTCGTTCGTTTGGAGCCGCCTTATCTCATCAGCATCGCACTTGTCCTGCTCCTCTGGGAGCTCGGGGCACACACTCCAGGTTTTGCCGGTGCTCCTCCGAGTTATTCGCTCGTCCAGATCCTCGCTCATTTTCTCTATCTTGATTCCCCTGACGAACTATTCATGGCTGAACATCGTCTATTGGACGCTGGCCTACGAATTCGTCTTCTACATTCTGGCCGGGTTGCTGTGGCCCGTGCTCTCGCATAGGTCCTTGCTTTACACTGCCGCATTGGTGGCAGTCATCCAGGCGATCGATATTGCGCTGCGCGACCAACCGACCGGTGCTGCGCTTCTGTTCTTCGTCGGCATATGTTGCGCGCGGAGGATGCTGAAGCTCGACCCGCGATGGCTTTCGCTCTCGGCCGCGGCAATTGCAGTTGTCGCATTGTATTGTATTACCGAGCCCGTCGTCGCCGTCGTCACTTTCGGGACGGCATTCTTTATAGCCTTCGTCGATATTCCACGTATTCGCGTCCTGGGATTCCTGGGGACGATTTCCTACTCTTTGTACCTTCTTCATGTTCCGATCGGTGGCCGCGTCGTCAATATCGGCCGGCAATTCATCGACGGACCCGCCCAGGAATTCTTCCTGTCGCTGGTCGCGCTTGCAGTATCACTGCTGGCTGCGACGATCTTCTGGAAGTACGTCGAACAGCCTGCCAAGCGAGCCTCCAAACGCGTGGTGTTGCGCGCACCCTTTTCCCGTCTCGCTTCGCAGTCGACGCCCAATTGAGATCGTCGATCCAAGGCGGCCGGCTTGCGTATTCTCCACGTTGTCCCGACCTACTGGCCCGCAGCGCGCTATGGCGGTCCCATACGGTCGGTTCACGCGTTGGCGCGTGGCCTGGCGAAGCGAGGGCACGACGTCCACGTCTTCACGACCAATGTCGATGGGTCCGGCGAGAGTGCGGTGCCGCTCGGGCGGCCCGTCGATAGGGAAGGCGTGCGGGTTACCTATTTTCCCAGTCGTCTGCTGCGCCGCCTCTATTGGTCGCCGCCGATGGGTCATGCTCTGGCGGCAAGTATGGCCGCGTTCGATATCGCCCATCTTCACTCGGTCTTTCTCTGGCCGACCTGGGCGGCGGCGCGCGCTGCCCGCGCAGCTCATGTTCCCTACGTTCTGTCGCCCCGCGGCATGCTTGTGCCGGAACTGGTCCGCAGCAAGAGCCGGTGGGCCAAGACGGCGTGGCTCGCGCTGATTGAACGGCGCAATGTTACGGCGGCCGCCGCGATACATGCGACCTCCGATCTCGAGGCACAGGATCTGGCTCGCTTCGGTTGGGCGCTGTCGCGGGTTGCCGTCATTCCCAACGGCGTTGACGAGCCTCTCGACGCGACCGGCCAGCCGCTATCGCCGGATGTCGCATCTGCAATTGAGCGTGGCGACTTCGTCCTGTCGCTTGGCCGCATCGTCTGGAAAAAGGGGCTTGATCGTCTGATCGCAGCGTTGCCGGCAACGCCCGCGGCTCGACTTGTTCTCGCTGGCGACGATCCCGAGGCGCACGCGGCGTTCCTGTTGCGCGAAGCGGCGAACTCGGTGTCGCCGATCGCGTGACGATTCTGGCGCGCCATGTCGAAGGTGCCGACAAGGAAGCGCTGTTCGCCGCCGCCCGGGCCTTTGCCATGCCGTCTCTTTCGGAGAATTTCGGTATTGCCGCGGTGGAGGCGATGCGGCGCGGCGCACCGGTGCTGGTCACGCCTGAGGTCGGCATCGCGGACTCTGGTGCGCAAGTCCGGGGGAGGGATGGTGGTGCCGGGCGACCCCGTAGCTATCGCCCGCGGCCTGCACAGGCTGCTGGCGGACCTGGTCGCGTCCCGCGCGATGGGCGCGGCCGGGCGTCGCCTATGTCAGCGCGCGGTACGATTGGGCGTCGGTCGCTGCAAGCATGGAGAAGCTGTACCAGTCGATTCTCTCCGCACCGAGGCTAATGCGGCTCCGCTGCGGGAGAGAACCTCGGCGAATCTGTTCTGCCATGCGCTCGATGCTGAAGGCTTGACCGACATGGGCATGGCCGGCGCGACCAAGTCGATCGCGCAAGGACGGAGTCGGTGATCAGCTTTTCGAGCGCTGCCACGAAGGATTCCAATTCGGCAGGGTCGAAAAGCAGACCCGTCTTGCCATCCAGAACCATCTCGGGGAAACCTCCCGATCGCGCGGCCACGACCGGCAGGCCGTAGGCCCCGCTTCGAGGACCGTCATGCCAAACGGCTCGTCGATCGCTGGGGCAACGACGACATCGAGGTCACGGTAAATATCGTCGCGGTTGGCTAAGAAGCCGCTCCACTCGACGACATCCTGCAATTTCAGTTGTTCGATCAGTTCCTTGACCGCTTGTGCATATGGACCATCGCTATTGCCGATGATCTTGAGACGAAACGCGAGCGAAGGGTCGGCGCGATCTCAGGGTCCCGAGCGCTCTGACAAGCATCAGATGCTGCTTTCTGCGGCAGGACTTGTCCGACAATTCCCAGACTGTATCGGCTGATTCTGCGCAGTGGAGAGGAGAGAATGGTCGGGAAGCACATGCCGTTATGTACGACGGCGACTTTTCTTGGCTCGAAGCCGGCATTGCGCAGGCCAGCCGCCACGAAATCGCGAGACACATATGATGCGGTGTATCCGGGCATTGATCACTTTCGTGCTCCGAGATGAGCGCAGGCTGCTCGCGTCATTGTGATGGTAAAGGACGTTCTGCAGTTTGGGCAAGATAAGCGAGCCGATCAGCAGAGAGCTGGGAGTCGGGATAGATTGCCGCATCGGGCTGGAATTCTCCGCGCAAGCCGCCGCAATTTGAGCGCCGCTGCAGGCAGATTGCGCAGAGTGTCCAGTGTCCAGAGCGGCCTCGATCGATAAAAGCGACCCAGCTTGACCTCCTCGAACGAAAGACCGGATGCTTTCAGGCTGCGCCGGATAGTCGCCATCGTTCCAGCCGCTGACAATGGCCAGGGTTCGGTGGCCCATCGCGTTGAGTTGACCCATCAGTCCTTGAACGACAATTTCCATGCCGCCGACATACGATCCGCCTGGAAAAAACAGGAAATTCATCTAACGATCGTGCTTTCGACCGGGTGAGGGACGGGCACCGTACCCCACGGGTTCCACGGACGAAAGCATAGGAATAGAATGGCACGATATGCTTCCGACCCTGAAGACAAGCCGGCCGCGCGAAGTGCATGAGCGACCTGTTGACCAAAAGCCCGTTCGATCCCGTGCGTGAGCCCCTCCTTGTCGTGTTTGCCGATTCTCTTGCCGCCCGACTTCGGGGCAGTCGGTCAGTACGCGCTTCTGCGCGCCCGGGCCTTTGCCGAGCGGGGTCACCAGGTTGAATTGTTCGGCCTCACCTCGGCAGCCGCGTCGGTTGAACGCAGCGCAGCACGGCCGGCGGTTCGCTGACAGTGACACGCATTTCGGCGCCGCCGGTGCCGCGCGGCAGCCTGTTTGCCCGCCTTGTCTGGACGCTCTGGATAAATCTGCGCCTGGTCTCCAGCGCCTTTCGGCGTCTCCGCACCGCGGACGGAATTTTGTTCACGGGGTCGCCGCCCTTCTTGATCCACTTCCTGGCGCCGCTCAGGTTCTTCATGAAAGGGCGCCTGGTTTATCGAATCACGGATTTTCATCCGGAATGTCTGATGGCGGCCCAGGACCGTCCGTCGCGCATGCTTGGGGTGCTTCAAAGGCTGACGAATTTTTGGCGTCGTCGCATCGATGCTTTCGAGGTCCTTGGCCAGGACCAATGGCGGCGGCTTCGCGAACAGGGAATTGGGGATGAACGCATCTCACTGGTGCGGGACGGCTCGCCGATCGCCTTTCCTGAAAGGGAGGTTGCGAGGCCCTTGCCGCCAGAACTCGAGGGCAAGTGCGTCCTGCTTTACTCGGGAAATTTCGGCGTGGCTCACGAGCTGGAGACCGTGGCGCTTGGCTATCAACTGCACCACCAGTCGGGTTCGGGCAGGGTGCACCTCTGGATCAATGCCACCGGGATGGGCGCGGGTTTGCTTTCGGATCGCCTGACAGGCAATGGCGTACCGTTTTTCCGTTCGACGCCGGTTCCGCTGGAGCAGTTGGCGGGCCTGCTCCTTTCGGCCGATGCTCATCTCATCACGCTCAAGGACGCGTTTGTCGGCTTCGTGATGCCCTCCAAGGCCTATGCTATCCTTGAGCTACGCAGGCCGTTGTTGTTTGTGGGCAGCTTGGACTCGGACGTCGACCTGCTGGCCCGGCGGCAGATCGGTCTGCCTTATTGGCGCATCGCGTGTGGCGATACGGCTGGATTTGCCCAAGCTCTTGAAAGCCTTGCAGATAATGTGAAGCCGAAGCCATAGGCAGTCTTGCTTGCTTCTGGCCTGCCAATTGCTGGTACGCCTCTGATGCAACATCACAATTTCACGAAAAGCGACCGTTCGTCTCTTGGTTTCCCGGGTCGCCTGAGTTAGTCTCTTGGTGCGGCGGGTAGTAACTTGGGAATACCTGCCATGCAAATACATCGGGGTAAGTGATGATTGGGTGTGCTTTGCGATTTGTCGCAACAATATGCATTGCGACCGTAGCCTTTACAGTGGGTGTCCAAGCTCAGATATCTACTCAGCAGCAGCCGGCTGTCCAAGCAACAGACGCCAAGATGGTGGCTCTCCAGGCGGCAATTGATTCAAAGGATACGACCGCGATTTTCAATTTGCTCAACCAGACGCCACGCGATCAGCGCGGGCCGATGGCGACGCTATTGCTTTCGGCCGCCCAGGGCTTGGTGGCAACTGACAGTCAGTTCGCGGCCTCGTTGGCAGCACTTGCCTTCGTTAGCGGCGGTCTGACGGGAGCCCAGCAGGCCAACGCCATTTCCGTCATTCGGAATTCGCCGGCTGGCCTTGCTATCGTCGCCAATCTGTTGTCGACGCTGTTACCGGTGGCTTCGGTTTTTCGTCGATTGGCACCGCGCTCATCAATCTGGTGGTTCCGGAAAATCCAAATCAAACTCAGGCCAGTCCGAGCTGAGCGGCCTTGGGAAGGATTTGGAGCAAAGTTCTCAGACTGACGTGACTTGGGGTAGGGCATGACTGATGTGGGGAGCAGCTCGGGATTTCCGGGCCGACGGAATGTGCCGGCACGCGCGATCCAGGTGTGCGTAGTCGCGACGAGTGCTTTTGCGATTTGCATGATGAGCGTGACGCCATCCTTCGCCCAGAAGGATCCGACAGCTGTAACCAGCCCTATCCAGAGGGACTCCGGCATTCCCAAGCAAGGCCCCGACAATGCGCCGAATGCTGATGAATTGGGGATTGCTCTCGGGTCATTTCGTCTTTATCCGACCCTTGATCTTCGGGCGGGCTACGACAGCAACGTCTACGCCCAACCGGCCGCACAGCAAGTCGAGTTCCGCCTACGAAGCCATCCGCCCATAGTCTGGACTTGCGGTCGGATTGGTCGAACCACATGCTCAACTTGAGCGCCTACGGCGCGTTCGGCTTCTACAACAACGCCGTCACGCAGAATTATCAGAACTTCGGTGTTTCTGCGGACGGCAGGTTTGATATCCAGCGCGATTGGTATTTGACCGCGGGCGGCGGCTTCGCACGTACGACTGAAGCGCTCGGTACACCCGACGTCGCATTTGCTCAGTCTCCGACGGTCGTGAACACGCTTCCCGTCAATCTTGCCATGTACCAGCGTTTCAACCGGCTATTTTATCAGCTGTCGGCTGGGCTTACGCGCTTCTCCTATCAGGACTTCAGCACGCCCTCGACATCACCCTTCCTGCAGGCAGTCGAGACCGCACGGAATACGGCGAGAACTTGCGCGCCGGCTACGAGATCCGCGATGGCTGGGATCTTTGGGCACAGGGTGGTGTGAACCAGCGCCGGTACGTGCAGCAATTCAATACGGCCAGTCAGCAGCGTGATTCCAACGGCTGGTCGATCACGGGCGGTTCGACGCTCGATCTCGGGGGCATCAGCAAGCTCGAAGGCTTTGTCGGGTATTCGCAGCAAAACTACTATCTGAGCCCCGCTGTCACGACGCCGGCTATGGTTTTCGGTCTGGGCGGCGTTTGGAACGGCTACCAGCCCCTGGTCGTGCGGCCCTTCGTTATCCGCCAAATCAGTGAAACGGCGTTCACGAACTACCAAAATTACGTGTCGACCACCGTCGGCGTCGGAGTTCCTCTACACCATCAGAAGCGACTGGACATTGAATGCCGGCGCTTCGTTCAGCCTTCTCGATTATACGCCGATTCCCGGGACCACATCCGGTGCCTTCTCAGCACACGGATAACTTCTATCGCGCGTCGCTCGGGCTGCTCTATTCCCTCTACCCCCAGCTCTCAATCGGCCCCTTGTACGAATTTGCCGCAGGCAATGGCCCCGATCCAGCCACAAGCCCAAACTACACTCGCCACGTCATTATGTTGCGACTTGTCGCCAAGCGCTGAGATAATATTGCCTCGGCTTGGCGCGAGCGGCGTGTAGGGAATTCACTTGGTGCTCTTGGAGCTTAACAAGGCAAAAGTTATTGCCCTTGGACTCGCCGTGGCGATGTGTGTCCTGGGCTTGATCGCGGGCGCTTGGTCGCCTGCGCAGGCGGCGGACTACAAGCTGGGCGCCGGCGACAAGGTCCGTGTTGTGGTGTTGGCCGACCCCGAGTTTTCAGGCGAGTATGAGGTCGACGCCTCGGGGAATATCTCCGCGCGCATGGTCGGACGGCTATCGGTCCTGGGAATGACCACCGGCGAGCTGGAGGCTGCCTTGACCGAGCGTTATCGCGCGGGCGGCTACTTGCGCAACCCCAAGTTGTCGGTCGAGCTGGTGAGCGCGCGTCCGTTTTTTATCTTGGGAGAAGTGGTAAAGCCCGGCTCCTATCCGTACGTTGCCGGTCTTACGGTCGCTCAGGCGATAGCGATTGCGGGAGGCTACACGCGTCGTGCATCAACCTCTCGCATCAAGGCTAAGCGTTTCGGCAGTCCGGCAGGCGCCGAAGATTCGGTAACCGAGGATTCGACCGTCAATCCAGGCGATATCCTTAGGGTCCCGGAGCGCTTCTTCTAGATTTGGGCTATGCGTTTGTAGTGCGGCCTGAATTGCAACCGGCCGGCTATCAGGCTCGAGATTCACTGCGGACAGCGTCAAGATGGCTGTCTCAACCTTGGTGCCGCGAGGTTTGTTGCGGTCAAGGGACAAAGGATAGGCGGGCAGTTGTGAACCAGATATCTCCTATTTCGCCGAGATCATCGAATGCCGCCCCGTCCATGGCGTCGATGCCCATCGCCGCCGGCCATGACAACGAGCTGCGTGAATGGCTCCGCCTGTTCAATCGCCGCAAGACGATGATCATCGGCATCGGCTTGCTGGCGGTCGCTGTGACGGCGCTTATCGTGGCGCAGATGACCCCACTCTATCGGGCGTCGGCGCGGGTCATGCTCGACACCCGCAAGTTCAAGGCGGTCAGCACGGAGCAGGCCTTGTCCGGCGTCGACACGTTGAACGTCGGTGCGTTGCAGACCGAACTCGAGATTATCAAGTCTGAAGATCTGCTGGGCCGTGTCGTGGACAAGCTTGGCTTGGTGGGGGATCCCGATTTCAACGGCACCCGGAAGCCCGACTTCCTGACCGACGCTCTGGCCCCCATCCATAATTTCTGGGGAATGGCGCTGGCGACCCTGGTTCCGAGCCCACCGCGGCCGGTGACTGCGTCGGCGCCGCGGGCAAAACCGGAGGACAATGATCCGCGCCGACGCACCGCCATCGGCACGATATCCAGCCATCTCACGGCAACTCTCGTCGGCCGCACTTTCATCATTCTGATTTCCGTCGAAAGCCCCAACGGTACCGTGTCGGCGCAGGTCGCCAATGCAATTGCCGACATGTATCTGGTGGATCAGCTCGACGCCAAGTATGAGGCAAACAAGCGGGCCACTGAGTGGCTCGAGGAGCGCCTCGGTGAATTGCGCCGCGCGGTACAAACGGCCGACGATCAGGTTGCGACGTACCGTCGAGACAAAGGTCTGCTGGGCAGCCCTGAAGGGACGGTTTCCGCTCAGTCTCTGAACGACCTGAACGCCAAATATACTTCGGCTCGCGCGCGGCGGATCGAACGAGAAGCCCGCTTGGTCGCTTTGCGCCGCGCTACCCTCAATCCCAGCGAACTGGCAAACATCTCCGAGGTCGCGAACAATTCCACATTGAGCGGCTTGCGGATGCAGGAGATTGAGCTTGGCCGCAAAGTGGCAGAGCTCTCCGAAAGGCTGGGCGACAATCATCCGCGCCTGATCCAGGCGCGCAACGAATTGGCTACCATTCGGGGCCGTTTTGCCGCCGAAACGCGCAGCATTGCCGTTGCAATCCAGGCTGAGTTGGACGCTGCGCGCTCGGAAGAGGAGCAGCTCAAGGTTCAGGTCGATCGGGCGTCGTCGGTATCGGGGCAGTCCAGCCAATACGAAGCGGAGTTGAAGCAGCTGGAACGCGAAGCCGCGTCCAGCCGCTCCATTTATGAAAGCTTCCTCAATCGCTTCAAGGAACTGCGCGAGCAGCAGGACATCCAGCGGCCGGATGCCCGCGTGTTGGCCTATGCCCGTCCTTCTTTTTCACCGTCCTTTCCGCAATACCAGTCGGCCCTGACGATAGCCTTTGCCATCGGCTGCCTTCTCGGCATGGGGGCGGCGGTCGGTGTCGAAAAGCTGGATCGCGGCTTCCGGTCGGCAGGCCAGATCGAGAAGGCCACGGGTCTTGCCGTGTTGGGCATGGTGCCCGTGCTCAAGGGACTGCGCACGGCGCGTGCGTCCATGGTGGCGCAAGTCGTCGGTCGGCCGACGTCGTCGGCCAGCGAAGCGTTGCGTGGCGTCTACACCGCCATCACCCTGGGTACCCTCGATCGAACGCCGCGCATTGTCGCCATCACGTCGGCCACTCCTGGCGAAGGCAAGACGACCTTCTCCAGTGCGTTGGGCGGTCTTCTGACCAAGATGAATGCCTCGCGCCGCGTCCTGATCGTCGATCTCGATCTGCGTCTGGCGCGTTTGGCCGAAACCTTCGGCGTCAAGGACGATCGGGGCGGAACGATCGACGAGTTTCTCCTGGGAACGAAGACCTTGGAGGAGTGCCTGCACACCGATGCGGCCTCCGGCGTCCGATATATTTGCGCACGGCCGGACACACCGAACGCGCCCGATGTGCTTGAATCGGAAGCCATGAAGAATGCGCTTGCCGGCTTCCTGGAACACTACGATCTGGTGATTCTGGATTGCCCGCCCCTCATGGCGTTCTCCGATGCACGCATCGTCTGCAGGCTGGCCGACTATACGATCTTCCTCGTCTATTGGGCGAAAACGCCGCGCGAGGTCGTCATAAACGCGCTCAACCTGCTGAAAGGCGTGACGGACCGGATCGGGATCGTGGTCAACAAGGTCGACCTCGCCAAGCACGTTCGCTACGGCTATGGCGATTACGGCTATTACTATTCCCGCTATCGGTCCTATTACGATGCCGACAAGAGTGCATGAGTGGTCGGCATGTTGTCGGCGGCTTCTTGCTGGGGATGAGCGGGCCGTCAGCCTGAAGAACGCGGCGAATTGCTTGTCGGGACTGTTTCGAGTAAGCGCCCATCGCCATGTTTCAACGGTGGTTCTGCCGGCGCCGGCCTTCGTCGGAGAGACCGCTCGCTGCTGACAGCACAGCAGTCTACGCCAAGGACGTAACCATCATTACTTGGCGCCTTCGATCACCGGGATGGGAATATCGGGACGAAGGAGAAAGCAATCATCGACGAATACGATCGATGTGCAATGCCGCCGGGAAACGCCGGGCGCGAAGCCGAAGAAGTCGATACGGCGACACTGATGCTTCTTGATCTCGGCGTAAAAGCCATAGCCCTCGGAATTGTCGAGGATGATGGCGCCGAGCGGCGCGAGGTAGTCGAAGGCCAACGCCGCCAATTCTTTCCGCAGGTGTCCATCGACCACGATGATGTCGAATTTACGCACGGGATTGGCCGCGATGAGTTCGATGACTGGCTGGACCGTGCGCGTTATGGGATCGACCGGAATATGTTGCAGGGTCACGTTGGGCCTGACCTGGGTTTGAAGGCGCGCGAACCATGCGGCATCTTCCTCTATGGTGAGGACCGAGCGCGCTTTGGCGGACCACCAAAGTGTCGATTGCCCGCCGCCGAATTCCAGGACATCGCAATTGCGGAAATCGCGCTGTGCCAGGAAATCGATGGCCGGATACGTGTACCAGGGCAGCGGGGTGCCGTCGGCGGCGCGGGCCGACATTGCGATGCTGCTCTTCCAGTGGCCGGTCGCGAGGCTGAAGCGGAACGGCGCGATGAGCCCGTTCGCGAGCGCACTCAGAGGACGCCAAATAGCAGTGGGAAGAAAGCGCCGAGCCGCGGCCGCGCTGCGTTGTAGGCTTGGCATTGACATGATGACCGCCTTCTTAAACGACACCATCAGTTGTCGCAACGCGGACGATAACCTACACTTTCCCTCAGGGAATTGGGATCACGGTGGGTAGATCGTCGGAATGACAGTTCGCGTCAATATCGGCTGCGGCCAGTCGCCGACGCCAGGGTGGCACAACTACGACAATTCGCCGGCAATCTGGATCGGGCAATCGCGATTGGCCACGGGCGCCTTCAAGGTCCTGGGCCTGCTGAACGCCGGCAACCTGTCCTACATCGACTACTGCCGCCGCAACGACATCAGGTACGCGGACGCGGTGAAGCGTATCCCTTATGCCGACGGCTCGGTGTCGGTCATCTATTCCTCGCACATGCTCGAGCATCTCGATCGCATCGAAGCGCGGCGCTTCATACAGGAATGCCATCGCGCGTTGGCCTCTGGCGGAACACTGAGGATCGCCGTGCCCGATCTCCTGCCATTGGCGCGTGCCTATGTTGCCGGAGGAAGCGCCGACACGTTTCTGTCATCGTGTGTCCTGGAGCTCGACAAGCCACGCGGACTGGTGGCGAAGATTCACTATTTCATTTTCGGTGGGCGCGAGCATCACTGGATGTACGACGGCGCATCGCTGAGCCGCCTGATGTCGGAAGCAGGTTTTGCCGACATAGAAATTCTGGAGGCGGGCAGGACCTCCATCTCCGATCCCGGCGAACTCAATTTGCGAGAGCGCGAATCGGAGAGCGTCTATGTCGAGGGCCGCAAGCCATCATTGCTGCATTGAACGATCCGGGCGGAGCGGCTGGCTAGGGACCGGGGTTCGAATCCAAACTAACCGGGTTAGACCCGGTTGCTCCACATCCGGGATAGGGGGCGTTACGTGGATGTGCGGACGATAGCATGATAATCGTCGCCATGGGGCGAGGCGTGCAAGAAGCGCGCCCGGAGGGTACTTTGAAGAAACACGAAGGCGTCGATGCAGACAACAGACGTGCGCCGCTTCCTGCCCTTACGAGTTTGCGGTTTTTTGCGGCCGCTGAAGTACTCATCTACCATGCGCTTGGCTCTACGGACCTTTCCCCTCATTTCGTCCGCAATTTGTTTTCAGCTGGCTATCAGGCAGTAACTTTTTTCTTCATCCTTTCCGGCTTCATTCTTACGTATGCCTATACAGGTCGGACCGAGCACGATTACCTAAATGTCAGCACTCGGTCGTTCTGGCGGGCGAGGATTGCCCGAATTGCGCCTGCTTACTATTTCGCGCTGTTGTTGGGCTTGCCTGCTTTCCTATATGGAGCGTTCATTGCAAAGATCGTCTCGATTGAACACTTGATTCTCGGCCTGGCCTTGGTTCCGACATTCATGCAGGCATGGTGCCCTCCCGCCGCCTTTCTGTGGAATGGGCCGGCGTGGTCTCTGTCTGTTGAATTCTTTTTCTATGCGATCTTTCCGGTGCTGGCCTGCCTGGTGAGTCGCTTGCCGCGTGGCCTTTTCTTCGCACTGGCGTTTGCGTTGGTCGTGGCGACAGCGGTGGCGCGAGCCACGATGCAAACATCCCTGGAATTCCCCGCTGATCCAGTTGCTCGAGCGAACTTTGAGGGTTACTTCCCGATCTTCCACCTTCCGCAATTCATCTTTGGTATGGCGCTTGCGCGCGTTTATCTCTTCGGTCCCATCATTTCAGCAAGGCTACATGCAGGCATGCTGTATGTCGGCGCTGGCCTTCTGATCGTGCTGTTCGGCTTTCGGTCAGATCTTCCGGAATGGGTTTCGTGGATGCGAACTGATGCCGGGCTCGCGTTGTTGTTCGCCTTGGTGATTTTTGGGGGAGCGCGGACAGAAGGTGCACCCCAAATGTTGGCTTGCCGCCCCTTGGTGCTGCTGGGAGAGGCGAGTTACGCAATATACATTCTTCATTCCCCAATTGGTTTTTGGTGGCATTGGTTTACATTGAAAGTGATGGGATGGAGCCTGCCTCTCCTTGTCGACGTCGCCCTTTCCGTTACATTGACAATCGGAGCATCAATTCTGACCTACCTCTACGTAGAAAAGTCGCTTCGCCGCTGGCTGGCCTTCGGGCGAAGAGAGCAGGGCCGTAGACTTCCCATTGATTCCGGGATGGGGATTCGATCCTAATCCGGGTGCGTCAAGGTGCGCTGCAAGACGCTGGTTTCGAAATTGAAGCAACAGAGGCCGCGCTCGCCGAAATGACGAGCGTTACCCTGGCTCGCCGTCGGTAAGGATTACGAGTGACAGCAGTGCATGCATGCCGGATGAGTTCGATTTTGCGGACCCCTGTACGGTGCGCAGGTACTATTTGATCCCGGCCCCTTGGCAGAACTGCGCATGTTGTGGCGTATTCTTGCCAGCAATTTTTCCGGGAGTATGCACCATCGACCTGCTGGCTGACACACACACCCGAACCCACGCCTTCGGACCGTCTGACACCTTATTGTTAGTGGCCCCCGGCCGGCGACCAACGTTTCGGCAACCAGAGTTTCGCGAGCCTTGTCGAGGCTTGCGCGAAAGAACTTCCGAATGAGCGGTGACGGTGGGATCTCGCGGCGCAGCCTCGTCATTGCCGGCGCCACCTTCGGCACGTCGTTCAAGCTCGCCGCGCAGGACCACGGAAGCATCGAGACCGTCGAAATCGCCGACAGCGAAACCGCGACCATCGATGGCCGCCTCTGGGACAAGCCCACGGTGGGCGGAAGAACCGTCGACGCGGTGCACCGTTCGGTCCTGCTGCGGTTCCCGGCAATGGCGGAGCCGATCGCGGCTAAGTTGGCAGAGGGCTACACCATTGTCCGCGCCGACCTGTTGCTGGCTTACGACGGCTACGAGATCGTGCCGCCCGAATACACATGCCGCGTCGGCCTGGGGCAAAAACTGTGGACGGAGAATCCGCCGACCTGGCACATCCAGGCGTGGCCGCTGCGCCGACCCTGGATTGCCGATCCGACCCTGGGGCCTACCTTCAACGCCAGCGTCAACGGCCGCCACAATTGGTCCCGATACGGCGCCAGCGACGAGAAAAGCGACCGTTACCCAGGCGTGATGGAGCCGCAGGAACTGTCGATCGCCAAACCCGAAGCACGCCTCGACGTCTCCCATCTGCTTTTGACCGACGTCCTGGCCCAAGAAGCGGGATCGCGGCTGCGCGTTCTCGAGCAGTGCGGTTTCCTGTTGCGCAAGGTCGAGACCTACGACTCGCGTTACCGGGCTTCCGGCGATGTCTACGAGTGGGCGATGCCGACCGGCGGTCACGGCTTGCGGTTTGCCTCGCCGCGTCTCGTCGTTGTCTGCAAGCCCCCCGCCAGCGGGAGCTCGGTCGTGGTCGCGCTGCCGCCGGCACTGTCTCGCGACGAGCTTGCTCGACCGGCTGACGATGGTGCTGCGACGGCCGTCTTGCTGTCGCCGGAACAGGCCATCGAACGGGCGCGCCAGGCGATGAATGTCGGTACCGATCGCAGGCAAGCCTGGGAGAACGACCGCATCGAGGAGTTGCGTCGCATTGGCGGCGACCGCGTGAGCCGTTGGGCGGACATAGGCGGCCCCAAGGGCTACGAGGCATACCGGTCCCGCATCCGTGAACTGCTTGCCGTGCCTCCGCGCTATTGGCAGGGCTGGGCAATCCAGGACGATCTGCTCGTGAACCACGTCTTCGGCGCCCTGCTGCCGGCGCCAGCCCTGGATCATCTGAAGGCCTATTGGTCCGCCTGGCTGATGCCTGACCTGCCGACGGGTGCGCTGTTTCATCCGCAAAGCCGCCAGGCCTTTGAGTATTGGAAGCGCACTCATGACTGGCGCGGACGAGCTTCCTTCTTTCGCGACGGCTACAATTTCTCCGTCAGCACCCAAAACTTCAACCATACGGCGGCGATGGGCGCCTTGTTGGGCGGCGCGATGATCGATGCGCCCTATGCCACGGCCGATGGCCGCCATTGCCTGGAGCATATGCTGCTGCGCTTCTGGGGCTTTCTGGATGGCAGCACGCAGGAGATGCTCGACCACTACTATTTGTCGATCACCTACAGCGCCCAGAAGATGTTCGTCGATTTTGCGCCATCGCCGATCGACCGCCTGATGGGGCGCATCCTGGTCGATCGGACGACGGAGATGCTGATCACCGTCTATCATCCGGCGCTGCGCCGTTTCGTGGCGGCATCGACCCGCGCGCGCTTGCCCGGCGTCCTCGTCGAGCAGGACGGCATCTATGGGGCTCTCCACACCGTTTCGAAGGCCGGCGTGCTGAAATATCTCGACAAGCCGGCGTCGGCGGTCGTCCACGGCATGCCGGTCTGGGGCGGCGATTTTCCGCCGGGACGGGTGGCGCTCCAGAGCCTGCAATCGCCCTGGGCGCCGCGCTGGGCCGCGGGCCTGATCGACGACAAGCCGGTTCCTTTTGAGGAAACGTCGACGGAGACGACACGCGGCTACTTCAAGCCTCCGCTGTGGCGGCGAACCTACCTTGGCCGCTGGCATGGACTCGCGAGCACCGACATCCGCGGCGGCACCTTCGACCTCGTGGGCCAATGGGTGCGCCTGGCCCAGACCTCGACCGCCCTGGAAGATCTCGGCACGCTGACCGCGCGCTACAGCGTGAACACCGCCGACCTGGCGAGCACCGCCGGGGGCGTAACGACGCATGGCGGCCTCACGCTGACCTACCAGAGCCGCAACCGGGCCATCGTCTTCGCCAAGCCGCATACCAACCGCAGCCGGTTCATGGCGGCGGCCGGGGATGGCGGGGTCGCCCGGCTGGCGACGGTGATCGGCCTGTGGAACTTCATGGCCTCGCCCGATTGGAAGATCTTCGTCGACGACCAGAAGATCGAGACCTTTCCGCATCGTTTGGCGACCGGCCAGCGTATCCTGATCCATGACGGGGTGAGCTATCTCGGCATCATCCCGCTGCCGGCGACGGACCTCGGCCGTGATGTCGAGGTGGAAATCGGCTTCGGCGGCGGCGGCCGAACCGAACCCAACGGCGCCGAGGTCGCGCCGGCGCTCACCATTTCGATCTTC
This sequence comes from uncultured Alphaproteobacteria bacterium, assembly GCA_963843185.1. Classification (GTDB taxonomy): domain Bacteria; phylum Pseudomonadota; class Alphaproteobacteria; order Reyranellales; family Reyranellaceae; genus Reyranella. The sequence continues at coordinate 52,276 of CAWJJJ010000008.1, forward strand.
AATCTGAAACGTGACAAGCCGGTCGCGGTGGCGGAGCTCGATTGGGAGAGGATCTTGACCCGCTCGTTCGGCAGCTTCGTGCTCGAAATGGGCGACGCCGCCGAATATGCAAGCTTCGAAGCGTTCGCCACGCACATGCGCGGCAACCGGCTGGTGGCCGAGTGGGATGAGGGCCGGCGGCAGCTTGCTGTGAGCTATCAAAGCGGCAAGGACCTCATGGAGGCAGCCTTCACCACCGACTTCTCGCAGCAGACGGAAGCGCACTTCGCGGTAAGTCCCGGCGTCCAGGAACGCGCCATTCCCTATCGGCGGCTGAATGGACAATGGCCCTATCTGCCGCCCGGCCTGGAGCGCGACACCACCTGGTCGCAGCAGGGCACCACGGGCCGGCTGGAAAAGAACGGCGCCGTGCTGGTGACCGAGGCCGGCCACAAAGCCTACCTCCTCGCCGACCCCTTGAGCGGCGCGGTGGTCGGCTACAATCCGTTGCCGGATGCGCAATCGTGGGTGCTCACGACGCGCGACGGCATCGTCATGCGCGCTGACGGCAAGGTCGGCCTGTTGCGGGTCGAATACCGGCCGTGGGCGGGCGAATGCGATATCGACCATGCGCCCAAGCCCGACCAGAACGGCGCCGAGATGGCCAGGACCATGACTTTCACCGGGATGAAGGCGCCGCCCAAGGTGCAGTTGAACGGCCGGCCGGTCGAAGCCACTGGCCGCGATCAGATCTTCCAGGTGGCTCTGATCTGAGGGCTGGCTGGGGGACCAGGATTCGAACCTAGACTAACCGGGTCAGAGCCGGTTGTTCTACCGTTAAACTATCCCCCAAGTGAGGCCGGCGGGTGGATTTAGCGACGCCCGGCCGGCTTGGCAAGCGGGCTCGCCGCGGCGGCATTCCTCGGTTACCATCGCGTGAAGGAAAGAGGTCGAAATGACCGGGGACTTCACGCCTCGCGCAGGGAACAAGGGAGGCTGGCACAGCGGTCGTTTCGCGCACACTTTCGCCGCCATCGATCTCGGCACCAACAATTGCCGGCTCCTGGTGGCACGGGCGTCGGTCGACGGCTACGAGGTCATCGACGCCTATTCCCGGCCGGTCCGGCTGGGGGAGGGAGTGGCGCTGAGCGGGGAGCTGTGCGGCGACGCGATCGAGCGCACCTTGGCGGCGCTCGGCATCTGCGCGGCCAAGATCGAGCGCAACCGCGTGACCCGCGCCCGCCACATCGCCACCGAGGCCTGCCGCCGCGCCTGCAACGGCGAGGATTTCCTGGCCATGGTCAAGGCGCGCACCGGCCTCTGCTTCGAGGTCATCCCGCCGAGCGAGGAGGCCCGCCTGGCGCTCGCCAGCTGCGAGAACCTGCTCGACCCCGAAATCCCGTTCGGCCTGCTGATCGATATCGGCGGCGGCTCGACCGAAGTGAGCTGGATCCGCGTGGCGCGCCGCGACGACCGGCAGTGCGGCGTGGCGACCGAGCTGCTCGGCATGACCTCGGTGCCGTGGGGCGTCGTCACGCTCACCGAATCCTGCGTCAAGGGCCTGCCGCGCGCCGAGCCGGTGGCGCGAGCCTGCTACGACGACATGGTCGAGCGCATCCGCGCCGATCTCCGCCCGTTCTGCGCCAGGCACGAGATCGGCCGCGCCATCGCCCGCGGCGAGGTGCAGATGATCGGCGCCTCCGGCACGGTGACGACGGTGAGCGCCCATCATCTCGGCCTGAAGCGCTACAACCGCACCCTCGTCGACGGCTCGCGCATCGGCCGCGAGCTCGATCCTGCGCATCTGCGACCAGCTCTCGGTGATGTCGGTCGACGAGCTCACCGGCCTGCCCTGCATCGGCAACGACCGCGCCGACCTCGCCCTGGCCGGCGGCGCCATCCTCGAGGCGGTGTGCCGGCAGTGGCAGGCGCCCATGGTGCGGGTCGCCGACCGCGGCCTGCGCGAGGGCGTGCTGATGGACCTGATGCGCCTGGCCGACCGCGAGGCCGATCCGTTCATCCAGCGCGGCGCCTGAGACGTGGCGCGCGGCAAGGGGAGCCTGCCTACAGGGCGGCGCGCCACGGTGCGCGTGAAGACGGCCAAGGGCCGCACGACCTCCTCGCAGCGCTGGCTGCAGCGCCAGCTCAACGACCCCTATGTCGCCGAAGCCAAGAAGCGCGGCTACCGCTCGCGGGCGGCCTTCAAGCTGCTGCAGCTCGACGACCAGGTCCGGTTCCTCAAGCCCGGCGGCCGGGTCGTCGATCTCGGCGCCGCACCCGGCGGCTGGACCCAGGTCGCGGTCGAGCGGGTGAAGCCCGGGCGCGGCGGCGCGGTGGTGATCGGCATCGACATCACGCCGGTCGAGCCGATCGCCGGCGCCACGGTGCTGGCCAAGGATTTCTACGACGACGACGCGCCCGCCGTGCTGAAGGAACTGCTGGCCGGGCCGGCCGACGTGGTGCTGAGCGACATGGCGGCCTCGGCGACGGGCGACACCCAGACCGACCACATGCGCATCATGGGCCTGGCCGAGGCGGCGCACGACTTTGCCCGCCAGGTGCTGAAGCCCGGCGGCACCTTCGTCGCCAAGGTGCTGCGCGGCGGCACCGAGCGCCAGCTGCTCGACCTCTTGAAGCGCGACTTCGCCAAGGTCCGCCACGTGAAGCCGGAGGCGAGCCGCGCCGATTCGGCGGAAATGTATGTCGTCGGTACGGGCTTTCGCGGCTAGATTGCCGGCCTTCAGCCCAACCGGAGGAATTCCATGGCTCTCGGCATGTACGCCGCATCCGTTCCCGTTTATCAGCGCCAGCTCGGCGCCCTCGCCAAGGAGCTCGAAAAGGCGTCGGCCTGGGCCGCGACCAAGAAGGTCGACGAGGCGGTGCTGGGCGCCACCCGGCTCATCCCCGACATGCTGCCGCTCACCCGCCAGGTCCAGATCGCCTGCCGGTTCGCCGAGGAATGCACGGCCCGCCTGGCCGGCGCCGAGATCCCCAAGGCGCCGGAGAATGCCGAGAAGACGCTGGGCGAGCTGCGCGGCCGCGTCGACGCCGTGCTGGGCTACATCAAGGGCTTCAAGCCCGAGCAGATCGACGGCAGCGAAGCGCGCGAAATCGTGCTCACCGTGGCCGGCAATCCGCTGAAACTGACCGGCGCGCAGTATCTGGAGCATTTCGCCATGGCGAACTTCTATTTCCATTGCACGACCACCCACGCAATCTTGCGCCAGTCGGGCGTGGAAATCGGGAAACGGGACTTCCTCGGCGTCGCCTAGGCGCCCCGGCCGGCGGGTCGGTGCATAACCGACCCGCAACGCGGTGCTTGGCTTACGCGCAGCACTGTGTATAACGGCTCGCCAACCCGGCGGCCCCCGAAGGGCCGCCGTTTTCTTTTCTCCTTCACGGAGGTTGGCATGCAATTTCAGGAAACGCTCTCCTTCGACGACGTCCTCCTGAAGCCGGCCGCCTCGGCGGTGCTGCCCAACCAGACCGACATCCGCACCCGCCTGACCCGCACCATCGAGCTCGGCATCCCGCTGATGTCGGCGGCGATGGACACCGTCACCGAGGCCGCCATGGCGATCGCCATGGCCCAGGTCGGCGGCATCGGCGTCATCCACAAGAACCTCGACCCCGAGGCCCAGGCCAACGAGGTGCGCAAGGTCAAGAAGTTCGAATCGGGCATGGTGGTGAATCCCGTCACCATCCATCCCGAGCAGACCCTGGCCGACGCGCTGGCGCTGATGAGCGCGCACCAGATCTCGGGCATCCCCGTGGTCGAGCGCGACGGCAAGCTGGTCGGCATCCTGACCAACCGCGACGTGCGCTTCGCCACCGACAACACCATGCCGGTGAGCGCGCTGATGACCCAGGAGAAGCTGGTCACGGTGCGCGAGGGCGCCACCAAGGAGGAGGCCAAGCGGCTGCTCCATCAGCGCCGCATCGAGAAGCTGCTGGTGGTCGACGCCGACTATCGCTGCATCGGCCTGATCACCGTCAAGGACATCGAGAAGGCCAACAAGTTCCCCGGCGCCAGCAAGGACGAGAAGGGCCGCCTGCGCGCCGCGGCGGCGACCGGCGTGGGCGAGGCCGGCCTGCTCCGCGCCCAGCTCCTGATCGACGCCGACGTCGACGTCATCGTGGTCGACACCTCGCACGGCCATTCGAAGGGCGTGCTCGATGCCGTGACGCGCGTGAAGAAGCTCAGCAACTACACCCAGGTGATGGCGGGCAACGTCGCCACCCGCGAGGGCGCCCAGGCGCTGATCGACGCCGGCGCCGACGCCGTCAAGATCGGCATCGGCCCGGGCTCGATCTGCACCACCCGCATGGTGGCGGGCGTCGGCGTGCCGCAGCTCACCGCGATCCTCGAGGCGGCCGAGGCCTGCCGCGCCGCCGGCGTGCCGGCGATCGGCGACGGCGGCATCAAGTATTCCGGCGACCTCGCCAAGGCGATCGCCGCCGGCGCCGACTGCGCCATGATCGGCTCGCTGCTGGCCGGCACCGACGAGGCGCCGGGCGAGGTCATCCTCTACCAGGGCCGCTCCTACAAGTCGTACCGCGGCATGGGCTCGATCGGCGCCATGGCGCGCGGCTCGGCCGACCGCTACTTCCAGCAGGAGGTCGCGAGCAGCCTGAAGCTGGTGCCCGAGGGCATCGAGGGCCGCGTGCCCTACAAGGGCGCCGTCGGCAACATCATCCACCAGCTGGTCGGCGGCCTGCGCGCGGCGATGGGCTACACCGGCAGCGCCACCATCAGGGACCTGCAGACCAACCGCGAGTTCCTGCGCATCACCGGCTCGGGCCTGCGCGAGAGCCACGTGCACGACGTCGACATCGTGCACGAGGCGCCGAACTACCGCACCGGGATGTGACGGCGGGCGCAGCCCGCCGTCATCGCGGGGCGAGCAACTCCGCCCTGGAGCGCCGCGAAGGATCTCGTGACGGGTCACAGGGCGATGAGATCCTTCGCTGCGCTCAGGATGACAGGGCGGCAGCAATCAATTTGGCGATCAGCAGGTTGCCGGGCTCGTTCATGTGCCACAGGCCGTAGAGCCGGCGCGGGTTGGCGGTGGCGGCCAGCGCCTGGAACGTGTCGACCGTCGCAAGGCCGTTCTTCGCCGCGCAGTCGAGCACGCCCCGGGTGAGGCGGCGCTGCTCGGCGGCGAAGGCGGGATCGTCCCACACCACGGGGTCGTACTCGGCCACCAGCAGCACGCGCGCGCCGCTCGAGCGCTGCAGCGCGGCCAGGCGGTCGGTCAGGCGGCAGGCGAGCTTCTCGCCGGTGCCCGGCGGGTGCACGCGCAGGTGATCGCCGAACCAGTCGTGCAGGAGGTCGAGGCGGCGCAGGATGAAGTCGAACAGGTAGGAGTAGCCCAGCGTGCGCTGCCAGAAGGTGAGCGTGGTGCGCGGATCGGCGCGCGGCGGCACCGGCACGCCCTGCAGCACGAGCCGGTCGCCGTCGAGATCGAACCACGGCTTGTCGGCGCTCCACAGGCGGCGCATCTCGGTGCGGCGGATGTCGTCGGCGATGAAGCTGACGACGATGACCGACGGGCTTGTACTTTGCCGCGAGCTGCTCGGCGCGCAGCACGGTCTGGTCGAAGCCGTAGCCGCTCACGCCGCCATTGAGCACGCGCCGGCCGGTCAGCCGCTGGAGCTGGGCGGGCCAGGTCTGGCCGTCATTCACCTCCTCGCCGAAGGTGAAGGAATCGCCCACCGCCAGGATGGGCGCGCCGGCGGTCTGCTCGCCGGTCGGGCGCAGGCCCTCCGAATTGATCGTGAGGCCGGGCGCGGCGTAGCCGGGGCGGGGGACGTAGCCCAGCCGGTCGTCATGGACGTAGCGGCCCCGGTCGCGCTCGGCCAGCACCGTGCGCGCATCGAGCACGAAGTTGGGCCAGGTGAAGAGGTAGCTCCAGGTGGCGGCGCGCAGGCCGATTTCGAGCGCGAGCAGGCCGGCCAGAATCGAGGCGAGGACCAGCAGCGACCGTTTGAGGGATTCACGCATCGAGGCGAGGGGAAGGGCGTTGCGCGGCGGGCTTATTCATCGTAGCGGCTGGGGCGGAAAGAGGATCGACATGACGCCGGGCGCGCGGGTGGCCGCGACCATAGAACTTCTCGACGAGATCGTCAGCCGCTCCGAGCGGCCGGCCGATCTCGTCGCCAACGCCTACTTCCGCGCCCGCCGCTTCATCGGCAGCGGCGATCGCCGCGCCGTGGCCGAGCGCGTGTGGGGCATCCTGCGCCGCTACGGCCAGCTCTACTGGTGGCTCGAGCGCACGCGCCATCCGGCGTTCCAGCCGGCGGCTCGGCCCGCGCCATCGTCGCCGCCGATCTGTTGCTGGTCGACAGGCTCGAGCTGCGGCAGGTCGAAGCGATGTTCGACGGCGGCACCTACCGGCCGGCGCCGCTCGACGAAGCCGAGCTGCGCGCGCTGCGCCAGATGGAGGGCCATTCGCTGCCCCATCCCGAGCAGCCCGACTGGGTGCGGCTCAACGTCCAGGAATGGGTGGCGCCGCATCTCAAGGAAGCCTACGGCGAGGCCTGGGGCCGCGAGATCGCCGCGCTCGAGAAGCCGCCGCCGGTCGACCTGCGCGTCAATCGCCTGAAGGCCACGGTCGAGGAGGCGCGCGCGGCGCTGCAGCGCGAAGGCATCGAGACCGAGCCGATGCGCTACGCCGCCAACGGGCTCCGCCTCAAGCGCCGCCTCTCGGTGGTGACCGGCGAGGCGTTCCAGAACGGCCTGGTCGAGATCCAGGACGAGGGCTCGCAGCTCGTCGCCGCGCTGGTCGACGCCCAGCCCGGCATGCAGGTCGCCGACTACTGCGCCGGCGCCGGCGGCAAGACGCTCGCCATGGCGGCCGGCATGAACAACAAGGGCCGGGTGGTGGCGCTCGACGTCTACGAATCGCGCCTCGACCGCTCGGCCCAGCGCCTGCGCCGCGCCGGCGCGCACAATGTCGAGCGCCGCGCGCTCGACGGCGACAACCGCAAATGGCTGAAGCGCCAGGCCGGCGCCTTCGACCGCGTGCTGGTCGACGCGCCCTGCACCGGCAGCGGCACGTGGCGGCGCAATCCCGACGGGCGCTGGACGCTGCGCCCCGAGGATCTCGCCGAGCTGGTGCCCAAGCAGGCCGCCATCCTCGATGCCGCGCAGCGCCTGGTGAAGCCGGGCGGCGGACTGATCTACGCCACCTGCTCGGTGCTGCCGGCCGAGAACGAGCGCCAGGTCGAGGCCTTCCTCGCGCGCCATCCCGACTTCGCCGTGGTGCCGGTGGCCGACATCTGGCGCGACGCGATCGCCAGCGAGCCGCCGGCCGAGGTCGCGGCCGGTCCCTATCTCCGCCTGTCGCCGCTGCGTCACGGCACCGACGGCTTCTTCGCCGCGATGCTCGTGCGAAAGGAAAAGCCGCCCCAGGAGACGGAGGCCAAAGCCCACGAGGCGGCGGCATGATCCGCATCCGCCGCGCCGCCCGCAGCGACGCCCAGGCGATCGCCCGCGTCCATGTCGAGACCTGGCAGTCGGCCTATGCCGGGCTGCTGCCCGACACGATGCTGGTGGCGATGTCGGACGTGCGCCAGTCGGCCTGGTGGCTGCGGCTGCTTGTCCGATCCCGGCGAGGCGCGCGGCGTGTTCGTGGCCGACGACCAGGAGATGGGCGTGGTGGGCTTCGGCAGCTGCGGCCTGGTGCGCGACAAGCCGGAGGGGCTGGACGGCCGAGAAATCCGGGTGGGCGAGGTCTACACCCTCTATGTCGAGCCCGACTTCCAGAACCTGGGGCTGGGCCGGCGCCTGCTCGACGCCCTGTTCCGCCAGCTGCGCGCCGACGGCTGCGACACGGCGGTGCTGTGGATGCTGGCCAGCAACCCGACGCGGTTCTTCTACGAGGGCATGGGCGGCGAGCCGGTGGGCGAGCGGACCGACACGATGGGCGGCGTCGATGTCGAGGAGATGGCCTTCGTCTGGCGCAACCTGGCGGCGCCCCTGATCCGGCGCAAGCTGGCGACCGAGGACTGAGCGCTTCGGCGAAAACGTTGGTGGCTGAAACGTTGGTCGCCGGCCGGGGGCCTGCACAAGTAAGGGTGCGGGGCTGCCCATGATGCCGATCCTCTGTTCGTCAGGGTCGGCAGGCATAGGCCACAACATTGCGCGCGGTTGTCAAGCGCCGAGCCGTCGTCGCCCGATCACATAATTCTTGCGTGCCGCGCAGGGGGTTTTTTCGCACCGGGAGGAGGGGCGGAGATTGACAGATTGATAACTGGTCAGTTATGAATTGGCCATGCCGGCCACCGCCCCCAACCTCTTCGCCGCCCTGGCCGATCCGACCCGGCGGGCGCTCTTCGAGCGGCTGAGCCGGGACGGGGAGCAGACCGTGCGGGTGCTGACGGCGCCCTCGGGCGTGTCGCAGCCGGCCATCTCCAAGCATCTGGGAGTTCTGAAGCAGGCCGGCCTGGTGAGCGACCGGCGGGACGGGCGGCAGACCCACTACAGCGCCCGGCCGCAGGCGCTCCGGCCGCTGGTCGACTGGATGGCCCTGCAGGGCGCCTTCTGGCGCGACCGGTTCGACCGCCTCGAAGACACTTTGAACAGGATGGACCAATGACCGACACACGCACCCTCGTCGTCGAACGGGTGGTCCCGCATCCGCCGGAGAAGGTCTGGCGGGCGCTGACGCAAGAGGCGCTGATCGCGGACTGGCTGATGAAGAACGACTTCCGGCCGACGGTCGGCGCCCGCTTCACCTTCCGCACCCAGCCGATGCCGCACTGGAACGGCGTGGTCGAGTGCGAGGTCCTGGCCGTCGAGCCGCACCGGCGCCTGTCCTACAGCTGGAACGCCGCGGGCGGCAAACAACTGCACACCACCGTCACCTGGACGCTCGCGCCCGTCGAGGGCGGCACGCGGCTGCGCCTGGAGCAGTCGGGCTTCGGCGCCGAGGACGACAACAACTACAAGGGCGCGGCCTACGGCTGGCAGCGCAATCTCGACGCCCTCGACAAGCTGCTGACGGGACTCGCCCCGGCGTGACCTCCTGAAAGAGCTGCAGGCGGTCCTCGGGACCGCCTGCAGATTTCATCTAACGACCGGCGTCGCTGATGGCCGGCCCGGCCGACCAGTGGCAGCGGTCGGCGATCGCGGCGAGGCCCTGTTCGGCCCCGCCGACGGCGAAGGTGAACACGGAACGGCACCGACAGGGGCCGCAGGAGGACGAGGCGCAGCTCGCTCCGGCCGTACAGCCCGTTCAGGAACGCGACGGCCCGCTCGCCCGACAGCTCGAGGCCGCTGCCGTCGGCGCTGGCCTGCCAGACGGCGGAGACGAAGCGGCCGCCGTCGAGCCGGACCATCACCGCCACCCTGGACGGGCGCACGGCGGACGCGCCGAGACCGAGCGGCGCCGTGTCGTCGACGTGCAGGGTCGTCCGGCCGTCGAAGCAGTCGACGCGCAGGATGGCCTGCCGGCTGCGGCCTCTTTCCTGGGCTGTGCCAAACACGACCGCCGCCGGGCCGCGCGCGCCGCTGGTCTGGTTGCGCGCCTCGACCGGGAGCCAGGTCGCGACGACAGGGACGCCGATTGCGTCGCCGGCGATTTCCCCGTCCGGATCCGGCGACGCCGCACTCGCCGGGACGACCCAGACGAGCAGCGCCGCGGCGGCGGAAAGAATTCTGTGATGACGTTGCATGATTGCACCTGAATTCGGCAAAAAAATAGCGGCCCTTCCGGCCGCCGCAGACACCTTGTGAGCGACTGCTAGCCGAAGCGGGCCTTTCGTGAGCGGGCGACGCCCATGGGCATGCCGGAACGAATGTTTCCGGCCGCCGCAGCGGGTAGGTCGCCCATCGATGTCGTGGTTTCAGCCATGGGGCGAGGGCAATACACGAAGTTTTTGCGCTTTGCCAGAGGGCGGGCAAAGTTTTTTTCACATCAACGGTGGATTGTGATCGGCGATGCCCGACCGACAATGAGAGGATGGCGTCAAGCTGCATCGGGCACGTCGCTAACCAGTGTTGTCGATGCAAGGGTGAGTTCACCTGTCTGAGCGAGGAGGCTGCTCGTGAAAGCTCATGCGATATCGACGACGGCTGCCGGCGCAGCCTTTGGCGCGATCAAGTTCTTGAGAGCGGCGACCGGTCCGGTTCGCCCTCCACCGCCTTCGCGCCCGCCCCACAATCCCGGAGGTCACCCCAATCCAAACCCGGGGCGCCCTCCCAGGCCAGGCCCACGCCCAAGCCCGGGTCCTGTGAGCCCACCAGGACCCGGCGGGCACCCTCGACCCAACGGGCAGCCCAAGCCTCGACGCAAGAGCCGTTGACGGTCGAGGACCGCCGCGATTAGTGTCCGCGCCATGAACGCCGCCGCGCAAGTCACCAAGCGACGCCGCCACCTTCGGGCGGGACGGGAGAATCGCGCGTGCGCTGAACGAAACACACACACGAACGCGATACCGGGCCCCGCCTCTTCGAGAGCGGGGTTTTTGTTTGTCTGGAGGACGACCCATGGTGCACCCCCTGTCTACCGCCACGCCGACCGGCGCCGCATCCGACGAGCGGCTCGAGCCGTTCCTGGCCGCCTCGGCGGCCGTCGACCGCGACCATCCCGCGGTCCAGCGCCTGGCCGGCGAGGTCCGGCGGGCGCGCGCGGTCGACACGATGCGCGCCGCCTACGACACCGTGCGCGATCGCTACCCGCACTCGATGGACATCGACGCCCAGGCGGTGAGCGTGTCGGCGTCGGACGTGCTGCGCCATGGCCACGGCATCTGCTTCGCGAAGTCACACCTGCTGGCCGCCGTCCTGCGGGCCTGCGGCATCGCCACGGGGCTGGTCTACCAGAAGCTCGGCGGCGGCGAGCGGACCTACCTCCACGGGCTCAACGCCGTCTGGCTGCAGGATGAAGCGCGGTGGATCCGGCTCGATGCGCGCGGCAACAAGCCCGGCGTCGACGCCCGGTTCAGCGTCGGGGTCGAGCGCCTGGCCTACCCGGTGCGGCCCGACCGGGGCGAGCGCGACTTTGCCGAAATCCATGCCCGGCCGCTGCCGAGCGCGCTCGCCGCGCTCGGCAAGAGTTGCACGACGCTGGAGCTCGCCCGGCGGCTGCCGGAGGATATGAGCGCGGCGGACAGGCGGCAGGCGGCAAAGGCCTGCTTCCGCCTTGGCTAGCCGTTCAGCTTTCGAACAGGTCGGCGATATCGTCGATGGCCGGGTCCGGCATCGACGCATGGCGGGGATCCATGACGCCGGGCTGGCCGAGATAGGCCCAATAGAGGAAGGCCGCCCGATGGCGCGCCCGCTGGCCGTCGACGCCGGCCGCCGCCAGCATCCTGGCGAGGTAGGCGACGCGGCTGGCATCGGCCGCGGCGACGACTTTGGCGACAGCGGCGTCTTCCGCCGCCCACGAGCGGACGGCGCGGTCGAGGTCGCGCCGGGCGGCGAAGGCCCGCTTCATGAACTGCTTCAGGCGGTCCGGCTCGGCCTTGCGGGCGTCGAGGTCGCGGATGACCTGGTCGGTCGAGCGCTCCTGCCAGTCCTGCAGGAGCTGGGCGCGGAAATCGGCGATGTCGCGGAAGTGCCAGTAGAAGCTGCCGCGCGAGACCTTCAGCCGGTCGGCCATGGCGCCGACCTTGAGCGCATTGGCGCCGTCCCTGGCCAGGGTCCGCAGGCCCTGCGTCAGCCAGTCGTCCCGGGTGAGGCGATCGGTCATGGCTGCACCATACACAGGTGTATTGACGGTGGCCAATCCGTCCGCCATACCGTCCATACAGAGGTGTATGGTCATGACCTGGCAGAACATTGCCCTCGGGCTGGCGGGCGTCATCGGCAGCGCGACCGCGGTGGTTCACGGCGTGCTGACCCAGCGGCTCATGGTGCGGCCGATCGCGGCGCTGTTCCTGAGCCACGGGCGGATATCGGCGCCGGTCAGGCGGCTGGTGCCGCTGCTGCTGCAGTTCAGCACGGTCGTCTGGTTCGGGGGCGGGCTCGCCTTGATCGCCGCGTCGCTCTGGTTCGACCGCGACGTCCGGCGCGCGACCGGCCTGCTGGTCGGCGCGACCTACCTGTTCGGCGCCCTCGGCAACCTGTGGGGCACGCGCGGGCGGCATCCGGGCTGGATGCTGATGGCGGCCGCGGTCGTCCTGATCGCCGTCGCGCTCGGCATGATAAGCGGCCCCTCGTCATCCCGAGCGGAGCCGCCGGCCTGCCCCGAGCGCAAGCTCCCGAGGGGCGGCGCAGTCGAGGGACCTGTTCTTGTCAATGCCGCCCCAGGAAAAGGTCCCTCCGCTCCGCTTCGCTCCGGTCGGGATGACGGAATGAAAGGCAACGCCGGAGGGAGGCTGTTCGATATTGAACACGAGGCCGATCCTCCGATGCGGAACAGGCGTCGATCGTGGGCGTTGAATGAGTGAGGCCCAATGCCCGGAGAATTTTGCCATGACGGATAAAGTCACGAATCCCAAGGACACCAAGAAGCCCGGCGTCTCCAAGCCCGGCATGATGGGGGACGGCACGGAAGAGCAGAATCTTGATCAGCCCGGCAACCCCGCGGCGCGCATCAAGGAGGATGAAGTGGCTGACGCCTTCGGCAACAAGCCACCCAAGAAGTAACCCACCGGCACAGGAGTTCCCATGGTCGCGCAGGCAATCGTAGCGGTCGGTGCTGCCGGCGGCGGTCTCGAACCCCTTCGGCGCATCACCGAACGGCTGCCGCGAAACTGCGGCGCGACGGTGTTCGTCGTCATGCATGCCGGCGCCGCAAGCCTCCTGCCGGAGATCCTGAGCTGGCATGGCAAGCTCCCGGTGGGATTTGCCCTGCAGTGTGCGCCCATCAAGGCGGGACGCATCTATGTCGCGCCGCCGGATCATCACATGTCCGTCGTGCGGGACTTCATCCGGCTCAACCAGAATCCCAGGGTGCACAACGTGCGTCCGGCGATCGATCCCATGTTCGCCTCGGTCGCCAAGGCCTACGGCGAGCGGGTCATGGGCATCGTTCTCAGCGGCGCCGGCAGCGACGGTGCGGCCGGGATCGTGGAAATCGAGAGGCTCGGCGGCTGCGCCCTCGTCCAGGATCCGCGGGAGGCGACATTGCCGTCCATGCCGGAGGCGGCCATCGCCGCCGATGCGCCGGAGTGCCTGTCGATCGAAGACATTGCCGTCCGGGTGACCGAGTTCTGTTCGCGCGCGGTCCACAGGGACCGGCTGATGGGCGAGCACCTGGCGAGGGCGTGAGCTGATCGGGCGTAGTCGAGGGAGCTGTTCTCGTCGATGCGGCCACAAGAACAGGTCCCTCCACTCCGCTTCGCTCCGGTCGGGATGACGGTTTTTTGCGAAGCGTCAGAACGGGTCCCTCCGCTCGCTTCGCTCCGGTCGGGATGACGGTTTTTTGAGGGACATGAGGCGGCTGAGGCGCTCACCTACTTCCGTCATCCCGAGCGAAGCCGCGCAGGGGGCGGCTCGGCCACGGCGATGCCGGCGAGGAGCCAGAACCAGCCGACGAGGAAGCCGCCCAGCACGTCGCTGGTGTAGTGCAGGCTGAGAAAGATCCGGCTGAAGCCGATCAGGACGATCAGCCCGGCGGCCGCGACCAGCACCGCGCGGGAGAGGCGCGGGGCCGATCTCCGGCGGGCGACGAGCCAGGCCAGGAACCCGTAGACCGCCATGGCCGAGGTCGAATGCACGCTCGGGAAGGCCGGCGAATGGGCGCTGGCGATGGCGAGGAATTCCGGGCGGGCGCGGCCGACGAGGAACTTGACCGTCCAGCTCGTGGCCTCGGCGCCGAGAAACGCGACCCACAGGGCGGCGACGGGGCGCAGGCGCCGCTCCGACCACAGCAGGGCGCTGGCCGTGACCGCGGCCGCGGTGACCGCCGGGCTGGCGCCCAGCGCCGTCACCCAGAGGAAGGCCGTCAGCAAGGGTTCGGCGCGATAGGGGCCGAGGAAGGCGTTGATGGCGGCATCGGCGGCGGCCAGCCGCCCGTCGAGCAGGAGCCCGCCCAGCAGCGCGAGGAAGGCCACGGCGGTTACCGACAGGAAGATCCGCGATCGGGCCGTCATGGCGCGGGCCCGCGGGCGGGCGCGGCGGTCCAGGCCCCGCCGGCCTTCTCGAAACGGTCGCGCGCCGCGACCTCGAAGGCGGCGCGGCTTTCGTCCCACGTCAGGCGCTCGACGGTGACCCGGCGCGGCGCCACCTCGAGCATGTTGAACGAGTTGGGCTCGCCCCGCCGGCGAACCGACGTCGCCGTTCCCGCCTGGACGAGAAGTGCTGCGTAGCCGGCATGCTCGTAGCGCGCGCTGCCGAGGCCGGACTGGCCGGCATGCAGATGGCCCGACAGGATGAGATCGACGCCGCATTGCGAGAAGGCCTGCATCGCCATGCCGGCGCGCCGCACCAGCCCGTCGCCGGCGCCGCCGGTGCCCTCGAAGGGATGATGGGTGACGACGATGCGCGTGACGCCGTCGTCGAGCGGCGCGAAGCGCCGGCAGACCCGCGCCACCTGCTCGCGGTTGATGCGGCCGTCCTTGAAGGTGAGGGAGCGCGCGGTGTTGACGCCGACGACGGCGATCTCGCCGTCGGCATGGAACGGCGCCGCCTCGCCGCCGAAGAACCGCCGGTAGCGCCGCAGCGGATGGAAGGCGCGCATGAAGACATTGTAGAGCGGCACGTCGTGGTTGCCGGGCACGACGATCTGCGGAAATTCGAGCGTGGCGAGGAAATCGCGGGCGGCGGCGAACTCGCGCGTCTTCGCGCGCTGGGTGAGGTCGCCCGACACCACGATGACGTCGGGACTGCGCCGCGCGGATCGTCGCGGCGAGCGCGGGCAGGATGAACGGGTCGATCCGGCCGAAATGCAGGTCCGACAGGTGGGCGATCTTCCGCATCGGCGTCGCTTCAGCCGGCAGCGGCGGGCCGGGGTTCCGCCAGCACGCGGAGCGCGCCCGGCCGGCTGCGATAGCGCAGCGGCGAGGAGAGGGTGGCGATCTCGCCGTCGAGCGACACCCGCAGGCGGGGCGACCGCGAGGTGAGCTCCAGCTCGGCGCAGCGAAAGGCCTGCACGTCGCGCGCGGGATCGGCCAGGCCCAGGGCGATCTTGAAGGGCAGGAGCAGGAGGCCGAGCCGGGTCTGCTGCTTGATCACCTGAACGTCGAGCTCGCCGCGCTCGAGGCTCTTGCGGCTGCCGAAGTCGGCGAGGCCGGTCTCGTAGGCATTGTTGCCGACGAAGATGCAGGGCGTGCGCACCGCCTTGCGCTCGCCGGCGGCGGCGATGCCGAGACGGTGCCACGAGGCGCCCAGCAGGGTCTGCAGGGTCGCGGGGAGGGTGGCGAGGGCCTTGCCCAGGCCATGGCGTTGCTGCTCGGTGCGGCGGGCGACCATGAAGGGATAGAGGCCGACCGAGGAGTTGTTGACGAAGACGCGTCCGTTGAGCTCGGCCACGTCGACCTGACGTGTGCGGCCGGCGGCGATGACGGCGGCGGCCTGCTTCACCTCGAGCGGCAGGCCGAGATCCCTGGCGAAGTGGTTGAGGGTTCCCATGGCGACGATGCCGAGCGGCACGTCGCTGCCGGCCAATGCCCCCGCCACGGCGCTGATCGTGCCGTCGCCGCCGGCGGCCACCACGGCGTCGGCCGATCGCGAGGTCACGAAGGCGCGGGCCGCGGCGGCGATCTCGGGGCCGGGCAAGGCCCGCAGCGTGGCCTCGACGCCGTGGCCGGCAAAGGCCTCGCGCACCATTGCCTCGGGGTCGTCGGCCTTGTCGGCCGTGCCGGCGGCGGCGTTGAGAAGGACCAGGACTTTCATGCGATCTGTCCCGGACCTGGAGTCTTCTTCGATCGAGTGAGGCAAGTGTATTCAACGCGGCCTCAGGGGCCGGGGTTCCAGGCGGGGCGGCTACCTCTATCCTGTCATCCCGAGCGAAGCCGCCCAGCGGGCGGCGTAGCCGAGGGACCTCCTCTTGTCGCCGACGTAACAGAGCAGGTCCCTCCGCTGCGCCTCGCTGCGCTCGGCTCCGGTCGGGATGACGGAGTTTTTTGGCCATATGCGATAGCCCTGCCAAACGGGGGAGGGTGCGATAAGCCATCCACACCGACAGCAGTTGAACCCGTCGCCCGGTTTCCTTATATCGCCGCATGTCCGACCGCCTGCTGATCGTCGATTTCGGTTCCCAAGTCACCCAGCTCATTGCCCGGCGCCTGCGCGAAGCCGGCGTCTACTGTGAAATCCACCCCTTCCAGTCGGTCGACCGGGCCAAGATCGAGCAGTTCGGCCCCAAGGCCATCGTGCTGTCGGGCGGCCCGGCCTCGGTGATCGAGGGCGCCGCGCCCGCCGCCGACCCCGCCATCTTCGCCGCCAAGGTGCCCGTGCTGGGCATCTGCTACGGCGAGCAGACCATGGCCCAGCAGCTCGGCGGCGCGGTCGAGGCGGGCCATCACCGCGAATTCGGCCGCGCCGAGCTTCTGGTCAAGCGCCCTCGGCCCTGTTCGACGGCGTGTGGCAGCCGGGCGACAAAAAGCAGGTCTGGATGAGCCACGGCGACCGCGTGACCAGGCTGCCGCCGGGCTTCAGCGTCATCGCCACCAGCGAGAACGCGCCCTTCGCCGCCATCTCCGACGAGGCGCGCAAGTTCTACGCCGTGCAGTTCCACCCCGAGGTGATGCACACGCCCGACGGCGCCAAGCTGCTGCGCAACTTCGCGCTCAACATCGCGGGGTTTCGAGGCGACTGGACGATGCACGCCTTCAAGGAGCGCGCCATCGCCCAGATCCGCGCCCAGGTCGGCAAGGACCGGGTGATCTGCGGCCTGTCGGGCGGCGTCGACTCCTCGGTCGTGGCCGTGCTGCTGCACGAGGCGATCGGCGACCAGCTCCAGTGCGTGTTCGTCGACCACGGCCTGCTGCGGCTGGGCGAGGGCGAGCAGGTGGTCCGCCTGTTCCGCGACCACTACAACATCCCGCTGATCCACGCCGACGCCTCGGAGACCTTCCTGAAGGCGCTCGACGGCGTGAGCGACCCCGAGACCAAGCGCAAGACGATCGGCGCGCTGTTCATCGACGTGTTCGAAGCCGAGGCGAAGAAGATCGGCGGCGCGGCGTTCCTCGCCCAGGGCACGCTCTATCCCGACGTGATCGAATCGGTGTCCTTCACCGGCGGCCCCTCGGTCACCATCAAGAGCCATCACAATGTCGGCGGCCTGCCGGCGCGCATGAACATGAAGCTGGTCGAGCCGTTGCGCGAGCTGTTCAAGGACGAGGTGCGCGGCGCTCGGCCGCGAGCTCGGCCTGCCGCCCGACCTGGTGAACCGCCATCCGTTCCCCGGCCCGGGCCTGGCCATCCGCATCCCCGGCACCATCACCAAGGAGAAGCTCGACCTCCTGCGCCAGGTCGACGCCGTCTATCTCGACGAGATCCGCAAGGCGGGGCTGTACGACGAGATCTGGCAGGCGTTCGCGGTGCTGCTGCCGGTGCGGACGGTGGGGGTGATGGGGGATGGGCGGACGTATGATCAGGCGTGTGCGCTGCGGGCGGTGACGTCGACGGACGGGATGACGGCGGATTACTACCCGTTCGAGCATGCGTTCCTGGGCCGCGTCGCCAACCGCATCATCAACGAGGTGCGGGGGATCAACCGGGTGACGTACGACATCACGTCGAAGCCGCCGGGGACGATTGAGTGGGAGTGACCGGATACCTAGGTGGCAAAAACGTAGGGCACCCAATCGCTCTACTATGCGGGGTCTTGCTGCGCTTTAAGTTGTTCAAACACCCGCTGCTGCCGCCGTAGCCGTTCTTTAGTACGCTCTGCTAAGAGTGCTTGAAAATCACGCAAGAGGGTAGCGGACGTAGATACCGTCGCCAGCCTCTTCAATCTACCTAACATGTGTTCTCGGCTTTCGATGAGACGTTGCCCGGAAGCTAGGACTTGTCCCAACTGATCAAAGTCGATGTCTGGATTCTCACGTTGAAGTTCGTGCTCCATCCTCGCCAGATCGTCTAACTCAAGCTTATAAGCCTCTGCGGCTACCTCATCTAGCTCGCCTCTCCTGAAGCAATTGGCTATTAGGTTGTCGATTTCGTGAAGCTCTTGTGCCAGTCCGGTGGTCTCGCCGCGATCCGCTGCTACCATAAGTAAATTGGCTATGCTTTCTACTGCTTCAAAAAATGACCGCGGAACCTGATATTGCGCGTTCAATGCGTTAAGTGCCGTGAGCCTTGGCCAGATCTCTTCGATATACCCGGCAAGCAGAGCAGTTTGCCTGTCGGCCGGAGACCGAATGTAGTCACCGTCTAAAGCACTCAGTCGTTCGGCGTTCTTGGGTGTAAGTCCTTCACGAAAAATCTGGTCGGTAATATCCCTAAAGCCAGCGATGCCATCAATGATGGCTGGCGTGACTTTGTCTGCATCCAGCTGCAAAAGCTCAGGTGCGCCTGCGTTGGCAAACGCGTCTCTCACCAAGCGGGAGCAGATCGTGCCTCGATCGTCGGCAGCAGCTCTGATGGGAAGCTGAGTTGCCAAAGCCTTGCGTACTGAATAGTGCTGACCGAGCATGGGTGATGCCCAACTAGCGGCTTGCGCCGCCACGTTTGAAGAGTGGTAGCGTTTCACGCGCACATTATCGCGATCAAAAGCGAAGCACCTCGACATAGAGATGTTTGAGACGCCTTGGCCAATCGCTTCGATGAACACTGGGGGAGTAGTGCAAATCGCCACGTGACTAAAGTCACCCCCAGTCTTCTTACGAATGACCTTGCTCTGAAGAACGGCTTGCGCGCTTCGGCCATAGATATGACGTGTAAATAGAACATCCCCGGGCAACAATTTGTCGACGCTGGGCAGCCAAAGAGTTTCGCGCAAAATCTGTCCGGTTCTACGAATTGCCTTTGGCCGAACACGCATAGCGACACCTTTGAATTAATGGCCCGACAAACCACGTAGAGAGCACTTGTTCCATCGGTGACCTAGAAAATTGCAGGTCCGTCAGCTAGGCCGATGGAAATCGGGTCAGCGCCGGCTTCCTTTGCAGTTCAAATGAACCAGGGAGTGCGCTCCAGCGCGTCATGTAGTTTAAACTCATGCCCTTGCCGCATGAAGGCGGCAGTCAGATACGCAATGTCGCCGGCGTATTTTGTCGTTATCGGTTCCGCGCACAGTGAGTCCGTTGAAGCCCAATTGAGCTTCGTCAAGCTTAAGATCTGCATAGCAAGCACTCGGAGATCAGGCGGAGCACTTGATAAGTCTTCTGGTTTCTCGATCCGCGCAGTAAGCTCCAACGCATGGGGCGTGCCGATCGCTTTTCGATATGGATTGTAGCCTGTGGTCGAGAGATAGATCTGGTTCTTGCCGGCGATCACGTAGCGACCGCGGGCCACGCTCCCATCAGTTTCGGGGCGAGAGTCGTAGAGTCGGACATGGTGCTGCGTGTTGATCCAGACAAATACGTAGCGACCATGGGGTCGCACCCGTCGCGCAGCACGCAATATTGCAGCCCGATCCTCCCTGGAGAACTTGGCCGAATAGTGGAAACAGACCGTTGGGACTTCGGATAGCGTTAGCCGTTTGAGCGTGCTTTCGACCAATTGCTCATAGTACTGGGCTCGCTCCTCGTAAGCGAAGGCGTGAGTGCCCCCGGAGTAAAACTCCCACCGGCCATACTCATTGAAGACGTTAGCGAAACCCATTAGCCGCTCGCCCGGCCCTCGACTGCTTTGGGTATAGGACAAACCGATAAAAAAATCCGCGTCGGGGATCAATTCCGGAAGAACCCATGGCACGAGGCCGCATTTCGCGACGATGTTGAGGGCGAGATTGAGATCTTTATAGTCTGGGTTGACCAGAGTCGGCGTATCGATCATCTGGCATGGAATGCCGGCTTCAAGGAGAAACCGCTTTATGGTGTAGTAGGGTGCCGTTTCATCATCGAGCGCATGACCGAGCTCGGGACAGTGGACGAGAAAAAGCCGGGGCAAGCTCTTATCGCCTGCCCAAGATGGATGCTGATCGAGAAGGCGCCGGCACTCCTGCTCCGACTGGGCAGGTTCAGCGGGCACAATCGCATTGTAGATGAGTTTCGTGCTGAATGTTCGTTCGGCTCCGCGATATTTGAATTTTCCCGACCGCAACCGCTCGATGAGAGCCCGCATGTTGTCGATCTAAGTCGGCGCGCAAATCGGGATAAGCTCGATGTCTCGCGGGTCGTGCTCGAAGGACCCAAAACGCACAATCCCCTCACGAATGTTCGAGCCGGCGCGGTGAAGGGCAAATTCGACTTCGGGTTCGGCAAGACCATCGACACGAATTGCTGCCACGCCATCCCCGCGGGTAGATAGGGGGAGTGGACGGGACGATACGGAAATGCTTGCACCGTTGACCGTTATCGGAAAGATATTCTCGGTGAGCTCTTCGACGAGTGCTTGCGTTCGCTCGGCGCGCATCCGGGCAGCATTGGTCTCAAGTGCCAGAGCAGATTGCTTGATTTCACGTGGAAGATCGTAGCGCACACCGCTTGCGGCGATAGCACGATCGATGAGCGCACGAGGTAGTCTGGGGATCACCTTGGCAGACGCAATAGTTTCCTCGCGATCATACTCCAAGAGCAAGACGCGACAGAACTCTACGTCGGCCGATAGAATTCTCGCGCGTTGCCAGCCACGCCAGTTTGCTATCCCGTGCAAGCCGGCTACCTGGGAGGTACCGAATTGGCTGATTGCCATCGCGGCGTTGAGCACGCTCTGTACGACGACTGTTGCGTCGACAATTAGATAAGGTTGCTCATGATATTCGCGAACCTGGAAGGTGTAAGCGGGATAAATGCGAACGACCCTGGCGATCTCCTGTGGCGCCGGACGCGCTGCGCCGCGGCGATGCGCTGTCACGGTTCCGAAGCGGACAGAATCAATGTACCACCCGTTCGCCTGTAGCCGATCGGCGAGAGCGCTGAGAACAGCGCGTCTGCGATCATCTCGCGAACCACTAGGTAGCCCTGAGCTGAAAGGATAGAGATTGCTGAATTCTGTCGTTTCCGGCTCGACCGATCCCGCTGCGGCTTCGCGTCGCTCGGCATCGTTTCGGAGGATCACTTCTGTCGCCAACGGGCTGATGTCGTATTCCGGGGCCGGCAACCCAAGCGTTTGCATTTCGTCGCGCATACGGCGGGTGCCCTCCTGCAGGGCGCGTACATACGGACCGTCCTTGGTATCGCGGATCGATTTCAGCCACTCGATGAGAAGTGCATTGCGCGGCAAATGTTCTAAGAGCGTGTCATCTAGCGAAAAATGCGGTGGAACATCACGCTGCTGACGAAGTATGCCGGGACTGCGAACGACAAAAGCATCCGAGTATTTTTCGCATTGGATCGGTGTTTGGATGGCATAGTCACGATGGGCGATTGCGTTAACGATCGCCTCGTCGATGGCAATTAGTGGGTATTCCGATTCTTCTCGAAAACCACCGGCCGGATCCCGGAATTGATAGGTCTTGAAGAACGCGGACTCGGCGATGAATGTTCGAAAATCACGGATCTGCTTGGTTACGGATCCTGTGAATTTTTGTTCATGCGTAGGAAGCGATCGCTCGCGGCGCCGGCTGAAGGAGACGTCGAAACGCAACAGCCGGACATGAGCATGTGGAAGGACGCGCTGAGGATTGCCTGTGAAGAACAAAATGCCAGCATAGTTGAACTGTTCCGGGCGGCCGTCATCACGGACAACGGCACCGGCTTGATAGAGAAGATCGGAGTCGGTCCAATTGTAGGAGGCTGCCTCCAGAAAGCTTTGGGCGAATGCCTTAACAACCCCTTGATCCAGGTCTGCGGTAATGAATGCGCAGCACGGGGTCCTCTCGAAGTCTACGATCCGCTTCTCGCGGCAAATCCGTTCGCGGTCGACGTCGCTCAGGAGCAGGTTCTGTCTGCCAGATCTCGTCCAGGCTCGGGGATTTGCTCCGACCTCCTCGCAAATCGCGTTGTCTACGTGATGGGCATAGATAAGGGCGAGTTGGTCGGATTGACCGTGTGCATTGGTAATTTCCACCAGCTTGGCCTCACATCGGTGATGAACGAGCTTGGTGTTGAGTCGGGTCATGGCGTTAACTTGTGCTTCGGTTAGATGAGCAAGTCCTCGGATTTCTCCGGTCGAACCGATGCCCAAGACTAGTAGGCCCCCAGAGCGATTTGCGTTCGAGAAGGCTGAGATGCACTCGGTGATTTGTTCATCCATCTTCCTGAGATCGGATGGGGCGACGTTGCCGTCGGGCCGTGCGCGACAAGCCTCCTTACGATCGAAGTGTTGACCTTCGAAATCAACGTCCGACGACAAAGTGAGAAAGTCTAGGTGTGCGTCGGGATCGTCGAACACGGCGCGGGGTTTTGGGATTTGCGTTCTAGAATTCATCTACACGTTTCCCGTTGGCTTCCCTTTCCGGGTGGAGACGTCATAGTTCCCCCGAAAGCGCACAGCTCACCATACGGTGTAACGTACGAGCTTACACCCTTGTCTGGGTAGGGTGCTTTTCCTCTCTTGGACACGGCATAGCGAGAAGCGCCCTCTTTTTTGGCGCATTCTACATTATTGTGGAAGTTCATTCACGAGTTGAGCTGCAGCGCCGCTTCAGCTTCCGAGCCAATTTTTGTGTCTCAAAGCTGGGCAAAACTCGATCGATGAGCTACGTGAATATTCAGCGGCTTAGATATGGAAACGACACACACATAGTTAGCGCGGCGGTTCTTGGATGCCCCAAAACAAAAGGAATGAGGCTGCCATCCAGCTCTGGGAACAGATTTTCTTAAGCATGGCCAAGTGCCCAGATGCAGCTTTGTGGAATCCCAACTACGACCCAGCCGAAGATAAAGCCAAGGGAGACGAGGGCTTTAAGCAAGCTGGTTGGTCCGATGAAGAAATCCTAAGCCGAAACGAGGAAATGAACGCGTTTACTTCAAACGCGTCGGCCACGAATCTGATGGTCAACCCCTACGCTCAAGCACAGTTCGCAAAATTGTGTGACGATGTAGAGGCGGCAATGGATCGCCTCAAGCTTAGTTCTTATGCAAGCGTAGCTCGAGGGATTGAACCACGTCTGGGTCCGTACGCCGCGAAAACAAATGTGATTATGACTGACGAGAGTATAATCACAGTCGGAGCGCATACGTTTCGCTTCTGCGGCTTGGTTGCCCGCGCATTTGCGAGAACCCTTCGGCTAAATCCATTTATTTGGGAGTCCGATGACTACGACGAAGCTGTAGCGCGGCAATATTTGCGGACATCTCCTGATTTGGTGAAATATTGGCTAAGAATCTATCTCTCCTACGCACTTACGGGAACCAATGTCTTGGTTCCGTTTCGACCGGCAACAAAAACCGAGTTGCTGTTGTTCGAGCAAGTGGCCAGGGCGATGGAAATATTCGCAATATCCCACGAATACGGCCACCATAACTTCAATCATAGGGAGGTTGGCAAGGACGCTTACCAAGAAGAGTTCGAGGCCGACCAGTTTGCATTGAAGATTTGCTATGAGGTCGAACGGTCACCGATCATTTTCGAGAATCCGTATCTGTCGTCTGGCGCGGGCGGGGCAATATTGCTCTTGGCGTTGCAAACGCTGAGTGAAGTAGAAGGTCTAGTCGTTGGAAGAAAAGGTCCCACTTTCGATACGCATCCCTCTGTGGCGTCGAGAATTCAGCGATTCAGACTCTGTTGCCGTTCTTAGGCCAGAGGAATTCAAAGCGTTGAAAGGGTTTCGTGTTGCCAGTGGGCGCATTATGGCACTGGTGGATTCTCTATTACTGACGTCTTTACGCGAGCTACCACCGAAAATATTTAGAGACTTCTCATCAGAGATTTCTACGTCGGACACGATCGAGCGGGAGTAGAGGAAACCGCGCCCATGGCGCAGGTTCGACTTGCCATCGTGGATCTCGGTCCGGCGTCAGGATTTCTGTTATCCGTCCGGTGACCTGCAGCATTTGCGCGAGATGACGCTTCGCTCACCCTAAGCTGTCAGCCGTCCTGGGTCGCATGGTCGACCGGTCGACACACCCTCGTCGTCGATCTCGATCTGGAAGGTTTCGGACAAGCCCGCCCTTCCGGACGACGTCAGGTGAAGCGCACGGCTGCCCGACACGCATTCGAGCCATCCGAGTTCCAGCAGACGATCCAGAATCCGGGCCCCGACGAGTCCCTTGAGGTGATAACGACGCTCGCTCCAGTCGAGACAAGGCTGGCAGAAAACCCGCCGGGTCCGCGGCCCCGGATCGGCGCCGAACGCGGCAAGGAAGTGCCCGCCCGAAGACGTCACCTCGCCGCCCTGATCGGTGAGCACGATGTGCCCCATGGCCACGAGGGCATCGGTAACGGCTACTCCCACCTGGCCGGCCAGGTGATCGTAGCAGCTTCGGGCGAAGCGGAGGGCATCGTCGCTTGCCGAGCGCGGCTGACGGCGGGGAGGCACCTCGATGGCGGCGACGACCTTGATGCTCTCCAGCATGGTCGCAACCAGCGGGGAGGCGATCCGGTAATAGCTGAAGCGGCGCTTGTGCGTGACAGCCAGAAGCCGCGCGGCAACCAGCTTGCCCAGGTGGCCGCTCGCCGTTGAGCGGGAGACGTTGGCGCAGTAGGCAAGCTCGGTGGCCGTCAGCGACTGGCCGCCCATGAGGGCGTTGAGCATCGTCGCCCGCGCCGTGTCGCCCACCAGCGCCGCCACTTCCACCAGATTTGCCGCGGCGACCATGCCTCACCCTATCGCCGATCGGGGAAGCCCATCAATCGGTGTCAGTTCGGCATGGGCCGAACCGTTCGCGCGGGACAAGGGCGGACCTGGCACCAAGAATGCGCTGCGGCCCTGGTCCGGCAGGGCGCTCACAGTCGGCAGGGAGGATGAGATGGTCGCCTACTGGGTCGCGCGTTCGAAGGTCAACGATGCCGATCAGTACAGGAAGTACACCGACCTGGTGCCGGGCATCCTCGAAAAGTTCGGCGGCAGGATCCTGGCGCGCGGCGGCAGGTTCAAGATCCTCGAGGGCCCGGAGAAATTCCACCGTTTCGTCGTCATCGAATTCCCGAGTTTCGACAAGGCGGTCGGCTGCCACGACTTGCCCGAGTACCGCGCGGCCGCGGCGCACCGCAAGAAGGACGGCGTGAGCGAGCTGGAGATCGTCATCGTCGAGAGCCTCTGAGGCCGCGGGAAGACGGTCCGAGCGTCGACTATTACGACGCCGTGACGGACGGGTACTGCGACGCAGCCCTTGAAACATTATGACCGCGAAAATCGCAGCATCGTGCCTTCAAAAAGAGCGATTTCGATACGAAAAAATCGCTAAGGTCTCCCAGGATAGTCGCGCGCTGGGTGCCCGATCGCAGCAGCCGGCGATCCATGTTGCGATCCTATGGTGAGGGAACTTCGATGCTGAAAAGAATAGCTGTAGCCACACTCGCCGCCATGGTTCTTGCCGGGCCCGCCCTGGCCGAGCCGGCGATTTTCACCTGGACGGGATATGGCCTGAACGTCCCGGGAAGCGGCAAGTGCCCGACCTACAAGATGACCATCGACGTCACGGTCGTCGGCACGGATGTGCAGGGCCGCTTCCAGCAGGAAGGCCGTCCGGAGCGCAACTTCAAGGCGACGATGGGCGCCGACATGAAGTTCAAGACGACGGCCGTCGTCGGCGGCGGCAACCAGATGGATGTCGTCGGCTCCCTCAAGGAGGGCGCCTCGACGATCATGCTCGACGGCTACTGCCTGTTCGAGGGCAAGCTCACGAAGAAGTAGCGAGCGCATCCATACGTGGCTGGGGAGTGGGGGTAGGCATGAAGAGACGTCTTCTGACGCAGGTTCTGTTGCTTGGCTCGGTCGGGGGACCGGCCTTTGCCGCCGATCCGCGGCCGGCGATGCAGGAGACGCCGAGCCTGCTGGAACAGGTGAAGTCGGGCGCCTTGCCGCCGGTCGACAAGCGCATTCCCCAGCAGCCCCAGATCGTCACGCGGTTCGCCGGCGGCGACGGCCCGGGCAAGCCCGGCGGCCAGCTCAACATGCTGATCGCGGCCACGCGCGATACCCGCCTGATGACGATCTACAGCTACACCCGCCTGATCGTCTACGACGACAAGTTCGAGCTGCACCCCGACATCCTCGAGAGCTACGACGTCAAGGAGGGCCGCGAGTTCACCCTGAAGCTGCGCGCCGGCCACAAATGGTCGGATGGCCACCCCTTCACCACCGACGACTTCCGCTTCTTCTGGGAGGATATCGCCAACAACAAGGAACTGTCGCCTTCCGGTCCGTCCGTCGAGCTCCTCGTCGACGGCCAGCCGCCCAGGGTCGAGATCATCGACGAGCGGACGATCCGCTACAGCTGGGACAAGCCCAACCCGCATTTCATCGAAAGCCAGGCGCGCGCGGCGCCGCTCTTCCTGTTCCGGCCGGCGCACTACCTCAGGAAGATCCACGGCAAGTACACGCCCGAGGAGGACATCCTGAAGCTCTACAAGGGCAGCCGCTGGGTCAACGTCTTCCGGCGCCAGGACGTGATGTACGGCAACAGCAATGTCGACATGCCCACGCTCAACCCGTGGATGCTCACCACGGTCCCGCCGGCCCAGCGCTTCGTCTTCGCGCGCAATCCCTACTATCACCGCATCGACCAGAAGGGACAGCAGCTCCCCTATATCGACGAGGTGATCCTGACCCTGACGGCGACCAACCTGATCCCGGCCAAGGCGGGCCTCGGCGAGGCCGACCTTCAGCCGCGCCATCTCAACATGCGCGACTACACCTTCCTGCAGAAGAGCGCCAAGACATCGGGCGTCAAGGTTTACCTGTGGAAGGCCGGATCCGGCTCGCAGCTCGCCCTCTACCCCAACCTGACGACGAGCGACGCGGAATGGCGCAAGCTGAATCGCGACGTCCGTTTCCGCCGCGCGCTGTCGCTGGCGATCGACCGCGAGGAACTCAACCAGGCCGTCTACCTGGGCCTGGCCAAACCCTCCAACAACACGGTCATGGAGGGCACGGCGCTGTTCAAGCCCGAATACGCGACCAAGTGGGCGACATACGATCCAAAGCTCGCGAACAAGCTGCTCGACGAGGTCGGCCTGGACAAGCGCGGCTCCGACGGCATCCGCCTGCTGCCCGACGGCCGGCCGGCGACCATCGTGGTCGAGCATACGAGCGAGGAGACCGAGGACGCCGATGCCCTGCAGCTGATCGGCGAGTTCTGGAAGAAGGTCGGCATCAGGATGCTGACCAAACCGCAGACCGTCGAGAATTTCCGGATGAGGGTCTTCTCGGGCGATGCGATCATGTCCGCCTACGCCGGCGTCGTGACGGCCGCGCCGACGGTCAACACCAGCCCCCGGGAGTTCGCGCCGACCATGCAGGGCGGCCTTCAGTGGTCGCGCTGGGGCATGTTCGTGGAGTCCAAAGGCACGAAGGGCGAGCCCTGCGACATGCCGTCGGCCTGCAAGCTGATGGACTACCTCAAGGAGTGGGAAACCTCGGCCGACCCCGCGGTGCGCCGCAAGGCGTGGGACGAGATCCTGGCCACCAACGCCGACGAGGTCTTCTCGATCGGGACGGTGAACGGGATCCGCCAGCCGATCGTCGTCGGACCGAAAGTCCGCAACGTTCCCAAGGAAGGCTACTACGCCTGGGATCCGGGCGGATATATCGGGCTCTACCAGCCCGACACGTTCTGGATCGCCCAGTAGGATCAAGACCGCACCCTGAGGAGGCGCGTAGCGCCTACGGGCATTCACATGCGCGCTACCCAAACGCCTCACCCTGAGGAGGCGCGTAGCGCCGTCTCGAAGGGTGGGCAGCAGCAAGACTGGTTCCCACCCTTCGAGACGCGCACTGCGTGCGCTCCTCAGGGTGAGGTTGATTACGCTTCGGCCAGAAAGACTCCAGAGCCCATCGGCAGTCTGGAAACAGTCGGCCGGATCGCCCTGCTGAAACCCGAATTTTCCACGCCCGATCCTTTATTGAGATAGAACCACGGGCCGATTCCCCTCCACCTGAAAGCGCTCCAGCACGGACCTCATGATTCGCCTCGACAACATCAGCAAGCAGAACGGCCACCAGATCCTGTTCATCGACGCCTCGATGGGCCTCCAGAAGGGCGAGAAGGTGGGGCTGGTCGGGCCCAACGGCGCCGGCAAGACGACGCTGTTCCGCATGATCGCCGGCCAGGAGCAGCCCGACGACGGCCAGGTGACGATCGATCCCGGCATGACGATCGGCTATTTCAGCCAGGATGTCGGCGAGATGTCGGGCAGAGCGCGGTCGCGGCGGTGATGGACGGCGTCGGGCCGGTGAGCGCGCTCGCCACCGAGATGGCGGGGCTCGAGGCGGCGATGGTCGATCCGGAGCAGGCCGACGACATGGACGCCCTCGTCGAGCGCTATGGCGAGGTGCAGGGCGCGCTTCGAGGAGCTCGACGGCTATGCGCTGGAGGCGCGGGCGCGCGAGGTGCTGGCGGGCCTGAGCTTCAGCCAGGAGCGCATGGACGGCGATGTCGGCCTGCTCTCCGGCGGCTGGAAGATGCGCGTGGCGCTCGGCCCGCATCCTGCTGATGCGGCCCGACGCCATGCTGCTCGACGAGCCCACCAACCATCTCGACCTCGAAAGCCTGATCTGGCTGGAGGACTTCCTCAAGAACTACGACGGCGCGCTGCTGATGACCTCGCACGACCGCGCGTTCATGAACCGCATCATCGGCAAGGTGGTGGAGATCGACGGCGGCTCGCTCATCACCTATTCGGGCGACTTCGATTTCTACGAGCAGCAGCGCGCGCTGGGCGAGCAGCAGCGCCAGGCGCAGTTCGAGCGCCAGCAGGCGATGCTGGCCAAGGAGATCAAGTTCATCGAGCGCTTCAAGGCGCGCGCCTCCCACGCCGCCCAGGTCCAGAGCCGGGTGAAGAAGCTCGACAAGATCGAACGGGTCGAGCCGCCGCGGCGGCGCCAGTCCGTGCAGTTCGAGTTCCGCAGCCCGCCGCGCTCGGGCGACGACGTGGCGAGCTTCCGGAACGTCCACAAGGGCTATGGCAGCCAGCCGATCTATGCCGGGCTCGATTTCCGGCTGCGCCGCCAGGAACGCTGGTGCGTGCTGGGCGCCAACGGCGCGGGCAAATCGACCCTGCTGAAGCTGGTGGCGGGCGCGACCGAGCCGGACCAGGGCACCGTGGCCATCGGCGCCAGCGTCAGGATGGGCTATTTCGCCCAGCACTCCATGGACCTGCTGGACGGCGACGAGACGGTCTTCGAATCGCTGGACGGGTCGTTCCCGCAGGCGGGCACAGGGCGCGCTGCGCACGCTGGCCGGCTGCTTCGGCTTCTCCGGCGACGATGTCGAGAAGCCCTGCCGCGTGCTGTCGGGCGGCGAGAAGGCGCGCCTGGTCATGGCCAAGATGCTGTTCGACCCGCCGAACTTCCTGGTGCTCGACGAGCCGACCAACCATCTCGACATGGCGACCAAGGAGATGCTGGTCGCCGCCCTGGCGGAATTCGAGGGCACCATGCTGTTCGTCTCCCACGACCGCCACTTCCTGGCCGCGCTGTCGAACCGCGTGCTGGAACTGACGCCCGACGGCGTCCATCAGTACGGCGGCGGCTACACGGAATATGTGGCGCGGACGGGCCAGGAGGCGCCGGGGCTTCACCCGGGCGGCTAGAAGGGACGCGGCCAAGCCCAGGCCGGCCGCGCCTCGGCGGGCGCCCGGGGGACGCTGAGGGGACGGTGAGGTGCTAGAGCCGGGCCTCACACCAACCGGACGCGCCGCCGCCGCGACCGCCTCGATCAGCGCCTGTGCAGCACCCTGGCCGCGCACCGTCTCGTCGACGAACAGGTCGGCGAGGTAGCAGACGTCGTCGAGCCAGATGCCGGCATGGAACAGGTAATGCGCGATGCCGACCAGCCTTCCGTCGAGGCGCGCGGCAAGGCCGTGCATCTCCTCGCCCTTCATCAGCCGGCGCCAGGCGCGGTCATAGTCGGCGTCGGGCAGCACCCGCTCGTAGAAGGTGTTGTAGCCCACGCGAGCGGCTGCCAGGCCGGCCGGTCGGTCTCGCGAAGCGGTGTGATCTCGAACATGCCGCCTTGTAGTGCGGGCACGGGTGCGGGGCCTAGGCCAGGTCGCTTCGGCCGGGACCGCAACAACGGCCCGCAGCCGCGCGGCATGGTCCGCCGATGATTACCACCACAACTGCTGCGCCCTTCTTCGGATGGCGTGTCGTCGTCGGCGCCATCGTCGTGGCCAACCTGCCGAGGCTCTATCGGCGCTTCGGCTTGCCGATTGTCCAACCGGACCCGATCATGACCCAGA
This sequence comes from uncultured Alphaproteobacteria bacterium, assembly GCA_963843185.1. Taxonomy (GTDB): domain Bacteria; phylum Pseudomonadota; class Alphaproteobacteria; order Reyranellales; family Reyranellaceae; genus Reyranella. The sequence continues at coordinate 82,541 of CAWJJJ010000008.1, forward strand.
TTTCACGACCGCCCGAGCCGGGGCAGTCGACGGTCTTCCCGTCGGCAGGAACGCGTGCAGCGCCGGCCGGCGCGCGCCGGTCCGGCCGGCCTTAATCCAACCAACGAGCATCCACAGGGGGCGGCATGGCAGCGCGTACCGGCGAACAGTTCCTGCGTGGCCTGGCGGGCAGGCGCGACCTCTGGGTCGGCGGCGACAAGGTCTCCTCGGTCGTCGACCACCCGGCCCTGTCGGGCGCGGCCCGGGCGCTGGCCGAGGTCTTCGACCTCCAGCACCGGCACGCCGATGCCTGCCTGATGCCCGACCCCGAGACCGGCGAAGCGATCAATGTCAGCCACATGATCCCGCGGTCGCGGGAGGACCTTAGCGCCGCCATCGCGGCCTCGCATGCGCCGCCGAATACTCGGTCGGCCTGATGGGCCGCACGCCCGACTACATGAACGTCACGTTCGCGGGCTTTGCCGGCCGCGCCGACGAATGGGCGATCAACGGCAACGAGCGAGGGGCGGAGAACCTGGTGCGCTACCAGAAGAAGCTTGCCCGCGAGGACCTGTCGCTCACCCATACGATCATCCATTCGTCCGTCGACCTGTCCAAGGGCAGGAACCCGATCGGTCACGATCCGGTGCAGCTCCACAAGGTCGAGGAGACGGCGCACGGCATCCTGGTGCGGGGGTCGCGGGTGCTGGCGACGCTGGCGCCGTTCTCGGACGAACTCGCCGTCTATCCCAGCGGACCCATGCTCGACGCTGCGCCCGAGCACGCGTTGAGCTTCAGCATTCCGATGGATACGCCGGGCCTGCGGTTCATCTGCCGCGACAGCGTGGCGGTGAACACCAATCGTTTCGAGCATCCGTTGTCGAGCCGCTTCGACGAGCAGGACGCCTTCGTCATTTTCGACGACGTCGAGGTGCCCCGGGACCGCGTGTTCCTCGATGCCAACCTCGCCGTCTACAATTCCGTGATGAAGACGACGTGGTGGCCCAACATCATGCAGCAGACCATGATCCGGGCGCAGACCAAGCTCGAATTCGCCTGGGGGCTGGCCAGCCGCATGGCCGAGACGATCAACACGATCGGCCAGCCGCAGGTCCAGCAGATGCTGGGCGAGATCGCCATGTTCGCCGAGTTCGCGCGCGCGGCGGTGTACGCCGCCGAGCAGGCGGCGCGCGAATACGGCAACGGCATGTGGGCCTGCGACGTGCGTCCGCTGGCGGCGCTGCGGGCGGCGCTGCCGACCTGGTTTCCCCGGACCAACGAGATCATCCGCCAGCTCGGTTCGCACAATCTGCTGACGACGCCGGCGCGGGCGGCGCTGGCCGACGCAACGCTGCGGCCGCTGCTGGAGAAGTACCTGAAGGGCGTCGGCGCCGACGCCGAGCAGCGCAGCCGGCTGTTCCGGCTGGCCTGGGACTTCGCCGCGACGGCGCTCGGCAGCCGCAACGAGCAGTACGAGCGCTTCTATCTCGGCTCGGTCGGCCGCAGCCTGACCATGCTGCAGACCATCGGCGACCGCACGCGCGCCAACCGGCTCCTCGACCGGTTCCTCACCGAAGAGCTGGAACCCGCGCCAGGCCCGTGCCGGTCGACTCTCCCACCGGTGCCGTCAACCTCGGGGCGGCTTGCCGCGGGCGAGAGGAACCCGCTCTAGGCCGCCGCCGCTGCCACGGTCCATCGCAGCGTGGCGACATCGCCCGGTCCCAGCTCCAGCGTTGCGTGAGCGCCGCGGTGCCGGACGCGAAAGCGCCTGGGACCGTCGGCGTCATTCATGACCACCATCACCATCCGCGAACTCGGGCGTCAGGCACGTCACGTTGGGAAGCCGGTCCACCGTGCTGGAATGAACCCGCACCGAGCCCGGCCGGATGAACCTCGCCGAGTGCGCCATCAGGTAATATCCGGGATTGCGCTTGATCGTGCGCCGAACCATGACGCCGCCCATGGCGGCGCGGCGGCGCTTGAGCCTGACCCCGATGGTGACGCCGCCCAGGGCGCCCGACGGCGCCGTGGCGCGTGTGCAGGGCGTACTCGGGATCGGACGCGAGGTTCCACTCCAGCGCGGTACGGCTCCAGTTCCGCAGGGTGCCGATGATGACATTCTTCGTATGCCAGCGGAGCGCGCCCATGAAATCGTCGTGCGAGGAAACCCACTGTTCGGTGAAGTACACTTTTTTCTCCGGATAGCGATCCCGCACTTGCGACATCGCCTCCGGCGATCCGTTGTACAAATGCCAGGCAACGCCGCCGATATAGGCGCGCGCCTCGGCGTCGCCCAGCACCGCGAGCGGATAATCGGGTTCGTCGCAATTGTGGTCCCAGCAGAGTATTTCCGTTTCGGGCGCGCCCTTGCGCAATTCCGGTCCCAGATGTCCCTTGATGAAATCCGCCTGTTCCGCCGCGGTCATCACCATGCTGGGCTCGTTCCGCGGATTGCGCGGCTCGTTCTGGGGCGTCACTGCGCAGACATGAATGCCATGCCCGCGCATCGTTTCCAGGTATTTCACGAAGTATTGCGCATAGGCCGGATAATATTCCGGCTTCAGCCGTCCTCCCACATATCTGCCGTTGCTCTTCATCCACGGCGGCGCCGACCACGGCGAGGCGATGATCTTCACGGCCGGATTGATCCGCAAGATCTCCTGCAGCACGGGAACCACCTCGGGGTCGCCACCGGCAAGATTGAAGCGCGAGAGGTTGGGGTCTCCCCCTCCGCGACGCAGGGCCCAGTAGGTGAAATCCCTGCGGCCGAGATCGGAGGCGCCGATGCTGAGGCGCAGGCAGCTCAGCCCGACCGAGGCCTCGGTCGAGCCGAACAGCTCCTGCAGCAGGTCAGCGCGGTCCGCCGCCGCGAGCCCGGCCAGCAAGTACGCACTGCCGCCGGTCAGGGCGAAGCCGAAGCCTTCGATCGGCTGGAAGGTCCGGCGATCGTCGATGTCGATCGTGGCGAGCGCGTCGTGCGGCGCCGACCTGGAAAATGCCACCGGCTGCAGCGGTTGCAGCAACGCATCGGCACTACGCGTAACCCAGCCCTCGATCATCCCGCTCTCGTCCCACTCTCTTGGCCGCAGTACGGACCCTGTCACGCGTGAGGGCGAGGCTGCTGCGCGCGGATCAACCCGGCAAACCAATCGAAGGACGCCTTGGGGACACGCTTCTGGGTCGCGTAATCGATGTAGACAATGCCAAAGCGGTTGGCATAGCCGGCGCCCCACTCGAGATTGTCGAGGAGCGACCAGAGAAAATAGCCGCGCACGTCGGCGCCGGCGGCAACGGCTTGCTCCAGCGCCCTGGTATAGAGGGCGAGATAGTCGATGCGCCCGCCATCGTTCACCCCGCCCGCGCCATCCAGCGTCTCGTGGGCGCCGTAGCCGTTCTCCGTAATGTAGACCGGCAGCCGGTAGCGCCGGTGCGTGGCGATCACCTCGTCGCGGAACGCGTCCGGGTCGATGCGCCAGCCGACGCCGGTCAGGGGGCCGTCGGCCGGCGCATCGGCCCAGGCAAAACCGAGCGGGCCCCGATCGGCGCGCGCGTAGATCGGGCAATAATGGTTGAGGCCGAACCAGTCGATCGGCTGGGCGATGCGCGCCATGTCTCCCGGCTGCACGAACTCCTGCAGGCCCGCGGCCAGTTCGGGCGGATATTCGGCGAGACACTGCGGGTCGGTGTAGAGGCGGTTCCAGCAGGCGTCCAGGATGCCGGCCGCCACCGCGTCCTGCGGCGCGGCGCTCACCGGCAGGCAAGCCTGCCGGTTATGGATGGCGCCGAGCAGAGCCCCCGGCGCCAGCGCGCGCAGCGTGCGGACGGCTTCGCCATGCGCGAGATTCACATGGTGCGCCGCCTGCAGGAAACTCCGCCGGTCGGCAATGCCGGGTGCGTTCCAGCCCATGCCGTAGCCGAACAGCGTGCACACATTGGGCTCGTTGAAGGTGGCAAAGTGCCGGACCCGGTCGCCGTAGCGGCGCGCGACCAGGGCGGCATAGTCGGCGAACCAGAGCGCGATATCGCGATTCTGCCAGCCGCCGAGATCATCCAGCGCCTGCGGCAGGTCCCAGTGATACAGGCACAGCCAGGGCTCGATGCCGTTGCCGAGCAGCTCGTCGATCAGGCGATCATAGAAGTCGAGGCCCAGGCTGTTGGCCTGGCCGCGCCCGTGCGGCAGCACGCGCGGCCAGGCCACGGAGAAGCGGTAGACCTGCGCGCCAAGGCGGCGCATCAGCGCCACGTCCTCGCGATAGCGATGGTAGTGATCGCACGCCACATCGCCGGTATCGCCGTTGGCGATACGGCCCTGCTGGCGGCCGAACAGGTCCCAGATGCTGGGGCCGCGCCCGTCCTCCGCGGCAGCGCCCTCGATCTGATAGGCCGCGGTGGAGACGCCCCACTTGAACGATGCCGGCAGCGCCAGGGCGGAAGGCACGGGGCGCCCCGGCACGGCGTCACCATCGGTTCCAGCAGATCCGGTTCCAACAGATCCCACGTGCCACTCCCTCGAATATGCGTCGCCGGGCGCGTCGTGCCGGAGGCTACGCCGCTGCGTTTTGCCTGACAATCATCCGGACCCGGTCACTGCCTCGACATGCAGCACGCGCTGGAAAAATCCGTCGAACAATCCGGGTCGACCAACGGCTACGACCGTTGCCGAGGGAAATTCCTTGACCAGCAACTCGGCCATTTCGCGCTGGGCCGTGGCATCGAGCGCATTGGTCGCCTCCGCCAGGAAGATCCAGTCGGGCCGATGAAGCAGCATGCGGGCAAAGCTGAGCCTTTGCTGTTGCGCCACCGAGAACACCGACTCCCAATTCTCCACCACGCCAAGATGGCCGGCCCAATCGCCCAGGCCGACGCGCCGCAGCGCCGAATCGACGTCGTCGGGCACACACACGCCGAGCGTCAGCGGATAGCAAACGGCTTCGCCCAGGGCTCCCACGGGCAAATAGGGCCGGTCGCTGGCGATGAAGATGTTCGCGCCCGCCGGCAGCGTCACGGTTCCGGCGCCCCACGGCCAGAGCCCGGCAACGGCGAGAATGAGCTTGTGGCAGACCGGCGTCTTGCCTTCGATCAGCACATGTTCGCCGGCGCCGATCACGGCCGTCAATTCGTCGCATCAACGGCACCGCATCGTGCTCCATCACGCGCACGCCGTCGAAATGCAGCGAATCGCCCTCATGCCTCACCGCGATGCGGTTCTCGCCGAGTTTCTCCTCGAGCCTGCCCAGGGCATCCTGCAGCGCCATCACGCGTTCGACGGAGGCGCGCCACAGCGCGATGCCGGAAAGATTGTCGACCGGAAACGCCAGCGCGGCGGTGACCTGCGAAAACGCCTGCGCCATCTGCATCAGCGTGCCGAGCGAGATCAGCCCCATGATGTAGCGCGGCGCCGCGACCAGCAGCGGAAACGGGTTTGCCAGCACGCCATACGCCGTGGTGAACACGATGATGCGCACCAGACCATAGGTCTGGCGCTCCCAGCCGCTTCTCACGCCGCGCAGCAATTCCTGAAGATGCGTCCGCTCATCGGTATCGCCGCGAATCAAGGCGATGCTTTCCGAATATTCCCGGGCCCGCGCCAGGCCAAAGCGGAAATTGGCTTCCACCGTCTGCCGCAGGTTGGAGGCGCCGACCAGCGGGAATCCCGCCCACAGCGCCAGGCTGGTGCCGATCGCCGAATAGACAAGGGCGACGAAGACCATGAAGCCGGGGATGGGAATGACCGTCCCGCCGATTTCCACGTGGATGACGCCGGAGAGCTCCCACAGCACGGCGACGAATGTCGCAAAGAGCAGGATGCAGTAGAACAGGGCCTGGCCCAGATCGACGGCCGACTCGGTCGTCACGCGGATGTCCTCGGCGATGCGTCCGTCCGGATTGTCGTCGTGCTCGCCCACGATCAGGCCGAGCTGATAGTGCCTTCCTTGCGCCATCCAGACCGACAAGGTGTTCCTGGTGATCCAGACGCGCCAGGCGAACTGCAGGCGCCGCTTGGTATAAAGCGTTATGGAGAACACGAGGATGCTTGCCAGAAGCAGCAGCACGAAGGTCACGATCAGCTCGAGGAACGCTTCGAGGTGACGGCCCTCTATCGCGTTGTAGAGCCGCGCCGACCAGGAGTTCAGGCCGACCTGGACCGCAACCTGGGCAACCGTCAGGACTGCGATCAGCGCCAGACGGCCGCGGTTCATCCATTTGTTCTCGGCCGACCAGAAGGGCAGGGCGAAAAGGACGAAGCGCCGGAGAAAGCCGATGGGATTGCGTACGACCGTCGTGGGGCGGGTGCTGCCGGCCGCCGTATCCTGTGTCATGGGCTCGGTTCGCGTTGTCTGGCGCAGCCGGCGGCCGACGCAAAGGCGAACACAGGCGCCATGTTCTGTTGTGTTTCGAAGGCCCATCGGAGCCATGTTGTATCAGAAAGGACGGGAGGCTCGCCCCGGGGATATGTCAGGGGATTGGTGCGATGCAGCAAGTCTTCGCTCGCACTGAGAGGAATTTCGCCAGAGTTCAGGCAAGGGTCCCGCAGACGCCGGCACTTTAGTTTGTCCGGTGCGTGGCCGCTATTTGACGAAGCTCCGCGATCACCAGCCTGATCGAGGGAGACAGGTCGGCGTGCCGGCGGCTGATGATGCCGGCCTCGCGCCGAAACCGCAGCGCCTCGTGATCGACGGCGACCACGCCGTGCGCTTCCCTCTCGGCCAGGATCTGCGTGGTCGTAAGGCCAAGGCAGTCGGTCATCCTGAGCGCCGCGAGGATGAGAGACAGTGAATCGGCTTCCACGGCCGGCGTCGGTTGCGCGAATCCGGCCTGCATGAAGGCGCGCGCGAGCCGCTGGCGCACCAGCTCCTGCGGGCCGGGCAGCACCCAGCGCTGCGCGGCGTAGTCGGCCAGGGTGCGGTTCCGCTTGCGCAGGAGCGGATGATCCTTGCGGGCGACGACGCGGATGACGTCGCTCGTCAGTCGCAGGAAGCGCAGGTCCGGATCGATCCGGTTGTCGGGCAGGGCGCCGACCACGACATCGAGCTCGCCGAGGCGCAGGCGGCCGATCAGCTCGTCGGGAAATGCGGTGTCGACGGTGAAGCGGATGTTCGGATGCCGGCCCATGATGCGCGACACCGTCACCGGCAGATGCCGGCTCAACCACGAAGGGCCCGCCCCGATACGCGCGTGACCCCATTTGCCATCGGCAATCCCAACCAGCTCGGCCTGCGCGTCGGCAAGCTGCGTCTCGACCAGCCTGGCGTGCCGGGCGAGAACGCGGCCCGCCTCGGTGAGCTCGATGCCGCGTCCGCGCCGCTGGTAGAGCCGCACGGCGAGCGCGCGCTGCAGCCGGTGCATGCTCTTGGACAGGCCGGGCTGGGTGATGTTCATCGCCTCGGCCGCCTGGCTGAGGTTGAGCCGGTCGGCGACGGCGCGAAACAGCTGAAGCTGGCGATGGTCCATCACATGTCCTGCCTGTCATAGTTTCAGCTACTGTTGGTCAATTGCCGGGTCCGATCAAGAGCGTCACCATCCTGCGGGGACGGCGGGCAAACGCTGCACCCGCAATTAAAAACAGGCACGCATCGGCGCTGCCGGGATCGACAGGGAGGGGGACATGCGAATTGGACGTCGCTCGGTTCTCGAGGGTCTTGCCGCCGGTTCCTCGATCACGCTGCTCGGATCGGGGCTCGGCCCGGTGCTCGGCTCGCGCGCCTTCGCCCAGGCATCCGGCCCCTCCGAGGCGTCGCAGATCGACGTCGCCAAGGCGAAAGCCGAGGGCAAGGTCGTTCTCTATACCAGCCTCGACACGCAAATCGTCGATGCCATCATCGCGCCGTTCAAGGAGAAATACGGCATCAACGTCGAGTATTTCCGCGGCGGCGCCGCGGACGTCTCGGCCAAGGTGCTGGCCGAGGCCGACGCGGGCCGCAGCCAGGTCGACATGGTCGACGCCTCCGACCTCGCCGCGCTGCTGGTGATGAAGGATCGCAAGCTGCTGAAGCCCTTCAAGTCGAGCGCGAGCGAAGCGATCGCCGCGGATCTGCGCGATCCGGACGGCACCTGGATCACCGATCGCCTGACGCAGGCGGTGATCCAGTACAACACCCGGGAGTTCGGTTCGAATCCGCCGAAGAGCTGGTCGGATCTCGGCGCGTCGGCGATGAAGGGCCGGCTGGTCTTCTTCTCGAGCGCCAACGGCGACGGCGCGCCCCGCATCTATACCCTGGCAAAGCATCTCGGATGGGACCTGGTGAAGGCGCTGGCGGCGACCAAGCCGCTGCGGGTGCAGAGCCCGCAGATCGTCACCCAGGTTCTCGAACGCGGCGAGCGCGGCGCGGGCTTCCTGCAGAACGACAACATCGCCTGGCGCTCGAAATTGCAGGGCAAGCCCACCGACTATGTCTTTCCGGCCGAAGGCGTGCCGACCGAGCCCGGCGCGTGCGCCTTGCTTGCCAGGTCTTCGCGGCCGCACGCCGCGGCACTGTTCTTCGAATGGTGGATGAGCCCGCAGGGGCAGGCGATCCTCGTCAAGGGCGGCAAGTATTCGAGCCGCACCGACGTGGCGCCGCCGACCGGCAGCCCGCCGCTGGCCAAGCTCAAGCTGCTGACGCTCGGCCCCGCGGAATACAAGGCGAACCGGACGAAGATCCTCGACCAGATGACCGCGATCTTCGGCGGTGAGTGGGGCAGCTGAGGTTGGCGTCGCATCGAAGGGAGCGGGCATGCAGGGCGCCCTGCCAGCCGGCGGGCCGCCCGGCGTAGTCGCGGCGCCGGACGGCCGAAGCAGCCGCTTCGGCCTGCAGGGCGTGGTGCTCGGCGTGGCCGTGATCCTGCTGCTGCTGCTGGTCGGCTATCCGTTGCTGTGGCTGGTTCTTGCCGCCTTCGGCCTGCCGCAGGAATTCGGCATCGAGTATTTCGTTCGCGCCTTCACGCGTTCGCAGAACTACAGCGCGCTGATCAACACCCTGCAGCTTGCGCTGGGCGCGGGACTGGTGAGCGTCGTGATCGGCGTTCCCCTGGCATGGGCGACGGCGCGGACCGACATGAGGTTCGGCAATGCCGTGCATGCGCTCGTTGCGCTGTCCTATATCACGCCGCCCTATCTTACCGCGCTCGCCTATATCATCCTGTTCGGGCCGGACGCGGGACAATTCAACCGCGTCCTGCGGATGTTCATCGAGGTCGATTCGGGGCCGGTCAACATCTTCACCATGGGCGGCATCATCTTCGTGATCGGCATCCATGTTTTCGCGTTCACCTATTTCCTCACCTACAGCGCGCTCCGCTCGGTCGACGGCTCGCTCGAGGAATCGGCGCAGATCCTGGGGGCGCGACGCTGGCGGACCACGCTGCGCGTGACCCTGCCGCTGGTCGCGCCCGCCATCACCGGCGGCGCACTGCTTGCGGCGATCGAATCGCTTGCCCTGTTCGGACCGCAGGCGATCATCGGGACTCCGGCACAGATCGTGTTCCTGCCGACGCGCATCTACGCCACCATCGGCAGCTATCCGCCGCGCTGGGCGGAGGCGTCCGCCCTGTCGCTGGTGCTGGTCGTGCTGACGGTCATCGGCCTTGCCGTGCAGCGCGGCTATCTCGAGCGCCGCTCCTATGTGACGGTCGGCGGGCGCGGCGGGCGCACGGCGCGCATCTCGCTGGGCGCCTGGCGCTGGCCGCTCCTGCTGTTCTGCCTGTCGGTGGTGTTCTTCAGCGCCGTGGCGCCGATCGGGGTGCTGACGCTGACGGCGTTCTCCAGGAACTGGACGGATCCTCCGTCGCTGTCGAACCTCACGCTCGCGCATTTCGCCACCGCCCTGTTCTTCGATCAGGTCTCGGCGCGCAGCATCGTCAACAGCTTCAAGCTCGCGACCGCGGCCGCAACGGTCGCACTGGTCATCGGCGCCTCGGTGGCCTATCTCGACCTTCGCACGACCGTCCGCGGACGCCGCCTGCTCGACTATCTCGCCATCCTGCCCCTCGGCTTGCCCGGCACGGTGATGGCGGTCGGCATCCTTCTGGCGTTCCTTCGGTCGCCGATCCCGATCTACGGGACGATCTGGATCCTGCTCGTGGCCTACGTGGCGCGCTTCGTGCCGCTCGCGACGCGCAGCGCCAATGCGACGTTCCGCCAGATCGATGCGTCGCTCGAGGAGGTCGGCCGCATCACGGGTGCGTCCTGGTCGGTGGCCGTTCGGCGCATCCTGTTTCCCTTGTCCCGGCCGGGACTGCTCGTGGCATTTCTCCTGGTCTTCATCCCGGCCTTCAGCGAGCTCAGCGCGACGATCCTGCTCTACTCGGCGGGCACTGAAACGATCGCGATCGCCATCTATCGGCTGAACGATCTTGGCCAGCTCGAAGTCGTGTCCGCGCTCGCGGTCTTCACGATTGCCGTGGTGCTGGTGCTGTCGGGCCTGGTCAACTGGCTTTCCAGCGGTTCCGGCGAGCCGGCGGCGCAGGCCTGACGCCATGGCCTTCATCGAGATTTCCGCCATAGCCAAGAGGTTCGGCTCCTTCCAGGCGCTGCGCGACATAAGCCTTTCGGTTGCGGAACGGGAATTCGTGACGTTCCTCGGCCCTTCGGGGTGCGGCAAGACCACGATGCTGCGCACGCTGGCGGGCTTCCACGCGCCGGACCTCGGCACCATCCATGTCGCGGACCGGCTGATGTCGTCGCCGCAGGCGATCGTGCCGCCGGAAATGCGCCGCATGGGCATGGTGTTCCAGAACTACGCCGTGTGGCCGCACCTGTCGGTGTTCGACAACGTCGCCTTCGGGCTGCGCGTCGCCCGGGTACCCGGCGGCGAGATCGGAACACGCGTCGCGCGCATGCTCGAGGCGGTCGGCCTGCAGGGCCTCGAACGGCGGCATCCCGGACAGTTGTCGGGCGGCCAGCTGCAGCGGGTGGCGCTCGCCCGCTCGCTGGTGGTCGAGCCTTCGATCCTGCTGCTCGACGAGCCTCTGTCCAATCTCGACGCCAAGCTGCGCGAGCGCATGCGCGCGGAGATCAAGACGCTGCAGCGGCGGACCGGGATCACGTTCATCTACGTGACGCACGACCAGGCCGAGGCCTTGGCGCTGTCGGATCGGATCGTCGTCTTCAACAAGGGCGTGGTGCAGCAGGTCGGCACGCCGCGCGACGTCTACGAGCGTCCCGCCAATCTCTTCGTCGCCGACTTCATGGGCCTCGTGAACAAGCTGCCCGGCACCATCGTCGGCAGGAATGGCGATCGTTTCCGGGTGCAGGCCGGCCGGCAGGTCATCGAGGCGCGGATCAACGCCGCGCGGATCGACGCCATGCCCGGTGCGGCCGGCCAGGTGACGGTTGCGATCCGCCCCGAGGCCATCGTCCTCGGACGGGCCGATTCGCCGGGCGGGATCAATGTCCTGGCCGGCACCGTCATCGAAAGCACGTTCCTCGGCAACATCGTCGAGCACCAGGTCGATATCGGCGGTTGCCTGTTGCGGGTGCAAGGCAGCCGCCGGCATGCCCTGGCGCCGGGAGAGACCGTCGAGCTTTCGGTGCCCGTCGCCGAGTGCGTGGCCATGCAGGACGACATTCAATGAGGACCGGTCGATGAAGCCAAGAAATCTCCTTTTCGTCATGTCGGACGAGCACAACAAGCGGGTGCTCGGCTGCCACGGCCATCCCCTGATCCGCACCCCCCATCTCGACCGGCTGGCGGGCGGCGGCGTGCGCTTCACCGATGCCTACTGCAATTCGCCGATCTGCGTGCCCTCGCGCGCCAGCCTTCACACCGGCCGCTACGTCCACGACATCCGCTTCTGGGACAATTGCATCGCCTATGACGGCAGCCGGCCGTCGTGGGCGCATCGCCTGCGGGATGCGGGCCATCGCGTCGACTCGATCGGCAAGCTGCATTTCCGCAGTGCCGACGACGACAACGGATTCAGCGCGGAGCACATGCCGCTGCATATCGTCGATGGCATCGGCGACCCGGTCGGCATGCTGCGCGACCCGCCGCCGCGGCGGGTGGCCTCGCTCAAGCTCGCCGCGGAAGCCGGCCGCGGGGACTCGAGCTATCAAGCCTATGACGACCGCATCACGGCAGCGGCGGAAGGCTGGCTGCGCGCGCGCGCCGACAAGCCCGACGGCAAGCCGTGGATGCTGTTCGTGTCGCTCGTCTGCCCGCACTTTCCCCTGGTCGCACGGCCGCAATGGTACGACCTCTATCCCGAAGGCGAGGTACCGATGCCGCTCGACTATGGCGAGGACGAGCGCGTTCGCCATCCTTTCATCGACGCCCTGCGGGCGTGCCAGGTCTATGACGAGGCGTTCGACGCGAAAAAGCTGCGCAAGGCGATTGCCGCCTATTATGGCCTGGTGAGCTTTGTCGATCACAATGTCGGACGCCTGGTGAAGGCGCTCGAAGACTGCGGGCTGGCCGGCGAAACGCGCGTCATCTACACCAGCGATCACGGCGACAATCTCGGGGCGCGGGGGCTGTGGGGCAAGTCGAACCTGTACGACGATGCGGCCGGCGTGCCGATGATCATGGCCGGCCCCGAGGTGCCTCGCGGCGTGGCGTGCACCGAGCCGGTCTCGCTCGTGGATTGCTTCCCGACCATCGTCGATTGCGTCGGCCTGGAACCCCATCCGGACGACCTGGATCTGCCGGGTTCGCCGCTGCTGGATATCGTCGGGGGAACGGCGCGCAAGCGCACGGTGATGAGCGAGTACCACGCAGCCGGCGCCGCGACCGGCGCTTTCATGATCCGCAAGGGCAAGTTCAAATACGTCCATTACGTCGGCATGCCCGCGCAATTGTTCGATCTCGAAGCCGATCCCCATGAACGGCGCAATCTCGCGCAGGACCCGGGCTATGGCGGACTTGCGGCGGATTGCGAGGCGGCGCTGCGCGAGGTCGTCGATCCCGAGGCGGCGGATGCCCTTGCCCGCAAGGATCAGGCTGCGAAGCTCCGGGAGCTTGGCGGCCGCGAAAAGATTCTTGCCATGGGCGCGTTCGGGTACTCACCTGTTCCTGGGACCAAGGCTGTCTACAACTAGAGCATGATGGTACCTGGTCGAACTCATTGTCCTGAAACGCGGCGATGGTGCGCCCGGGTTGCCAGGGCGTACACGGCCACACCGGCAGCGGCGAAGCCCGACGCCGCCCCCACGCCGAGCGCCCAGCGCGGGCCGAGATTGTCCGCCACCCAACCGACGATCGGCGCGCCGATGGGCGTGCCGCCGAGCGCAATGCCGATCCGGAGCGCCATCACACGCCCGCGCATGGCCCGCTCGGTCGATAGCTGCATCAGGCTGTTCGACGTGTTGGTGAGCGTCAGGGCGGCCACGCCGATGACGACCAGCGCCGCCGCGAAGAACCAGTAGCCCGGCGCCAGCGCGGCCAGCGTGCAGCCCAGCCCGAAGACCGCGGCGCCGCCCAGCAGCAGGGCGAAGCGCGGCTGGTCGCGGCCGGCGCTCCACAGCGCGCCCGCGACCGTGCCGACCGCCATGAACGACGACAGCAGGCCGAACCCGCGCGCATCGGCGTGGAAGACGCCGATCGCCATGGTCGAGATGAAGATCGGGAAGTTGAGGCCGAAGGTCCCGACCAGGAACAGCATGACCAGGATCGCCATGAGGTCGGGGCGCCGCCACACGTAGCGGAACCCTTCGGTGAAGCTGCCCTTGACGCGATGCGCCCGCGCGATCGGACGCAGCGCGCCGAGGCGCAGGCAGGCGAGGGAAACCAGCACCGCGGCGAACGACGCGCCGTTCAGCAGGAAGGCCCAGCCCGTGCCGACGGCGGCGATGGTGAGGCCGGCGATGGCCGGGCCGATCATGCGGGCGGCGTTGAACGAGGTCGAGTTGAGCGCCACGGCATTGTGCAGGTCCTTCTCGCCGACCAGCTCCGCGACGAAGGTCTGGCGCACCGGCGCATCGAAGGCGGCGGCGCTGCCGAACAGGAAGGCGAAGACGTAGACGTGCCAGAGCTGGACGACGCCGGTGACGGTGAGCAGCCCCAGTACCAGGGCAAGCCCCCCCATCGTCGACTGGGTGGCGATGAGGAGCCGGCGCTGGTTGAAATGGTCGGCGGCGAAGCCGGTCAGGGGCAGCAGCAGGAGCTGCGGCCCGAACTGCAGTGCCATGACCAGGCCGACCGACGACGCGTCGTGAGGGGTGAGCTGGGTGAACACGAGCCAGTCCTGGGCCGTCCGCTGCACCCAGGTGCCGATGTTGGAGACGAAGGCTCCGGCAGCCCAGACCCGATAGTTGAACCCTCTCAGGGATCGGAAAACGCCCGCAAGGGGAGGCCTCATGGATGCTCCAGCCGGTGGCCGTCATCGAAGCGGCCGAACCGCGGCTTCATCGCTTGCTTCCCGACACTCTGTCCGGTCACCCCCACAGCCGCCTGCTGGCGATCGCCGCGCCGTCGCGCATCGCCTCGAGCTTGGCCCACACCACGTCCTCGGACACCTGGGTGTCGCCGACGATGGTGCCGAAGCCGCAATCGGTTCCGGCCATGACGCGCTCGCGGTCGCCGACGGCGCGCACGGCGCGCTCCAGCCGCTCGGCGATCACCTGGGGGTGCTCGACGTAGTTGTGCGTCGTCTCGACCACGCCGCACACCAGGGTCATGCGGTCGGGCAGCTTCTGCGTCCGGAACGCGTCGACCTCGTGGCTGTGGCGCGGATTGGCGAAGGGCAGGCAGAGCGCGCCGGCCTTCACCTGGTAGCAGACCGGCAGCACGTCGGGTGCCGGCACGTCGTTGACGTGCGGGCTGTCGCGGTTGCCCCAGCAGGCGTGGAAGCGCACCCGCTCGGGTGGGATATTGGCCAGGGCCTCGTTCAGCGCCGCGACGTGCATCTCCATCGCTGAGAGGAACTTGGGCAGCGGCTCGTCCTGGAAGTAGCCGGCGCGTTCGATGCCGAGGTCGGGCGAGTCGATCTGCAGCACGTGGCCTTGGGCCACGATGAACTCGTATTCCTGCCTGAGCTCGCGGGCGAGGGCGAAGACGTAGGCCTCGTGGCTGTCGTAGTGCTGGTTCTCCATCGAGCAGGCGGCGAAGCCGGGCGAGACGGCGGTGACGAAGGTCTCGGTGAAGCGCCTGGTCTGGCGCTTGAGCGCCCGGGCGAAGGCGTCGAGCTCGGCCTTGGCGCCGTCCAGGCTTTCGTAGCGCACCGGGCCGATCGCGGCCGGGAAGCCGTAGACGTTGAGCCGGCGTGTGCCGCGCGCCTGGAAGTTCTGCCACCATTTGGGGAACTGCTGCATGTCGCGGATCGGCCGGCGGTTCGATTGGCCGCCGAAGCCCGACATGCGCCCGATGATGTAGCCGAAGAAGGTCGAGCGCGGCATCTCGCCGTCGTTGCCGACATCGATGCCGGCGTCGAGCTGGCGGCGAACGATATAGTCCATCGCCTCGTCGGTCAGCGCCGGGATCCGCGCGGCATCGACCGGCTTGCCCTCGGCCTGGGCCACCAGCAGGTCGGCCAGCAGGTCGGGCCGCGGCAGGCTGCCCATGTGGGTGGTCAGGATGCGGTCGGTGCTTCGTTTCATGCTCTCGGCCTCCGGTCTTTTCGAAGGCTACGTCGGGCGATGTCGTTGGTGCAATGCGCCGGGAAGCGGTGTGCGGAACATGGCTCCGCAGCGCCGAACAGGCTGATGGCTACCGGCCATTGTCACCCCGAGCGCAGCGAGGGGCCTTTGGGACCGCAGGAAAGGTCCCTCGCTGCGCTCGGGATGACAGCAGGTTCGTCGCCGGCATTTGTGCCGCGCGGCCGCAGCCCAACGCGATCGGTCTACAGCGGATTGGGCCCGAGCACTTCCCAGCCGGACTCTTCCAGCTGCTTCTCGAGATCGCCTTCGGCTGGCTGCTCGATCATGCCCTCGACGAAGCGGCCGGCGACGGCCGGGGTGTAGAGGAACACGACCCGGCCCGGCTGGGTGCCGCTGTTTTTCCAGGCGTGCGGCACGTTGCGCGGCAGGAAGGCGCAGGTGCCCGGCCCGCCGGTCGTCACCTGTTCGCCGATCTTGAAGGTGAACTCTCCCTCGAGCACCCAGGCGATCTCGTCGCTGTCGCGATGCAGATGGAGCCAGCTGTTCCTGGAGCCGGCCGGCACCGTCTGCTCGAACAGGGTCACGCTCTCCCCGGTCTCGCGACCGAACAGCTTCATGGACATGGTCTGGCCCGACGCTTCCTCGAGATGCTTGCCGCCGCCGGGCGGCACGACGACACCCTTGCTCATGGTCATGGGGACCTCCTCGTGCGGACGGCGCGAGGGTAGGTCCGCTGCCGGACAGCGACAACCCTGATCTCGATCAGGGGCTTGCGGTGTTGACCGCCAATTGAGCGGCGAAAGCCCGCTTGTAGGCGGGCCGCGCTTCGCCGCGGGCGAGGTAGGCCGCCAGGTTTGGATAGCCGTCCAGGAGGCCCGACGATTTCAACCGGAGCAGCACCGACACCATCATCAGGTCGCCCGCGCTGAACCCGCCATCGAGCCAGTCGGCCCGGCCGAGGCGGGCGGAGAGCGGCTTCAACCGGTCGCGGACGCGATCCTCGACCAGGGGCAGGCGCTCCTTGCTCCAGGGCTTGTCGCCCTCCAGGAGCCTGGCGGTTGCGAGCTCGAGGATCGGCGGCTCCACCGTGTTGAGCGCGGCAAACATCCAGGTGATGGCGCGCGCCCGCGCATCGGCATCGTCGGGCAGCAGGCCGGCCTGGCGCTGGGCGATATGGAGCACGATCGATCCCGTCTCGAAGAGGGCGAGAGCGCCTTCCTCGTAGGTCGGGATCTGGCCGAAGGGATGGAGCGCCAGATGCGCGGGCTCCTTCATCGCGCGGAACGACACGAGGCGAACCGCGTAGGGAAGGCCCACTTCCTCGAGCGCCCAGCGAACGCGCGTATCGCGCGCCAGTCCGCGGCCGCCATCGGGTGACCGCTCGAAGGCGGTGATGGTGATGGTCATGGTGAAATCAGTGCCCCGCCACGTTTGGACACGCAAGTCCGACCGCCGGCTGTCTGCAGCCCGCGACGCAGGACAGGCGATACCTGCCCTGCGGGGGCGGCTGCTCCGATCGAGGAGGATAAGGGGCGAACGCAAGAACGCCGACCTGCAGCAGCGCGGCGTGATCGTTTTGGACAACAGGCGGCGAAACCGGCACGCAGGTCGATGCGTCCGGTTGCCGGGCAAGAGAGGGCGCGGCCCGTTCGCGGCCGCGCCTCGCTGGTGTCAATCGCGGTCAGATCGTCAGATCAAAACCGGTGATCGGATGCTGCCGCGCGCCGGTTAGCCGCGGACAGACGGCATCGGGGGCGGTGGCGGGGGCGGAGGCGCAGAGGCCATCGGTTGCGGCGGCGGCGGGGCCGGCTGCGAGGAGCATCCCGCCGCGAGCAGCGCCGCCGGAATCATGACGGCAAGCAACGCGACCTTGCCGAACCGCCTGAGGGTAGCCTTGTGTTCGTCGTACATCCGTTCCTCCAGAGTTGGGGACTTTGGACACCAGTAACGCTCGAAAAATGACCGACAACAGAGACAACCGTCGAAGGCCCGTTCGGGTTCCCGTCGGATGGCAAAAAATGGAACCGCAAAAGGGCACCAGCGTTGACCAAAAGTGCACAAGCGTTGACCACAAGCCCAGTCGCTTCGGGCCCAGTCGCTTCGGATCGCACGGTCGGGGGAGGCGATCTTGTTTCCATCCTGCAGTTTCTTGACCAGAGACCTCGTGGCACGCATCGGACCGGTCGCCATCGTCGCGATCGCGCTGGTCACGGCTTGTGCGCCCGCCGAGCTGCCCGTTCGCGCGACGGACCGCGCGACGGACAAGGAGCCGGCCGTCGCTCTGGTGGCAGCCCCGTCCGCCGGAGCGTCCGCGGCAATGATGACGTCCGCCGTCGTGACGCCAGCCGACACCAGGCTCGGCGAATTGATCGAGAACACGCCCGGGTCGGTCGTCGCGGGTGAACGGCTGAACATCGAGTTGCTGCGACGCTTCTACGCCCGCCATGGCTTTGCGCCCGTCTGGACGCACCGGCGGTGGCAAGCGGACGCACTCATGGATGCCGTCTCGCGCGCCGGCGATCATGGCCTCGCCCCCGAGCTGTTTGGCGCGGATGTCCTGCGGTCGCCGGCGACGGTGCCGGCGCTCGACCGGGAACTGCTGCTGTCGAACGCCTTCCTGTCCTATGCCGACGCGCTGGCGCGCGGGGCCATGCCGGTCGAGCGCCGAAAGGATGACCAGAGTTCTGGCGCCCGAGCCGATCGATGTCGCTGCCGTGCTCGACACCGCCCTTGACAGCCCCGATCCCGCGGCGGTGATCGAAGCGCTGGCGCCGACGACGCCCTCCTACCGGGCCCTGCGCCAGGCCTTGCAGGACCTTCGCGCGGGCAGCGCGGTCCGCGGCAAGACCGAGACAACCCGCTTGCGCGCGCTCGAGGTGAACCTCGAACGCGAACGCTGGCTGCCGCGGCGCCTGCCGCCGGACCGCGTGTGGGTCAACGTGGCCGACGGGCAGCTGGTGCTGTACCGCGACGATCGGCCGGTCTTCTCCACGCGGGTGATCGTCGGCCAGGACGACAGCCGCAATCAGAGCCCGGAGTTCCAGGCCTCGATCGAAGGACTGTGGTTCAACCCGCCCTGGAACATTCCCAGCGACATCGCCACCCAGGAGATCCTGCCGAAGGCCAGCGGCGACCCGAACTATCTGGCGCGGCGCAACATGGTCCTGTTGCCCGACGGCGGGCTGCAGCAGACGGCGGGCGCCAACTCGGGCCTCGGGCAGTTGATGTTCTACATGAACAACCGGTTCGACGTTTACCTGCACGATACCCCGTCGAAGAACCTGTTCAGCCGCGACGACCGCCGCATCAGTCACGGCTGCATCCGGGTGGAGGAGCCACGGAAGCTGGCCGCCCTGCTGATGCAGCAACCGGTCGATGCCATCGATCAGGCGATCGCGACCGGCACCACCACCTGGGCGCGCCCTGCCGAAGCCCGTGCCGGTGTTCGTGGTGTACGAGACCGCGTTCGCGGATGCCGACGGCAAGCTGCAGTTTCGCGCCGGACATCTACGGGCGCGACGCCGAGATCTGGCAGTCCCTGGATCCAAAGCGGCGGGAGCGGCGCGTGATGGCTGAACGCTGACCTCGTGGTCTGTTCGAAAGCCAGGTCCCGAGTCACACTCCCGGCAGTGCGTCGCGGACGGGAGCCTGACGATCATGAAAGACAACAGCATATGGCGGGCGGTGCGCGAGGGGCGGGCAGCGCTGGGGACCGGGCTGAAGGAGTTCGCGTCGCGCGGGGTGCCGTGGATCATCGAGGCTTCCGGCTTCGATTACTGCATGATCGACCACGAGCACGGCGCCTTCGACCTCGAGACGATCGCCGATCTCGCCGGGTGGTTCCAGGCCACCAGCGTCTCGGCGATCGTGCGGATCCACAAATCCTCCGCGCATCGGATCGGGGCGATCCTCGACCAGGGGATCATGGGCATCCAGGTCTCGGAGGTCGACAGCGTCGAGGAGGCGCGCGCCATCGTGCGCGAGGCAAAATATCCGCCGATCGGCCATCGCGGCATCTCGGGGCAGGGGATGCACACCGGATACAGGAGCTTCGGCGGCCGTCACGCGACCGAGTATGCGCCGTGGGCCAATGCCAACATCATCGTCTGCGTCTCGATCGAATCGCTCGAGGGCCTGGAGAATGTCGAGGCGATCGCCGCCGTCCCGGGCATCGACATGATCGCCTACGGCCACTCCGACCTCAGCGCCCGCCTGGGCGTCCATCTCCAGCTCGAGCACCCGACGTTCAAGGCCGCGGTGCGCCGGATCGCCGAGGCCTGCACCGCGCACGGCAAACTGGCCCGCGGCTCGGCGGAAACCGAGGCGCAGATCGAGGAATACTGGCGGCTCGGCTGCAAGGTGCTGAACCTGCCCGGCACCGACGTCAGCACCTATCTCGATGGCCTCAAGGCGCGCGCCGGCCGCGCCCATGCACGGCTGAAGTCGATCGGTGTGCCGGTGCCCAAGGCGGGGTGAACAGGCGCCTCCTCCAGATGGTGACCGTCTATTCCGCGCCGAACACGCGGGCGATCCGCGTGATCTGGGTGCTGGAGGAAATCGGCGCGAAGGCCGAGATCAGGTCGATGCCGTACCCGCCGCGCCAGCACGCGCCGGACTATTTTGCCGTCAATCCGACCGGCATGGTACCGCTCCTGATCGACGGCGAGGTGCGGCTGAGCGAATCGATGGCGATCTGCGACTACCTCGCCACCAGGCACGGCTCGCCGCTGGTCGTCCCGATCGACGACCCGGAGCGGCCTGCGTTCCTGCAATGGCTGTGGTACGGCGAGTTGACGCTGATGACGCCCTTGTCGCGCCTGAACATCGTGCGCCAGGTCGAGGGCAAGATGGGGCCCGAGGTCGAGGCTCTGATCGCCGGCGCGCGCGAGAGTGTTGCCGAGCGGCTAAAAATGCTCGAGCAGCGTCTCGAAGGCCGCGACTTCCTCGTCGCAGGGCGGCTGACCCTGGCCGACATTTCAGTCAGCTATCCGCTTCACCTGGTCGGCATGCTGGGCGTCGACACTCTGCTGGGACCGCGCTCCAGTGCCTATCGCGAACGGTTGCGCGCGCGGCCGGCCTACCAGCGCGCTATCGCGGTCAGCTAGAGTTGTTCTCGGAGATCGGAAATCGGGAGGCTAACCAATGGTCCGCATAGCGGTGATTGTATTGGGAGTGCTTCTGTCGTTTGCGGCAAATGCGCAGAGCCTAAGACTG
Organism: uncultured Alphaproteobacteria bacterium; assembly: GCA_963843185.1. GTDB lineage: Bacteria > Pseudomonadota > Alphaproteobacteria > Reyranellales > Reyranellaceae > Reyranella. The sequence continues at coordinate 103,245 of CAWJJJ010000008.1, forward strand.
AAAAATTATCTACATCCAGAAAACGATCGGATCCGCGTCTTCAATGAAGTCTATCTGGCGGGCGCGATGGACGCCCTGACAGCCTACAACATGGCAGCCCCCGTCAAACTGTTTTGCAAAGAGGGCGACGTCGTCAGCCATGAGGAGGCGGCTCAGTTGCTCTTGGACTGGGCCGAGAAGCAGACGAAGATGCAAGACGACACGATCATCGTCGTTCCTCTGCTTCTTGTTCTGAAAAAGACCTATCCTTGTCGCTAGGAACGGATTTACGACCTAGTAGGCGGAGAAGCCGCCTTCGGCCGGGATCGCGGCGCCGTTCACCATGCGCGATTCGTCGGAGGCGAGGAACAGGGCGACGTTGGCGATGTCCTCGGGCTGGCCGACCGCGAACGGGTACTGTCCGGCGATGTCGTCGATGCCGCCGAAGCGGATCTGGTTGCCGCCGGTGAAGCGACTCCTGACCCGTTCCGTCAGCACGATGCCGGGGCAGATGGCGTTGACGCGGATGCCCTTGGGCGAGTAGGCGCCGGCCAGGGCGCGGGTGAAGGAGATCAGGCCACCCTTGGCCATGACGTAGACATGGGCGATGTGGTTGCCGCGCAAGGCCACAACCGAGGAGAAGTTGACCACGCTGCCCTTGCCCTGCTCGACCATCACGGGGATGACGTGCCGGCAGCACAGGAACGGCCCCTTCATATCGAGGTTGATGGTGCGGTCCCAGACCGACGGATCGACTTCGGTCACCGGCCCGTCCTCGCGCAGCGAGCCGCCGGCGCAATTCAGCAGGATGTCGACCTGGCCGAAAGCATCTCTCGCCTGCTGCACCATCCGCCGAACGCTCTCCTCGTCGGTCACGTCGGTGTGCACGAAGCGGGCGCCGGCGCCGGCCTCGCGCGCGCTCGCCTCGCCGAGCTTCGAGTCGATCTCCGCCACGACGACCTTGGCGCCCTCCGCGGCGAACAGCTTGGCCGATGCCCGGCCGATGCCGGAGCCCGCGCCGGTGATCACCGCAACCTTGCCCGCGAGACGATTTCATCTGTCGCTCTCCCCGTTACGCGTTACCACTTGTAGACTTTCTGCACCGTTCCTCCCATGAGCGCCGCCTTGTCGCTCGCGGACAGGCGCCTGGTGTCGCGGAACGGTGCCACGCCCTGCTCGTAGGTCAGCATGCCGATCGCCCGGGTCCAGTCGGTGCCCCACATGCAGCGATCGAGCCCGAACGCATCGATGATCCGCAGCACCGGCTCCCAGATGTCGTCGTAGGGGAACGGCCGGTGCGACATCGTGCAGGCGCCGCTGACCTTCACCCTGACGTTCGGATAGCGAGCCAGATCGAGCAGCTTGGGCAGATCGGCCCAGACGTCGGCGGGAACCGGCGGGCTGGCCGGCTGCAGCAGGCCGAGATGGTCGATCACGATGACCGTATCGGGGTGCTGCCGGATGTGCGGCAGGCCCTTGTCGAGGATGCCCCAGCACAGCAGATTGACGGGCAGATCATGCCGGGCGGCGGCGGCGAAGGCGCGCCTGAGACCGGGATGGTCGGCGTCCATCGGCAGGCCGTCGCGCATGCGGATGCGAATGCCGCGCGCGCCCGGTGTCTTGGCCCACCGCGCCACCAGGTCGTCGATCGCCGGATCGGTCGCGTCGACCGGCGTCACGACGCGAAACTTGTCCGGATAGCGTTGTAGACCTCGAGCGCGTAGCTCGGATCGTATTCATAGGCGCTGAACGACGACACCATGATGGCGCCGTCGACACCGACGCTCTGCATCGCGGCGACCATTTCCTCGCCGGTGGCGGAGAGGAGCCCGTGCGAGGGACCGGCCCACGGCCGGCCGGGATGATTTCGTTCGAAGGGATGAACCTGGACGTCGATGACCGGCATGGCGGCATGGACCTCAATCGGTTCGAAGACTAGGGTCGGCGCCATCGATCATGCAACCGGCCGAGTATCGGCGTGCAGACGATCGTTCCGCAGCGCCCGACCGGCTCCTTCCGCCGCCTTACAGGCTGCTGCCGCAGGGCGCCCGAGCCGGGCGGCACGGTGACCGGGGGCACGCCTGCGCAATTCGGGACGATCATCGCGGATGCCACCGAAAAGTGGGCGAAGGTGATCAAGTTCGCGGGCATCAAGGCCGAATAGGGCCGGTCGCCCGCGAGCCCGGGGACGAACAGGGTCAACATTGTGTGCCCCGGTGCTAAGCTCTCGACGTGACTGAGAGGAAGCTCAACCTGGCCGAGGTGACGGCCATCGGCATTGGCGGCATGATCGGCGGCGGAATCTTCGCGGTTCTGGGGCTCGCCATCGCCGTGGCGGGACATGCGGTCGCGCTGACGCTCGCAGCCGGGGGCGTCATCGCCCTCTTGACCGGCATCTCCTACGCCCATCTTGGCCTTGCGTTCCGCGGCGACGGCGGCAGCTTCACCTATATTGAACGCGCCTTCGCCGCGCCGGCCGCGGCCGGTCTCGTCGGCTGGCTCCTGATCGTCGGCTATGTCGGAACCCTCGCGCTCTATGCGTCGGCGTTCGGCGATTACGGTGCGGCCCTTCTGAAGGACACCGGCATCGCCGGCCTGCCGCCGGGGCTGCTGGCCGCACTCCCGCTCGGCGCCTTCCTGGCGGTCAACCTGGCCGGCGTGAAAATCACCGGAAGCGTCGAACTCGGCATCGTCGCGGTGAAGCTGGCGATCCTGGCGCTGTTCGCGCTCGTCGGTGCCTTCGGCGTGCAGATGAGCCATTTCTCGCCCTTGTTCGATCGGGGGCTGCTGACGCCGCTGGCTGCGGTGGCGTTGATCTTCGTGGCCTATGAAGGGTTTGAGCTGATTCCCAACGCCATCGACGAAATGGAGGCGCCGGAGCGCAACCTGAAGCCGGCCATCCTCATCGCCATCCTGGTGACGACCGCGATTTACGTGACGGTCGCCGTCGTCGCGCAAGGCAATCTCACCCCGGCGCAGATCCTGCAGGATCGGGAATATGTGCTGGCGGTGGCGGCGAAACCCCGACTTGGCCAGACGGGCTTCATGCTGATCAGCATTGCGGCGCTTCTCTCGACGGCGTCGGCGATCAACGCCACGCTGTTCGGGTCCGCGCGCCTGGCGATGGTGATGGCCAACGAGCATGCGCTGCCCCGCATCTTCTCGATGCGCGAGCGCATCCGGCCGATCCCCTATGTCGGGCTGCTGGCGCTGACTGCGGCGGCGCTGGCTTTCACGCTCACCGCCAACCTGGAGGTGATATCAACCCTGGCCAGCGCGACATTTCTGTTGATCTTTGCGGCGGTCAATCTGGCGGCTCTGAAGCTTGCTCGCCGGATCGGGCTGCGTCCTCTGCTGCCTTTGGCGGGAAGCATCCTCTCGGCGGCGAGCTTCGCCATCCTCGTCTGGCACGCCTGGTCGGCCGATCGCGCGAGTGTCGGATGGCTGGCCGGCTTCTACGGGATCGCGATCCTTGCCGAGGCGGGGCTGGTGCTGCGGCGCGGCGCGCGGAGAGCGCCGCCGGGACTTGCCGGCGACTCTCCAACCGTGCGGCCGGAAATCAAGTGAGCCAGGAGGCGGGTTCCCGCCGGTGCCGGATTGTCCACAGGTTGGATCTCAGAGCAAATGACCAACGGATTCGACGCCCCACCGGATGACAGACGGGCTCAGCTCACCTGGCCCTGCCGATGCCCGCCGGCGCGCTGAGGCAGAACCACGACACATATGACGATGAAGGCGAGGAGAACCAGGGACGCATACAGGCGACTGAGGTGCAGGCCGCCCATCGCCAGCGGCTTGTCCAGGAGATCGCCAAGCGTCGCGCCCAGCGGCCGCGTCAGGATGAAGGCCGCCCAGAACAGCAGCGTGTGCGAGATCTTCGTCCAGAAATAGAGCGCTGCAACAACCGCCAACGCCACCCCGAAGATCGCCGCGCCGTATTCGTAGCCCAGCCCCAGTCCGCCCCGGTCGCCGCCCGCCACCCAATCGCCGAGCGCGGTGCCGAGGGTCTGGGAGAACAGGATCGTGCACCAGTAGAACCATTCGACGCGGGGAGCGGTGATGCTTTGGACCGACACCGTCCCTTCGACCAGGTACCAGATCGCGAGGCTGGCCATGAGAAGCGCGAAGACAATGGCAACGCCGCCGGGATATCCGACGCCGAGAGACCGATCGGCAAAATCGGCGAGCGTCGTGCCGAGCGTCGTGGTCGCGACGATGGTCCCCCAGTAGAGGAACGGGCGGAGCCTTGTGGCGCCGACTTGCCCTTTTACCAGGCCGATGAAGATGACCGCAAAAATGGCCGTCCCGACGAGATACCCGAGATCGAGCGTCATCGTCACCCAATCGCCCGCCGTCTCACCGAGCGTCGTTGCCGCGACCTTGATCACCCAGAAGCTGAAGATCACTTCCGGAACTTTGCTCGCCGCCTGCGCGGCGAGGGGGAACTTGTCTTCAGCCACCGGATTTGCACCTGTCGATCTGGACGTACGGTTGCCCCTCGTGGTTGCGCCAGACCTTCGCATCGTTCATGGCGTTCGCTCGTCCACCGAGGCGCTCGAGATATGTCGCCCGTTATTGAGGCTCCATTGAGGCCCCGGGAGGGCGGTCGATCGCCGCCCAGGGCGATGGGGTGGTAGGCTATCCACACCATTGACCGGAATTCGGGGTATGAAGATCCAATGACTCCATCGGAACACATCGACCGGCTGATCGCAGGGATCACGGACTGGCGCGGCAGGACGTTCGCCGGCATCCGCAAGAGCATCCTCGCGGCCGACCGGGAGATCATCGAGGAATGGAAATGGATGGGGAGCCCGGTATGGTCCCGCGACGGAATGATCGCCGTCGCCGACGCCCATAAGGGGAAGGTGAAGCTTACCTTTGCCTACGGGGCGAGCCTGCCGGATCCCGACAAGCTCTTCAACGCCGGCCTCGAAGGCAACATGAGGCGAGCGATCGATTTTTTCGAGGGCGACAGGATCAACGAGCGTGCCCTGAAAAATCTCGTCCGTGCCGCTGTTGCCCGCAATCAGAGCAAAATGAAGAAGAAAGCACCCGCGCGTGCGCGCTCGAAAGGACGCAAAAGTACAAAGCCGTGAAGACGCGCCGGCTATTGCTGTCCGGCTTCGTTCTTCAGGGACCCGATAGCGAGTGAGCCATCGGGCTCCCGCGGTTCGGAGGGAGCCGCGTCCTCGCCTGCGGTCGCGGTCGACGCCGCTGCCGCGGGTGCCACGTCCTCCAGGAACGTCGCGGTCGGCACGAAGAACAGCGTGCCGGTCACGGCGCGGCTGACATCCAGCAGCCGGTCGTAGTTGCCGGGCGGCTTGCCGACGAACATGTTCTCGAGCATCTGCTCGATCCTTGCCGGGGTCCGGCAATAGCCGATGAAATAAGTGCCGAACTCGCCCTTGCCGATCTCGCCGAACGGCATGTTGGCGCGCACGATCTTCACCTCGACGCCGTTCTCCTCGATGATGGTGAGCGCGTTGTGGGCGTAGCTGGGCTTGGTGGCGTCGTCGAGCTCGATGTCGCCGAGCTTGGTCCGGCCGACAATCTTCTCCTGCTGCTCGACGGGCACCGCGTTCCACGCCGCGAGGTCGTGCAGGTACTTCTGCACGATCACGTAGCTGCCGCCGGCGAAGCCCGGGTCCTCCTCGCCGATCAGGGTGGCGTCGAGGGCCGCCTGGTCGACGGGATTCTCCGTGCCATCGACGAAACCGAGCAGGTCGCGATCGTCGAAATACTGGAAGCCGTGCACCTCGTCCGCCGTGGCGACGGCGCCGGAAAGGCGCGCCATGATCTGGGCCGCCAGCTCGAAGCAGAGATCCATGCGTGCGGCGCGGATATGGAAGAGGAGGTCGCCCGGCGTCGCCGCGGCGAGGTGCACGCCGCGGATTTCCTTGAACGGGTGCAGCTCCCTGGGCCGCGGTGCGCCGAACAGCCGGTCCCAGGCGTCCGAGCCGAACCCCATGATGCAGGACAGCCGGCCCTCGAGGTCGCGGAACCCTACCGCGCGCAGGAGACCGGCCAGGTCGCCGCACAGGCCGCGCACGGCGTCCTCGGCCGCCGTCCCGGCGTTCACCGTCACGACGAGAAACATGGCGGCGCGCGTGAGCGGCGCGGCGACCGGCTGGGGAATCGGGGGTGGCACGCGGGGCTCCTGGCTGATCTCTGGTCGGGGAGAGTTTATCCCGCGGTCACCCGGGACGAAGAACAAATTTGCGGCTCACTGCCGCGCGAACCACAGCTTCGGGTCGGCCACCCGGACGCGCGCTTCTGGCAGGCCGAGCTCGCGGCGCACGATGTTGGTGCCCTCGACCAGGGCGACGCACTTGTAGAAGGCGATGCGGCGCGACAGGCCCTCGCGGCCGAAGCCGCAATCGGTGCTGATGATGAGCTGCTCCTTGGGGATGTATTCCAGCGCCTTGCGGATCAGCGCCGCCACGTGCTCGGCCGGCTCGACCACCGTGTTGCAATGGTTGACCACGCCGATGGCGATCTTCTTGTCGGTCCTGACGTGCTTGAAGAGCGGCAGGTCCTGGCCGTCGGAACTCGCGCATTCGATAGTCAGCACGTCGCAATCGAGCTGCAGCAGCCAGGGCAGGGCGCGCTCGTAGCTCGGCACCTTCCAGTGCACGCGCTGCTGGTTCGGGTTGCCCCAGCACGTATGCACCCAGATCTCGGCGTTCACATCCTTGAGCTGGCGGTTGAAGGCCGCGGTCTGGAACTCGAGGTCGGCATCGCTGGTGCCCTCCTGCAGGGCGCGGCTGTGGTGCGGCGGCTCCTCGACCTGGATCAGCGGGCAGCCGGCATCGGCCAGGTCGCGGAATTCCGCGTTCATGATATCGCAGAGATCGAGGATCATCGCCTTGTCGTCGTCGTAGAACTCGTTCCACAGCATCGAGGCCAGCGCCGGCGCGCAGATGGCGCCGAACTTCAGCGGCCGGTCGGTCAGGCGCTGCGCCACCTTCCACAGCTCGGTGTATTCGAGCGGGCCGCGCGTGAGCTTCTTCCGCACCACACCGGGTTGGTAGGCTTCCTGCACCTCCCACAGGATCTTGCCCGGCCGCAGGCCGTGGCGCGACATCCATCCGCGCGAGGTGTCGCGGTGGCCCTCGATGCCGCCCAGCCGTTCGATGGGGTAGAAGAACCACGACTTGCCGCCCACGGTGAGATCGAAGCGGCTGTCGCCGTCGGTCACGATGTCGAGCCCGGCGGCTTCCTGCTCGGCGATGATGGCGGCGACGGCGTCCAGGTACTGCTCGCGGAACAGCGAATCGCCCAGCGCCGACTTGAACGACCGGCCATCCAGGCTGCGGTCGAACCAGAGCGGGCGCGGGTAGGAGCCGGTGACGGTGGTCGGCAGGATCATGTCGCGCGTGACGGTGAGCACGGGCTTCTCCCGGGTTGGGTCATCGATGATAGGGCGGCGGCCGCCCCGCCGGAAGCGGTCGGCCGTGGCGGGGAGGGCGGGGCCCTCGCCAGCGTTGACCCGGTTCCGGCCATCGGCTCTAGTCACGTCGCATCACGGGGCTTGACGTGCCGGTCCGGTATCGGCAGGGGCGCCCGGCAAGGCGGGGAATTGCGGCGGCCGAGGGCCGCCCTCGATCGACGTCACAACAATAAACTGGAGGGAAACGCCATGAAGACCGTCAAACGGCTTGCCTTCGCGCTCGGCGCGCTGCTTGTCGCCGGCGCGCCGGCGAGCGCGCAGATCGTCACCAAATATTCCGGCATCCAGCCGATCGAGCACCCGGCCAGCTACACCGAGAAGTATTTCGGCGAAGAGGTCGGGCTGCTGACCAACGGCACGGTCAAGGTCGAGGTCTACCACAACACGCAGCTGGGCGACGCCGTCGCCAACGTGCAGAGCGTGCGCAACGGCACCATCGGGTTCAGCACCGTTTCGGCCTCGAACCTCAACCAGGTCGTGCCGGCGATGGACATGTATTCGCTGCCCTTCCTGTTCAAGAACGAGGCGCAGTTCTGGTGGTTCCTGGCCCAGCCGCAGGCCGCCGAGCTCGCCAAGCCACTCGAGGCCAAGGGCATCAAGGTCCTGGCCTACATCGATTCGGGCTCGCGCAACTTCTTCACCCAGAAGCCGGTGCGCACGCCCGACGACCTAAAGGGCCAGAAGATCCGCGTCATGGCCTCGCCGGTGATGGTCAACACCATGAAGTCGCTGGGCGCGACCGGCGTGCCGGTGGCGTGGGCGGAGCTCTACACCGCGCTGCAGACCGGCGTGGTGGACGGCGCCGAGAACAACCATCCGTCGGTCGTCGCCAAGAAGTTCTTCGAGGTCTCCAAGTACTACACGCTCGACGAGCACATGCGCATTCCCGACGTGCTGATCATGTCGATGAAGCTGTGGAACCAGCTGAACGACGAGCAGAAGAAGGCGGTGAGCGAGGCCGGCGCGCGGGCGCAGGCCTACATGCGCGGCGCCTGGCACGTCTCGGAAGTGAAGGACCTGCAGGCGCTCAAGAGCAACTTCACCGAGATCATCGTGCCCGACAAGGCGCCGTTCGTGAAGGCGGTCTCCGGCCTGGTCGCCGAGGAGGCCAAGCGCCTGGGCGTCGAGAAGACCGTCGCCTTCATTCTCGATTCGCAGAAGAACTTCTGATCGCGGCAGCGATCGGAACAAGCGCGAGGGGCCGCCGTCCCTCGCGCGCCGGGGGAGGAACGCTTGGCCATTCTGGACCTGCTGGATCGCGTCGCCAGCCTGCTCGTCTTCGTCGTGCGCTGGGTCTGCATCGTCCTCGCCACGGCGCTTTTCCTCATCGTGGTCGCCGCCGTCGTCGCGCGCTACGGCTTCGGCCAGGCGGTATCGTGGACCGAGGAGGTGCCGCGCTATCTCCTGATCTGGATATCCTTCCTGGCGGCCGCCGTGGGCGTCCTGCAGCGCGACCATGTCGGCTTCGACGTGCTGTTCAATGCGCTGCCCAAGGGCGCGCGACGCGCGCTGGGAGTCGCCCTGAGCGCGATGATCCTGGGCTTCGGCTGGATCGTGTTCCGCTACGGGCTTGACCTTCGTCGACGATTTCGGCGGCGACCTGATGGAGACGATTCCCTATACCAACTACTGGTATTACCCGGCGATGCCGATCTCCGGCTTCCTGATGATGGTGTTCGCCTTCAAGCTCATGGTCGACGAGATCGTGCGGCCGGAAGCGGCCGCCATCACCGGCACCAGCGTGGACTAGGCCATGATCCTTGCCATCCTGGGCCTCGCCTTCGTCGTTCTCGTCGCGTTGGGCATGCCGATCGCCTTCGCGGTCGGCGTCGCCAGCGTGATCGCCACCCTGCTGCTGCCGGGCGTCGACAACGCGACGATCGTCCAGCGCATGCTGACCTCGATCAACACCTTCCCGCTGCTGGCGGTGATCTTCTTCGTCTTTGCCGGCACGCTGATGGCGCGCGGTGGCATCGCCAAGCGCCTGGTGATGATGGCCGAGGTGCTGGTCGGGTGGCTGCCCGGCAGCCTGGCGCAGATCGTCTGCGTCGCCTCGATGTTCTTCGGCGGCGTCACCGGCTCGGCGGTGGCGGAGGTCTCCTCGATCGGCGCGATGATGATCCCGGCGATGGAAAAGGACGGCTACAGCCGCCGCTTCGCCACGGCCATCGTGCTCACCGCCGCCACCATGGGCCCGATCATCCCGCCGTCGATCGGCATGATCGTCTTCGCCCACGTCGCCGGCAACGTGTCGATCGCCGCGCTGTTCCTGGCCGGCGTCATCCCCGGGGCGCTGATCGGGCTGTCGCTGATGGTCGCCTCGTTCATCCACGGCAAGCTCTATCACCGCAAGATCCTGCCCAGGCTGCGCGCTGGGCGAAAAGGTGCGCCGCGTCGCCGACGGCATGGCCGGCGTGTTCACCATGGTGATCATCCTGGGCGGCATCATCAGCGGCGTCTTCACGGCGACCGAGGCGGGGGCCGCCGCGGCGGTCTATGCGCTGTTCCTGTCGATGGTCGTCTACCGGGAAATCAGGTGGCGCGAGCTGCCCGGCATCATCTGGGACTGCTGCATCACGAACTCGGTCGTCATGTTCCTGATCGCGACGTGCTCGGTCTATGCCTGGATCCTGACCTACGAGAACCTGCCCAACATGCTGGCGGAGAATTTCTTCAATGTGATCCAGAGCAAGCTGGCCTTCCTGCTCATCCTCAACGGCTTCCTGCTGGTCGTCGGCATGTTCGTCGACATGACGCCGGCCCTGATCATGCTGGTGCCGATGCTGCTTCCCCTGGCAGCCAAGTTCGACATCAGCCTGGTCCATCTCGGCCTGATCATGGTGATCAACCTCAGCTTCGGCCTGACCACGCCGCCGGTCGGAACCGCCCTGTTCGTGGCGCTCAAGGTCGGGCGCATCTCGATGGACAAGATCATCCCGCCGCTGCTGCCGCTGCTCGCCTGCATGAGCGTCGTGCTGCTGTTCGTCACCTACGTGCCGGAAGTGTACATGTGGCTGCCGCGCAGCCTCGGGCTGGTGAAGTGACGTCGTTCACGCCGGCGGCACGTCGAGCCTGACGGCGATACCTTCCAGCGCCTTGGAGGGCGCCGGATAGCGCTCCATGACCAGCGGATCGTGGCCGGGGATGATGTGTTGCGGAGACTCGGCCAGGGCGCGAAGCGTGTCGTAGCCTTCCACCGTCTCGCCGACATGGAACGTCGTCGGGAACACCCGGCCGGTCTCCATGTGCTCGTAGTAGTGGCTGGTGTCGGAGGCGAGCACGACCCAGCCGCGCTGCGTCGAGACGCGCACGCATTGCAGGCCGGCGGTATGGCCGCCGATATGATGCACGCTCACGCCCGGCGCGAGCTCGGCCGCGCCGCTGTGGAAGTGGACGCGATCCTTGAAGACGAGCTTCACCATGCCGACCACGTCGTCGACCTCGTAGCCGTGGTTGAAGCGGCCATGGCGCATGTAGCGGCCGGTGGCGAAGCTCATCTCCGCATCCTGGAGGTGAAACCGCGCGGCGGGGAAATCGAGGAACGTACCCACGTGATCGTAGTGCATGTGGGTGATGACCACGTCCTTCACGGTCGCGGCCTCGACGCCCAGCAGGGCGAGGCCCGCGCCCGGGCTGCGCAGGAACGTTCGCTTGCGCTGGCGGGCCATGGCCTCGCTGAAGCCCGTGTCGACGACGAAGGTCCGCCCGGCGTTGCGGATCAGCCAGACGAAGTAATCCATCGGCATAGGCCCATCGTGCGGGTCGCCGCCGATGAAGTTGGCGCTGCGCATGGCCGCGCGGGTCGCGTACTTGACGGCATAGACTTCGTAGGTTTCCCGGCTCATGGCATCCTTCGACAAGGTGAAACGACAGGTCGCCAGTGCGACTCCGGCGCTTGGGCGCCGGACATCATAGCGCAGGCGAAGCTGAACGCAGGTGTGATGCACGCGACTGCGTCGTGTTGCGCGTGCCGGCCCCGGCGAGCCTTCGGTCCCTACCTTTCGAGCCGTGGCCGCATGACACGCTCGAAGGCCCGGAGCTCGGCCTCGGGCATTGCGTAGCCGCCCGCAAGGTCATGCGCGGGAAACAGGAAGACGTCCTCGATTCCTGCCTCGTCGCGCGCGCGCAGCAGTCGCTCGGCACAGCGTTCGGGTGAGCCGAACAGGCCATAGGCATCGGCAATCTGGTGCGCGCGGGATTCGGCGATGCTGGCAGGATCGCCCTCGGCCTCGAAGCCGGCCTCGCGCAGCCAGCGGTGATTCGAGGCACTCGGATAGGCGAGGAAGGGCTGGCCCGGCGCGAACCAGCTGCGCACCCAGCGCGCGCCAATTTCGTCATCGCGGCCGAGGCCGAATGTGACGACGTACGTCACCGGGAAGCCGTCCAGCGAGCGGCCGACGCGGGCAGCACCTGCTTCGAGGTGACGATGCGCCGCGCGAATGCCGGTCGGATGCAGGCCGACCATCAGAAAGGCGCCGTCGGCCACCTCGCCCGCGAGCTCGATCATGCGCGGACCGGCGGCGAGCAGATACACCGGTGTCGGCCGGACGCTGCGATTCCGGAGACGGGTCGGCAGCGGGCCGAAGGCGACCTCCTCGCCGGCGAGCAACCGACGCAGATCTTGGATCGCTTTGCGCATCATGGCGACACCGCCGCGCGGTCTGCCGATGCTGCGCGTTGAAATGAAGCCGGGCGCCACCGTGAGACAGATGCGGCCCGGGGCAATCTCCTCCAGGCTGTGGGCCAGCGAGGCGAGAACCAGCGGATGGCGAACTACCGGACTCGAGGTGGCCGGGAAGAGCCGCAGGCGCCCGGTCGCCCGTGCCGCGAGGGCGAGGGCCAGGTACGCATCGCGGCCGCTGGACGGATGGTCGTGGATGCCGACGCCGTCGAAGCCCGCATCCTCGCAACGCGCGACGAACGAAGCGACCTCGGGCAAGGGCCGACCGACCGGGACGCGGAGAGCGACGCGGAGCCGGCTCATCGAACGAACGCGTTCATCCGATCATGCTGCGGCCCATCGATCCTGCCGTCCAGCCCTGCTTTGTCGTAGCACGTGCCGCGCCGGGCGGAGCAGGAAGCGAATGAACTTGCCGGCGGGATCGAGCTCGAACGACTGCGCGAGCCTGCCTTGCACCGCCAGTCTGGCCGGCATGCCAGGCGATACCGGTCTCCAATAGCGGCGCGGTACCGCCAAGATCCCGATAACGGACACCGCTGCACATTCCCAACCGCACGCTCCGTCTCGACGTCGACGATAGCGTGCTCGCGCAGCGCAGCGCCGTTCGCGACGTCGCCCAGGTCGAAGGATAGCGGCGGCCGTGGCGGATCAGATCAGGACGTCATTGATATCGCTGATCCAGCGGGTTTGCCGCGTCGCTTCGAGCGTTCCCTGCGCATCGAACGGCCGCACGGCCGAGAAATCGAGGCCGGTTTCGGTTTCGATGGCGGCGATCGTCGTCTGGATGCGGCGCTTGCGCATTTCGTCGACGGTGTAGGGCTTCAGGCCGGAGAACACCTTGGCTTCATAGAGCGCCCGGACATATTGCGTCTGGCCGACGATGAAGGCGGCGGCCGCGACCCGGGTCGGCGACTTCTGCAGCACGGCGACCTTCCAGAAGGACAGCGGGATGCGCCACGGTCCGCCCTTGCGGGCCTTGCCGTAAATCGGATCGTCGTCGCGGTAGATCGGCCCGGTGAAGACCGTGAGTCGCTTCTGCGAAGTCTGCGCCTTGTCGAGCAGGTAGTCTTCGAGATTGCCCCAGTCGATGTCATTGTACATCTGAACCTGGGGCGCCGCGTTGGTGTAGTGGAAGGTGTCCTCGGAGCCGGCCTGGGATTCCGCCAGCGCCTGCGCGGCGTCCGGCGACGGGCTCCAGCACGGGTCGAGCAGCCGCACCTGGTGGCCGCGGCTGAACTGGACCGGGTCCGATCCCTTGGATTTTTCGTAGAAATCGCCATCGGGCTGGAATTCGTCGGCGATCCGCGCGTCGCGCCGCCAGGTGTCCTTGCGCGGGCCGGGATGGACCAGCCGGTCGCCATCGATGTTCACCGCCGTGAGCAGGGGGAACTTGCGATCGGCGCGGATCACCGAGGTGAAGTGGTGATAGGCGAGCTCGTGCCCGGAACCGTCCAGCAAGGGCGCAACCTGGCCTTTGGCGAGCGCGGGCGCGTAGATTTTTGCCAGCTCGATCCGTTCGCTCAGGAACGCCGCGTCATAGCCGCCGACACGCGCCCAGCGCGCCAGGGGGAGGGGGCTGCGGTCGGCTTCGAGCAGCATTTCGCCCGACATCGCGCCCTGCGAGAGCGGCACGAGGCCGAGCGAGGCATCGAGCCGGTCGAGCACCAGGCCGGCCTGCGGCTGGGCGAAGCGTTGGCGCTCGAGCAGCTTGAAGATCGCGCTGACGCGGATGCCCTCGTTGGCGATCCACACGGGCTCGTGCGCGATGCGGCCCGGCTTGTCGGGCGCCGGCACGGCCTTGTGATGGAGCGCCAGGACCTGCCACTGGTCGTTGAGGACGGGTGCGCCGGACGAGCCGGGCTCGGTGTCGGTCGAATAATGAATGAAATGATCGAGATCGACGTCGGGCGCGATTTTCGGGTCCAGGGTCATGATCTGGCTGGCACGGATCGCGATCTGCTTGGGCTGGCTGTCGGGGTGCTGGATGATCGACACCCATTCGCCGGGAATGCCCTTGCCGGTGAGCGGGATCAGCGGCAGCCGCCCGTAGCGGTCGAGCGGCACGGCCGCGTCGGAGAGCGGCGTGACCGCGACGAAGGTGATGTCGAGCTCGGCGTTGGTGAAGAAAATCTCGTGCGGGCGCAGATTGAAGCGCACCGGCTCGTTCAGCACGCCGTCGAGGTCGTGCTCATAGCCGAACTCGGCTTCGGCCTGGCTTGCCTCGTCGGCGTTGCCCAGGACGTGATGGTTGGTGAGCAGCAGCCGCGGACCGACGAGAAAGCCGGTGCCGTACCAGGCGCCGCCGTCGCTCGGGACCTTGATCCGGCACACCGCCGCGGCCGCCCGCCTGCCGCGATCGAGGAAATTGATCGACAGGAGGTCGCTGTCGCCGATGATGCGCTCGAAGCCGTTGGGATCGCTGCGTGCCGGCTCGAGGAAAGTCTTGCGAATAAGGAACCGCTTGTCCGCCTGGGCGCGAGCCCGCCGCCGGCCACGGCCGGCGGCTGCGACGTAGATCGAATTGGCGCCGGCTTCCTTTTCAACCTCGCGCGAAAGGGCGGCCGACTGGGTGGCGACGATGTCCTTGCGCGGCGCGCCTGTCTCGGTGTCTTCGTCCATTGCCCGTCCCCCGCTGCAACAGATGGATGCTCATATCCTGCCCTCGCGTGCGAGGCGAGCTGGCGTCAATGCGCGTGCCGGTGGCCGGCGTGGTCGCGCGACGCCGTGGCCTTGATCTCGTTGTGCATCCGGCCCATCTCGGCGAAAAGCTGCAGGACGTCGAGCGGCTGCGTGGCGCCGAACTCACGATAGAGCGAGGCCACGTTTACCACCATGCGCTCCGGATCGCCCCAGCCGGCAAAGCGGTCGAGGGCGATGTCGCGCGCCGCGGCGGCGGCCGGCATGCCGGCGTCGAAGCGCTTGCGCGCCTCGGCCGTGATGTAGAGGAGATAGTCCTTCATCGCCTGCACGCCGCTCTTGTCGGTGATCGGGCCGTGGCCCGGCACCACGGTCTCGACGTCCCAGGCGAGGATCAGGTCGCAGGCGGCCACCCAGTTGCCGACCGGGCCGGCCCACAGCACCGGATGGCCCTCGACGAACAGGATGTCGCCGGTGAAGACGGTGCGGTCCTGCGGGACATGGACCAGGACGTCGCCGCGCGTATGGGCGGGCCCGACATTCTTCAGCAGCACCTCCTTGTCGCCGACCGTGAGCCGCAGTTCGTCCTCGAACACCCGCGTGGGCGGCGTGTTCCGGACGTCGTCCCACCTGAACTTGCTGCCCATCACTTCATGGAGGAATGCGCCGGCCTCGCCGAGCTGGCGCCAGTTGCGCTGCATGGCCGCCAACTCCTCGGCCGGGCGCTCCTTCATCTCCTCGGCGCAGGCACGGGAAGCGATGATCTCCGCGCCGGCGACGAGCTGGTTGCCGAACGTGTGATCGCCGTTGGCATGGGTATTGACCAGGCGGCCGATCGATCGGGCGGCCGGGACGGCTGACCGCATCCGGCCCAGCATCTCGCCGGTCAGCGCCAGGTCGAACAGGGTGTCGACCAGCAGGGTCTGGTCACGATCGACGATCAGGCCGGCATTGCTCCATCCCCAGCTGCCGTCGGGCTGCAGCCAGGCGAAGCACCCGGTGCCGAGATCATGGAGTCCCTTGGTGTACTGCCATTTCGGCATGTCGCCCTCCCCATTCGCGGGCCGGCCTCAAACCTTCACGGTCGAGGCCCGGTAGATCTCGTCGATGGATGCCGCCAGCGCCGCGTCGAACTCGGAATCGCTCATCGAACGGTTGAGGCCTTCCGTCAAGGCGCGCGAGAAGCTTGCGATCATGCCGTGATTGGCGGCGAGGCGGCGGCAGGCGTCGGCCCGCGTGTAGCCGCCGGAAAGCGCCACGACCCGGGCCACGCTCTTGTGGTTGACGAGCGCCGAATAGAAATCCGGAGCTTCCGGCAGGGTGAGTTTGAGCATCACCTGGGCGCCCGACGGCAGGGCGTCGAGTTTGCCGATCAGTGCCGCGCGCAAAAGGGCTTCGGCGCCGGCCTTGTCGGGGCTCTTGATCGAGATTTCCGGCTCGAGGATGGGCATCAGCCCGTGCCGGGCGATCGCGGCCCCGACCTCGAACTGCTGGGCCACCACGGCGGCGATGCCGTCCTTCGAGGGCAGGTTGATGACCGAACGCATCTTGGTGCCGAAAATGCCGAGCTTCACCGCGCGGGCGAGCAGGGGGTCGAGTCCAGGCATCGGCTTCATCAGGCTGACGCCGTCCTTCTCAGCTTCGAGCCCCTTGTCGACCTTGAGGAAGGGCACGACGCCGCGCTCCTCCCACAGGAAGGCCGGAACGGGCTTGCCGCGCGCCTCGCCGTCCATCGTGGCTTCGAACAGGATGGCCGCGACGATCCTGGCGCCGGTGAAAGCAGGCGCCGTCATGATGCGCACGCGCATCTCGTGCATGAGCCTGAACATCTCGGCATCGCCGCTATAGGCGCTGTCGGGAATGCCGTAGAGGCGGAGCGCCCCGGGCGTCGATCCGCCGCTCTGGTCAAGGGCCGCGATGAAGCCGCCCTTGCCGGAGATCTGCGCTCTCATCTTGTCATTGGTCATGTCGACATCCTTGCGTGAGAGCGGCCGGCATCCGGCGCGCCGATACGAAACGCCGTTCAGCCCGCCTGGGCGGCTTTCGCCCGGACCGGCAGCTTCCAGTCGGGCCGAACGAAGTGGCAGGTGTAGCCGTTGGGATAGCGCTCCAGGTAATCCTGGTGCTCCGGTTCGGCTTGCCAGAAGTCGCCGGCCGGCGTGACTTCGGTCACGACCTTGCCGGGCCATAGGCCGGAGGCGTCGACGTCGGCGATGGTGTCCTCCGCGACCCGCTTCTGAGCGTCGCTGGTGTAGAAGATCGCCGAGCGGTAGCTCGTTCCCCGATCGTTGCCCTGGCGGTTCACGGTCGAGGGATCGTGGATCTGGAAGAAGAGTTCCAGCAGCTCACGGTAACTCACCTTCGCCGGATCGAAGATGATCTCGATCGCTTCGGCGTGGCCGTCGTGATTGCGATAGGTCGCGTTGGCCACGCGGCCGCCGGTGTAGCCGACGCGCGTCGAAATGACTCCCTTGTGTCGGCGGATGAGGTCCTGCATGCCCCAGAAGCAGCCACCGGCCAGTACCGCCCGTTCCTCGCTCATTTGATGTCCTCCACCTGGTCGAGATAAGCCCCATAGCCCTCGGCCTGCATGTCGTCACGGTGGACGAAGCGCAGCGAAGCCGAGTTGATGCAGTAGCGCAACCCGCCGCGATCGGGCGGGCCGTCGGGAAAGACATGGCCGAGATGGCTGTCGCCGTGCGTCGAGCGCACCTCGGTGCGGATCATGCCATGCGTGGCGTCCTGCAGCTCGGCGACGTTGGCCGGTTCGATCGGCTTGGTGAAGCTGGGCCAGCCGCAGCCCGATTCGTATTTGTCGGACGAGGCGAATAGCGGCTCGCCCGACACGATGTCGACATAGATGCCTGGCTCGTGGTTGTCGAGATATTGGCCGCTGCCGGGCATCTCGGTGCCGCTCAGCTGGGTGACGCGGCGCTGCTCCGGGGTGAGCTTTGCGATAGCCTCTGGGGTCTTGCTGTACGCTGGCATTGCCTTCTCCGGGAGGGAACGCGTGGGATACAGGACATATAGGAGGAAAGCCTCACCGCGCCAGTCCGGAAGGCGAGGGTAGCCGGGGCGCCGGCAACTTCCCATATAAAGTGGGCATGGCCGCTCTCGTCCTTCCCTTTGTCGACGCCGCGGCGCGGGCGCTGGTCCAGCCGCCGGGCGGACCGGCGGTCGATTTCACCCGGCCCAAGGGCGAGCCGGCGCTGGTGCCGCCGGATTCCGTGTCCTGGCGCATCTTCAAGAATCCGGTGGCGCTGTTCATCGGCGGCGTGGCGGCCGTGATCCTGGAACTGGCCGAGCCCGCGGTGCGCACCGGCGTGTGGGAGCATACCTCGTTTCGCAGCGATCCCGTGCGCCGCCTGCAGCGCACCGGCCTCGCCGCCATGGTCACGGTCTACGGCGCCCGCAGCGTGGCCGAGGCGATGATCGCGGGCGTGGTGCGCATGCACGGGAAGGTGAGGGGCACGACGCCGGCCGGCGAGGCCTATCACGCCAACGACGTGCGGCTGCTGACGTGGGTGCAGGCGACCGCCGGCTACGGCTTTGCCGAGGCGTATAACCGCTATGTGCAGCCGCTCGGCCGTGACGCGCTGGACCGGCTCTACGCCGAAGGTGCGCCGGCCGCACGGCTCTACGGCGCGCTCGACGTGCCGACATCCGACGCCGCGCTGCACGCCTTGTTCGAGTCGATGCGCGAACGCCTCGAGCCCTCGCCCATCGTCTTCGAATTTCTCGACATCATGCGCCGCGCGCCGGTCTTCCCGGCGCCGCTGCGGCCCTTCCAGCGCCTGCTCGTGCGCGCTGCGGTCGAGATGACCCCCGGTTGGGTGCGCGAGCGGCTGGGGCTCGCGAAAGCACATGGGCTGCTCCCGTGGCAGGCGGGACTGGTGCGTCGCGCCGGGGCACTGGCGGACCGCGTCCTGTTACGCTCCAGCCCGGCGGTGCAGTCGTGCCTGCGCCTTGGATTGCCGGCCGACACTCTTTATCGTGATCGGGTATAGGAGGAAGCGATGAGGATCATCAGCTGCCGACTGGCCATTCTCGCGCTCGGCGCCGGGTTCGGCTCGTCCGGTCCGCCCGCTCTTGCCGACGACGCGGCCTGCCGGGCGGTCCTCGATGCGGTCATCAAGCAGGCCACGGTCCCGGTGCACCAGAAGATCTCGATCGAGAGCGCGGCGGCGCCGGGCAAGCTGCTGCAGAGCGAGATGATCCGGATCGGCGACACGCTCTATATGCAGATGCGCGGCCAGTGGACGAGCCGGCCCTATGACGGCCAGAAGTCGGCGAACGATGCGCGAGCGGCAATGCAGAAGGCCGAGCACACCTGCAGCCGAGTGCGCAGCGAACCGGTCGACGGCCAGGCGGCCGAGCTGTACAGCGTCCAGAGCAAGACCGCCTCGGGCGGCACGGAGTCGCAGATCTGGATTTCGCCGGCTAGCGGCCTGCCGCTTCGCCAGCACACCGTGATGCTCGAAGGCGGGACGGCCAGGAGCCAGCACGACGTCCGCTTCGACTACACCAACGTGCGCGCGCCGGCCGGCGTCTCGCACTGAGCGGCGAGGCTCAGGGCTTGGGAGCCGGTCCGTCGGCCGTCCAGCGGGCCGCCACCTCGTCCATTTTTCGCGCCAGTTCGGTGGGCGTGAGGATGCCCTTCTGGAACAGGATATTGGCGAAGGCGGCGATCCAACGCTCATAGTAGGTGAGCTTGCCGATCACCTCGGCGCCCAGCGCCTCGACGCCGCGACGCTTCTCCTCGGTGTTCAGGATCTTGTGGAAGTCGAGCACGTCGGCCAGCGCATGGCAGCGCTTTTCCCACGGCTCGAGCTCGTGATCGATCCTCTGGATGGGCTCGGCGGGCAGCCCGCCGATGTCGTTCGGCAGGCGCTTCAGCAAATTCTCGGTCTGGCTCATGGCCGGCCTCCTGGCATATCGAGCGTCACCGGGATGACGCCGATCATGGCGTCGCGGGTGACGAGGTCGGCGAGCTGTTCCTCGCTGTAGTCGCCGGTGCCGTCCGGCCGCCGCGGCAGCACGAGGTAGCGCACGATCGCCGTCGAATCGCTGACGCGGATCTCGACGTCGTCGGGGATGTGGGTGCCGAACTCGGACAGAACGGCGCGCGGCTCCGACACGGCGCGCGCGCGGTAGGGTTTCAGCTTGTACCAGTCGGGCGGCAGGCCGAGCACCGGCCGCGGGTAGCAGGAGCAGAGCGTGCAGACGATGAGGTTGTGAACCTTCTCGGTGTTCTCGAGCACGATCAGCGAGGTGTCGTCGTAGAAGCTGATGCCGAGCTCCTCGCAGGCGGCGCGGCCATTGGCCAGCAGGCGGGCGCGGAAGGCTGGATCGACCCAGGCGCGGGCCACCACCTTGGCGCCGAGTGCCGGCGTGCGCGAATCAAGCACTTCGATCTGGCGCCGTATCTCGTCGGCGCCGAACAGCCGCTTTTCGATCAGGAGCTCGCGCACGGCGGTCTCCATGATTTCGTAGTAACCGGGGCGGTCCGACTGGACGATCTCGGCGTGCGGATGATCGTGATCGTGCGGCATGGCTAGATCCTTTCGAGCCAGGTCTCGAATACCTCGATACGCAGGTTGTCGTGCGGCGGGCCGGCATAATCCGGCCACAGCGCGGTCATTGGCACGACGACGCGGTAGTAATGGCGCTTCGACCCGGCATTGCGGCCGTAGGCTTCCTCCTCGTTGTCGACGGCTGCCGGCTCGATCACGCTTTCGACCAGGACGGCTTTGCCGCGCAGATAGGTCGGCACGCGGTAGTGGCCGACCGGCGAGCGAGCGAGGACCCTGACCGTCTCCCCCGGCCGGAACAGAGGCGCCTCGCCGGTCGCCAGCACGATGCCGGCGGACAGCGTAGGTGTATCGTGGGCAGGATCGCTCATCGTTTCTCTCGCGGGAAATTCGAACGCCATTTTGCGTCAGGGTCGATGGCGAGGCGAGCGGGATTGTGGGACCACAAACGTCGTGGATTTCATCGCAGCGTGACGCGCGTGCGGGCAAAGGTCGCCTGTTGACTGTGCGAAAAACCACTGAAGATCTTTGAACAGAAAAAGATCACCGAGCTTGTTGCAGGACCGCTTCAGTCATCTTGTCCTTGCACGCACAACATTGTGATCGACAATCGCAAACTTGGTCTTGAGCCGCACAGCCAAGCGCTGGGAGAACCTTTCCCCGTCATGCCGTCTGTTCAGAGGAATGTGAATGCAGTTGCTTGAGCGCGAGTCATGCCTCGAGATTCTGGAGACCTCGCTCCAGCGTCTCGTCGGCGGAGCGGGCGGATGCGTGGCGCTGGTGACGGGCGAGGCCGGAATAGGCAAAACATCCCTGCTCCGCGAGTTCGCGGCGGCAAACGACAAGAAGGCGTGCGTGCTGTGGGGCGGCTGCGAAGCGTTGTTCACGCCCCATCCCCTCGCGCCGCTGCAGGACATCGCCCGCCAGATCGGCGGCGACTTTCCGCTGGCGATCGCCGAGGCCACCAGCCGGCACGAGATCTTCAAGCTGATGCTCGATCGCTGCTCCAGCCATCCCGTGCCCACGGTCCTGGTCATCGAGGATGCGCACTGGGCCGACGATGCCACGCTCGACCTGCTGAAATTCCTCGGCCGGCGGCTGCACCGGCTGGGCGTGATGCTGGCCATCAGCTATCGCGACGATGAGGTCAACGACAAGCATCCGCTGCGCGCGGTCATCGGCGACCTGCCGCCCGCCTCGGTGCGGCGCATCCAGCTCGCACCCCTCAGCGCAAGCGCGGTCGAGCGGCTGGCCGCCGCCGCCGGCCGCTCGCCGGCCGGCCTGCACCAGGTGACGGGCGGCAATCCCTTCTTCCTGACCGAAGTGCTCGCGGCCGCGGAGAGCGAGGTTCCGCCGACAGTGCGCGATGCGGTGATCGCCCGGCTGGCGCGGCTGTCGATGTCGGCCCGCCGTGCCGCGCACCTGGTGTCGATCGTTCCAGGCAAAGCCGAACGCTGGCTGATCGAGGACATGATCACGCCATCCGGCGAGGTGCTGCAGGAATGTCTGAACGCGGGCATGGTCGTGCTGCCCGACTGCTCGCTGGGCTTCCGCCACGAAATCGCCCGCTGCGCGGTCGAGGACAGCCTCTCGCCGCCGGAGCGGCAGGATCTCCATGCCGGCGCGCTGGCGGCACTCTTGCGCCGCGGCGAAGGCAAGGTGGCGATCGCCCGCCTGGTCCATCACGCCGACAGGGCGGCTGACAGCACCGCCGTGCTGCGCTTCGCGCCACTTGCCGCCGAGCGGTCGGCGGCGCTGGGTGCTCATCGCGAGGCCGCGGGTCACCTGCGCACCGCGCTGCGCCACGCCGCCGTGATGGGATCGGCGCTGCCCGAGGAAGAGCGGGCGCTGCTGCTCGAGCGACTGTCTTACGAAAGCTACCTGACGGACCAGATGGCCGAGGCGTTGGAGGCGCGCGAAAGCGCGCTCCTCGCCTGGCGATCGCTTGGCGACCGCCGCAGGGAGGGCGACACCCTGCGCTGGCTTTCCCGCCTGTCCTGGTTCAACGCCCGCCAGGTGGCGTCCGAGGCCTATGCCAAGGAGGCGGTGCGCGTGCTCGAGGCGCTTCCGGTCGGCCGCGAGCTGGCCATGGCCTACAGCAATTGCGCCCAGTCCTACATGCTCGCCGAAGATGTCGACCGGTCACTGGAATGGGGGCGCAAGGCGCTCGAGCTTGCCATCCGGCTCGGCGAGACCGAGATCGAGGTCCATGCCCTGACCAACATCGGCACGGCCAAGCTGGTCGGTGAGGATCCGGCCGGGCGCGAAGACCTCGAGCGGGCGCTCGGCAGCGCGCTCGACAACGGCTTCGAGGAGCACGCCGCGCGCGCGCTGACCAACCTCAGCACCATGTCGTTCCGGCACCGCGATTTTGCCGCGGCGGCGGACTATCTGAAGGTCGGCATCACCTACTGCGAGGAGCACGATCTCGATTCGTGGATCCGATACCTGACGGCGTACCGCGCCCACATGCTGATGGCCCTCGGCCGGTGGGACGAGGCCTTGAACGACGCACAAACCGTCGTCCGCCATCCGCGGGTCGCGCCCATCAGCAAGATTCCCGCCCTGGTCACGCTGGGCCGCATCAGCGCCCGTCGTGGCGATGCGGACTTCGAGGCGTTCCTCGACGAGGCGTACGGGCTCGCCGCGCCGACCAATGAACCGCAAAGGCTGGTACTGGTCATTGCGGCGCGGGCGGAAGCGGCCTGGCTGCAGGGGACGGCGGCGCCGGATGTCATGAGGAATCTCTCGGATGCCTATCGGCTGAGCCTCCAGCATGCCGATTCCTGGATCCAGGGCGAACTGGCCTTCTGGCTGTGGCGGCACGGCGTTCTCGATGAAGCACCCTCGCGGGCGGCGCGGCCCTTCGCGCTGCAGATGGCGGGCGACTGGCAGGCGGCGGCGGATGCGTGGGAGGCGATCGGGTGCCCCTATGAGCAGGCAGTCGCGCTGGCCGACAGCGACGAGGAAGGCTCGCTGCGCACCGCCCTGGAGATCTTCGAGCGCCTGGCCGCGGCACCCATGGCCGCCATCATGCGTCGGAAACTGCGGGCAAGCGGCGTGCGCCGCATTCCGCGCGGCGCGCACGAGCGAACGCGGCAGAATCCCTGCGGCATGACCAACCGCCAGCTCAGGGTGCTCGGCCTGCTGACGGAGGGCTGCCGCAACGCCGACATCGCGCGCCGTCTGTTCGTGGCCGAGAAGACCGTGGATCACCACGTCTCCGCCGTGCTGGCCAAGCTCGGCGTGCGTTCGCGCGGCGAGGCGGTGGCGGTGGCGGCCAGGCTCGGCCTGCGCGAGGCCCAAATTGCGGAGCCGGTCGGCAAAAAATAGGGAGAACTCCCGATGGCGCGATGGCGCGCCATGGCCATTTTGCGCGGCGTCGGACTCCCCCGGCACAGCTGAAGGAGAGGGCAAATGCCCCGTTACGTCGTAGAGCGCGAATTCCCGTCCGGCCTGAATATTCCCGGCAACCAGGAGGGCGTCACCGTTTGCCGGACCGTGGTCGACGTCAACGCCGCCGATGGCGTGACCTGGCTTCATTCCTACTTCAGCTCCGACAACAAGAAGAGCTACTGCATCTATGACGGGCCGACGCCGGAAGCGATCCGCAAGGTGGCGACCAAGAATCGGCTGCCCGTTAATCGCATCACTGAGGTGCGGGTGCTCGATCCGTATTTCTACCGGGCGGCCTAGGCTGCGGGGCGATGACGAAGGCAGCGGCCTTCGTCATCGCGGCTCTCCCTTGATCGAACGGCGACTCATCCTACATCCGAAAGAGCCGGGCCGGGGCAAGGTCGCCTCGCGCCGATGCAAGCGGTGACAGCATGTTCGTTCAACCTTCGTGCCGACGCGAAGAGCCGCCCTGGCGACACCTCACGGATCGTCTGTTCTTCGCGATCTTTCCGGAAGCAGGCGCTGCAGCGCGCGTCGCGCGACGGAGCCAGACGCTGCGCGCCCAGCATGGCTTGAAAGGAAAGCCGCTCGCGACCGAGCGCCTGCATGTGTCGCTGCATCACGTCGGCGATTATGCCGGGCTGCCGCAGCATATCGTGGCGGCTGCGTGTCGCGTGGCCTCATCGGTTGCCGTGCGGCCGTTCACCGTCGAGTTCAACGGCGCGGCGAGCTTCCGCGGCAGGCCGGGCCACCAGCCCTTCGTGCTGCTGGGCGACGATGGGGTCGTCGGGCTGCAGGCGCTGCAGCAGCGTCTCGGCGGGGCGCTGGATGCCGCGGGCCTTGGCCACGCGGCCCTTCACTACACACCGCACGTCACCTTGGTGTACGGCGACCGTTTCGTCTCCGACCGTGCCGTGGAGCCGATCCGCTGGGCCGTGCACGAGTTCGTTCTCGTCCACAGCCTGCTGGGCCGCAGCAAATATATGCCGCTGGCGCGTTTCCCGCTCAGCGTTCAGGCGTGAGGACTCAGCAGCGAGAACATCGCGCCTTGCGGGTCGAGGCCCTG
This sequence comes from uncultured Alphaproteobacteria bacterium, assembly GCA_963843185.1. Lineage (GTDB taxonomy): Bacteria > Pseudomonadota > Alphaproteobacteria > Reyranellales > Reyranellaceae > Reyranella. The sequence goes on from CAWJJJ010000008.1 coordinate 127,988, forward strand.
GACGATCCAGTTTCCGCCGGGAACTTCCATCGGTCCGTTGATCACGCTGCCGCCGGCCGCCTTGAGGCGCTCCATTGCAGCACCGATGCCGTCGACCTGGAAGTAATAGTTCCACGACGACACGGGCACGCCAGGCGGCTTGGTCATCATGCCGCCGATCGGCGCGCCGCCGGCTGCGAAGAGCTGGTAGACGCCCATCGCGCCCATATCCATGGCCTCGGCCTTGGTCCAGCCGAACAGGTCGGCATAGAAGCCGAAGGCCTTCTCGCCATCGGCCGCCAGAAGCTCGTGCCAGCCGACGATGCCGGGCTTGGCCGGATCGGCGGCCGGGCGGGACATGCCGGCCGACGGCTTGAAGAGGCAGAACGCCGTGCCCTGCGGATCGGCGACCATGGCGAATGCGATCCTGCGGCTTCCAGCTGTCAAGGCCCGGACGGGCCTGTCACGGTCGACTATCTACGACAGGGTTCAGAAGAAGCAGTTTCCGCGGCCGGTCAGCCTGGGCGTGCGGGCGGTCGGCTGGGTCGAATCGGAGATCGACGAATGGTTGCGGCAACTGGTCGAGGCCAGCCGTAAGGCCGGCAGGTGAGGCCCGCCGTGGCAAATCCCGTCGAGCAGTTCCGAGCGGCCATCGAGGGGGCGGGCCTGCATCCGCCGGAAGAGATCGAGCCGGATGGGCGACTGCACCGCTTCGCAACCAACGGGGAGCGCGGCGACGATGCCGGCTGGTACGTGCTCCACGACGACGGTGTCCCGGCCGGCGCCTTCGGCGACTGGCGCAGTGGAACCAACGAGACCTGGCGGGCCGATATTGGCCGGCCGCTGTCGCGTCAGGAAGAAACGGCTTATCGCGAAAGGGTCCAGCGGATGCGGGACGATCGCGAGGCGGAGGACGTAAGACGGCGAACGGAAGCGCGCGAGATGGCGGCCCGGGTTTGGCGCGCGGCGTCGACCGCACCGGACGACCATCCCTATCTGGTGGCCAAGGGGATTGGTGCGCATGGCCTCCGGGTCAACGACGGTGCGCTGGTGGTGCCCATGCGCGACGGCGACGAGCTGCGTAGCCTGCAGTTCATCCGCCCGGATGGCGGGAAGCGGTTCCTGGCCGGAGGTCGTATGAACGGGTGCTTCTTTTCCATCGGCACGCCGCGCGGAACACTTTGCGTCGTGGAAGGCTTTGCCACGGGCGCCAGTGTCCGCGAGGCGACTGGGCACGCGGTCGCGGTAGCGTTCAACGCCGGCAATCTGTTGCCCGTGGCTCTGGCGCTGAGACAGCGGTTCCCCGAGCTGCGGCTGGTCGTGTGTGCCGACGACGACAGCGGGACGGAGGGCAATCCCGGTCTGACGAAGGCGCGCGACGCGGCGGTGGCTGTCGACGCAACGGTGGTTGTCCCCGACTTCGGATCGAAACGCCCGGTCGGCGCGACAGACTTCAACGACCTGCATCGGATTGCGGGATCCGATGCGGTTCGCACCGGGATCGAGCGGTCGCTCGCGAGCGACGGGTCGGATGCGGCGTCGGCGCCGGACGGGTGGCCGGCTCCGCGTCCGATCGTCGGCGAACTGAAGCCTGTGCCGCCGTTCGATGCAGATACCTTGCTTCCGGACGCGCTTCGCGCCTGGATCGTGGACGAGGCCGAGCGCATGCCCTGCCCGCCGGAGTTCGTCGCTGTGGCGGCGCTGGTCGCGCTGGGATCGGTGATTGGTGCGCGCTGCGCCATCAAGCCGAAGCGCCGAGATTCGTGGCTGGTCGTGCCGAATCTGTGGGGCGGCATTGTCGGGAATCCCTCTGCCAAGAAGTCGCCTGCCTGGGGCGTGGCGCTGAAGCCGCTCGACCGGCTCATTGCCAAGGCGGGGGAGGCCCATCGTTCCGCTTCCGCCGAGTACGAAACGGCGCGCATCGTTCACGAGGCGAAGAAGGATGCGATCGAGGGGCGTATCAAGGTTGCGGCCAAGAAGGCCAGCGCCGGGGACCCGGTCGAGATTGCCCGCGAGCTGCGAGCCCATGAAGAGCAGGGACCGCCTGCGCCCGTCCTCCGGCGCTACAGGACCAACGACAGCACGGTCGAGAAGCTGGGCGAACTGCTGCGGGACAATCCCGCCGGCCTATTGGTCCTTCGCGACGAGCTGGACGGCTTGATGGCCACCTGGGAGCGGGAGGGGCGCGAAGGCGAACGGGCTTTCTTTCTGGAGGCCTGGAACGGCAATCAGGCGTTCGATACGGACCGCATCGGCCGCGGGCACATCTCCATCGCCAATATCTGTGTCTCGATCTTCGGCGGTATCCAGCCGGACAAGCTGACCGTCTATCTGGAGCAGGCGGCGCATGCGTTCGCCAACGACGGCATGCTCCAGCGCTTTCAGGTGCTGGTCTATCCCGATCCGCGGCGCTGGGAATGGCGCGACCGATCGCCCAACCGCGAGGCCTGCGAGCGGGCGCTTGCCGTCTTCGAGGCGCTGGCAGACTTCGATCCGGTGGCTTGGGGTGCTGCCCCGGCCGACAACTTCGCGAAGTTCCCGCACCTCCACTTCGACGACGAAGCGCAAGGCGTGTTCATCGAATGGGGGGAGGAGCTGCATCGTGTGCGCTTGCCGGGGGAAGACGACCCGCTCGTCCACCAGCATCTCGCCAAGTACGACAAGCTGTTTCCGGCGCTGGCGCTGATCCTCCATCTCGTCGATTGCGCGACGGCTGGCCGTTCCGGGCCGGTGGGACGGCAGGCGGCCCTGCGGGCCGCGGCGTGGTGCGAGTTCCTGGAGGCCCACGCGCGCCGCTGTTATGGCCTTTTGAAGGACGATGGACTGCGGGCGGCGCAGGCCTTGGCGGCCAAGCTGCGCCGCGGTGCCCTGCAGGACGGATTCACCTTGCGCGATGTACGGCGCAACCAATGGCGCGACCTGACGACAGACGAGGTCATTCAGGCCGCGCTCGACTGGTTGGAAGATGAGGACTGGCTGCGCAGTGAACCGACGGGCGGGACCGGTCCGGGTGGCGGGCGGCGCACGGTGCGCTACCGCGTCAACCCGGCGGTGCGCCAGAGCGGCGAAGGAGACTGCGCATGAACTGGCTGGAACGTGCCCGCCGCGAAATGCGGAGGGGCGTGCGGGGCAGCACTGCCAATACTGCCAAAACACCTGCAACGGCAGTAACGGCAGTAGGTCCCGGCGACATTCCGCGCGATTCAACCACGACGCTGCGCGAGGCCTGGGAGGAGCGCGCCGCGATCATGCAATTCGACGGTGGCCTGTCACAGGAGGAGCCGGAGCGGGCAGCCTGGGAATTGGTCCGTGGAAATTATCGACTGCATTGAGAGCAGCAATCGCGGGGCACGCCGGAACCACATGGAATGTAGAGGACGATCCCGGAAGCTTTCGACGGGCGCACGGCGGCACCGGAGAAGTGAATTTCGCCAAATGATTACGGCATAATCGATGGGCGGTCCCGGCAGTGGCAACCGCTGGCGCTACGGCACCAAATCGACGACGGACGAACTGCGCAGCCTCGACGTCCGGCGCTGGGCGCGCGAGGGCATGCTGCAGCCGGGCCATCGCGGCGGATGGCAATGGTCGCGAATGGCCTGCAGGTGGCATCGATCCGGATGCGTGCCGAGGCGGACCGTGTGATCCTGACCTATCGCCATCGCAGCGGCGGGAGCGAGTGGAATGACGAGGAATATCCCGTCTCCATCGCCCGCACAGCCTGCCATCTGGGCGGCAGCCGTGCCTGGTTCATTTGTCCGGCGGTCGGCTGCCGGCGCCGTGTCGCGGTCCTCTATGGCGGCAAGATCTTCGCCTGCCGGCGCTGCCACCAACTCGCCTACGACAGCACGCGCGAGGATGCCGGCGATCGGGCGGCGCGTCGGGCGGACCGTATCCGCGAACGCTTGGGCTGGGAGTCGGGATTCCTCAACGGCAACGGGCCGAAGCCCAAATGGATGCGGTGGCGGACCTTCCGGCAGCTGGTGGATCGCCATGACGAGCACGTGAGCCATTCCATGCATGCGGCGGCCATCAAGTTCGGGTTCTTCGAGCTGCGCGGCGCGGCGCGGATCGATCGGCGTCAACGGAGGTCGAAGCGATGAGCGACGACAAGGCAATAATGGCGCGGTTCAACGCCACGCGGCACGGCGTACTGTCGCGCTACACGGTGCTGCCCTGGGAAGACGGCGAGGAATACGGGGGCGTGCTGGCAGCGTTTCGCGAGGAGCACGCGCCGCAGGGACCGACCGAGGAGCATCTGGTCGAGGAGCTGGCCGGCATCGTCTGGCGTAAGCGCCGGCTGCGGCTGGCCGAAGGGGCGGCGCACCGGGAGGGGCTGTACGAAACCATGGACAAGTACAGCAAGACAGCGCGGGTAGCGTTGGCCCATCTTCACCATGGCGGGGGCACCCAAGGCGTGGAAGAGGCCGTCCGTGACTTGCCGGCGGGGACTGAAGAAGCGATCGGGGATCTGAAGGCGGACGAGGCCATGTCGCGGCGCGCGCTCGGTCTATTAAACTCGCGGCGGAACGACCGATACGAGGCCGCGCTGGCGGCCCTGCGCGAGGATACGCGCCACTGGTGGAATGACGTGCTGGAGGTCGAACCCGACGACCTCGACGAAGGCCAGGAGCCCTTCAAGGCCGATCCCGACGACCTCCGCCGCTTCCTCGAAACGGAGGTGCTGCCCTGGTACGACCGGCGGCGGACGGAATTGGCGAACCGGCCTCTGATCCGCGATCAGGCCTTCGGCGAATCGCTCGACGCGGAGCAACTGGAGGTGCTGGCGCGCTACGAGGTGCACCTCGACCGCAAGCTGGAGCGGATGCTCACGATGTTGTTGCGGCTGAAGGGCTTCGGCAAGCCGCGCGCTCGGTCCCGGACGCCACGGACAACGATGCATGAGGATTTCGGGGCCCGTTTGGCAAAATAGGAAGGTTAGGGCAGCGGCTACCCTGACCGCCCGCCTGCTGATCTGTTCGAGAGGGCCCGCACGCTGATCGCCGAGCACAATGCCACTTGGGTGGGAGAGGTCATGCGGGCGTTTCCTAACCTTCGCGCCCGATAGTAAGGCGTAGCGTCTTCGATCCATACATGGGCGTTGGCTCTACGCCGGTTGCCGTTGAAGCATGGCCAACCCCCATATTGGGCGGGAGATCGGTCTGCAAGGCAGGTTTCCGTGCGATGCTGCTTCCGCTGCACGTTCAAGACAAAGCGGGCGCCGTGGTTGAGAATCTCCCTGATGGCGCATGCCACAAGTCGGTTAGGCTGCCGGCTGTTCAAACCCGAGACCACTCATCGTGGCTTGAGGCAACATGGCTTCGAGAGGCGAGGAGCTGATATCTGACCGGAGGAGGTCATATTAAAGTCCAAACCGCAAAAAGGTATTGGCCGCTTGCTAGTCATCGGCTGACAACGGCTGCATTTTGGGCAAGTGTTGGCGATCTGGCTGAGCAATCATGAGGGCAGCGATGCTGCTTCAGTCCAACACGACGTGGAGATTCTGATGACTTGGACCCAGAACATGGCTGCGACTGCAGCATTTGCTTCCGGCCTCCTGGTTTTTGGCCCTCAGGCGATTGCCCAGTCAGCTTCTCCCTCACCTTCCTCATCGATGATGACGCCCAAGGCCGACACGCCGTCGTCGTCAGTCCAGGCGCCTGATCATACGACCGCCACTTTCGGCGACTGGACTCTGCGATGCGACCGCCGTCTGGACCTGACACCTCCTCAGCGAGTCTGCGAATTGGGGCTGGTGATACAGAAGCAAGGCGAATCCGGCGCTCAGGCGCAAATCGCCCTGGGCCGAATCGCACGCGGCGCGGCCTTGCGGATCACGGCCGTACTGCCGCCCAATGTGGCGCTTAAGACGAATCCAAAAGTGGTTGTCGAAGGTCAGGAGCCACCGTCAACCGAACTGTTATGGACGCGTTGCATCGCCGGCGGATGCTTTGCCGACGCGGCGGTGTTGCCCACTCTGCTCAACAGTTTGCGTACGCGCACGGAGCCGGGGCGCCTCGACTACCGCGACGGGACGGAACGTGACCAGACGATTCCTATATCGTTCCGGGGCGTCAACGCGGCTCTCGAAGCGCTGGCACGAGAAGAGGCGAACTGACTGGACGAGAACACTCCCGCCGCTACGGACGATGCGTGAAGAGCTTAGGTCTGCTGGCCAATCTGCCGTGGCCACGCAGGCCTCTCGCCTGCCGGCGATCAGAATCGGGCGGTGAACCGCACCATACCTGCGTGGGCGAAGTAATTGTCCGATCTCGCGTAGAAATCGTAGACACCTTCGATCGACCACGTTTTCGCGGTGCACCCGCATGATAGGAATTGGAGGCCGGCGCCAACATTGAACATGCTTGGCGAAGTCGTTAGTCCGGGCGTGGTGAACGACGGGCTGCCCGCCGTCACGAACGCTGCGGTATCCTGCAGCGTTGGGTTGGCGAGCATGTAAAGCCACTTGGCATGCAGCTCGGGAACAAGTGCTCCATCGTCAAGGGCAAATGGATGCTTCAAAGACGCTCCCAAGCCGGACTGAACGAAATCGTAGCTCTGGCCCTGGACCGCCAGGTTGATGTCGTTGCCGCCGAATTCCGTGTAGCCCCCGAGATTCAGATGCGTGTACTGGAGTGAAGCAAGCGGCGTGATCATTAAGCCCTGTGTGAGGAAATGATAGCCGGTCATTAAGTAGCCAGTGTACTCCTGTCCGCCATAGGCGGACTGTGCCGATTGGTTAAACCCGGGGAATAAGACGTGCCGCGAGCCCGTGTAGCCATTGAAGCCAAGTGACGTCTCGCCATAGAGGAACCATGGCCCAGGCTCGTAAGCACCATAGGCGGTCACCCTGTAAGTGTTAAAACCGGTCTGGGCGTCGAACGTCTGTCCATTAATGGTGCTTCGCGAATAACCGAAGCCCAAGCCGATTCGCAGGGCGGGATCCACGGCTCTATCGTAACCCATCATTCCGCCGATGATGCTGGAGCTGTACCCAACGAAGGAGCTCACGCCCCCCTGATTGCCCCAATAGCCAAAACCTTTCAGCCACCAACCGTTGTCCGGATAGGGACATGGCGCAACCTCTTCACCGGGCTTGCGCTGCCGGCGGGCTTGGCCGCACGTCGTCTCATCTAACCGAGACAACCACAGGTTCTGAAACTGTCTGCTGACCTCGAAAGTGACGTAAGGCGCCGACAGAGCCGCTACCGAAGGGGCAAGCTGCGCGACCGCGTTAATGACGTCGATTGGATTGCTGAGGGCATTGATTGAACCCAGCACGGGCAGAGTAGTGGTAAGCAAGGCTGGCACGACCGCAGCGGCGACCGGTGTAATGGGAGGCGCGCCCGGTGGAGGCGCTAGCGGTACCTGCGCCGGGACGCCCGTCACGCGTATCGCTACCAGACCAGCGACGGTGCCTCCCACGGGCACGGCGGAGAATGTGTAAAGCGGATTTGTGGGGTTCTGGACTGAAACGTTGACGATACTTCCGTTCGTGCCGCTTTGGACGGTTCCGGTCTGGGTCTGCACGATATTAAAGATATTTCCGACCGGGATAATGGCCGACGACGGCACAGTCACGTTGACCAGAAGCGACGCTGGAAGATTTGTCGCTCCGACCGGTCTGATGTTGCCGAAGACCGCCGTGCTCGCCAGGGTCGTATTGATGATCCCACCGGCGTTGAGCGTCAGGGCACCGCCTATATTCAACGTATTCGTTCCAAGGGTGAACGAACCCGCCTGGGTCGCGCCGGTGATGGTCGCGGTCACGCCGGCGATATTGCTGCCTCCGATGACAGCGATGTTCTTGAGGCCGATCGCGCCGCCGACGGCGCCATTGAGGATGCTGTTGGCGCCAAGGTTTAACGTACCGGTGTTCGCCCCCGCGGTGGTCGTGAGAGCGCCGATAACCGTCGTATTGGGAGCCAGCCCGATCGTGCCGTCAGCGGCAAAGATCAATGCCGATATATTCGTCGATCCGCTATTGAAGTTGATGGTACCGGTTCCGCTGACCGTCGTAATGGTGGCAAAAACCGGCCCCATGAAGTTCACGACAGTCCCTGCGTTGCCGCCGGAAAGGTTGAGGAGAAATGGACCTCCCGGCTGGGTTACGCCAATGGCTCCAAATACGTTCGAGCTGCTGTTGAAGACGATATTGCCCTGACTGGAAGCGGCGGTGGAGATGGCGGTCAAAGGGGAAGCAAGGGAAGCGTTCGAAGAAAAGACATCCGTTTGCGGCCCACCCACGACCCCGACGGTCAACGTACCCGTAGTGGCGGACGCCGACATATCGACGCCGTTGAGCGAACCTGCCGCATTCAACGGAATGGTGCCGGGGCCGACGGCTTGTTGCCTTTGGGCGAAACTCTCGGAAGCCCATGTAACACAGGCCACCGCTACGCAGAGAAATGCGCAAATACGTTTCATGGTGTCCCCCAAGTCTGTCCGTCAGGCCAGTCCCCGGACGGTTGAGCGACCCGCACGCAGAAAACCTAGGCCGCAGAGTAACATGGCGTGGAAGTGGAGGCTGTTCAAAATAGAACAAGGAAAGACGCGGCCTCGTGTCAGCCAGTTCATGAACAAATTCAGAAGGCTGGGTTTCATCGACTACAACGGTCACCTGCAGATCCATTCCTCGCTGCTGAGCGTCCTGCTGCGCGAGTAGGCCTTACGGGCGGCCCTTCCTTACGATTTCCTGAATGTGCAGATGCGAACAGCCAAGGTCTCCGCCGCGCCCTACTGTTTGCGAGGTGCCGCGTGCGAAAGGGCCTTTTCCGCGGTACCCCGCCTGGGGGCGCGAAACATGTTCCACCCGGTCAAGCCGGCAGAGGGCTGCGGCGTCGACATTCCGGTATCGGCCACTGTAGCGACCACCGACAAAGAACGCCCGGGGTTTGTGCTTCCCACTCTCGCTATCAACGACGAAGTCCACCACTGCTACCGGGAGAGGCTGCGCGCCTCTGGGTTTCTGGCCTCGAAGCGTAAACCGCAAGTTGGGTCTCAGTCGAGTTTTGGACCTGTCGGCGACCCCGTTCTTCATCCGCGGTTCAGGCTGCGCTGAAGGCACCCTGTTCCCCTCGCCGCCGATGAAATCGAGAGCTTTCGCCGGGGAATTGTCGAACGCACAGGCGACGCCCGGGCCGGCCGGGATATCACCGACCAGGAATTGCTACGGGAAGTCATGAACACAGTCGGCAAGCCGGGCCAGTCGGCGGGCGCCGCCGCCTATGCGGCAGCCGGGCCGGGGGCAGCGCGCAACGGCACGACGTTGGAGCGCGGCTGCATGAGTTCGCCGAGTAGGTCGGCGTATGCCTGCATCATCTGCCGGCGCTCGGGCAGCCGGGCGGAGTGGTCATAGCTGGCCCTGCTCTGATTGCGGTCCTGATGGGCCAGTTGCAGTTCTATCAGCCGGCTCTCGATGCCCGTCTCATGTAGGAGCGTGCTTGCCGTTGCCCGAAAGCCATGCGGCGTGAAGCGTCTGCTTTTGCCGTCGCCGATGGCAGCTAGAACGCGCTTGACTGTCCGACCCAGCGTGCCATCCGACATGCATTCGCATGGCCGCTGGCTGTGGGGAAAGAGCGAGGGTGTATGGCCGGTCAGCGTGTGAAGCTCGCGCAGCAGCTCAACGGCTTGTGAAGGCAACGGCACAGCGTGCGGGCTGCCCATCTTCATGCGCTCGCCGGGAATGCGCCACTCGGCCTGATCAAGGTTGAACTCGGCCCAGTGAGCCTCGCGAAGCTCACCCGGCCTCACGAACAAGTAGGCCAGCAAACGCACAGCGATCTCAGTGGGGCGGTTAAGTAGTGCGGCGGCCAGTGTCGAAAAGAATGCCGGCATGTCTGCGCGCTCCAGCGGAGCGTGATGTTGCTTCGTATGAGCCTTTAGAGCGCCCCGCATCGCCAGCGTAGGGTCGCTGTCGCACCGTCCCGTTGCCACGGCGTAGCGGAATACCTGCCCGATGAAACCGCGTCCCAAGGCAGCCATGTTAGTCGCGCCCCGGTCCTCGACCTTGCGCAGGACCGCGAGCACAGCCGTCGCTGTCACGTCGCGAATAGGCAGAGCGCCAATGTCCGGGTGAACGTCGCGATCCATGAAGCTCTCGAAACGCGCGCTATGCTTGTCGCTCCAGTGGCCGCCGCGCTTCTCGACAAACTCCCGTGTCACTGCCCCGAATGTGTTAGCGCTGCTGTGGGCGCGCGCCTGTTGCCCGGCTTTCTTGGCGTTAAGCGGGTGCCGGCCGAGCTTAACCATGTCGCGGGAACGCTGACGTTCGACACGCGCCTCGGCGAGGGTAAAGCGACCGGCCCCGCGCCTCGACTCGGTTTGCTCGGCTGTCTCGCCATCAGGGACGGTGCACCACTTGCCGAGGGCGTACATGTATTCTTTGCCGCCAAGTTCGTAGCGATAGCGCCAGTGCTTGCCGCCGGCAGGCGACACTTCAAGCGCGAGCCCGTGGCCATCGCTGATCCTGTAGCGCCCGGCCTTGGGCTTCGCGGCTCTAATGCTGGCGTCTGTGAGGGGCTTGCGGCTCATTCCAGTCGACTCTCGTTTGGTCGGAAAAGTACCCGGTCGATACACGGGAAAGTACCCGGTTTTTGATCGGAAGTCACGGGAAGACATGGGACGAGACAAGAAGTCGAAGCGTTGTTCTATCGGCTTATTTTCAAGATCTCGGGGATGTCATTGGAAGGCGCCGGAACCAAACACCGTTCATACCAGACGAACTGGCTGGGCGATTGCGGCATGTCGGATCTCCTCAGAGCCTGGCGACGAGTGCGGTGAGCTGGTCGGTGCAGATGCCCCAGCCCTGGTGGAAGCCCATCTTCTCGTGGGTCTCGCGGTCGGCCACCGTCCAGTGCCGCGCGCGTGCGGTGTAGCGCGTCTTTCCACCCTCGTCCTCGAAGGTGAGGATCAGGGTCATGAAGGGCTTTTCGGAGGCCTCCCACGCCTTGGTGTAGGCGTCGGTGGAGATGAGCCGCTGGTTGGGCACGACCTCGAGATAGACGCCGTGGTTGGGCAGGTCCTTGCCGTCGGGGCCGCGCATGACGATGAATGCGGTGCCGCCCGGCCGCACGTCGAGTTCGGCCACCGGCGTGGTGTAGGGCAGGGGCGCGAACCACTGTTTCAACAGGATGGCGTCGGTCCAGGCGCGATAGAGCTTCTCGCGTGGCGCGTCGATGAGGCGGGTGAGTACGAGCTCGCGGTCAGCGGACATTGATTTCTCCGGGTCAGGTCGTTTCTAATCCAAGGACGAGCGGGCCGTCGGCGATCCGACAGTCGTCCACGAAAAATTCGCGAGCGCGGGAGCAGGCAACGTGGCGAAAGCTGTCACCATCTACGGCATCAAGAATTGCGATACGATGAAGAAGGCGCGCGGCTGGCTCGACGGCCACCGGGTCGCCTACCAGTTCCACGACTACAAGGCGGCAGGGATAGAGCGCGGCGTGCTGGAAGGCTGGGCGCGCGAGATGGGCTGGGAGACCCTGCTCAACCGCGCCGGAACGACCTTTCGCAAGTTGCCGGACGCGGCCAAGGCAGATCTAACGGAGAAGAAGGCAATCGCGCTCATGATCGCCCAACCCTCGATGATCAAGCGGCCGGTGCTCGAGGCCGGCGGCAAGCTGCTGGTAGGCTTCAAGCCCGAGCACTATGCCAAAGCCTTTGCCTAGGTCGAGTTTTGCCTCAATTGCAGCGCAATTAAATATATATATTTCAATGAATTATACTGCTTTATTGACTTGGTTTCTCAAATCCAAGATCTTCCCGGCTTAAAATCTTCCGTGGCTGCGAATAATTGGGCCGGCAACGACCGGCCGCTGCCCCCTCTTCGAGGTCGTGTCATGAAAACCAAATTTGTTCCTCTGATCGTGCTCCCGCTCGCCTTGTCGCTGTCGGCCTGCGGCGATACCTGGGGCGAACGTGCCGTGACCGGCGGCGGCATCGGTGCGGGTGCGGGCCTTGCCGTCGGCGCCCTGGCCGGGTGGCCGTTGCTCGCGCCGGCCCTGGCGGGCGCGGCAGTGGGTGCCGGCATCGGCGCCGCGACCACCGACAAGAAGTAGCTCAGCCCAGCAGCAGCTTGAGCTTGCGGTCGAAGACGCTCAGCACGTCTTCGAGCGACTCGCCGTGCGCCAATTTGCGCGGGCCGTTGTAGACCATATAGCCGCCCTGGCTGGCGCCCGGAACCTTGGCGATGGCGAACAGCGGCTGCTCGGCGGTGTGACGGAAGATCGAGAAGATCGCCATGCCCGGGCGGAAGTCGATGGCATAGTCGCGCCATTCGCCCGAGGCGACGCGCCGGCTGTAGAGGCTGAGAAGGCGTGAAAGTTCCCGGCGATCGAATGAGACAATGCGGCGCCGGGCCCTTTGATCGGCCAAACGGTATAGGTTGGTCATGCAGCCGCGACTTGAATCATGTCGTCTGGTCGAATTGTTGCAGAACAGGCGCTGGGGGTAAAGCGTCCCGAAAACGCCTTGGTCCGTGGTTTGCCAAAGCTCGGACGGGGAGCTATGAACCGCCGCTGAAGCTGTTGATATTTCGCGATAATCCGGGAGCCAACGCGTGTCCGATTCCGCCGCTTTTCAGGAAGTAGACGAGGCCGTCCGCAAGGACGAACTCAGGGAATGGTGGGGCCGGTATGGCACGTGGGTCGTGGCCGTCGCCGTGCTTGTCGTGGTGGTCGTGGCGGGCCTGGTCGGCTGGCGCCAGTATGATACCGCCCAACGCGCCGAAGCGAGCGTCGCCTATTCCGTGGCATTGGCCAAGATCGCCCGGGATCCCGCTGCCGCCCGCGCGGAGTTCGAGAAGCAGGCGAGCAGCGCACCCGAGCCTTACCGGGCGCTCGCCGCCATGATCGCTGCCCAGCTGCGCGAGACGCTGGAAGCCCAGGTCGCAGCCCTCACCACGGTGGCGCCCACACTCGCCTCCGCCGAACTGACCGACCTCGCCAATGTGATCGCCGCCTTCAAGAGCATCGACTCGCCCAAAGCCGAGGAGATGGTGGCCAAGCTCGAGCCGCTGGCTGCGCCCGACCGGCCGTTCCGCCTGAGCGTGCGTGAATTGCAGGCCCTGGTGGCGGCGCGCAAGGGCGACACCAAACGGGCCCGCGAGCTGTGGAGCGAGATCGCCAAGGATCCCGCGGTCCCGCAAGGTGCGGCCCAGCGCGTCGCGGCCATGCTCAACCTCTACGGCGCGCCCGAGGCGAAGTAGCATGCCGAGCGTCCTGCGCGGGCTCGATCGTCGCGTCCTTCTCGCCGCCCTCCTCCTCACCGTGTCGCTTTCCGGATGCGACTGGGTCGACAACATCATCGGCAAGCGGAAAGACCCGCTGCCCGGCGAGCGCACGCCGGTGTTCGCCGAACGCGGTGAGCTCGAGCCCGACAAGGAAATGGCCGGCGTCCAGGTCGTGCTGCCGGCGCCAGCCGTCAACGATTCGTGGCCGCAGTCCGGCGGCTTCGCCAACTACGCGATGCACAACCTCGCGGTCGGCGCCTCGCCGCAGATCATCTGGACGGTCGATGTCGGCGCGGGCTCGACCTCCTCGCGCGTGCTCACGACGCCGCCGGTGGTGGCGGAGGGCAAGGTCTTCGCCAAGGATGCCCAGAGCACCGTTTCGGCCTTCAACGCTGATACCGGCGCGCTGATCTGGCGCGTCACGCTCAAACCCGAGAAGGCGCGCGACGCCGACGAGTTCGGCGGAGGCCTCGCTTACTATGGCGGCCGGCTGTTCGTGACCACCGGCTTCGCCACCGTCTATTCCCTCAATCCCGCCGACGGCAAGGAGATCTGGAACTCGAGCGTAAGCGCGCCGGTGCGCGGCGCGCCGCTGATCTTCGCCGATCGCGTGTTCGCCATCGGCATCGACAACAAGCTGCAGGCGCTGGCCGCCGTCGACGGCTCCGACCTGTGGCAATATTCGGGCCTGCAGGAAGCTGCCGGCTATGTCGGCAGCACCAGCCCGGCCGGCTCCGGCGAATACGTCGTGGCGCCCTTCACTTCGGGCGAACTGGTCGGCCTGCGCCTGGATAACGGACGTCTGGTTTGGAACGAATTGATGATCGGCGCGCGCGGCGAGGTGCGGGCGTTCGGCAACCTGACCGACATTCGCGGCCGGCCGGTGATCGACCGCGGCGTGGTGCTGGCAATGGGGACGGCCGGCCAGCTTGCCGCCGTCGAATTGAACAGCGGCCAGCGTCTGTGGGAGCGCGGCATCGGCGGCAGCCAGACGCCGTGGGTGGCCGGCCGCTTCGTGTTCGTCACGACCGGCAACGCCGACGTCGCCGCGCTCAGCCGCGACACCGGCAAGGTGAAGTGGGTGACCCCGCTCACGCAATATCAGGACGAGAAGCGCCATAACCCGGTGCTCTGGTCGGGCCCGGTGCTGGCCGGCGACCGGCTTCTGGTCGCCGGCACGCTGGGCGATCTTCTGTCCATCTCGCCCTACACCGGCGAAGTCCTCGGCAAGCTCGAGGTGCGCGACCCGGTCCATCTCGGGCCGGTGATCGCCAACCGCACCATCTATGTCTTGACCAACTCAGGCCGAACTCATTGCCCTCCGCTGAAGACAGGCGCCTCGCCCGGGTCGCCATCGTCGGCCGCCCCAATGTCGGCAAGTCGACCTTGTTCAATCGCCTGGTCGGGCGCCGCCGCGCCATCGTCGACGACACGCCAGGCGTGACGCGAGACGTGCGCGAGGCGCCGGCGCAGCTCGGCGACCTCGCCTTTACCCTGCTCGACACGGCGGGCTGGGAAACGACGGGAGGCGCGGGGCTCGAGGCGCGCATGCGCCGCTTCACCGAGCGCGCCATCGAAGGCTCCGAGGTCGTGCTGTTCCTGATCGATGCCCGCTCGGGCATCCTGCCGATGGACGAGAGCTTCGCCGGCTGGCTGCGCAAGCGCAAAGACAAGGTGATCCTGGTCGCCAACAAGTGCGAAGGCCGCGCCGGCCAGCCGGGCCTGGCCGAAGCGCACGGGCTGGGCCTGGGCGAACCGATCCCCGTTTCTGCCGAGCATGGCGAAGGGCTGAGCGACCTGCACGAGGCGCTGGCGCGGCATGTCGAGCCGATGGCGGAAGAAGCGGTCGAGCCGGCCGGCGCTGAGGAAAGCGAGGCCGAGCTCGCCAATCGCCCGTTGCTGCTGGCCATCGTCGGCCGGCCCAACGTCGGCAAGTCGACCCTGCTCAACCGCCTGGTCGGCGAGGAACGCATGCTGACCGGCCCCGAGGCCGGCATCACCCGCGATTCCATTCGCGTGGAGTGGCAATGGCGCGGCCGCCCGGTGCGCCTGGTCGATACTGCCGGCATGCGCCGCCGCAGCCGCATCGACGCCAAGCTCGAGGCGGCCTCGGTCGCCGACACGCTGGATGCGATCCGCCTGGCCGACGTCGTAGTCGTGGTCCTCGATGCCGCCGACATGGCCGAGAAGCAGGATCTCACCATTGCCGGTCGGGTGATCGAGGAAGGCCGCGCGCTGGTGATCGCGGTCAACAAGACCGACCTGCTGGCCGACGACCAGCGCAGTTCCTCGAAGGCGTGGCGCAAGCTGGCCGATCGTCTTGAGAAATCGTTCGCCCAGGTCAAGGACGTGCCCATCGTCGGCTTCTCGGCGCTCAATGGCCGCGGGATCGAGCGGCTGATGCCCAAGGTGTTCGAGACCTACGACATCTGGAACAAGCGCGTGACGACGCCCAAGGTCAATCGCTGGCTGCGCGAGATGGAGACCCTGCATCCGCCGCCGCTGGCGCCCAACGGCCGGCGCATCCGGCTGCGCTTCATGACCCAGATCAAGGCCCGTCCGCCGACCTTCATCCTGTCGGTCAGCCAGCCCAAGGAATTGGGCGACGACTACCTGCGCTTCCTGACGAACCGCCTGCGCGACGATTTCGGCCTGCCTGGCGTGCCGCTGCGGCTCGCCATGCGCAAGCCAGACAATCCCTATGCCAGCCGGGCGAGGAAACGGCACTAGCGCCGTCCTCATGCGCCGATGCGTGTTGCCACGGCGATAAACACAACCCTAAGATCGAGGCCACCCAAGGGCGGGGGCCCGACATGCCCGATACGTCGGCGGTGTTTCAGCGGATCACGACCTGGCTCGACGGCCTGCGCAAGGCGGTCGTTTCGCTCGCCATCACGATTGCGGTCGGCATCCTCGTCGTCGTCGTCATACGCGAGGTCTATCGCGAAGGGATTGCCATCGACCCGGTGATCATCCAGGTGGCCAGCGCCAGCGATGCGCCCAAGCCGGAGCTTGCGGCGCAACAGATCGCCAAGAATATCGACCTCGTCCAACGCGCCGGACTCGGCGAATGGCGCAAGCTCTATGTCGATCAGGCTCCCAGCCCGATCGACCTGCAGATCCCCGGCGCGCCGCTGACGCTGCGCACCGGCATTCGCGAGATCGCCGAGCTGTTCGGCATCAGCCGCTCCACCATCCGCGTGACGATCGTCAGTCGCCGGGAACCCGAGGGCTACCTGGCATCGATCACGCTTGCCAACGACCACAGCGTCCAGGCGACGTGCCAGGTGGACCAGGTCGCCAACGCGATGGACAGGCTCTTCGAATGCATCGCGCTCAAGGCGATAACCATGATCGATCCCAAGGTCGCGGCCGCCTATGTCTTTCAGGACGAGGAGCAGCGCTGCGGCAACCTCGATGCCGGGCAGTCGGTGGGAGCGGGACCGCTGGCCAAGGAGGAACGCCGCATCATGAACCGGCGGGAGCGCTGCCAATTCGAAGGCACCCAGCAACTGATCGTCAGGGTGGTCGAGCGCGGCCGCCCCGGCGACCTCCCGTGGGTCCCCTACATCGCCGGCAAGGTGCACCTGGCGCGGGCGAAGGCGCTCGCCGGGATCGACTGGCCGCAGCAGCTCGGTGAGCTCGACCAGGCGATCGGGCGCTTCGCCAATTCAGTCAACCGCCTGCCCAATTCCGCCTCCGCGGTCGCCGTCCTGATCGACGCCTATGTGCAGAAAGGCATCGCGATCCACGAGGCGACGGCTGGACTGCCGTGGAGTGACGACCGGAAGTCCCTGCTGCAATGGCAACTCGACATTGCCCAGTCGACTTTCGCCGAGGCATCCGATCGGCTGACGGCGATGCCGCTGCGCGGCAGCGACCCGACCCTGCGCGCCTTGGTGCGGCGGCTCGAGGGCGTGCTCTACTACCGGCAATGGATGCTGATGGCGCATCGACGCAACCGGTCGGGCGCGCTCGACGTGGCGCTCGGCCAACCCGAGGAACTGGCGATGCTCAAGCAGGCGAACGACAGCTACGAGGCGGCCGCGAGCGCCGCGCCACAACCGGCGTCGGTGTATGTCGATTGGGGCAATGTGCTGCGCGCGGCGGGCAACTTCGATGGCGCGGTCGAGAAGTACGCCTATGCCGCCGACCTGCGCCCCGACATGTCGGCGCCCAGGCTCAACATGACCATCGCCTTCCTCGATCGCGTGGGCTTTGGCCCGCCGCGCGCCGAGCCGATCCACGTCCTGGTGGCGCTCGGCGCATCGTCCGACTACCTGTCCTGGGCTACGGATGGCGGGCCTTACCCCAACATCATCGCCAGGATCGAGACGGCCCTGGCGCATACCGGCGAAGCTTCGGATGTCGAGGCGTTCAAGGCCTGCATGCTCGAAACCGCCAGCGCGCCGGGAACGCCGGCTGAACCCGAAGTCGACCGCTGGAAGCCCGCCGCCGCGCTCAAGATCTGCATCGACCGGGCGATCGACCGGATCAACAAGCGGGGAAGGGAGGCACCGCGGCCTGTGGCGGCGGCGCCACGGGCGAAGGCGCGGTAGAGCCGGCTGTCAGCCCGCGAGTGCCTCGTCGCCTGCCACCCACTGGCCGTTCATCGTACAGGACGGCAGCGCCAGCCGGATCAGGGACTCGGCATGGGCCTCGGGCGGCGTCTGCTTGGCGGGGTCTTCGCCGGGAAACGCTTCGCGGCGCATGAAGGTGCGGATGGGTCCGGGATTGAACAGGTTCACGCGCACAGCGGTGTGCGCGACCTCGGCGGCATAGATGCCGACCAGCATGTCCAGCGCCGCCTTGCTGGCGGCATAGGCGCCCCAATAGGGCACCGCTTTGCGCGAGATGCCGGACGTCACGAAGATGGCGCGGCCGGCATCGGAGAGGCGCAGCAGCGGATCAAGCGAGCGGATCAGGCGCCAGTTGGCCGTGACGTTCACCGCCATCACCCGCTCGAAGACGGCCGGCTCGATGTGGCCCATCGGCGAGAGCGTGCCCAGAATCCCGGCATTGCCCAGCAGCACGTCGAGGCGGCCGAAGCGTTCATAGAGGGCGGCGCCCAGCCGGTCGATGCCGGGCCCGTCGGTGACGTCGAGCGGCACCAGCGTGGCCGCGCCGCCCAGCGCCTTGATCTTGTCGTCGAGTTCCTCGAGGCCGCCCACGGTGCGGGCGACCAGCACGCAGTGCGCGCCCTCGCGCGCGTAAGCGAGGGCCGCCGCCGCGCCAAGGCCGCGCGAGGCGCCGGTGACAAGCGCAAGGCGACCGGAAAGACGGCCGGCGGGGACGGCAGTCATGAAGGACGCCTCAGGCCAATTCGACGAGGAGGGAGAGCTGGCGATCCTCGACGCCCAGCACGTCGTCGAGCGGAATCGGGTAGTCGCCGGTGAAGCAGGCGTCGCAGAAGGCTGGCTGCTTGGGATCGCGGCCGGGCTGGCCCATGGCGCGGTAGAGGCCGTCGATCGACACGAAGGCAAGCAAATCGACCTTGATGAACTTCGCCATGCCGGCGACGTCGTAGTGCGAGGCCAGGAGCTTGTCGCGCTCGGGTGTGTCGATGCCGTAGAAGCACGGGTTGGTCGTGGGCGGGGCGGCGATGCGCATGTGCACCTCGCGGGCGCCAGCTTGGCGCACCATCTCGACGATCTTCATCGACGTGGTGCCGCGGACGATCGAATCGTCGACCAGGATGACTCGCTTGCCCTCGATCAGGGCCCGGTTGGCATTGTGCTTGAGCCGCACGCCGAGATGACGGATGTGGTCGGCAGGCTCGATGAAGGTGCGTCCGACATAGTGGTTGCGGATGATGCCAAGCTCGAACGGCAGGCCCGACTGGCGGGCGTAGCCGATCGCCGCCGGCACGCCCAAATCGGGCACCGGCACGACCACATCGGCCTCGACCGGGCTTTCCTTGGCGAGTTCCATGCCGATGCGCTTGCGGGCGGCGTAAACGCCGATGCCCTCGACCCGGGAGTCGGGGCGGGCGAAGTAGATGTGCTCGAAGACGCAGAAGCGGCGTGGCTGCTTGGCGAAGGGCTTGATCGAGCGCAGGCCGTTGCCGTCGATGATGACGATCTCGCCCGGTTCGACGTCGCGCACGAAGCGGGCGCCGATGATGTCGAGCGCGCAGGTCTCCGAGGTCAGGATCCAGGAATCCTCCAGACGGCCGACGACCAGCGGCCGCACGCCCATCGGATCGCGCACGCCCAACAGCGCCTCGTTGGTCAGCAGCAGCAGCGAATAGGCACCCTTCACACGGCCCAGCCCGTCGATCAGGCGGTCGACGACGGTCGAGTAGTTCGAACGGGCGATCAGGTGGTTGATCACCTCGGTGTCGGTGGTCGACTGGAACAGGCAACCCATTCGCACCAGTTCCTTGCGCAGCAAGTAGGCGTTGGTGAGGTTGCCGTTGTGGGCCAGCGCCAGGCCGCCGAAGTCGAAATCGGCGAAGATCGGCTGGATATTGCGGTCGGAAGAGCCGCCGGTCGTAGCGTAGCGGTTGTGGCCGACCGCCGAGTAGCCCTTCAGCTTGGCCATGACGGAGGGGGCGCCGAAGATGTCGCCGACCAGGCCCGCGGCGCGGTGGTTGTGGAAATGTCGGCCGTCGAAGGTGACGATGCCGGATGCCTCCTGACCGCGATGCTGCAGGGCATGCAGGCCGAGCGCGGTGTGGGCGGCG
Organism: uncultured Alphaproteobacteria bacterium; assembly: GCA_963843185.1. GTDB lineage: Bacteria > Pseudomonadota > Alphaproteobacteria > Reyranellales > Reyranellaceae > Reyranella. Next base: position 147,883 of record CAWJJJ010000008.1, read on the forward strand.
GCATCGGAAGTCCCGTAAATGCCGAACAACGCACACTCCTCGTGAAACTTGTCGAGGTCGTGGTCTAGGCGTTTGGGAGCACTGGACACGGCGGGGTTATAACTGGGGACTGCCGGGTACGCCATCAAGTATAAGTCACTGCGGCGGTTTGGTATCCGCATCCTTGGGCTTGAGGTCCGCGTCGTTGGCCGGCGACGGCACCGAGGTTGGCCCGAGGTCCCCGCCGCGCCCCTGCAAGCGGGTGCGGAAGCCCGGCGGCAGGTACGGTTCGATGAAATTGGCCATTTCCTTGATCATCGGGAACGTGGCGCCACCTTCGACAGCCGGCGGCAACTGGCGCGGCCCGAGATAGCCGTAGAACAGGAAGGCGGCACCGATCGCCACCCAGGCGCACAGCACGCCGAAGCCCGCGCCCAGGATGCGATCGGGCTTGCCGAGCGGACTGGACCTGACCGAGCGCGACAGCGTGTTGGTCAGCATCACCAGGACGATCAGGGCGGCGACGAAGACCGCCAGCATGGACAGGAAATAGGCAAGCTCGGTGCTGCCGACCAGTTGCTCGACCTCGGGCTGGATCACGTTTGCATAGCGCCATGCCAGCCAACCGGCACCGATCCACGAGGCGATGAACAGAACGGCATGGGCGAAGCCGCTCGACATGCCGATCAGGGCTCCGAACACGGCGACGGCTATGACGGCGACGTCGAAAACGGTGATTCCCAGCTTCTCCATCGCCTGCCTACGCTCCGTGGCCTAGTCGCGCCCGCGATCGGAAGAACCCTCGCGGCGGGGCCGCTTGAGGGGCCGGTCGGCCGGCTGAAAACGCGCCACAAGGTCGGATAGATGCTCGATTTCGTCAATGGTGATGCCCTCGGGGGCGCGCGGCGTCGGACCCGCACCACCCGTCGCCTGACCGGCGCGGCCGCGCGGCACCAGGGCGCTGCGGAAGCCGAGCTTGGCCGCCTCACGCAGCCGCGCTTCGCGCTGGCTGACCGGACGGACCTCGCCGCCCAGCCCGATCTCGCCGAACACCACCATGTCGGCCGGCACCGCCTCGTCGGCCAGCGACGATACGACGGCCGCCGCGACGGCGAGGTCGGCAGCCGGCTCGCTGATCCGCAGGCCCCCGGCGACGTTGAGATAGACGTCGTTGGCGCCGACTGCGACGCCGCAGCGCGTCTCGAGCACGGCCAGCACCATGGCGAGCCGGTTTGAGTCCCAGCCGACCACGGCATGGCGCGGCGTGGCGAAAGAGGAGGGCGCGACGAGCGCCTGGATCTCGACCAGCAGCGGCCGCGTGCCCTCGATGCCGGCGAACACGCAGGCGCCCGAGACATGGCCGCGCCGCTCGCCCAGGAACAAGGCCGACGGGTTGGCGACGTCCGACAGGCCGCGGTCGGACATCTCGAACACGCCGATCTCGTCGGTCGGACCGAAGCGGTTCTTGACGGTGCGCAGGATGCGGAACTGATGGCCGCGCTCGCCCTCGAAATAGAGCACCGTGTCGACCATGTGCTCGAGCACTCGGGGACCGGCGATGGCGCCGTCCTTGGTGACGTGGCCGACCAGCAGGACGGCGATACCGCGGCGCTTGGCGAGCTCGACCAGCGCCTGCGCCGAAGCCCGCACCTGGGTCACGGTACCGGGCGTGCTGTCGACCGTGTCGAGCCACATGGTCTGGATGGAATCGATCACCGCGACTTTGGGGGCATCGGGCCGCTCGAGCGTAGCCACGATGTCGCGCACCGACGTCGCGACCGAGAGCTGGACCGGTGCGTCGCCCACCCCCAGCCGCTCGGCGCGCAGCCGCACCTGGTCGAGCGCTTCTTCGCCGGAAATGTAGGCGCAAGCCGTATGCTGGCGGGCCAGCGCGGCAGCGACCTGGAGGAGAAGCGTCGATTTGCCGATGCCGGGATCGCCGCCGATCAGCAGGGCCGAGCCCACCACCAGCCCGCCGCCGCACACGCGGTCGAACTCGGCGATGCCGCTCCTGTAGCGCGGCGGCTGCGGCGTCGTGCCCTGCAGACCCGCGAAGTCGAGCGTGCGGCCTTTGCCGCCGCGCGCCAGTCCGCCGCCGGCGGGGCCGGGGGCGGGCGCGGATTCCTCGACGATGGTGTTCCACTCGCCGCAGGACTCGCAGCGGCCGCTCCACTTGTTGGTGACCGCGCCGCACGACTGGCAGACGAAGCGCTTGATCGGGCGGGCCATCAGTGCAGTTCCCGCTTGGAGAGGCACCAGCCGTTACCGTGCAGCCAGCAGGTGTCCTCCTCGTCATGAGGCTCGCGCCGCAGGCTGCGCACGGCCTGCTGGCCTGCGGGATCGCCGAGCGCCTGGGTGAGCGCTGCCTCGTCCTCGGGGCTGCGCGCGCCGGCGCAGGGATAGAAGCCGACCCATCCGACGGAGCGCGCGGCGAAGTCATTGCCATGCCGGTCGAGCCGCAGCATGAAGCCGCCGCGCTGCCGGAAGCCGGAAGTGAGCGGTAACAACAGGCGGCCGCCGTCGGCCAGCGCCTCGATCCACCAGGCATGGGGTGCCGTCGCGCCGGCAAAGGCAACGATCAGGTTCCATTTTCCGTCGATCGGCGTAGTGGCATCGCCCAAGCGGACATGGGCTGAGGGCCATGCTTCGAGGTTGCGTTCGGCCGCAGCCGCCAGCGGCGCATCGATCTCGATGCCGTCGACCCGGCCATGCGGCCCGACCAACTCGGCGAGGATGGCGCTGTAGTAGCCCGACCCGGTGCCGATCTGCAGGACGCGGTCGCCAGCCTTCAGGCCGATGCGGTCGAAGTGCCAAGCCCACAGCAGCGGCTCGCCGATATTGAGGCGGCGCTGCTCGTCGAGCGCGACCAGCACGTTGTGGTAGAGCCGGCGCGGATCGGCGTCCGGCGTCGTCCAGTAGCCGTCCGCCATGTGCAGAATGCGCCACGGCCCCGGCCCGGCGAAGCGCTCGCGCGGGACGGCGGCGAAGGCCTCGACGACACGTTCGTTGCCGAGATGGCCGATGGCGCGCAGTTCCTCGGCGAACCAGTGGCGGGCCTCCTCGAGGGTGGGCGCGCGCGCCACGCTCAGAGCCTCCGCACCTGCATGCGTATTGGCCCTTCCGCGCGGCCATGGATGAACTGGTCGACATGGGCCTCGCCGGAATGGTCGATCTCGCCGACCGGGCCCTGCCAGATCAGGCGGCCGTCGTAGAGCATGGTGATGCGGTGACCGATCTTGCGGGCCGACGCCATGTCGTGGGTGATCGAGACCGCGGTGGCGCCGAGATCGCTGACGCATTTCACGATCAGGTCGTTGATGACGTCGGCCATGATCGGGTCGAGACCGGTGGTCGGCTCGTCGAAGAAGATGATCTCGGGCTCGCGGGCGATGGCGCGGGCCAGCGCCACGCGCTTCTGCATGCCGCCGCTCAGTTCCGAGGGGAACAGCTGGCCGATCTCGGGCCCCAGCCCGACGGCGCCGAGCTTGGCGATGGCGACCTCGCGCGCCTGGCCGGGCGGCATGCCGTCGCTCTGGATCGGGCCGAAGGCCACGTTCTCCCAGACGCGCAGCGAATCGAACAGGGCGCCGCCCTGGAACAGCATGCCGAACTTGCGCATGATCCGGCCATGGTTGCGATCGCCAAGACCGACGGTCTCCTCGCCGTCGACCTTGATGGTGCCGCTGTCGGGCTGCATCAGGCCCAAAATGCATTTCAGCAGCACCGATTTGCCCGAGCCGGAGCCACCGATCACCACCAGCGATTCGCCCGGCGCTATGTCGAGATCGATGCCCTGCAGCACCTTATTGGAACCGAAGGCCTTGGTGACGCCGCGCAGCGAGATCTTGGGGGAGACCATCAGAGCGCGAAGAAGGCTTCGGTGATGAAGTAGTTGAAGGTCAGGATGAGCATGGAGGCCGAGACCACGGCGCTGGTCGTCGCCATGCCGACGCCCTGGGCGCCGCCCTTCGACGTATAGCCGTGATAGCAGCCCATCAGCGCGATCAGGAAGCCGAACACTGCGGCTTTCACCAGGCCCGAGAAGACATCCTGGAACTGCAGGAAGTCGAGCGTGTTGCGCAGGTAGGCCGCGTCGTTGAAGTCGAGCTTGTAGACGCCGACCAGGAAACCGCCCAGCACCCCGATGATGTCGGCAATCAGCACCAGGATCGGCAGGGTGATGATGGCGGCGATCAGGCGCGGCACCACCAGGTACTTGAACGGCTCGGTCGAGAGCGTGGTCAGCGCATCGATCTGCTCGGTGACCCGCATGGTGCCGATCTCGGCGGCCATGGCGGCACCGACCCGGCCGGCCACCATGAGGGCGGTGAGCACCGGGCCGAGCTCGCGCGTCAGCGAGACCACGACGACATTGGGAATGGCCGACTCGGCCGAGAAGCGGGCAAAGCCGGTGTAGCTCTGCAGCGCCAGCACCATGCCGGTGAAGATCGCGGTCAAGCCGACAACGGGCAGCGAATAGTAGCCGATCTCCAGCATCTGCCGGATGATCTGCTGGCGGTACCACGGCGGCTGGGCGGCCTGCCGGACGGCCTGGATGGCGAATGCCGCGACCGCGCCCACGGCCGCGAGGAAGGCGAGCGTCATGCGGCCGAGCTGTGTCAGCACGGGCACGCTCACTCGATGCTCTCCGGCTTGGGGGTTTCCGGACCGGCGGTCTCCGGCTCGGAGATCTCCGGCTCGATGGTCTCCGGACGATCGACATAGACGCGCGCATAGCGGCGGCCGAGCGCGGTCATGACCTCGTAGGCGTTGGTGCGCGCGTGCTCGGCGAGGTCGTCGGCCGTCATGTGCGGGCCCAGCACCTCGACCGCGGCGCCGACCTGGCACAGGGCCTCGGGCACGTCCGTCACGTCGATCGTCACGAGGTCCATTGAGATGCGGCCGATCACGGGCACACGATGCCCGGCAAGATGCACATGGGTGCGGTTGATGAGGGTGCGGAAGTAGCCGTCGGCATATCCAAGGGCGATCGTGGCCACGCGACTAGGCCGTCCGGACCGCCATGCGCCACCGTATCCAACGGTCTGCAAAGCGTCAATTCGGCGGGTTTGCAGGATGCGCGCATGCAGCGTGATCACCGGCAGCATGGGATTGGCCTGGCCGGGCAGGGGGTTGATGCCGTAGAGCGCCGCGCCCGGCCGCAGCAGGTCGAAATGATAGTCGGGTCCGAGGAAGATGCCCGACGAGTTGGCGAGCGACGCCGGCGCGCCCGGCATCGCCTTGACGAAGTTCCGAAAGCGCGAGAGCTGCTCGCCATTGATGGCATTGGCGGGTTCTTCCGACGCCACGAGATGGCTCATGATCAGGGCGAGTCGCAGGCCGCGCAGACGGCCGCGCTCGTTGATCAGGGCCTGGGCATCGTCTGCCCCGAAGCCCAGCCGATTCATGCCGGTATCGACATGGATCACCGCGTCGAGCGGCCGGTTGAAGCGTTGCGCGGCGGCGCGCCAGGCATTGAGCTGGCCGAGATGGTTGAGGACAGGCGTCAGGCCATGCGCGACGAAATCGCCGTCGGTGCCGGCCAGCAGGCCGTTCAGCACGTAGATCGGGTGGTCGGGCAGCACGGCGCGCAGCGCAATGCCTTCCTCGATATGGGCGACGAAGAACTGCCGGCAGCCCTCCGTCGCCAGCCGCGGCCCCACGGTCGCGGCGCCCGTGCCGTAGGCGTCGGCCTTGAGCACGGCGGCGCAGTCGACGGGACGGCCGGCGGCGCGGCCCGCGTCGCGCAGCCCAACCCAGTTGGCCGCGATCGACGCGAGATCGACGGTCAGGATCGCGCCGGCCCGGCGCGTCGCGTCGTCGTCGGGAGAGGACACGGCCGGCCCTAGAACGCGGGTCCGCCCGGCCGCTCCTCGTCGGCCGGAAGGTTGTCGAACTTGGTGATCGCGCCCTCGAACGACAGCCGCACGATGCCGGTCGGGCCGTGGCGCTGCTTGGCCACGATCACCTCGGCCTTGCCGTAGGTCTGCTCGCAGCGTTGCTTCCACGCATCGTGGCGCTCGTTGAAGCGCTGGTCGTTTTCCTCGGCGCGCCGCGTCGGCTCGGTTCGCGTCAGGTAGTACTCCTCGCGATAGACGAACATGACGACGTCGGCGTCCTGCTCGATCGAGCCCGATTCGCGCAGGTCGGCGAGCTGCGGCCGCTTGTCCTCGCGCTGCTCGACGGCGCGGCTCAACTGCGACAGCGCCAGCACCGGCACATCGAGCTCCTTGGCCAGCGTCTTCAGCCCGCGGGTGATCTCGGATACCTCCTGCACGCGATTTTCCTGGCGTGACTTGCCCGATGGATTGAGAAGCTGGAGGTAGTCGACGACCAGCAGCCCAAGTCCGTGCGTGCGCTTCAGCCGGCGGGCACGCGTGCGCAGGGCGGCAATGGAAAGCGCCGGCGTGTCGTCGATGAAGAGGTTCAGGTGTTCCAGTTCATGGCTTATGGCAAGGACCTTGTCGAAGTCGCTGCTGATCAGCTCGCCCTTGCGGATCTTTTCCGAAGAAATCCCGGCCTGCTCGGACAGGATGCGGTTGGCGAGCTGCTCCGCCGACATTTCCAGCGAGAAGAACCCGACCACCGCGCCGTCGACGGCCTTGGGTTTGCCATCCTCGCCGTGCTCCTCGCGGTAGGCTTTGACGGCATTGAAGGCGATATTCGTGGCCAGCGCGGTTTTGCCCATCGATGGCCGGCCGGCCAGAATGACGAGATCGGACCGGTGCAGGCCCCCCAGGAGCTGGTCGAGCTGAAACAGCCCCGTGGCAACACCGGTAAGTTGTCCCGCCCGGCTGTAGGCCGCCTCGGCCGCAACCATGGCTTCGGTGAGCGCGGCCCGGAACGGCCTGAAGCCACCCTCGGTCTGCCCGGAACTCGCCAGGTCGTAGAGCTTCTTCTCGGCAACTTCGATCTGCGACAGGGCGGTCTCGTCGACATCGCTGCCGAAGGCGCCGTTCACGACGTCTTCGCCGAGATCGATCAGTTGCCGGCGCAGGTAGAGGTCGTGCACCGCCTTGGCCGAACGCCGCCGAGTCGATGACGTGCACCGACGCCGCAGCCAGGCGTGCGAGATAGGTGGCGCCGCCTGCCGCCTTCATCGCCTCGTCCTGTTCGACGTAGGTCTTGAGCGTGACGGCGCTCACCACCTGGCCGCGTTCGATGAGGCGCGACAGCGAGTCGAACAGCTTGCCGTGCAGCGGGTCGGCGAAATGTTCGGGCCGGAGGAATTCGGACACCCGCTGGTAGGCCGCGTTGTTGACCAGGATTGCGCCCAGCAGCGCCTGCTCCGCCTCGAAATTGTGCGGCGGCTCGCGCAGGCGCAGGTCTTCCGCGCCGGGCAGGCGCGTCACGTTGGATGATTCTTTCAAGGGCTCCATGCAGAGCCTTCTACGGACCGGAGGGGGCGGCTACCATCCCAAATGCGGTCGTGTCGATCAACAGTACGACCAATGGAAGGATTACGGGGAAAACCCGGCTTACTCCGCCGCCATGGAGCGCGTCGCCTTGATGTCCTTCTCGGCGTCGACGATGTAGTCGCGGGTCAGCGGCACGGCGTCCTGCTTCCGCGCCAGCTGGATCTGAAAGACCATTTGGTTCATGTACCGGAAGGCCACTTCGCAGCCGGCGAGATAGAATTCCCACATCCTGCAGAAGCGCTCGTCGTAGCCCGCCACCTGCTTGATACGTTCGCGGTTGGCGAGGAAGCGCTGCCGCCAGTGGCGCAGGGTCTCTGCATAATGAAGCCGGAGCACCTCGATGTCGGTCACCCACAGCCCGGCCTTCTCGATCGCCGCCAGGACTTCGGACATGGCAGGCGTATAGCCGCCCGGGAAGATGTACTTGCGCAGCCAGGTGTTGGTGCCGCCCGGCGGCTCCATGCGGCCGATCGCGTGCAGCAGCATCACGCCGTCGTCGGTGAGCAGTTCCTTCACCTTGGTGAAGAACTCGTTGTAGTGGGCGACGCCGACATGCTCGAACATGCCGACCGAGACGATGCGGTCGTAGCGTCCGGATTCCTGGCGATAGTCGAGCAGCTTGAAACGCACCTGATCGGCGATGCCGTCCTCGAGCGCGCGCCGGCTGGAAACGGCGTGCTGCTCCTTGGACAGGGTGACGCCGGTCACGTCGACGCCGAACTGCTGGCTGAGGAATAGCCCCATGCCGCCCCAGCCCGACCCGATGTCGAGTACGCGCTGGCCGGGCTTCAGCAGGAGCTTGGCGGCGATGTGGCGCTTCTTGTCGAGTTGCGCCTGCTCCAGCGGTTCGTCGCCGTTCTGGAAATAGGCGCAGGAATACTGGCGGTCGCGGTCGAGGAAGAAGTCGTAGAGCTGGTCCTTGAGGTCGTAGTGGTGGGCGACGTTGCGCTGCGCCTTGCCGATTGGATTGTACTGCTCGATCGCCCTGATACAGCGCTGCAGGGCATAGGACCATTTCACCATCGGCGTCGCGTCGAGCGCGGCGATGTTGCGTCCCAGGAGATCGAGCAGATCGTAGATGTCGCTGCCGCCTTCGACGGTCAGCCTGCCCTCCATGTAGGCTTCGCCCAGCGCCAGGCGGGGGCGCATCGCCACGCGCACCCCCGTCCACCAGTCATGAATTCGCATCGTGACGGCGGGGCCGGGGCGCGCGCCCTCGATGCGATGCGACCTGCCGGTCTCATCGATGATCGTGAGCTGGCCTTCGCCCAGCAGGCGGCCAAGGACTTGAGCTAGCAGCATCTTCGGTCGCGCGAGGCAACGACCTGCGGGAAGAACCGAGGCACTTCCGGGAACTCCACTGTGGACTTAACTCCGATGTTAATCCCAATGGCAATTTCAAGGCAAAGGCCAGGCGCACGATAATCGCGCTTGCAGGTGTGAATTTTTGGGCGCGGGATTCCTCTGTCCGAAATCGCACCCTGAGTGCCATTAAGTCCGAGACCGCCGCGCCAAAAGAAAACGCATGCCATCGGGTTGCGACGGCATGCGCCTAAAGGGGATGTCCGGTGCCTTGCGGCACGCGGCCTATTTCTTGGCGTCGGCGGGCGCTTCCTCCGCGGCGGCCGGCGCTTCGGCCGCCTCGCCCTCGGCGGCGGGCTTGGCCTCGAACAGGGCGGCGGCCTGCTCGGCGGCGCGTCTCGCGGCTTCGGCAGCCTCGAGCTGGGCGCGCTCGGTCTCGGCGATCAGCGCGCCTCCCTTGGCGAGGAATTCCGCTTCGTCGGGCGAGCGGGCGATCAGCGCCGTGATGTCGACCGTGACCTCGGGATGGAGGTGGATCTTGATCTTGTATGCGCCGAGCGTCTTGATCGGCTTGTCGAGCTCGACCTGGCCGCGCTCGATCTTGACGCCCGCCGCGACGGCGCCGTCGGCGATGTCGCGCGAGGTTACCGAACCGTAGAGCTGCAGTGCCTCGGATGCCTGGCGGATGAGCGTGACCTTGAGATCGCTCATCTTGGCGGCGACCGCTTCGGCATCCTGGCGGCGTTCGAGGTTCTGGGCCTCGAGCGTTGTGCGCTGCGATTCGAAGTAAGTGATGTTGTCCTTGGTGGCGCGCAGGGCCTTCTTCTGCGGCAGCAGGTAGTTGCGGGCAAAGCCGGGCTTGACCTTCACAACATCGCCCATCTGACCGAGCTTGGGCACGCGCTCCAGCAGGATGACGTTCATCGGCATGGTTGCGTCCCCCGGCTAGGCGATGAGGTACGGCAGGAGCGCCAGGAAGCGGGCGCGCTTGATCGCCTGGGCGAGCTCACGCTGCTTCTTGGACGACACCGCCGAGATGCGGCTCGGCACGATCTTGCCGCGCTCGGAGACGAAGCGCTGCAGAAGGCGCACGTCCTTGTAGTCGATCGTCGGCGCATTGGCCCCGGAGAATGGGCAGCTCTTGCGGCGCCGGGTGAAGGGGCGGCGTTGGGCGCTCATTCTTCTTCTCCTGCGATGACGGGTGCAGCCACAGCCTCATCGCCGAAGCGCGGGCGCTCGCGGCGCGGCGGGCGGTCGCCCCAGCGGTCGCCGCGATCGCCACCCGGACGATCCGACTTCTCGGCGGTGCGCAGCATGATGGCGGAGGGCCCCTCCTCGAGCGCATCGACGCGCACGGTGAGGAACCGGATGATGTCTTCGTTGATCGACATGGTGCGCTCCATCTCCTTAACGGCAGCCGATGGGGCGTCGATGTTGAGCAGGGTGTAGTGACCCTTGCGGTTCTTCTTGATGCGGTAGGTCAGCGAACGGAGGCCCCAGTACTCCTTCTTGGAGACGGTGCCGCCCAGGCTGGTGACCAGTTCGGCGAACTGGTTGGTGAGTGCCTCCACCTGCGTCGTCGGGACATCCTGACGCGCAACGAAGACGTTTTCGTAAAGTGCCATGTAGCTGTTGGCTCCTTATGGCTGTTAGCGACCCGGCGTTCGTCGCGCCCGAAATGGGTCGACCGGCAACCGCCCGGATCTAGCCGGCCCCTACTCACCGCGTGGGCGGAAGCTTGGGCCGGCAAGGAGATCGAGACCGATTTAGGTCCCGAAGAGCGGCGGTTATACAGGCAAATCCCCGGAAATCAAGGCGTTCCGGCCACGCCTTGGGTGGGCTATGAGAGGGCCGCTTTCGGCCAAAAATGGGGGAAATCGGTCCATGAGTCGCGCTTTTGTATTTCCGGGACAGGGCTCCCAGGCCGTCGGTATGGGAGCCGACCTCGCCGGGGCGTTCGCCACCGCCCGGGACGTCTTTCACGAGGTCGACGAGGCGCTGAAGCAGAACCTGTCGAAATTGATGCGCGAAGGGCCCGAATCCGATCTCGTCCTGACCGAAAATGCCCAGCCCGCCCTGATGGCCGTCAGCATGGCGGTGGTGCGCATTCTCGAGAAGGACGGCGGCAAGCCGCTGGCTGGCCTGGCGAGTCATGTCGCCGGCCATTCGCTCGGGGAGTATTCGGCGCTGGCGGCTGCTGGCGCGCTGCAACTTGCAGATACCGCGCGCCTTTTGAAATTGCGCGGCCAGTCGATGCAGAAGGCGGTTCCGGTTGGTGTCGGTGCCATGGCGGCCCTGCTGGGCATCGAGCTCGAGCCCGCCCAGGAAGCCTGCGAGGAAGCGGCGCAGGGCGAGGTCGTTGCGGTTGCCAACGACAATGGCGGTGGCCAGGTCGTGGTGAGCGGCCACAAGGCCGCCGTCGAGCGCGCCATCGAGGCGGCCAAGACGCACGGCTGCAAGCGCGGCATGTTGCTGCCGGTGAGCGCGCCCTTTCATTGCTCGCTGATGCAGCCCGCCGCCGACGCGATGAAGGCCGCCCTGGAGACCGTCCCGATGGCAACGCCGCGCGTGCCGCTGATCGCCAACGTGCTGGCCTCGGAGTTGACCGAGCCCGGCGCCATCAAGCAGCGGCTGGTGGAACAGGTGACCGGCCTCGTGCGTTGGCGGGAGAGCGTGCAATACATGAAGGCCCACGGTGTGGAAGCTCTGGTCGAATGCGGTTCCGGCAAGGTGCTGTCGGGACTGGCGAGGCGCATCGACAAGGACATGACGGGCCTCCCGCTCAACACGCCGGCCGACATCGAAGCTTTTCTGAAGAAGGCGTAGAAGATATTCGAATGACCTGCCCTCCCTGTCATGCGGCTTCGGAGTGGCCCCTCTATGGGGCGCGCTTATGGTTCCGATCTGAACATGCACTAAACTGTTACTAGACTTTTACTTAAGTACCGCGTAAGGTCACCCGGTCTGGCAGAGGGATTGGCACCATGATCAGCTTCGTCGATGATTCGAATGCGACGACCCCCCTTCTTTGCAGACGGCAGTGGCGTCGTGCCCCCGCCCCAGGAATAACAGTGCCGGCAACCCGACACTGTCGGCAGGCAAAAGGACCGGCGGGAATGCCGGAAATACCGGAAATTCCGCAAGCGGGTTCGCAATGCGATACCCATCCTCCGGTAGATGCGTCGACGCCGTATGGCGTCATATGGGAGAGGCGAAGGAATTACATGGGGGTTCGCAGCTGATGTTCGATCTTTCCGGCAAAGCCGCCCTGGTCACTGGCGCCTCGGGCGGCATCGGCGGCGCCATCGCCCGCGCGCTGCACCGGCAAGGCGCCGTGGTGACGGTTTCGGGCACGCGCGCTGAAGCGCTGGAACAGCTCAAGTCCTCGCTCGGCGAGCGCGCGTATGTGGTGGCGGCTCGGATGGACGATGCCGCCGACATCGATCGCCTGGCCAAGGAGGCCGAGGCGGCGATGGGCAAGCTCGACATCCTGGTGAACAACGCCGGCATCACGCGCGACAACATCTCCATGCGCATGAAGGACGAGGAGTGGGAGAAGGTCCTGCAGGTGAACCTCACCGGCACCTTCCGGCTCACCCGCGCGGTGATGCGCGGCATGATGAAGCGCCGCTTCGGGCGGGTCATCAGCATCACCTCGATCGTGGGCGTCACCGGCAACCCCGGGCAGGCAAACTATGCCGCCGCCAAGGCCGGCCTGATCGGCATGTCGAAGTCTCTGGCCCAGGAGCTCGCCTCGCGCAGCATCACGGTCAACTGCGTGGCACCGGGCATCATCGCCACGCCGATGACCGGCGTGCTGACCGACGAGCAGAAGAAGTCCATCCTTGCCCGGGTGCCGGCCGGCCGGCTGGGCACGCCCGATGAGGTCGCGGCCGGCGTCCTCTATCTGGCGAGCGACGAGGCAGCCTATGTCACGGGCCAGACTCTCCACATCAACGGCGGGATGGCGATGATCTGAGGGGACAGGCTGCAAGTGCCTGATTCTGTGGGCTTTCCGGCCCTAGCCAACGAAGGGGCAGCTATGTATAAGAGCCGGAAATCGCCAGCCCCTGGGCGAAGTTCAGGTATTTGGAAGACACGGGAAGGACAAGAAAATGAGCGATATTGCCGAGCGCGTTAAGAAGATCGTCGTCGAGCATCTGGGCGTCGAAGCAGCCCAGGTGAAGGAAGATGCCAAGTTCATCGACGATCTGGGCGCCGACAGCCTCGATACCGTGGAACTGGTGATGGCCTTCGAAGAGGAATTCGGCATCGAAATTCCCGACGACGCCGCCGAGAAGATCCAGACCGTCGGTGACGCCATCGGCTTCATCAAGAGCAACGCTAAATCCTGATCGTCTCCCGCGGCAAGGAAGGCGGACGATGAGGCGAGTCGTCGTAACCGGCATGGGGATGGTGACGCCGTTGGGTGACGGCGTCGATATCAACTGGCGTCGCCTCATGGCCGCCGAGTCGGGTATCCGGTCGATCCAGGCCTTCGATACGTCGGATCTGACGACCAAGATCGCCGGCGAGGTGCCGCTCGGCGACAAGGCGAACGGACATTTCAACGCCGACGCCTACATGCCGCCCAAGGACCAGCGCAAGCTCGACAAGTTCCTGATCTTCGGGATCGCGGCAGCCGAGCAGGCGGTCGAGGATTCGGGCTGGAAGCCGCAGGACGACGAAAGCCGCGACCGCACCGGCGTTATGATCGGCGCCGGCATCGGTGGTCTGCAGACCATTTACGAGACGTCGCTGGTCCTGAAGGAACGCGGACCACGGCGGGTCAGCCCGTTCTTCATCCCCTCGGCGCTGATCAATCTCGCTTCCGGTCAGGTCTCGATCAAATACGGCTTCAAGGGCCCGAACCATTCGGTAGTGACGGCCTGCGCCACCGGCGCGCACGCGCTGGGCGATGCCGCGCGCCTGATCCAGTGGGAGGATGCCGATGTGATGGTGGCGGGCGGCGCCGAAGCTGCGATCTGCCGCATCGGCATCGCCGGCTTCAACGCCTGCAAGGCGCTGTCGACGGACTTCAACGACACGCCGACCCTGGCCTCGCGCCCGTGGGACAAGCGGCGCGACGGCTTCGTCATGGGCGAAGGCGCGGGCTGCGTCGTGCTCGAGGAGTACGAGCACGCCAAGAAGCGCGGCGCCAAAATCTACGCCGAGATCCTGGGCTACGGCCTGTCGGGCGACGCCTATCACATCACGGCGCCGTCCGCGGACGGCGACGGCGCGATGCGCGCCATGCAGGCCGCGCTCAAGCGCGCCAGGCTCAATCGCGACCAGATCGACTATGTGAACGCGCACGGCACTTCGACGATGGCCGACGTGATCGAACTCGGCGCCGTCAAGCGGACCTTCGGGGACGCCGCCTACAAGCTTTCGATGTCGTCCACCAAGTCGGCCACCGGCCATCTGCTGGGCGCCGCCGGCGCCATCGAGGCGATCTACTCCATCAAGTCGATCAACGAGCAGGCCGTGCCGCCGACACTCAATCTCGACGAGCCGGACGACGGCTGCGACATCGACCTGGTGCCCAAGCAGGCCAAGCAGCGCCAGGTCCGGTTCGCGCTCAGCAATTCGTTCGGCTTCGGCGGCACCAACGCGTGCCTGATCTTCGGACCCGTCTGATCGTCGGGGGCTGAGGCGTGCTCAGCTATTTTCGTTGGGTCCTCTTCTTCGTCGCCCTGTTCGCGACCTTGATGGGTGGCGCCCTGTTCCTCGGCCATGCGCTGCTGACGGTGCCGGGACCCCTTGAGAATACCAAGAACATCGTGATCCCGCGCGGTGCGGGACCAGCGACCATGGCCAAAGTGCTGAAGGACGAGGGCGTGATCGCCCACAGCCAGCTGTTCCGTGTCGCCTTGATGATCGACCCCGCGCCCAAGCCCATCAAGGCGGGCGAGTACGAGGTGCCGGCTCACATTTCCATGCAGGCGATGGTCGACCTCCTGCAGTCGGGCAAGGTCGTGCAGCGCCGGCTCACCGTGCCGGAGGGCATGACGACGGCGGAAGTCGTCGACTTGGTACGCAAGACCGAGGCGCTGGCCGGCGAGGTCACGCTCGACCTCAAGGAAGGCGATCTGCTGCCCGAGACCTACTTCTATTCGCGCGATGACACGCGCGACGGACTGCTGTCGCGCATGAAGGAGGCGATGGACAAGACGCTCGATGAGGCCTGGCGCAAACGCCTCGCCGGCCTGCCGCTAGCGAACCGTCGGCAGGCGCTTATTCTCGCGTCGATGATCGAGAAGGAGACGGCAATTCCCGCCGAGCGCGCCAAGGTCGCCGCGGTATTCATCAACCGGCTGCGCCGCAAGATGAAGCTCGAAAGCGATCCGACCACGATCTACGGCCTGACCGGCGGCAAGGGGCTCCTCAATCGCGAGCTGACCCGCGCAGATCTGCAATCGACCTCGCCGTACAACACCTATGCGATCGCGGGCCTGCCGCCGGGCCCGATCTGCAATCCGGGGCGCGCCTCGATCTTGGCGGCCACCAATCCCGCGCGCGACCGGTCGCTCTACTTCGTGGCCGACGGCCAGGGCGGGCACGCCTTCGCCGTCACCGTGGCTGAGCACAACCGCAATGTCGAACGCTGGCGGCAAATTCAACGCGAGCGCCAAGAACAACAGCAGCTGGCGCCGGCGGGGGCGCCAGGATCGCCGTCGCTGCCGGCACCCGTGCCAGCGCCGGCTCCGCCGCGGCAGTGAGCCATGCCGGCCTTGCTTTTGGTGCTCGTCCTGCTGGCGGCAGTGGCCTTCGGCATCGCCTGGTTCCTGCGCGCCAACCCATCGTCCGTGGCGCGCGTCACGCGGCCGGTTCTGCTCGTGCTGGGCAGCATCGGCATTGGTGGCCTGTTGATCTTCGCCGTGCGCTTCCTGCCCAGCTTGCTGCCCGAGCTGTTCGGCCTCGCGGGATTGGTGATCACCGCCCTGATCGCGCGCTCGTTCCGGGGCCGTCCGTCGGGCGGCTTCAGCTCGCCGGGCAGCGGACAACGTACCGCAGTGCGCACGGTCTTTCTCGAGGCGTGGATCGATCACGGCACCGGCGATGTCGGCGGCGCGGTGCAGTCGGGACGGTTTGCGGGCCGGACACTCGACAGCCTGGGCGATGCCGAGCTGATCGATCTGCATGCCGAATGCGCGACAGACACCGATTCTCGTCGCGTCCTGGAAGCCTATCTTGACCGGCGGTTGGAGGGCGACTGGCGCAACGCGCGCCAGTCGCCGCCGCGCGGTTCGCGCACCGACATGGCCCGCGAGGAAGCGCTGGCGGTGCTGGGACTGGCCGAGGGGGCTACTGAAGAGGACATCAAGGCTGCCCACCGCCGCCTGATCCAGCGCATGCACCCCGACGTGGGCGGCAGCGCCGATCTTGCCGCGCGCATCAATCGTGCGAAGGACGTGCTGCTTGGCGGTTGACCTTGCCAGGGCCCGCGCCGGCATGGCATCTAGCGCGGTCCCCGGATTGTCGACGGCGATCCCTGTCAAATCATTGATTTGTCCATACAATCCTCCCGCCGAACGAGGTCGATGAGCATGGTTCAGCGTGTCCGCAAAGCCGTTCTGCCGGTGGCGGGATTGGGTACCCGCTTTCTGCCCGCCACCAAGGCCATGCCGAAGGAGATGCTGACGGTCGTCGACCGGCCGCTGATCCAGTATGCGGTGGAGGAATGTCTGGCGGCGGGCATCGAGGAGTTCGTCTTCGTCACCGGCCGCAACAAGGGCGCGCTCGAGGATCATTTCGACGTGGCCTACGAACTGGAGGCAAGCCTCCACCAGCGCGGCAAGGCGCGCGAGTTGAAGCAGACCCAGGACGCCACCATCAAGGCGGGTAATGCGGTGTTCACCCGCCAGCAGAAGCCGTTGGGCTTGGGCCATGCCGTGTGGTGCGCGCGCGACTGGGTCGGACGCGAGCCCTTCGCCGTGCTGCTGCCTGATGAGCTCACGATCGGTGCGCCGAGCTGCATCGCGCAGCTCGTGTTGGCCCACGAAAAGACCGACGGCAACGTGGTCGCGGTGATGGACGTGCCGCGGGAGCAGACCAAGAGCTACGGAATTGCGGCGGTTAAGGCCGAGAAGGACGGGCTGTCTGAGATCACCGGCCTGGTCGAGAAGCCCAGGCCCGAGGAGGCGCCGTCGACCCTGGCGGTGATCGGCCGCTACGTCCTGCAGCCTGAGGTTTTCGACCATCTTGGCCGGCACGAAACCGGCGCTGGCGGTGAGATCCAGCTCACCGACGCGCTGGCGAAGCTGGTCGGCAGCCAGCCGTTCCATGCGCTGCGCTATACCGGCCGCCGCTACGACTGCGGCAGCTGTATCGGATTTCTGGAGGCCAATCTTGCCATCGCGCTGCACCGCGCGGATACCGCGGCGGAGACGCGGGCGCTGCTCGGCCGCATGCTGAAAGGCTGAACGGATGCGCATCGCCATGATCGGCTCGGGCTATGTCGGACTGGTGTCCGGCGCCTGTTTCGCCCAATTCGGCCACGACGTCGCTTGCGTCGACAAGGACGCCGTCAAGATCGCCCGCCTGCGCAAGGGCGAGATGCCGATCTACGAACCCGGTCTCGACAAGCTGGTCGCCGACAACGTGCGCGCCGGTCGGCTCTCCTTCTCCACCGACCTCGGCGAGGCCGTGGGCAACGCCGACGCGGTGTTTATCGCCGTCGGTACGCCGACCCGGCGTGGCGACGGCCATGCCGACCTGACCTACGTCTATGCCGCGGCCGACGAGATCGCCGGCGCGATCCGCGGCTACACGGTGGTGGTGACCAAGTCGACGGTGCCGGTCGGCACCGGCCGAGAGGTGGCGCGCATCATCCGCGAGGCCCAGCCGACGGCCGAGTTCGAAGTCTGCTCGAATCCGGAGTTTCTGCGTGAAGGCGCGGCGATCGAGGATTTCATGAAGCCCGACCGGGTCGTGCTGGGCGTCGAGACACAGCGCGCGCGCGACGTGATGGCCGCCGTCTACCGGCCGCTCAACCTCATCCAGACCCCGATGGTGTTCACGAATATCGAGACGGCCGAGGTCACTAAATATGCGGGCAACGCCTTTCTCGCCACCAAGATCACCTTCATCAACGAGATCGCCGACCTCTGCGAGAAGGTCGGTGCGGACGTCCACGACGTGGCGCGCGGCATCGGGCTCGATGGCCGCATCGGCCGTAAGTTCCTGCATCCAGGGCCGGGCTTCGGCGGCTCGTGCTTCCCCAAGGACACGCTGGCGCTCGCCTACACCGCGCGCGAGGCTAATGCGCCGCAGACGATCGTCGAGCAGGTGATCGAGATCAACAATTCGCGCAAGAAGAAGATGGCCGGCAAGGTGATCGAGTTCTGCGGCGGGTCGGTGGCCGGTCTCACCGTCGGGGTGCTAGGGCTTACCTTCAAGGCCAACACCGACGACATGCGCGACGCACCCTCGCTCGACATCGTGCCGGCCCTGCAGGCGGCTGGAGCCAGGATCGTGGCGTTCGATCCCGAGGGCATGACCGAGGCGGCCCGCATGCTGCCCGGCATCAGCTTCGCCAAGACCGCCTACGAGGCGGCCTTCGAGGCGGACGTGCTGGTCGTGATCACTGAATGGCACGAGTTCCGCGGACTCGATCCGCGGCGTATCAAGGAGGTCATGCGACAGCCGCGGATTGTCGACCTGCGCAACATCTTCAATCCCGAGGAAGTGCGCGGCTTGGGCTTCGCCTACGAGGGGATCGGCCGTCCCGGCCGCGCGATTGACAGTTTACCGGAGCGTTTGCATGACTGAGACGGCGCACAAGTTCGACGCCACCATCCTGCGCGAATACGACATTCGCGGCATCGTCGGCGGCACGGTGCATACAGCCGACGCGCGCGCTATCGGCCGCACCTTCGGCACCATGGTCCGCCGGCAACAAGGCACTGGGGGGCGCAAGCATGTGGTGGCGCTGGGCTATGACGGCCGGCTGAGCTCGCCCGAGCTGGCGGCGGCCTGCATCGAGGGGCTGACAGCGGCCGGTATCGACGTGACGAACATCGGCCTTGTGGCGACGCCGATGCTTTATTTCGCCGTCTACCATCTCGACGCCGACGGCGGGATCATGATCACCGGTTCGCACAATCCGCCCGACTACAACGGCTTCAAGATGATGATGGGCAAGAAGTCGTTCTTCGGCGCGGAGATCCAGAAGCTCGGCGCCATAGCCGCCAAGGGCGACTGGGAGAGCGGGCGAGGCAAGGTGGAGAAGAAGGACATCCTCGCCGACTACGCTGCGCGGCTCCTGAAGGACGTCAAGCCCGGCAGGAAGCTCAAAGTCGCGTGGGACACCGGCAACGGTGCCGTCGGCGTGTCGATCCGCGCCGTCACCGACAAGCTGCCGGGCGAGCATTTTGTGTTGAACGAGAAGGTCGACGGCACCTTCCCGTCGCATCATCCCGATCCGACAGTGCCCAAGAATCTCGAGCAGCTAGTGGCCGAGGTGAAGAAGCAGGGCTGCGACCTTGGCATCGCCTTCGACGGCGATGGCGACCGCATCGGCGCGATCGACGGCAAAGGCCGTATCCTGTGGGGCGACCAGCTCCTGGTGCTGTGGTCGCGCGACGTGCTGAAGAGCCATCCCGGCGCCACCATCATTGCCGACGTCAAGGCAAGCCAGGTGCTGTTCGACGAGATCGCGCGCGCTGGCGGCAAGCCGATGATGTTCAAGACCGGCCATTCGCTGATCAAGAGCAAGATGGCCGAGATCGGCGCGCCGCTTGCCGGCGAGATGAGCGGCCACATTTTTTTTGCCGACACCTTCTACGGTTTCGACGACGCGCTTTATTGCGGCCTTCGGCTGCTCAACATCGTGGCCAACAGCACGCAGAGCTTGGCGGAGATGCGCGACGGCCTGCCCCAGCCGGTCAACACGCCGGAGCTGCGCTTCGATTGTCCGGACGAACGAAAGTTCGACGTCGTTGAGGAGGTCAAGGCGCGGCTGCAGAAAGCCGGCGCCAAACTGTCCGACATCGACGGCGTGCGGGTGAGCACCAACGACGGCTGGTGGCTGCTGCGCGCTTCCAACACCCAGCCGGTGCTGGTGGCGCGCTGCGAGGCCGCCGATGAGGCGGGGTTGGCGCGACTCATGGCCGACCTCAAGGCGGCGCTGGCGGCCAGCGGCGTCGAGCTGCCCGATGACGCCTCGGCGGGGCACCGTTAGGATAAGCGCTCCTAGCCATGACGCTCTATTGGAACACGCCCTGATGCGCTTCTTCTTCTACGGCTCGCTGCTCGATCCCGACGTCACGGCCCTGGTGCTGGGCCGGCGGTTGCCGCCGGGGGCGTTCGTGCCAGCCAGCCTGCCCGGCCATTCACGGCGGCGCGCCAAGGGCGTGAGCTATCCGATCGTGGTGCGCGATCCGCGTGGCGAAGTTGCCGGCGCCATCGTCGGTGGGCTGAGCGTACGCGACGTGACGCGGCTGGCGGCTTACGAAGGGCCCCGCTATAGGATCGCGCCGCTGAAGGTCAGGATCGCCGGAATCTTGACGATCGTGTCGGTGTTCGAGCCCCTCGAGCACCATTTCCAGCCGGCCAGCGGTTCGTGGGACCTGGTGTCCTGGCAGCGCCGCGACAAGCGTGCTTTCATCGACCGGATACGGCGCGTCTTCAGCGCGCACCCGGCGTATTCCAGGCGGTGACCTGGATCGCGGCGCAGTAGATCTTATGCTTCTCCAGCCGTTTGCAGCCATCGACCGCCTGAGCTTGGGAGAGATTGGTGAGGCGAGCCCGGTGGAACGTCTTGCTTGCCATTTGGACTTCGTCGACCGCCGCCGCTGCGGACGAACGCAGGGTGTTGGGCAGGGCCGACGAAGCGCGCTCAAGGGCAAGTTGGGCGGCTTGCGAATCGCCGAACGAGCCGACCTGGATAACCCAGCTGCCGATCGCTGGGCCGCTCGGCGCGACGCTTCCCTGGGCCGGTGGAGGCGTGGCGGGACCGGCGACGCGCTGCTCGGTCGAGGCAGTTTGCACGGGCGACGGCGCTATCGGCGCGGGCTCGGTCTTGGCCACTGCCAGGTGCGGTGTGGTCTCCGGAATGGTGAGGCTGGGGTCGAAATTTGCCGCCGCGTAACGTGCCGATGGCGGCCTGCGCGGCGAAGTCCAGGCCGAGAGCCGCATGGCCTGCGCCGTGGCGAAACCGCGGTCCATCAGATCGGCCATCTCGCGATCGCGCTGGCCGGCGCTGTCGCCGCCCATCACGACGCCGATCAGGCGGCGATTGTCGCGCATCGCCGACATCACGAGGTTGAAGCCGGAGGCAGCGGTATAGCCGGTCTTGAGGCCGTCGGCGCCTTCATAGGAGCCTAGCATGCGGTTGTGGTTTACCAGGGTGCGGCCGCGGTAGTTGTAACTCTGCACGGAGAACACAGCGTAGTAATGCGGGAAGTCCCGCATCAGGGCATAGGCGAGCTTCGACAGGTCGCGCGCCGTCGTGACCTGCTCGCGATTGGGCAGGCCGGAGGCATTGCGGAACACCGTCGACGACATGCCGAGCTGGCGCGCTTTCTGCGTCATCAGCTGCGCGAAAGTGGCCTCGTCGCCGCCCAGAGCCTCGGCCAGCACGACGGCGGCATCGTTGGCCGACCGGGTCACCAGCGCCATCGTGGCGTCGCGCACATTGACCTTGCCGCCCGGCGCCAGCCCCATCTTGGTCGGCGGCGCGTTCAGCGCGGTCACCGACACCGGCAACGCGTCGCCGAGCGACAACCGGCCGGAGTCGAGGGCGGAGAAGGTGAGGTAGATCGTCATCAGCTTGGTGAGCGAAGCGGGATGACGCAGTTCGTCGGGCCGGTCGGAGGCGAGCTCGCGGCCGCTCGCCGCGTCGAGGATCAGGTAGGAGGCCTTGCCACTGACCGCCGGATTGGCGACCCATCCTGCAGGCGCCCGCGCGGCCGATTTGCTGTGCAGCCTGCCGGGAGGCGCCGCACGTTTGACCGCTGTCGATTGCGCGTCGGCGCCGGATGGCGCCACGCTTGCGACAACAAAAAGGATACCAACGGCGAGCCGGGACAGGCTGGCCGCGATGTGACTGAGAGGGAAAGTCATCGCGATTACGCCATTACGCTCAGGTCTATATTTTTGTGCCTATGCAATAGGTTATAGGCAATTGCTCGAACAATACTGAAGTTTGTGGGGTTATGCAACTTTCACCTGCCGCTTTGGCGCCCAAGTTGACTTGGAAGCTATCGGGGGAGACCAGTCGAGTGGACAGGGGAGAAGTCACGATGAAGTGGGTATTTGCAGCCGCGTTCGGTTTGACCTTGGCCGCGGCATCGGCAGCCTCGGCACAGCGGGCGGACCGCAACGTCGACCAGCCGATCGTGCGCAGCTTCCACTGGTTCAGCTATGTCGGCGGCGACGACATCCGCCAAGCGTGCGGCCAGGACGGCCGTAACCGAATGCGTCTCGTCTACAACGCGATCTACGACGAGCAGGTCCGGACCTACGAGGTCTTCCTGCAGCCCGATGGCACGGCCGGTCTGCAGATCGGCGTGCTGGCCGATCAGGGCAACGTGGCCAATGTGCTGATCGGCGATCCTGGCGGCGTGACGGGCCCGTGGCGCATGCGACGCGGCGAGCGGATACTCACTGTCGACGAAACCCGCGACCTCGTGGGATTGCTCGAAGCAAGTGCCGCGTTCGGCCCGCCGCGCGACGGCTTGCGGCTGCCGGATGTCGATTTCTGGTGGACCTTCGCGTCGTGCCGCAACGGGGTCTGGGGCTTCCAAGCCTATCACTACCCGACCGACGGCTTCGCAAACGTGAAGTTCGCCGCGAAGCTGTTCTCATGGGACAACGTGCCGGTGCCGGTCAATCCCCCGCGCAAGCTCGTTCCGGCGGAACTGCGGCGCGATCCGAATGCCCCGGTCAATCACATGAAGGCGAACCGGTGGACCTTGACGGTGGGCAAGGACGGGCTGCGACCGAGGTAGCTCAAGGCACTTTCACCGTGGCCGTCACCGGACGCGGCCACCGTGGCCGTCACCGGACGCGGCAAGTACGTCTGGCCCTGCTGCCTCGTGAAGGTCTGTGGTCGCGCAGCTCGCCGAGATCGTCATCGAGCTGCTGCTGCAGGAGTGCATCAGGCATTGCCGGCGGAGCGGTGTGTAACGGACATAAAAACCGCCTAAGAAGGTATTTGCCCTATATGTGCAATGCGGCAAGGCGTCATTGCTTGCCGGCGTTCGCACGCCGGTTGGACTGCTTTGGATCCCGGGAGGCACCCGAGAGACAGTTGGTCGCGGCGCGGCAGTCTGACTGCCAACGCGGCGCAGCCGATCGGCCACAGCTTCTTTCAGCGTTTCTCCATCGGATTGATGGTTCGCAAATGTGAAGTGCCCCGAGAAGCTTCACACGGCGACCCTGTGAAAGCGCCAATCAACGGCTGCGAGGCCCAAAACTGCGGAATTGCACCGTGATCTCGTGGCGCGGGTTGTGGGGATGGATCGAGGGCCGCCGAGGTAGCGGAATCGCTTGGGCTACCTATATAATTGAGCGTGGCTTCGATTTTGGGGAATGTGATCCGGACGATGGTCTCTCTGCGTAGTGCATGCGACTGGCGCCTCGACGGCGCCCGGCTGGGCGGGCCCAAGGAGCCGCCGGGCGGGCCGCCGCAGCAGCCACCGCGTCGCGAAGGCGGAGAGGGCGACGGCGAGGGGCGCAGCGGGGCGCTGACGCTGACCCGGGCGCGGACCAAGAAGCCGTCGATGTACAAGGTGTTGATGCTGAACGACGATTACACGCCAATGGAGTTCGTCGTCGACGTGCTGGAGCACATCTTCCAGAAGAATCGCGACGAAGCGACCCAGATCATGCTGCACGTTCACCAGAAGGGCGTCGGCATATGCGGCGTCTACACCTACGAGATTGCCGAGACAAAGGTGACGCAAACGGTGGATTACGCGCGCAAGAACCAGCATCCTCTCCAGTGCACGTTGGAGAAAGAGTAGTCGATAGAGAGTAGTTCGTTTTTCCAGTCGAGGTGGTTCGATGTCCATGTTGTCCAAGAACCTCGAGAAGTCCCTTCACCGCGCCTTTGGGCTCGCCGGGGAACGCCGCCATGAATACGCGACACTCGAGCACCTGTTGCTGGCGATGACCGAGGACGACGACGCGGTGCCCGTGCTCAAGGCCTGCGGCGTCGACATCGATCGCCTGCGGCACGATCTCGAGACTTTCATAGACAATCGCCTCAAGGGCATCATCGCCCAGAACCCGAGCGAGCCGCTGCCGACCGCGGGCTTCCAGCGCGTCGTCCAGCGCGCCGCGGTCCACGTCCAGTCGTCTGGCCGCAAGGAAGTGACGGGCGCAAACGTGCTCGTGGCGCTGTTCTCCGAGCGCGACAGCCATGCCGTGTCGTTCCTCGAGAACCAGGGCATGACCCGCCTCGATGCGGTCGACTACATCAGCCATGGCAAGGCCAAGGTGCCCGGTCGCGCCCGTACCCGCCGCGTCAGCGGCTCCGAGGAGGAGGGTGGCGGCGAGACCGGCGCCAAGCAAGGCAACGAGGCGTTGGCGGCCTACTGCGTCGATCTCAACCAGAAGGCCCGCGACGGCCGGGTCGATCCCCTGATCGGCCGCGAGCATGAGGTCGAGCGCACCATCCAGGTGCTCTGCCGGCGGACCAAGAACAACCCGCTCTATGTCGGCGAGCCCGGCGTCGGCAAGACGGCGATCGCCGAGGGGTTGCCCGCAAGATCGTCGAGGGCGACGTGCCGGACGTGCTGAAGGAGTTGGTGATCTACGCGCTCGACATGGGTGCGCTGCTGGCCGGCACCCGCTATCGCGGCGACTTCGAGGAGCGGCTGAAGGCCGTGCTGGGGGAACTCAAGAAGAAGCCGAATTCGGTGCTGTTCATCGACGAGATCCACACCATCATCGGTGCCGGCGCCACGTCGGGTGGCTCGATGGACGCGTCGAACCTCTTAAGCCCTCGCTGCAGTCGGGCGAGCTACGCTGCATCGGCTCGACGACCTACAAGGAATACCGCAACTACTTCGAGAAGGACCGCGCGCTCGTTCGCCGCTTCCAGAAGATCGACGTGCCCGAGCCCTCGATGCTCGACGCCATCGAGATCATGAGGGGGCTGAAGCCGGTCTACGAGAAGCATCATCACGTCGCCTATACTGACGACGCCATCAAGGCCGCCGTCGAGCTCTCGGCACGTTACATCCACGACCGCAAGCTGCCCGACAAGGCGATCGACGTGATCGACGAGGTCGGCGCCGCTCAGATGTTGCGCGCCGCCGACAAGCGCAAGACAACCATCGAGGTGACCGATATCGAGGAGATCGTCGCCAAGATCGCGCGCATCCCGCCCAAGAGCGTGTCCAAGGACGACACCGAGATGCTGCGCAACATCGACCGCGATCTGAAGACGGTCGTGTTCGGCCAGGACAAGGCAATCGGCCAGCTCGCCGCCGCGATCAAGCTCGCCCGCGCGGGCCTGCGTTCGCCGGAGAAGCCGATCGGCTCCTATCTGCTGGCCGGTCCCACGGGCGTCGGCAAGACCGAGGTCACGCGCCAGCTCGCGCGGCTTCTGGGGCTGGAGCTGATCCGCTTCGACATGTCGGAATACATGGAGCGCCACTCGGTCTCGCGCCTGATCGGTGCGCCGCCGGGCTATGTCGGGTTCGACCAGGGCGGCCTGCTGACCGACCAGGTCAACCAGCATCCGCATTGCGTGATCCTGCTCGACGAGATCGAAAAGGCCCATCCTGACGTGTTCAACGTGCTGCTGCAGGTGATGGACTACGGCAAGCTCACCGACCACAACGGCCGCACGGTCGACTTCCGCAACGTCATCCTGTGCATGACGACCAACGCCGGCGCCGCCGACATCGCCAAGCCGGCGCTGGGCTTCGGCCGCGAAGCGCGGCACGACGAGGATGACGAGGCGATCAACCGGCTGTTCGCGCCGGAGTTCCGCAACCGTCTCGACGCCACGATCAAGTTCGCAAGCCTGGGGCCCGAGACGATGGGCCGGGTGGTCGACAAGTTCGTGGCCGAGCTCGAGGTCCAGCTTGCCGACCGCAAGGTATTCATCGAGCTCTCCGACGGCGCGCGCCGCTGGCTGGCCGAGAAGGGCTACGACCGCACGTTCGGCGCCCGCCCGCTCGCCCGCGTCATCCAGGAGCACGTCAAGAAGCCGCTTGCCGAGGAAGTGCTGTTCGGCAAGCTCTCGACCGGCGGGACGGTGCTGGTCGATGTCGAGGGCACGGGCGAGGCGCAGAAGCTCATCTTCACCTTCCTGCCGCCCGAACGCGACGCCCTGCCACCGGCCAGCCAAGAGCCCGTGCTGGCTGAGTGAAGGTATTCCGGCCGCTCTGGATCGCGCTACGCGCCGCGGTGCTCGCCACCGCGGTGTTCTGGGTGGCTCTCTTCATCATCGACAACATCGGCTGGCAGGCGCCGCTGGGCGCGACCGAGCCGCTGGTCTTCTTCGCGGTCTTCTTTCTCGGTGTGCTGATGGTGGGCGGCAAGCGCGGATAACGTGGTCGCATCCGGTGAAGCCGAGGCTACCTCGACATGGATCAATGCGACATCAGGATCGGCACCGTCATCCGTCTGAACATGGTCTGCGTGGCACCCCCAAGAACGAGTTCGCTCACCCGCGGATGTCCGTAGGCCCCCATGACGATCAGGTCAGCGTCCTCGTCAGCAGCCTGCGATAAGATCATGTCACCGACGGCAAGATCGTGCGCGACCAGCTCGCGCGACTTTGTGTGGACGCCGTGGTGCGCCAGATAGGCGGCGATCCGTGCGCCCGGTCGATCGTCATTGGCTCTGGGCAGGCTGTCGCGAATGAGGGTCAGTATCGTCACGCTCTCCGCCCTCTTGAGAAGCGGAAGCGCGTCTCTCACGGCCCGCGCCGATTGCGCGCTTGCGTTCCAGGCGATCAGCACTTTACGGCCCAGAGTGGCGAATGTTCCAGCATTGGGCACGACGAGAACCGGACAACCGGATCCAAGGGCAACGCGCTCCGGTATCTTGTATTCGGACCGGGGGAGAAGCTCCTCGGGATCGATTTGGCCGACGATCGTGAGGTCCGCATACCGTGCATAGTGCGCGACAACGCTTCCGTCGCTGTCGTCGACTTCCATCCAGTCCGCTCCGATGCCGGTGCGGCGCAGGGAGTCATCGAAGTCGGCTTTGACCTTGTCGCGCATCCGTAGCCACCAGGCACGCATCGTCGGTTCGGCATTCAATGCGATTTCTTCCATCATGTAGAAAGGGACGTCGCCCGCTGCGCTGGTGAAAAGTCCCGTGAGCCGAGCCTCAAAGGCCTTCGCCAGGCGCGCAGCAACTTCCACGCGGGTGGGACAATGTTTGGACACGTTGACGTGTACCAACAGCTCCTTCAGATCCATAGGCTAACCTTTCAGATCAATGCCGGTCGCCCGCGGCGCATCTCGGTCGTGACAGCTGGTAGACACCAGTGTGGTCGCACTACTCCCGTCAATTCATAACGTCGATCGAGTGCCATTCATTGATCTATGACAATGCAGGACACGTTTCCGCGGGGAAATTCCATAGGCCATCTTCGGCATGCCGCGCTTCGCTGAAGGTAAGATTCGGAAACGGAGAGTCGAAGTCTGCGCCGGCGTGTCTCCTATTCGTTTTCCTTCTTGAACGGCGAGTACTGCTTCAGCCCCTCGATTTCCTGCTCGACCGCCGGCCGCTCGCGCTTCAGGTAATCCTCGATGGCGCGGCGGAAGCCGGGGTCGACGATCCAGTGCGCCGAGAAGGTCGGCACCGGCATGTAGCCGCGCTGGATCTTGTGATCGCCCTGCGCGCCTGCTTCGACCCGCTGCAGGCCGTGGGCGATGGCATAGTCGATCGCCTGGTAGTAGCAGGCCTCGAAATGCAGGAAGGCGTGGCTCTCCAGGCAGCCCCAGTAGCGGCCGTAGAGCGTGTCGTCGCCCTTGAGGTTGAGCGCGCCGCCGACCGGGCGGCCATCGGCCTCGGCCATCACCAGAACGACCTTGTCGGCCATGGTCGAGCCCAGGATGTCGAAGAAGGAACGGGTGAGGTAGGGCGTGCCCCACTTGCGGCCACCGGTGTCCATGTAGAAGGCAAAGAAGGCGTCCCAGTGCGCCGGCCTGATCTCGTCGCCGCAGAGCGCCCGCACGCTCAGCCCCTCGCGCCGCACCGCCTCGCGCTCCTTGCGGATCGCCTTGCGCTTGCGCGAGGCAAGAGCTGCCAGGAAATCGTCGAAGGTCCGGTAGCCTGCGTTGTGCCAGTGATATTGCTGGCCCAGCCGCAGCAGCCAGCCGTGCTCGCCGAAGCGCTTCCAGTCGGCTTCGGTGCAGAAGGTGGCGTGGACCGAGCTGATGCGGTTGTCGCCGGCGATCTTGGCCAGCATGTCGATCAGGGCGTCGCGCACGCCATCTTGGAGCGGGCCGGGCCGGGCGAACAGGCGGGGCCCGGGCACCGGCGTGAAGGGCACGGCGACCTGAAGCTTGGGATAGTAGCGGCCGCCGGCGCGTTCGAGGGCCTGCGCCCAGCCATGGTCGAACACGTATTCGCCCTGGCTGTGGCCCTTGACATAGAGCGGAGCGGCGCCCTGCAGGGTGCCGTCGTCGGCCTCGGCCAACAGGTACTGCGGCTGCCAGCCGGTACGCCGGCCAACCGACTTGGAATCCTCCAGCGCCTTCAGGAAGCGGTGGCTGAGGAAGGGATTGCCGGCCGAGCCGGGCGCCAGGGCGCAGGCGTCCCACTGCTCGGCGTCGACCGCTGAAAGAGACTCTACGACACGCAGGCCGATCGTCGGGGCGTCATCGGGCATGCAACGAGCATAGCGCGAATCGTGCCAGGAATTGCGCCGGGATTTGGGCCAAGACCGTGGGGTATTATTGCCGAGGTATCTATCGGGAAATCGCGTAACCTCGTTGGTCGAAACTGCTCCTGGAGGACGCGCTGGTGCAAGGCGTTGGCGACCTGCTCGGCAAGGAAATTTCCGGCGTCGCTTTCGTTCGGGACTATGTCGAGTTCCATTTCGACGGCCCGATCCTGCGAAGCATCTCCGACCCTTACGTGACGATCGGAGAAGCCACTTATCGCTTCTCCAAAGCAGGGTCGCGAGAGGCGCTTTGCAGGGTAATCGGGTCGACCGTCGAGTCGCTGAAGCTGGTCGAAGGCGAGCACTTCGAGTTCTCGACCAGCAACGGCTGCCGGATAAGGATTGCGCTGGATGCAGCCAATCAAAAGCACGGTGAGGCGATGCACCTCACTGCCGGCGCCAATCAACCGCTTCGGACTTGGTGAATCCAGCTATTCGGCAGGCTTGTGCGTCCGCGCGACCTCGTCGGCCGAGCGGCGGAAGCGCTTGCCCGCCCATTGGCCGATCCGGTCGATGTAGACCAGCACCACCGGCACCACCACGAGGGTGAGGAGCGTCGAGCTGATCAGCCCACCGATCACTGCGTGCGCCATGGGCGCGCGCTGGCTGGCGCCCTCGCCCAGCCCCAGGGCGAGCGGCATCATGCCGAACACCATGGCGAGCGTCGTCATCAGGATGGGGCGGAGCCGGATCGAGCCCGCCTCGAGCAGCGCCTCGTTGACCGGGGGGCCGCGCGCGCGCGCCTGGTTGAAGAAATCCACAAGCAAGATGGCGTTCTTGGTCACCAGGCCCATCAGCATGATGAAGCCGATGGCGCTGAAGATGTTGAGCGTCGTGCCGGCGATCAGCAGGCCCAGGAATACGCCGATCAGCGACATCGGCAGCGACATCATGATGGCGATCGGCTGCAGGAAGTTGCCGAACTGCGAGGCCAGGATCAGGTAGATCAGGATCACCGCCAGCAGGAGCGCCTGGCCGGCATAGGCGGCGCTCTCGGCCATGTCCTTGGTCTGGCCGCCGAACACGAAGCGGTAGCCGGGCGGCAGCCTGGTGTCGGCCAGGATCTTCTGCAGGTCGCTGCTGACTTCGCCCGAGGAGCGGCCCGAGACGTTGGCGGTGATCTGGACCTCGCGGTTGAGGTCGCGGCGGTTGATTTGCGAGGCGCCGACGTCGTCCACGACATCGGCAATCTGGGCGATATGGACCATGCGCGGTAGGCCGTTGGGCTCCGTGCCGGCGGTAAACCAGATACGCTGCAGGTCGGCGACGCCGGTGCGATCGTCGAGCGGCAGGCGGACCATGACGGTGTAGTTCTCGCCCTCGGGCGCGCGCCACAGGCTGGTCTCGTCGCCGGCGAATAGCGGGCGCAGCGACTGGGCCACCAGGGCCGAGCCGAGGCCCAGGTCGGAGGCAGCGTCGCGGCGCAGGCGAACCGAGAGGACCGGCTTGGCGGCCTTCAGGTTGCGGTCGAGGTCGACCATGCCGGGGATGGCGGCGGCGCGGCGCATGACGTCCTGGGAGATCTTGTCGAGCACGGCCATGTCGGGGCCCTGCAGCGAGAGCTGGAGCTGCTTCTGCACGCCGCCGCCGGGTCCGCCCGGAATGTTGATCGAGACCAGAATGCCCGGGATGCTGGCCAGCCGCTCGCGGGTCGGCTGGGCGAGCTGCTCGGGCGAGCGCTTGCGCTGCTTCAAGGGCTTCAGGCGGAGATAGAGGCTCGCCTGGTTCTTGCCGTTGGCGTAGCCGGTATTGACCGTACCATATGTATAGTCGACCTCGGGGAACTGGCGTACCGCGGCGTCGACCTGGCGGAGCTTCGCCTCGGTGTATTCGAGCGACGAGCCGATCAGCGTCTCGATCGACACCACCTGCTCGCCAAGGTCGGCCTGGGGGACGAACTCGAAGCCGATATACTTGGGCAGGGCGAAGCTGCCGACGAAGGTCGCGAGCGCGATCAGCAGCGTGATCTTGGGCCAGCGCAGCGCCCAGCCCAGTACGGCGCGATAGATCCCGTTGGCGCGCGCCTGCGCTGCGTTCACGATCCGGGCGAAGCGGCCGGTGCCGTGGGCCTGCGGGTCGTACCATATCGACGACAGCATCGGATCCAGGGTGAAGGACACGAACAGCGAGATCAGCACCGCCGCCGAGACCATGACGCCGAACTGGAAGAAGAAGCGGCCGATGATGCCGCCCATGAAGGCGACCGGCAGAAACACCGCGACGATGCAGAAGGTGGTGGCCAGCACGGCCAGCCCGATCTCGTTGGTGCCGTCGATCGCCGCTTGGCGGTGTGTCTTGCCGAAGCCGATGTGGCGCATGATGTTCTCGCGCACCACGATGGCGTCGTCGATCAGGATGCCGATGGCAAGGCTGAGCGCCATCAGGGTGAGCACGTTCAGGGTGAAGCCGAAGGCCGCCATCACCATGAAGGCGCCGAACACCGAGATCGGCAGCGCAAGGCCGGTGATCACCGTGCTGCGCCAGGAATGCAGGAACAGGAAGACAATGGCGATGGTCAGCAGGCCACCCTCGACCATCGTCTCCTGCACGTTGTTGACCGAGTTCTGGATGCCGCGCGAGCTGTCGCGCCCGATCTCGAGCTTGACGTCGGGCGGCATTACGGCTTGCAGCTCGGCCACGGCCTTGCGCACGCCGCGGGCGACCTCGATGGTGTTGGAGCCCTGCGTCTTGACGATATCGATCGCAAGTGCGCGCTCGCCGTTCAGGATGGCGACGTTCTCGAGTTCTTGCTGGCCGTCGATGACGGTGGCGACTCTGGCGGAGATAGACGGGCGCGAAGCCGGAGGCGAATCAGGTCGGCGAAGCTGCTGTGCGATCCTCGATCAGGCGGTCTGCCGAGACGACGATCAGGTCGGCGATCGTGGTGAGGTCGCGTACCGAGCGGATGTCGGAGCGCACCGCGATCGACACGATCGGCTGGTCGTCGGTATTGAAGCGCTGGATCAGCGGCTGCTTGACCTCCGGCTTGAAACCGGCGCGGACCTGCTGGACTTTCTCGCGCACATTCTGCGTGGCAATGGCCGACGGCACGGAGAGCTCGAATTCGGCGATGACAATCGAGCGGCCATCGAACGAGCACGAGGTGAGCGTCTTCAGGCCGGCGATGGCATTGACCA
Source organism: uncultured Alphaproteobacteria bacterium (assembly GCA_963843185.1). Lineage (GTDB taxonomy): Bacteria > Pseudomonadota > Alphaproteobacteria > Reyranellales > Reyranellaceae > Reyranella. The sequence continues at coordinate 179,583 of CAWJJJ010000008.1, forward strand.
ATTCCTCGATCTTGCGGCTGATCTCGGTCTCGACCGTCTCCGGCGAGGCGCCGGGATAGTCGGTCGAGATCACCACGATCGGGAAGTCGACGTTGGGGAACTGGTCGACGCCGAACTGGCGGTAGGAGTACAGACCCAATACCAGCAACGCCACCATCATCATCGTGGCGAAGACCGGGTTGTCGACGGCGATCTGGGTGAGCTTTATCGCCGTCGCCTATCGCGTTTCAATGACCTGGACCTATGGCCCGCCTTGAGGCCGGCAGCGGGGCGGAGACAATCGTCATGCCCGATTCGAGGCTCTTGACCTCGACCAATTCGCCACGCGACCAGGTTCGTACGACGCCGACCGGCTTGCGCACCAGCACGCCGTCAACGACCGCGAGCACGAAGTCGCCCTCGTCGTCCTTGCGCATGGCCGATGCGGGCACGGCGAGAGCGTGGGCCTTCTCACTGCACGATGACAGTACCGGTGGCGAACAGTCCGCCGCGCAGCCCTCGTAACGGTCGGTGACCTCGACATAGACCGGGATCAAGCGCGAGCCGGCCTGCGTCGTCGGGCTGATGCGGGTGATGCGGCCGTTGGAGACGCGCTCGCCGAAGCCATCCACGGTCAGCGCCGTGGGCTGGTCGACCTTGAGGCGCACGACGTCGGCGGCCGGCATCTGGGCCTCGACCTCGGCATGGCTAGTGTCGAGCAGGGCCAGGATCTTGCCGTCGATCGGCAGCGATTCGCCCTGGTTGGCGATGCGTTCGCCGATCACGCCGTCGAACGGCGCGCACCTCGGCATCGGCCAGGTTCCTCTTGGCGACCTCGAGTTGCGCCTCGGACACTGCGACCATGGAAGCCCTGTTCTCGGCCGTGGCCCGTGGCTGGTCGGCGGCGGACTGCGAGACGATGTTGCGGTTGGCCAGCGTCTCCTTGTCGGAGCGGTCGCGCGCCGTCCAGCACGCATCGGCACGCGCAGCGTCGAGCGCCGACTGGCGTTCGTGGACCTTGGACTACAGCTTGTGGGCCTCAAAGCGAGCCAGCACCTGGCTCTTTGTGACCCGATCACCCTCGCGCACCAACCGGCCAGCCGGCCAGCGGCGCGTGTCGTGACGATGGTCTGGTCGATGGGCTGAGTGGTGCCGGTGAAGCGTACGGTGTCGACCAGGCCGCGCGGCTTGAGTGTGCAGCTCGGCCACGATCAGCTCACCGCCTTGAAGAGCTCTTCCTTGTTCTTGAAGTAGAGGTAGGGCAGCCCCTTGCTGACGAAGAGCTCCAGCGCCGCATGGGCGATCTCTGTCGCACGATCCTCCGGCTGGCGCGTGCGGGCGTCGGTTCGGGGGAGTTGGTCGAGATATTGACTGACTGGTCAGTATCCATGTTCCGCGATGTAAAGCGGAAATGAGTTTGCTTAAAGGTCCGGGCGCAAAAAAAGTCCGGCAGACCAAGGTCGCCGGACCCGTATATCAGTTACGCCTTTCCACCCCCGAAGGCGGGGCGTCGCATGAGCTTGATGCTTATGTTCTGAAGGTGGCTTCCGGTGAGGCCATGAGGGCACCCACACGGAAGCCGAAAGGCGTTCGGTTAGAGGGGCCAAAGTAAACTTTGGCCTACGCCCTTTCCTTTTTTACTGCTTCTTCTTCTTAGCAGCCTTCTTCTTCGCAGCCTTTTTCTTAGCAGCCATAACTGTCTCCTATGGTTAGCTATGAGGCTCCCAACCGTGAGGGCCCCGGGGTACGCGGGTACGCTTCGCCACGCATGCTCAACTACAACCGGTGGTGCCGCCGCAGGTCGTGCATTTGAGGCACGTCCCGTTGCGGACCATGGTGAAGTTGCCGCATTCCGGACAGGCATCCCCTTCGAAACCCTTGAGCTTCGCCTCGAGGGCGAAACCAAGGGCCGGGGAGGATGCCTCTCCGACCGCGACGCCGACGACGGCCGCCCTGGCGTTTGATGCCAGTGCGACGGCTGGGCCGTCCGTCAGTCCTGTGGGCACGTGGCCGGCGGCGATCGCCTCTTCTGCGATCGCGACATTGCCGGCCGTTCGGCCATTCAACACGTAAAGATTGCTGCGCACGTAGCCGACGCTGGCGATGCGATTGACCGCCACGGCGGCGGCCTGGGCCGCATCCGTGCCGGCGCCCGGCAGCTCGCCTTGCACCTCGCCGCGGCCGACACCGTCCGGCCTGAGGTCGGCCTGCTCGACATGCGCGAGGTCGCTGCGTCCGAGATAGGAGATCGCGAGCTCGCGGAAGATGTAGTCGAGCACCGACGTCGACATCTTGATCGCATCGTTGCCTTCGACCAGACCCGAGGGCTCGAAGCGGGTGAAGGTGTAGGCCTCGACGAATTCCTCGAGCGGCACGCCGTACTGCAGGCCGATCGAGATCGCGATGGCGAAATTGTTCATCAGGCTGCGGAAGGCGGCGCCTTCCTTGTGCATGTCGACGAAGATCTCGCCCGCCCGGCCGTCCTCGTACTCGCCGGTGCGCAGGTAGACCTTGTGGCCGCCGACGATCGCCTTCTGGGTATAGCCCTTGCGGCGCTGCGGCAGGCGCTCGCGGCCGGCGCGCACTTCACGCTCGACGATCCGTTCGACGATGCGCTCGGCAATGATCGGCGCACGCACGACGGGCGACAGGTCGGCGAGGTCGTCGTTGGCAGCGACGTCGTCGCCTAGCGCCATCGCCGACAGCGGCTGAGAAAGCTTTGAACCGTCGCGATAGAGCGCGTTGGCCTTCAAGCCAAGCTTCCACGACATCTCATAGGCCTTTCGGCAATCCTCGACCGTAGCTCTGCTGGGCATGTTGATGGTCTTGGAGATTGCGCCCGATACGAACGGCTGGGCTACAGCCATCATGCGTATATGACTCTCCGCAGACAAGCAGCGCGTGCCATCTCGTCCACAGGGATTCGCACAATCGAACACCGCGAGATGTTCGGCCTTGAGATCGGGCGCACCCTCGACCGTCATCGTCCCGCAGGCGTGCACGTTCGCCGCCGAGATGTCGCTCTTCGAGAAGCCGAGGCGCGCAAGCACTTCGAGTTTGGGATCAGCGAGGGCTGTCTCGTCGAGTCCGAGGACGTCTTGGCAGAAGGCATCGCCCAGGGTGTAACGCGAGAAGGCGAAGCGGATGTCGAAGGCGGTGTCGATCGACTTCTCGACTCGGCCGATCGTCGCGGCATCGAAGCCGCGCGCCGCCAGGGTCTCGTGATTGATCGCCGGTGCCTTGGCGAGCGAGCCATGGCCCACCGCGTAGTTCACGATGCGGGTGATCGCCGCCTCGCCGTAGCCCAGCGTCCTGAGCGCCTGGGTGACGGTCTGGTTGATGATCTTGAAGTGCCCGCCGCCCGCCAGCTTCTTGAACTTAACCAGCGAGAAATCGGGTTCGATGCCGGTGGTATCGCAATCCATCACCAGGCCGATCGTGCCGGTGGGAGCAATCACCGAGACCTGGGCGTTGCGGAAACCGTGCTCTTCGCCCAGCGCCAGCGCATGGTCCCACACCCGTTTGGCCGCGGCGACGAGGGGGACGTCGGGGCATTGGGCCGCGTCGAGTGCGACCGGGAGGATGGCGAGGCTTTCATAACCGGCCGTTTCACCATGGGCAGCGCGGCTGTGGTTGCGGATCACCCGCAGCATGGCGTCGCGGTTGTTGGCGAAGCCGGGGAAGGGACCCATGGAGCGGGCCATCTCGGCCGAGGTGGCGTAGGCCGCACCGGTCATGAGCGCCGTCACGGCGCCGGCGATGGCCCGGCCGCGGGCGCTGTCGTAGCCCAGTCCCGAGGCCATGAGGAGCGCGCCGAGATTGGCGTAGCCCAGCCCCAGGGTACGGTATTGGTAAGAGAGCTCGGCGATGATGCGCGAGGGATACTGCGCCATCATCACCGAGATCTCGAGGACGACCGTCCACAGGCGCGTGGCGTGTTCCAGGGCGCCGACATCGAGCGAGCCGTCGGCCTGGCGGAACCGCATCAGGTTGAGCGACGCCAGATTGCACGCCGTGTCATCGAGGAACATGTATTCCGAGCACGGGTTCGAGGCGTTGATGCGGCCCGAACTCGGGGCAGGTGTGCCAGTCGTTGATCGTCGTGTCGTACTGCACGCCGGGATCGGCCGAATGCCAGGCCGCTTCGGCGACGCTGTCCCACAGCGCCCGCGCGTTCACCGTCCGGGCGACCTTGCCCGTGGTGCGCTCGAGGAGCGCCCATTCGCGGTCGGCCTCGACCGCGTGCAGGAACGCATCGGTGACCCGCACCGAATTGTTGGCGTTCTGGCCCGACACCGTGAGATAGGCTTCCGACTGCCAATCGAGGTCGAGGGCCGGGAACTCGATGTGCCGGTAGCCCTGGCGGGCGAACTGGATGACGCGCTGGATGTAGTTCTCGGGCAGCTCGGCCTGGCGGGCGGCCACGATCTCGCGGCGCAGCTTGGCGTTCTGCTTCGGGTCGAAGGCGCCGTCGCCCTCGACATCGCCGTCGAGGCAGGCGCGCATCACCGCGTTCAGGTGCCGGTTGGCGAGCCGGGAGCCCGCGACAAGCGAGGCGACCTTCTGCTCCTCCAGCATTTTCCAGGCGACGAACTGCTCGATGTCGGGATGGTCGATGTCGACCGTGACCATCTTGGCCGCCCGGCGTGTCGTGCCGCCCGATTTGATGGCGCCCGCGGCACGGTCGCCGATCTTGAGGAAGGACATCAGGCCCGACGACTGGCCGCCGCCGGACAGCCGCTCGCCTTCGCCGCGCAGGCGGGAGAAGTTGGAGCCGGTGCCGGAGCCGTACTTGAAGAGGCGCGCTTCGCGCACCCAGAGGTCCATGATGCCGCCTTCGTTCACCAGATCGTCGGTGACGCTCTGGATGAAGCAGGCGTGCGGCTGCGGCCGTTCGTAGGCCGACGACGAAGCGTAGGCGAGGCCGTCGCGGTGGTCGACGAACCAGTGGCCCTGGCCCGCACCGTCGATGCCGTAGGCCCAGTGCAGGCCGGTGTTGAACCATTGCGGCGAGTTTGGCGCGCAGATCTGCGCTGCCAGCATGTAGCAGTGCTCGTCATAGAAGGTGAGGGCGTCCTGCTCGCTGTCGAAGTAGCCGCCCTTCCAGCCCCAGTAGGTCCAGGCGCCGGCCATGCGATGGAAGACCTGACGTGCGCTTTGCTCGCCGCCGTAACGCGCCGCCTCGGGCAGCACGGCGAGCGCCGCTTCGTCGGGCGCCGAACGCCACAGCCACTCCGGTACGTCGGACTCGGCAATCCTGGTCATGCGCGCGGGCACGCCGGCGCGACGGAAATACTTCTGGGCCAGAACGTCAGCCGCGACCTGAGACCACTCGGCCGGGACGTCGACGCCCCGCAGCTGGAAGACGATGGAGCCGTCAGGATTGCGAATTTCGGAATCGACAGCACGAAACGCCACCCCTTCGAATGGCGACTTTCCTGCTTGCGTATGCCGGCGCTCAAAGCGCATCGATAATCCCCCGTGCCCAATTCCCGTCGTTTAACTCTGCGCGGGCCGTGCTCGATCGCAATCGAGTACGCACATATGGGCACCCGACGATAGTAAATTACAAAATCTTGTGTGCGCAACTACATTTTGTAGACCAACGTGTAGATGGTACTAGATGATGCAAGTGGGCAACAGGTCCCGAATCGCGCGAATCGCATGTCGACGAACGATGTGAATCCTGCGGTCGACGGCGTCGCGTTGCACGTTTTCAAGCGCACGCGTACAAGCGGCGCGGTCACTCTCAAAGCGTGGTTGGTTCAATGGCTCTCGGCACCTGGCTCTTCACCAAGATGCGCGGCGAACTCGTCGGCACCGATGCCGAAGGCAATCGCTACTATCTCGACAAGCGCACGATTCCCGGCCTGCGGCGCAAGCGCTGGGTGATTTACAACGGCGTGGCGGAAGCCTCGCGCGTGCCGCCCGAGTGGCACGGCTGGCTTCATCACACGACCGATGCCGTGCCGCCGGCCGGCGGCGTGCCGCGCCAGACCTGGCAGAAGGACCACATTCCCAATCTCACCGGCACTGACCATGCCTACCGTCCGCCAGGCCACACCCTCGCCATCGGCGACAAGCCCAAGCCGCCCTATGAGGCGTGGCGTCCGGGCTGACATGCGCCAGCAGTAGGAGACAGGGCGTGGGCCGTAATATCATCGAGACTATCGTCGGCGCATTGGTCCTGCTGGTGGCCGGGGCCTTCGTCTTCTATGCCTTCGGCAAGTCGGACAGGAGCGGTCCGAGCGGCTACGAGATCGTCGGCCGTTTCGACCGGATCGACGGGCTGAAGCGCGGCGCCGACGTCACCGTGAGCGGCGTGAAGGTGGGCTCGGTCACCGGCTTCGACCTCGACCGCAAGACCTATCAGGCGGTGGTGCGCATATCGGTGTCGTCCAACGTCGAGCTGCCGGTCGACACCAACGCCAAGATCGTGAGTAAATCGCTGCTCGGCGGCATGGTCATGGTGCTCGAGCCGGGCGGCGACAAGAAGATGCTGCGGGCCGGCGACGAAATCGAGAAGACCCAGGGCGCGGTCCCGCTCTCGGAACTGATCGCCAAGTTCATGTTCGGAGGCACGGGGTCCAAGTGATGAGCGCACGAGCATCCAAGGCACCGCCGGTGTGGCGGCAGACCGACGGTAAGCCGGTGTCCTGCCTCGAAAAGATCAAAGTCCTGAACCAGAACATCCAGGAAATCGAAACCCTCTGCGCCGATGCGCTGGAGGATGGAGTTCTGATGGGATGCGACGCCGACCAGATCAAGGCCGCCCTGCACGAGCTGATCGACGGGCTCAAGCCGCCCCACACCAAAAAGAAGTGAACGCGCTGCGCGCGCTCCTCCTCGTCGCGGCGTTGGCGGGCGGCATCGGCGCGGCCGCGGCGCAGGCCCAGTCGCCAGCCCAACCCACCGCCCCGGCGGCGCCGCGTCCCAGCAACGCCAATCTGCGGCCGATTCCCGACGGGCCGGGCAAGCGGGTGGCGGAGTTGCAGGGACTCGACAAGGTGACGGCGCGCACCCAGCGCTTCTATGCGCCCGTGGGGGAATCGACCCGGTTCGGAACGCTGTCGATCACCGTCGGCGACTGCCTGGTGAACGTGCCGGAGGCGCCGCCGGAATCGGTGGCCTACCTCACCATCGTCGACCACAAGCCCGGCCAGGCCGAGGAGAAGCTGTTCGCCGGCTGGATGTTCGCCTCCACGCCGTCGCTGTCGGCGCTCGACCACGGCGTCTACGACGTGCGGGTGCTGTCCTGTACGATGGCGCAGGGATCGGCGCCGCCCAGCTCGCGCTGAAAGCTCGCCGGTCGGTCGATCGCATCCGCCAGCAGGGTGCGGAACGCCTCGCGCGCGATCTCGACCGCGCCGAAGCTGCGCAGGTGTTCGGTCATGAACTGGCAGTCTAGGAGGCGGAAGCCGCCCAGGATCAGTCGCGCCACGAGATGGACCAGCGCCACCTTCGAGGCGTCGCGTTCGCGGCTGAACATGCTCTCGCCGAAGAAAACGGCCCCCACCGAAACGCCATAGAGGCCGCCCACCAGCCTGCCATCGACCCGGCACTCGACGCTGTGGGCATGGCCCCGCCGGTGCAGCTCGGTATAGAGCTCGACGATCGGCGCGTTGATCCAGCTCTCGGGATGGCCCGGCCTGGGTTCGGCGCAGGCGCGCACGATGTCGGCGAAGGCGGTGTCGGCGCTCACCTCGAAGCGGCCCGCGCGGATCGTGCGGGCCAGCCGATGCGGCAGGTGGAAGCCGTCGAGCGGCAGCACCGCGCGCAGGCGGGGATCCAGCCAATAGAGCTTGGGATCGTCGCGCCGCTCGCCCATCGGGAAGACGCCGATGCGGTATGCCTGCAGCAGGAGGTCGGGCGTGATCTCCATTACGGAGTCTTTCCCTCCCCAGCTTCGCTGGGGAGGTGGCCGCAGGCCGGAGGGGTCATGGGCCGCGTCCACATCCTGTGGCTCATGACCCCTCCGCCCGCTGCGCGGGCACCTCCCCTTCGCGGAGACCGCGAAGGGGAGGGCGTGAGGGACACACGAGTCTGTTCAATCGGGAACTCGCTCTACTTCTTCAAGCCGACCAGCTTCTCCAGCCAGTGGATGTCGTAGTCGCCGTCGATGAAAGCCTGCTCGCCTATGATGCGGCGGTGCAGCGGGATCGTCGTGTCGATGCCGCCGATGACGAATTCCTCGAGCGAACGGCGCAGTCGCATCAGGCATTCGTTGCGCGTCGGTCCGCTTACGATCAGCTTGGCGACCAACAAATCGTAGTAGGGTGGCATGACGTAACCGGTGTACAGGCCGGAATCGACGCGCACACCCAGCCCGCCCGGCGGGTGGTAGTCGACGATGCGGCCGGGACAGGGCACGAAGGTCTCGGGATGCTCGGCGTTGATGCGGCACTCGATGGCATGGCCCTGGATGACGATGTCCTGCTGGCGCAGCGCCAGCGGCGCGCCGTCGGCGATGCGGATCTGCTCGCGCACCAGGTCGATGCCGGTCACCGCCTCGGTAATCGGATGCTCGACCTGCAGCCGGGTGTTCATCTCGATGAAGTAGAACTCGCCGTCCTGATAGAGGAACTCCAGGGTGCCGGCGCCGCGATATTTGAGCTTGCGGATCGCGGCGGCGGCGAGCCCGCCGATCCGCTTGCGCTGCTCGGCATTCAGCGCCGGCGAGGGGGCCTCCTCGAGCACCTTCTGGTGGCGGCGCTGCAGCGAGCAATCGCGCTCACCCAGATGCACGCCGTCGCCCTTGCCGTCGCCCAGCACCTGGATCTCGATGTGGCGCGGCCGCGGCAGGTACTTCTCGAGGTAGACCGAGTCGTTGCCGAACGCGGCCTTGGCCTCGGTGCGCGCCAGCGAAAAGGCCTCGGCCGCCGAATCGGCGTCGTCGACCACCTTCATGCCGCGTCCGCCGCCGCCGGCGACCGCCTTGATCAGCACCGGCCAGCCGATCCTGGTCCCGAGCGAGATGACCTCCTCGACCGAGCCGACCGGCCCGGGCGAGCCGGGCACCAGCGGCAGACCGAGCTCCTTGGCGGTCTGCTTGGCCACGATCTTGTCGCCCATCATGGCGATGTGCTGCGGGCGTGGGGCCGATGAAGGTGAAGCCGTGCGCCTCGACCGCCTCGGCGAAGCGGGCATTCTCCGACAGGAAGCCGTAGCCCGGATGGATGGCGTCGACTCCGGCGATGGTCGCGGCCGAGAGGATCGCCGGGATGTTGAGGTAGCTGTCGCGCGCCGGCGGCGGACCGATGCACACCAATTCATCGGCCAGGCGGACATGCATGGCGTCGCTGTCGGCCGTCGAATGGACCGCCACCGTCTGTATGCCCATCTCGCGGCAGGCGCGGTGGATGCGGAGCGCGATCTCGCCCCGGTTGGCGATCAGGACCTTGTCGAACATCGGGTTTGCGTCTCTATTCGACGACCATCAGGGGTTCGTCGAACTCCACCGGCTGGCCGGTCTCGATCAGGATCTGCACGATCTTGCCGGCCTTGGGCGCCTTGATCGGGTTGAAGGTCTTCATCGCCTCGATGATCAGCAGCGTCTGGCCCATCGTCACCTTGTCGCCGACCGAGACGAAGTTGGGCTTGCCGGGTTCGGGCGCGAGGTAGGCCGTGCCGACCATCGGCGACTTCACCGCGCCGGGGTGCTTGCCGAGATCGCTGGCCGTGCCGGTGGCCGGGGCTGCTCCCGCGGCAGGCGCGGAGGCGGGCGCCGACGCCATGACCGGCGCCGCGGCCATCGTCACGGTCGGCCGTGCCACCCGGATACGCTTGTCGCCGTCGGCCAGTTCGATCTCGCCGAGATGGGTCTCGTGCAGGATCTCCGCCAGCTTGCGGACGAAATCGGTATCCATCTCGAACTTTGCCATGGAGAAACGCTCCGCGATGGGGGTCAGCGCGCCAGCAGGCGCGACAAGGCCTGTAACGCCAGAAGATAGCCCTGGGTGCCGAGCCCGACGATCACGCCGACCGCAGCGGGACTGATATAGGAGTGATGGCGAAAGCTTTCACGCTTGAAGACGTTGGAAATATGGACCTCGACGACCGGAAGCTCCGCGGCGTTCAGCGCGTCCAGCAGGGCGACCGAGGTGTGGGTGAAGGCACCGGCGTTGATGACGATGCCGGAATTGCCGTCGCGCGCCGCCTGGATGCGGTCGACCAGCACGCCCTCGTGGTTGCTCTGCGCGAATTCGACCGGGAGCCCCAGCCGCTCGGCTTCGACCCGGCATGCCTTCTCGACGTCGGCCAGGGTCTCGCGGCCGTAGATCTTCGGCTGACGCTTGCCCAGCATGTTGAGATTGGGCCCGTTGAGCACCAGCACCGGCTTCGCAGCCGGCGGACGCCGGGCGGCCTTTGCGGCCAAATCTTGCCTCCCGTCTTAAGAATGCGGGGCGTTATAGCATGGCGAGTCCGAGCCCACAAGGCAGGCTCAGCCGGTCTCCCGCAGCCGGCTGGCGTGGGTGAACAGACGCTCCGTCAGTGCATCGAAGCTGCGTCTTTCCCCGGCCGACAGCGCCTCGTAGAGCCGGGCCTCGTAGGCCAGCGCCAGCGGCACGATGCGGGCATGCATGGCGCGGCCGCGGGCCGACAGCCGGAGCGAGGCGCGGCGGCGATCGTTGCGGTCGGTCGCCCGCTCGACCAGGCCGCGGCTCATCAGGCCGGCAACTGCCCGGCTGACCGCCACCTTGTCCATGACGATGCGCTGCCCCACATCCGAAGCGGTGAGCGGCGCGAAGCGGCCCAGTGCCGCCATCACCCGCCACTGCGTGACGGTGAGGCCGAACGGCTCGTCATAGAGGTCGTGCAGTGATTCCGACACGATCTGGGCCAGAATCGACAGGCGGTAAGGGAGAAAATTCTCCAGTTCGAGGGCTTGCGCAGGGTTCGCCATAATAGTTACATTTGAAACCAATTCACGGCGTGGGTCAAATCCGGAGGTCGCACATGGCAAGCATCAAGGGTGCCGACGTCGCCGAGATCGACGAAATCAATCCGATGGGCACCGACGGCTTCGAGTTCGTCGAATACGCAGCGCCCGACCCGGCGGCGCTCGGCCTGCTGTTCGAGCATATGGGCTTCGTCAGGGTCGCGAAGCACCGCTCCAAGGATGTCTCGCTCTACCGCCAGGGCGATGTGAACTTCATCGTCAACGCCGAGAAGGACAGTTTCGCCCAGGGCTTCGCCCGCGTGCACGGCCCCAGCATCTGCGCCATCGCGCTCAGGGTCCGCAACTCGGCGGCGGCCTACAAGCGCGCGCTGTCGCTCGGGGCGTGGGGCGTCGAGGGCAAGGTCGGACCGATGGAGCTCAACATCCCGGCCATCAAGGGCATCGGCGATTCGCTGATCTATCTGGTCGACCGTTACGGTGATCGCGGCACGATCTATGACGTCGACTTCGAGTATCTGCCCGGCGTCGAGCACAGCCCGAAGGGTGTCGGCCTGACCTACATCGACCACCTGACGCACAACGTCCATCGTGGGCGCATGGCGGAGTGGGCCGACTTCTACGAGCGGCTCTTCAATTTCCGCGAGGTCCGCTATTTCGACATCGAGGGCAAGCTCACCGGGCTCAAGAGCAAGGCGATGACCAGCCCGTGCGGCAAGATCCGCATCCCGATCAACGAGAGCACCGACGACAAGTCGCAGATCCAGGAATACCTCTCGGCCTATCACGGCGAGGGCATCCAGCATATCGCGCTCGGCACCGGCGACATCTATGAGACGGTGGAAACGCTGAAGACCAAGGGCGTGCCGTTCCAGACCGTGCCCGACACTTACTATGAGCAGATCGACACGCGCCTGCCGGGCCATGGCGAGGACCTGAAGCGCCTTGCCGCCGACCGCATCCTGATCGACGGCGCGCCGACCCAGGGCGGCGGGCTGCTGCTGCAGATCTTCACCCAGACGGTGATCGGCCCGATCTTCTTCGAGATCATCCAGCGCCGCGGCAACGAGGGCTTCGGCGAGGGAAATTTCCGCGCCCTGTTCGAATCGATCGAGCTCGACCAGATCCGTCGCGGCGTTCTGAAAGCCTAGGAGGAAACCATGAGCAAGAACTGGATTCCGTTGCGCCAGCATGAGGGCACCGCCTCGCGTCAGGCCCATGTCCGGCTGCCCGAGGGCACCTACGAGCGCGAGATCAGCAAGGAGGGCTTCTTCGGACCCTCGGCGCAGTTCCACCACAAGCACAAGCCGACCGACTGGGTGGAATTCGACGGCGCCATCCGGCCGCGCGCCTTCGACCTGAACAAGCTCGCCACCAGCAAGGCGGGCCCGTGGGCGTCCGAGCTGGTGATGGCCAATCCGCATCTGCAGATGCGCATTTGGAAGCTCGACAAGCCGATGACGGAGCTGGCGCGCAACAGCGACGGCGACCAGCTCCTGTTCGTTCACGAGGGCGAGGGCGCGCTGTTCTGCGACTACGGCCATCTCGACTATCGCGACGGCGACTACGTCATGATCCCGCGCGGCACGATGTGGCGGCTCTCGCCCACCAAGCCGACCATGGCGCTGATGATCGAGGCGACCAACGAGCATTTCACCCTGCCGGAGAAGGGCCTGGTCGGCCGGCATGCGATCTTCGATCCGGCGATGCTCGACACGCCCAGGATCGACGAGGCCTTCCGCGCCCAGCAGGACGAGCGCACCTGGAAGGTCTCGGTGAAGCGCCGCAACCAGCTCTCGACCGTGACCTTCCCCTTCAATCCGCTCGATGCGGTGGGCTGGCACGGCGACCTGAGCGTCGTGCGCATCAATTGGCGCGACCTGCGGCCGTTGATGAGCCATCGCGCCCATCTGCCGCCCTCGGCGCACACCACCTTCGTGGCCGGGCGCTTCGTCGTCTGCACCTTCGTGCCGCGGCCGCTGGAGAGCGATCCCGAGGCGCTGCGCCTGCCGTTCTTCCACAACAACGACGATTTCGAGGAGATCATCTTCTATCACAAGGGAAGCTTCTTCAGCCGCGACAACATCCATCCCGGCATGATGACGGTGCACCCCTCGGGCTTCACGCACGGCCCGCATCCCAAGGCGTTCAATGCGGCAACACGGTCAGTCGAGAGTGGCGGCAAGACCGAGACCGACGAGGTCGCGGTCATGATCGACACGCGCGACGCGGTCGACGTCGCCGCCATGCCGGCCGGCGTCGAGTTCGACGGCTACGTGAAGTCGTGGCGGCCGGAGATGAAGCAGGCGGCGGAGAATAAGTCGCTCGGGATGATGGAGGAAACAATGAAACTGGCTTCGCTGAAGGAGGGCGGCCGCGACGGCACGCTGATCGTGGTCGATCGCGCGCTCAAGCGGGCGGTGCGGGCAACCAACATCGCGCCCACCCTGCAGAAGGCGCTGGAGGACTGGGCGGCCATGGCGCCCAGGTTGCGCGCGCTCGCCGAGCAGCTCGCCGACGACAAGGCGCCGGGCTCCTTCGAGCTCGACACCAAGGCGCTGGCGGCGCCCTTGCCGCGGGCCTACCAGTGGGCCGACGGCTCGGCCTACGTCGTCCATGTCGAGCTGGTGCGCAAGGCGCGTGGCGTGGAGATGCCGCCGTCCTTCTGGACCGATCCGCTGATGTACCAGGGCGGTTCGGACTCCTTCATCGGGCCCAACGACGAGATCGAGGCCGGCGACGAGGCCTGGGGCATCGATTTCGAAGGCGAGATCGGCGTCATGGTCGACGACGTGCCGATGGGCGTCTCGCCGGCCGCGGCGCGCAAGCACATCAAGCTGGTGACGATCCTGAACGACGTGTCGCTGCGCAACCTGATCGTCACCGAGCTGGCCAAGGGCTTCGGCTTCTTCCATGGCAAGCCCGCCACGGCCTTCGCGCCGGTCGCCGTGACCCCGGACGAACTGGGCGAGGCCTGGGACGGCGCCCGGCTCAATCTGCCGCTGATCTCGACGCTGAACGGCCAGCGAGTTCGGCCATCCCAACGCCGCCACCGATCTCACCTTCGATTTCGGCCAGCTGATCGCCCATGCCGCCCGCACGCGACACCTCGAAGCCGGCACGGTCGTGGGCTCGGGCACGGTCGCGAACCGCGACGCCGCGGCCGGCTGCTCCTGCATCGCCGAGCGCCGCGTGCGCGAAACCATCGATAGTGGCAAAGCCGTGACGCCCTTCATGAAATTCGGCGATCGGATCCGCATCGAAATGTTCGACGGCGCCGGCAAATCGATCTTCGGCGCAATCGACCAGAAGGTGGTGCGCTACACGCCGCCCGCGTAAGCCGTGCTAAGCTGGCCGCCGGAGGCGGTCATGAAGCTCATCGGCTATTTTCGTTCATCGGCGGCGTTTCGCGTGCGCATCGCTCTCAACCTCAAGGGCATCGCCGTCGAGCATGCTTCGCGCCACCTGCGCAAGGGCGAGCAGCGGGCGCCCGACTATGCTGCGATCAATCCGCAGAAGCTGGTGCCGGCGCTGGTGCTCGATTCCGGCGAAGTGCTGACCCAGTCGCTCGCCATCCTGGAATATCTCGAGGAGATCCATCCCGAGCCGCCGCTGCTGCCCAGGGATCCGGTCGGCCGGGCCCGGGTGCGGGCGCTGGCGCTGATCCCGACCGCCGACATCCATCCCATCCAGAACCTGCGGGTGATGAGCTATCTGCGCGAGAAGTACGGCCAGACCGAGGAGAGCGCCTTCGCCTGGTCCCGCCACTGGATCGAGACCGGCTTTGACGCTTACGAAGCGACTGTCGCCAGGGATCGCAAGACAGGGACCTACAGCCACGGCGACCAGCCGACGATGGCCGATCTCTGCCTGGTGCCTCAGATCTTCAATGCCGGGCGCTTCAAGGTCGACATGGACCGCTACCCGACGCTGCAGCGCATCTACGCCACCTGCATGAAGCATCCCGCGTTCGATGCCGCCCAACCCGCCAAGCAGCCGGACGCCGAACCGTGAAGAAGAGCGTCATTGCGACGGTCGCGGTGATCGCGCTCGCGGGCGCGGTCGTCGCGGCGGTGCCGATCGTGCAGAGCTACGCGGCGGATCGGATAAAGGCCGAGATCGAACGCGACGGCGCGACCAAGGTGGGCAGCGTCGAGGTCGGATTGTTCGATCGCCGGATCACGCTGCACGACATCAAGTCCGCCGGCGCGGCGGAGCTCAACGTCGGGCGCTGGGAGGCCTCGGGCCTCGCCTGGCCGCTGGGCGAACTGCTGCAGGGGCGCACGCCGCTCGCCGGCTTCCGCTGGGGCGAGCCGCTGCAGGCGGACAGGGTCGAACTGCAGGACGTGCGCCTCGTCGACCGCGCGGCCGGCGGCAGCTGGATCGTCGGAAATCTGGTCATCGACGGGCTCGAGCTCGAACGTTTCGACCCGAAGTATGAGGGCAGCTACCGCTTCCAGGCGATGGTCGCGCGCACGATGGGGGCGCTGTCGATGCGCCGTCTCGAGGAGCGCAACGCGCTCTTCACCCTGCCGGGAACGGGCGACACTTTCGGCGCCGCGTCGGTCGTCGTCGAGCGCTACGAGCGCGGTCGCATCGCCTCCATCGCCGTCGGCAGTCTCGAAGCCGCGGCAAAGGATGGACCGGCGCCGCTCTACAAGGTCGCCGAGGTCAAGGCGAGCGGTGTCGATCTGGGTCGCGAGATCGCGGCCCTGTCGGCGGACACGTGGCGGCCGGGCGCAGCCACCGGGCGGGTCCATGTCGACAATGTCAATGCCTCGGGCTTCGGCGGCGAGATGCTCACGCGCTACGGCATCTCGCTGGCCGGCATCAGTGTCGAGACGGTGCGCGAGAGCGACAAGGTCAGCCGCTCGCGCACTCGCGTCGAGGGCTTCGTGCTGGCGCCGCCGCTGCGCAGCATGGAAGGGCTGCAGATGCGGATCGCCTTTCAGACCATGGGGCTCAAGGACGTGAAAGCCGACCTCGATTGCGCCGGCACGGACGACCGCAGCAAGGGCGAACTCTCGATCGATCGCTGCGCACTGGTGAGCCCGGGCCTGGGCGAAATCGATCTCAGCGGGCGGATCGTCCAGGCCGACCCGGCCTTCTGGCGCGTCGTCGACGATGGCGACACCTTCGCCCTTTCCGAGTCGAAGGCGGCGCTGGGATCGGCGCAGCTGAGACTGGTCGACAAGAGCCTGCTGGAGCGGGGCCTGAAGGCCCTGGCGACCGTGACCGGTCAGCCCGTGTCGGTGACGCGGGCCAATCTGGCGCGCGATATACGCCGTTACCAGCCGTCCGGCGTGCTGATCTCCCAGGCCATGACGCAGCTTCTCGACACCGTTGCGCGCTTCGTCGAGCAGGGCGGCACGCTCACCGTCGACTCCAAGCCCGAGCCCCCGGTCGGCATCGACAAGGTAGGCTACCTCGTCAGTCCCGGCGCCGACCTGATGGGCGTGCTCGGCCTGTCGGCAACCCTGTCGCGTTAGCCTTTGCGGGCGTCGGCGATGAACTGCTTCAGCGCCGCCGCATCGACCGCCCCGGGCACGAACTGCTTGCCGATGACGAAAGCGGGCGTGCCGCGTATGCCGAGCGCGCTTGCCAGCGCCAGGTTGCGGTCGATGATCTGCTTCAGCTTGGGGTCTTCCATGTCCTTCTGGAGCTGAGCCACGTCGATCCCGACCGATCCGGCGACCTCGAGGATCTTGTCGCGGTCGAGCTTGCCCGTGAACTCCATCAGCGCGTTGTGCAGGGCGAGGTGCTTGTCCTGCTTGACCGCCGCAAGGGCTGCGACGGCGGCGATCTTCGACGCCTCGCCCAGGATCGGCAGGTCCTTGTAGATGACCTTCACCTTGCCGTCGGCGCCGACCACCGACTTCATGACCAGGTGGGTGCGCTTGCAGTAGGGGCACTGGTAATCGTTGAACTCGACGATGACGACATCGCCGTTCGGATTGCCGCCGACCGGGCTGTCGGCATCGCGGTAGAGCTCGGCCTGGTTCTCCTGAACGCCCTTCTGCGCGACGGCGTCGCGCTGGCCGTCCTGCTTGCGCTCGAGCTCCTGCATCGCCTCGACCAGCACTTCCGGGTTGGCGAGCAGATAGTCGCGGATGCTCTTGCCGAACACCGTCTTGTCCGTCGTCGCGGCGGCGGCTGCCGTGGCAGGGGCAAGGCGGCCAGGCGCGGTCGTGCGGGCCGCCACGAAGGCGCCGACGGCTATCAGGCCGCCGCAGATGATCAGAAGGATCGTACGCATTGTATGGCTCTCCGAATGCTACCGGCGGCCCGGCCGCGTGTTGATATAGGCCTTGATGTCCTGGGCACGCTGCCAGGCCGGCGTGCCCGATTGCAACTGGTGCGTGGCGGCGTCGGCGTGGGCCTGCGCTTCGGCCCGCTGGCCGCGCAGGATCGCCATTTCCGCGCGGGCGAGCGAGGTCATGCCCGGATTGTTGAGCTTGGAGTAGCCCGCCGCCATCAGCCGCCACAGGTCGAAGGTGCCCGATTCCTGCTGCGCGGCCAGCTCGAGGTTGCGCACCGCCTCGCGATCGTTTTCGGGATTGTTGGTGTCGAGCAGCGCGCGCGCGAAGTCGATCTTGATGACCGCGGCGGAGGGCAGGAGCTGGACGGCCCGGCGGTAGGAGGCGACGGCCTCGGCGGCGCGGCCGTTCTCGTACAGCATCTGGCCGCGCACCTCGTGGAAGTAGGGATCGTTCGGATATTCCTTGAGCAGGCCGTCGATGGTGAGCAGCGCCGAGCCCAGCGCGCCCTTGCGGTACCACGCGATGGCGCGGGCGTAGCGCGCCGGCACCGAGCGGTCGGCCTCGCTGAAGCGCTGCAGGGCGACGTCGGGCGTGATGAAGCCCATCAGCTTCGCCACCATGCGGTGATGCATCTCGAGAAACTTCGGAGAATCCGGCACGTTGACGTAGGGCGAATGCGCCGCCGCCTCCTCGAAGGCCGCGATGCGGTCGGGCGTCAGCGGATGGGTCGTCAAATAGGGGTCTTGCCGGTTGAGCTGCAGGCGCTCTTCCCTCTGCAGGAGGCGCAGGAACTCGACCGCGCCCTTGGGCGACTGGTGGGTGCGCTGCAGAAACGTGATCGCCGCCTGGTCGGCCGAACTCTCCTGCGTCTGGGTGTAGCGCAGGAAGGACAGAAGCGAGCCGGGCGCGTTGGGAACGCCGATGCCGGTGGTCGGCCCGCCGGTGCCGGTGCCACGGCCGGAGGCGGCGCCGCCGGCCAGCGCGCCTGCGCCCAGCAGGGATTCGAGGATCTGCATCGTCGTGAGGCTGCGCAGCTCCTCCTGCATGCGCGCGAGGTGACCGCCGGCGATGTGACCGCTTTCGTGCGCCAGCACGCCGATCAGCTGGTTGGGCGTCTCGGTCCGCATGATCAGGCCGGTGTTGATGAAGATCCGCTGGCCGCCCGCCACGAAAGCGTTGAGCGAGTTGTCCTGGACGATCATGATCTCGACGGCGTTGGGATCGAGACCGGCCGCCTTCCAGATCGGCACGGCGAAAGTTCGAATGGTGTTCTCGATCTCGGCGTCGCGGATGAGATTGAGGCGTTGACCTTGCTGCGCGCTCGCGGCACGAAACGGCGCCAGCGCGAAGAGCGCAAGACAGATGAGGGTGATGATGCGTTTGAACACGGTCGGCACGATGTCTTCGCAGGCTAGGAACGCGCGGCGGTCACGTCAATTGCGCAACCTGGCGCTGGCGGGGCTGTTTTTGCTGGGTGCTTGTGGCCAAAGTGAGACAGACCGGGACAGCGACCGTCTCGCCAATGCCGCCAATCCCTCCGGCTTGCCGCCGGGCAGGGCTGGCCTGTCGCTCATCGTCCGCAGCAGTTCCTTCGCCGCGGTCTCTGCCGACGAGAGCCGGGCGGCCGAGATCGGGCGCGACATCCTGCAGAATGGCGGCAACGCAACCGACGCAGCGGTCGCCATGTACTTTGCACTTGCGGTGACCTTGCCGTCGGCGGCTGGGCTCGGCGCCTCGGGTGCCTGCATCGTCCACGACGAGAAGACCAAGGCGGCAGAGGCCTTCGTGTTTCCGCCGATCGCCGCTCCGGGCGCCATCGCCGGCCAGGCTTTCACCGTTCCATCCGGCGTCCGCGCCATAACGCTGATGCACATCCGCCACGGCCAGATTCGCTGGGAACAGACGGTGGCGCCGGCCGAGCGTCTGGCCCGTTTCGGCGTGCCGGTATCGCGCGCTCTGTCGCGCGATCTGCAGGCCGGCGCGGGCCTGGTGGGCGCCGATGCCGAGATGCGGCGCATCCTTGGCAAGGGCGGCGGCGGGACGGTGACGGAGGGTGATACGCTGGTGCAGGCCGACCTTGCCGGCGTGCTCGGCTCGATCCGCCAGCGCGGCGGCGGCGAATTCTTCCAGGGCACGCTGGCGCGCACTCTGTCCGACCAGATCTCGCAAATGGGCGGCAGCCTGCCGCTCGAGGCGCTGCGCCGTGCGGTGCCGCAGGCCGGGCCGCCGACCACCGAATCCTGACGGTCGCCAGCGGGTCTACGCGGCGCCGCCGCCGGCGGCGGGCGCCGCGGCGCTGGCGGGATGGAAGGGGCAGGCGCCGGGCGGTCCTGCGCCTCTGGATTCCGCGGGCTTCTCCGGCCTTGCCGCGGTCGACGGCAAGGGCGGGGCAGCCGCATGCGCCCTGTCGATGGGCCAGCTCTTCGGCGCCCGGGTGGCCGTGCCTGGCACCGGCGTGCTGCTCGGTGCGGCCACGCCCGAGGCGGGGTCGGTCAGTCCGCTGATCATCGCCAACCCCAGCAACGGCGAGTTCACCTTCGCCGGCGCGGGCGGCGGTGCGCCGACGGCAGCCCAGGCGACCGGCGCGGTGGCGCGCGCCACGGTCGAGGAGCGCCAGAAGGTCGCCGCCGTGCTGGCGGCCCGGCGCGGGCAGGGCGGCTGGGTCAATGCCATCGCCTGTCCATCGGGACTGCGCAGCAGCGCCAACACCTGCCAGACCGGTCTTGACCCGGCCGGGGCCGGGCTCGCGCTGCTCGCCATCACGCCCTAGGCCCGACCGGTGTCGGGCAAGCTCTCGCGCCGCGGCGGTGCGGTCGATCCGTTCATCGTCATGGACGTGATGGCGGCCGCCGCCGAGAAGGAGGCGGCGGGCGACACCGTCATCCATCTCGAGGTCGGCCAGCCCAGCACGCCTGCGCCCAAAGCGGCGCTCGCCGCGGCGCACGCCGCCCTGGATTCCGATCGCATCGGCTACGTCGCGGCGCTGGGTCTGCCGGCGCTGCGCGAGCGCATCGCGCGCCACTATCGCGACGTGTATAAAGTCGAGGTATCGCCGGATCGGGTGATCGTGACGACCGGTTCGTCGGGCGGCTTTCCCCTGGCGTTCCTCGCCAGCTTCGATGCCGGCGATCGCGTCGCACTGGCCGCGCCGGGCTATCCCGCCTACCGCAACATCCTGACCGCACTCGATCTCGAGGCGGTCGACTTGCCAACCTCGGCGGCCGATCTGTTCCAGCCGACGGTCGAGGCCCTGAAGAAGGCGGGCCGGCTGGACGGCCTGATCGTCGCCAGCCCGTCCAATCCCACGGGCACGATGGTGGGCCATGCCGAGATGAAGGCGCTGGCCGGTTGGTGCAGCGAGAACGGCGTGCGGCTGATCTCCGACGAGATCTATCACGGCATCGTCTACGAGGGCGACACGGTGTCGGCGGTCGAGGTTTCCGACTCGGCCATCGTGGTCAACAGCTTCTCGAAATACTTCTCCATGACCGGCTGGCGAGTGGGCTGGCTGGTCGTGCCGCCCGACCTGGTGCGGCCGATCGAGCGGCTCGCCCAGAATTTCTTCATCTCGGTGCCGACGCTCAGCCAGCACGCCGCGCTGGCGGCCTTCGAGGGCCGCGACGAGCTCGATGGCCACGTCCGCCGCTATCGCACCAACCGCGATCTGCTGCTGGCCGGCTTGCCGGCGGCGGGCTTCGACCGCTTCGCGCCGGCCGAGGGCGCGTTCTACCTCTATTGCGACGTGGCGCACCTCACCAACGACAGCCGCGACTTCTGCCGGCGCATGCTGCAGGAGACCGGCGTGGCGACGACGCCCGGCATCGACTTCGACCGCGCGCGGGGCGCCGGCACGTTGCGCATTTCCTTCGCCGGTTCGACCGCCGAGATGGAGGAGGCGGTGCGCCGGCTGAAGGCGTGGAGGCGACTGTGAGAGTCATCGCTGCTGCTGTGCTCGCCGTCCTTGCGTGTCCGGCGTTCGCCCAGAGCGGACCCGCCTTCGATTGCGCCAAGGCCGCCAACGCCGTCGAGCAAACGATCTGCAAGGATCCCGAACTTGCCAAGGCCGACCGCGCGATGGTGTTGGCCTACACGGCCCTGGTCGGAAAGCTCGCCGGTGCCGCCAGGGATCAACTGGTGAAGGACCAGCTGCGCTGGATCGCCGACCGCAATCGCGGTTGCGCCATCGACACCGACGGGATCGCGCCCTGCCTCAAGAGCCGCTATGAGGCGCGCACGACGAACCTTCGGGCCCTCGCCGACGGCGTCTATCCGTTCATCGGCGAGCAGTCGATCGCCACGAGCGGCAAGCTCGGCAAGATCACCTATTCGATCGACATCGGCTATCCCGCGTTCGAGGGCAAGACGGCCGACTTCGCCGCCATCAACGCGCGCTTCGCCAATGCCGCGAAGAAGGCCGCCGACGAAGCGACGCCCAAGGCGGATTCCGGCGTCGACCGCGAGCAGGGCTGGACCTACGAGCAGGGCTTCACGCTCTATCGGCCGGGCGCCCAGGCGATCACCGTGGCGGTGAATTTCTACGGCTACAGCGGCGGCGCG
This sequence comes from uncultured Alphaproteobacteria bacterium, assembly GCA_963843185.1. Taxonomy (GTDB): domain Bacteria; phylum Pseudomonadota; class Alphaproteobacteria; order Reyranellales; family Reyranellaceae; genus Reyranella. The sequence continues at coordinate 201,276 of CAWJJJ010000008.1, forward strand.
CATGGCTACGGCGCGACCCGCTGCACCCTGGTCGACCTGCGCACGGGCAAGGCCACGGGGCCGGAGGGCGTGTTTGCCGCCGGCGCGCCGTGGCTCAAGACCATGGTCGAGATCGTCGGCGCCGATCTCAAGAAGCAGTTCGTCACCAAGCCCGGTTTCGAGGACGCGTTGCAGCCCGCCAAACTCGCCACGCTCTTGCGCGAGGCCGACAATTATTGCTGGCGGTCCAACCGACTGGAACTGATCTTCAACGCCTACGAAGTCGGGCCCTACTCGTCCGGCCCGTTCGAGGTTTATGTGCCCTACGATCGGCTGAAGCCGTTGCTGCGCGGCGACGGGCCGATCACGCGCTGATGTCTTTTCTCTCTCCCACGGTGGAGAGTAAGAACAGGCGCTTGAGACCTTAGTGCAGCTTGCGCCGGTCGCGCGTCGGCGGCGCGGCGGCCACTACCGTCCGTCCGGTCTCGATCGGCGGCACCGGGCCGGAATGATGGCCGATCATGCGCCAGCCCTCGCTCAGCCGCGCGAAGCTGTTGGTCGCCATCAGCTGGCCTTCGGGCAGGATCTCGCGGCACACCACGATGGCGAGGCCGGGCCGGCCCACCACCCATTCGCCGGCGCAGCGCACCTTGGGCGCCTCGGGATGGCGCAGGATGGCGCGCCAGCTCGCCATGATCTCGGCGCGCTCATGCAGCGGCGCCCGGCCGGGATGCAGGCAGACCACGGCGCCGCTCGGCGCCCAGATCTGGTCCATCGCGTCGGCGTCGCGGTCGCTGAAGGCGCGGTAGAAAGCGCGGTTGGCGGCGAGCACGGCCTCGCGCTCCTCGTCGTCGAATTCCGCCAGGAGTGGCGGCAGGCGGGGGGACCGGCGGGGCATTCGTCTCTCGAAACTCCCTGGTTGCGCGGCCTAGGATTAGCCGACAGAGAAGGGGCATCCAACTGTCGAGAAGACAATGTCCATTCCCAAGCTCGAATTCCCGCCGTTCCATCTGCCGCCCGAGGCCGAGGCGCTGCGCGGCGAAGTCCGCACCTTCCTCCAGGAAACGCTGCCGAAGATGAAGTCGGAGGATCGCTTCGCGAGCTGGAACACCTTCTCGCCGGACTTCAGCAAGGCGTTGGGCAAGAAGGGCTGGATTGGCATCACCTGGCCCAAGCAGTACGGCGGCAGCGAGAAGAGCTTTCTCGACCGTTACGTCATCACCGAGGAGCTTTTGGGCAACAGTGCACCCGCCGGCGCCCATTGGGTCGCCGATCGCCAGTCGGGCCCGCTGCTACTGCGCTTCGGCAGCGAGGAGCAGCGCCAGGCGATCCTGCCGCGCATCACCGCCGGCGAATGCTATTTCTCGATCGGCATGAGCGAGCCTGACTCGGGCTCCGACCTCGCTTCGGTGCGGACCCGCGCCGAGCCGGTGCCGGGTGGTTTCCGGGTCAACGGCACCAAGGTGTGGACGTCGGGCGCGCATCGCAACCACTACTGCATCACCCTGGTGCGCACCTCGGGCCAGCATGGCGATCGCCACAAGGGGCTGAGCCAGCTCCTGGTCGATCTCAAGACGCCGGGCATCACCATCCGCCCCATCATCAACCTCGCCGGCCGGCACGACTGGAACGAGGTGACGTTCAGCGACACCTTCATTCCCGAGAGCTGCCTGATCGGCAACGAGGGCGATGGCTGGCTGCAGGTGACGAGCGAGCTGGCGTTCGAGCGCAGCGGACCCGAGCGCTTCATGCAGAATTTCTACGTCCTGCGCGAACTGGTGCGCGTGTTGGGTCGCCAGCCCGCCAAGCGGGCCAGTGCGATCCTCGGCCGCCTGATCGCCCGCCTGTGGACCTTGCGCCAGATGTCGGTCGCCGTGGCCGGCATGATGCAGGGCGGCAAGTCGCCCGCCATCGAGGCGGCGCTGGTGAAGGATCTCGGCACGATCTACCAGCAGGACCTGCCGGAGATCGCGCGCGTGATCGCCGAGTCCGACGCCACGACCGAGGAGGACATGGCCGATTTCCTCGACGTCGCCCAGTACGCCACCATGATGGCGCCCTCCTACACCATCCAGGGCGGCACGACCCAGGTCCTGCGCGGCATCGTCGCGCGTGGCCTTGGGCTGCGCTGAGGAGAAGACCGATGGATCGTGAAACCCGCGACATGCTGCTGGAGACCGCCGACCGCTTCTTCACCGGCCGCTGCGGCCGCGAGATCGTGAACGGCGTCGAGAAGGGCGTGTGGCCGGCCGATCTCTGGAAGGAGATCGAGGAGATGGGCCTGCCGCTGATCGCCGTGCCGGAGGACAAGGGCGGCGTGGGCGGCACGCTGGCCGACATGCTGGCGCTCCTGCGCATGGCCGGCTCGCACGCCGTGCCGGTGCCGCTCGCCGAGACCGCGCTCGCCAACCTCCTGATCGCCGCGGCTGGCGGTGAGCCCAGGCCCGGTCCGGCGACGCTCGTGCTGGGCAATCTCAAGCTCTCCGGCGGGCGGCTCAGCGGCAAGGTCGAGCGCGTGCCCTTCGCTCCGGTCGCCGACCGCTTCGTCGCGGTCGTGGGCGGCACCGTGGCGGTCGTCGCCAGGGCCAACGCCACGGTCGAGGCCAGGCCCAGCCATGCCGGCGAGCCCTCCGGCACGGTGACGTTCGACAATGCCGCGACCGAGTTCAGCGCCGCCTCGCCGGTCGATGCCGGGCGCGCGCTCGAGCTCGGCGCCGTCATGCGCGCCATGCAGATGGCGGGGGCCGCCGACCGGGTGCTGGCCATCGCCGTCGAATATTCCAAGCAGCGCGTGCAGTTCGGCCGCTCGATCTCGACCTTCCAGGCGATCCAGCACATGTTGGCCGAGCTGGCGAGCTGCGTGGCCGCCACCATCGCCTCGGCGGAGGCCGCCGCGCGCGACGCCGACGAAGGCGGGCTTGCCGATGGCGGGCGCTTCTCGATCGCCGCCGCCAAGTGCCAGGCCTCCGACTTCGCCCAGCGCATCGCCGCCATCTCGCATCAGTCGATGGGCGCCATGGGCTTCACCCAGGAGCACATCCTGCACCACTACACGCGCAGGCTCTGGGTGTGGCGCCGCGACTTCGGCAGCGAGAGCTTCTGGGGCGAGAAGATCGGCGCGTCCTACGCCAAGGCCGGCCCCGAGGCACTGTGGGCGTCGTTGAGCGGCAGCAGATACGCGGCGTAGGTCGTCAACAGGCCGTCGGCCTGGGCTTCGCGCTGTCGGCCGTGGCCTACGGCACGCTCTACGAGCACATCGGCTGGCGCGGCCTGCTGTGGATCGGCATCCTGCCGGCGCTGTCGTCGTGTGGATCCGCTTCTACGTCAGGGAACCGCCGGTGTGGGCCGAGAACAAACGCCAGCAGGCCGAACGGAAGGCCGAGGTGAAGGCGCCGCTGTTCACCATCTTCACGCGCCGCCACATCTACAACACGCTGACCGGCTGCCTGTGGATGGGCGCGGCGTTCTGCGTCTACTACTCGATCTGGGCGCTGTTCTCGACCTACCTGCAGAAGGAGCTGCAATGGAATCCGGGCATGGTGGCAACGCCGCTGTTCTGGGCCAACATCGTGGTCTTCCTCGGCAGTGCGATGTGGGGCGGGGTGGCCGACAAGTTGGGCTGGCGGCCCGCGTTGCAACCCCGTCGCGAGGCCCCCACCTTCCCAATAGCCAAAAGCGGACGATGCGTTCAAAATGGAGTAAGCTGCGCGACCACAGAAAAGGGACTTGTATGGCGGTGCGGCAACCCGGCTCCACCGGCGGTGCTTCCTGGTCGGTGGAGGATATCGCTTACGGCACGCTCGCGCGCGACCTGGTGCGCGACGACCAGCGCCTTTTCCATCTGTTGGCTTCCGCATCCTTCATCGAAATCACCTCGCACCTCTACACCCAGACCCTGGTTGACTTCTTCCGGGGCGACGACGACGTCGTCGGCTGGCTGGAGCAGCACTGGCTGAGCGAGGAACTGCAGCACGGCGCGGCGCTCAAGCGCTACGTCCAGACCGCTTGGCCGGACTTCGACTGGGAGACCGCGTACCAGAGCTTCCTTGCCGATTACGGCCAGCTCTGCACCGTCGATCAACTCGCCGCCACGAGGGCGCTCGAGATGGTGGCGCGCTGCGTCGTCGAAGCCGGCACGGCTTCCGTTTACCGCACGCTGTCGCTGTACAGCCGTGAGCCGGTGCTGAGCTACCTCGCGGCCAGAATCAGCGCCGACGAGGTCCGTCACTACAAGCACTTCTACCGCTATTTCCGGCGCTACCAGGCGTTCGAACGGCCCGGCCGCGCGGCCGTCTTGCGCACCCTCTGGGCCCGGGCCGCCGACATCGATGCCGAGGATGCCTTCTATGCCTTCAGAGCCATCTATCGTGCCGGCAACCCCGACGCCGAGTTCAAGAAGAGCGACTACGACGCCTATCGCAGGGATCTCTCTCGCCTCGGCAGGCGCGCCTTCCCGTATGACATGTCGGTCAAGATGCTGCTGAAGCCGCTTGGCCTTCCGCCCATGGTCGGGCGCGCCGTGGTCCCGGCGGTCGCCTCGGCGACACGCCTGTTCATGCTGCGCTAGGCGAGGGCGTCCGAAGCCGTTTGTGTCTCAGGCCACTTTGCCGCGCACCCAAGCCGTCGCCGTCAACGAGCGCGGCCCGTTGGAGCCGCCGGCGAGGTAGGAGAGCCGCATGCAAGGCCGGTGGCGTAGGTCCCGACCGGCCCCTGGTCGCCCAGCAGTGGCTGCCAGTAGTCGTCGAACGATTCGTAGTCCATGCGGATGGTGAGCGAGCCTGTCGGGACCTCTTTTAATCCGGCCTTGCGTCACAGGTCGGCTAGACCCTCTGCCGTGGCGAGCGGCGTCGAGAAGAGGCGGTCGCTTGCGGCGCCGGCTGGGGGATCGATGCCCGAGGCGGTGTCCCAGAAGACGCGTTGGTAGACCAGGCCGCCGCGAAAATCCCACACCGAGGCTGCGACCACGCCGCCCGGCCGCGTTACGCGCCTTATTTCGGCGCCGGCCGCCGCGGGATCGGGAACGAAGTTGAGGACGAGCTGGGCGAGGGCGGCCGCGAAGGAGTCGTCGCCGAAGGCTAGATGCTGGGCGTCGTACACGGCATAGGCGGCGGCCGGCGCATTGCGGCGCGCCTGGGCGAGGTAGGGGAGCGAGAGATCGACGCCGACGATCGGCCGTCGCGGCCGGCGGGCGGCGATCCCGCCGGCGAGCGAGCCCGTGCCGCAGCCGATCTCGGGCACCGGGCCGTTGGTCTAGTTAGACGAAATCGAGGAAAGGCCCGGCCAGCCGCCGGGTCCAACGACCGAGAAACCAGTCGTAGGCCGCGCCGTCGCTCGCCCGGTAGGCGGGCGATTGGGCTTGGCAATCATCACGTCCGTCGACTTCACCTCCGCCAGCACCTCGTGGCCGATCTTCAGTTTGAGGTCCTCGACCGAGTTGACGAATATCGCCGACATCACCGTCTGGCCGCCGCCGACGTCGACGGTGACTTGGGACATCACGGCCCCCTTCTTGATGGCGGTGATACAGCCCTTGAGGGCGTTGCGCACGCTGATCTTCGGGAATTGGCGAGCGGCTTGTCGAGCAGCGGAGCGCTGAGGTCGACCTGATAGAAGGTTCGGTAGAAGTCGCGGACGTATCGCGCAGGTTGCCGCTGAAACTCTCGGGAAGAAGCAGGCCCGCCAGCCAGCGCAGTCCGATCAGTCGGTTAACGCTGGGCGGCTCCTCGAGCCAGCCAAAGGGATGGCGCGGCGCCACGTAAACGCGGCCCGCGGCGATCGCCGGCACCAGCTTCCAGGCCGGGGTCTTGGCGATCACTTCGAGGAAGTAGGGATCGAGCACGATGACGATATCGGGATTGGCGTCGCGCACCTTTGTCCGGCGTTATGTCCTTGAGGTTGTCGCGGCCCCAGGCCTCGGCAACGTTCGTCCCGCCCGCCGGCGTCACCATCTCTTGGTGAAGGCGTCGGCCCCGTAGGTCTCGTTGCCGTCGGGTCCGCGCGCGATGTAGAGGCGCTTGCGCGCCGCGGCAGGCACCGCGGCCGCCTTGGCCGACACCCCGTCGAGCAGGGCGTGGCTCTTGGTCGCCAGCATCTCCGCGCGCGGCTCAGCCTGCACGACCTTGTCCAGGCTGCGATAAGCGGCGGGTGTCGCTTTGAGGGTGCCGTCGATCAGGACGTAGGGGATGCCGGTGACGGCCTGCGTTTGGTTGGCGAGGTCGGTGTAGTGGCGTTGACGTCGCCGAGATCGACAATGAGGTCGGCGCCCAGGGCCTTGATGACCGCCGCGTCGACGGCCTTGCGGCCGGTGATGCGGCCGAGCGCCGGGAGCTTGCGCACGCGCGGCGAAAGATAGGCCTGCGCCGCCTCGTCGGGCACGCGCACCCGGGCGGTTTGGCCGCGACCTCGGTCAGTGGAGTTTCTGTCCCGGTCGCGGCGTCAGCAGGCGGACGAGCGAGCGCAGCTCCGGCGTCGAGGCGGTCGGTCCATCCGTAGCTTGAATCACAACAAACCAACTTTGGGAATCCTGATTCCCAGCAGACGCTAGCGCAGTTTGAGGATGAGCTGCGCACGCAGCGGCTGGCGTACCGTTCATCACCAACGGCCTCCCCCTATGCGTTTGTTGCAACGGGCCGGGGCGCGCAGCCCCGATGTCGCGCAGCGTCCCGGCCCGTTGCGGAAGCTGCGTCGTTCTGTTTGAGCTTCGTCACGAACTCCATCGGCGTCAAATAGCCGAGGCTCGAGTGCGGACGAACTTCGTTGTAGTGGCGGCGCCAGGCTTCGACGATGGCCTTGGCCTCGGTCCGCGAGCAGAACCATTCCATACTCAGGCATTCGTCTCGGAACTTGCCGTTGAAGCTCTCAGCCACGCCATTCTGCCGAGGCTTGCCGGGGTCGATCAGCGCGGTCTCGATGTGCTGGTCGGCGATCCATTCCAGCAGGGCACGGGCTACGAACTCCGGCCCGTTGTCCGAACGCAGGTAGCGTGGCACACCGCGCTCGCTGACCAGCCGCGACAGGACCTCTTTGACACGGCCCGGACGCAGCCGGCCGTCGACCTCGATCGCCAATCCCTCCTTGGTCCATTCGTCGGTCACCGTCAGGCACTTGATGCCGACCGTTCGCACACCAGTCGAAGACGAAGTCGTAGGACCACACCTGGTTGGCGCCGGTCGGCGCCTGCGGCCTCGGCCGGCCGCTGGCGATGCGCTTGCGCGGTCGCCGGCGCGGCACCTGCAGGCGGGCCCGCCGCCACAGCGGCCAAGCCCGCCCCCAGCTCATGCGTGGCCCTCGCGCTCCAGGAAGATGCGGATGCGTCGGTAACCGAAGCGCGGGTATTGCGCGCCCAGCGCCGCCATGCGCGCCAGCACCGGCCCATCCTTCTCAGCCTTGGTCGACCGATAGCCCAGCGCCGAACGGGCCACTCCCAGCAGCGTGCACGACCGGCGTTGCGAAAGCCCGCGGCGCCTTGCATACGCCACCTGCTCGCGACGGGCCGGCTCGCCTACCATTTTTTTGCGGCGATCTCCTTCATCACCTCGATCTCGAGATCGCGTTCCGCCACCAGCTTCTTCAGCCGCCCGTTCTCCTGCTCGAGCTGCTTCAGACGACGAACGTCGTCCGGCTGGAACGAGCCGAACCGCTTCTTCCACGTGTAGATCGCCTGCTCGCTCACACCGTGGCGCTTGGCCACCGTCGCTACCGGATCGCGATCCGTCTCTCTCAAGATCCCCACGATCTGCTCTTCCGTGTATCTCGACTTCTTCATCCTGCCTATCGATGGTCCGAAAACCCGGGGGCAGGTCAGACCTTGACGATGGTGGCATCGACCATGGCGTATTCCATGTTCGGGTCATCCGGCATCGAACAGCCGTTTGAACACGCCGGCGTTGGCCCAATCGCGGAAACGCGTGAAGGTGCTGTTCCAGTGGCCAAATGACGGCGGCAGGTCGCGCCAGGGACTGCCCGTACGGACAATCCAAAGCACCGCCTCGACAACAGCCGGTTGTCCTTGCCTCTGCGCCCGGGATCGCCCAGTTTACCAAGGCACAGCGGCTCCATCTTCGCCCATTGGGTGTCGCTCAATACAAGTCGGTCCATCCCCAGCTTGAATCACAACAAACCAGCTTTAGAAATCCTGATTCCCAACAGCCGGAGGTGGTCCCGGTTGTCTGAACAAGTTTTGCGCGTCGATAAGTGGAGTATCTGCCGGGGTTAGGCTGCCATGCGGATGGGCAGCGGAGTGAAGTAGGTTTGATCGGGTGTCGTGCCGTCAAGGCTCGAATGTGGTCGCCGGCCATTGTAGAAGTCGAGATAGCGGCCGATCGATGCGCGGGCCGCGCTGACGTTGTCGTAGGCCCTCAGATACGCCTCCTCGTACTTGACGCTGCGCCACAGCCGCTCGACGAAGACATTGTCGCGCCATGCGCCTTTACCATCCATGCTGATTGCGATGCCGTTTTTGATCAGAACGTCAGTGAATGCCGCGCCGGTGAACTGGCGGCCCTGGTCTGTGTTGAAGATCTCCGGCTTGCCGTGATGCGCCAAAGCATCCTCGAGCGTCTCAACGCAGAATGCCTCTTCCATGGTGATCGACAGCCGCCACGACAGCACGCGGCGGCTGAACCAATCGAGCACGACGGCCAGATAGACGAAGCCACGAGCCATCGGGATGTAGGTAATGTCCATCGCCCACACCTGGTTCGACCGCGTGATCTCCATGCCACGCAGCAGATACGGGGTAGATCTTGTGGCCGGGCTCGGGCTTCGTCGTGCGCGGACGACGACAGAGCGCCTCTATCCCCATCCGCCGCATCAGTGTTTTGACATGCCGACGGCCGATCTTGCTCCCCTCGGCAGCCAGCGGACCTCGCAGCATCCGCGAACCGGCAAAAGGATACTCCAGGTGCAGCCGGTCGAGACGCCGCATGACCTCCAGGTCGGCCGCCGACACCGGGCGCGGCAGATAGTAGACGCTGCCACGGCTGATGCGCAGAATCTCCACCTGCCTGGCGATCGGCAGGCTGTGCTTGCGGTCGATCATCGCTTTGCGCTCAGCAGGCCGGTCTTGCTGAGCGCTCCTTCCAAAAAATCGTTCTCCAGCGTCAGCGCTCCGATTCGCGCGGGGTTACCCCCGCGCTGTGGCATGCAACGACTTCACGTCGACGGCTGGTTGTTGCCCCGTGCTGTTGCCGCCGCCCGGAACACATCGGCAGCCCCTTCTTGAAGTTGCGCCTTCCCCGTCGTGACCTGGTTCGGATGCACGTCGAAATGCTCGGCCAACTGAGCCAACGTCATCTCGCCGCTGATGGAAGCAAGCGCCACCTTCGCCTTGAAGGCCGGTGTGTGGTTCCGGCGCGGTCTTCTTATCATCGTCTCTCCTGAACCGCCGGCATTCTTGCCCGCCGTCAGACAGAAACTCCACTTATCGTCCTGTGCAAATTTCCGGGCCCGGCTCTGACCTTGGAGATCATTTCAGTTATGCGTTGCTGCAGATTGAACAAAGTACTTTCAATCGCTATGCAAGTTTCAATGAAGGCAACATAACTAATACGCTTGGGAGTCCATGCTGCAAGAGCAATCGCCTACCGTGCTGGTTGTAGAAAACGATGTCCTCTTGCGTCTGGTAACCGCAAGCAGCCTACGCGGCTCGGGATTTGAGGTTATCGAGGCCGCCAATTCCGCTGAGGCGGTGCTGGTTATGGAATCTATTCCGATGGACGCATTGTTCGCTGCCATGGACATACCGGGCAGAATGGACGGTCTTGCATTGGCGCAATGGGTGCGTCAGCGCCGATTTGATACGAGGATTATCCTGACTTCAGGTGTGGAAAGGCCGCTAGGCTGCGCCAAGGAATACGCATCTTTTCTGCCCAAGCCCTACGCGGGTACGGATATTGAACATCTCTTGCGAAGCGTTCTTCCCTCACCATAGGCACAGATCCGTGCTCTACGGCTTCGCGGCATCAGACGTAGCGGGATACATCGTTCATGCAGTTCTCAGAGGAACGGGCATAGGGGGATTTGATGCTGGAGCGGGTACCACACTGTCCACTACCGATCGTGCTGGTCGTAGAAAACGACGTCCTCCAACGATTGTTCAAGGCGGGCAGCCTTCGGCGCCAGGGGCTGGAGGTATTTGAGGCGGCGGATATAATTGAGGCCATTACGGTGCTGAACAAAATCGCGGTGGACATTTTGATCTCTGATGTCAGCCTGGTCGACGGGACGGTGCTGGCACTTTGGATTCAACAGCGTCAGCCAACTACGCAGGTGGTCTGGATGACGGCGTCACAAAGCCGACAAAACTGCATGGAGACCGCTGTGTTGCACTGAGGTTAGAGGTGGCTCGGGAAATCTGCACAGTGGGCTAAGTGGAGTTTCTGCCTGACGACGGCCAGGATGGCCGAGGATCAGGAGCTATCATGGGCAGACGGACACGGCGGAACCACACAGCGGCCTTCAAGGCGAGAGTGGCGTTGGCGGCGTTGAAGGGCGAGATGACGCTGTCGGACCTTGCGCAACGATTTGACGTTCATCCGAATCAGATCACGCAATGGAAAGCGCAGCTTTTGGAGGGCGCTGCCGGTGTGTTCGATAACGGAGCCCGACGTCGTGAACCGGCTGTCGACCTGAAGGCTCTGCATGCCAAGATTGGGGAGCTGACACTGGAGAACGATTTTTTGGAAGGAGCGCTCGGCAAGGCGGGCGTTGTGAGCGCAAAGCGATGATCGATCGATCGCATGATCTGCCGGTGGCCCGGCAGGCTCTGGCATTGGGCATCCGATCTCGTCGTCATGCGCCGGATCGACGAACTGCACCTGAACTTCCCGTTCGCCGGCAGCCGGATGCTGCGCGACCTGCTGGCTGGCGAAGGCTTCGCGGTCGGGCGCCTGCACGTCGCAACGCTGATGAAGCGCATGGGGATCGAGGCGCTGTATCGCCGGCCGAGCACGTCCAAACCGGCACCCGGGCACAAGATTTACCCGTATCTGCTGCGCAAACTGGCGGTCACACGGCCCGACCAGGTGTGGGCCATGGACATCACGTATATCCCGATGGCGCGCGGCTTCGTGTATCTGGCGGCCGTTGTCGACTGGTTCAGCCGCCGGGTTCTGGCATGGCGGCTGTCGATCACGATGGAGGCGGCGTTCTGCGTCGAGGCACTGGAGGAAGCTCTGTCGCGTTACGGCACACCGGAGATCTTCAACACCGATCAGGGCAGTCAGTTCACCAGTGCCGAGTTCACCGGCGCGCTGCTCGCCAAGGGGATCGCGATTAGCATGGACGGCAAAGGGGCGTGGCGTGACAACGTGTTCGTCGAGCGGCTGTTTCGTCGAGCGGCTGTGGCGAACGATCAAATACGAGGAGGTCTACCTGCGCGCCTACGACACGGTGAGCGACGCACGCGGCTCACTCGGCAGATACATCGCCTTCTACAACTCGCGTCGACCGCATTCGAGTCTTGACCGGCAACCGCCGGATCGGGCGTACTTCAACCGGCCGCTGCTACTCGCGGCGGCCTAACCCCGGCAGAGGCTCCACTTAGAAAGCCCGCGAAACTGTTCAAACAAACCGAGCCACCTCTTTGGGAGCGCGCGGGTGGTTGCCCTAACTTTGTCGTCCGTGAACAACGCCTAAGCTGCTGAGCAGGAATCTATTTTCGGCGCGGCAGCAGGTTTTAGATTGCAAGGTTCAGGCGCTTCGGACGGCCACGCCGTGCAATTTCGCTTTGGGATTCCCTTGGCTTGCGAAGCGTGATTTCGATTGCCGCATCGGAGAACACGATGCGACCGAAGAAGCACGAGGCGACGAGGGGAAGGCGATCTGTTCCGGGCCAGGCTCGACCATTATCATCATCATGAAGCACGAGCTGGTGCAGCTCGCCGGCAAGATCGACTGGACGTGGATCGACGGCGAGATCGCGCCGCTCTACAGCGACAAGGGGAGGCCGGGCATCGAGAGCCGCTTCGTGATCGGCCTGCTGCTGCAAGCATATGGTCGGGCTGTCCGATGAAGGCGTCTGTGAGCGTTGGGTCTACGATCCGTACTTCCAGCACTTCACTGGCGAGACGTTCTTCCAGCACACCTTTCCGCACGAGCGCTCCGATCTCAGCCACTGGAGGAAGCGGCTGGGCGACAAGCTCGAGCTGTTACTGGCCGAGAGCCTGCGGGTGGCAGACGACAGCGGCGCGCTGCGGACCAGGGACCTGGCGCGGGTCACCGTCGACACCACGGTGCAGCCCAAGAACATCACCTTCCCGACCGACGCCAAGCTTCTCCACGCCGCGATCAAGGGCCTCAATCGCCTGGCCCGCCACCACGACGTGCGACTGAGGCAATCCTGCGTCCGCGTCGCCAAGCAAGCGGCGATGATGGCGGGGCGTTATGCCCACGCCAAGCAGTTCAACCGCCACCATCGACAAGTGCGCTTCCTGCGCACCCGCCTGGGTCGGCTGATCCGCGATATCCGGCGTAGGATCGCAGGCCACGAGCCCGTCGAGGCGGCCTTCGAGAGCCCACACTCGCGGGCCTCCCAGATCCGCTCCCAACACCAGCGCCAGCGCGACTGGAAGCTCTATTCCTTCCACGCCCCTGAGGGCGAGTGCATCGGCAAGGGCAAGGCCCGTGCGCCCTACGAGTTCGGCGTCAAGGTCTCGGTCGTCACCACCAACGCCTGTGCCCCGGGCGGCCAGTTCGTGCTGCAGGCCAAGGCGTTGCCGGGCAATCCCTATGACGGCCACACCTTGCGCGCCGCCCGCGAGGACACCCAGCGCCTCACCGGACGCGAGATCGAACGGCCCTACGTCGACAAGGGATACTGCGGTCACGACGCGCCCAAGCCGCGAAGGGTGTTCATCTCCGGCCAGAAGCGCGGCGTCTTCGGCATCATCAAGCGAGAGCTGCGTCGGCGCTTCGCCATCGAGCCTCTCATCGGCCATATGAAGGAGCAAGGTCACCTCGGCCGCTGTTACCTCAAGGGCCATACCGGCGATGCCGCAAACGCCATCCTCACCGCCGCCGGATACCTTCAGGCGCATCCTCGTCCGGCTCAGGATGCTTTTCGATGACAGTGCCGTCGAGGACGTTGAGGGCAGCAAACAGCGTCGTCGTGCCGTGACGCTTGTAGTCGTGGGTCATCGTCCCGGCGCGGCCCGGCTTCATGGGCAAGCCCGGTTGAGTGCGGTCGAGTGCCTGGATCTGGCTCTTCTCGTCAACGGAGAGGACGACGGCATGAGCGGGTGGATCGACGTAGAGACCGACGATGTCGCGCAGCTTGGCGACGAACCGCGGATCAGTGGAGAGCTTGAACTGCTTGACCCGGTGCGGCTGAAGGCGGTGCGCGCGCCAGATGCGGTGGACGGAACTGGCGCTGATGTCGACGGCCTTCGCCATCATGGCAGCGGTCCAGTGGGTCGCTTCGGCGGCAGGCTCGGTCTGGCTGAGCGCGACGACGCGCTCGGCGGCATCCGGTCCCAGGGGTGGGATGCGCGACGGCCGCGTCTTGTCGCGCAGCAGCCCGTCGTGGCCTTCCTGCATGAAGCGTTCCTGCCAGCGCCAGACGCAGGTCTTGGACTTGCCGGTCCGGCGCATGATCTCATTGGTGCCAACACCGTCTGCACTCAGCAGCACGATCTCTGCCCGCCATACGTGCTTGTGGGCGGCGTTGCGGTGCCCTGCCAGCGCCTCGAGGCGACGCCGGCCAGTCGGCTTGAGAGTGATGGAAATTCCAGTTCGCATGCGACAGACTTGCATACGTTCCAGCCGGTGGGAATCCACAGCGGGATTCAAATGTCAGACGCCATTCACTAGCGCTCGCCAGGTCGTGTTGACAGTCATGGGAGCCACAGAGCGATAGCGGCGAGAGTGATGATGGCGAGGAAGTTCCTGGCAGTCTTCTCGTATCGGGTTGCCCCCCGACGGAAGTGCTTGAGCTTGTTGAAGCAGCATTCAACCAGATGCCTTTCCTTGTAGATGGTCTCGTCGAGAGGCAGTTTTTGGGCCCGCGAGCGATGGGAAGGGATGACGGGCTGGGCGTCGATGGCAGCGCGGAAGTGATCGGCGTCGAAGGCGGTATCGCCAAGAACCCATTGCGCCGGCAGGCCGTCGATCAGTGCCTTGGCGTCGTTGCGCTGGCCTGGCGTTAGGATGAGGCGTACCGGCAGGCCGAGCCCGCGTACAGCGAGGTGGATCTTGCTGGTCAGGCCACCGCGACTGCGTCCGATCGCCTGATCCCGAGGCCCCCCCTTTTGCGCCAGCCGCATGCTGGTGAGCCCGCACGATGGTCGAATCCACGATCAGGTATTCGAAGTCCGGATCGTCCGACAGCGCGGCGAAGATGCGCTGCCAGACACCGCCTTCACTCCACCGGTTGAAGCGGACGAAGACGCTGTTCCACTTGCCAAAGGTCTCCAGTAGATCGCGCCACGGCGAGCCGGTGCGGGCGATCCACAGCACCGCTTCGACGAACATTCTGTTGTTGGCCCCCGTCCCGCCGGGGTCCCCGGCCTTGCCAACACACAGCTTCTCGATCCGCTTCCACTGCTGCCCGCTTAGAACCAGCCGTACTTTCTGCGCCAAGACTGCTCCTCCGAATCTGCAGTCTTGAATCACAAGTCGAGTTCAGCTGTGATTCCCCTGACTGTCAACAGAACCTAGGTCACAGAGTTCCAACCAGCTCGCATGCAGGATTGCGCTACGCTCCTGAGCTTGAACTAGGAGAGAAAGCTTCTTGTCTCGTATCGAAGGGCCTCATAAGCATCCGGCAGCGGGCGATTTTAGGCCGGAGAGTTGGAGAGACGTGCTGTGGTTGCTGATGACGGCGGCAGGTGTGCTGCTGCTCGTCTATGCAACCTCCTGCGAATAACGCCAATGGCGAAGGAACGAGGCCTGACTTCCTCGCGCAATCGTGGGAGCAATTGTGCTGCCGCAAGCCCGCGAACTGCGACCTCGACCGGCTCTAGCATAGGGCTGAACAGGGCGGATGCGTCATCACCACGGGAGGAGTGTATCTGAATGACGAGGGAGAGCGCCAAGTGGATGGATCAGCCGTCGTTTTGGACATCGGGCACGGCAGAAACGACGGGAAAACTGTGCCGGCCGCCTTGGCTTCCCCGGAGCCTGGCAGAATGCTATCGTTGCTAATGTTCCAGGGGCATCTGGCGAATGTCAGCTTACATCGGTGCGAAGCGAGATCTGGCGGCCGGCCATCGAAAGCGCCGGCGGCGCGCTGGCTAATAGCACAGGCGATTCCATGCGACGAGGGCTGCTGTGTCGCCTTCCGCATTCGCGCAGGGTGTCCCCGTTGCCAACTTTCCCGAAGCAGGCATGCGGAAGCCCATCGGCAAAGGAAACCGTGGGCCGCCGGTGCCTGGGGATGCCTGCTGCGACTCGGTAGGCTGTAAAATCGAGAGAGCGGCGAAGTAATGTAGCAGAATGGATGACATGACCGCACCTCGCGCTGAAACTTTCAATCAAGGGCAGGCTTCGCCGCTACGCGAAGTTTCAACCGCAGTTGCTCCGGTGTCCCGGCCGCAAATCGAACCTGTGCCCGAAGGCGTGCATCGACCCTTCTGGTCGGTAATGGTGCCGATCTACAACTGCCCGCCGCACTACTTGCGCGAGACTCTGCAAAGCGTGCTTTGTCAAGATCCGGGCGCGGCCGAGATGCAAATCGAAGTGATCGACAATTGCTCGACCTCCGGCGATCCCGAGGCAGTCGTGCGAGAGATCGGCGGCGGGCGCATTGCCTTTCGCCGTCAGCCCGAGAATGTCGGCATGGTCGAGAACTTCAACGCATGTATCCGCCACGCTGCCGGCCAATGGGTCCATATCCTCCACGGCGACGATACGGTGCGCCTCGGCTTCTACGCTTGCCTGCGCGCGGGTATCACCGCCCATCCTGAAGTCGGCGCCGCGTTATGTCGGCACATCTACACCGATGAGGAAGGTCAGTGGATGGACTTGACCGAGCTGGAAGCCCGTACCGCTGGCGTCCTGAACGAGGACTTCGCCCGTCGGCAGTTCATTGACCAGAGGATACAATTCGTCGCTTTTGTGGTGCGCCGCGCCGTCTATGAGGAACTCGGCGGCTTCCTGCCGGCGTTCAAGCATTGCCTAGACTGGGACATGTGGAAGCGCATCACGCTTCGCAAGCCGGTCTACTACGAGCCACAGCCCTTGGCCTGCTATCGCCTGCATGCTGCGGCCGAAAGCAGCCGCATTATGCGGACCGGCAACAACGTCGTCGAAGAGCGGCACTCCATCGAGTTGTCCTGCGTCGACCTTCCGCCGCAACAGGTAGGTCCCATCCGGAGGGCGGCAAAAGAAGCGGCGGGCGTGCGCGCCGCGCGTCGTGCCTGGCTCCTGTGGAGAGCGGGCGATCGCACGACAGCTTGGCGCCAACTGGCCGAAGCCGCCCGCTGCAGTTTGGCACCTGCCGTGACGGCTCGGATGATCTACTTTCTGTTGCGAACCCTCTTCCGCTGACCAGTGTCCGTCGTCAGATAAACAGAGTCAGGACTGGTCTATGTAGAAGAGAGGATCTGGCGCATCTGTTGATTGATGTTAAGTGGCGACTGCACGGTGGTTCAAGCGTCGGTTCTGGATGGTCTGTCGTTTGATCCTTTCTATCTCCAGGAGGATGGTGTGGCCGCGCCCGAAGAGAGGTAGACGCCGACCGCCGCCTTAAATATTGGGCACCTCGAAAAATAGCCTTGTCTTCTGACGTGTGCGAATATCTTCTGCCAGACGTGGTGAGTTGTCGGGAGTTGGGTATGTCGCAGATGGGCTTTTTCGATGCGGACAAGCGTTTGTCGCTGCTGTCGTTGAAGGGCGATCCACTGGAGGCGATCTCCAAGCTCGTGCCGTGGGAGAAGTTTCGCGGCGACATCGAGGCGGTTGTGCTGACAGCCGACGAGGCCAGGAAAAGTAACGCCGGGCGCAAGCCGATCGACGCGCTGGTGTTGTTCCGTATGTTGGTTTTGCAGTCTCTGTACAACTTGTCGGATGAGCAGATCGAGTATCAGGTGCGCGACCGTCTGTCGTTCACGCGCTTTCTCGGGCTCGGCTTTGAGAACCGCATTCCCGATGGCACGACCCTGTGGCTGTTCCGCGAGAAGCTAGCCAGGGCGGGTTTGATCGCCCGGCTGTTCGAGCGGTTCGGTCAGCATCTGGAGGCGAGCGGCTACATCGCGCGCGGTGGCCAGATGGTCGATGCTACGATCGTGGCGGTGCCCCGGCAGCGCAACAGCCGCGACGAGAACGAGCAGGTCAAGGCCGGCACGACGCCCAGGGACTGGAAGAGGCGTCCGTCGATGAACCGGCAGAAGGACAAGGATGCGCGCTGGACGAAGAAGCATGGGCGCAGCTTCTTCGGCTACAAGAACCATGTGAACGCCGATGTCCGGTACAAGCTGATCCGCGAATACGGGGTTACTGACGCGAGCATCCACGATAGCCAGGCGTTTGACGATCTTCTGAACAAGGACAACACGTCGAGCGAGGTGTACGCCGACAGCGCCTACCGCTCGGCCGAGACGGAGCGGAAGCTGAAGGCGCGGGGCTTCAGGAGCCGTATCCACAAGCGCGGACGACGCAATCGTCCGCTGAGCGAAGCGGAGGCAGAGGCGAACTACAGGAAGAGCAAGGTGCGCGCGCGCATCGAACATGTGTTCGGCGCCCAGGAGAATGCTCCGGGTGGGCGGCTTGTGCGCACGATCGGCATCGTGCGCGCGAAGATCAAGATCGGGCTTCAGAACCTCGCCTTATTCGCCGCCTGGTGATCCTGGAGAAAATGGCGGCCGCGTAACGGGAGGAATCCGCCTGAACCGCAACAACCGGACAGGCAAACGATCAAAACAGTGCTGATGGCGCCGAGAAACTGACGCGAGAAAACTGGATGTCCGCGATCAGATGCCATCGCTCGCGAAAACGCGATATTCTTCGAGGTGCCCTATTGCTAGTTTTGGAAGTCGGTTGGATATCGCTTTTTATCCGGTTAAATCTCTCGCTGGCCCGTCTCCCATGATCAGTCGACGTTTGCTGTGCCAAGCAGCCGCTCTTTGGCCCGTATCGGCGCTCGCAGAGACCAGCGATCCCAAGTTCGCCGCCTGGCTGCGCGGCGTGCGCGCCGAGGCGCGCAAGGCCGGGGTGGACGAGGGCACGCTCGATCAGGCGCTCGGATCGGTCGAGGAAATACCACAGGTCCTCGAGCTCGCGCGCAACCAGCCCGAATTCAAGATGACGTTCGAACGCTACCTCGGGCTCGTCGTGTCGAACGAGCGCGTGACGCGCGGCCGCGCCCTGCTGAAGGAAAACCGCGCCGCCGTCGATCGCTTCGCCGCACCCGCCGGCATCCCGGCCTCGACCGTCGTGGCGCTGTGGGGCATCGAGAGCAACTACGGCACGCGGCTGGGCGACTTCGAGGTCGTGGCCGCCCTGGCGACGCTCGCCTACAACAATTTCCGGGCGCAGTTCTTCCGCAGCCAGCTCATCGCCGCGCTCTGAAGATCGTGTCGCAAGGGCACATCGGCCTGCATGCCATGAAGGGATCGTGGGCAGGCGCCATGGGCCAATGCCAGTTCATCCCGACGAGCTTCCTCGCTTACGCCGCCGATGGCGACGGCGATGGCCGCAAGGATATCTGGACCAACAAGGCCGATGTCTTCGCCTCGATCGTCAACTACCTGCGCCGGGTCGGCTGGCGGCCCGGTCTGTCGTGGGGCCAAGAGGTGCCCGCCGGAACGCCGGCGGGGCAGGGCACGCGCATCGTTCGGCCGGCCGGGGCGAACGGCCCGACGTTCCTCACCACCGAGAATTTCCGCGCCATCCTGCGCTGGAACCAGTCGGATTTCTTCGGGCTGGCCGTCGGGCTCCTGTCCGACAAGATCGCCGCATGAGGCGGCCGCCTTGATGGCTCCTCGGCCGCCGCAAGATCATGTATGATGGCGCGATCATGCCGCTAGCCATAGTCAGCCCGCGCTCGGCACCCCTGACGCTCGTCCGCCTGGGCGGGGCAGTCCTGCTGGCCGCCTCGCTTGCCGCCTGCGGCTCGTCGGGCAGCAAGGGTGGGGGCGTGGCCCAGCGCGGCACCTACAAGATCGGTGCGCCCTACAAGATCGACGGCGTCACCTACACGCCGCAGGAAGAATTCAACCACGTCGAAACCGGCGTCGCCTCGTGGTACGGCCCAGGCTTCCACGGCAAATCGACGGCCAACGGCGAGCGCTACGACCAGGGCGACCGCACGGCGGCTCACCGGACCCTGCAGATGCCCTCGGTCGTTCGCGTCACCAACCTCGATAACGGCTTGTCGACAGTCGTGCGGATCAACGACCGCGGACCGTTCGCGCGCAGCCGGATCATCGACCTGTCGCGCACCGCCGCGCAGGAACTCGACATCGTCCGCAACGGCACAGGCCACGTCCGCATCGAGCAGCTGCAGGCCGAAAGCCTTGCGGTGAAGGAAGTCGCCATCAACGGCGGCGGCCCGGCCGAGCAGCAGACCGCGCTGGCGCAACTCGCGTCCGGTCGCCGCGCGCCCGCGTCGGCGCCTGTCCAGGTGGCCGCCACCGCGCCGCCGCCTGCCGCGCCGCCGCCGGCGCCGGTTCAGTGGCCCACCAATCCGCGCAGCCCGGCGCTCGAAGCCGCCCCGGCCGCGACCTACGGGGGGCCGACCGTGGCCTCGCTCGCCAACGGCACGACGCTGCAGCCGGTGAGCGGCTTCTACGTCCAGACCGGGGCTTTTTCGACTCCCGAGAATGCCGAACGCCAGCGCGGCGCGGTGAGCAGCTACGGCACCTCGGAAATTTCTCAAGGCTCGCCAGGCCTCTATCGTGTCCGCCTGGGGCCCTACACAACCTCGGATGCCGCCGGCATTGTCGCCGACCGGCTGAAGCGGTCAGGTTATGGTGATGCTCGTGTCGTGGCTAACTGATCGACTGCACCCGTTCGTAACGCTCCTCGGGGCGCTTCTTGGCGTCGCGAGCCTCGCCGGCCCGTCGCTCGATGCCTGGGCGCAACAGGCCGACCCGCCGCCCAAGCGGCAGCCGCACAAGCCTGCGGCCAAGCCGAGGGCGCCGGCGCCGAAGGCCGCCGCGACGCCGCCCGCGGTGAAGCCCGAGGCGCTGCCGCCGTCCCAGGTCGGCATCGGCACGCTGGCGCGCCAGGCCTTCATGGTCGATCCGCAAACCTCGACGGTGTTGCTGTTCAAGGACGCCGACAAGCCGATGCATCCGTCATCGATGGCCAAGATGATGACGATCTACATCCTGTTCGAGGAAATCGCCGCCGGCCGGGTCAAGCTCGACACGCGTTTCCGGGTGAGCGAGCGGGCCCGCAACATGGGCGGTTCGCGCATGTTCGTCGAACTGGGCAGCGAGGTGGCGGTCGAGGATCTGATCAAGGGAATGATCGTCCTGTCCGGCAACGATGCCTGCGTCGTCGTCGCCGAAGGGCTGGCGGGCAACGAAGACACCTTCGCCGAGCGCATGACCAAGCGCGGACGCGAACTCGGAATGACCGGCACGGTGTTCAAGAACGCGTCGGGCTGGCCCATCGATGGCCAATGGACCACGGCGCGCGACCTTGCGGTCCTGGCGTGGCGCACGATCGACGACTTTCCGAAGTTCTACCGTTACTATGCGGAGACGGACTGGACCTACAACAACATCCACCAGCAGAACCGCAATCGGCTGCTCAAGATCACGGCAGGCACGGATGGATTGAAGACCGGTCACACCGAGGAGGGCGGCTACGGCCAGACGACGTCGGCGGTGCGCGACGGACGGCGCCTGATCCTGGTCGTCAATGGCCTCGGCTCGATGGCCGAGCGCGCACAGGAAACGTCGCGGCTGATGGAGTGGGGCTTCCGCGAGTTGGCCAACACGACGGTCTTCCGCGCCGGCGACACCGTGGTCGAGGCGCCGGTGTGGCTGGGCGCGCAGGACAAGGTGGCGCTGGTCGTTTCGCATCCCGTCCAGATCACGGCGCCGACCGGCCAGGCCGTGACGCCGCGCGTGGTTGCACGCTTCGACGGGCCGCTGGCGGCGCCGATCGTCAAGGGAACGAAGGTCGGCACCGCCGCGGTGACCCTGCCCGACGGCCGCGTGATCGAATATCCGCTCGAAACAGGCGCCGACGTGGCGCGCATGGGCGTGGTTGGCCGCGTGACGACGATGATCCAGCACTACCTGTTCGGCTGGCTGTCGTGACCGAACGCGCCTCCGGGCGTTTCATCACTCTTGAAGGCGGCGAGGGGGCGGGCAAGTCGACCCAGGTCGCACGGCTGAAGGGCTGGCTCGAGGGACGCGGCCGCGGCGTCGTGGCGACACGCGAGCCGGGCGGCTCGCCGGGAGCCGAGATGATCCGCAAGCTCCTGGTCGAGGGACCCGTCGAGCGTTGGGACGGCACCACCGAGGCGCTGCTGCATTTCGCCGCCCGGCGCGACCATCTGCGCTCGACGGTATGGCCGGCGCTCGAGCGTGGCGACTGGGTAGCTGAGCGACCGCTTCGCCGATTCGACGCTTGCCTATCAGGGCTATGGCCACGGCGTCGAGCGCAAGATTTTCGAGCAGCTCTACGGACTAGCCGTCGGCGCCTTCCAACCGGACCTCACCCTGGTCCTCGACCTGCCGGTCGAGGCCGGCCTGGCGCGCGCGGCGGCACGGCGCGGCAGCGAGACGCGCTACGAGAGCCTGCCGCGTGACTTCCACGCCCGCGTTCGGGCGGGGTTCCTCGAGATCGCCAGGCAGGATCCCAGGCGCTGCGTGGTGATCGATGCTACAGGCGACATCGACACGATCGCCGGGGCGATCGCAAGCGCGGTGAGCGGGCGGCTGGGAGTCTAGCGGATGGCGAGGGGCAAGACGGCCGTCGACGCGAGCGAGCTCGAGAAACTCGAGTGGCCGTACGATTGGCCGCCGCCGTGGCGCAGCGACCGCCTGCTCGGTCACGAGGCGGCCGAGAAGACCATGCTCGCCGCCCATCGGAGCGGCCGCCTGCACCACGCCTGGCTGCTGGCCGGGCCGCGCGGCATCGGCAAGGCGACGCTCGCCTGGCGGTTCGCGCGCTTTCTGCTCAGCGGTCAGGCGCAGGGTGGGCTGTTCGGTGGCGGACCCGACAGCCTCGACGTGGCGTCCGATGCGCCTGGCCGCTCGCTGGTCGACGCGCGCTCGCATCCCGATCTGTTCCATTTGCGGCGCACGCTCAATCCCGACACCGGCCGCATGCGGGCCGAGATCGCCGTCGACGACGTGCGCGACCTCGGCGCCTTCATGCATATGACGCCGGCGATGGGGAAGTGGCGGGTCGCCATCGTCGATGCGGCCGACGAGATGAATCGCAACAGCGCCAACG
Source organism: uncultured Alphaproteobacteria bacterium (assembly GCA_963843185.1). GTDB lineage: Bacteria > Pseudomonadota > Alphaproteobacteria > Reyranellales > Reyranellaceae > Reyranella. The sequence continues at coordinate 223,608 of CAWJJJ010000008.1, forward strand.
CCGTCCTGAAGGTCCTCGAGGAGCCGCCGCCCAACGCCGTGCTCCTCATCGTCGCCCACGCGCCCGGACGGCTGCTGCCGACAATCCGCTCGCGCTGCCGGCGGCTCGCCTTGCATCCGCTCGCCGACGAGGTCGTGGTCCGCCTGCTGGGCGAGCACGCGCCGGACGTCAAGGCTGAGGAGCGGGTGGCGCTGGCGCGGCTCAGCGATGGCAGCATCGGGCGCGCCCTCGAACTTGCCGGCTCCGGCAGCCTGGAACTCTACCGCGAGATGGTGGGCGTGCTGGCGACGCTGCCCGAACTCGACATGCCGCGGCTGCATGGTTTCGCCGAACGCTTCGCCCGCCGCGGCGAAGAGGCGAACGCCGCCTGGCGCTCGCTGAACTACCTGTTCGACGGCTGGCTGAAGAGCCTCGCGCGACGCGCTGCGCTGGGCGGCGAGGGAAGCACGGAACCTGCCGCTATCGTGCCGACGGAGGGCAGCTTGCAGGCCCGTTTGCTCGCCGCCGCGAGCCTTGATCGGTGGATGGAGGCGTGGGAAAAGGTCGCCCAATTGTTGTCCCGTGCCGACGCCATCAATCTCGACCGCAAACAGACGGTGCTCGGCAGCTTCCTGGCTCTCCAATCGGCGATGCGTTGAAGCGCTGATACCGGCGCTCCGGGAGGGGCGACAGTCCGGAGTTCAGTCATCATGTCGGGCCGCACCTACTACATCACCACGCCGATCTACTACGTGAACGACGTGCCCCATATCGGGCACGCCTACACGACGCTTGCCTGCGACGTGCTGGCCCGGTTCATGCGGCTCGACGGCCGCGACGTTCACTTCCTCACCGGCACCGACGAGCACGGCCAGAAGGTCGAGAAGGCTGCGCAGGCGGCCGGCCTGTCGCCGCAGGCCTTCACCGACAAAGTGAGCCAGTCGTTCCGCGACCTCGTTAAGAAGATGAACTACAGCCCCGACAACTTCATCCGCACGACGGAGAAGCGGCACCACGCGGCCTCCCAGGCGCTGTGGCAGAAGCTGGTCGCGGCCGGCGATATCTATCTCGGCAAATATGCCGGCTGGTACTCGGTGCGCGACGAGACGTATTTCGTCGAAAGCGAAACCGAGGTCGGGCCGGACGGCAAGCGCCGCGCCGGAGAGACCGGCGCCGAGGTCGAGTGGGTCGAGGAACCGTCGTATTTCTTCAAGCTGTCGGCCTGGGCCGAGCGGCTGCTGGCCTTCTACGAGAAAAACCCGCGCTTCATCGGGCCGGACAGCCGGCGCAACGAAGTGATCAGCTTCGTAAAGGGCGGCCTCCAGGACCTCTCGGTGTCCCGCACCAGCTTCTCATGGGGCGTGCCCGTACCAGGCGATCCCAAGCATGTGATGTATGTGTGGCTCGACGCGCTCACCAACTACATCACCGAGTGCGGTTACCCCGACACGAGCAATCCCTTGTGGAAATACTGGCCGGCCGACCTGCACATGGTGGGCAAGGACATCATCCGCTTCCATTGCGTATTCTGGCCGGCTTTCCTGATGTCGGCGGGGATCGCGCCGCCGCAGCGCGTGTTCGCGCACGGATGGTGGACCAACGAGGGCCAGAAGATCTCGAAGTCGCTTGGCAACGTGATCGATACGGTGGAGCTGGTGGACGCCTACGGACTCGACCCGGTGCGCTACTTCCTTCTGCGCGAGGTGCCATTCGGCAACGACGGCGATCTGCAGAAGCGCGCGCTGGTCGGCCGCCTGAACGGCGATCTCGCCAACGCCTACGGCAATCTCTGCCAGCGCGTGCTGTCGATCGTGGCCAAGAACTGCGACAGCAAGGTGCCGGCCAAGGGGGCCATCACCGAGGCCGATACCGCCTTGCTCGACCGGGCAAAAGCGCTGCTCGGCATCGTGCGGGGCGAGCTTGACGACCAGGCCTTCCACCGGGCGCTGGTTTCGATCTGGGAAGTGATCGCCGACGCCAACCGTTATGTCGACGCGCAGGCGCCGTGGGCGCTCGCCAAGACCGATCCGGTGCGGCGCGATACGGTGCTGTGGGTGCTGGCCGAGACGATCCGACGGGTGACGCTGCTGGTGCAGCCTTTCATGCCCGACTCGGCGGGCAAGATCCTGGATCAGCTCGCCGTGCCGGGCGAGGCGAGGGCGTTCGCCGCCTTCGACCGCGAGCTCGTGCCGGGCACCGCTTTGCCGAAGCCACAGGGCGTGTTCCCGCGTTTCGTCGAGCCCGCGAAAGCCGCGTCCTGATGCTGATCGACAGCCATTGCCACCTCGACTTCCCCGAGCTTGCCGGCGACGAGGCGGGCGTGCTGGCGCGTGCCCGCACGGCGGGCGTGGCGGGCATGCTCACGATCGGCACGCGGCTCGACCAGTTCGACAAGGTGCGCGCAATCGCTGAACGTCACGACAACATCTGGTGCTCGGTGGGCGTCCATCCGCACGAGGCGAAAGAGGAGGGGCAACGCACCCCTGACCGCCTGGTCGAGGCGGCGCGCCATCCCAGGGTCATCGGCATCGGCGAGACCGGCCTCGATTTCTACTACGAGCATAGTCCGCGCCGTGAGCAGGAGGAGAGCTTCCGCGCCCATATCGCAGCGGCGCGCCAGACCGGCCTGCCGCTGATCGTCCACACGCGTGACGCCGATCGAGAGACCGGCGACATCCTCGAGGAGGAGCACGGCAAAGGCGCCTTCCCCGGCCTGATCCATTGCTTCAGCTCGGGAGCCGAGGTGGCGCGCCGTGCCCTGGCCCTCGGCCTGTACATCTCGATCTCCGGCATCGTCACCTTCAAGGCGGCCGACAGCCTGTGCAGCACCGTGCGCGACATTCCGCTCGATCGCCTGCTGGTCGAGACCGACGCGCCCTACCTGGCGCCGGTGCCCAAGCGCGGCAAGACCAACGAGCCCGCTTTCGTCGCCCATACGGCGGCCAAGGTCGCCGAGCTCAAGGGTGTGGGCTTGGCCGAGCTCGCGGCCGCGACCACCGACAATTTCTTCCGGCTGTTCGCCAAGGCGGAGCGCGTCAGGTGCGGGTGACGATCCTGGGCTGCGGTACTTCGGGCGGCGTGCCGAGGCCGGGCGGGAAGGGCGGAAAGGGTGAATGGGGGGCGGCCAACCCGGCCGATCCGCGCAACCTCCGCCGCCGCTGTTCCATCCTGGTCGAGGATCGCGGCAAGACCGTCCTGGTCGACACCTCGCCCGATCTCCGCGCCCAGCTTCTCGACGCCCGGGTTGAGCGGGTCGACGCCGTGATCTGGACGCACGAACATGCCGACCAGGTTCATGGCATCGATGATCTCCGGCCTTATGCCTTGCGCCAGGGGGCGATCGAAAGCTGGGCCGACAGCCGCACTCACGAGATCCTGCGCCGCCGCTTCGGCTATTGCTTCGAAAAGGAAGGCAACGGCTTCTACAATCCCATCTACCGGCACCATGAGATCGACGGGCCGTTCGAAGTGGCGGGCCTCGCCGCAACGCCGTTCGCCCAGGACCACGGGACAACCTCGTCCCTGGGGTTTCGATTCGGCAGCATGGCCTATGCCAACGATGTCGTGGCCCTGCCCGAGGAGTCCTTTGCCATCATGGCCGGCGTCGATGTGCTGATCGTCGATGCCATGCGATTCCGGCCCCATCCGACTCACGCCCATCTCGACCGCGCCCTGGAATGGATCGAGCGAATACAGCCCAAGCGGGCTTTTTTGACCAATCTCCACGTCGATATGGACTATGCTGAGGTCGATCGACTGACGCCGCCCCATGTCCGGCCGTGCCATGATGGTCTGGCCATCGAAGTGGATGGAGGATAATCAATTATTATCAAACCTTTATGGAATATTTCTTATCTTATGGGTAAATCAAGACAAAAGGAGTCCGGCCGTCGCTTGTTCCTGCTGGCAAGCCTTGCGGCCGGTTTGATGGCCGCACCGGCCGTCGCCCAGAACAGGCTCGACGCCGGCGGCCTCACGTTCCGGGATTTTTCCAGCAACGACAACGGCGCCAGTTTCAGCCGCGGCGATCCGATGATCGCCGGCGGCCCCAACCAGGTTTCATCCAAAGTCGTGGCGATCGACGGCAACAAGGGCCTGGCGCGGGTGCAGTTCGAACTCGATCCGGGTCGAACTGGCTCTGCCGCTGGGCTGGCAGGCGACCGAGGACTGGGAGCGGGGCGTCGCCTACAGCAACGACAAGCGCTACCGCCTGATCGTCTGGCGGGTCGATTTCGCCTACGAAGGCGTGAGAGACGCCGAACACTATGCGGCAACCAAAGCCGGCTCGATCCAGGCCCGGCGACCCAAGGTGACGGCGCAGGCCCGCAAACTCGGCGACGGCACGTTTCTGGTTGTCTACGAGAATGTCGGCCAGGCGCAGGGCGACAGCGAGCCGCGTGTCGTGTTCGACTTGGTCATTCAAAAACCCAGTAATCCCAAGGAGGGCATCCTGATGACGTTGGGTGCGCCCGCCAGCGACGCCAGCCGCGGTCTCAAGCTGCTGGCACTTCTAAAGGAAAATATGAAGATTAGCTGGTAAGCATATAGCTAATATGTATTATATATATTTGTCATAATAAATATTATACGATAATTGGAATTGGAATAAGTAGGTTCATGGCACCCAATAAACCCTCGCCCGACACGCTGCCGCGCGAGCCCATGGCACGCCTGCTCGCGGTCATGGCCTGGCTGCGTGACCCCCAGCATGGCTGTCCGTGGGACATCGACCAGACCTTCGGCACCATCGCGCCGTACACTATCGAGGAGGCCTACGAGGTCGCCGACGCCATCGAGCGCCACGACCTGCCGGCGCTCAAGGAAGAGCTGGGCGACCTGCTGCTGCAGGTCGTCTACCACGCCCAGATGGCGCGCGAGGCCGGCGCCTTCGGCTTCACCGAGGTGGCCGCCGCCGTCGCCGACAAGATGGTCGACCGGCATCCGCATGTGTTCGGCGACGACCGGATCGCCACGGCCGAAGCCCAGACCGTATCCTGGGAGGCCCGCAAGGCCGCCGAACGGGCGGCCAAGCAAGCGGCCGGCGAAGCCCGACCGCCCGGGGCCCTGGACGGCGTGGCCCGCGCCCTCCCCGCCCTGCTGCGGGCGGAGAAGATCCAGAAGCGTGCAGCGCGGGTCGGCTTCGACTGGAAGGAGACCGAACCGGTCATCGACAAGATCGAGGAGGAGCTGGGCGAGCTCAGGGCCGAGCTATCGGCCGGCGCCATCGATCAGGCCCGCCTCGCCGACGAACTGGGCGACGTTCTGTTCGCGGTCGCCAACCTCGCGCGCCATTGCAAGGTCGATCCCGAGGCGGCCCTGCGCGCGACCAACGACAAATTCGAGCGTCGCTTCCGCCACATCGAGCGCCGGCTGGCTGAACAGGGCCGGCGGCCTGCCGACGCCAGCTTGGGCGAAATGGAAGCCCTCTGGCAGGAAGCCAAAACGCGGGTCTAAGGCCCGGGCAGTCCCGCCAGCAGCGGCAACCGGACCGCCTCGAACAACGCCCGGACCCCGGCCAGAACCTTCTTGTCCGCAGCCGCAATCAGGCCGGCATTGGTCGGCTGAGCGGGAACGTAAGGCCGGCTATCGAAGCGCTCAGCATCGCCGCCCGCCTCGCCCAGCATCAGCGAGCCGGCGGCATGGTCCCACGGCTTGGTCATGCGATAGAGGTTGAAGTCGGCCCGGCCGGACAGGATCTCCAGATACTCCAGGCCAGCGCAGTTCAGCGTCGACACGCGGCCGAGTTGCCGCCGCCCGGACGGCGGGAGCTGGCTGTCGAAAGCCTTGCGGATCTTGTAGCCGACGAAACCGATCGGTGGCCGCACGGGCCGCGGCCCCTGCACCGGCGTTCCATCGAGGGTGACGCCCTGCCCCTTCAGAGCCACCGCCATCCGTCCGCCCGGCACGTCGAGGATCCAGCCGCCTACGGCCACCGTGTCCTGCACCAGGCAGATGATCATGGCGAAGCGGTCCTTGCCGGCGGCGAAGTTCGCCGTGCCGTCCAGCGGGTCGACGATCCAGCAGGCCTCGCCGGGACGGGCGATCAGGTCGACCAGGCCGGGGTCCCTCGCCACGGCCTCCTCGCCCACCACCGCCACGCCGGGCAGGATCTTGGCCAGGCCGGCTGCCAGCCGCTCCTCGGACGCGAAATCGGCCACGGTGACCACGTCACCGGGCCCCTTCTCACGGATGTCTTCCTTGGCGAGATTGCGGAACCGCGGCAGCAGCTCCGCCGCCGCGGTTTCCCGCATCAGTTCGGCGACCCGCTGCGAATCGCCGGGGCGCAGCATCGGCCTCAGCCGACGACGCCGAAAAGGTCCTCTTCCTTGAGGATCACGTGATCGGCGCCGTCGAGCTTGACCTCCGTGCCCGACCACTTGCCGTAGATCACCTTGTCGCCGACCTTGACGCCGAGCGGCTGCAGGCGGCCATCCTCCAGGCGCTTGCCCTTGCCGACGGCAACGACCTCGCCCTGCATGGGCTTTTCCTGGGCGGTGTCGGGGATGATGATGCCGGCCTTGGTCTTGGTCTCGGCGATGGACGGCTTGAGCAGCAGCCGGTCGTGCAAAGGCTTGAATTTCATGGTGTTTCCTTCGTCAGGGATGGCCCGCTTATAGGAAGCGCTCCGGCCGGGTGTCAACGCGCCAGGCGGCGCTCGAACTGGGCCTGGGCGGCGGCGTCGAGGGCCACGGTCAGCCGGGCGATTTCACCGTCGTCGTGTCGGCTGCGCACCTCGCCATGGCGGTAGAGCCAGGCGATGGTGGCACCGTCGCTCAGCGGCACCGACACTTCGCGCGCCTCGCCCGCCTGGCCGATGAGGTCCCCGATCGCTTCCAGAAGCTGGTCGACCCCCTCGCCGGTCACGGCCGAGACCGGATACCGGCGCGCCCGTTCCGCGCCGGTGGCGGATCGGGTCTGCAGAGTGTGCCGCTGCTCTTCCGGCAAAGTATCTATCTTGTTCAGCGCCTCGATGATGGCCGTGCCTCCGCCCTCCTCCAGCGCGCCCAGTTCGCGCAGCACGGTCTCGACGTCGGCGCACTGCTGCTCGGTGTCGGGATGGGCGATGTCGCGCACATGCACGATCAGGTCGGCTTCGATCACCTCCTCCAGGGTCGCGCGGAAGGCGGCGACGAGGTGGGTCGGCAGGTCGGAAACGAAGCCCACCGTGTCGGAGATCACGCAGCCCCGGCCGTTGGGCAGCTTGATCGACCGCATGGTGGGATCGAGCGTGGCGAACAGCAGGTCCTTGGCCATCACATCCGCGCCCGAAAGGCGGTTGAACAGCGTCGACTTGCCGGCGTTGGTATAACCGACCAACGCGACGGTGGGCAGCCGCGCCTTCTTGCGGCCGGCGCGGTTGACGGTGCGGGTGCGGCTCACGCCTGCGAGGTCGCGCTTGATCCGCACGATGCGCTCGCCGATCAGGCGGCGGTCGATCTCGATCTGAGATTCGCCGGGCCCGCCCAGGAAGCCGAAGCCGCCACGCTGGCGTTCCAAGTGGGTCCACGACCGCACCAGTCGGCCGCGCTGGTAGTCGAGCGCGGCCAGCTCGACCTGCAGCCGGCCCTCATGGGTGCGGGCGCGGGCGCCGAAGATCTCTAAAATCAGACCCGTGCGGTCGATCACCTTGGTCTGCCAGGCCTTCTCGAGGTTGCGCTGCTGCACGGGCGTGAGCTTGTCGTCGACGATGACGAGGCCGATTTCCTGCTCCTCCACCGCCGCCCGCACCCGCTCGACGACGCCCTTGCCGAGCAGCGTGGCCGGCGTCCGCTGGCGCAACGGCACGGCCGTGGCCAGCCGCACGTCGAGGTCGATCGCCCGGGCCAGGCCGACCGCTTCCTCCAGCTTGGCCTCGGGATCGCGTTCATCGCCGCGCGCATAGGGGCACAGGACCGCCGCCACCGTGGCCGGTCGCACGGTGTCGAACGCCTTGCGTTTGCGCCTGTCGTGTCCGTCTTGCTCGAGGTCGTCGATCAAATCAGCCCGCTGCGTCGGCTTTGTCCCCGTCGAACAGCTGCACCGGCGTGACCGGCATGATGGTCGAAATCGCATGCTTGTAGACAAGCTGCGAATGGCCGTCGCGGCGCAGCAGCACTGAGAAGTTGTCGAACCAGGTGACGATTCCCTGCAACTTGACGCCGTTCACGAGGAAGATCGTGACGGGAGTCTTGTTCTTGCGCAGGTGGTTCAGGAATACGTCCTGAACGTTCTGTGCCTTTTCGCTCATGTTCTTGGCCTCTTGCTGGGCATCCGGGTGACGGGAGGTCGCCGGTTTGGAAGGCGCAGGTCTTTACCTGCTACCGAGTTGAATCGAATATAGGGGACGATCGGTTCAAAGCAATGCCACCAGGTCATTACAATTACGTGCTCTCAGGCGCGGTGGATGTTCCAGCAGAAGCCCCGACAATTCTTCGGCGCCCCCCACCAAAACCGGCAAACAGCCCGCCGCATGGGCACATTTGAGGTCCGCCGGGGTGTCGCCCACCATCCATACCGTCTCATCAGGGGCAATTCCCGTGCCGTCGAGGGCCTTGAAGATCGGATCGGGCGCCGGCTTGTCGCGCCGGCAATCCCTGGCGCCCACAGCCCGTGAAATCCAGCGTTGCCAGCCGAGATGGGCGAGTTCGGCTCTGAGGTTGTCCCCAACCTTGTTGCTGACCACCGCAACGTAGCAGCCGAGTTCCTGGCAGCGCGCCAGCAGCGTATCGGCACCCGCCAAGGGCTCGAGGCGTTCCAGGTGGATGCGGTAAAAAGTCTCGTAAAATACCCGCTCCGCCTCGCTGGCACGCGCCCCGAACAGGCTGGGGAAAACGTCGCGCAACGAGCCATGGGCGCGCGCCCTCACTTCGTCGGCCGTCCACGGCGTCTGGCCGAGCGCCGTGAAGGTGTCGTGGTAGCACTCCACGATGGTCGGCCAGGTGTTGACCAGCGTGTTGTCCCAGTCGAACAAAACAGCGCGCGGTGGCTTGAGCCCGGCCGGCAGGGTCACGTGATCGCCTCGCCTTCCGCCGCAAAGCGCACGTATTCTTCGCGCAGGCGCCGCGCCGTGGGCCCGACCTTGCCGTCGCCCACCGTCTCGCCGTCGATCTTCACCACCGGCGTGACGAACGAGGTGGCGCTGGTGATGAACGCCTCCCTGGCCTTCTTGGCCTCGACAAGCGTGAACGGGCGCTCGACGAACCGGAGCTGCAGCGCATCGGCGAGCGACTTCAGGGTGTGGCGCGTGATGCCGGCCAGGATGCCGTTGTCGGTCTGGCGGGTCACCAGCTCGCCGTCAGGGGTCACGATCCAGGCGTTGGTCGAGGCGCCCTCGGTGACATTGCCCTCGCCGTCGATCAGCCAAGCCTCGTAGGCGCCGCTCTCCCGCGCCGCCTGCTTGGCGAGCACGTTGGGCAGCAGGGCCACGGTCTTGATGTCGCAACGCTCCCAGCGGATGTCCGGCTGGCTCTTCACCGCTATGCCGGGACCGGGATCGGCCTCGGCGCGCCTGGTGTTTTTGGTCGTCAATACCAGCGCGGGCTTCACCGGTGTCGTCGGAAAGGCGTGGTCGCGCCGGGCAACGCCGCGCGTGACCTGCATGTAGACCAGCCCGTCGCGCAGACGGTTGCGACGCATCAGCTCGCGAATGATGAAACCCAGCGTGGCGCGCGACACCGGCCAGGCGATCCTGAGCTCGCGAAGCGAGCGGTCGAGACGGTCGATGTGCGGCAACTCGTCGATCAGCCTGCCGTCGCGCACGCCCACCACCTCATAGACGCCGTCGGCGAGCTGATAGCCGCGGTCCTCAATATGGACGCTGGCTTCACGATGATCGACATAGCGTCCGTTGACATAGGCGTAGCGAGCCATAATACGCTCCTCAGATCGTCAGACGGCGTCGCCGCGGTCGTCGGCCGCGCCGCCGTGCAGGCCGAGCGACTTCAGCTTGCGATGAAGCGCCGAGCGCTCCATGCCGACGAAGGTCGCGGTGCGCGAGATGTTGCCGCCGAAACGCGTCACCTGGGCCAGCAGATATTCCCGCTCGAAGACTTCGCGCGCATCGCGCAGCGGCAGCTGCATGATCTCGCCGCCCTTCTCCCAACGCAGCACCGAGGGCGCGTCCTCGCTGACGTCGCTCGGCAGCACGTCGGCGCGGATCGGCCCGCCGCCCGCCGGCGCCAGGATCAGCAGCCGCTCGATCACGTTGCGCAGTTGGCGCACGTTGCCCGGCCAGTCGTGGCCCTGCAGTGCCGCCAAGGTGTCCTCGCCGATCGTGCGCGACGGCAGGCCGGTGGCGTCGGCCACGCGGCCCAGCAGGTCGGCCGCAAGCTCGGGAATGTCCTCGCGGCGCTCACTGAGCGGTGGCACACGCAAGGCCACGACGTTCAGCCGGTGAAACAGCTCCTCGCGGAACGCCCCTGAGGCTATCTCGTCCTGCAGCACCCGGCTGGTCGAGGCCAGGACGCGCACGTCGACCTCGACCCTGGTCGTGCCGCCGCCCCGGGTGAAGGATTGCTCCTGCAGCACGCGCGCCAGCCGGCTCTGCAGCGCCAGGGGCAGGTCGGCGACCTCCTTCAGGAGCAGCGTGCCGCCATGGGCCATTTCGAAGGCGCCCGAGACGCGCAACGTTTCGCTGCCGCTCTCCCCGTCGGTGCCGAACAGCTCGATCTCCAGCCGCTCGGCCGGCAGCGCCGAGCAATTGACCACGACGAAAGGCCCGTCGGCCCTCTTGGAGCCCTGATGGATCAACCGCGCCACGGTTTCCTTCCCGGACCCCGAGGAACCGGCGATCAGCACGCGGCTGCCGGTCGGCGCCACCCGCTCGATCTGGGTGCGGACATTGGCGGCCGCGCTCGACGAGCCCACGAAGGTCACCTCGCCGCCGGCCCGGCGGCGCAGGCTGGCATTCTCGCGCTTCAGGCGGTCGGCCTCGATGGCGCGATCGACCACCAGCAGCAGGCGGTCGGCCTTAAACGGCTTTTCGATGAAGTCATAGGCGCCGGTCTTGATTGCCGACACGGCGGTGTCGATCGTGCCGTGGCCGCTGATCATCACCACCGGAACCGGGGGATCCTCGCGCCGGATCACGTCGAGAAGCTGCAGGCCGTCGAGTTCGCTGCCCTGCAGCCAGACGTCGAGGATGACCAGCGCCGGCCGGCGCTGGCGCACGGCGTCGATGGCTTCGGTGCTGTTATGGGCGCGGCGGGCAGTGTTGCCCTCATCTTCCAGGATGCCCGCGATCAGCGTGCAGATGTCGCGCTCGTCGTCAACGATGAGAATATCGTGGCCCATGATTCTTCAAACTGTCCGCAGTGTTCTCAGCGGATCATTGTGCGGCTGTCGCGTGTGGTCGAGCCGACGCGATTTCCTTCGCGTCACGCCGGAATACCAGACTGATGCGCGCCCCGCCACCTTCGCGATCGTCCAGCGCGAGATAGCCGCCATGATCTTCCATGATCTTCTTGACGATCGCGAGACCGAGGCCGGTACCCTTGCTGCGCGTCGTCATGTAGGGCTCGGTGAGGCGTTCGCGCCCTTCCTTCGGCAGACCCTTGCCGTTGTCCTCGACGACAATGTGCACGGTGGCATCCTCGTCACGCAGCGTCAGCGTGATCTCCCCTGGCGGCAGCGTCTCGCCGGACGCAGCCTCCCTGCCCTCGATGGCTTCGGCGGCATTCTTGAGGATGTTGGTCAGCACTTGCGAGACCTGGCGGCGGTCGCAAATCAGCGGCACCGGATGATCGGGCAGGGTGGACACGTAGCGGATCTCGGCGTTGCCGCTGCGTTGCAGGAAGAGCGCCTGCTGGCAGAGTTCCTTGCCGTCCTCGGGCTGCACCGTTGGGCGCGGCATACGGGCGAACGAGGAAAACTCGTCGACCATGCGGCCGATATCGCCGACCTGCCGGATGATGGTGTCCGTGCAGATCGAGAATGTCTCGGGATCCTCCTTGATCTGCTTCAGATAGCGGCGTTTCAGTCGCTCGGCGGAGAGCTGGATCGGCGTCAGCGGGTTCTTGATCTCGTGCGCGATGCGCCTTGCCACATCCCCCCACGCCGCCATGCGCTGCGCCGACATCAGGTCGGTCACGTCGTCGAAGGTGACCACCGCGCCGGCGTCGGAGGCGGCGCTGATGCGGACCAGCAGGATGCGGCGCGTGCCGCGCTGCAGGATCTCGACCTGGCCCTGAGTGACGCGGCCCGGCCGCTCGGCCGCTTGTGCCACGAGCGGCGCCAACTCGGGCATCACGCCGGTCAGCGGCCGGCCGAGCACGCCGTCCTCAGGCAAGGCCAGCAGTTCCAGAGCCGAGCGGTTGCTGCGCGTGGTCGTGCCGGCGCCGTTGACACTCAGCACGCCCGCCGAGACGCCGGCCAGAACCGCGTCGGTGAGCCGCCGGCGCGTGTCGAGTTCCTTGTTGGCGTCCACCAGCTCGCCGCGCTGTTGCTCGATCTGACTGGCCATGCGGTTGAACGACCGCGCGAGCTGACCCAGCTCGTCGTTGGGCGGCCCCTCCTCCACGCGCGCGCTGAGGTCGCCGCCGCGCACCCGCTCGGCCGCCGACATCAGCCCGCCGATCGGCTCGGTGAGGCGCGCGGCGAAGAGGATCGCGAGCCACACGGCTGCCAGCAGCATCAGGAAGGCGATGGCGCCGCAGACCAGGAAGATGATGAGCTGGCTGCGTTGCATCGCCTGCTCGATCTGCGAGTAGAACGAGCCGGCAAGCTCGATGCTCTTGATGTAGTCGACGACCCTGAGATCGACGGCGTGGCCGGTCACCAGGAAAAGCGGTTCGCCGATGAAAAGCTGCATCACGAAGTAGGCGCCGGCGGGGGAATCGATCTGGACCGGTCGCGCCTGATTGACCGCCTGCCAGAGGAACTGCGCCGCAGGCTTAGGATCCTTCAGCCCCTCCGCGTCGGGCGTTATGGCCCGCGCGATCACGCCCTTGTCGGCATCGATGACGACGGCCTCGATCATCGGGCGACCCTCGATCAGCTGCTGCAGCAGCCGGTTCGTCGCCTCGGCATCGCGCACCCCGTCGACCCCAAGGCCCTGCAACGGCCCGGAGATCGCCGCGATGTCGCGCAGGATCTCTTCCTCGCGGGCGCGCCGCACCGGCTCGCCGATCGTCCGCGCAGCCTCGTACGACGCCTTGGCCGGCTTCACGACGAAATCCGTCAGGTTGATGACCAGGAGCGACAGGATGATCGCCACGATCAGGGTCGGCGTGATGGTGAAGACGCTGCACACCAGCACCAGCCGCATGTGCAGGCGCGACCCTGCCGCGCCGCGCCGGCGATCCAACCAGAGTTGCGTCAGCCGCACCGCGAGCAGCCCGACCAGCATTACGGCGATCAGGAGGTCGGCTACCAGGAGACCGGTGATCCAGCCGCGGGTATTGAAGGAGGCTGGCGCGAAGCCGGCCAGCCAGGCGTAGGTGGCCGCGCCGGCAAAAATGGCGAGCACGGCCAGCGAGACGGCGGCGGCGCGGCCGCTCAACCCGCGGCGCACCGTGCTCATCGCATCGCCCAAGCGTGAAACGCTCAGCGCAGTTGTCAACAGATCACCCGCCTCGGCGAACCTGCGGCGTGCGTACCACGGGGACGTCGAGGTCCTTTATCTTCTTGCGCAACGTGTTGCGATTGAGCCCCAGGAGACGGGCGGCGCGCAACTGATTCCCGCGCGTTGCCCCGAGGGCGACAGACAGAAGCGGCCGCTCGACCTCAGAAATGACACGATCGTACATCCCATCGGGCGGCAGGCGGTCGCCGTGGGCGGCAAAAAGTCCCTGCAGGTGCCGGTCGACGGCGTCGGCCAGCGACACATCGGCGGCGCCGGCGGCGCCCGTCAGGCCGCCCTGCTCAATCGCCGACACCGCGTCCGCCAACTCGGCCTCGATCGTCTCGACGCCGATCACTTCCTCTGAATAAAGCGCGGAAAGCCGGCGCACGAGATTGACCAGCTCGCGGACGTTGCCCGGCCAGCGATGTTGCTTCAGCCGCGCCATGGCCTCCGGCGACAGCACCTTCGACGGCAGCCCGTCGGCGGTTGCCGCGCGCAGGTAGTGATTGGCGAGTTCGGGGATGTCGTCCAGTCGCTCGCGCAGCGGTGGCAGGCGGATCGGCACGACGTTGAGGCGATAGAACAGGTCTTCGCGGAACAGGCCCTGCTGGATCAGGCGGCGCAGGTCGCGATGCGTCGCCGCGACGATGCGGACGTTGGCCTTGATCGGCGTGCGTCCGCCGACCGTCATGTATTCACCTTCCTGCAGCACGCGCAGCAGGCGGGTCTGCGCCTCCGGCGGCATGTCACCGATCTCGTCGAGGAACAGCGTACCGCCAGAGGCCTGCTCGAACTTGCCGGCCGAGCGCTGCACCGCGCCGGTGAAGGCGCCGCGCTCGTGGCCAAACAGTTCGCTTTCGATCAGCTCGCGCGGGATGGCGGCCATGTTGAGCGCCACGAACGGACCCTTGCGGCGCTTGCCATAGTCGTGCAGCGCGCGCGCCACCAGTTCCTTGCCGGCGCCCGATTCGCCGGTGACCATCACGGTGAGATCGGTCGACATCAGGCGCGCCAGCGCCCGGTAGATCTCCTGCATGGCAGGTGAACGGCCGATCAGCGGCAGGCGCTCGCCTTCCTCCTGCGGATTGGCGTTGCGCTGCATAGAAGTGGCCGGCGCCGACAGCGCCCGGTTCACCACCGAGATCAGTTCGTTCAAGTCGAACGGCTTGGGCAGGTATTCGAACGCGCCGCGCTCGGTGGCGCGCACAGCCGTCAACAGGGTCGACTGCGCGCTCATGACGATGATGCGCAGATCGGGACGCAGCTTGCGGATGCGCGGCACTAGGTCGAGCCCGTTTTCATCGGGCATCACCACGTCGGTGATGACCAGCTGGCCCTCGCCTTCCTGGACCCACTGCCAAAGCGTCGCCGCGGCACCGGTGCTGCGCACGTTGTGGCCCTGGCGGCCCAGGGCCTGGTGCAGGACGGTCCGGATCGCCCGGTCGTCATCGGCGATCAGGATGGTGCTGGAACTGCTCATGGGGTCGCTGCGAGGAACTGCAAGGGCAACATCACTCTGAAAGTCGTGCGGCCGGGCTCGCTCTCGAACTCGATGGCGCCGCCGTGGTCGTTGATGATCTTGGCCACCAATGCAAGACCGAGGCCGGTTCCGGTCGGCTTGTTTGTCACGAAAGCGTCAAACAGGTGGGCCCGGATCTCGTCGGACACGCCGTGGCCGTTGTCCCGCACCGAGACAACCAGCGGCAGATTGACCTTGGCTTGCTGGCCGGGGACGGCCAGGCGCAGGCCATGGCGGTAGGCTGTGGACAACTCGATCTCGCGCTCGCCGTCGCCCGGCACCTCGCAGGCGTTCTTCACCAGATTGAGGAAGACCTGGATGAGCTGGTCGCGGTCGCCATGGACGTCCGGCAGGGACGGATCGTAGGTCTCGACGAAGCGTACGCCCTTGCCGAAGCCGTTCTGCGAGATGCGCAGGACGTGATTGAGGACCTGGTGGATGTTGATCGACCCGCGCTCGATCGGCCGGCCGTCGGCGAACGCCTCCATGCGGTCGACCAGCGCCACGATGCGGTCGGTTTCCTCGCATATCAGGCTGGTCAGCTCGCGCTCCGAATCGGGCACCGACTGCTCGAGGAGTTGGGCGGCGCCGCGGATGCCCGACAGCGGGTTCTTCACCTCGTGCGCCAGCATGGCGGCGAGCGCGCTCACCGACCGGGCGGCGCTGCGATGCGACATCTGGCGGTCGATGTTGCGGGCGATGGTCTGCTCCACGAGCGACACCGCGACCAGGCCGTCGCTGTCGACCACAGGCGACAGGCGCAACGCGCAAAAGCGGTTGCCGAGGCGCGGCGAGGCGAGCGTCACGCCGTTCTCGGCCACCGCCCCTCCGGTCACCAGCACCTGTTCGAGAAGCGAGAAGAGCGGCGTGTCATCGGGCACGAACTCGTTCAGCGGATGGCCGATCAGCCGCGCGCGGCCGACGCCGAAGAATTGCTCCGCCGAGAGGTTGGCGTAGTGGATCAATCCGCCGGCATTGACCACCACCACAGCTTCCGAAAGCGAATCGAGGATCGCCGTCGGAGACTGGTCGCTGAGCGCATTCGACCGCTTGAGGGGTTGCAGCGACATGCTAGGCGGCCTGCCGTTCAAGCGCGGGAAGGAAGAACGCGGCCAGCAGTGCGCGGACCTTGTTCGGATCGGTCTCGCGGTTCACCGCGGCACGGAAGTCGGCCGAGGCCGGCAAGCCTTTTGAATACCAGCCCATATGCTTGCGGGCCATGCGCACGCCTGTCTCCTGGCCATAGTGCGAGAGCATGGATTCGAAGTGCTCCCGCACCGTGGCGTATTGCTCGGCGAGCGACGGATCGGCGAGACGAACGCCGGACCGGAGATAGTGGATCGCCTGGTTGAGGAACCACGGCCGGCCGTAGGCGCCACGGCCGATCATCACGCCGTCGGCGCCCGACTGCTCGAGCGCGGTGTCGACGTCGTCCAGCGTGTTGATGTCGCCGTTGACGATGACGGGCAGCCTGGTCGCTGCCTTGACGTCGGCCACGAACGCCCAGTCGGCGCGGCCGTCGTAGAACTGGCAGCGCGTCCGGCCATGGACAGTCAGCATCCGGATGCCGCAGGCCTCGGCGATGCGTGCGAGACTGGGCGCGTTGCGGTTGGTCGCATCCCAGCCCGTGCGCATCTTGAGCGTCACCGGCAGCTTCACGGCATTGACCGTGGCCTCGAGGATCCGGGCGGCATGCACCTCGTCGCGCATCAGCGAGGAGCCGGCATGGCCATTCACCACCTTCTTCACCGGGCAGCCGAAATTGATGTCGATGATCGCCGCACCGCGGTCCTCGTTCAGCTTGGCGGCCTCCGCCATCACCTCGGGCTCGCAGCCGGCGAGCTGGACCGACATGGGAAACTCTTCCGGCGAGTTCTTGGCCATCAGCAGCGTCTTGCGGTTCTCCCGCACCATCGCAGCCGAGGCGATCATCTCGGACACGACCAAGCCTGCCCCATCACGCTTCACCATCTGGCGGAAGGGCATGTCGGTCACGCCTGACATGGGCGCCAGGATGACGGGGTCCTCGAGGCGGACCGGGCCGATATCGACGGGTTGAAGACGCGGTGTGTCCATGTTCTGATCAGTAAATAGGCATCTTGTGCAGTGCACAATAATTGAGCGAGCAATAGCGGGTCAGGGCAGCCGGTGCAAGCGTCCGAAGTGCGCGCCCCCTAACCCAATGTTATCTAACCCCTCGTGCCCACCTGTACCGCCCTGATCGTCGCCGGAGGCCGGGGTCGCCGCTTTGGCGGTCCCCTGCCCAAGCAATATGCCCTCGTGGGAGGTCGATCTGTCCTGCACCACACCCTGACGGCCATCCGGGCCGCCTCCGGCATCGACGGGATCCAGGTCGTCATCGGACCGGGCGACGAGGCGCTCTACCGCACGGCCGTCGCCGGTTTCGACCTGCCGCCGCCGGTCGAAGGCGGCGGCAGTCGCCAGCAATCGGTTTTGAACGGCCTCGAGGCGCTGGCGTCGCACCCGCCGGATCTGGTCGCCATTCACGATGCCGCCCGTCCCTTCATACGGCCGGCCGACATCGCAGCCTGCCTCGAGGCCGTGCTGGCGCCCGGGGTCGACGGCGCGGTCCTGGGCGTGCCGCTTGCGGATACGCTGAAGAAGACCGACGGCAGCGGTGCCATTTCCGAGACGCTGCCCCGCGCCCATTTGTGGCGGGCGCAGACGCCGCAGGTTTTCCGGTTTGCCGCCCTGCTCAAGGCCCATCGCGCGGTGGCGGCACTGGCCAGCCGCGAGGCGACCGCGCTCACCGACGATGCCGCGGTGGCCGAACGCGCCGGTTTGCGGGTCGTCATGGTCGAGGGCCACGACGATAACCGCAAGATCACCACCGCCCAGGATATCCAGCAGGCCCAGATGATGGAAACGCGGACGGCCTTCGGCTTCGACGTGCATGGCTTCGGACCGGGCAGCGCGGTCATGCTGGGCGGCGTCGCCATAGCGCACACCCGGGCGTTGTCCGGCCATTCGGATGCCGACGTGGCGCTGCACGCTCTCACCGACGCAGTGCTGGGCACGATCGGCGCCGGCGACATCGGCAAGCACTTCCCGCCATCCGATGCGCAGTGGCGCGGCGCCTCGTCCGACCGCTTCCTGCGTCACGCCATCGAACTGCTGGCCCGGGCCGGCGGACGGATCGTCCATCTCGACCTCACCCTCGTCTGCGAGGCGCCGCGCATCGGCCCGCATCGCGAGGCCATGATCGAAAGCATCGCTCGCATCGCCGGCATCGGCCGTGACAGAGTGAGCGTGAAGGCCACGACCACCGAGGGGCTGGGATTCACCGGCCGCGGCGAAGGCATCGCGGCGCAGGCGGTCGCCACCGTCGAAGTGCCGAGACGCTAGGATTAGGCGCAGGAGTTCGTAATGTTCGATCACGAGATGAGGGACGCTGCGGAGCGCGTTCTGCATGCCTGTCGCAAGCGCGGACTCAAGGTCGTCACTGCCGAGTCCTGTACCGGCGGCCTGGTCGCGGCGACCTTGACGGCGATTGCCGGCTCCTCTGATGTGGTCGATCGAGCCTTCGTGACCTATGCCAACGAGGCCAAGCGCGAAATGCTGGGCGTTCCGTGGGATGCGCTGATGGGCCACGGCGCGGTGAGCGATCCCGTGGCGCGGGCCATGGCGGCCGGCGCCCTCGCCCGCTCCGGCGCCGATCTGGCGGTGTCGGTGACGGGCGTGGCCGGCCCCGGTGGCGGCACCGAGGAAAAGCCGGTCGGTCTGGTCTATCTGGCGGCGATGCGCATGGGCCATGATCCGATCGCCGAGCGCCATGTCTTCCCCGGCGATCGCGACTCGATCCGGCGCGTGTCGGTGCTTACCGCGCTTGCGATGCTGGCCGCGCTGGCCGAGCGCTAGGCTTGCCGTAGAGCTGGTTGGCGCGCGCTTCGAACGCCGAGACCATGCGCTTCACCGCCTCGGCGAACAGCAGGCGCACGGTCTGCTGCAGCAGCATCGAGCGGAATTCGAATTCCAGGCTGAAATGGATCAGCGTGCCGTCGGCATGAGGCTCGAACCACCACCGGCTCGCGAGATGCCGGAACGGTCCTTCGACGCCGGTGGTCTCGATGCGCGGCCCATTCGCGTCATCGGGTGTCAGCACGACGCGCGACACGAACTTTTCATGGAATGGCCCGAAGCCGATGGCGAGTTCGGCGAGGTCGACGTTGGGCTCTTCATGGCGGCGGATGCGCGCCGCCGTGCACCAGGGCAGGAATTCGGGATAACGCGGAACGTCGGCAACGAGGTCGAAAAGTTGCCGGGGAGCGAAGCGCACGAGGCGCCGCTCGGCATGTCGAGTCACCACGCCGCGATCAGCCCTGCGCTTGTGCGGCGCGCGCCGCCCTCAGCCGCGCGAAGTCGTCGCCGGCGTGATAGCTCGAGCGCGTGAGCGGCGAGGCGGCGACCATCAGGAATCCCTTGGCGCGCGCCAGCGTGGCGAGCTCGTCGAACTCGGCCGGCGTCCAGAAGCGGTCGATCGGCGCATGCTTGGGCGTCGGCTGCAGATATTGCCCAACCGTGAGGAAATCGACGTCGGCGGCCCGCAGGTCGTCCATCACCTGGAGGATCTCCTCGCGCGTCTCGCCGAGGCCGACCATGAGGCCGGACTTGGTGAACATCGCGCGATCGATCTCCTTCACGCGCGACAGCAGGCTGAGCGAGGTGAAGTAGCGGGCGCCCGGCCGAATGGTCGGATAGAGCCGCGGCACGGTCTCGAGGTTGTGGTTGAACACGTCGGGTCGGGCGGCGACCACGGTCTGGATGGCACCGGCCTTGCGCATGAAGTCGGGCGTCAGCACCTCGATCGTCGTGCCGGGGGCCTGCCGGTGGAGCGCCGCGATCACCGCGGCGAAGTGCCCTGCCCCGCCGTCGGCCAGGTCGTCGCGGTCGACCGAGGTCACCACGACATGGCCGAGGCCCAGTCTGCCGACCGCTTCGGCAAGGTTGGCCGGTTCGTGCGGATTGAGCGCGCCCGGCTTGCCGGTGGCGACGTTGCAGAAGGCGCAGGCCCGCGTGCAGGTCTCGCCCATGATCATGAAGGTGGCGTGTTTCTGCTTCCAGCACTCGCCGATATTCGGACAGGCCGCCTCCTCGCACACGGTGGCGAGCCCGTAGTGGCGCATCAGCCGCTTGGTCTCGGCATATTCCGGCGAGTTGGGCGCACGCACCCTGATCCAGTCCGGCTTGCGCCGGATGGGATTGTCCGGGCGATGCGCCTTCTCGGGGTGGCGCTCGGCCCGGCTCAGCGGGAGCTTGTCGAGGGTACCGTCCATCGCCGCCTAGATATGGAGTGTCCGGCCGTACGCCGCCAGTACCGACTCGTGCATCATCTCCGACAGCGTCGGGTGCGGGAACACCGTGGCGATGAGCTCGGCCTCGGTGGTCTCGAGCGTCTTGGCGATGCTGTAGCCCTGGATCAACTCGGTAACCTCGGCGCCGATCATATGGGCGCCCAGAAGCTCGCCGGTCGTGGCGTCGAAGATCGTCTTGATGAAGCCCTCGGGCTCGCCCAGCGCGATCGCCTTGCCGTTGCCGATGAAGGGGAACTTGCCGACCTTGAGCTGCAGCCCCTTGGCCTTGGCGGCGGCCTCGGTCAGGCCGATGCTGGCGACCTGCGGCTGGCAGTAGGTGCAGCCCGGGATGTTCTCGGTCTTCATCGGGTGCACGCCCTTCACCCCGGCGATCTTCTCGACCACAAGGACGCCCTCGTGCATGGCCTTGTGCGCAAGCCAGGGCGGACCGGCCACGTCGCCGATGGCGTAGACATTCGGCTCGCCGGTGAAGCCCCATTGGTCGATCACGATATGGGTCTTCTCGACCTTCACCTTGGTGCCTTCGAGGCCGAGGTCCTCGACATTGCCGACGATGCCGACGGCGCTGATCACGCGATCGACGGTGATCTCCTGGTTCTTGCCGCCTGACGCGATGGTGGCCGTCACCTTGTCGCCCGCCTTCTTCAGGTTGCCGACCGTGGCGCCGGTCAGGATCTTCATGCCCTGCTTCTCGAAGGCGCGCTTGGCGAAGGCCGAGACCTCCTCGTCCTCGACGGGCAGGATACGATCGAGCACCTCGGCCACCGTCACCTCGGCGCCCATGGTGCGGTAGAAGCTTGCGAACTCGATGCCGATCGCGCCGGAGCCGATCACCAGCAGCGACTTGGGGAAATCCGGCGGCACCATCGCTTCCTTGTAGGTCCAGACGAGCTTGCCGTCGGACTCCAGGCCGGGGAGCTGGCGCGCCCGGGCACCGGTCGCCAGGATCACGTTCTTGGCGGTCAAGGCGACGTTGCTCTTGTCGTTCATCGCCACGGCGAGCTTGCGCTGACCGCCCTCGCTGCCCGCAAGCTTGGCGCTGCCGTCGAACACGGTGATCTTGTTCTTCTTCATCAGGCCCTTGACGCCGTTGCTGAGCTGGTTCGCGACCTTGCGCGAACGCTCGACGATCTTCTTGGGGTCGTAGGAGACGTCCTTGACCGACAGGCCGAAGGAATCGGCGTGCTTGATCAAGCTGAAGACTTCGGAGGTGCGCAGCAGCGCCTTGGTCGGGATACAGCCCCAGTTGAGGCAGATACCGCCCATGTGCTCACGCTCGACGACGGCGGTCTTCATTCCGAGCTGGGCCGCCCGGATGGCGGCGACATAGCCACCCGGTCCGCCGCCCACGATGATGATGTCGAAGCTCGTGTCGGCCATCATGCGCTCCTAGACCAGCATCGCGGCCGGCTGCTCGATATAGGCGCGCAGCGTTTGCAGGTACTGCGCGCCCATGGCGCCGTCGACCACGCGATGATCGACCGCCAGCGTGCAGCTCATCATGTTGCGCACGACGACCTGGCCCTTGCGCGCGACCGCCCGCTCTTCGCCCACACCGACGGCCAGGATCATGGCCTGCGGCGGGTTGATGATGGCGGAGAAGCTGTTGATGCCGAACATGCCGAGGTTGGAGATGGTGAAGCCGCCGCCCTGGAACTCGTCGAGCTTGAGCTTGCCGACCTTGGCGCGGGCCGCGAGGTCCTTCATCTCCGACGCGATCTGCGCCAGGCCCTTCATGTCGGCGTTGCGCACGATCGGCGTGATCAGGCCGCGGTCGGTGGCGACGGCGACCGAGATGTCGACGGCGCCGTACTGGATCATCTCGTCCTCGGTCCACGAGGCGTTGCACTCGGGATGATCGCGCAGCGCCTTGGCGCAGGCCTTGATCACCATGTCGTTGACCGAGACCTTGGTGCCCTTCTTCTCGGCCACCGCATTGATCGCCTGGCGTGCCGCCAGAAGCGCGTCGATCTCGAGATCCACCGTCAGGTAGAAGTGCGGCACGGTCTGCTTGGATTCGAGCATGCGCCGCGCGATCACCTTGCGGATCGACGTGTGCGGCACGCGCGTGTCGCCGGGCGCCACGAACACCGGCTGAACGCCGGCGGGCGGCGCGACCCTTGGTGCGGGCGCCGCCGTCGGGGCAGCTCCCGGCTTGGCGGATTCGACGTCGGCCTTGACGATGCGGCCGTTTGGGCCGCTACCCTTTACGCGCGAAAGATCGAGCCCCTTGTCCGCGGCAATGCGCTTGGCGAGCGGCGAGGCGAAGATGCGCCCGCCACTGGGCGTAGCCGCTGCCGGAGGTGCCGGCGCGGGCTTTGGCGCGGCTGCCGGAGCCAGGCGCCGCGGCGGGTGCTGGAGTCGCGACCGCGGGAGCCGGCGCAGCGGCAGGTGCTGCAGCGCTTTTCGGCACTTCCTTCTCGCCCTCCTCCAGCAGGACGGCGATGACGGCATTCACTTTCACGCCCTCGGCGCCTTCGGGCACGACGATCTGGCCGATCCTGCCTTCGTCGACCGCTTCGACCTCCATGGTCGCCTTGTCGGTCTCGATCTCGCAGATGACCTGGCCCGACTTGACGGCGTCGCCCATCTTGACGTGCCACTTGGCGAGCTTGCCCTCGGTCATGGTCGGCGACAGCGCGGGCATCAGGATATTGATGGACATGGCCGGCTCCGCGTCAGCGATTGCAGACCGCGCGGGCGGCCTCGACGATGTTCTCCGGCTGCGGCAGGGCCATCCGCTCCAGATTTGCGGCATAGGGCAACGGCACGTCGGCTCCGTGCACGCGCGTCACCGGTGCGTCCAGCCAGTCGAAGGCATACTCCATCATCTGGGCGGCGAGTTCCGAGCCGATGCCGGCGAACGGCCAGCCCTCCTCGACCGTAACCAGCCGATTGGTCTTCTTCACCGAGGCGACGATGGTTTCGGTATCGAACGGGCGCAGGCTCCTGAGGTTGATCACTTCGGCGTCGATACCCTGCTTTGCCAGTTCCTCGGCCGCCAGCAGCGCCTTGCCGACCATGATCGAGAAAGCGACGATCGTGACGTCCTTGCCCGGCCGCTCCACCTTGGCCTTGCCGATCGGCAGCACGAAGTCTGGATCCTCCGGCACGTCGAACGACTGGCCGTAGAGGATCTCGTTCTCGAGGAAAATCACCGGATTGGGATCGCGGATGGCTGCCTTGAGCAGGCCCTTGGCGTCGGCGGCGCTCCACGGCGCCAGCACGCGCAGGCCGGGACAGTGGGCGTACCAGCTGGCGTAGCACTGCGAGTGCTGCGCGGCGACGCGAGCGGCGGCGCCATTGGGACCGCGGAACACGATCGGGCACGTCATCTGCCCGCCCGACATGTAGTGCGTCTTGGAGGCCGAGTTGATGATCTGATCCATCGCCTGCATGGCGAAGTTGAAGGTCATGAATTCGACGATCGGCTTCAGCCCGGCGAATGCCGCGCCGACGCCCAGGCCGGCGAAGCCATGTTCGGTGATCGGCGTATCGATCACCCTTCTCTCGCCGAATTCCTCGAGCAGGCCCTGGCTCACCTTGTAGGCGCCCTGGTACTGCGCGACCTCCTCGCCCATCAGGAAGACCTTGTCGTCCTTGCGCATCTCTTCGACCATGGCGTCGCGCAACGCCTCGCGCACCGTGATGTGGGTGGTCTTGCCCTTCCATTCCGGCTCGGCGGCGGGTGCGGCCTTCGCGGGAGCAGGTGCCGCAGGCGTTTCCGCCTTGGGGGCCGGCGCCGCGGCCCTGGGAGCCGCAGGCGCCTCGGCCTTGGCGGCGGCGGCAGGAACCGACTTCGCGGCATCGGCGACGCTCTCGCCTTCGGCCGCCAGGATGCAGATCGGCGTGTTGACCGCCACGCCCTCGGTGCCTTCGGGCACCAGGATTTGCGCGACGGTGCCCTCGTCGACGGCTTCGACCTCCATGGTCGCCTTGTCGGTCTCGATCTCGCAGATCACCTGGCCCGACTTCACGACATCGCCCACCTTCACATGCCACTTCGCAAGCTTGCCCTCCGTCATGGTCGGCGACAGGGCGGGCATCAAAACCGGAATGGACATCAGATCAGGCCTCGACCAGGACGTCGGTCCACAACTCCGACGGATCGGGCTCGGGACTGTGCTGTGCGTATTCGGCGGCGTCGTTCACGATCTTGCGGATATCGGCGTCGACTGCCTTGAGGGCGGTTTCGTCGGTCATCTTCCCGTCGAGCAGGATCTTGCGCACATGGTCGATCGGGTCGCGCTCGTTGCGGTACTTGTCGACCTCTTCCTTGGTCCGGTACTTGGCCGGGTCGCTCATCGAATGGCCGCGGTAGCGATAGGTCTGCATCTCGAGAATGTACGGGCCCGATCCGCTGCGGGCGTATTCGACGGCCTTCTCGCCCGCCGCCCGCACCGCCAGCACATCCATGCCATCGACCCGCTCGCCCGGGATGCTGAACGCCTCGCCGTGGCGATAGAGCTCCGTGGTGGCCGAGGCGCGCTCGACCGAGGTGCCCATGCCGTAGCGGTTATTCTCGATGATGTAGATGACGGGGAGCTTCCAGAGTGCGGCCATGTTCATGGCCTCGTAGACCTGGCCCTGATTGGCGCTGCCGTCGCCGAAGTAGGTCAGCGAGACGTTCTTGGCCTTGTTGTACTTGTGGGCGAAGGCGAGGCCCGTGCCGATCGGCACCTGGGCGCCCACGATGCCGTGGCCGCCGTAGAAGTTCTTCTCGCGGCTGAACATGTGCATCGAGCCGCCTTTGCCCTTGGAATAGCCGCCGCTCCGGCCGGTCAGCTCCGACATCACGCCCTTGGGGTCCATGCCGGCGGCCAGCATGTGGCCGTGGTCGCGGTAGGAGGTGACGATCGCGTCCTTGGCGTTGATGGTCGACTGCATGCCGACGACGACCGCTTCCTGACCGATATAGAGGTGGCAGAAGCCGCCGATCAGGCCCATGCCGTAGAGCTGGCCCGCCCGCTCCTCGAAGCGGCGGATAAGGAGCATGTCGCGGTAGAACGATTTGAGTTGGTCGGCACTCACGCTGTTGTCGCCGAGCCCGGGCGATGGCGGGGACGACTTCGATCCAGTGGAAAGAGATTCGACCTTCGGCTTGATGGCCGGCTTCGCCATAGGACCCCCCTCGCTAACCCCGCGCCGCCTTATAGCATCGCCCAAGGCGATGTGGTTGATCTAGCAGGAAAATCCAGAGCACCTGCGGGTGCGGCGCAGCAATTGAGCGATTGTTTGCAAGCGGGCCAGCGCGCCGGACAGTTTCTTTCAGACGGCCGCGAAGCGAACTTTGAGCGACGCGTCACCTCCCGCCAAGTCGCCGCGCCAGGCGCAGCTTCAACGCGTCGGCGTGAAGACGATGATGTCGTCCTTGCGCGCGAAGTTCAGCAGAATACGGGCGCGTTCATCGAGCATGTCGGGATCGAGAACTCTGGTTGCGCAGTTCGGACACACGCCGCTCCCAGATCTTTCGCGTCGTCTCGGCTTCCGTCAGGTTCTGATCGGCGACCAGGACCTCGCGCTGGAGGTACGCCATGGCCAACAGGCCACGATCACCGTTGACCAGGTGGTAGCCGAAATATCCGAACATCGTGGCGAAGATGATCGGGGCCAGAATCTGACGCGGTCTCAACAACATATGCGAACTTCCTCGTCACATATGGCAACATATGGTGTCGGGAAGTCAAGAATTTTCGTTTTGGCAGAGGCCCTTAGCGTCCGGGACAGCCATCGGAGAGGGCGATGCGGACCCGCCGGTTGTGACGGCCCTTGTTGTCGATCTTGAGGATGCGGATGGGCGGCGATCCTCCCGTCGAGGTGAGGTGCGTGCCGCCGCAGGCCTGGCGATCGAGGCCGACGATCTCGACGATCCGGATCCTGCCGTCGGGCGTCGGTGGAGGCGCCACCGAGCGGCTGCGGATCAAACCGCGTTCGGCCTGCGCTTCGGCCATCGGCACGTAGGCGAAGTTCACCGCGATGTCCTGGGCGATCACGTCGTTGATCGGCGCTTCAAGCGCGCGCAGGCGGTCGTTGTCCGCGCCGGGCACGTCGAAATCCATGCGCGCCGTGCCGTCATCGGCCATCTGCACGCCGGTGACCAGCGCGCCGTCGAAGGTCTGGAAGACGAAGGCGTTGAGGATGTGCGTGCCGGTGTGAAGCTGGCGCATGGTCCGGCGGAACGCCGGATCCACCTCTGCTTCGACGCTTCCCGCAACTTCGGCCTGCGTATCGAGCAGATGCCAGAGCTTGCCGGCAGTGTACTCGAAGCCGATGACCCGGACTTCGCCACCGTTCCAGCGCAGCACGCCGCGATCGGCGAGCTGTCCGCCGCCGCCGGGATAGAACGGCGTCTCGGCCAGTGCGACCTTGCCCGGCCACGCGGCAGCAACGGTCGTTTGCACGACCAGCGCATCGGGATGTTCATGGCAATAGAGATGCATGCGCTTTGCCTAGCGCCCCGGACCCGGCCGATATTGGCGAAAATTGCCCGCCGGTTTTGCCGCCTCGCTCACGGGGCGGGAGGCCGCCGGGAATTTACGCAATTTCCGCAAGCGCCAGGCCAATTCCAAGTGGTGTGTCTCCGCATGATTTGCCCCAGATGCAGGGTCGCCGGCAGGTCGACGATGACGCGACGGCACAATCCAGCTACTATAGCAATACTTTATTGAAAGTAAAGTATTATTAAATAAGATATGCGGGGTGAAGCCGAGTTTCTGCGCCCCATATGGCGCAAAAACTCATCGCCGCGCCGGCCCTGACGCGGAAACCTTATGCCGCCGCGCGCGTGAACTGTAGGGGCGTGATGCCGTAGCAGCGCTTGAAATGCTTGGTGAGCGCGCTTTGGTCGTAGAAACCGACGTCGGTCGCGACCTGGGCGATCGGTCGCGCATGCCGGAGATGCCGGCAGGCGATGTTGAGGCGGACCTGGGTCAGGTAGGCATGTGGCGCAAGCCCTGTCGCACGCTTGAACAGGCCGATGAGCTGGAAAGTCGTCAGGCCGACATCCCGTGCCAGATCTTCCAGCCGGAGGTCTTCCGCATGGTCAGCGTGCATGCGTTCCTTCACACGCTTCAGCGCGACCTGGTCGCGCGGCGCCGGCCCGATCCGAGGGCGCCCGCTGCCATGGCGCCGGAACAGCCGGCCGAAGGTGCCGATCAGGAGTTCGCGTTCCTGGAAGACATCGCGGCCCTGCTCGATGGCACGATGCATGGCAAGGAAGCCGTCGATGAGGTCGGGATCGAGGAAGACGTTCCGCGTGAAGTAGGGCACCTGCCCGATGCCAAGTCCGTGCGCCACCTGATCGAGCGCCGCCTGGGTGAGGTAGAGCGACCGATACCGCCAGCGCTCGCTCCAGCCCATCCAGCCGGCGTGGGGCTCGGCCGGATTGAAGACAAACAGCGTCGAGGCATGTGCCTGTTCGACCTGCCCCCGGCTCTTGATCATCGAGCCACCCTGCTCGGTGACGGCCACGACCAGCGCTTCGTGCGTGTGCGGCGGGTATTCGTGGGTCGTGAAGTCGGCACGCAGCAGGCTGAGGCCGGCCAGATGCCGGTCCCACCAATACTCCGTCGAGTTCCTCGGATCGCTGCGGGCCATGGGCAATTTTTACCAATACCGGAGGGGAGTGCGCCACTAGCCTTCGGCCATGATTGTCCGCTTGTGGCGCGGCCGCGCCGAGACGACAGCGAAGGCCGACGCGTACGTTCGGCATTTCACCGGGACCGTCGTCCTTGAACTCAGGGAGCTCGACGGCCATCACGGCGTCTGGCTGCTGCGGCGCGTGGTCGACGGCCGGACGGAATTCCTAGCCGCGACACTCTGGGAATCACGCCAATCGATCGAGGCCTTCACCGGCCCCGACATCGCCAAGGCCGTGGTCGAGCCCGAAGCACAGGCAGTGCTTGTCGAGTTCGACGACTTTGCGACGCACTACGAAGTCGCGTTCAAGGCACCTTAGAGCGAGTTCCGATAGGGCAGACTCATGTCATGCCGAACCGCGGGCCTCCAGGCCGCCTCTTCGTCTTGGCTGGGAGCGCGCAACTCCAGTTGCGCATCTTCGTGGATCACACAGCCCATGAGCGCCACTGGAGTGGCGCGCTCCCAGCAATGAGCGGGCCCGGAGCCCCGCGGTCCGGCGAGACTACTTGCCGCGCAGGATCGACGTGCCGGCGTAGCGCGCCTGGGTGCCGAGCTGCTCCTCGATGCGCAGGAGCTGGTTGTACTTCGCGAGCCGATCCGAGCGCGACAGCGAGCCGGTCTTGATCTGGCCGCAGTTGGTCGCGACCGCGAGGTCGGCGATCGTAGAATCCTCGGTCTCGCCGGAACGATGCGACATCACGGCGCCATAGCCCGCGTGGCGCGCCATCGACACGGCTTCCATCGTTTCGGTGAGCGTGCCGATCTGGTTCACCTTCACCAGGATGGCATTGGCCAGCCCGTCCCGAATGCCGTCGGCGAGCCGCTTGGGGTTGGTCACGAACAGGTCGTCGCCGACGAGCTGGATTGTCTTGCCGAGCTTGTCGGTGATCGCCTTCCAGCCGGCCATGTCGTCTTCGGCCATGCCGTCTTCGATCGATACGATCGGGTAGCGCTTCACGAGGTCGGCGTAATAGTCGACCATGCCGGCGGCATCGAGCGACTTCTTCTCGCCTTTCAGCTCGTACTTGCCCGTCTTGAAGAATTCGGTGGAGGCAGGATCGAGCGCCAGCATCACGTCCTCGCCCGGCCGGTAGCCCGCCTGCTCGATCGACTTCATGATGAAGCCGAGCGCCTCGTTGGCCGAGGCCAGGTTGGGGGCAAAGCCGCCCTCGTCTCCCACGTTGGTATTGTGCCCGGCGTCCTTGAGCTGGCTGCGGAGCGCGTGGAAAATCTCGGAGCCCATGCGCAGCGCGTCGGCGAAGCGGCTGGCCTTCACCGGCATGATCATGAATTCCTGGATGTCGATCGGATTGTCGGCATGCACGCCGCCATTGATGATGTTCATCATCGGCACCGGCAGGAGCGAGGCCTGGCTGCCGCCGACATAGCGGTAGAGCGGCAGGCCGCTGTCCATCGCCGCCGCCTTGGCGACGGCGAGCGAGACGCCGAGGATGGCGTTGGCGCCCAGCCGGCCCTTGTTGGGCGTGCCGTCGAGCTCGATCAGCGCGCGATCGATCTTGATCTGCTCCAGGGCGTCGAGACCGGACAGCAGGTCCATGATCTCCCCGTTCACCGCCGCGACCGCCTTCAGGACGCCCTTGCCGCCATAACGTTTCTTGTCGCCGTCGCGCAGCTCGACCGCCTCGTGGGCGCCCGTCGAGGCGCCGGACGGAACGGCGGCACGGCCCATCGCGCCGCTGTCGAGCTCGACCTCGACCTCGACCGTGGGGTTGCCGCGGCTGTCGAGGATTTCGCGGGCGCGGACTTCGGCAATGGCACTCATCGGGCGGAACTCCTTCTCGGCGCGGCCTGTCTACCGGCCCACCACGGGCGGAGCAAGTGACCGAGTGATGGAGATTTTCTATACTGGTCCCATGCGTGGTATACATGACATGGGCGGCTGATGGTCCTGCCGTCGCGCAAGCAGCGCTTCTCGGTCGACGCGTTGCGCAAGGGCATCGAGGCCCTGCCGGGCGATGCCTACGACCGCCTGACCTATAACGAACGTTACGAACGCTGGATCAGCTCGAGCTAGCGCCAGGCGCTCTTCAGGGCCTGATCGGTCTTCCACTTCTCGACGCCCGCGACATCGTCGCAGGAGAAGGCCTGCGCGTTCTTGCGTGGAGAGCCTTCGATCCAGGCGAACACCAGGCATTGCGACTGGCTGCTTTCGCCCTGCTTGGTCTGGAACAGCACCTCGGTCGCAACGGCGGCGCCTGTCTTGCCGTCGCCGTAGTCGTCGATGACCGGCGTGACCTCGCCGACAGTGCGTCCTGCGGCCTTGTTGTCGGCATACCATTTTGCGAAGGCGACGAACTGGTCGCCGGCCGCGCCCTTGCCGTCGGCTGCGACATAGGCCTTGAGATCATGGATCAGCGACTGCGAGGCGGCGTTGGCCTTGGGCTCCGCCGCCTTGCGGCGTTCGGCCAGCCGCGCCTGCAGCGCCTTCAGGGCATCGGCGTTCGCGGGCGACGTTGCCGGTGCCGTGGCGGTCTGCGTCGGCGGCTCGATGCGCTTGATCGGCGCCTTCGACGCCTCGGCATTGAGCTGTTCGGCCTCCTGCGGCGTCAGCTTGCCGACGGCATGCGTGCCCCGCCCCTTCTGCCAGTCGCCGATCGCCTTCACCGTCACTTCGGACTGCAGGTTGCCGTCGATTGGCCCGTTGTATTTGTCGAGCGTGCGCAGCAACTCCTGGATGCGCTTGCGGTCCGGTTCGGGACTTTGCAGCACGGTCGTGTAGTCGGGCGCCGGGGCCGCCGGCCGGGCCGCGGCAACGGGTGCGCCGCCCCCTCCCGAGGGGGCCGCTGCAGGAGCGCCGCCGCCCTGCGCGCACGCTCCCGGATTCTGGAAGCAGCGTTCGACCTCGCTCGCGCTCTGGGCAAGCGCCGCCGCCGGCAGGACGGCGGCGATCGTCAGCAGGGCGAGAACGCGGCTCACGTCAGATGCCGCCGTAGGTGCCGGCGGCAAGCTGGGCCGGCAGCCCGATCGCCATGACGATCGGCAGGCCGCGCGTCGACTGGCCGCGCGCGATGATGTGGTCGTTCGGCGCGCCGGTCTTGCTCTGGTAGGTGCCGCTGCCGCCGAACTTGCCGCCGAAGCACGACAGCGAGAAACGCCCGCTGGCCGGTGCGTCATTGGTGAAGGTGCCCTCGCAGACCTGCTCGCCATGCGGATTGTCGACGGCGAAGGTCACCGAGCGGTCGCGGCCGATCAGGGCGCCGTATTTCGCCACACCGTTCAGACGGGCCACGTTGCCGCGATCGTCACGATAGAAGATCGAGACCGGGCCATAGGAATCGGTGGGCATGGTGTCGCGCGGCACGAGGTACTTCTCCTCGCTGATCACGACCTGACAGCGGCAATCGACGTTGTAGTTCTCGCCCAGGGGGCCGAGCTCGGCGAGCTTGCGACTGCAGTTCGACAGCGCCATCTGCTGGACCTCGCTCTCGCTCATCTGCCCCTTGGAATAGGAGTCGGCGTAGAGGAACGCGCACTGGCGCGGCATCGGCACCGCGACCACCTTGTGGCTGGCCGCATTGGTTTCGCTGTTGACCCAATAGCGCTCCGCCATCTCGGGGAAGCGCAGGAAAATCGAATCACGCCGCTCGGCCTTGCCGAAATGCGATTGCGCGGCCGTTTGTGCGGATTGCGCCCAGGCGCCGGGGGCCAGCGCGGAGGCGGCAAGAAGGACAAGGGCAAAGAGACGGGTCATGACGCCGACTCAAGCTGAAGAACATGACCGAAATACGTCCCGCCGGCGGCAGCGCGTAGAGCTTTCCTCCCCACGAAGTGGCGAGGTGTCGGCCTCATAGGCCGACGGAGGGGTCAGAAAGAGACAGCAAGCCGCAGCCCTATGGCCCCTCCGCCCCCTTCGACTTCGCTCAGGGCAGGCGCTGCGCGGGCACCTCCCCTTCGCGGAATCCGCGAAGGGGAGGAGATCTCAGACCAGCCGGCTCTGGTTCTTGGCAGCGCCGATGAAGGAGGTGAACAGCGGATGCGGGGCGAAAGGCCGGGATTTCAGCTCCGGATGGTACTGCACGCCGATGAACCAGGGATGGTCCGGGATCTCGACGATCTCGGGCAGGATGCCGTCGGGCGACATGCCGGAGAAGCGCAGCCCGACCTGCTCCAGCCTGTCCTTGTAGTTGACGTTGACCTCATAGCGATGCCGGTGGCGCTCGCTGATGACGTCCTGGCCGTAGATCTCGTGCACCTTGGTGCCGCGCCGCAGATGCGCCGGATAGGCGCCGAGCCGCATCGTGCCGCCCATGTCGCCGTTGGCGGCGCGCTTCTCGATCTGGTTGCCCTTGATCCATTCGGTCATCAGGCCGACCACGGCGTTCTCGGTCGGGCCGAATTCGCTCGACGAGGCGTCCTCGATGCCCAGCAGGTTGCGGGCGGCCTCGATCACCGCCATCTGCATGCCGAAGCAGATGCCGAAGAACGGCACCTTGCGCTCGCGCGCGAACTTCACCGCATGGATCTTGCCCTCGGTGCCGCGCTCGCCGAAGCCGCCCGGCACCAGGATGCCGTGCACGTTCTCCAGATGCGTCACCGCGTCGTCGCGCTCGAAGATCTCGGAGTCCATCCACTCCAACCCGACCTTCACGTTGCTGCCGAAACCGCCATGCGTCAGCGCCTCGGAGAGCGACTTGTAGGCGTCGAGCAGCACGGTGTATTTGCCGACCACGGCGATCGTCACCTTGCCTTCGGGCTCGCGCACCGAGCGCACCACGCCGCGCCAGCGGTCGAGGTCGGGTTCCTTGTCGACCGGCAGGCCGAAGTAGCGGCAGACCTCGCGGTCGAAGCCCTGGTCGTGATAGGCGATCGGCACCTGATAGATCGTGTCGACGTCGCGCGCCTCGATCACCCGCTCGGCCTTGACGTTGCAGAACAGCGCGATCTTGCGCCGCTCGTTGGCCGGGATCTCCTTGTCGCCACTGCGGCACACCAGCAGGTCGGGCTGGATCCCGACGCTCAGCAATTCCTTGACCGAATGCTGGGTCGGCTTGGTCTTGAGCTCGCCCGCCGTCGGCACCCAGGGCAGCAAGGTCAAGTGCACGAACATGACCCTTTCGCGACCGACCTCGTTGCCGACCTGACGAATGGCCTCAAGGAAGGGCAGGCTTTCGATGTCGCCCACCGTGCCGCCGATCTCGACCAGGACGAATTCCTCGTCCTTGGTGTCGGCCAGGACGAATTCCCGAATCGCGTCGGTGACGTGCGGGATCACCTGCACCGTTGCACCGAGATACTCGCCGCGCCGTTCCCGGGCGATCACGCCGGCGTAGATGCGGCCGGTTGTGATGTTGTCGGTTTGCTTGGCATCGACGCCGGTGAAGCGCTCGTAGTGGCCGAGATCGAGGTCGGTCTCGGCCCCGTCGTCGGTCACGAACACCTCGCCATGCTGGTAGGGACTCATCGTCCCCGGATCGACGTTCAGGTAAGGATCGAGTTTGCGCAGGCGAACCCGGTAGCCACGGGCCTGCAGCAATGCGCCCAGCGCCGCCGACGAAAGACCCTTACCTAGCGAGGAAACCACGCCGCCCGTTATGAATATAAAGCGCGTCATGGGCTTACAGCATACTAAACCTTGTCGGCTGCAGCCATGGGGATATCGCTCCCTCCTTCGCTCCTGGAGGAGCTCCGGAGGGCTTGCCCGCCGTCGCCTTGGCGAAGGCGGGGCCTAGCGGGTTGGAGCGGCGGGCTGGGCGGGCGCCGAGGGCGCCGGCGTCAGGCCGCCCGGGACCGTGCTTCCCGGCGCGTCGGGAGCGGCCGGACCGGCCGGCACGCGATCCATGATCGAGCGCGTCGCACGCGACGGATCGGTCAGGCTCCACGCCATCAGGAGGCTCAGGAAGAAGAAGACGCCGGCCAGGATGCCCGTCAGCCGCGACAGCATGTTGGCCTGGCCGCGCACCGAGAACAGTGCATCGGTGCGGCCCATGCCGAGGCCGCCGCCTTCGCTGCGCTGAAGCAGGATGACGACGATCATCGCGGCGGTAACGCCGACATGGATGATCAGCAGCACCAGCCGCCAATCGTGCAGAAAGCCTCGAACCGCGTCCATTTTCGTCCAGCTAGATGGGGAAATCCGCCAAGCGGGCGCTTCTAGCCGCTTTGGGCCGCCTTGGCGATAGCCAAAAATTCGTCCGCCTTGAGGCTGGCGCCGCCGATCAGCGCGCCGTCGACGTCGCCCGCCAACAGCAATTCGGCGGCGTTGCTGCCCTTAACCGACCCGCCATAGAGAAGCCGCACCGCGACCGCGTCACCCATCAGGCCGCCCAGCACCTTGCGAATGTGCGCGTGGGCTGCGGCCACCTCGGCCGTAGTCGGCGTCTTGCCCGTGCCGATCGCCCACACCGGCTCGTAGGCCACGACCAGCTTCGCCGCCGTCGAGCCCGCCGGCACGCTGCCTTCGAGCTGGGCTTCGAGGACCGAAAGTGTCTTGCCGGCGTCGCGCTCGGCAAGGGTCTCGCCGATGCAGACGATCGGCAGCAGGCCCGCGCGCCACGCGGCTTCGGCCTTGGCGCGCAC
This sequence comes from uncultured Alphaproteobacteria bacterium, assembly GCA_963843185.1. Classification (GTDB taxonomy): domain Bacteria; phylum Pseudomonadota; class Alphaproteobacteria; order Reyranellales; family Reyranellaceae; genus Reyranella. Next base: position 258,154 of record CAWJJJ010000008.1, read on the forward strand.
GATGGCGTCGGTCTCGCCGCAATCGGCGCGCCGCTCCGAATGGCCGACGATCACATGGCTCGCGCCGCAATCGCGCAGCATCTCGGCGGCGATATCGCCGGTATGCGCGCCGCTTGCCTTGGCATGGCAGTTCTGTCCGCCAACCAGCACGCCACTTCCGTTCACTGCCTCGGCAACCGCGAGGATCAGGGTCGCCGGCGGGCAAACCAGCACGTCGCGATCGCGCCAGCCTGCCTGCTTCACCCCGTCCGCCACGCCCCTGGCCAGCGCCAGCGCATCGGCGCGCAGACCGTTCATCTTCCAATTGCCGGCAATCAGCGGCCGCCGTGTACGCGCCATGAAATTTCCCCAGTTCGTTCTTGCCGGCGTGTCTAGCAGCGGGGCGCTTCGCCGGTCAAAGGCCGGTTGGTTGCCTGCCCAAGGGACGGGTGGTAGGCATGCGCCCCACTCAAACCGTCGCCGAAACCCCGTCTCTCAAACCCCGCCGTTTCCGTGAATCAGTTCCGCAAATACGCCAAATATATCATCCTGACCGTGCTCTTCGGCATGCTGATCATCAGCTTCGGTCTGTGGGGAGTGGGCGACATGCTGCGCGCCGGCGGCCGCAGCACCGAAGTCGCCCATGTCGGCGGCACGCATGTCCCGCTCTACGGCTGGGTCGGGGGCGAATCGGTCTCGATCACCGAAGTCCGCGACCAGTTCAATCGCCAGCTCGAGAACATCCAGCGTCAGACCGGGCAGCGGCCTGACCCGGACCAGGCGCTACGGTACGGCCTGCATGTCCGCGCCCTGGAAGAAGTCATCCAGCGCGCCGTGCTCGACTACGCCGTCCGGCAGTTCGGCCTGGTCGTGAGCGACGAGGAGGTGCGCGCCGCCATCGCGCACAATCCGGGATTCCAGGGCGCGGGCGGTTCGTTCGACCCCCTGCTCTACCGCAATCGCCTGCAGCAGGCCCGCATGAGCGAGGCGCAGTACGTCATCGACATGCGCCGCGACATCGCCGCCAGCCAGCTCTTCGGCGCGGTGCGTCCCGATGGGCTCGCGCCCAAGTCGCTGCGTGACGACATCTTCAAGATGGAGAACGAGAAGCGCGTCGCCGAGACGATCTACGTGCCCGACGCGATCGTGGTGGACGTTCCCAAGCCAACGACAGATCAGCTCAACGCCTATTTCGAGGCCAACAAGGCCAAGTTCCAGATCCCCGAGTACCGCGCCTTCTCCTATGTTCTGCTGGATGTCGACGACATCCTGCCCCAGGTCTCGGTGTCGGCCGACATGCTGAAGCAGGAGTACGAGGCGCGCACCGCCGAGTTCGGTACGCCGGAGAAACGCGACGTCGATCAGGCGATGGCCGACACCGAAGACAAGGCGAAGGCCATCATCGCCGGCGTCAAGGCCGGCAAGTCGCTCGAGGACGCCGCCAAGGAGGTCCTCGGCAACGCCGACGGCGTGATCAAGCTCGGCCCCGTCACCAAGAAGGACCTGCCGCCCGGTGCGCTGGCCGACGGCATCTTCGGCCTGCCCGTGGGCGTGGCGCCGGCCCCCATCCAGTCACCGCTCGGCTGGCACGTGGTCAGGGTCAACTCGATCGAGCCCGGCAAGACGGTGGCGTTCGACGACATCAAGGACAAGCTGGTGAAGGAGCTGAAGGCCCAGCAGGCGCCCGACCTCCTGATCAAGCTGGTCACCGACTTCGAACGCACGCTCAGCAAGACACAGTCGATGAAGGCCGCCGCCGACGAGCTCGGTCTCAAGGTCAAGACCTACGAGAACGTCGATGCGCACGGCCAGGATGCGTCGGGCAAGCAGATCGTCATCGGCCCGGGCGCCGCCGAACTGGTCAAGGCCGCCTTCGCCACGCGCGAGAGCGCCGAAAGCGAGCTGATCGAGACGCAGCGCGGCGAGTATCTCATGGTGCGCACCGATCGCATCACGCCGGCCCGCATCCCGACCCTGATCGAAGTCGAGGCCAAGGTCGTCGACGCCTGGCAGGCCGAGGAACGCCGCAAGCTCGCCGATGCCAAGGTGAAGGCAGCGCTCGACAAGGCCAATGCCGGCACCGACTTCGCCACGCTGGCCAAGGAGCTTGGCCTCGAGGTGCGGACCACCAAGGCGGTTACGCGCTTCGAGGCCGATCAGGGCAACTACCTCACCCAGCCCGTGGTGCAGGAGCTGTTCAGGCTGGCGCCGAACAAGGTCCAATCGGTGCGCGCGGCGGAGGGCAGCGTCATCGTGCGCGTGAAGCAGATCGAACCTGCCGATATGGCCAAGGACAAGGATGCAATCGACCGCTTCGGCAAGCAACTCGACACCATGGTCGCCAGCGACCTGATCCTTCAGCTCGTCGCGGCGCTGCGCACCAAGTATGGCGTCACGATCGACGAGGCGGTGTTTGCCGCGGCCTTCCGGCCGCAGCAGCAGCCGTAGTCGTCACCATGTCGATCTCGCCTGACTTCGACGCCTTCGCCGCGCGTTACGATTCCGGCAAGCCGCAGCTCGTCTCGACCACGCTGGTGGCCGACCTCGAGACGCCGGTCTCCGCCTATCTCAAGCTTGCCGACGGGCGGGCCAATTCCTTCCTCCTGGAATCGGTCGAGGGCGGCTCGGTGCGCGGCCGCTACTCGATCATCGGCTTCAAGCCGGATGTCATCTGGCGCTGCACCAAGGGCCGCGCCGAGCTCAACCGCCGCGCCCGCTCCGACGCCCAGGCCTTCGAGCCGCTCGACGGCCGGCCGCTCGAGACGCTGCGCCTTCTGATCCGCGAATGCCAGGTGGACCTGCCGCCCGGACTGCCGCCGATGGCGTCCGGCCTGTTCGGCTTCCTGGGCTACGACATGGTCCGCGACATGGAGGACCTGCCCGACAAGAATCCCGATCCGATCGGCCTGCCCGACGCGATCATGGTGCGGCCGACCCTGATCTGCATCTTCGACCGCCTCGAGGACATCGTGACCCTCGTGACGCCGGCCTGGCCGCAGGCCGGCATCGGCGCACGCGCCGCCTACGAGGCGGCGCAGGAACGCCTGGCCGACGCGGTGTCGGACTTCGAGCGCGCGCTGCCGTTCCGGCGCGAGAGCGCCGACGCGCTCGAGGACCTGCCCGAGCCGCAGGCCAACATGTCGAAGGACGACTTCAAGGCGATGGTGGAGACCTGCAAGGAGTACATCCGCGCCGGCGATGCCTTCCAGATCGTGCCGTCGCAGCGCTTCTCGCTGCCCTTCACGCTGCCGCCACTCTCGCTCTACCGGTCGCTGCGCCGCATCAACCCCTCCCCGTTCCTGATCTTCTTCGACTACGGCGACTTCTCGATCGTGGGCTCGAGCCCGGAGATCCTGGTGCGCCTGCGCGACGACATCGTGACCATCCGGCCGCTGGCCGGCACCATCCGGCGCGGCGCCACGCCGGAAGAGGACAAGCAGCTCGCCGACAAGCTGCTGGCCGATCCCAAGGAGCATGCCGAGCACCTGATGCTGCTCGATCTCGCGCGCAACGACGTGGGTCGCGTCTCCAAGATCGGCTCGGTTCGGGTCGTCGAGCAGTTCACCATCGAGAAGTACAGCCACCTCCAGCACATCAGCAGCCACGTCGAAGGCACGCTCGAGGACGGGCTGGACGCGATCGACGCGCTCAAGGCCGGCTTCCCGGCGGGCACGCTGTCGGGCGCGCCCAAGGTGCGCGCCATGGAGATCATCGACGAGGTCGAGCCGGTGCGCCGCGGCATCTATGCCGGCTGCGCCGGCTACTTCGCCGCCAACGGCTCGATGGACACCTGCATCCTGCTGCGCACCGGCCTGGTCAAGGACGACACCCTCTATGTGCAGGCCGGCGTCGGCGTGGTGGCCGATTCCGATCTCGAGGCCGAGTACCAGGAGAGCGTGCTGAAGGCGCGCGCCGTGGTTCGCGCGGCGGAAGAGGCCGTGCGCTTCGCCAGCGCCGGCAATTGGAGCGCCGGCAACACGCGGCGTTAGCTGGGCTGCGCCACTGCTGTGGCGCGTCATAAGTCGGACAGCGAGAAGATCGCGCCACTGGAGTGGCGCGCCCCCGGCAAGATGAATAGGCTTCTCTTAACGGAGGAGACCTCGATGTCCGACTGGCAAAAACGCTACCAGCGCCTGCTGTTCGACCGCCCGCATCCCAAGGTGCTGCGGGTGACCATGAACCGGCCCGACAAATACAACGCGACCGACTCGATCATGCACACCGAGCTGGTCAATGTCTGGCGCGACATCGATGGCGACGACACGGTCAACTGCGTCATCATCCAGGGCGCCGGCGGCAAGGTATTCTCGGCCGGCGGCGACTTCGACCTCATCGAAAAGAACATCAAGGACTACAACGCGCTGCTCCGCACCTGGAAGGAGGCGCGCGACATCGTCTACAACGTCATCAACTGCTCCAAGCCGATCGTCAGCACCATGCGCGGCCCCGCCGTCGGCGCGGGCCTGGTCGCGGGCATCCTGGCCGACGTTTCGATCGCCTCCAAGAAAGCCAAGATCATCGACGGCCATACGCGGCTCGGCGTCGCCGCCGGCGACCACGCGGTGATCGTCTGGCCGCTGCTCTGCGGCATGGCCAAGGCCAAGTACTATCTGCTGCTGTGCGAGGCCGTCGACGGCGAGGAGGCCGAGCGCATCGGCCTGGTCTCGCTGTGCGTCGAGGACGACCAGCTCGAAGCCAAGGGCCTGGAGGTCGCGACCAAGCTCGCCGAGGGCGCGCAGACCTCGATCCGCTTCACCAAGTACGCGCTGAACAACTGGCTGCGCATGATGGGTCCGTCGTTCGACGCCTCGACGGCGCTCGAGATGCTGGGCTTCATGGGCCCCGAGGTGAAGGAAGGCCTGGCCTCCCACCTGGAGAAGCGCAAGCCGAAGTTCGACCCCTACTCGCCCCTCTGAGGAGCGCGCCATGCGTGGACTCGACGGAAAGAACGTCATCGTGACCGGCGGCGGCGGCGCAATCGGCGGCGCCATCTGCCGCCGCTTCGCGGGCTATGGTGCGAGCGTCGGCGTATTCGACAAGAACATCGACGGCGCCAACAGGGTCGCCGGCGAGATCGCGAAGGGCGGCGGCAAGGCCTTCGTTGCGGGCGTCGACATCGCCGACTACGAGGCCGTCGGCAAGGCGATCGCCCGGTTCGAGACGGATGCCGGTCCGACCGACGTTCTGGTAAACAATGCCGGCTGGGACCGCTTCGCCAACTTCGTCGACACCACGCCCGATCTCTGGGACCAGCTCATCGCCATCAACCTGCGCGGGCCGCTCAACATGAGCCATTTCGTGCTGAAAGGCATGGTGGCGCGCGGCGCGGGCCGCATCGTCAACATCGCCTCCGACGCAGGTCGCGTCGGCTCCTCGCAGGAGGCCGTCTACTCGGCCTGCAAAGGCGGCATCATCGCCTTCACCAAGACCGTGGCACGCGAAGTGGCACGTCGCGGCATCACCCTCAATGCCGTCTGCCCCGGCCCGACCGATACGCCGCTGCTGGCGGCCGTCGCCGGCGACGACGAACGCGGCCAGAAGGTGCGGGCCGCCCTGGTCGGCGCCATCCCGATGAAGCGGGTCGGCCAGCCCGAGGACATCCCGGGCGCAGTCTGCTTCCTGGCCAGCGACGACGCCGCCTTCATCACCGGCCAGACGATCAGCGTGTCGGGCGGCTTGACCATGCACGGCTAGGCATCCGAGACTCGCCGCCATGCCCGAACTGCAATGGCTGACGGCGGCGTTCCCCAACTTCGTGCGCTATGTCGTTGTCGGGTTTGCGCTCGCCGCGCTGTTTCTCTGGATCTACGTGCTGATCACGCCGTGGCGCGAATTCGCCCTGATCCGTGCCGGCAATTCGGCGGCGGCCGTGGCCCTCGTCGGCGCCCTGCTGGGCTTCTGCCTGCCGCTTGCCAATACCATCGCGCATTCGATCAGCCTGACCGACGTCGTGCTATGGGCTCTGGTGGCGCTCGTCGTGCAGGTGATCGTGCATCTCGGCCTGCGCCTGACCCTGCCGGACCTCAAGCGGGCCGTCGAGGCGAACGAAGCCGCGGCCGGCATCACGGCCGGCGGCTTCTCCGTATGCTTCGGCCTGATCAACGCCGCCTGCCTGACGAGCTGACCATGTCCATGCCCTCCCCCAATTCCGGCGGCCCGCGCATGTCGCGCGGCATCAAGCTCGTGCTGATGGGCGTGGCCGGCGCGGCGCTGCTCTATTCCTGCACGCCCGGGATCGGCTCGGGCCTGGGCGCGCTGCCCTATCTCTGGTTCCTCAGCAATCCGTTCTATCGCGGGCCCGCCATCAGCACGCCCACACCCTCCGCTGGTTCGGCAGCGACGACGCCCGACGCGAGCAAGGCCGCGCCGAGCCAGAGCCAGCGCGGCGGCTTCGGCGCCACGGGTTCGTCCCAGGGCGGATCGTCGGGTGCGAGCTGAGCCATGCGCCGCGAAACGGTGAGCCCGCGCCCCGGTTGGCAGCACAAGCTCGAGCAGCTCGGCTTCGACTACTACACCATGGACGGCAAGGCCTACTGGACCGAGCAGGCCTGCTACGCCTTCTCGTCCGACGAGATCGACCAGCTCGAAGCCGCCACCGAAGAGCTCCACGGCATGTGCCTGAAGGCGGTCGAGCACGTCGTGTCGAGCAAGCTCTGGGAGCGCATGCGCATCCCGCCGCTGTGGGGCGAGTATGTCGAGCACGTATGGCGGCGCACCGATCCCACGATCTGCGGCCGCTTCGACCTCGCTTATGACGGCAAGGGTCCACCCAAGTTGCTGGAGTACAACGCCGACACGCCGACCGCGCTCTACGAGGCCGCCGTCATACAATGGTACTGGCTGAAGGACGTTAAGCCCGAGGCCGACCAGTTCAATTCCATCCATGAGAAATTGATCGAGGCGTGGCGCGGCATCCTGCGCCGCCTGCCGCCCGAGGCACTGGTCCATTTCGCGCGTTTCGAGGATCACCCCGAGGATCTCGCCACCTCGGAATATCTGCGCGACACCGCTCTGCAGGCCGGCCTCGCCGGCAAGCCCCTGCCGGTTCCGCTCATCGGCTGGAACGGCAAGCGCTTCACCGATCGCGACGAGATGCCGATCCAGGTGCTGAGCAAGCTCTATCCCTGGGAATGGATGGTGCGCGAGGAATTCGGCGCGCATGTGCTCGGCGACACGACGGCCTTCATCGAGCCCGCGTGGAAGATGGTGCTGTCGAACAAGATGCTGCTGCCGCTCCTCTGGGAGGGCTTCCCGGGCCACGCCAACCTGCTGCCGGCTTTCGAGACGGAGCATGCCGATCTCGGCGGCGCCTTCGTGAAGAAGCCAGTGTTCGGGCGCGAGGGCCACAATGTCACCATCGTCGGACCGGGCGTGTTCGACACTGCAGGCGGCGACTATGGCGGCGAGGGCTTCGTCTGGCAGGCCTACCAGCCGCTGCCGGTATTCGACGGAAACCACGCCGTCGTCGGTTCGTGGGTGATCGAGGGCAAATCCGCAGGGATCGGCATGCGAGAGGACGAACGGCGCATCACTCACAACAACAGCCGATTCGTGCCACACTATTTCGAGCCAGGAGGCAGCCCTTGAGCGAACTCTGGATCCAGCCGACCGGCGGCGCGCTTGCCGCCGACGTCCACGGCGTCGACCTGTCGAAGCCGCTCGACGACACTTCCTTCGCCCGCATCGCCGAGGCGTGGGGCGAGCATCTCGTCCTGCGCTTCTCCGGGCAGAAGCTCGACGATCCGACCTTGATGAAGTTCAGCGCCCGTTTCGGCGAACTCGACCGCGTGCCGATCGCCGCCGCCGGCTTCGATCGCTCGGACTCCGGCGTCGTGAAGGAAGCCGAGGACTGGGTGGCGGTGATCGCCAACGTCAAGAAGAACGGCAAGGCGGTGGGCGGGCTCGGCTCCTACGAACTCGTCTGGCACACCGACATGTCCTACAACCCGCTGCCGCCGCGCGCCTCGCTGCTCTATGCACTGGAAGTGCCATCCGACGGCGGCAACACCGGCTTCCTCAACATGTACTCGGCCTACGAAACGCTGTCGCCCGAGCTCAGGCACGCGATCGAGGGCAAGACCTGCATCCACGATTCCAGCCGCAATTCGGCCGGCGAGCTGCGCAAAGGCTTCCAGACGACGCTCGATCCGCGCCGTACGCCGGGCGCCGTGCATCCGCTGGTCCGCCTGCATCCGGTCACCAAGCGCAAGGCCCTGTTCCTCGGCCGCCGCCCCGGCGCCTACATCCATGGCCTCGCGGTCGAGGAGAGCGAAGAGCTCCTGAACGCGATCTGGGCGCACGCCACCCAGGAGCGCTTCGCCTGGTACCAGAAGTGGCGCTCGGGCGATCTCGTGGTGTGGGACAACCGCTGCGTCATGCACCGCCGTGACGCTTTCGACGAGAGCCTGCGCCGGCTGATGCACCGCACCCAGATCGTCGGCGAGCCGGTGCTGGCGGGCTAATCGCCCGTCATGAAAGCCATCTTCGGCCCTGCTGGTCTTGCCAATGCTTCGCCCGCTCGCTGCGGTGGCAGCACCGGATGCGGCGCAATCGGCGGCGATCTGCCGGGCGCCGAGCTGCACGATCGGCAAGAGCCACGATGGCGGAAAATCGCCGGCCGGGTCGGCCCTCACCGTGGTCGAAGCGCATCTGGGATTGAAAGACAAGCCGGACGATGCACGTGACGGCTGCCGGATGGACGACAAGTTCGACGGCGGAGCGAATACTGGCGCTCGACGGCACGGCGGCGCCCAAACGGCTCCTCAAGCTCTGCAACGACGGCTACGGCGCGGCGGGCGTGGGCGAGGACGAGGTCACCGTGGGCCCAACCGCATGGTTCACATGCAGTCCGGCGGTTCGGCTTGGCGGTGGGACAGCACCTACACGTTTACGCTCTCGCCGTGGCGCATGGTGAACGAGCGCGACTGCAGCTACCACAACGTGTCGGAGGCGAGCGGCACGGAAACGGACATCGACTACGCTACAATGAAAGTGCGCTCCATCGCCAAGGACCGCACGAGCGGAATATGGCGTTCGGCTCCCAGAATGGTTCTGACCGGAAAATCCCCGATTTCATCGATGGAGCCGGCGGACGGCCGATCTGGATATCGGGATCGTCGTCCCGCTGCTAGGAACAGATCCACTTCGAGCGGGTTGCCGATCCAGCCGACCGAACTCACCGTGTCCCACACACCTGCGAAGTAGGGTTTGCAGTCGCCACTGGCGAAGGTCGCCTTGAAATTGTCCTGGATGCGGAAGATCTCGTTGTCGCCCTCCTTTCTCATGCTGACGGCATTCAAAAGCCTGATTGCATAGGGAATCGACGTTTCGTGACCAGCGCGAAGAACGCCAAACGCACGCAGGAGTGCCGCCACGGCGCGGACCGTATAAGCGCCACGGCTGAATCCGAATAAATACAGGTGATCGCCCGCCCGGTAGTTGTTCATGACGAAGGCGTAGGTCTCGGTGATGTCCCTCTCCAGGCCGTATCCGACGGCCTGGCCCAGCATGATCGTGAGCCAGCGGCCAATGCTGGTGAGCGCGCCCGGCGCCTCTCGCGTGCCGATGCCGGGATGGTAGAAGATCAGCTGGCGCGCCGGATCGTCGATCAAGGTTGAATAGAGTTTGACGACATTAGTATTGTGCTTGGTGAATTGATTGGCTGTGCCGTCGCAGCACACGACGATATTCCGACCCATGATGCAACCCCCGATGGTATGAGCGGCAGACTATCATTGCCTCATCCGCCCGGCAGACTGTCGCTCGAGAGTGCTATTCCCTGCCCGGGCATCTTGATCGCCGAGTTGCGCCGTTCGACCATCGGCTCCTCGAAGGCGCGCGGATAGCGCGTGCGGCTGGGCCGACACCTTGTTCAGCTTCTCCAGCGCCGCCGCCGGCAGGCGCCAGCCGCCCGCCTCCAGGGTCTCGCCGAGCTGCTCGGCATTGCGCGCGCCGACGATGGCGCTGGTCATGAACGGCTGGTCCATCACCCAGCGCAGCGCGACCTGGGCCGGCGAGCGGTCCGATCTCCTGCGCCGTGTCGAGCAGCGTCTGCAGGATCTCGGCGTGGTTGGCGGCGAAGAAGCGGCTGTTGAAGCCCCAGCCCTCGGCCGAACGCGTGCCCTGCACCTTGAGGCTGCCCGGCGTGTACTTGCCGGCGAGATAGCCGCCGGCCAGCGGCGACCAGGCGACGACAGCCCAGCCCCTTGGCCGCGCAGGCCGGCACGATCTCCTCGTCGATGTCGCGCACCACCAGGCTGTATTGCGGCTGGTAGGCGGCGAAGCGCTCCCAGCCGTTGGTGTCGCTCAGCCACAGCGCCTCCATCAGGCGCCACGCCTCGTAGTTGCGAGCAGGCGGTGTAGAGGATCTTGCCCTGGCGCACGAGATCGTCGAAAGCGCGCAGCATCTCCTCGAGCGGCGTCTGATGTCGACATGATGGATGTAGTAGATGTCGATGTAGTCGGTCTGCAGGCGCCGCAGGCTGGCCTCGATCTGCTGCTTGATGTGCAGCCGCGACATGCCCGAATCGTTGGGCCGGCCGCCCATCGGGTTGAAGAACTTGGAGGCGATGACGGCGTCCTGCCGCCGGCCCTTCAGCGCCTCGCCCAGCATCGTCTCCGACACGCCGCCGACATAGGAGTTGGCGGTGTCGAAGAAATTGACGCCGGCATCGAATGCGGCGCTCACCATGCGCGCCGCCTCGGCTTCGTCGGCGCCGTTGCCGAAGGTCATGGTGCCGAGGCAGATCTCGGAGACCTTCAGGCCGGCGCGGCCGAGACGGCGGTAATCCATTGGTGCTTCTCCCCTGTCATCCTTCGCGTCGCTCAGGATGACAATTAGAGGCCCAACATCGCCTTCGCCAGCACGTTCCTCTGAACTTCCGACGACCCGCCATAGATCGTGGTCTTGCGGGTGTTGAAGTAGCGCGGCGAGACATCGTCGACATAGTCGCCGCCGACCGGCACGACGTTGCTGTCGTAGTTGCGCAACTCGGTGAACGGCGCGCCGTACCAGCCGACCGCCTCGACGGCGAGCTCGGTCACCTTCTGGCCGACTTCGGTGCCGCGCATCTTTACCACCGAGCCCATGTTGCCCGGTGCGTCACCGGTCTTCAGGCCGGAATAGAACATCATTTCATTCATCTCGACGGCGTCGATCTCCATCTCCAGCGCCGCCATCTTCTCGCGCCACCTGGTGCTGGCCGCCAGCGGCTCGCCGGCATCCATCTGCGTCCTGGACAAGGTCTGCAGGTGGCGGAACGCCTTGCGCAGGCGCGGGCCGAAGGCCTGGCCGCCGCGCTCGAACTCGAGCAGGTACTTGGCGTAGGTCCAGCCCTTGTTCTCCTCGCCCACCAGGTTCTCGACCGGGACTTTCACGTCGGTGAAGAAGACCTGGTTGACCTCGTGGCGCATCGGCGTGCGCGTGCCGTCGACCAGATAGATCGGGTCGACCTTGATGCCCGGCGACTTCATGTCGATCAGCAGGAACGAGATGCCCTCCTGCCGCTTGCCCTCGTTGGACGTCCGCACCAGGCAGAAGATCCAGTCGGCAAAATGCGCGTTGGTGGTCCAGATCTTCTGGCCGTTGACGACGTAATGATCGCCCTGACGTTCCGCCTTGGTGCGCAGGCTCGCGAGGTCGGAGCCCGAGCCCGGCTCGGAGTAGCCCTGGCACCACAGCTCCTCGGCCGCGGCGATCCTGGGCAGAAACCGCTTCTTCTGCGTGTCGCTGCCGTATTTCATCAGGACGGGCGCCACCATCTTGATGCTGAAGGACGAAAGATAGGGCGAATCGGCGCGCGCCATCTCCATTTCAAAAATGAATTTCTGCGTCGAGTTCCAGCCCGGCCCGCCATATTCCTTCGGCCAGTTGGGACAGAGCCAACCCTTGCCGGCGAGCTTCTTCTGCCACTGCAGCAGCCGCTCCTTGGAAACGTGGCTGGTGCGACTGCGGCGGCTTTCCTCCGCTACTTCCGGCGGCATGTTGGCCGTGATCCAGTCGCGCACTTCGCGCTGGAAGGCCAGTTCCTCGTCGTTGAACGCCAGCCGCATCGTTGTTCTTCCCTACCGTCGTCTCGACCGGAGCGCCGCAGGCGCGTAGCGGAGAGACCTCGTTTCAATCCGAAGGACAGCGTTGAGGAGACAAGACCCCTCGACTTCGCTTCGCTGCGCTCGGGGTCGATGTTGGGCCTAAAGGCCCAACATGACCTTCGACATGATCCCGCGCTGCACTTCCGACGAACCGCCGTAGATCGTCATCTTGCGGCCGTTGAAGTAGCGCGGCGCCAGTACGTCGACGCCCTCCGGCCCGATCGGCTCGACATTGGCGTTCCAGGCGCGCTGCTCGGGGAAAGGCTGGCTATAGTAGCCGGCGGCCTCGACGGCGAACTCCTGCACCTGCTGCATCACCTCGGTGCCGCGCAGCTTGATCATCGACGAGAGCGGCCCCGGGTTCTGGCCCGACGCCAGCCGCGAGTAGAATTCCTGCTCGAACATCTCGAGGCCCGAGATCTCGATGTCCATGCGCGCGAGCTTCTCGCGCCAGGACACGTCGGCCATGATCGACTCCTCGCCGTCGGGCATGGCGTGCGACAGCCGTTTCAGCCGCTCGAAGGCCGAGCGCAGGCGCGGGCTGTAGGGATTGCCGCCGCGCTCGAACTCGAGCAGGTACTTGGCGTAGGTCCAGCCCATGTTCTCCTCGCCCACCCGGTTTTCGACCGGCACCCGGACGTCGGTGAGGAACACCGAGTTGACCTCCTGGGTGCCCGCGCGGTTGCCGTCGGCGGTGATGATCGGCTCGACCGAGATGCCCGGCGTCTTCATGTCGATCAGCAGGAAGGAGATGCCCTCCTGCCGCTTGCCCTCGTTCGAGGTTCGCACCAGGCAGAAGATCCAGTCGGCGGTCTGGGCCAGGGTCGTCCAGGTCTTCTGGCCGTTCACGATGTAATGGTCGCCGTCGCGCACCGCCTTGGTGCGAAGCGACGCGAGGTCGGAGCCCGAGCCCGGCTCGGAATAGCCCTGGCACCAGATCAGGTCGGAATTCAGCATCGGCGGCAGGTGGCGCGCCTTCTGCTCGGCCGAGCCGTATTTCATGATCACCGGCGCGCACATCTTGGGGCCGAACGGCGAGGTGCCGGGCGCGCCCGCCTTGGCCATCTCCATCTCGAAAATGTATTTCTGCGTCGTGGTGAAGCCCGGCCCACCGAATTCCTTGGGCCAGCCCGTGCACAGCCAGCCTTTCTTCGCCAGCCGCTTCTGCCAGTCGATCAGCCGCTCCCTGGGCATGTAGGCGTTCCGGCCGACCTTCATCTCGCCCACGATCTCGGGCGTCAGGTTCTCCTTCAGCCAGCCGCGCACTTCCTGCTGGAAGGCCAGCTCTTCCTTGCCGAATGTCAGGTCCATTTGGGGGCTCCTTCAGGGGCGCGAAGGTACCGCGCCGGGTTTCCGGGCGTAAAGCGGAAGAGCGTGATGCCGGTCGTCCCGTGCGAGGGTCGACCGGCAGATGCCACAAGCTGGCGTCAGGCGACCTTCTTCGCCAGATGCGGGAACATCGCGAGGCGGGCCTGCTCGTCCATGTCCGTCTTGAAGGCATGCTTGTCCTTCAGCGCCAGAGCCCGCACCGCCGCCGGCCGCGCGCTGATCTCGCCGAGATGGCGCTGCAGGTTCGGCAGCTGCTTGGCGGCCTCCGGTCCCAGGACGTTGGGCAGCAGCCGCGACCAGCCCCACACCGCCATGTCGACGATGGTGTAGGCCTCGCCGCACATGAAGCGCTGCTTGCCCAGCCGCGCCTCGAGGATGCCCCAGTGGCGCTGCGGCCTCGAAGGTGTAGCGCTCGACCGCGTAGTCGTTGGGCTTGGGCGCGTAGTTGCGGAAATGCACGGCCTGGCCCGAATAGGGGCCGATGCCCGAGGCGACGAACATCAGCCACGACAGCATCTCGCCCCGCGCCTTGGAAGACGTGCCGGGCAGGAACTTGCCGGTCTTTTCCGCCAGGTAGAGGAGGATGGCGTTGCTGTCGAAGACGGTGGCATCGCCGTCGACGATGGCGGGAACCTTGGCGTTGGGATTGACCGCCAGGAAGGCCTTCGTGTGCTGCTCGCCCTTGCGCGTGTCGATCGGGACGAGTTCGTAGGGCAGGCCCATCTCTTCCAGGCAGAGCGCCACCTTGGTCGGGTTGGGGGCGGTGTTGTAATAGAATTTGATCATGGCTTCCTCTCGGTTATGGGTGGAGGGAGCGGCCCAAGTTCTTGCTGCCCTCCTCCTTTTGCCGCCACTCTACGGCTATGCTGGGGCCAAGCAAACGGAGGAAAACGCCATGGCCAAGCGCATCAATCGCGCCATCGAGCTCCTGCAGGCCGACCAGGCTCTCTACTACGACGGCCCGCATACCGGCCACGTGCTGACCTACGAGCAGGGCCGTACGGACGCCAGGACCTGGGCCGACTACATCAATGTCGGCATGGAGCACGGCGCCTTCGACATGACGGCGCTGGCCGAATACATGCGCGGCCTGGTCGATGGCGGCCCGACCAACTCGGGCCACCGCACCCCCACGGTCATCGTCGAGGCGCCGGTCAACGGCATCGACGGCCCGAACGTCGCCTACAACGCCTGGCAGTTCCGCCAGATCCTGGGACGGGGCGTGCACGGCATCCTGCTCTGCCAGGCGGAATCGGCCGACGCCGTGGCCGAGTTCGTGCGCGCCTGCCGCTTCCCGCACCACAAGGCAGGCACCGACAAGATCGGACTCGGCACCCGCGGCCGCGGTTCCGAGCCGACGGCGGCCCCCATCTGGGGCATTGATCAGCAGGAGTATTTCGCCCGCTGCGAGCCGTGGCCGCTCAATCCCGAGGGCGAGCTTCTGCTCGGTGTAAAGATCGAGAGCCCGCCGGGCGTCGCCCATTGCGAGGAAATCTTGGCAGTGCCTGGATTGGCTTTCGCCGAGCTGGGACCGGGCGATCTCGGCCTGGCGCTGGGCTACACGACCCTGCAGCGCCGCCCCTACCCGCCCGCCATGGAAGAGGCGCGCGCCCGCATCTTCGCCGCCTGCAAATGGAACAAGCTCGCCTTCCTGGAGGGTGCGACGCCGGACAAGATCGCCGCCAGCCTCGACGAAGGGGTACGGGTGATCTCCGGCCACAATCCCGAAGTCGCCAAAATGGGCCGGGCGCACCAGAAGCGGACGATGCCGGTCTAGACTTCATGTTCCTCTCCGCCCGCGCAGCGGGGGGAGAGGCTAGGAGAGGTGGGTCATGGGCCGTTGCGCAACAGGTGGTCTATCTCCGTCCAAATGCCTTCCGGGTTGGCCAGGACGTAGTTCGCCGCAAAGCGCACCACCCTCCATCCTTGCTGCTCCATGACCGCAGTTCGGCGGGCGTCCGCCTCGACCTGGAACGCGTGATGATCGCCGTCGATTTCGATGACGAGATTCTTCGACACGCAGGCGAAGTCAGCGAAGTAAGGGCCGATGGGGTGCTGCCGCCGGAATTTCACGCCTTCCAGTCGATGGGCGCGCAGGAGTTCCCACACGATCTGCTCAGGCCGGGTGCTGGCGTGCCGAAGGCCTCTTGCTTTCTCCGTTCGGTGTTGTGGCATGCACCCACCTCTCCTACCCCGCGCTTACGCGCGGGGCCCCTTCCTCTCCCCCCGCTGCGCGGGCGGTGAGGACGCATGAATTAGACCGCGATCACCACGCCGTCGTGGCCGGGGTCGGCGCCGCCATCCAGGCCGTCCTCGTGCACGCGGATGGCGTGGACGGCGGCGAAGCCGAAGGTGTAGGGGCTGCGCACCACGGGATAACCCTGCCCTTTCAGCTCACGCTCGACCTTCCACGGGATGCGGTTGGAGATGTCGATCGTGTCGGAGGTCGCCGAGAAGCGCGGCGCGCTCACCGCCTCGACCATGGTCATGTCGAAGTCGAGCGCGTTCAGGATCGCGTGCAGCACGCCCATGGCGATCTGCGTGGCGCCCGGCGCGCCGATGATGAGGTGCGGCTTGCCGTCCTTGAAGATGATCGAGGGCACGACCGAGCTGAAGCGCGCCTTGCCCGGCGCGATCGAGCCGGCGCGGCCCGGCCGCGGATCGAACACGCCCATGCAGCCGTTGTACATGAAGCCCAGCCCCGGCGTGATCACGCCCGAGGGCATGCCGAGCGAATGGGTCATCGAGAAGCAGTTGCCGTCCTTGTCGAGGACGGAGATGTGCGTGGTGTCCTTGGAGACGGCGCCCGAGTTGAAGCGCGGCACCTGGGCTTTCACGCCACGCACGATCTCGCCTGCCATCGTGCTTGGCATAGGCTTTCGAGGTCAGCTGGTCGACCGGCACCGTCGACGAACTTCGGGATCGCCGACATGGGCGTCCTTGTCGATGGTGGCGCGCTTCATCGCCTCGCTGACGATGCGCAGATACTCCGTCGAATTGTGCTCCATCCCGCCGAGATCGAAATTCTCCAGGATGTTCAGCATCTCCAAGCAGCATCACGCCGCCGCCCGGCGGCTGGTTGGTCGAGACCTTGTAGCCGCGATAGTCGCCCCACAGCGGCGGGTTGCGGACCGGCTTCCAGGCCTTCGAGATCCTCGATCGACAGCAGCGCCTCGTTCTTCTTCATGTCCTCGGCGATCGCGGCTGCGATCTCGCCGGAATAGAAGACATCGGCGCCGCCCTTGGCGATGGCGCGCAGGGTCTGGCCGTAGTCGCGATTGACGACGCGGTCGCCGACCCGCTTGGGCGTGCCGTCGGGCCGGCAATAGAGCGCGCGCGCCGCCTCGCGTGAAGCTCGGTGCGCTCATGGTTGGGCGCGCGGCCGAAGGCGCCCTCGTCGGACCACCAGTAGTGGACGTGCGGCCGCACCGTCCAGCCGCTCTCCGCCCAGGCGATGGCCGGCTCGACGATGCGCGACCACGGCAGGCTGCCGTGCTCCTTGTGCGCCTCGTGGTACATCTTGAGGTTGGCCGGCGCGCAGATCGACTGGTAGCCGATGTCGTTCACGCGGCCCTTCAGGATGAAGCCGTAGCCGTCGCGTGCCTCGCTCTCGATCAGGTTGGCCCACATGTCGGGCCGCGCGCCGAGCGGCGCCGGCGCATGGGCGTCGATATAGCCGTGGAACTTCTTGCCCGGCATGTAGATGCCGCAGCTGCCGAAGCCCGCGATGCCGCACATCAGCGGGTCGACCACGCCCTGCACCAGCGCGCAGGCGATGCCGGCGTCGACGGCATTGCCGCCCTCGCGCAGCACGTCTGCGCCGGCCTCGGTCGGCTCGGGCTGCGGCGCCACGATCATCGCCTTCTTCGCGTAACGCACGTCTGTTTCCTCCGATCTGCTTGCCGCCGAACTCAATCCCAACCGTTGCGCTTGCGCAACACGGCCGTCGCCGGCGCCAGCGCGAGGCCCTTGGCCTGCAGGCCGGCAGCCATTCGCCGAGCGCCTGCAGCGTCGCTTCGTGCGGATGGCCGATCGCCACCACGAAGCCCTGGCGGCGCGCCACGGCTTCGGCTTCGGCGAGCTTGCGCCGCACCGAGTCCAGCGATTCGTCGTCGTCGAGGAAGACGTGGCGCACGATCGACGGCACGCCCATCTCCTGCGCCAGCTGGTCGCCGACCGACTGCGCCGTGGTGCGCGAATCGAGGAACATCAGGCCGCGTCGCCTTGAACTGGCCCAGCACCGTCTCCATGCCCGGCCGGAAGGCGGTGAAGCGGCTGCCCATGTGGTTGTTGACGCCGACATAACCGTCGAAGCTGTCGAGCGCGGCGGCGGTGCGCTGGCGCAGCTCGGCGTCGCTCAGCGACACCAGGAGCGCGTTGGGACCGGGATCGCTGCGTCCATTGGGCTCCATCGGCAGATGCAGCATCAGCTCGTGGCCCTGCGCGCGCGCCGCGCGCGCCTGTTCGCGCAGATCCTTGGCGTAGGGCAGGAACGACATGGTGAGCGGGCCCGGCAGCTCCCAGGCGCGCCTCGAGCGCGGCCGGTCGAGGCCGACATCGTCGATCACGATGGCGACCAGCGGGCGGCTGTTGAGGTCGCGGAACGGCACGGCGTTGCTGCGCCAGGTCTCCATGCTCGAGCTCGCGCTGGGGGCGGCCGCCGCGAGCTGTCGTGGCCTGGCCGCGCGCGGCTTCTCTTCGAGCGTGGGGCGCGGATGGCCCGGTTCGGCCTCGGTGTACTTGGGAAGACCGGGCAGATCCTCGATGCGCGCGTATTTCGCCGGCGGCTCGGCGGGCGTGCCGCGCTTCATCTCCTCCAGCGTATCCTTCGCCAGCCGATCTCTGATCGCGCGAATCGAGTCGTTCGGCGATCCAATAGCCGCCGACCAGGCTGACCGCGAACAGCAGCACCAGGGCGGCTCCGATGGCGTGCCAGCGATGCGCGCCGAGCCATGTGACAAGCGGATTAAATCGTCGAGTCAGGCGCTCGCGCAATTGTCGGAGCCCCTTTCGGACTCTTTCTGTTCGCCTTCCTGCTTCTGTTCTTCCTAGACGCCATCTGAACAGTTGGCCCTAACGCCTTGGCACGCCGCCTTTCTTTTGCCTCAGTTCAGAGCGGCGGACAAAACAATAGTTACACGCGGCGTTATAGCGCCGAGATGGGCTTCACCACGCGAATATCGGGCTCGCCCGAGCGGCCGCTCTCGCGCGTGAAGCCCAGCCGCTTGGTGAGCTCGAGCATCTTGTGGTTCTCGCGCAGCACTTGACCGATCACGCGCTTGATGCCGCGCATCCTGGCGTAGTGCAGCACGTGACTCAGCAGCAGGCTGCCGTAGCCCCGGCCCTGACGATCCGAAGCGACGATCAGCGCGAACTCGGCCTGCTCGAAGCCGGGGTCCGCTGCGAGGCGGCCCACGCCCAGCAGCTCCGTCGCCGTCGAGCAGCAGGAAGGCCATCTCGCGGTCGTAGTCGATCTGGGTCAGCCGCGCCGCCATCTCGTGCTCAGCTCGCGCATCGAGCCGAAGAAGCGCATGCGCATGTCCTCCGGCGTCAGTCTTTTGGTGAAGGCCTGGATCAGCGGCTCGTCGTCGGGCCGGATCGGCCGAATGCGAAGGCTTTCATCGCCATGCCTGATCTCGGTCTCGAGCTCGACCGGATAGGGCCGAATGGCGAACCGCGCCGCCCGCTCCTGCCCGGCTGCCGGCCTGCGCACGACGATACGGGCATCGAGCGCGATCACGCCCTCGGCGTCGGCCAGCAGGGGATTGATGTCGAGCTCGGCGATCTCGCCGACATCGGCAATGAGCTGCGACAGCCGCACCATCGCCTCGCAGACGGCATCGCGCGCCGCCGGCGGCCGGTCGCGATAGCCGCGCAACAGGCGATCGACGCGCGTGCGGCTGAGCGCGTCCTCCGCCAGCACCAGATCGAGCGGCGGCAGGGCCAGCGCCTTGTCGTCGATCACCTCGGCCGCCACGCCGCCATGGCCGACCATCAGGATCGGCCCGAACACCGGATCCTCGGCCGCGCCCAGGATCAGCTCGACCGCGTGCGGCCGCTTGACCATGGGCTGCACGACGAAGCCGTCGATCCTGGCCTTGTTGGCCATGACCAGCGCCTTGCCCGTCATGGTGCGCACGGCGTCGAGCACCGCCTGCTCGGAGACGAGGTCGAGCGCCACGCCGCCCACGTCGCTCTTGTGGGTGATCTCGCGCGACAGGATCTTGACCGCGACCGGAAAGCCGATCCGCGCACGGCGGCAGCCGCCGCTTCGGCGGCATCGACGCACGACTTCGGTCGGCACGACGGGAATGCCGTAGGCCGCGAGCACGCGCTTGGCCTCCGGCTCGGTCAGGATGCTCGCGCTTCTCGGCCAGCGCGCCGTGCACGATGGCGCGGACGAGGTGCGTGTCGGAGCGCGCCTCGGGCACCGACGGCGGCGTGCGCTGCAGGGCGCGCTGGCCGCGGCGATACTGGACGATGTGCATGAAGCCGCGCACCGCGCGCAGCGGCGTGTCGTAGGCCGGGATGCTGGCCTCGTGCAGCACCTGGCGTCCGGCCTGGGCCTCGGGACCGCCGATCCAGCAGCCGATCACCGGGCACCACCTTGGCGCCCGGCGCGCCCGCCACGGCGCGCGCCACGTCGACCGGCGAGGTGAGCGCCGTCGGCACGTTCATCGCCAGCACCGCGCCGACGCCGCGATCGTCGGCCAGCGCATCGAGCGCCGCGGCGTAGCGCGCGCCGTCGGCGTCGCCCACGATGTCGACCGGATTGCCGCGCGACCAGATGCGCGGCATGTGCCTTGTCGAGCTGGGCGAGGGTCCTGGGCAGCAGCGTGGCGAGCTCGCCGCCCTCGTCGATCAGCAGGTCGGTGGCGACGATGCCGACGCCGCCGCCGTTGGTCAGGATGGCCAGCCGCTCGTTGCGCGGCGCGATGCCGTGGCCCAGCGTCTCGGCGGCATCGAACAGTTCGCCGAGCCCGTTCACCCTGACCAGGCCGGCGCGCGCGAAGGCCGCGTCATAGACCGCGGCCGAGCCCGCCATCGAGCCGGTGTGCGAGGCCGCCGCCTTGGCCGCCGCGGCGTGGCGGCCGGCCTTCAGCACGATCACCGGCTTCAGCCGCGCCACGCCGCGCGCCGCCGACATGAACTTGCGCGCCTGCTTGATACCCTCGACATACATCAGGATGGCGCGCGATCTCGTAGTCGCGCGCCAGCATGTCGAGCACGTCGCCGAAATCGACGTCGGCCATGTCGCCCATCGAGATCAGGTGCGAGAAGCCGATGCCCTGGGCGGCTGCCCCAGTCGGCCAGCCCGGCCAGCACCGCGCCCGACTGCGCCACCGCCGCGATCCGTCCGGCCTTGAGCCTGCTCGGCCCGAAGCTCGCATTGAGACCGAGCCGCGGCGCCGCGTAGCCGATGCAGTTCGGTCCCAGGATCCGGAGCAGATGCGGCTGCGCGGCGCGCAGGATGCGCTTGCGCCAGCGCGCGTTGTCGTCATGCGCCTTGGCGCCGTTGCCCGGACCCGCGGTGATGATGACGGCGGCCTGCGTGCCGCGCTCGCCCAGTTCGAGGACGAGCCGCGGCACGGTCTCCGCCGGCGTCATGATGACGGCGAGGTCGGCGGGCTCGCGCAACTCGGCGAGCCTCTTCAGCACCGGCCGGCCGTCGATTGCGCCGCCCTTGACGTTGACCAGATGAATGTCGCCCTTGAAGCCGCCGGCCAGCAGGTTGCGCGTGACCGCCGCGCCGACCGACCCCGGCCGCGCGCTGGCGCCGATCGCCACCACCGACCGGGGCGCCATCATCTTGTCGAGGTTGCGGGTGGACATGGCTTCGTTCCATCGCCGACAATTGAAGCGAAGCCATGACAGCGAACCCCGTCGCGGACAAGGTCGAAGCGGTCGCAGTCGAGTTGCGACTCGACCGCATGTCGCGGCTCTACAATTCGCTCGATCCCGCGCCCTTCCACGAAAAGGAACTGGAAGCTGCGGCCGACGATTACATCGTCGGCTCCGCGGAGGATCTGCCCGGCCGGGCAATGCGGCTGGTGATCATGCTGCCGGAGTCCGAACTGGCGCGGCCGGAGGCCGCCCACGTCGAGGCGTCGATCCGCAACCACTTCGCTTTGCGCGAGCGCACCGAGCATCGACGGCTGCGCGCCGAATGGCAACGCGGCCGCATCAGCCTGCTGATCGGCCTCGGCTTCCTGGTCGTCTGCCTCGGCCTCCGCGAACTGCTGATGTCGTCAGGGTCGGCAGTGTCGCGCATTCTCGCCGAAGGCCTGCTGATCGTCGGCTGGGTGGCGATGTGGGGGCCGATAGAGGTGTTCCTGTACGGCTGGTGGCCGATCGCCGGCCGGCGCCGGCTGTTCGCGACCTTGGCGCGGCTCGAGGTCGAGCTTCGTCCGCTCAAATGAGCTGAGGGCCGTTCATCATCACCAGTCCGACGACGATCACGAAGGCGGCCGTGACCCGGCGGATACCGAACGGTTCGCCCAGCAGCAGCGTGCCCATCAGGGCGCCGAACAGGACCGATGTCTCGCGCAACGCCGCGACATGGGCCATCGGCCCCAGCACCAGGGCATAGATCGCAATTCCGTAACCGACATTGGCGATGACGCCGCCGATCACGCCGCGCCACCAGGTGCGCCGCAGATGCGCCCACACGGTGCTGCGGCCGCAGCACGATCGCCAGCGACCAGCAGCCACGGCCCTTCCACCACGCACAGCCAGGCGATGTAGGACAGGCGATGCTCGAAGGTCGGCCCGGCGCTGCGCACGCCCAGCCCGTCGGCGATGATGTAGGCCGCGATGGTGACGCCGGTCAGCACCGCGAACAGCGTGGCCAGTCCGTGACGGCTGCCCGGCCGCGGCACGACGTTGCGCAGCGGCATGGCGAGCGCGATCAGGCCGAAACTCAGCAGCAGGACGCCGGCGATGTCCTGCGGGCGCAGGTGCTCGCCGATGAAACGGCCCGACACCAGCGCCACCAGGAGCGGCCCCAGCCCGCGCGCGATGGGATAGGTGTGGCTGAGATCGCCGTACGAATAGGCCTTGCAGCAGGAACGTGTAATAAAGGACGTGGATCAGCACCGACGCGACGAGGAACTTCCACGCCGCCGGCTCGATCCACGGCAGGAACGGAACGGCGCAAAGCGCCCATCACCGTGCCGGTGGTCATGATCACGCCGAAGGTCGCCAGACGGTCCGACTGGTCGGACTTCAGGATCGCGTTCCACGACGCGTGCATCAGGGCTGCCATGAGCAGCAGCCCGATGATCAGGGGTTCGACGACCATTCAGCCGGCTTTCGGCGCATCGCGCGCAGAGGGGTCCGACCGATGTAACTTTTACGTCTTCGTCGTGCAACGAAAACGCAATGTGCGGCTTGTCAGGACGTCTTGGGCTCGGCGGCGCCCGTCGCGCCGTCCTGCAGGCGGCCGAGCCGCCCGGTCATCGGCGCATCGACGCGGTAGCGCAGGCCTTCCGGCGCGTGCGTCAGCCGCGACAGGCCCTCGACATCGGAGAAGGCCCGCTTCATCAGCAGCGTGCCGAAGCCGCTGCGCTGCGGCGGCGCCACGCTGGGGCCGCCGCTCTCCTCCCACTTGAACTTGAAGCGCCGCTCGCCGCTTTCGCCACGGTAGGATTTCCACGAGATGCGGGCCTTGCCCTTGGCCTGCGACAGTGCTCCGTATTTCGCCGCGTTGGTCGCGAGCTCGTGCAGCACCAGGCTGAACGGCACGACCGAGGACGGCGCCACCTTGAACGGTTTGCCGGCGATTTCGACCGCATCGGCGCCGGCGAATGGACCGACGATGCGGCGCACCAGCTCGGCAAGGTCGGCGGGTTCCTCCTGCGACAGCAGATCATGGGCGCTGGCCAGCGCCAGGACGCGGCCCTCGAAGGCCTTCATGAATTCCGCCGCCGTCGGGCCGTTGTGGGAAGTCTGGGAGGCGATCGACAGCACCGCCGCGAACAGATTCTTCAGGCGATGCTGCATTTCGCCCACGATCAGCCGGGTCCGCTCCACCACGAGATGACGTTCGATGGCCAGGGCCGCGAGACGCGCGCAGACCGCCTCGACCTCCTCGGGCCAGGGCGGCGGCGTTTCGGACGTGAAGGCGATGAAGAAACTCCCCAGCGTCCGGCCGTCGTCAGCCCTCACCGGCCGCGACTTGATGCAGCGTACGCCGTGCTCGGCATTGAGGCGGCGCCACACCGGGCTGAAGCGTTCGTCGGTCTCGACGTCCGCACTGCTCACGGGGCTGCCGCCGTAGACGGCGGCGGCGCAGGTGCCGGCATGCGGCGGACCGACTTCGACGCCGGCGATGCCCGCGGCGAACGATGGCGCCGATGGCATCACGCACCGTTCGAAGGTAATTCCTGCGCGATCGAGGATCGTCATGCCGGCCAGGCAGCCGGACACGAGTTCCTCGGCCATCCGACACGTTTTCTCGAGAACCGCGTCGAGCGACAAATCGCGCGCGATCATCTCCAGCACGTCCACTTGCCGCGCCAGCAACGTCGCGCTCTGCCGCCATATCTGGGCTACTCACCGCTGCTCCCCTCCGAGTCCCTGCAGGGTAGGCTTCCGCACCGCCTTATGCACGCATCTCTAGCGGCACTCTGGCTGCAGATTCGGGTCGCCGCGTTGGCACTCGCGACCTATTATTTGCCGGCAGCCGGCGCTGCCCGAGGGAGTCTTTGCGTGCTTCTGTTGATCGATAATTACGACAGCTTTACCTACAATCTCGTGCACTTCCTGGGCGATCTTGGCGCGCGCTGCGTCGTGCACCGAAACGACCAGATCACGGTCGACGAGGCGCTGGCGCTGAAACCGGCCGGCATCGTGTTGTCGCCCGGCCCGTGCACGCCCAACGAAGCCGGTATCTGCATGGATCTCGTCAAGGCAGCCGCCAAGGCCCAGCTGCCGCTGCTCGGCGTCTGCCTCGGCCATCAGGCGATCGGCCAGGTGTTCGGCGGCAAGGTCGTGCGTGCGCCAGCACCCATGCATGGCAAGCTGTCGGCCGTGGCCCACAAGGGCCAGAGCGTGTTCGAGGACGTCCCGTCGCCCTTCCAGGCGACGCGCTATCATTCGTTGATCGTCGACCGCGCGGGCTTCCCCAAGGACCTCGAAGTCACGGCCGAGACCGGCGACATCGTCATGGGGTTGCGCCACAGGACGCTACCCATCCACGGCGTGCAGTTCCATCCCGAGAGCATCGCCTCGGAGCACGGCCACAAGATCCTGGAGAATTTCCTCAAGATCGCCGGCGAGCATCCTTCGCAGCAGAACAGGAAGGCGGCTTAGAGCCGGCTACGATCCGCGCTCGGCCGTGACCTCGACCTTGTCGAGCCCGCTGTAGCGGTAGACCACCATCGAGCCGATCCAGGTGGCGATGAAGAGGCCGATGATGATGAAGCCCAGGCTGTTCAGATTGTCGTTCAGCGTTCCGATCGTGCCCCAGAACCAGCCCGACAGGCTGAGCCGGTCGCCGACCATCCCGAGCAGCTCGAGGCCGCCCACGCCGAAGGCCACGACCACCGAAACGAAGGTGATGGTGAGGTTGTAGTAGAGCTTGCGCATCGGCTTCACGAACGCCCAGTCGTAGGCGCCCAGCATCAGCACGCCGTCCGTCGTGTCGATCAGCGCCATGCCGGCGGCGAACAGGGCAGGAAAGACCAGGATCGACCACATCGACACGCCGCTCGGCGGCCTGCGTCGCCGAGAGGCCGAGCAGCGCGACTTCGGTCGCGGTGTCGAAGCCCAGCCCGAACAGGAAACCCAGCGGAAACATGTGCCAGCTCCGGGTGATGAGCCGGAACAGCGGGCGAAACAGCGCCGCGAGGAAGCCGCGGCTGTTGAGCAGGATGTCGAAATCCGCGTCGACGTAGCGGCCGCCCCGCCGGACATGGCGGAAGGTGCGCCATACCGAGCTCAGGATGACGAGGTTGGCCACGGCGATGGCGAACAGGAACAGCGCCGAGACCAGCGTGCCGACCACGCCGCCGACGCTTCTGAACGCCTCGAAAGGACCGGTCAGCATGGTTGCCGCCGCCGCCACGCCGGCGACCGCCAGGGTCACCACGGTCGAATGCCCGAGCGCGAAGAAGAAGCCCACGGTGACCGGCCGCTTGCCCTCCTGCATCAGCTTGCGCGTCACATTGTCGATGGCGGCGATATGGTCGGCATCCACGGCATGGCGCAGGCCGAAGCCATAGGCCAGCAGCGCCGTGCCGAGCAGGATGGGCTGGTCTCGGAACAGCACCAGCGCCCACGCCCAGGTGGCGAGATTGCCGGCGAGCAGCAGGCCGTAGATGCCGATGACGGGTGCGCGCAACCGCCGGTCGCCTTGGTCGAAAATCTGCTTGATCAGAACCAGCACGAAGCCCTCGGGATCACCAACGCCCTTTCCTCTTACCCAATGTCGACAGCAAATAATACTGCGTCGAAGCGCTCGATGATTCACCCAGCCATCGCTGGACGCCGCGCGCGCCACGGCATCGCGGTTTCATAGGCATGCGCGGCCTGGAACAGTGTCGGCTCGGTGAACGGCTTGCCGGCCAATTGCATCGCCACGGGAAGGCCCCCTTCCCCGAATCCGGTGCAGATGCTGATCGCCGGAAAGCCCGTGACATTGCACGGCATGGTGAAGGACGGCTTCTCCATGTTGGCCCACTTCGTCAGGCTGTCGATGCGCGGCGCCTCGCCCGGCTGGGACGCGCTGACGATGATGTCTAGATCTTCCATCGCCGCCGCCATTTCCCGGCACAGGACGCGGCGGCGGCGCGTGGCCTGGAGGATGTCCGGGCCGCTCACGGTGGCGGCAAGCGCGACCCTGTCGCGGAACAGCTCGCCGTAATCCATGAAACGCTCGCGCATCCACGGGCCGTGCAGGGTGAACGCCTCGGTGACCATGATCAGGTAGCCGACCGCGTGGTACTCCGCTGCCGGAGACAGCGTGATGTCGCGGACCTCGGCGCCTTCCTTCCGGAAGAAATCCAGGGCCGCGTCGATCCCCGCGCGGGTGGCGTCGGATGCGCGATGATCTTCCTCGAAGAAATGCCGGACCACCCCGATCCGCAGTCCCTTGACGCCCTTGCCGAGCCCGGCCGTGAAATCCGGGAGCGGCCGGTCGACGCTGGCCGGGTCCTCGGGATCGTGACCGGCCATGCCCTGCAGCAGCAACCCGCAATCTTCCGCCGTCCAGGCCATCGGTCCGGCGTGATCGAGCGAGAAGGCGAGTGGCAAAATCCCGCTCCGGCTGGACAAGCCATAGGTCGGCTTGATCCCGGCAATGCCGCAGAGAGCCGCGGGTCCACGGATCGATCCCCCGGTGTCCGAGCCGGTTCCGCCCAGGATGAGACCCGCGGCCACGGCCGCCCCGGTGCCCGAGGACGAGCCTGCCGTGAAGTGGTCCCTGTTCCACGGATTGCGTGCGGGCGGCCACGGCAGGTCGAAGGACGGCCCACCGAAGGCGAACTCGTGCGTCGTCAGCTTGCCCAGCAGGACTGTGCCCGCCTCCGCCCATTTCCGGACCGTGTGCGCATCGCGCTCGGGCACGTTGTGCTCCAGCAGCTTCGAATGCGCCGTCGTGCGGATGCCGGCGGTATTGTAGATGTCCTTGTGGGCGATCGGGATGCCGTCGAGCGGGCCGCGCAGCGTGCCCGACATCTGCCGCGCTTCGGCGGCCCTGGCATCGGTCAGCGCGCGCTCTTCCGTAACGACGAGGAACGCGTTCAGGTCCGGATCGAGGCGGCGGATGCGGTCGAGGTGCGTCTTCGTGAGCTCGACCGGGGATAGCTGCTTGGCGGCGATGCGGCGGGCGGCTTCGGCGATGGTGAGCATCGCCGGCATCAGCCTTGCTCCACATCGAAGGTCAGCGCGGGCTCGGCTTCGCGCGGCAACGGCGCATTCACGCGCGCGATCAACCGCCGGAAGATCTCGGCGCCTGGAAGGATCCCTCTCACCTGGTCAGGCGTAAGAGACAGGCCGGCCCTGACCAGCATCGCGTTGAGTTCGGCTTCATCGATCGAGGGAGTGCTCACGGCGGGTTCCTTCCTGTCCTGCGAACTGCGGGTGGGGCAGGCCGGCGATCTCCGCGATCAGCTTCTTCGTCAGGGCCCGGCCGAATGAATCATGTCCTTCGGCAACGACGGTAAATGCCCCGAAGCCGCCGATGACATTGTCCTGGAAGTACTTTTCCAGGCCGCCCTCCGGATGCGTGTGCTGCGGGCGGAGCGATTCCGCCAGCGGCGTCAGGATGACCAGGCCGTTGATGGTAATGCCCTTGCCGACGGCATCGTCGCGGGCGTCGGTCACCGGACGGCCGGAATTGTTGTTGCCGTCCCCCGAGATGTCGATGACCCTCCGCTCCGACGTGAACGGCGCGCGCTCGAGCTGGTTCACGGAGAAGTCGATGGCGCTGCTGAGCGAGGTGCTGCCGACGAACGATCGTGGCACCTCGACCAGCCGGCCGCCGAAGCCGCGCGCCGCTTCGATGTCCGCGATCAACGTCCAGTCGATCACGACATTCTGCATGCCTGCCGTCGCCCATTCGACGAAGCACACGGCAATGCGCCGGTTCGGGCCGGATGTGATGGCCTTCACGACGTCGGGATGGGCGATGGCGGCGGCAGCGCCCTCACGCTGAAGCTTGAATTTGCCTTCGGTTACGCTGCGCGAGACGTCGGCGGCGAGCACCAGCAGCAAATCGACGGGTTCTGCGGCCCGCGCCGCCGGCGGCGAAAGCGTCAACGCCAGGCCCAGCAGCGCAATCACCAGTCTCGTCGCATAGGTCATTGGTCGATCCATGGCGGGCTCCGCATCCGACGGTGACCATTTGAGTGACCGCTGGCAAGAGCACGGCGTCAGGGAAGCAAGCACCGGGCCATAGTCGATAGGACCGATCGGACGCTACGTGCCAAGCCCTGCAGGCGAATCCAAGGTGAAGGCGAGCCCCTGCCACGCGTGATCCCCGGCCGCGAACCGGGCACGGTTCTCCCGGGCAATCCTGCGGAAGAGCCGCAAGGCGGCACGGTCGTCCATCGCGGAAGTATCCTGGTCGAGATGCTCGCGGAGCAGCTCGGACAGGAGAGTGCGCACGGTGTGCGGGTCCCGGAACGCCGCGTTCATCTCGCCGTTACCGAAGAGCGAAAAACGGTGCAGGTTGCACGAGCCGACGGTTGCCCATTCGCCATCGACCACCATGAGCTTGGCGTGGACCCAGACAAGCTTGCGCCGGCCGTCGGCACCCAGCCCGGCGATCCCGGCCAGCGTAAAATTCTCAAAGGCTCCAAGGGTCGCGAGACCGGCGGGAGCTCCTGGCTCGGCAGGCACTACCACCACCACCTCGATGCCCCGCTCCACGGCCTGTCGCAGATCATCGACGATTTCCGGGACCGAGACATACTGGTTCTCCAGGTAGATCGAGCGGCGGGCGGCGCCGATGGCGGCGCGGTACTGCTCGAAGTTCGATCGTTCGCCTGCGGCGATGTCGAAGGCCGCCCCGTCAGGCGTCGCGTGCCCATCCCCATAACGGCCGCTGTACATCGTTCGCTGGATCTGGACGACCGCGCTGCCGCGCCGGGAAGGCACTCTTGTAGGGAACAGCAAGTCGATCTCGCTGCCCGGTCCCCACCGGCCATCCATCAGATGGCGCTCGCTCGCCTCGTTCCAGCGCTGGACGAAGTTGTGGTGGACGTCGACGGCGGAAGGGCCTGCCAGTTCGATATAGACGTCGTGGTTCTGGCCTTCGCCCAGATGGCCGGGCGCCACCATCGAATGGGGGTTGAGATTGATCCCGCCCAGGAAGCTCGTCTCGCTCTCTTCGCCGGCGTCGATCAGCCAGCTCTTCTGATGCTGGCAGAAGCCCGGCTCGGCGCGATCCCATCGGATCCGAAGCCTGGTCTTCCCGGCCTCCAGCAAGGCAATGTGATCCGATGAGCCCCAGAACGCATTGAGCTTGTGAGTCTCTGTTTCGGGATCGGGGCGCCAGAAGATGAGCCGGACATCGAGGCCGCGCGCCGCCGCGCGGCCGAGGACATCCAGGGCCGAACCGCGGCCGTCCGGCATTTCGAAGGACGCCCACATGAAGGTCACTGTCGCCCAGACGCTGTGGCGGGCGGCCTCTATGGCCTCGCACACCCGCCGGAATGCCGGCTCGCCGTCGACCAGCGGTCGCAGCCTGTTTCCCGCGCGGACGGGATATGAGGCGTCACGGGCAAAAGGAATTGTGGGGCTGTTCCCGTCGACTTCGCTTGCCATCGACACGCATCCTCTTTGCTCGGCGCGACCGTCTTCACTTTACAGGACTTCCAGCGTTAACTGGGTGGCCATGATCATCGATCGCATAGACCCTCTCGCCCTGCGCCTTCCGTTCAACAGATCGGCTGGCGCCGCCGGCTCGCCGGCCGACGCATTGTATCTTGTCCTCTGCAAAGTGACGGCCCGCTCCGGGCTGGTCGGATATGGCGAATGCCTGTGCCTTCGGCCGGCCATGCAGCGGAGCCTCGTCGCCGCGATTCGCGACGCCATGGCGCCGCTCTTCCTGGGCAAATCGGTGGAGCAAAGGGAGCGCCTGAACATGGAAGCCCGGCTTCGACTGGCACCGTTCGGCCGCGCAGGCACCAATCTCAATGCTTTGGCTGCGGTCGACATGGCTCTTTGGGATATTGCCGGCAAGGAAGCAGGTCGCTCGCTCTCGGCCCTGCTCGGCGGCGCGCAACGGACCCGCGTGCCGGTCATGGCCAGCCTCGATCGCTACAACGACGCGAACAAGGTCACGGCGCGCATCGCGCAGGCGTTGGAAGCAGAAGTCGCCGCGGTCAAGGTTCACGAGTTCGACCTCGACGTCATCGAACCGGCGAGAAAACTTGCGGGTCGGCAGATGCCTTTCGTCGCTGACTGCAACAACGCCCACACGATGGCGGACGTTCACGCCGCCTTGGCGCGTTGGCAGGCGCTCGACCTGCTGTTTCTGGAGGATCCGGTATGGCCGCCGGAGGCCCTGCTCGAGCAGCCGCCGTTGCCCCGGGTCACGGTCGGCCTGGGCGCCGATCTCGGCTCGGCCGAGCAGCTCGCGGTTTATGCCAGGGCGCCGTCCGTCGGCGTCGTGCAGCCCGACATCTGCATGATCGGCGGCGTGTCGGAGGCCCGGCGAGCCATGGCCCTGCTTGCCCCGCTCGGCGTTTCCATCGCACCGCATACGCCGTTCATCGGACCGGCCGCGCTCGCGACCCTGCACGTCCTGGCGACGACGAAAGAGGTCGCCTACTTCGCCGTCATCGAGGCCGACCCTCACATGGACATGTACGGCGACAGCGGCCTCACCCGCTGGCAGCCCGACCTCGGCGTGCCGACCGGTCCCGGCCTTGGCTTCGATCCGGATCCGGAATATCTGAAAAGATACAGCCTCGACCTGTGACGAATCATTGCTGGGAGCGCGCCACTCCGTGGCGCTCATGGTTTTTCAAATATGACGCGCCACGGAGTGGCGCGCTCCCGGCAAAGACTTACGGTTTGACCTTGCGGCCCAGCATCGTCTCGTAAACGCGCAGGACGGAGGAGCTGTCGTCGGGGCCAAAGCCCATGCCGCGCGCCAGGCGCTGCAGGTTATGGGTCGTCGCCCCCTGGTACAGCGGCACGCCGAGCTCGTCGCCCAGCTCCAGCGCCAGATGAAGGTCCTTGTAGGCGAGATCGAGGGCAAAGGACGGCGGCGAATACTTGCCCGGCAGCGTGCGCAGCGTGAAGTTCTTGATCGCGTTCGAGTTACCGCTGGCGTTGGCAATCACGTGCAGCAGCTTGTCCGGGTCGAGGCCCGCGCTGGTGCCCAGCATCATGCCCTCGCTGAGGGCGGCCATGTTGCAGAACGACAACATGTTGTTCACCAGCTTGGCCACCGTGCCGGAGCCGAGCCCTCCCATGTGGATCACGTTGGCGCTGAACGACTGCAGCACGGGCAGCGCGTCGTCGAACACTTTCCTGTCGCCGCCCACCATGATGGCGATGGTCGCAGCTTCCGCGCCCGTCGTGCCGCCGCTGACCGGCGCGTCGAGCATGGCGATGCCCTTGGCGGCCATGGCGGCGCCGATCTTCTTCACCATCGACGGCGCGTTGGTGCTGAGGTCGATGTAGGTCTGGCCCTTGGCGATGTTGGCCAGGATGCCACCGTCACCCAGGGTCACCGCCTCGACGTCCTTGGGCATCGGCAGCGACGTCATCACCACGTCGGCGCCCTTGGTCACCTCGGCGACCGACTTGGCCGCCGTGGCGCCGAGATCGGTACAGGTCTTCACCGCGGCGGCGTTCAGGTCGAACACCGTCACCTGGTGGTTGCTCTTCTTGACGATGTTGCGGCACATGGGACCGCCCATGTTGCCGACGCCGATGAATCCAACTTTCACGCTTTCCTCCCCGCGCTTCAGCGAACCTTGAGAACCAGCTTGCCCTTGAAGTGACGATCCGCGCTGACCTGGAGGGCGTTGCGCGCATCCGCCAGGCTGTAGGTCGTGACATGCTGCGGCTTCACCGCACCCGACGTGACGAGCCTGGCGATGCGCTCCATGTGCGCGCGGGTGCGCGGCACGGCCGGCCGCAGCGCCGTCACGTCGTTGCGCTCGGGCTTGGGCGCCTGCGCGCCCGACGCGATGAAGGCCGCCCGCCCACCGGGCTTGAGGACCGCGAAGGAGCGCGTAGCCACGTCGCCACCCACGGTCTCGAACACCGCGTCGACGCCCTTCACCACCTTGGCGAAGTCGGTCGTCCGGTAGTCGATGACCTCGTCGGCGCCGAGGCTCTTTACATAGTCGAGATTGCCGGTGCTGGAGGTGCTGATGACGCGCGCGCCAAGATGCTTGGCGAGCTGGATCGCGAACCCGGCCACGCCGCCCGCGCCGCCCTGGATCAGGATGGTCTCGCCGGCCTTGAGCTTTAGCGTGTCCTCGACCGAGCAGATCGCCGTGAGGCCGGTCAGCGCTACCGCCGCCGCGTCGACGTGGGAGAGCCCGCCCGGTTTCTTGCCGACGACGGCGGCGCCGACGGCGATCTTCTCGCAGTAGGTGCCGTCGCGGCCGGTCTCCAGCACGCCGAACACCTCGTCGCCGACCTTGAGATCGGTGACGCCGGCGCCGACTGCACTTACCCTGCCGGAGAAATCGCGTCCCAGGATCACCGGGAACTGGACCTGCTTGTATTCGCCCAGTGCCACCTTGGGATCGGCGCCGTTGATGCTCGCCGCCACGACATCGACTACGACCTGCCCCTGCCCGGCGACCGGATCGGGAAGCTCGCCGTACTTCAGGACCTCCGGCCCGCCGAATTTCTCGATGTAAGCAGCCTTCATGATGTTCCGCCCTCTTTGCTGGGAGCGCGCCACTCCAGTGGCGCTCGTGTGCCTTGTAGCATGGAGGAAGAGCGCCACTGGAGTGGCGCGCTCCCAGCGGACTCAGCGCGCACCCCGAATCAACCGCCCCGGCAACGCCCCCGTCGCCTCGCCATGGCGATAGACCACGGCGCCGGAGACGATGGTCGCGTCGATGCCCTCCGTCCGCTGCAGCAGCCGTTTGCCGCCGGCAGGCAGGTCATAGACGATTTCCGGAGGGCGCAGACACAAATTGTCGTAGTCCAGGATATTGATATCGGCCTTCATGCCGACCCGCAGCAGGCCGCGATCAGCCAGCCCGATGGCGGCGGCGTTGTCGGCAGCCAGTCGCTTGATGGCCCAGGACACCGGGAACAATGCGCCTCGCACGCGGTCGCGCGTCCAATGCGTCAGCGTGTAGGTGGTGGCGGTGGCATCGCACATGATGCCGACATGGGCGCCGCCGTCGCCCAAGCCGATCAGCGAGTTGGGCGCGGAAATCATTTCCCGCACCACGTCGAGGTTGCCGCCGGCGTAATTGGTGACGGGCAGATAAAGGATCCCCTTGCCGTCCCGTTCGATCAGCAGGTCGTAGGCCACTTCCTCCGGCGAACGGCCTTGCCGTGCCGCCCGGGCGGCGATGCTGCTCTCGGCCTTCGGCTCGTAGTCGGGCGGATCGCCGAGCGGATACATGCGATCCCATCGCTCGACCCGGCCAGCGCGCCGGCTGCCCTCGAATGCCTCGGCCAGGATGCGGGCGCGGAACTCGGGCTGGCGCAGTTGGACCAGGCGTTCGGCAAACGGCAGATGGGCGATCGCCTTGTAGGAGGGCCGGCCCATGAACGGGTTTTGCGACAGCTCGAGCCCCAGCAGCACGCTGGTGGGACGCGAGCGGACCTGGGCGGTGATCCGCAGCCCTTCCTCGTTGGCCTCGTCGATCTCAGCCATCAGCGCGCGCCAGCCATCGGGCCGGGCGTCGGACTGCGTCATGGTGATGGTGACCGGCCGGCCCGACTCCCGCGCCAGCCGGCGGAACAGGCCGATCTCGCCGTCCTGGTCCTCGAAGTCCGACACGATCTGCATCCACCCGGTGCCGGCCTCGCGCATGGCGTGGGCGATCGCCGTCAGCTCCGCCTCCTCGGCGCGCAAGGTCGGGATGCTCCGGCCGTCGGCGGCGCGGTGATTGAGCGTGCGCGAGGTCGAGAAGCCGAGCGCGCCTGCGCGCATGCCTTCGATGGTAAGCTCGGCCATGCGCCGGCGGTCCGCCTCCGTGGCGGGCTCGCGGTTGGCGCCGCGCTCGCCCATGACATAGACCCGCAAGGCGGCATGCGGCACCTGGGCGGCGACGTCGGCATCGTAGGACCGCGCGGCGATCGCGTCGAGGAAGTCCGGGAAGCTGTGCCAGTTCCACGGCAGGCCTTCGCTCAGCACGGCCTCGGGAATGTCCTCCACGCCCTCCATCAGGTTGATCAGCAGGTCGTGCTGGTCCTCATGGCACGGCGCGAAGCCGACACCGCAATTGCCGAACAGAACGGTCGTGGCCCCGTTCCACGACGAGGGTGACAGGCGATCGCTCCAGGTCACCTGCGCGTCGTAGTGCGTGTGCACGTCGACGAATCCAGGCGTGACCAGCTTGCCCCGCGCATCGATCTCCTCGCTGCCCTTGCCAATGTCGCCGCCGATCGCCGCGACCTTGCCGTCGATCACGGCGAGGTCGGCCTCATACGGGTCGCCGCCCGCCCCATCGATGATGGTGCCGTTGCGAATCACCAGGCTGGGAGAGGACATGCGGATGCTCCGATGTGACGGCGCATATCGTATCGGTCGGGAAACAGGCGTGGCAAACGCTGGCAGGGCATGGCTGAACCGCGCCATCGTCTACACGCTGATCGCCTTCACGCGGATCGCCCCCTGCCTGGGCCCACTCCGCGAGTTTCGCGTCTGCCGCGCGGCGCGCCTCAGAGTTGATCGAGAACAAATAGCGAAGAAATGCTGAGTATTGGCAGCAGGTAAAGCCAACCGGCAAACTTCCTGCGCTGAAGGACCCAGGGCAGGATGGCCCCGAGCAAAGACAGCACAGGTGTTGCCGCGATACAAATAGCAAGCGCCTGCACCCTTGCGATTTTCCTCTGCGCCAGGATCATTGCTGGCAGGGCGTCCCGTCGACGAGCGTTGCTAGCGGGAGCAAGGCCAAGTGGAGTGAAGGATCGAAACGATTACGCTGCGCAGGTCCTCGCGCAGCAGGTTTGGCTGACCATCGACACCGCGCATGACGAGCTTCATGGCATCTTTTATGGTTGCGCTCTTTGGCGGACAAAATCGGAGCGAAGAGTCATACACATTCCCATAGCTGAGCATTGCCGAGAAAATGCCGACGCAAACTCCCTCCTGGAACGCCACGCCTGGGTCCGGCAGGGCGGCGCTACTCTCTGCGAAGCCGCGACAGCTGGGAAGCAGCGCAGCTGCCGAATAGGGGTCCGGCTGCTGGGCATGAACCGGCGCCACGGCCCCTCCCGCCAGGGCAATAGACAAGGCGAGCACTCGCATTCAGCTCTCTCCACCCAGTGGTCAGCCCGCCTCTGCTTCGTTGCAGCTGCCGGCGCGCACGCTCGCCGGCCCCGGTCGCTCAGGTCTTGGGAATCAGAATTTCGACGTGTGCGCCTTCGCCTGAGAAGCTGCCAATCTCGATGCGCGACTTGACGCCGGAGTCGATCAGGTAGGCACGCACGACCAGGGCTCGGGCCAGGGCAATCTTGCGACTGTCGAACTCGTTCCCGCTGGCGAAGGCGCGCAGCTCGATGTGGCGCACCTTCTGGGCGGCGATGCGCTTGGCGATCTGATCGAGTTCGGACCTCGTGCTGTCGGTGAGACTCGCCGACTGGCCGGCGAAGGGAATGATCGCGGAGGTTCTGTCGGACGAAGCTGTCGGCTCGTTCGCCGGGCTGCTCGCGGCCAATCCGCGGCCCGACGCATCCGCCGGCGCAGGCCGGTCGACCGCAGCAGCCAATGGCAACACAGGAGGGTTCACGAAGAGAGAAGGCGTGCCCGGCGACGGACCGGCGGAAACGGCAGGCGGCGCCGGCTGGCCGGAGCGGCCGTCGCGCGGCAGCCGCAGATTGCTGCCCTCGGGAAGGGGAATGAAGCGACTTTCGATCGGACCGTCAGGCGGCGGTCGCAGGTTCGCAGCGCGTTCCAGGGCTTGCGGAGAGCCGGCGACAGGTACCCGCGCCGGATGCACGATCACGACAGTGGGCTCGTTGGCCGCCTGTTGTGCCTGCGCGCAGGCAGCCGACGCTGCACCAACGGCCAGCACGGCGACCGCCATGCGGCCTATAACGGCCACGAACCGTGGCATGGTCGATTGCCCTTCAATGAATTTGTCGTTCGCCGGGGCCACTATAAATGAAACGACCGGCTGCGGACAGCCGTGACATTGATGTGGGGAGAGGCTGGCCGCCCCTCCCAGCAGGACGCGAATACAATGCGAAACTCCGAAATGCCAGTGAACCAAATCGCGACACGAAGCCGCTCATCGAGAATTGCCGCCGGGCCGGATGCGCGTCCCTGCGGCTGCATCCAGAAAGCCATCGAGCCTGCAAGCGTGCTCTGGGGCCGGCTTGAGCAGAACACGCTTTTCGCCTTGGAGGTGGCACGGCGCGCCTATGTGATCGAGAATGGCTACATCGTGCCGGAGGGTCCGGCACGCCATCCGCGGGTGCGCGAAGCCTATCTGGGAGCGTAGGGCATGTTCGTAGGTCATCGCTGGGAGCGCGCCACTCCAGTGGCGCATTCTTCGTCCTGGACGACGATATATGAGCGCCACTGGAGTGGCGCGCTCCCAGCAAAGATATGACCGTCATGACGGACGGCGGCTGGCAGGTCGGCATCGACATCGGCGGCACCTTCACCGACCTGGTGGCCCTGCTGCCGGCGAGCGGCGAAGTCCGTTCGATCAAGGTGCCGACACAGCGCAACGATCCCGTCGCCAGCATCCTGGCCGCGCTCGCCGCCGCGGGCCTGGCGTCCGAGAACGTCGACGATCTCATCCACGGCACCACTCTGGTCACCAACGCCATCGTCGAGGATCGGGTCGATCCGGTGGCGCTGGTGGCGACGCTGGGCTTCGAGGACGTGCTCGATATCGGCCGTGGCGGCCGCCAGCACCTCTATCGCCTCGACCTGCCGCCGCGCCGCGCCTCGCAGGTACCGCCGGATCGGCGGATCGGGCTTGCCGAGCGCGTCGACTACACCGGCGCGGCCGTGCTGGCGCCCGATGGCGGCGGCGATCGCCGACGCGGTCGCCCGCGTCAAGGCGACCGGCGTGGAAAGCGTCGCCGTCTCGCTGCTTCCATGCCTATGCCAATCCCGCCCATGAGCGCGCCATCGGCGCAGGCATTGGCGGCGGCGCTGCCTTTCGTCTCGCTGTCGCACGAGGTGAATCCCGAGACGCGCGAGTTCGAGCGCACCGCGACGACCGTGCTCAACGCCTCGGTCATGCCGATCGCCGCCCGCTACCTCGACCGCCTGCAGCGCGAGGTCAAGGGCGCCCGCCTGCACGTCATGCATTCGGCCGGCGGCATGGCCTCGCCCGAGGCCGCCGCCCGGCGGCCGCTCGCCATGGCGCTGTCGGGCCCAGCCGCGGGCGTTTCCGCCGCCGCCCATGCCGCGGCCTCGCTCGGGCTCGACAAGGTCTTGAGCTTCGACATGGGCGGCACGACGACCGATGTCTGCCTGATCACCGGCGGCGCGGCGGAGATCTCCACCGATTCCAAGCTCGCCGGCCGGCCGGTGCGCCAGCCCATGGTCGCCGTCGAATCGATCGGCGCCGGCGGCGGCTCGCTGGTGACCTATGGCACCGGCGGCCTGTCGATCGGGCCGGAGAGCGCCGGCGCCGAACCCGGCCCCGCCGCCTATGGCCGCGGCGGCACGCTTCCCACCGTGACCGATGCCAACGCCGTGCTGGGCTATCTCGACCCGACGCGGCGCCTGGGCGGCGCCATCACCCTCGACGTCGCCGCGGCGGAGGCGGCCCTGGCGCCGCTCGCCCAGCGCCTGGGCGTCAGCGTCGTCGAGCTGGCGCTGGGCGTGCAGCGCGTCGCCAATGCCACGATGGTGCGGGCGCTGGCGCGCGTCACCGTCGAGCGCGGCGTCGATGGACGGCAGTGCACCCTGCTCGCCTTCGGCGGCGCCGGCCCCATGCATGCCGCCCGCCTGGCGCGCGAGTTCGGCATCGGCGAGATCGTCGTGCCGCGCTTCTCGTCCGGCTTCTCCGCGCTGGGCTGCATCGTCGCCGACATGAGCTATACCCAGCAGCAATCCGTGCGCATGCTGAGCACCGCACTGGGACGCCGATCGTTTCGGCGCCCTGCAGGGCGGCATGCTGGACGACGTTGATGGAGCCGCTGCAGCGCCAGGGCCATGGCGCCGACGGCAATCACCGTCGAACGCACCGCCCTGGTGCGCTATGTCGGCCAGAGCACCGCGGTCGAGGTGCCCTTCGCCGATCCGCTCGATCTCGCCGCGCTGGGCCGCGATTTCCGCCGCCGCCACCACGACATCTACGGCTACGCGACCGACGAGCACTGGGAGATGCAGAGCCTGCGCCTGCGCACGCTGGTCGCCCCGGCACACGACGTTCGGAGCGCTGGCCGAGTCGCGCGGCGTGCCGGAGCCGACCAGCGTCGGTCCGTGCTGGTTCGAGCCGCAGGCGCCGCACCGGACGCCGCGCTTCGACCGCGATCGCCTGCCGCCGGGCGCGCAGATCGCCGGTCCCGCCGTGGTCGAGGATGCCTGGTCGACCATCGTCGTGCCGCCCGGCTACACCCTCGCGTGCCGACACGATGGGCCATCTCTGGATCAAAGAGGCCAGCTCATGAAGAACTCGATCGATCCCTTCACCGTCGAGGTCATCCGCCACGCGCTGACGGCGGCGGCCGAGGAGATGTCCTTCGTCGTCATGCGCTCGGCGCGCTCGCCGCTGCTGCGCGAGGCCGGCGACCTGTCGTCGGCCCTCACCGACCACAAGGGCGATCTGATCGCGCAGGGCCGCGACATCCCGATCCATCTCGGCGTCATGAGCTTCACGGTGAAGAAGTTTCTGGAGCGCGTGCCCGCCGAGCGCCTGCAGCCGGGCGACGTGTGGTTCCTCAACCTGCCGGAGGTCGGCGGCAACCACCTGCCCGACGTGAAGGCGATCCGGCCGATCTTCCTCGAAGGACGGCTGTTCGCCTTCGCCGTCAGCCTTGCCCACTGGGGCGACATCGGCGGCGCCTGGGCCGGCAGCTACTTCGCCGCCGCCACCGAGACCTGGCAGGAGGGCGTGCGCATCCCGCCGCTGCGCCTGTTCACCGCCGACGGCGTCGACCAGGAGAAGCTCGACTTCCTGCTCGCCAACCTGCGCGGCCCGGCCGAGCGCGAGGGCGACATCCTGGCCCAGATGGCGGCGACGCGGGCGGCCGAGGCGCGGCTGGTGCGGCTGTGCAAGGAGCATGGCGCGGCCACCATCCGCGCCGCGCTCGACCGGCTGGACGATCTTTCCGAAGCGCAGATGCGCGAGGCGATCGCCGGCCTGCCCGACGGCGTCTACGAAGGCGAGGATTTCCTCGACGACGACGGGCCGGGCGGCCAGCCCGCCGGCGTGCGCGTGCGCATCGAGA
Source organism: uncultured Alphaproteobacteria bacterium (assembly GCA_963843185.1). GTDB lineage: Bacteria > Pseudomonadota > Alphaproteobacteria > Reyranellales > Reyranellaceae > Reyranella. The sequence continues at coordinate 297,571 of CAWJJJ010000008.1, forward strand.
TCGCCGGCGACCGCGCCCGCTTCGACTTCAGCGAGACCGACGATGCCGTCGCCGGCCCGCTCAACACCACGCCCTTCGTCGCCATGGCCGCGGTCTACTACGCCATCAAGGCGGTCGCCGGCCCGGAGATCCAGCCCAACGGCGGCTGCTACCGCGCGGTCGAGGTGATCACGCGGCCGGGCTCGATGTTCGAGCCCGGCATCGACAAGCCGGTCGTCGGCGGCAACCACGAGACCTCGCAGCGCGCCGTCGACGCCATCATGCGCGCCCTCGAGCCGGCGGTGCCGGAGCGGCTGACGGCGGGCAGCTCGACGACGGCGGGCATGCTGATCTTCGGCGGCCGGCGGCGCGACGGCGCCATGGGCACCTTCTACGAAACACACGGCGGCGGCGAAGGCGCGCGTGCCGATCGCGACGGCGTGCCCGTGGTGCGCGATTCACCTCACCAACACCATGAACACGCCGGCCGAGATCGTCGAGGCCGAGTACATGATCCGGGTCGACGAGCAGCGCCTGCGGCCCGACTCCGGCGGCGCCGGCCGCCACAAGGGCGGTGACGGGCATGCTGCGCTCCTACACGGTGCTGGCCGACGGCATGTCGCTCACCACCATGTTCGAGCGCCGGATCGTGCCGCCCTACGGCCTGCAGGGCGGCGGCGACGGCGCCCCCTTCCGCGTCACCCTGCATCGCGCGGGCGAGCAGCCGCGAGCTTTCCGGCAAGGCGAACCTCACGCTGCGCAAGGGCGATCGCGTCGTCATGGAAACCTCGGGCGGCGGCGGCTACGGCAAGCCATTATGATCCTGAGCGACGCGAAGCATCCAGGCCCGCCTCTTTGTCTTTGCTGGAGCGCGCCACTCCGTGGCGCATCTTCGTGGTTCACACAGCCCATGAGCGCCACTGGAGTGGCGCGCTCCCAGCCATGAGCGGGCCTGGATCCTTCGGCTGCGCTCACGACAGGGGCCCGCGGTCCGATGACACTTGATCGGAGTCCGCTCAGGTCTACGTGCGCGGCAGCTGGTGCTTCATCACCTTGCCCGTCGCATTGTGCGGCAGGCCGTCAATGAAGCGCACCTCCCTCGGCACCTTGTAGCGCGCAAGCTGGCTGCCGCAGTGCTCGATCACCGCGGCCTCGTCGAGGTTGGCGCCGGGCTTCAGCACGACGAAGGCGCGGCCGACCTCGCCCCATTTCTCGTGCGGGATGCCGACCACGGCGTTCTCCAGCACGCCGTCGAGCTGGTAGATCGCGTTCTCGACCTCGACCGGATAGACGTTCTCGCCGCCGGAAATGAACATGTCCTTCCAGCGGTCGACGACATAGTAGTAGCCGTCTTCGTCCTGGCGCGCGGCGTCGCCGGTATGGAACCAGCCGTCTGGCGTGAACGCGGTGCGGTTGGCCTCCGGCCAATTCCAGTAGCCCGGCGTCACGGTCGGCCCGCGGATCATCAGCTCGCCGGTCTCGCCCCGCTTCACCTCGTTGCCGTCGGGATCACAGACCTTCAGCCTCACGTAGAGCGGCGGCAGGCCGGACGAGCCGACCTTGGCGAGCGCCATCTCGCCCGACAGCAGGAGGCCGAGCGGCCCGGTCTCGGTCATGCCCCAGCACTGCTGCAGCTTGATGCCCTTGCGGCCGTATTCCTCGATCAGGGCCAGCGGCGCCGCCGCGCCGCCGACGCCCAGGGAAACGATGTGCGAGAAGTCGGCGGCGGCGAAACCCGGCTCCTGCGCCAGCATCAGGAAGTTGGTCGGCACGCCCAGGGCATGGGTGAGGCCGAGCGCGCGATCGCTCAGCAGGCGCAGGAACAGCGCCGGCTCGAAGCTCCGCATCACCACGTTGCAGCCGCCGGTATGGAAGGTCGGGTTGGCGTAGACGTTCAGCCCGCCGGTGTGGAACGTCGGCAAAAACACCAGGTTCCGGCTTTGTGCCGTCAGCCCGACCATCATGGCGCACTGGATGGCGTTGAACACGCACATCCGGTAGGTGATCTGCGCGCCCTTCGGCCGTCCGGTGGTGCCCGACGTGTACATGATGGTCCAGATGTCGGCCAAATCGAGAGCGGGAAGATCGAGTGCGCCGCGCGCCGCCGCTGAGCCCCGCCTCGTAGGCGCTGGGCTTGCCGTTGGCGAGATCGGCGGTGTGCTTGATACCGGCCAGCCGCGCCACCTCAAGCGCCGCATCGGCGAACTCCGCGCCGTGGATCAGCACCACGGGGCCCGCATCGTTGCAGATGAACTCGAGCTCGGGCACCGCCAGCCGACAGTTGAGCGGCAGGAAGATCGCCCCCAGCCGCCGGCAGGCGAACTGCAGCTCGAAGACGTCGGTGTCGTTCATGCTGAGCACCGCCACGCGGTCGCCGCGGCGAACGCCGAAGGCGCTGACAAGCCAAAGTGCTGCACGCGTGATGCGCTCGTCGAACTGGGCGTAGGTGAAGCGCCGGCCGGACGCCAGGTCGTACGCTGCCTCCGCCCCCGGCGCGAAGCGCGCGTGATGAGCGACCCAATCCTCCACCAGAATACCCGATGTCATACGTTTCCCCTGCTTTTCATCGGCCGACCTTCCGACCGCCGCCGGGCTTTGTCCATTGTGGCCGGCGCCGGCGATCTGCACGCCAAAAGATCGAAAACAGCGCGGATCGCCCCAAAAGGTATTCGATGAGACGCCTCGGACATGTTGCGATGCCATCGAGAAGCGCCGAAGCCTCTAATTTTGCGAGGATAGATGCCCGAAGCCGAGGCCCCGAGATGGGGCCGACCATCACACCCCTGCTCCCCATCGTCATCGCCTGGCCGTGCTTTTCCCTGGTTAGGAGGCGAGTGGCCATCCTCGCGACCACAATCCCGGCGAGAGCGAACTAGAGGTCCGCGTCATAATGGGAGAAGATGGGGGTGCTCGCGTCCCGAGAGACCGGCGATGACGCCTGGTCAAGGCCGGTAACAACGGGGAAAGTCAGGGTCATGGCGACATACGGAGATGCCCTCAAGGCCGAGCAGCTCGGGGTGATGAACGATGCGATCGAGGCTTTTCTCGACAGCTATGCCTTGCACAGGCAAACCCGGCTCCAGCGAACCGTAATCTTTTTTCCCGGCGGCATGGGGTCCGAGCTGGTGCGGGCCAACAGAGCCTACAATCCCGGACTGCCGACCGGCAGCTACGCGTTCGAGACGATCTGGGTCGACCTGATGAAGGTTATTCTCGATGAAAGCGCGTTGCTGCTGCAGATGAACGGCGAGCAGGACGCCAACGACCGGTTCGTCATTGCGCACGGACCCCTGAGCAACTGCGCTTTGCATCCCTACGACAATCTTTCCGTGTGGTGCAGGGCCAACCAACTCGATCTCCTCATGGTGGGATGGGATTTTCGCCGCGACGCCGACTGGAACGTGAACTTCTTCCTGAACGTCCTCGTTCCGGAAGTGAAGCGGCGCGCGGCCAACCGGGGATGGCAGGAGGATCCTTTCGCGGGCGCCACGATCATCGGACACAGCTTCGGCGGCATGGTCGCGAAATGGATTCTCAACAACCACGACCATCCGTTTTGCGTGGGCCTGCGACTGGCGATCACCGTCGCCACCCCGTTCTACGGCAGCCCCGGCCAGACGGAACGGCTGTTCACGTCAGAGCCCGCGCTGGGCCCGTTCTACAATCTCGACGAGATCACGACGACCATCGCCACCCTGCCGGGCGGCTACTCGCTGTTCTTTCTCGACGGCCAGACCTACGACACCTACCGTGAGAAGCTGTCCACCGATCCGGAGTTTCCCCTCGATCGCTACCCGAGCTGGGACATGACTAACGCCACCGTCCGCGTCGATCCGTATGCGTTTCCGGCCAACAATCCGGCCAACCCGAACCAATGCCGATATCCGATCAAGAATCCAAATCCGGCCCACGACTGGCCGTGGTTCGAAGGCTATCTGGCGAGGGGATTGCGCGACTACCAGGGTGTCGTCTCGCCGCTCCACAATTCGGTGCGCGACAAGTTCCACAATATCCGATGCGTTCAAATGAACGGTGGCACGCCAATGCTGGCGACCAAGATCATGCAAGGGTGGGGTTGGTACGACGTCACCCAGAACCGGTCGCCCCAAGCATCAGGAATCATACAAGCGTTCGGCGGCGCCGGCGACGGGGTCATTCCCGCGTGGTCGGGACGCCTCGTTACGCAAGACCAGGCGAACGTCCATACGATACGGGGAGAGCCGACGGGGCCAACCCCCCTCGACCACATGGCGCTGATGAACCATCCTGTGGTCCGCGCCCGGCTGTTAACCTTGATGCAGACCGATCAGGTGGCGAACATCGTGGTCGATCCCGGCCTACCGCCGGCATCAATAGAGAATTACAACGAGGCCAAGCGAGAGGTCGAGCGTCTCGCAAGAACGCCGACGATGAGGTTGGCGAAAGACGTGGTCCAAGCTTACCTCAACGGATTGCCGCCCACTCAGCAACAGGCGTTGGCGCTGCGGTGGTTCATCGAGCTGCCCAAAGGCAATCCGCCGTACGGCCCCGTGCCCTGACAGGCGGTTCGATGCCGGCACCGATACAGGCACCGTCGCCCCGCCCGAACGGGGCAGGCCCTGTCAGCTTGCGTTCGGATAGAGACCGGGCGCCTGCGCCCGCACGGCCGCTTCGGCACGACGGCCGACATCCCGTACATGCGCCAATTCCTCGATGCGGGAATCGATATCGCGGGTCTGGCTCGTCGGACCGAGAAGGCTCCTGAGCTCAAGCAGGCAGCGCAGCTCGAACACCGGCAGCCCCGACTCGCGAGCGCATTCGACCGCACGTCGGAGACAGGCTTCCGCGCCTTTCGGTTCCTGCGGGTCGAGATCGCGGGCGAGCAGCGCTTCGACCCTCAGCACCTCCGGCTCGAACCATTTCGAATCGAGGGAGAGCATTTCCTGGGCGCGCACGCAGGCAGACCGGGCTTCGTTCAGTTGCCCATTGCGCCGACGCGCATCGGCAAGGGTCGCCAGATAGCGGGCCAGACCCAGACGGTTCTGGGCCGCATCCGCGGCGGCGATCGCCTCTTCCATGACGGCGATCCCCTGCGCAAGATCCCCCCGTTGGCATAGGGCCCATCCGAGAAAAGCCTTCCCAACCGTAAGAAACGGGCCGAGACGATGCTGCTCGGAAATTGCCGTCAGGCGCCGCGCTGCGCTCATGAGCGCCTCCGGCGCCCCGCACAGCCCCACGATCAGCCCGACGTAACTGAGCGCCAGGGCCATCGAATGTGCGTGCTCAAGCTCCTCGGCCGATCGCAGGGTATCGAGCACCATCTGCAACGCCTCATCGACGTCACCCAGCAAGAAGTGCGACAGGCCCAGAAGGCACCGACTGTGGACCTGGGTGTTCTGGCCGAACATGTGGGTGGCAGCGTCGTCCCGTTCGGCCGAATAGAGTTCGAGCGAGCGCTCGAAATGGCCCTTGGCCTTGATCAGTTCGCCCCGGTGGTTATAGGCCATCCCCGCCAGCCGATGCCCGACGACGCGTGCCGAGTCGTGCGACATGCGGATCGCCTGGGAAAGAAAGCGCTCGGACAGGGATATGGCTTCGGAAACGCGCCCGCGCGCCAACAGGAAAGTGAATTGGCCGAACATGAACGAGAGGACAAGGGGAGTCGGTTCACCCGCCAGGCTGAGCTCCATGCCGCGCTCGCAACACTGGGAAAGCTCGTCCGAGATGCCTCCCCTGGTGCTTGTCAGCGGCCCGATGAGAGCAGCCTGCAGACTGAGCTCGAGCTGGCGGCGCAACTCCGGTTCTCGGATTCCTTCGAGCAGGGCGAGGCCGTTCCTGATATGCGCGATCGCCTCGATCAGAGCTGATCGCCGACTGGCGGCCGTTGCGGCGGCGAGCCACGCCGTGATCGCCTCATGGGAGCGCTCGGCTTGCGTCAGATGATGAGCCATCACCTCCGGGATTACGGGCTCGGAATTCGAACGCTTCTTCATCAGGTCGGCGATCCGCGCGTGCATCGCGCGGCGGTCGGCCTGGATCATTGATTCGTAGGCGACGCGCTGCAACAGGGCATGACGAAATTCGTACGTGGCCCTGGCGTCATCACGCCGCCGTCGCAGGATCTCGGCCTCGACCAGAGCATCCAATGGCTGGATCACCTGCATCTCGGCGCTCTCCAGAAGCGGGCCGAGAAAATCCGCCGTGAACGAGCGTCCAATGCAGGCCGCCGCCTGAACGACGCGCCGCCCGCCGTCGAGCCGGTCGAGCCTTTCGGACATGATCTCGGCCAAGGTGAGCGGAAGATCGTCCTTCGCCCGCCGCCGGCCGCCGGCATGCGCGCCCTGGCTGATGAGCGAGAGGACCAGTTGCTCGATGAACAGCGGGATGCCGTCGCTGGCGGCCGCCGCCCGGGTCAGCAGCTCTTCGGAAACCGCCTGCGCCCCGGGAACGGACTTCGCCAGTTCGAGGCACTCCTCGCACCGTAGTTGTTCGAGGGGCAAAACCTGTTCCGGTGCCGGAAGCGCAGGCCCCTTGGGAAAGGACCGGGTGGTCACGAGCACCAGTACGGGAGCGTGCGCCAGGCGCTCGATGATCCTGGGCAGGAGTTCGGCCGACGACGGATCCAGCCAATGGGCATCGTCGATCCACAGCACCGTGGGCTCGTTGCCCACGACCTGCGCCAAATGCTCCGCGACGAAGGCAAACTGCGCCTGCTTGACGGCCAGCGGCGCGGTCGGGGGCGCGCGGCGTGCCTCTGTCAGGGCGAAACCGAGAAGGCTCGCGAGGACGCCGCGGTTCTCCGGCGTGTTGCCGTCAAAGCGGGTCAGATACGCCGATATCTTTGCCGTTCGCGCGGCCTCATCGTCCCCGGCGGACAATCCGAGACGGGACCAGAAGAAGCTTCCGACGGCATAGAGCGGAGTTGTCGCAAAAATCTCCAGGCAATTCATGCGCAGGATAGTGGAACCCGCGGCCGACGGCCTCTGGCAGAAATCCTGGACCAATCTCGTCTTGCCAACCCCGGCCTCGCCTACGATCTGCGCCGCGGTGCAGCGCTGCTCCTGGATCGTCCTGCGCCACAGAGCGAGAAGCTGGTCCGCTTCCCGTTCCCGTCCGACCATCCGCGTCGCGCCGCGACGCATGCGTCCACCCTTCCGGCCGGCGGCGTAGCGCGGCTCCAAGACCCTGTGGAGGGCAACATTGCGGGACAATCCCTTGATCTTCCTGTCGCCCAGCGACTCGGTCTCGAAGAGCCCTTCGATGAGCTCGAGCGTCTCGTTGCTGACCACGACAGAATTGACGGGCGCCTCGTCCTTCAGCCGCGACGCGAGGTTCACGGCCTCGCCGACGACGCCGAATTCAGTCCGGCCCATGCTGAGCAATTCCGAGCCGATGACGAGGAGCCCACTATGCACGCCGATGCGGACCGCAAGCGGCGTACCGGGTTTAGGGCCAGCCTTCGCCTCCAGGCTGGAAACGCGCTTGACGAGCTCCAGCGCCGCTCGCACCGCGCGTTCGGCATCGTTCTCATGCGCGGTGGGATACCCAAAATAGACGAGAATGCCGTCGCCGCTGTAGGACGCTACGAAACCTCCGTAGCCCTCCATCGTCCTCAGCGCTTCGCGCTGGTACCGCAGTTGCAGCTCCCGGAGGTCTTCGGGGTCCATCTGTTCCGACAAGATTCGTATATCCAACCAGATCGCTGAACACGATCGTCAGATATCGCCGCTCCAGAGCGACCGACGGACCCGGGCTGTCAGGTTCGATCTTCACAGCATCCCCGGAAGGCGCCGCCCTGTCTTCCGCGCGCCTCCTTAGCAAAGGTTACCACCGATGGACGCTGGCCTTCAATCCGAACGCCTCGACGAAGCCCGTCAGGCGACGCCTCCCTGGACGCCCTGCAGCGCCTTCAGCCGGAACAATGGCTGGGAATCGGGAAGCAATGTCACCCTGCCAACGGCTGAAGGGGGAGCGCCGACCAGACTGATCGAATAGCGCTCCAGCAAGCAGCGAACGATCACGAGCATTTCCATCGTCGCAAAAGCAGCACCTATGCAAACTCGCGGGCCGCTGCCGAAGGGCATCCATGCTTTCGGCGTCCCAATCCGTCCGCCCTGCATGAAGCGGCCCGGATCGAAACCATGAGGGTTCTGCCAGTGCGCCGCGTGCCGATGCACCAGCCAGGGCGAAACGATCACCGCCGCGCCCTGCGGAATGCGAAAGTCGCCGATCCGATCCTCCAGTCGTGCCTCGCGGACGATGACATACGCCGGCGGGTAGAGCCGTAGGGTCTCGTACAGAAACGCCGTCGCCACGGGGCTCGACCGCAGCGATTGCATGTCGGGCGGCGCCGTCTTGGCGCCCTCCTTCGGGCCTTGGCACAGCTCACGCCGCACCGCCTCCTGATGCTCGGGAAAGAGCGCCAGCATCAATGCCGTCCAGAACAGCGCGAGAGATGTCGTGGCAAAACCCGCCGCCAGCATCGTGCCGATCTGATCGCAGATCGCCTCGCGCGTGAGCGGCGCGCCACTGCCGGCATCGCCTGCAGCGCGCATCATGTCGAGCATGTCGCGCGCCTGGTCGGGATCGTCGAGCGGCGGCCGCTGGTCGAGAAGCTCCTGGATCCAGGCGCGCCATCGTACGCCGATGGCCTGCCGCTCGGCCGGCTGGGCGATGTCCTTCCAGATCAGCAGGGCGACATAGTCCTGCCATCGCAGCAATGCCCCCGCACTCTCTGCAGCGCTGGCGAAGTCGGCGAGCTGCGCCGTCCGGACCTCGTCGTCGATGGACAGCATTGAGCGGGCGATGATGTCCAGGGTCAGCCTGCGAAAGTCGACCAGCAGGTTGCGCTCGCAATCGCCACCCTTGGACCATGACGCAACGTGGCTGGCCGCCGTCTGGTGAAACGACGGGATCAACCGCTCGATATGCCGGGGCTGGAAAGCCGGGATCAGCCGCCGGTGCAGCTGCGCCCACTCCTCCCCTTCCGCCAGCACGATTCCGCGGCCCGTCAGCGGCTCCAGCAGGCGCTCGGCGAGTATGTTCGCCCGGTAGCGGTCGATGTGCGTGTTGAGGACGTGGTTGATGTCTTCGGGGTCGCTGAGAAAGATGAATCGACGGCCGAATCGCCGAAAAGACACGCGCAGGTCCGAATAGGCGCTGGCACCGAATGCGCCCAGCACGTCCGACCGGAAAGCCTGCAGAAGCCGAAGCGCGCCGACCGACGGAGCGGGCCGGATCGGCGGCAGCGGATCGGCCGCCTCTGCCATGGCGGGCGGGGCCGTCCACGAGGCCACCCCTGCTGGCTTCATTCCATCCTCCTAGCGTGCCGCAGGGCGCGTCGTTGGTTGTTCGCGCGACGGCGGGTACTCAAGCGGCATTATCGGGCCTGTCATCACTTCCATGTACAAGCGCTTCATCAAGGCTTGTCTCGCGACGAAGGGGATTTCCGCAATGTAGGCCTGTACGCGCCTCCTGGCCTGGGCTTTCGATCCCTCGGTCGCGATTCGCTCGAGGTCGTTCCTGACCGTGTAAAGTTCCTCGCGCGAAGCGGGATCGATGCGCAGTTCGCCCGCCACGATCTGTTGGGCCGGATCCGGCGGCGCAATTCCCTGCACCAGCCCCAGCAGCGTCGACCGTACCACCGTGTCGTCCAGCAGGGTCATGTGCGAGATGTCGCCTTCGATCGTATGGATGTTTTGCGGGGGCTGCGTGACGAGGCGCGCAGACCAGGCGGGAATGGTCCCGTCGCCGGGGCCGAAGTCGTGCGGGCCCGCGGCGTCCGGCTGCTTTTCCCAGACGGCGCACTCCCCGTTGGGATTCGCGTGGACCCAGCCCCAGCGCTGGGAAACAGCAGTCCCCATTGCGGGGGATTCGCCCTGAAACTTCACACCGCGAATACAGTGGAGCTTTTTTTCCACGGAGACATGGAGAGGCTCCGCGACCGCCTGGTAGAAGTCGCGGCCCTCCTTCAGATAGCCCGGAAACCATGACCAGATGTCCGGATACCGGAACCAGCCCGGGGAGCCGGGCAGTGGATTGTAGGGGTCGACGTTCTGCGTGCTGTCCGTATCAGCCACGCTGGGATAGCCCAATAGGGGGTAGTGCACATCCTCGGAGAGCGGCTGGGCGAATCTCCCATAGGTCCCCTCGTCCAGAAACATGAGCGTGTACCCGCCCTTGAAGGTCGAAATCACCTTGGCAATGTCGGCCCTATGGGCGGTGAGACCAGCCAGGGGCTCACCGACGAAGTAGCGGTGGGGCTGCCCGGCGCTGCCGTAGAACGGCGACCCGACGATCACGGCGAGAAGCAGGTTCTGGCAAAAGACGTGAGAATGGTTGTTGAGGATCCACTTGACCACCATGCCGCCGAAACTGTGTCCGACGATCGCAGTTCGCGCGAACGGATCCGGCAAATTCGCGTCTGCCGCCAGGTCGGTCACCTTCGGGACGAGATAGTCGAAGAAGAACTCGACGATCCAGTCGGGTCTGCGGCGGAAATCCCAGCCCACCACCAGCAAGTCGAGGCCCTTGTGCCCGCACCACGTCCTGAAATCGTCGTACGGGCCATAAAGGCAGTTCTGTATCGCACCGTCGGCCACGACCATTTGCTGGTCCCTGTCGAAGTCGCCCGACATATCCATCAGGAGCGTGTGTTGCAGGAACAGGATGCCCATGACGTCGTACCAGACCGTATCGTAGTGATAGCTGCCGGTCGACAATGTCGCGTCGAACCGTTGGTCGGCGCGCGCCAGCTCGGACGCCATGCCGCCCGGGAAGAGGATCACGGTCCTTTGAGCTTCCGGATCGGCGAGGTAGCTCTGGGCGTATCGCGTGAGAAAATTCGGGATGCCGTGCGACTCCATCATCCGGTTGAGCTGTTCCTCCATGAAGCTTTGCTTGTAGTCCATCTTCAGCCTCCCCCGTTCGACTTCCCTGCCCAGACACCCGCAGCAGTGTTATCAAGCATCCAACGGCAACCGCCCGCTGTCTGTGCTCCCCTTCACCGTCAAGCGACGGTGGCTCGCTCTTCGCAAGAACACACGCTCCTCGACCATTCAGGGCGCGGTTGACGACGCCGCCAGCGCGGCCACCGTCCGTCCCTTGCGCTTGGGTGCGGGCAAATACGGCTTCAGCCATTCCGCCGGCCGACCCTGCTCATCGGTCAGTGCTATAGGCTCGAAGTAGCGCTCCACATCCTCCGAGGCGATGTCTGCGGGCCGTTCGAGGTATTGCGGATCCAGCGCATTGTCGCCGGCGCGATAGGTCCGTCCCATCGAAGGCGATGTCTTTGACCACACGAAGCAATGCAGGTTGGCGGCCGCAATGACGTACCAGCGGATCGGGTCCCAGCTGCCCGACCTCGCGATTCGCCGCAGCGTCTTGAACAGGATCCCCCAGCGGCCGACGATGACCCAGGGGCGGCGGAAGAGGTTTTCGATGAACTGGACGACGCGCGCCGGCTCGTCGGCAAGGTTGGCGTGGCAGAGCAATTCGCCGTCGAGGTCGCGCAGCCGAAGGTTGGCCGCAATATTGCCGGCGGCAAGCTCTTCCCAGAAGCTCTCGGTCCCCGCCAGGGGCGCCACGACGCTGAGATAGACGGGCATCGGCAGGCGGGGTTCGCGGGCGACAAAGCGGATCTGCTCGGCCATCTCGTCGGCCGATTGCTGCCGGGGGTCGAACAGGTAGCCGTAGCCGATGCCGATGCCCATCCGCTCGGCGTACTCGATGTCGTCGAGCACGTTGCGCTTCTGGCTGAGGTTCTGCTTCTTGTTGTAGGCGCGCAGCATCTTTTCATCGAACAATTCGATGCCGGCGAACAGCGTCATGCACTTGGAATCGGCAAGATGGCGGATCAGCTCACGATCGCCCAGAATGTTCTGGGTCACCAGGGCGGCCCAACCGCGAATGCGCCGGTCCGCCCTCAACATCTCGCAGACCTTCAGCATGTGCGCCCGGTCGTCGGAGAAATTGTTGTCCAGGAAGATGATCAGGGGAAACAACCGGCGGAAGCTCCATCGCGGACTCGATGCCAGGGAGTTGTCGATGGCGCGCTTCACGGCCTGAAGGTCATAGGTGGCATGATCGCCCACCTCCGAGGGCATGACGCAGAACGTGCACTTGAAGCTGCACCCGCGGGAGGCTTCGACGAGATGGACACGGGGACTGATGCCGCTCCTCGCCAGGATCGAGTAGTCGACGTCGTAACTGGAGATCGTCTTGATCGGCGAACGGTAGATCGGCTTCAGCGTACCGCGTTCCAAGTCTTCCATGACGTCGCGCGCGCTGTCGATGCCTCCGGCGCAGACGACATCGAAGAACCGGGTGGCGAATTCGGGAAACAGCGTGCAGACGCTGCCGCCGGCGATGACGATGCTGCCGCCGCGCCGGAAATGGAAGGAGAGCTGGCGCATTCGATCGAAGTCGGGCTGCAGGCCGCTCAGGAAGACGATGTCGTACGTCTCCGGGCGGGTCGTGTCGTAGGGACCGTGCCAGTCCTCGTGATAAAGCGTGACGTCATAGCGCTCGGGATCGATCAGCGAGGCGACATGCAGGCCGGCAATGGGCTGCATCACGTAGGTCGAGCGCCGCTTGATCCGCCCTGGACGCAGGTGCGTGCAGACGACGAGCACGCGACGCCTGGCAGAAGAGCCGGCGGAGGGAGACGGCTCGGGCTCGGCCGAGGCGGTTCCGGTTATCATTTGTTGCAGAACACTGACAGATTTTATTATAGTTGAATATAGTCTGCGAATACCGGATGAGAGAAATTGGATCTGGCGATGCCGTGCTTCCGGGCAACAGCAAGTATTTCTCATGATGTGCACTGAAGCGCTTCAGCCGCTTCACTCGATGGCGGCGCGCCATGGCTGATCCGGCCGTTCATGAAATCAGCGCCACCGGTGCGCCGGAGGCGCCTGCGCAGGGCCGCTCGAGGTTCATCGATCACATCCTGAACCGCTTCGCGCAGTCCAGCATACCGTTTGAAATGGTGTTCCCGGACGGAAGTCGCCGAAGCTTCGGCGATAGCCAACCGAGTTTCACCGTCACCTTGCACAACCGTCAGGCCTTGCGCGCACTGGCCAGCATGGACGAAGGACGAGTGGGCGACGCTTACGTCGAGGGACACCTCGACATCGAAGGCGACATGCTGCGTCCTTTCGAGATTCGCAAGTCGATGTCCGACCAGCACTATGCGGTCGCCGCGTGGCGTTTCCTCGAACCGCTGTTGTTCGGCCAAGTGCGGGCAAACCGCCGCGCGATTGCCGACCACTACGACATCGACTCCAGCTTCTTCCTCGCCTTTCTCGATCCACAGCACCCGGCCTACACGCAGGGCGTCTTCAATTCCCCGGACGAGAGCCTGGCCGACGCGACGCGACGCAAGTTCGACTACTGCTTCGAGAAGCTCGGCCTCAAGCCGGGTGACCGCGTGCTCGAGATCGGCCCGGGCTGGGGCGCCTGGTTCGAGTATGCCGCACAACGCGGCGTGCAAAGCACCGGCCTCACCATTTCGAAGGAATCGGCCGACTATCTGCGGCGCCGGGCGGCGCAGCTGGGGCAGGACTGGACCGTCATCGACTGCGATTTCCTGGCCTACGAGACGCCGGAGAAGTACGACGCCATCGTCATCATGGGGGTGATCGAGCACCTGCCCCAGTACGACAAGGTCCTGCGCAAATTCGCCTCGCTGCTGAAGCCGGGCGGCCTCATTTTCCTCGACGGGAGCGCCTGCACGAAAAAATATGAACTGTCGACTTTCATGGTCAAATACATCTATGGCGCCAATCACTCCTTCCTCGTCCTGCACGATTTTCTGACGCAAATGGCGCGCACCCCGCTCCGCGTCCGCGAACTGCACAACGATCGTTACGACTATTTCCTGACCTTCCGGCACTGGGCGACGAACTTCGAGCGCAGCCGCAACGAGGTGATCAGCCGCTTCGGTGAATTCAATTACCGGCGCTTCCGTCTCTATCTATGGGGTGCCGCGTATGAGTTCCTGAGTGGCAGTCTCGATTGCTACCGAATGATCATCGAGTGCCCGACGTTCGAGGAGCCTTCCGCACGATGAGGTTGGCCAGGGGCCTGTGTGCAGGCCCGCCGCATCGTACTTTCGTCGAGGGCTCGATGCGTGCTGCGCCATGAGTGGCGGGCTCCCCGCGATGGGCTATTCGAGAATAGCCGCTTCACCCGGCCGCACCTTCGCGCTCTTCAGCAGGAAAATCAGCGGCAGCGCCACCAGCGCCACGATCATCATCAGCTTGAAGTCGTCGGCATAGGCCACGATCATCGCCTGCTTGGTCACCTCGGCGTTGAGCGCGGCCCGTCCCACCGTCGTCGCCATGTTCCAGAAGTGCGACGGCGCGAGGGCGGCCAGCGCGTCGTTGAACGGCGTCACGTGGCCGGCCAGCTCGGCATGCACGATCTGGGTGTTGCGCGTCAGCAGGAAGATCACCAGCGAGATGCCGATCGACGAGCCGATGTTGCGCATCAGGCTGTAGAGCGCGGTGCCCTGGGTGCGCAGCGATCCCGGCAGGGTGGCGAAGGTGATGGTCGAGAGCGGCACGAACATGAAGCCCAGTCCCATGCCCTGCATCACGCCGGTGCGGATCAGGGTCCATTCCGAGACGTCGGGCGTGAAGGCGGTCATCTCCCACAGCACCTCGGCGGTCATCAGCAGGCCCACCGTCAGCAGGATGCGCGGATCGACCCGGTTGATGATGCGCCCCACGATCATCATGGCCACCATGGTGCCGATGCCGCGCGGCGCCAGCACCATGCCGGCGGTGATCACCGGATAACCCATCAGGTTCTGCAGGTAGGGCGTGATCAGGGCCAGCGAGGCGAGCAGAATGATACCGACGACGAAGATGAAGGCGAGACCGATCGTGAAATTGCGGTCCTTGAAGATCGCCGGATCGATGAACGGCTGCTTCGCCGTGAAGGTCTGCACGATGAACAAATAGAAGGCGAGTGCCGCCAGCACGGCCTCGATCACGATCTCGGTCGAGCCGAACCAGTCGATCTGCTCGCCGCGGTCGAGCATCATCTGGAACGAGCCGATGGCGACCGACAGCATGGCAAATCCGAACCAGTCGAAGCTGCCCTTGGTGATCTTGGTTTCGCTGAGATAGGCCGACAGCCCGAGGAAGGTGACGATGCCGATCGGCACGTTGATGTAGAACACCCAGCGCCAGTTGTAGACCTCGGTCAGGTAGCCGCCCAGCGTCGGGCCCAGGATGGGGCCCACCATGACGCCCATGCCCCACATCGCCATCGCCTGGCCGTGCTTCTCCTTCGGGTAGGAGTCGAGCAGCACGGCCTGCGACAGCGGCACCAGCGAGGCGCCGAACAGGCCCTGCACCAGGCGGAACAGCACCATCTCGGGCAGCGAGGTGGCGATGCCGCACAGCACGGAGGCGCCGGTGAAGCCCGCGACCGCGATCTGGAACAGCCGCTTGCGGCCCAGCCGCGCCTCGAGGAAGCCGGTCACGGGCGTGGCGATGGCGGCCGCCACGATATAGGAGGTCAACACCCAGTTGATCTGGTCGAGGGTCGCCGACAACGAGCCCTGCATGTAGGGCAAGGCCACGTTGGCGATGGTCGTGTCCAGCGCCTGCATGATGGTCGCGAGCATGATGCACGCCGTCAGCAGGACGAGGTGTTTGGGTTTTGAGGCGGCGGTTTGCATGGTCATGGTTCAGGCCTCCCCAGCGAAGCTGGCAGGTGGCCACTCACGCCTGGAGGGGTCATGAGCGTCACGATAAAGCTCGTCGACCCCTCGCCTGCTTCCCCCAAGGGGGAGAGGAACATGCACAGAAGAAGACATGAGTTGATGAGACGCTCTCCCCTTACATCCCCACGAACTGCCGCGCGGAATCGACGATGTCGCCCAGGTGCCGGCGATGGCCGGTGTCGATCTCGACATTGGCGCTCATGCCGGTGCGCAGCTCGGGCGCATCGGGCGGCAGCTGCACGGCGAGGCGGATCGGCACGCGCTGCACGACCTTCACCCAGTTGCCGGTGGCGTTCTGCGCCGGCAGCACGGAGAACTCCGTGCCCGTCGCCGGGCTGAGGCTGGTCACCGTGGCCTGCCATTCGCGGCCGGGATAGGCATCGATGGTGACGACGGCCTTCTCGCCGGGCTTGAGGTAGGTGAGATCGGATTCCTTCGGGTTGGCCTCGATCCAGATATCGGCCGACGAGACCAGGCTGAAGGCCGCCTGCGCCGCCGGCAGGTACTCGCCGACCTGCAGCGCATCGACGTTGGTGACGACGCCCGGGATCGGCGCCAGCACGGTGGTGCGCAGAAGGTCGCGCTTGGCCTTGTCGACCTGGGCCTGCGCCGCGAGATAGGTCGGATTTTCCTCGATCTTGCTGGCGGGGTTGCCGCCCAGCGTCGCCAGGGTCGCCTCGGCATCGCTTTGCGCCACGAGCACGCGTTCGCGCGCCGCATCGAGGTCGCGCTTGGCCTGGTCGAAGGCCGCCTGCGAGGCGACACCGCGCTTCAGCAGGTCCTGCTGGCGCTGGAAGTTGGTCTCGTAGAAGGCGACGTCGGTCTTGGCCTGGTCGACCTGCGCCTGCTTCTGGCGATAGGTCGCCTGCAGGGTCATGAGCTGGTTGCGCACCGCGCCGAGATTGGCCTCGGCGCCGGCGAGCGCGATGCGGAAAGGTTCCTGGTCGAGGGTGAACAGCACCTGGCCCTTCTCGACCTTCTGGCTTTCCTTCACCGCGACATTGGCGACGATGCCCGACACGTCGGTCGCGACCGTGAGCTTGCCGGCATGGACATAGGCATTGTCGGTCGACACGTAGCGGCCGCCCGTCATGAAGGCGAACAGCGCGCCGGCCAGCACGACGACGGGGCCCGCCACGAGCAGCAGGCGGCGGACCGTCTTGGGCTGCTTCAGCCGGGCGATGGTCGAGACGGCGACCTCGTCGGCGAGGCCGAGCCGCCGGAAGAAGTCTCTGTTAGCCATGACTCGCTTTCCTTTCGCCGCTCCCCGCCGTCGCCTTGGCGAGAAGGTTCGTCTTCATGGTGGACAGGACCTCGAACAGGAGGTCGCAGTCCGCCTCGCTCACGCCTTCCAACGCCTCGGCCCGGGTCGCGGCTCCGATGGTGAAGATGTCCCCCAGCAGGGGATGCGCAGCCGGTGTGAGATACAGCAGCCGGATGCGGCGGTCGGTGGGATGGGCGCGGCGCTCGACCAGGCCGGCGTCCGCCAGCCGGTCGAGGATGCGCGTGAGCGTGATCGGCTCGACTTCGAGGATGTCGGCCAGGCCGCCCTGCTGGATGCCCTCGTTGCGCGCCAGATGCGCCAGCACCTGGCACTGCGAGCGCGTCAGCCCCAGGCCGCGCGCATTCTGCTCGAAGCGCTTGCGCATCAGCCGGGCCACGTCATGCAGCAGGAAGCCGAAATTACGGGTTGGCAGTTCCATTTGTCTACTCCTAAGCACAGCTAATATAAGCTTGCTTATGACTTCTGCAAGGTCCCTCCCTCCGATTTCGGTAGCCCTTTAACCCATTGTTAATATTAGTTTTATGGCCCGAACTTCAGGCACCAGGCATCGCGACC
Organism: uncultured Alphaproteobacteria bacterium; assembly: GCA_963843185.1. Classification (GTDB taxonomy): domain Bacteria; phylum Pseudomonadota; class Alphaproteobacteria; order Reyranellales; family Reyranellaceae; genus Reyranella. Next base: position 315,105 of record CAWJJJ010000008.1, read on the forward strand.
GAAAGTTACATTATTGGGTCGTATGGTGCCCACTTATTCGGGGCGCGGCGGTGCCGTCCGGTCGCGCGCAGCGACCGGCTGTATCGACCAGCCGTTCAGGGACTACGAGGCGACGCCGAAGCCCGCGCGCTGGATGGCCTTGGTGATGGCGGCGCAGGTCGGCGCCTTCCGGCAGACGCATCTCGCCGCTCTTGAGGTCGACCGAGAGCGGCGCGGTGCCGGCGCCGGTGGCGGCACGGGTGACGGCCTTCACGCAGCCGTCGCAATCCATGCCGGTGACCTTGAGGATGAGTTCTTGAGCCATGTGATATAGCTACCCGCCCTCCGGCCGGGCCGGCAAGGGGCAAATCTGCACGGGGTTTCTGGTGAGCGGCGACATCGACGATTTCCGCGGTCTTCTGGCCAAGGTGGGCAATGGCGAGACCTTGACCATCGACGAGGCCGAGCGCGCCTTCGACATCATGACCTCGGGCGATGCCACCCCGGCCCAGATGGGCGCCTTCCTGATGGGACTCAAGGTGCGCGGCGAGACCGCCGAGGAGCTGGCGGGCGGCGCCCGGGCACTGCGCGCCAAGGTCCAGAGGGTGAAGGCGCCCGAGGGCGCCATCGACATCGTCGGCACCGGCGGCGACCATCACGGCACCTACAACGTCTCGTCCTGCTCGGCCTTCGTCGTCGCCGGCGCCGGCGTGCCGGTCGCCAAGCACGGCAATCGCGCCTTCACCTCCAAATCGGGCGCGGCCGACGTGCTGGCGGCGCTGGGCATCAGCCTCGACCTGCCGATCGAGACCCTGGAGACGGCCCTCGTCGAAGCCAATGTCTGCTTCCTGATGGCGCCGCGCCATCACAGCGCCATGCGCAACGTCGCGGGGCCCCGGGTCGAGCTGGCACCCAACCGCACCATCTTCAACCTGCTGGGGCCGATGTCGAACCCGGCGCTGGTCACGCGCCAGCTCGTCGGCGTGTTCGACCGCCGCTGGCTCCGGCCCGTCGCCGAGGCGCTGGGCCAGCTGGGCCTCGAGCGCGCCCTGGTCGTGCACGGCCAGGACGGCATGGACGAGCTCACGACCACGACCACGAGCTGGGCCGCCTCGCTCGAGGGCGGCAAGGTGAGCGAGATCGAGATCGCGCCCGAGGAGATCGGCCTGCCGCGCGCCTCGCTCGCCCAGCTCAAGGGCGGCGACGCCGACCACAACGCGGCGGCCATCCACGAGGTGCTGGCCGGCGAGAAGAGTGCGTTCCGCGATATCGTGGTGCTAAACAGCGCCGCGGCGTTGATGGTCGCGGGCAAGGCCCGCGACCTGAAGCAAGGTGCTGCACTGGCCATCCAGTCGATCGACGGCGGCAAGGCGGCGGCGGCACTCGACATTCTGAAAAGGATCTGCGCATGAGCGATACGCTCGACAAAATCGTCGCCGACAAGCGCCGGCATGTCGCCGGCCGCATGTCGCAGCGTCCGCTGCGCATGGTCGAGGCCCTGGCGCGCGACACCGATTCGCCGCGCGGCTTCGCCAGGGCGCTGAAGGCCACCATCGCGGCGGGCCGCTACGGCCTGATCGCCGAGATCAAGAAGGCCTCGCCCAGCAAGGGCCTGATCCGCTCCGACTTCGACCCGCCTGCGCTCGCCCGCGCCTACGAGCGCGGCGGCGCCACCTGCCTTTCGGTGCTGACCGACGAGCCCTACTTCCAGGGCAAGGACGAGTTCTTGCGCCAGGCGCGCGCCGCCACCGGGCTGCCGGTGCTGCGCAAGGACTTCATGATCGATCCCTACCAGGTGGCCGAGGCGCGGGCGCTGGGCGCCGACTGCATCCTGCTGATCATGGCCTGCCTCGACGACTGGCTGGCCGCCGAGCTCGCCAAGCTCGCGCACAAATGGGGCATGGACGTGCTGGTCGAGGTCCACGACGCCGCCGAACTCGAGCGCGCGCTCAAGATCGACAGCGACCTGATCGGCGTCAACAACCGTAACCTCAAGACGCTCGCCGTCGATCTCGCCGTGACCGAGCATCTGGCGCCGCAGGTCCCGAAGGACCGCGTGCTGGTGGCCGAGAGCGGCCTGGGCTCACCGGCCGATCTCGCACGCATGGCCCGGGTCGGCGCCTCGGCCTTCCTGATCGGCGAGAGCTTCATGCGCCAGCCCGACGTCGAGGCGGCGGTCCGCGAGATGCTGGTGCGCGAGGCGGCATGAGCGCCAAGAAGCTCACGCACTTCGACGCGGGCGGCAACGCCCGCATGGTCGATGTCGGCGCCAAGGACGTGACCGAGCGCGTCGCCGTGGCGCGGGCCAGCGTCACCATGCAGGCGGCGACGCTGAAGCTGATTCGCGACAAGAAGGCGGCCAAGGGTGACGTGCTGGCGGTGGCCCAGCTCGCCGGCATCATGGCGGCCAAGAAGACGCCCGACCTGATCCCGCTCTGCCATCCGCTGGCGCTGAGCTCGGTCGACGTGAAGCTCTCCCTCGACGCCAAGCGCGGCGCCGTCGACATCGAGGCGACCTGCAAGCTGAAGGGCCGCACCGGCGTCGAGATGGAGGCGCTGACCGCGGCCTCGGTCGCGGCGCTCACCGTCTACGACATGTGCAAGTCGGTCGACCGCGGCATGGTGATCTCCGACGTCAGGCTCCTCCACAAGTCCGGCGGCAAGTCGGGGACTTTCAACGCACGCTGATGCTTTCCGTTCGCGACGCCCATGCCCGCGTGATCGCGGCCTTCGACAAGCTGCCGGCCGAGATGGTCTCGGTCGCCGACGCGGCCGGCCGCGTGCTGGCGACGGCGCCCCAGGCGCGGCTGACCCAACCGCCCGCCGACCTCTCGGCGATGGACGGCTACGCGGTGCGCGCCGAGGACGTCCCGGCCGCGCCCACGACCCTGACACTGGTCGGCCAGGCGCCGGCCGGCGGCTCCTACGACCATGCGCTGCAGCCCGGCGAGACCGTCCGCATCTTCACCGGCGCGCCGTTGCCGATGGGCGCCGACTCGATCGTGATCCAGGAGGACACCAAGGCCGAAGGCGCGCGGATCACCATCCTCGAGGCGCCGCGCATCGGCCGCCATATCCGCCGCGCCGGACTCGACTTCAAGGTGGGCGACCGGCCGTTCGCGGCGGGCCGCACGCTCACCACGCGCGACGTGGCGCTGGCGGCGGCGATGAACCTGCCGTGGCTCTCGGTGCACCGAAAGCCCCGCGTGGCGATCCTCTCGACCGGCGACGAGCTGGTGATGCCGGGCGAGCCGGTCGGCCGCAACCAGATCGTCTCTTCGTCCGGCATCGCCGTGGCGGCGCTGGTGCGCGGCTGGGGCGGCGATCCCACCCTGTTCGACATCGCCCGCGACGACGCAGGCCTGATTCAGGACCGCATCGCCGCCGGCGCGCAGCACGATCTGCTGATCACCCTGGGCGGCGCCTCGGTCGGCGACCACGACCTGGTGCAGGGCGCGCTCAAGGCCCAGGGCTTCGCGATGGATTTCTGGCGCATCGCCATGCGGCCGGGAAAGCCCCTGATGTTCGCCGCCAGGGACCGCGCCCGCGTGCTCGGCCTGCCGGGCAATCCGGTCTCGACCATGGTCTGCGCGCTGCTGTTCCTGAAGCCCGCCCTGGAGCGGATGCTGGGCCAGCCCGGCGACCTGGTCGCCACCAAGCCGGCGCGGCTGGCGGTCGACATCAAGGCCAACGACACGCGCGAGGACTATGTCCGCTCCAGCCTCGTCCGGGCGGCCGACGGCAGCCTCACCGTCGAGCCTCATCCGGTGCAGGACAGCTCCATGCTTTCCGTCCTCGCCTCTTCGTCCGGCCTGCTGGTGCGGCCGGCCCATGACCCCGCCCGCAAGGCCGGCGACAGCGTGCAGGTCATTGATCTTTCTGTTCTTCCCGGCGGGTACTGATCCCCAGCTTCCCCGGGAAAACTTGACCTCGAGGCAGAACTAAACTAGAACATGTGTCGGGTTTCAGGATTTGTTCCGAAATCTGGTAGGCGTTCTGGGGAGAAGACGGTGTTAACCCGCAAGCAAAACGAACTGCTCATGTTCATCAACAAGCGCCTCAACGACGATGGCGTGTCGCCCTCCTTCGACGAGATGAAGGAGGCGCTTCGGCTCAAATCCAAGTCGGGCATCCACCGGCTCATCACCGGGCTGGAGGAACGCGGCTTCCTGCGTCGGCTGCCGCATCGTGCGCGCGCCCTGCAGGTTTTGAAACTGCCGGACGCCGCCGCCATGCCCGCCGCCAACGTCACGCCCCTGCTCAGCCGGCTCGGGATGGCCGAAGGCCGCGAAGGCTTCGTCCCCCAGGTTATCCGCGGCGAAAGGGTGCCGCTGTCCGGCGCCATCCAGGTCGCCAACGAGGCGCAAGCGCTCAGCCTGCCGCTCTATGGCCGGATCGCCGCCGGCACGCCGATCGAGGCGCTGCGCGACAATTCCACGACGGTCGATGTGCCGGTCGCGCTGCTCGGCTCGGGCGCGCACTACTGCCTCGAGGTGCAGGGCGATTCGATGGTCGAGGCCGGCATCCAGAACGGCGACATCGCCATCATCAAGAGCGCCGACACCGCCGAGTCGGGCGAGATCGTGGTGGCGCTGATCGACGACACGGAGGCGACCCTGAAGCGCCTGCGCAAGAAGGGCGCCTCGATCGCGCTGGAGCCCGCCAACGCCGCCTACGAGACGCGCATCTTCGGACCCGACCGGGTCAAGATCCAGGGCCGGCTGGCCGGGCTCTATCGCCGCTACAACTGAACCGCGGGCCTAGCTAGCTAGGCGCCCGGCGCCTTGACCGGCGCCGCCTGTCGCGCGCTGCTGTTGGGCACCCAGGGTCGGTCGCCCCGGCGCGCGTTGGATGTCTCGCGCCGCACCCCCAGTTCGTCGAGCCACAGCGCCTGGGCGCCCTCACGCCAGGCATTGCGGCGATCGATCACCAGCCGCGGGCCGCGGCAGCGGCCCTGTGCGTCGACAGTCGAAAGCACGATGTCGGCGGAGCCGCAGGCTTCGGCCAGCCGTCGATCGTCGCTCACCAGGGCGATGCGCCACGGCCCCTTGCGCCAGCGGCAGAGGCCGGTGTGACAACCGAGGCCGGCCGCCTCCTCGTCGGCGCTAACGGTCCATCGCTTGACGCCTTCCTGGCCGCTGCGCCGCGCCCAGGCGTCGGCAACGAAGCGATCGGTGCGGGCCGAGGCGACATGCACCACGCCCCGCTCGTCGCGCAGGCCAAGCACGCGGCCGTCCTCGCTCATCAGGAGGTCGGGCGGCGGCGGTGGGCTCAGCAGGAGGCCCACCGCGGCCACCGGCAGTCCCGCGAGCCGCCAGCGACGGCGCCACAGGCAGAGCCACAGGCCGCCCACGGTCAGCAGCCACAAGCTGGCGCCGGGCAGCGACGGCACCAGCGTGGCGGCCTGCGGCCAGGCCGCGACGTGAAAGGCGATGGCGTCGAGGCCGTCGACCCCCCAGCCCATCGGAACCAGGGCGAAACGCTCGAGGCCGACCGGCATCAGCAGCATGGCGAGCAGGCCCCACGGCATGATCCAGAAGCCGGTGAGCGGCACGCCCAGCAGGTTGGCGACGACGCCCAGCAGCGAGAGCCGGTTGAAGTGGTAGGCGGCGAAGGCGCCGGTGGCGATCGAGGCGATCAGGGTGGTGGCCAGGCTGGCGCCGAAGCCCGCGGCGAGCCGCCAGAACCAGCGATGGCTCGACAGGTCGGCGCGCGCGTGCAGGCGGCGGCGCCAGCCGGCGCCTGCCTCCCACGCCGCGATCAGGCCTATGACCGCGGCGAACGACATCTGGAACGAGGCGCCGGTCAGCGATTCCGGCGCCGCTGCCAGCACGATGACCGCCGACCACGCGACCAGCCGCAGCGACAGCGCGGTCCGGTCGAGCAGCACGGCGAGCAAGGCGAAGCCCGCCATGGCACAGGAGCGCTGCGCCGGGACCGGCGCGCCGGCCAGCGCGGTGTAGAACAGCGCGGCCAGAAGCGCGATCACGGCGGCCGTCTTCTTGGCATCGATGCGCAGCGCAAGCGGCGGCACCAGCGCGATGGAGTAGCGCACCAGCCCCATCACCAACGCGACCACGAACACGATGTGCAGGCCCGAGATCGACAGGATGTGGGCGAGGCCCGAGTCGCGCATCGCCTGGGTGATGTCCTTGTCGACGGCGGTCTGCTCGCCGGTCAGGAGCGCTGCCGCAACGCCGCCTTCGGGCCCGGGCAGCGCCTGCAGGATCCGTTGCGTGACGTCGGCGCGCAGCGCATCGATACTGCTCACGATGCCGTCGGGCCGGCCATGCTCTATCACCGTCGCCGGCGCCAGGGCATAGCCGACGGCGCCGAGCTGCTGGTACCAGGCAACCCGCTGGAAATCGAAGGCGCCGGGCGCCGCCGGCCCGGCCGGCGGCGAGAGGTTGGCCAGCACCAGCAGGCGATCGCCGACATGCAGCGGCGGCGCGCCCTTGCCGAGCGACACGCGCAGCCGAACCGGCTGCATCTCCAGCGGCGGCGCGCCGTGGCCCTTCAGCCGCACCGCCTCGAGCACGACCCGCACGCCCCCGGGCAGGCGCTGGATGTCGGCGATGCGGCCCTCGACGTTGATGCTGAACAGCGGCCGGCTGAGGGTCGGCGCGGCAAGCATAGCCGTGCGCCAGGTGACGAGGCCGAGACCGGCGGAGGCGGCCACGAGGCCGATCGCCAGTGCACGGGCAAGACTGCCCGACCGCGTGAAGAAGACGAGCACGAAAGCCGCCGCCGCCAGCGCCGGGCCGAGCCACAGCGCGGGTTCGCTCGGCAACTCGAAATAGACGGCGATGCCCAGGCCCATGGCCACAGGCAGCCACAGCATCCAGCGGCTGCGCTCGGCATCGAGCTGATCGAGGATCCAGGTGCGCGCCCCCGCCACGCCGTCTCCCTTGTTTGACAGTGCGGGAACGCTCGCCTACCTACGGCGCGCTTTTCCGGCCGAAATGCGGCAAAACCCGCGCTTATCGAGCAATGACCCCACGGCAATGACAGTCGTCACCCGCTTCGCCCCCTCGCCGACCGGCTACCTGCATATCGGCGGCGCGCGCACCGCCCTCTTCAACTGGCTGTTCGCCCGCCATCACGGCGGCAAGTACCTGCTGCGCATCGAGGACACAGATCGCGCGCGTTCGACGCTGCCCGCCATCGAGGCGATCCTCGACGGCCTGTCGTGGCTCGGCCTGCCGTGGGACGGCGAGGTGATCTACCAGTTCGCCCGCGCCGAACGACACGCCGAGGTGGTCCGGCAGATGCTGGCCCAGGGCAATGCCTACCTTTGCTACGCCTCGCCCCAGGAGCTCGAGGAGATGCGCGCCGCGCAGCGCAAGGCGGGCGTGCCGATGCGCTATGACGGCCGCTGGCGCGATCGCGATCCGAAGGACGCGCCGACCGGCATCGCGCCGGTCGTTCGCCTCAAGGCGCCGCAGAGCGGCCAGACCGTGATCCAGGACGCTGTGCAGGGCGAGGTGACGGTCGAGAACGCCGTCCTCGACGACATGATCATGCTGCGCGCCGACGGCACGCCCACCTACATGCTGGCGGTCGTCGTCGACGACCACGACATGGGCGTGACGCACGTGATCCGCGGCGACGATCACCTGAACAACGCCTTCCGCCAGCTCCAGATTATCCGCGCCATGGGCTGGCCCGAGCCGGTCTATGCCCACATCCCGCTGATCCACGGTCCCGATGGCGCCAAGCTCAGCAAGCGTCACGGCGCGCTGGGCGTCGACGCCTACCGCGACATGGGCTTCCTGCCGGCCGCCTTGCGCAACTACCTGCTGCGGCTGGGCTGGGGACATGGCGATGACGAGATCATCTCGACCGAGCAGGCGATCGAGTGGTTCGACCTGCCAGGCGTCGGCCGCTCGGCCGCCCGCTTCGACCTCGCAAAGCTCACCAACCTCAACGCGCACTATCTGCGCGAAACGCCAGACGTCGAGCTGCTGCCACTGGTCCTGCCGCGCATCGAGGCCAAGATCGGTGGCAAAGTCGAGCCGGTCGGGATGGAACGCATCGCGCGCGGCCTGAACGGCGTGAAGCAGCGTTCGCGCACGGTGGTCGAGCTGGCCGACAATCTCGTCTTCTACGCCCGAAGCGGCGCGCCGCCGGTCGCCGACGAAAAGGCGCGCGCGCAGCTCACGGCCGAGGCCAAGGCGCTGCTCGCCAAGCTCGCCATTGCGCTGGAGGCCGAGGCCGCCAACTGGAGCGAGAAGCAGGTCGAGGATGCGATCCGCCGCTTCGCCGAGGCGGCGGGCGCGAAGCTCGGCCAGGTCGCCCAGCCCCTGCGCGTGGCGCTGACCGGCTCGACGGCGTCGCCCGGCATCTTCGAGGTGCTGGCGATCCTGGGTCCTGCCGAGGTGAAAACGCAGATTGCTGGCCGCCGGCGGATAGAACGTCGCGGCGGCGGGCCGGCAGAGTCCGGCCATGGACCTGCGCGTCTGGATCTGGCTGCTGTCGCTTTCCGTGCTGTGGGGCGGCTCGTTCTTCTTCGCCAAGGTGGCGATCGGCGAGCTCGGTCCGTTCACTGTGGTGTTCGTGTGCGTGGCCCTGGCCGCGCTGGCGCTCGATCTGGTGCTGCGGCAACGGCCGGAGCCTGTTCCGCGAGCGCGCCGTGGCGCGCCTACCTTGTCATGGGGCTGTTGAACAACGTCGCTGCCCTTCAGCCTGATCTTCTGGGGCCAGACCGAGATCGCCTCGGGCCTGGCCTCGATCCTGAACGCCACGACGCCGCTGTTCACCCTCTCGTCGCCCACTGCTGACCGACGACGAAAAGATCGACCGCGCCAAGGTTGCGGCGCTGCTGGCGGGCTTCGCCGGCGTCATCCTGCTGGTCGGGCCGGATGCCTGCTCGGCGGCGAGGCCGGCCTGTGGGGCGAGCTCGCCTGCCTGGGTGCGGCCCTCTCCTACGCCTTCGCCGGCGTCTTCGGCCGCCGTTTCCGCGCCATGGGCATCGCGCCCCTTCGAGGCAGCAGCGGGCCAGGTCACGGCGAGCACCGTGTTGATTCTGCCGATCATGCTGCTGGTCGAGCGGCCGTGGATGCTGGCGTCCGCACCGTCGCGCGACGGTCTGGGCGGCGCTTGCCGGGCTGGCGCTGCTGTCGACGGCGCTCGCCTACGTCCTGTATTTCCGCATCCTCGCCGCCGCCGGCGCGACCAATCTGCTGCTCGTGACGTTCCTGATCCCCGTCACCGCCATCCTGCTGGGGGCGCGGTGCTGGGCGAGCGGCTGGAGCCCCGGCACTTCGCCGGCATGGCCCTGATCGGCCTCGGCGCTGGCCGCCATCGACGGCCGCGCTTGCGGCGCCTGCGTGCGCGCCGCGAAATAGCGGTTCGGCTGCACAATTGCGCCTCCGGGGACGGCTTGTTAGGGTGCCCCCGAACCCGCCAATTCGAGCCGAAAGAGTTCCAAAATGGCCAAATCGACCGCGACGCTGACCGACAACGAAACCGGCAAATCCTACGAAATGCCGATCATCCACGGCACCATCGGGCCGCGTCTGGTCGATGTCCGCAAGTTCTACGGCAATTCCGGCATGTTCACCTACGACCCGGGCTTCACCTCGACCGGCTCGTGCGGCTCCAAGATCACCTACATCGACGGCGACGAGGGCGTGCTGCTCTATCGCGGCTACAACATCGCCGAGCTCGCCGAGCAGAGCGACTTCATGGAGTGCTGCTATCTCCTGATGAAGGGCGAGCTGCCCAACAAGGCGCAGAAGGAAAAGTTCGTCAGGGACATCACGAACCACACGATGGTTCACGAGCAGCTCAGCCAGTTCTACCGCGGCTTCCGCCGTGACGCCCATCCGATGGCGGTGTGCTGCGGCGTGGTCGGGGCGCTCTCGGCCTTCTATCACAACTCGCTCGACATCCACGATCCGCACCAGCGCATGGTCGCCTCGTACCGGCTGGTCGCCAAGATGCCGACGATTGCGGCGATGGCCTACAAGTATTCGATCGGCCAGCCCTTCGTCTATCCGCGCAACGACCTCAGCTACGCCGCCAACTTCCTGCGCATGATGTTCTCGGTGCCGGCCGAGGAATACGAGATCAACCCGGTGCTCGAGAAGGCCGTCGACCGCATCCTGATGCTGCATGCCGACCACGAGCAGAACGCCTCGACCTCGACGGTTCGGCTGGCCGGCTCCTCGGGCGCCAACCCGTTCGCCTGCATTGCCGCCGGCATCGCCTCGCTGTGGGGGCCGAGCCACGGCGGCGCCAACGAAGCCGTCATCAACATGCTGAACGAGATCGGCGGCAAGCAGAACATCCCGGGCTTCCTGTCGCGCGTGAAGGACAAGCAGGACCACACCCGCCTGATGGGCTTCGGCCACCGCGTCTACAAGAACTACGATCCGCGCGCCAAGGTGATGCGCCAGACCTGCCACGAGGTGCTGACCTCGCTCGGCATCGAGCACGATCCGCTGCTCGAGCTCGCCATGGAGATGGAGCAGATCGCGCTGCGCGACGACTACTTCGTCTCCAAGAAGCTCTATCCCAACGTCGATTTCTACTCGGGCATCATCTTCCGGGCGATCGGCATCCCGACCTCGATGTTCACCGTGCTGTTCGCCGTCGCGCGGACCGTCGGCTGGATCTCGCAGTGGAACGAGATGATCGAGGATCCCGACCAGAAGATCGGCCGCCCGCGCCAGCTCTACAATGGACAGACCGAGCGACCCTACAAGCCGCTGCACATGAGGGGCTAAGTCGCTATCCGGGGGGGAAAGCGAGAGGACATGGCAAGATCGTCGCATGGGCCGCGCCGGGCAACGACCTGGGCGGCCGTACAGAAGCCCCAGCCGATGCCGCGCGTCGTGCGGCTCGGCCGGGCGGCCAACGACAACTTCCGCTCTCCCGGGCTGATGGTGCGCGCCTTCGTCGTGGCCTTCGCCGCCGTGCTGGTGTTGCTGGCCGTTTTGAACTGGCGGCCGGTCTAGCCGCCCAGGCGATACTGCCGCTCGGCTTGTGCCAGGGCTACCCGCGGCATGGGCGCGAGAATCCTTCGTCCGCTTGAAAGCCTGCCCGCTCCGTCACCCGACTTGATGGATGACGTTCGTCGTCCGACTTGACTTAAGTCAAGTCTTTGAAGCCGATTGCAATGCATGATCCACGATCGGCTTTCAGGCCCTCGCACCACCTCATCGGTAGCAAAGCAGAAAGCCGAAATTGAGAGTGCGTGCACTTCAATGTTCCAACCAAAGCTGACACTCCCCCCGACTGCCGCCGTTGTCACGCCCGGCCGAAGCCGGTTATCCGCTCAGGGCTTCGCGCTCAAGGCGGCATCCTCTTGTCGTGGACTGTGATTTTCACCCACTAGCAATATTGCAGTGGGATACGGCTATGGCTACGAGCGCTTTTTTCGCCTTTGGTCGAATGGCGCCGGCGTCCATCCTTTCACAGCGCTCGCATTGGTCCTGCTCGCTTTCGGAACTTTGCTCCGACCCCGTTACAGGAAGTCCAGCCTTTCGATACTTTTCTATGCCGCCGCCTTTTCCATCGGCGCGAGCCATATAATCGACTCCCAGTTTGGTTGGCACATTCTGGACAAATTTGAGCCATTCCAAGACACGCTCCGCCGATACCAACTGAGCGGTTCGCCAATCTCGTTCGGCGTGAATAGCGCTGCCGCCATCGTGGTGGTGGCGCTTGCAGGTTTGTCGCAAGCATTCGCGCGACCCAGGTACCAGCAGATGATCGCCGCCGTGGCGCTTACTCCCGCTTTGGTCTCCTTGGTCGGCTATTCCTACGACATGCACAACTTTTACGGCTCGATGTCGATCTACACGGCGCTTCTCCTGATCAGTGTCTGCACGGCGATGCTTCTGTCGACGGCCCATCGGGCCTACGTCAGCATGATCTTGAGTAAGTTTGTCGCCGGTCGGCTGGCGCGACGGCTTCTTGCTGCCGTCACCTTGCTGCCATTTGCCATAGGTTTATTGATCATCCAAACGACGCCCGACAGCAGTGACGGTCCATTAGCCATTCTGATCGTCTTATTGGCGGTGGGTGATGTTGCCTTGGTCCTCAGCGTCCTCATGACGGTCGAACGGCTTGATCGAAAGCGCCGAGAGCTCGAGCGCAGCAACGCACTCGGCGCGATCCATGACTCGCTGACCGGGCTGACAAATCGAAGGTTCTTCGACGCACCGCGGCCAAGGAGTTCAAGCGGTCGCGACGCTCCGGCAGCCCGTTAGGCGTCGTCATGTTCGATATCGATCACTTCAAGAACGTGAATGACAAATTCGGTCATCAAGTTGGTGATGACGTCCTGACCGAAGTTGGCCGGATAGTCACGCAAACTTGCAGGGCCACCGATGTCGTCAGCCGCTATGGCGACGAGGAATTTGCTGCCCTGCTGGCGGAAGCCGACTTTGATAGGGCATTCCAATGGGCGGAAACGGTTCGACGGGCGATAAGTTCAGCCAAATTATCGGACCAGTCAGGCGTGCCCTTCTCCCTCACGATTTCCGCGGGCGTCACCGAGCTCTGCGCGACGGATGCCGATATTGATGCTGTGGTGAACAAAGCGGATCGCGCGCTGTACGCCTCAAAGGCCAGCGGGCGGAATCGCAGCGCCATTGACACCAACTCCCGGGCGGCACGTCATTCGACCGTAGGTCCCGAGCTCGCGAAGGCTACGAGCTCGTCTTAGCGGGCTGTTGAAACTCCTGGGTTGCACGTATGTGACCGTCGGAGGTCTTGCTTCGACGCGCCGTCAGAGCGATCAATTCGCCCTCGTGCCTTATGCGGGCTTGCGCTCAATCAGCTCGATCTTGTAGCCATCGGGATCCTCCACGAAGGCGATCACCGTGATGCCGAACTGCACGGGACCGGGCGCGCGCGTGACCTTGCCGCCAGCCTTGGTGATCTGCTCGCACATGCCGTAGACGTCGGGCACGCCGACGGCGAGATGGCCGAAGCCGGTGCCGAGTTCGTAGGGCTTCTCCTGACCCCAATTATGGGTCAGCTCGACGACGCAATGCTCCGGCTCCTCGCCGTAGCCGACGAAGGCCAGGCTGTACTTGCCGCCCGGCACGTCGCGCTTGCGCAACAGCTTCATGGCCATCGGGCCGGTATAGAAAGCGAGCGACTTGTCAAGATCCTTCACGCGGATCATCGTGTGCAGCATGCGGTAGTTGGCGGCGGTGTCGGGCATCTGCCCCTCCTCTATGGCCTGTCGCGGATCATGGCGGCGAAAGTCGCTTCCGCCGCGACCTTGCCCTCGACCATCGCCTTGCCGGAAAACTTCCAAACATTGGCACGGCTCTGGATCTTCTCGACGTACAGCTCGAGCCGGTCGCCGGGTATGACCGGCCGGCGAAAGCGCACACCGTCGATCGACATGAAATAGACCAGCTTGCCCTCCGACGAGGCACCGAACGTCGACACGACCAGCACCGCGGCGGTCTGCGCCATCGCCTCGACGATCAGAACGCCGGGCATCACCGGCTCGGACGGAAAATGGCCCTGAAAGAAGGGCTCGTTGACGCTGACGTTCTTGATGCCGACGGCGCTGTGATCGAGTCGCATCTCGACGACCCGGTCTACCATGAGCATCGGATAACGGTGCGGGATCATCTGCAGGATGCGCCGGATGTCCACCGCCGTCGCCACCGCGAGGCTTGTCTTGTCGGTTTGGACGTTCATGACTGCGCCGTCTCCAATCAGAAGCGCGTGCCGAAACTGAAACGGATGTTCTCGGTCTTGTCCCAGACCTCCTGAACGACCGGAACGGCGTAGTCTATACGGATTGGCCCGAATGGCGATATCCATTGAATGCCCACGCCGGTCGAAACGCGCGTCAAGTTGCTGGTGAGGACCGTGTTGCTGTACTGCGCCGGTCCACCGAGGCCCCACAGCGAGCCCGCGTCCACGAAAGCCTTGCCGATCAGCCCGATCTCCTTGGGCAGGCCCAGGGGAAAGCTGAGCTCGGCTGTACCGGTGTAGAAGTATGTGCCGCCGAGCGCGTCGGTGGTGATCGAATCGCGCGGTCCGATGCCGCCGACCTGGAAGCCCCGCAAGGTGTCGCCGCCGATGAAGAACAGGTTGTTCAGGCGCAGGGACGAGCCGTTGTAGGGCAGCACCATGCCCACCGAGCCGCCGATCGACGCCACGAAGTCCTCGATGATGGTCTGGTAGTACACGGCGTCGGCGGTGGTGCGGAAATACTGCTCCGTGCCGATCGCGCCGGCCACCGCCATCGTATTGCGCACCAGCAAGCCCTTCGTTGTGTTGAGGCGTGTGTCGCGCGTGTCCCAGGCGATCGTCTCGGAGATTTCCGAGGTCACCGATGTGCCGGCATTCAACTGGACGATGGTCGATGCCCACGGCTGGACGTTGTAGATTTCGGTTTGGCGCAACGTGTATCGGACGTTCTGACGGGTGTGCTCGGTGTAGGCCCAACCGGCGCGCAGCGCGAAGCCCAGGCTGCGATCGCTGTACGAGGCGACCGTTTGCCGGTCATTAGAGGTGCGGAAAAGGTCGAAGCCCGCCGACATCGGACGATCCATGAAGTAGGGCTCGGTGAAGCTGAGATCGACCAGGGTGCTCAAGGTGCCGATCGACAGGCCGAGCCGGAGCTCCTGGCCCTTGCCGAGAAGATTGCGTTCCTTGATCGAAATGTCCCCCAGGATACCCGATGTCGTCGAGTAGCCGGCGCCGAAGGAAATATCGCCGGTGCTCTGCTCGACGACCTGAACCTCGAGGTTGGTCTTGTCCGGTGCCGAGCCCGGGGCCGCGGAGATATCGACCTTCTCGAAGAAGCCGAGATTGCGCAGACGTTCCTGGCTGCGGCGCACCTTGGCGGTGCTGAAGGCGTCGCCCTCGGCGAGACGGAACTCGCGGCGGATCACCTTGTCGAGGGTGCGCGTGTTGCCCGAGATGTTGATGCGCTCGACATAGACTCGCGGCCCTTCCTGGATGTCGAAGGTTACGTCGACGGTAAGGTTGTCCTTGTTGCGCCGAATATTGGGACGAACGTCGACGAAGGCGTAGCCCAGCGAGCCCACGACGTCCGACAGGGCCGTGACGGTCTTTTCGACCTCGTTGGCGTCGTACCAGTCGCCCTCGGCCATTGTCAGGAAGCTCTTCATGACGTCGACATCGAGGCCGGCGAAGCGGGTCGACACCTCGACCTTGCCGAATTTGTAGCGCTCGCCCTCGTTGATGGTGAAGGTGATGAAGAACCCTTCGCGATTCGGCGCCAGCTCGGCCACCGCCGACACGACACGAAAGTCGGCATACCCCTCGGAGAGATAGAACTTGCGCAGCAGTTCGCGGTCAAGATTGACCCTGTCGGGATCGTACCGGTCGTCCGACGAGAGGAAGCGATACCAGGCGCTCTCGGTGGTGCGGATTTTGCCGCGCAGCGTGCCGTCGCTGAAGTGCTCGTTGCCGACGAAGCTGATGCGCTGTACGCCGGTCACGTCGCCTTCGTTGATTTCGAAGACGAGGTCGACGCGGCCCTGCTCGAGCTTGATGATCTTGGGCTCGACCGAGGCGTTGTAGCGGCCGCCGCGGCGATAGATGGTGAGGATGCGCTCGACGTCGGCCTGGACGCGCGCGCGCGTGAACACCTGGCGCGGCTTGCGACTGGATCTCGTCGCGTAGCTTGTCGTCCTCGACCTTCTTGTTCCCCTCGAACGCGACGCGATTGATGATCGGGTTCTCGGTGACTTTCACGACCAGGGTCGAACCCTGCATGTCGATCACGACGTCCGAGAAAAGGCCGGTTCCGAACAGCGCCTTCAGCGAGCGGTCGGCCGCCGCCGCATCATAGGGCTGGCCTTCCTTGAGCTGGAGGTAGGAGCGGATCGTCTCAGGTTCGGCGCGGACGTTGCCCTGGATCTGGATGGCGGTAATCGTGCCGCCGGCAGCGGCAGCCGCCGGAGCCCCGCGCTGGGCGTGCGCCGTCGCCCCGAAGGCGAGAATTGCGACAACGGCCAGAACAGCCCAACGAAAGATCAAACGCACCCCCGGCACCTTCCAGACCTGCCGGCCAGTTTCAGGACGGCAACTTCATAGACCGGCATCAACGACTTAGCCACCCCTTCTTGTCCCCCGATGAGAACCTCACTACATCGCGTCAAGTCAACGCAGCAGGAGCCTGATGTCGTTGAACGTTGCAATCAAGGCCATGCCGATCACCAGAGCAAAGCCGATCTTCAGCCCGAACTCCTGCACCCGAAGGCTGAGCGGCTTGCCGCGCACGGCTTCGTAGAGATACATCGCCAGATGGCCGCCATCGAGCATCGGTACCGGCAGGAGGTTGAACACGCCAAGCACGACCGAAAGCGCGATGACGAGACTGAGGATGCCGGTCCAACCGGCGTACGACGCCTCGCCTGCGGCCTTGGCAATTCGGATCGGACCGCCAAGTTCATCGACCGGACGTGCCGCCGTCAGGATCTGGGCCAGCGACGTATAGAACATCGTGGTCATGCCCCAGACCTGGCGCACGCCCGCCCCCATGGCGCCGATCACGCCGTGGTCGCGGAATTCCGTGACGCTGGCTGGCCGCACGCGCAGCCGGCCCACCATGTGTTCCTTGCCGGCGCAGTCGACGACCTTGTCGGCGGCCGGCGTCACCGTCGTCTCGAAGCGCGTGCCTTCGCGATCGTATTTCACGGTCACCGGCTGGCCGCCGCGATTGCCGATCAGTTCCGGGATGCGCGAGAAATACTCAACCGGCTTGCCGTCGATCTCCAGCAGCAGGTCGCCGACCTTGAGCCCAGCCGCCTCGGTCGGACTGTTGGGCGTGAATCCTCCGACGACCGGACGGATGAGCTGGTCCAATCCGAGCTCGCCGTAGCGCAACGTGTTGTTGTAGCGGTCGGTGCGCTCGCAGAACTGCGGCACGATCTCGCCGTGCAGGATCTCGTTGCCGCGCCGGTATTCGACCGGCATCGGCTTGGCCCAGTAGAGGAACTGCGAATCCTGGATGTCCTCGTAGCGGTCGATGCGCTGGTCGCCAAGCCGCATGAGCTCATCGCCCGTGCGCAAACCCGCCTTGGCCGCCGGCCCGTCGGCCTGCACCGCAACAGTCGGCGGCGAGTAGGGCTCGCCGGCGAAGAAGAAGACCGCCGTCAGCAGGACGAAAGCGAAGAGGAGGTTGGCAAGCGGTCCGCCAAGAACGACGGCGGCGCGCGCATAGAGCGGCTGGTTGAAGAAGGCGCGCCGTTGCAGTTCGGGGGGCAGCGGCTCGGCGGATGGCATGGCGCTGGTCGCGTCGTTGTCGCCCAGGAACTTCACGTAGCCGCCCAGCGGGATGGCCGAGATCTTCCAACGCGTGCCGCTGCGATCGGTCCAGCCGAACAGCTCTGGCCCGAAGCCGATGGAAAAAACCTCGGCATGGATGCCGAACTGACGCCCCACCCAGTAGTGGCCGAACTCGTGGACGAACACGAGCAACGTCAGCACCAGGATAAAGTACGGCAGATAGGTCGTGAACAGGCTGACGATACCGTGCATGACTCAGTACACCATGAATTGCATTCTATCTCAAACGCTTAGCAATCTACTCTGACAGGCTTTCTCGGCCTGGTGGCGGGCGTCCCGATCGACGGCATGAACCTGCTGCAGGGATCCCACCGGTCCGGACAAGCTGCCGCTGGCCACCAATACATCCTCGACGACCCCAGCGATGTCGAGGAAGCCGATCCGTCGCGCCAGGAAGGCCGCGACGGCCACCTCATTGGCCGCATTCAGCACGGTCGGTGCAAACCCACCCAGAACAAGCGCCTCCCGCGCCAGACGTAGCGAGGGAAAGCGGCCGGAATCGGGCCGCTCGAACGTGAGTGGCGACAGATTCGCGAACTCCAGCCGCGCCGCCGGTCCGTCAATGCGCGACGGCCAGCCCAGCGCATGGCTGATCGGCACGCGCATATCCTGTGTGCCGAGCTGGGCCAGCACAGAGCCGTCGCGATAGGCCACCATCGAATGGATCACCGACTGCGGGTGCACGACGATCTCGATCTGGTCGGCCGGCAGGCCGAACAGCAGGTGCGCTTCGATGAGCTCCAGGCCCTTGTTCATCATGGTGGCCGAATCGATGGAGATCTTGTCGCCCATGTCCCAGTTGGGATGGGCCAGCGCCTGCTCGGGCGTCGCCTCGGCCATGTCGGCCAGCGACCAGTTGCGGAACGGGCCGCCCGACGCCGTCAGGATCAGCCGGTCGATGGCGTGGCGATTGCTCGGGCTCGAGAACCTGGAAGATCGCGTTGTGCTCCGAATCGACTGGCAGCAACACGCCGCCCGAATCCTCGATCGCATCCATCAGCAGCCGGCCGGCACAGACCAGCGCCTCCTTGTTGGCGAGCGCCACGATGGCGCCGCGTCGGGCCGCGACGAGGGTCGATGCGAGGCCGGCGAAACCGACGATCGCCGCCATCACCCACTCGGCCGGCCGCGACGCCGCCTCGACGACCGCCTGCGGCCCGGCCGCGGCTTCGATGGAGGTGCCGACCAACGCGTCCTTGAGCGCCCGGTAGCGCTGCGGATTCGGCGACGACGGCAAGCCGCGCGCGCAGGCGACGCGCCTGCTCCGCCAACGCTTCGACCGAATTGCCGGCGACCAGCGCCTCCACGCAGTAGCTCTCGGGATCCCGGGCGATCAGGTCAGCCGTGCTCTGGCCGACCGATCCGGTCGAGCCGAGAATCGTCACGTGACGGGGATGCGCGTGCGACGGCGCCGACCAATTCATCATGCCCATGGCCACCCTCCGCCAACGATCAGGCGCGTCAGCGCCACGACGACGAGAACGGCGATGAGCCCGTCGATGCGATCGAGCAGGCCGCCGTGGCCCGGGATCAGCGTGCCGCTGTCCTTCACGCCGGCGCTACGCTTGGCGGCCGATTCGACCAGGTCGCCGATCTGGCCCGCCACGGCGAGGCCGGCCCCGATCGCGGCCAGCAGAAATCGTCTCGCCCAGCCCGAAGGCGTAACCCACGACCGCACTCGCCACCGCCGCCCACGCCATGCCGCCGAACAGGCCTGACCAGGTCTTGCCGGGACTGATGCGCGGCGCGAGCTTGGCGCCGCCCGTCGACCGGCCGACGACATAGGCGCCGATGTCGGTCGCCCAGATGCAGACAACGATCCAGAGCACCGTCTCGCGCCCATGCGCCGGCTGATGACGCAGCCAGAGGAGCGCCAGGATTGCGGCAAGCGAATAGACAATGGCGAGAACGCGCACCAGCAGCCGGCCGCGCGTCAGCCGGATCCACTCCGAGATCATGAGGGGCGCGGCAAGTGCCGCCACGAGGTCGATCCAGGGAAAGCCGAACCAGATCGCTGCGAGCAGCAGCGGTCCCAGGACGGCGGCCGACACGACTCCGCAGCAGCAGGCCGCGATACCGCGTCGAGCGCCGCGGCGGGGCGTCAGCCGCCGACGCCGCCATATCGCCGCTCACGCCGACGGAACTCGGCGATCGCCTGCTCCAGATGCTCCTTGCCGAAATCGGGCCACAGCGTGTCGACGAACACCAGCTCGGCATAGGCGCACTGCCAGAGCAGGAAATTGCTGATGCGCTGCTCGCCGCTGGTGCGGATCAGCAGGTCGGGATCGGGCATACCGGCGGTCAGCAACTCGCGCTCGAAGCAATCCTCGTCAATGCGATCAGGCTGACAGCTCGCCAGCCGCGGCCCGGCGCGCCAGGGTGCGGGTGGCCTGAAGGATCTCGTCGCGCGCGCCGTAGTTGATGCAGATATTGACGTCGATGCGGGTGTTGGCCCGGGTGCATGTTCTCGGCGTCGGTGATGTCGCGCACGATGTCGGCGGCCAAGCCGTCGCGGTTGCCGATGACGCGCAAGCGCGCGCCGTTCTTGTGCAGCTCCTCGAGCTCGTTGCGCAGATAGTGCCGCAGCAGGCCCATCAGGTCGCTGACCTCGTCGGCCGGCCGCGTCCAGTTCTCGGTCGAGAAGGCGAACAGGGTGAGCATCGGAATGCCGAGCTCGCCCGCCCCGCGTACCACGCGCCGCACCGCATCGGCGCCGCGCCGATGGCCGGCGACGCGCGGCAGGCCACGGGCCTTGGCCCACCGTCCGTTGCCATCCATGATGATGGCGACGTGGTTGGGGCCCGGTGCCGGGTCGGAAATGGCGGGCAGAGACGCAGTCGACATCAGACCGTCTTGATCTCTTTTTCCTTGTTGGCGAGCACGTCGTCGACCTGCTTGACGTAGCGGTCGGTGAGCTTCTGCACCTCGTCGGACTTCTGGCGATGCTCGTCCTGCGAGATCTTGTGGTCCTTCTCCGCCTTCTTCAGCGCTTCCATGCCGTCGCGCCGCACGTTGCGCACCGCAACGCGGCCGTGCTCGGCGTATTTGTGCGCGAGCTTGGCAAGCTCGTTGCGCCGCTCGGTGGTGAGCTCGGGGATCGGGATGCGGATCATCTGGCCGTCCGGCGCGGGATTGAGCCCGAGCCCGGCCTCGCGGATCGCCTTGGCGGTCGACACGACGAGGCCCTTGTCCCAGACATTGACCGTCAGCAGGCGCGGCTCGGGCGCGCTCACGGTGCCGACCTGGTTCAGCGGCATGCGCTGGCCATAGGCCTCGACCATGACCGGCTCGAGCAGGTTGACCGAGGCGCGGCCGGTCCGCAGACCGCCCAACTCCTTCTTCAGCGCCTCCATGGCGCTCTGCATGCGCTTCTCGAGTTCGTTGAGATCCGCACTCATGTTCAGCCCTCGTCCTTGATGATGGTAAAGGTTCCTTCCCCGCGCATCGTTTCGGCGAACGCGCCGGGCTTGTGGATATCGAACACGATGATCGGGATGCGGTTCTCGCGCGCCAGCGAGATCGCCGAGGCGTCCATGACCTGCAGGTCGCGCGACAGCACGTCCATGTAGGTCAGCGTATCGTAGCGCTTGGCGTTCTTTTCCTTGCGCGGGTCAGCCGAATAGACGCCATCGACCTGCGTGCCCTTGAGCATGGCGTCGACGCTCATTTCGGCAGCGCGAAGGGCGGCTGCGGTATCGGTGGTGAAAAAAGGATTGCCAGTGCCGGCCGCGAAGATCACCACGCGGCCCTTCTCCATGTGACGCGCCGCGCGGCGGCGGATGTAGGGCTCGCATACGGTGGTCATGGGGATGGCCGACTGGACGCGGGTCTGCAGCCCCTGGCGCTCCAGTGCGCTTTGCATGGCCAGTGAATTGATGACCGTCGCCAGCATGCCCATGTAGTCGCCGCTCGCCCGGTCCATGCCCGAAGCGGCGGCGGAGACGCCACGGAAGATGTTGCCGCCGCCGATCACGAGGCAAACCTGCACCCCCATGTCGTGCACGGCCTTTACCTCCTGGGCGACCATGGCGACCATGGTCGGGATCGAGCCCGTATTCGCGATTCCCCATCAGTCCCTCGCCCGAGAGCTTCAACAGGACGCGGCGATAACGGGGAGCCGACGGCATCAGATGCCTCTGAGTACGGTTTCTTGGGCGGCGCGGGCCTGCCGCCCGCGCGCCGGTGCCGTTTTCATACTACTTCTTGAGCTGAGCGGCCACCTCGGCCGCGAAATCCTCGGCCTTCTTCTCGATGCCCTCGCCCAAGGCGAAGCGCAGGAAGCCTGCCAGGCGAACCGGCGCACCGACCTGCTTGGCGGCCTCGTCGACCACCTTCGAGACCCGGCTCTTGCCGTCGATGACGAAGAGCTGCTCGAGCAGCACCACCTCCTGGTGGAACTTGCGCAGCCCGCCCTCGACCATCTTGGCGATGATGTCGGCGGCCTTGCCGCTTTGGCCTGCCTTCTCGGCCAGCACAGCGCGCTCGCGCTCGATCGCCGCCTTGTCGAGGTCAGCCACCGTCAGGGACTGAGGATTGGCGGCTGCCACGTGCATGGCGAGCTGCTTGGCAAGTGCGGCGAGCTTGGTCTTGTCGCCGGTCGATTCGAGCGCCACCAGCACGCCGATCTTGCCGAGGTCCGGCGCCACTGCGCTGTGCACGTAGCCGGCCACCACGCCGTCCGAAACCGACAGCGACGCGGCACGGCGCAGCGACATGTTCTCGCCAATGGTGGCGATCAGATTGGTGAGCTCGCCCTGGACGTCGCGCCCGGTCCCGGGGAACGGGGCGGCAGCGATCCTGGTCATGTCGCCGCCGGTGTCGAGCGCGCTGCGGGCGACGGCGGCCACGAACTTCTGGAAGGTCTCGTTGCGCCCGACGAAATCGGTCTCGGCGTTGACCTCGACGACGGCGCCGCGGTTGCCGGCGGCGACCACGCCGACCAGGCCCTCGGCGGCGACGCGGCCGGCCTTCTTGGCGGCCGCGGAGAGGCCCTTGGTCCGCAGCCAGTCGACCGCCTTCTCGAGATCGCCCTGCGTCTCGCTCAGCGCCTTCTTGCAATCCATCATGCCGGCGCCGGTCTTCTCGCGCAGTTCCTTGACCAGGGAAGCCGTGATCTCAGCCATGTCTCGCTCCGTTTGTACGACAAGGGCCGGTCTTCCGACCGGCCCCGTTCAATCCTCGAAGATGGGGCCCGGCCTACTCTGCCGGCGCCGCTTCGGCGCCAGGGCCGTCCGATGCCGCAGGGACTTCCTCGACCGGCGGCTCCGTCAGCTCGCCGACATCGCCGCCCGAGGCCGCGATCTCGGCACGGATGCCGTCGAGCACCGCGCCTGACAGCAGTTCGCAATAGAGCGACACGGCGCGGATGGCGTCGTCGTTGCCCGGGATCGGATAATCGATGCCGTCGGGATCGGAGTTGCTGTCGAGCACCGCCACGATCGGAATGCCGCGCTTGCGCGCCTCCTGGACCGCGATGGCCTCCTTGTTGGTGTCGATGATGAACAGCATGTCGGGCGTGCCGCCCATTTCCTTGATGCCGCCCAGCGAGCGCTCGAGCTTGTCGCGCTCGCGCGTGAGGTCGAGCTGCTCCTTCTTGGTGAGGCCCATGACGTCGCCCTTGAGGCGCTCGTCGAGCTCGCGCAGGCGCTTGATCGAGGCAGAGATGGTCTGCCAGTTGGTGATCATGCCGCCCAGCCAGCGGTGGTTCACGTAATACTGGCCACAGCGCTTGGCCGCGTCGGCGATGCGCTCGGCGGCAGCCGCCTTGGTGCCGACGAACAGCACGCGGCCGCCGTTGGACACGACCTGGCGGACCTGCTGCAGCGCCTGCTCGAGCAGCGGCACGGTCTTGGTGAGATCGATGATATGAACCCCGTTGCGCACCCCGAACAGGTACGGCTTCATCTTGGGGTTCCAACGCCGGGTGTGGTGACCGAAATGGACACCCGCTTCCAGCAACTGACGCATCGTGAATGTCGGCATAGCCATGCCGTATCTCCTTTTCCGGTTGGGCCTCCGCGGGCGTCGTCCTTCTGGCCTGGAAAGCCAGCGGGACACCGGAGCGAGCGGACGGGATGTCTCCCCGTCGACCGCAAACCCGCGTGCGAATTGGGCGTGGTTCTAAAGGCTTACGTTCGGGATTGCAAGGACCAATAAAATCAAGGGTTTAGGCCAGCAATTTGGCGATTTCCTCGGCCAATTTGAGAAGCGACAGGGGGGCGCTCCCCTCGGCCTTGTTGTTGACCGTGATCCAGACCCTCCGCCTGGCCCTGAAGGCCTCGGCGGCCATGCGGGCAAGGACGCGCCGGGTCTCGCCGTCCTCGTCGACGAGTTTGTCGAACGGCTCGTAGCGCTGCTTGGCGGCCCGGTAGAGGAAGCCGCGATGCAGGTTCCAGCGCACCACCAGGTCGCCCGGCTGCTCGCCGTCCAGCGCCCGGAGCGCCGCCTCCTGTCGCTCCACCTCCGGCATCCGGTCGTGCAGGCCGACGCAGTAGCGTATGCCGGCTCCCGCCAGCATCTTCATCAGCCGCGGCGTCAGCAGCTCCGCATTGCGCAGCTCGAGCGCATAAAGCGGCCGATGCTTGCCCAGCTCCCGCGGCAAGGCGGCGAAGAATCCCGCCAGCCGCTCGATGAGCGTGGCTGCTTCCTCGATGAGGCTGCGCGGCAGCGGCGAGACCTGGAACACCAAGGGCCCGGCCTTGATGCCGAGACCTTCCAGGCAGGGCACGACGAACTCGCGGGCCGCGATGGCGGCATCGAGGAAGTGCGGATTGGGCACTTTGCCCCGTCCCTCCTCGTCGCGCATGACGGCATCGCAGACGAGCGCCGGCGCCTTCACCACGAAGCTGAAAGGATCCGGCACCTGCTGGGCGTAGCGCTGGTAGTCGACGACCGAGATCGGCGCGTAGAAGGTCCGGTCGAGGCTTACGGTGCGCAACAGCGGGATCTGGCCATAGGCGGCGAGGCCGTTGCGGCTGAGCGCCACTTGCGGATGGACGCCGTCATAGACCAGGCCGCGCCAGCCAGGAAAGAACCACGACGAGGTGCCGAGCCGGATGTCGGCCGGCAGCACCGGCGCCTGTAGCAGGGGCGAGTCCCAGGCTGGCCTGACTTCGCCCGCCGACGCCCTGCGCCTCGCGGGCGGTGCTGCTTGTTCGAACAGGCCGGGCTGGCGGCTCAAATCTCCTCCACCTGCGCGATGCCCGGCAGGCCGCCGATGGCGTCGCGCAGGCCGCCCGCGATGGAATAGGTGCCGGGTAGAGTGACCTCGGCTTCGGCGTCGTCCGGCATGGGCACGACCAGCGTGACCCGCCCTCGCCCGCGTTTGCCCTCCAACGTCTTGCGCAGCGCCTCCAGCGCAGCGGTATCGGAGACGAAGATGCGCAGGCCGGCGGCGGCATTGGCCACGGCGTCGTCCAGCTTCTCGACGGTTTGCGCCGTGAGCTTCACCTGCTCGCCGTCGAGCCGGCCGTCGGCCGAGACCAGCACGGCCTGCCCCGGCTCCAGGAGATTGCGCTTGCTGCCCAGCAACTCGCTGAACACGGTGAGCTCGAAAGCGCCGGACTGGTCGGAGCATTGCACGAAGGCGAAACGGTTACCCTTGGCTGATGTGCGCTCCTGACGGTCGATGACAGTACCGGCGAGCTTGATGCGGCCCGGCGCGCCGCGCGCCAGCAGCGCGCCGAGGTCGGCGGCGCGGCTGACGCCCAGCCGCTGCAGGCTGCGCTCGTAGGCCGCCAAGGGGTGCGAGGAGAGATAGAAGCCGATCGCAGAGAACTCGTTCTGCAGCCGCTCCATCGGCGCCCAGTCCGGAACCTTGGGCAATGGTGGCCGCCGCTGCGCAGTATCGTCGCCGAACAGGCTGTTCTGGTTGCTGCCGCGCTGCTCGTGCGTGGCCTGAGAATGGCGCGACAGCGCCTCGACGGCGCCGAAGGTCTGGGCCCGGTTCTTGTTGAGCGAATCGAAGGCGCCAGCCTTCACCAGGCTTTCCAGCAGGCGCTTGTTGATCACCCGCTGGTCCAGCCGCTCGGCGACGTCGAACAGGTCCCTGAACGGGCCGTTGCCCTGCCGCTCCTCGGCGAGCCGGCTCATGGCGTCGCGCCCGACGCCCTTGATGGCCGCCAGCGCGTAGCGCACGCCCTTCGTGCCCTCGGCCGTCGCCTCCACTGCGAACTCTGCCATCGAGCGGTTGACGTCGGGCGGCAGCAGCGGGATCCGCAGGCGCTCGAGCTCACGGCGGAAATTGCCGATCTTGTCGGCGTTGCCCATGTCCAGGGTCATCGACGCGGCGAAGAACTCGACCGGATAGTTGGCCTTGAGATAGGCCGTCTGGTAGGCGACCAACGCGTAAGGTGCGGAGTGGCATTTGTTGAAGCCGTAGCCCGCGAACTTCGCCACCTTGTCGAAGATCATCGAGGCGCGCGCATCCTCGACATCGTTCTTGCGCGCGCCCTCGACGAAGTTCGCGCGCTGGGCGTCCATCTCCGACTGGATCTTTTTGCCCATGGCGCGGCGCAAGAGGTCGGCACCGCCCAGCGAATAGCCCGACAGGACCTGGGCGATCTGCATCACCTGCTCCTGATAGACCATGATGCCGTAGGTCTCCTCAAGGATGCCCTTCAGCGAGGGATGCAGGTAGTCCGGCTTCTCCTGGCCGTTCTTGACGCTGATATAGGTCGGGATGTCGTCCATCGGGCCAGGGCGATAGAGCGCCACGAGCGCGATCAGATCCTCGAAGCGGTTGGGCTTGAGCTTGGCCAGGATGTCGCGCATGCCGCTGCCTTCCATCTGGAAGACCCCGTAGGCATCGCCCTTGGCCAGCATCCTGAAGGTCGGTTCGTCGTCGAGCGG
Source organism: uncultured Alphaproteobacteria bacterium (assembly GCA_963843185.1). Taxonomy (GTDB): domain Bacteria; phylum Pseudomonadota; class Alphaproteobacteria; order Reyranellales; family Reyranellaceae; genus Reyranella. Next base: position 341,235 of record CAWJJJ010000008.1, read on the forward strand.
AATCTTCGTGATGTCGATCTTGTCCCGGCCGATCTGCTCGACGGCCTTTTCGATCACGGTGAGAGTCTTGAGACCGAGGAAATCGAACTTCACGAGGCCCGCCGTCTCAACCCACTTCATGTTGAACTGGGTGGCGGGCAGCGATTCCTTGTTCTCGGTATCGCGGTAGAGCGGCACGAGCTGCTCGAGCGGCCGGTCGCCGATCACCACACCGGCGGCATGGGTCGAGGCGTTGCGATAGAGGCCTTCGAGCTGCAGCGCGAGGTCGATCAGGCGCTTGATCTCCTCGTCGGCCGAATACTGCTCCTTGAGGAGCTGCTCGCTGTCCAGTGCCTGCGCAAGGGTAACCGGTTTGGCCGGGTTGTTCGGCACCAGCTTGCAGATGCGGTCGACCTGGCCGTAGGGCATGCCCAGCACGCGGCCGACGTCGCGCAGCACGGCGCGCGCCTGCAGCTTGCCGAAGGTGATGATGGCGGCCACGCGGTCGTGGCCGTATTCGTCACGCACGTAGCGGATCACGCGATCACGCTTGTCCTGGCAGAAGTCGATGTCGAAGTCCGGCATCGACACGCGCTCGGGATTGAGGAAGCGCTCGAACAGCAGCCCCCAGCGCAGCGGGTCGAGATCGGTGATCTTGCACGCCCAAGCCACCAGCGAGCCCGCACCCGAGCCGCGGCCGGGTCCGACGGGAATGCCGTTGTCCTTGGCCCACTGGATGAAGTCGGCGACGATCAGGAAGTAGCCGGAGAAGCCCATCTTCTCGATCATGTCGAGCTCGTAGGCGAGCCGGTCCTGGTAGGTCTTGAACTCGATGTCGGGCGCCAGCCGGTCGCTTTGCCGCAGCGCCTGGAGGCCGCTCTCGGCCATCTCCTTCAGCGCGTCCTTCTCGGCACGCCCGCCCAGCTTGGTGTAGCGCGGCAGGATGGGCTTGCGCGGCACCGGCATGTAGGCGCAGCGCTGCGCGATCACCAAGGTGTTGTCGCAGGCCTCGGGCAGGTCGGCGAAGACCTGGCGCATCTCGCCCGCCGATTTGAAGTAGTGCTCCGGCGTCAGGCGGCGCCGGTTGGGATCCTCGATATGCGCGCCCTGCTCGATGCACAGCAGCACATCATGCGCCTCGTACATCGAGGCCTTGGGAAAGTGCACATCGTTGGTCGCGACCAGCGGCAGGCCGCGCCCATAGGCGAGCTCGAGCAGCGGACCCTCGATGCGCCGCTCGCCCTCCTCGCCATGGCGCTGCAGTTCGACATAGAGCCGGCCGTCGAACAGCGCCTGCAAGTGCTCGAGCTGGTGGGTGGCTGCAGGCATTTGCCCTCCCGCCAACAGCCGGCCGACGCTGCTGCCCAGGCTGCCGGTCAGGGCAAGCAACCCGTCACTATGTCCTTCGAGCTCCGCCAACGGCAGGGCCGCCAACGAGCCCGCCTTGAACTCGAGATGGGCGCGGCTCACCAGGCGCATCAGATTGAGATAGCCCTGCTCGTTCTGCACCAGCAGCGTCAGCCAATCGGCCGGCGGGACCTTGGCCACGGTCGCGATGCCGCCCTCCTCCTCGCGGCGGATGGCGAGATCGCATCCGATGATGGGCTGGATGCCGGCCTTCGACGCGTACTGGGCGAATTCCAGGGCGCCGAACAGGTTGTTGCGGTCGGTGACCGCGACCGCCGGCATCGCGTTCGCCTTGGTGAGCGACACGACGGCCTCGACCTTGTTCGCCCCTTCCGTGAGCGAATAGGCGGACCTGACCTTGAGATGGATGAAGTCGGCGATAGCCACGGGCCACTATTGCGCGCTCATCTTGTGGAAAACGAGGCGAATCGTTCCCAGTCGTCCTGAGCGCAACGAACGACCTCATCGCCGCTTGCCACCGGCATGAGATGCAGGGCGGAGGTTACTCCGCCCGCGATGACAGAATTCCGTCCTTGAGCGTCACCGTGCGGTCCATGCGCGCGGCCAAGTCGGGATTGTGGGTGGCAATCAGAGCGGTCATGCTGGTTTCCCGCACCAGCGCCAGAAGCTGGCGAAACACCGCGTCGGCCGTCGACGAATCGAGGTTGCCAGTGGGCTCGTCGGCCAGCAGCACGCGCGGCGCATTGGCCACGGCGCGGGCGACCGCCACCCGCTGCTGCTCGCCACCCGACAGCCGGCCGGGACGGTGATCAGCGCGGTCCTTGAGCTGCACCATCGCCAGAAGCTCGACAGCCCGGACCCGCGCCGCGGCGCGGGATTTCCCGTTCAGCATTTGCGGCAGCATCACGTTCTCGATCGCCGAGAACTCCGGCAACAGGTGGTGATACTGGTAGACGAAACCCAGGAAACGGCGCCGCAGGGCCGTGCGCTCGCGGTCGCTTGCCGTGCCGGCCGACTTGCCGTCCACGACCACGTCGCCTTCGTCGGGTCGTTCCAGCAGGCCGGCGAGTTGCAGCAAGGTCGACTTGCCGCTGCCGGATTGGCCGACCAGGGCGACGATCTCGCCCGGCCTGAGGTCGAGGGTGATGCCGCGCAAGACCTCGAGGCGACGATCGCCCTGAAGAAAGGTGCGCTTGACCCCGCGCAGGGAAAGCGGAAACGCCTGATCACTCATGCCGCAGTCCTTCGACCGGTTCGACCTTGGTGCTGCGCCAGGCAGGATATGCCGCCGCCGCCAGCGACAGGATGATCGCCACGACGACGATCGAAGCCACTTCCACCGCCTCGACCCGCACCGGCATGGAGGTGACGAAATCGACCTCGGCCGAGCCGCCGCCCGCCGCACCGGTGAGCTCCGACAGCAGGGCCCCGATGGAGGGCATGTTGGCGCAGATCACGAGACCGACCGCCGTTCCGAGCGCGGTACCGACCAGCCCGACGGCGGCAGCGGAGAGGAAGAAGGCGCGCACGATGGTCCGCGGCGAGGCGCCCATGGTGCGCAGGATGGCGATGCTGCCGCGCTTGACCCGAACCAGCATGGTGAAGCTCGCCACCACGTTCATGGCCGCCACCACCACGATCAGGGTGAGGATAATGAACATCATCACCCGTTCGACCTGCAGCGCGCCCACGAAGCGGGCGTTGAGGCCGAGCCAATGCGAGACCTTGAGATCGTCGCGGCCCAGCGCCTTGCGCAGCTCGTCGGCCACGCGCGGTGCCGCGGCCGGATCGGCAATATCGAGATCGATCGAGCTCACCGCCTGGTTTCCATATTCGAGATCGTCCTGCAGCATGTCGAGCGGCACGAAGACCAAGGAGCCATCGAACTCGTAGCGTCGCGTCATGAAGCTCGCCAGCAGTTCGTAGTCGGTATAATTCGGCGCGATCGTGCCGTTTTCGTTCAGGCGATACGTGACGAGCGTGACCTTCTCGCCAGGGCGGACATTCAGCGCCTGGCGCAGGCGCTCGCCCAGCACGACGCCCGGCCGCGTGCCGAAGGCGGCGAGATCGCCATGGACGACGTTCCGGGTCACGATTTCGCGCGACAGCAGGTCGTCCCGCCGCACGCCACGCAGCAGAGCGCCGCGCGTCTGACCGTTTGCGGAGACCAGCGCCTGGCGCTCCAGCGTAAGATGGACGGCCTGCACGCCAGGGAAGGCCTTGAGCTTGGCCAGCAGGTCGGGCGCCGCCTGCAGCGTGCCGTCGCGGGCGGTGATCACGATATGGCCGTTCATGCCGATGATGCGGCCCAGGAGCTGCTGCCGGAAGCCGCCCATGACCGACAGCACGACGATCAGGGTTGCCACGCCCAGCGCCACGCCGATCAGGGAGAAGATCGCGATGAAGGAGACGAAGCCTTCCCTCTGCTTGGTTGCGAGATAACGCCAGGCGAGCCAGCGTTCGACCGCAGGTGCCGAATCACTCACGGCGCAGTCCTTCCACCGGGTCGAGGCGTGCCGCCCGTGCCGCGGGATATAGAGAGGCCAGCACGGCGAAGACCAGCGCCATGCCGGCGATCACCGCGACCTCCGTCCATTCGATTTGCGACGGCAGTTCAGCCAGGAGGTAGAGCGTCTCGTCGAACAGCACGATGTCGAATGTCCGCTGCAGCCATTGACGGATGGCCTCGATGTTGCCCGCGAAGGCCAGGCCCAGCACGACCCCCAGGATCGTCCCCGCCCCGCCGATCGCCAGCCCATCGAGCAGGAAGATCCGCAGGATGGCGCCCCGACTGGCTCCCATGGTGCGCAGGATGGCGATATCGGCGGTCTTGGTGCGGACCAGCATGATGAGGCTGGAGACGATGTTGAAGGCGGCCACCAGCACGATCATGGTCAGTACCAGGAACATTACGTTGGTCTGGGCCTGGATCGCCGAGAAGAAGCCGATATTGGCCTGCAGCCAGTCGAACACCCAGCCCTGCATGCCGACGACCTGCGACACCAGCTGGCGCGTGGTCGCGACCGAGGCGTCGTTGTCGACGAAGACCTCGATGCCCGTGACCTTGGTGCCGAGATCGAGCATGCGCTGGACGTCGCTGAGCGGCGCATAGACGAAGTTCGCGTCGTAATCGTACATGCCGGCGCAGAAGATCGCCGACACCCGCGCCGACGCCGAGCGTGGCATGACGCCGAACGGCGTGGCGACGGACATCGGCGAGACGAGCTGCAAGTTGTCGCCCACCTTCACGCCCAGGAGGTCGGCCAGACGGCGGCCGATGACCACCGAGAACTCGTCGCCGAAGCCCTTCAGCGTGCCCCAGTCGATACGCTTGTCGTCCTCGTCGCGGCACAGCGCGCGGTAGCGGTCGCGGACCTCCGTGGGCCCCTCGATGGCAGCGGCCAGCGGCGTGCGGGCCCGGAAGTCGTCCGGCTGCATGCCGCGCAACACCACGCCGCGCGCACGGTCGCCGGCCACGGCCATGACCTGGCCCTCGGCCGCGGGCGTGGCCGTCATCACGCCGGGAACGGCCCGGATACGGGCCAGCAGGGCGGGGTTGGCATCCAGCCCGTCGCGGCTGCTCTGGACGCCGAGCTGGCCGCTGATGCTCGACATCTGGCGCAGCATTTCGACGCGGAAGCCGTTCATCACGGCCATGACCACGATCAAGGTGCCGACGCCCAACGTGATGCCGACCAGCGAGAAGCCGGCAATGACCGAGATGAAGCCCTCGTCGCGGCGGGCGCGCAGATAACGGAAGGCGATCAGGCGCTCGACGGCGGCGAAAGCCATGGTTGCGCCCGCGTCCCGGCTCAGCCGAACCGCTGGACGACCTGGTCGAACGGCACTTCTTCGCGCAGGCCGGTCTTGCGGTTCTTGAGCTCGGCCTTGCCCGCCGCCAATCCCTTGGGTCCGACGATCACCTGCCAGGGAATGCCGATCAGATCCATGTCGGCGAACTTCGCACCGGGCCGCAGGTCGCGGTCGTCGTGCAGCGCCTCGATGCCCTTGCCGGCGAACCCGTCATAGAGCTTCTGGCAGGCGCCCGACACGGCGCCGTCGTCGGGCTTCAGGTTGACGATCGCCACCCTGAACGGCGCCACCGATTCCGGCCAGACGATGCCGGCATCGTCGTGGGTCGCTTCGATGATGCCGCCGACCAGGCGCGACACGCCGATGCCGTAGGAGCCCATCTCGACCGTGATCTGCTCGCCGCCGGGGCCGGCTACAACCGCCTTCATCGGCTCGGAATACCTGGTGCCGAAGTAGAAAATATGGCCGACTTCGATCCCTCGCGCGGCAAGGCGCTCGCTCTTCGGGAATCTTCTCGAAGGCGGCCTTGTCGTGCATCTCGTCGGTCGCGGCGTAAAGCGACGTCCACTCGTTCACGATCGGCTGCAGGTCGGCGTCGTAGTCGATCTTGCGGCTCAGGATGTCCTTGTCGACCAGGCCCTTGTGGCAGAACACCGCGCTTTCGCCGGTGTCGGCCAGCACGATGAACTCGTGGCTGAGATCGCCGCCGATCGGGCCGGTGTCGGCGCGCATCGGGATCGCCTTCAGCCCCATGCGCGCGAAGGTGCGCAGGTAGGCCACGAACATCTTGTTGTAGGAGTGCGTGGCGCCGGCTCTGTCGATATCGAAGGAGTAGTTGTCCTTCATCAGGAACTCGCGCCCGCGCATCACGCCGAAGCGCGGCCGCACCTCGTCGCGGAACTTCCACTGGATGTGATAGAGGTTCCTGGGCAGGTCGCGGTAGCTCTTCACGCCGTCGCGGAAGAGCACGGTGATCATCTCCTCGTTGGTCGGGCCGAACAGCATCTCGCGGTCGTGGCGGTCCTTGATGCGCAGCATCTCCGGGCCGTAGGCATCGTAGCGGCCGCTCTCGCGCCACAGGTCGGCCGACTGGATGGTGGGCATCAGCACTTCCTGGGCGCCCGTCGCATCCTGCTCCTCGCGCACGATGCGCTCGATGTTCTTCAGCACGCGAAAGCCGAGCGGCAGCCAGGCGTAGATGCCGGCGCTGGTCTGGCGCACCAGGCCGGCGCGCAGCATCAGGCGGTGCGAGACGATCTGCGCCTCGGCCGGATTTTCCTTCAGGGTCGGCAGGAAATACTGGCTCATCCGCATTCTGGCTGGTCCTTGCTGGGCGGTCGGGGGTGGCTGCGGACTGTAGGAAACGGGGCTTCCAAAGGCAAACACCGCCGGCCTTACGACTGGTTTTGCACAGGCCAATGCCCGCACACTCGACGCGTCAACCGGGGGAGATCACGAATGCTCGAGCAACTCTTCAAGCTCAGCGAGAACAAGACGACCGTTCGGACCGAGATCGTGGCCGGGATCACGACCTTCCTGACCATGGCCTACATCATCTTCGTCAACCCGGCGATCCTGAGCGCCGCCAAGATGCCGTTCGGCGCGGTGTTCGCGGCCACCTGCGTGGCCGCCGCCATCGGCTGCCTCCTGATGGCCTTTCTCGCCAACTACCCGATCGCGCTGGCGCCGGGCATGGGGCTGAACGCCTACTTCGCCTTCGCCGTCGTCGGCGGCATGGGCTACACCTGGCAGGTGGCGCTGGGCTGCGTGTTCCTCTCCGGCGTCATCTTCTTCATCATCAGCGTGCTGCCGATCCGGGAATGGATCGTCAACGCGATCCCCAAGTCGCTCAAGATGGCGATCGCCGCCGGCATCGGCCTGTTCCTGGCGCTGATCGCCCTCAAGAACGCCGGCATCGTCGTCGCCGATCCCGGCGACCCTGGTCACGCACGGCAAACTCACCAGCTGTCCCGGTCGTGATGGCGGCACTGGGCTTCGCGCTGATCGTCGCGCTGGAATATCGCCGCGTCATGGGCGGGGTCATCATCGGCATCCTGGCGGTGACCGTGGTCGTCGATCCTGGCCGGTCAGCAGAAATTCGAAGGCATCTTCGACATGCCGCCCTCGATCGCCCCGGTGTTCCTGCAGATGGACCTCGCCGGCGCGCTCAAGGTCGGCCTGGTCACGGTGGTATTCGCCTTCCTGTTCGTCGACCTGTTCGACAATACCGGCACCTTGATCGCGCTCGCCCATCGCGGCGGCTTCATGCGGCCCGACGGCACCGTTCCGCGCCTGCAGCCGCGCCCTGATCTCCGACAGCGCTGCCGCCATGATCGGCGCCGCGGTCGGCACCTCGACCACGACCAGCTACATCGAGAGCGCGTCGGGCATCAATGCCGGCGGCCGCACCGGCCTGACGGCGGCGACCGTCGGCCTGCTGTTCCTCCTGGCGCTGTTCGTCGCGCCACTGGCCGGTCGATTCCGGCCTACGCCACGGCGCCGGCGCTGCTCTACGTCGCCTGCCTGATGACGCGCGGCCTCACCGAGATCGAGTGGGACGACATCACCGAGGCGGCGCCCGCGGTCATCACCGCACTCGCCATGCCGTTCACCTTCTCGATCGCCGAGGGCATCGCGTTCGGCTTCATCTCGTACGCCGCCATCAAGCTCGCCGCGGGTCGCTATCGCGACATCCATCCGGCAGTCGGAATTCTCGCTGTGCTGTTCGTGATCAAGTATGTGGTCATCGGCTAATCACAGTTGACACGTGCGGACATTTGCATGTCGTCGAACGACCTCGTGCCCTAACAATTGTTCTGTGGAGGCGACGACGATCGAAAGAAAAGGTCTTGGCAAGTGCCACGCTGCCCGCTACACAGCCTACGTCTTAGGCGTAGCCTGAGTTTAGGGAGGAGAGCGGCTGCAAGCCGCCGAGGACGAGTTTCGGGGTATGAGAGAAGCGGCGGGCCACACGTGGCCGCCGTTCTTTGTTATTTCAAGGGGTTGGCTAATTCTAAGAATTTAGTTACCGTCGACATCTCGAAGCTGAAGAGGTCGGACTGATGCAGGAAATAGAAGGCGATCCAGAGCACCGCAGCGACGATCGAGGTGATGATCGCCTTGCGGACGAGGTCCGGCCGCTCCGGCGCGCCGTGCTCCTCGCCCTTGCCCGGATTTTCGATCCTGCGGACGCCCAGCGGCAGGACGGCGAACAGCACCGTCCACCAGATCACCAGGTAGACCATGAGGCCGGTGGCCCAGCTCATGGTTGCCTCCTCAGACCTGCTCGAGCTCGATCAGGGTGCCGGTGAAGTCCTTGGGATGCAGGAACAGCACCGGCTTGTCGTGGGCGCCGATCTTGGGCTCGCCGTCGCCCAGCACCCGCGCGCCCTGGGCCTTGAGCTTGTCGCGGGCGGCGTAGATGTCCTCGACCTCGTAGCAGACATGGTGAATGCCGCCGTCGGCGTTGCGGGCAAGGAAGTTGGCGATGGGCGACTTCTCGCCGAGCGGATGCAGAAGCTCGATCTTGGTGTTGGGCAGCTCGACGAACACCACGGTGACGCCATGCGCCGGCTGCGCCTTGGGCGCGCTCACCTTGGCGCCCATGACCGTGCGGTAGAGCTCCGTGGCCTTGGCCAGGTCCGGCACGGCGATGGCGATGTGGTTCAGGCGTCCGATCATCGAGCTCTCCAGTGGTCCACGGCCTAGATGCGGACGATGTGGACGTCCGTCAACGGCTTCTTGCCGAGGTGCGCGCGCACGACGCGCCGCACCGCCTGGCGGGCTGCCTCCTCGATCCGCCCGTCATCGCCTCGCTCCGCGGCGCTGAGGTCGGCCAGCATCTCGCCCAGGCTGGCGACGATGGCATCGGCACAGCGCACCGTCTTCGTCCTCGATGCCGCGCAGCGACACCACGGGCGGAGCCACGGCCCTGCCCCGGCCGTCGATCACCAGGGTGGCCGCGGCGGCGCCGTTCCACAGCAGCTTGCGCCGCTCGCGCAGCGCCGCGCCGTCGAGCGGCACCACGCCGTCGCCGTCGCGGGCCAGCCGGCCGGCCGGCACATGGTCGATGATCTCGGCGGGGCCCGGTGCCAGCCGGACCAGGGTGCCGTTGGGCGCGACGATCGTCTCCGGCACCTGGCACGCCCGCGCGAGCGCTGCATGCTCGACCATGTGGCGCACCTCGCCATGCACCGGCAGGGCGATCCGGGGCCGCACCCATTGGTAGACCCGCACGAGCTCGTCGCGCGCGGGATGGCCCGAAACATGGATGTCGGCCTCGCTGGTCGGTGATCACCTCGACGCCGCGCGCCATCAGCGCGTTCTGCAGCCGCCCGACCGAGCGTTCGTTGCCGGGGATGACGCGCGAGGAGAAGATCGCGGTGTCGCCGTCCTCCAGCACGAGATCGCGATGCTCGCCGTTGGCGATCTTGGCCATCGAGGCGCGCGGCTCGCCCTGGCTGCCGGTGCAGATGAACAGCACCTTGTCGCGCGGCAGGTAAGCCCGCCTCCTGCTCGGCGACGCATTCCGGGAAGTCGAGCAGGTAGCCGCATTCCTGCGCCGCCTCGACCATGCGCTGCAGCGCCCGGCCCGACAGCACGGGATGGCGGCCGGCGGCGACCGCGGCCAGCGCGATGCTCTCGACCCGCGCCAGGTTGGAGGCAAAGCAGGTCACGGCGACGCGGCCCTTGCGCGCCCTTCACCAGCTTCTCGAGGTTGGCGCGCACCGTCGCTTCCGAGCCCGCCTCGCCCTCGACGAAGACGTTGGTGCTGTCGCACACCATGGCGAGCGCGCCCTCGTCGCCGATGCGCTTCAGCATCGCCTCGTCGGTGAGCTCGCCGAGCAACGGCTCCGGATCGATCTTCCAGTCGCCGGTATGGAACACCGTGCCGAACTGGGTGCGGATCGCCAGCGCATTGGGCTCGAGGATCGAATGCGTCATGGTGATCATCTCGAGCTCGAACGGCCCGGCAGGCTGAACTTGCCGCCGAGCGGGATCTCGGTGATCGGCACCGTATCGAGCAGACCCGGCCTCGCGTGAGCTTGCGCCGCAGGACCGAGGCGGCGAACGGCGTGGCATAGACCGGCGCCCTCGAGCCGCGGCCAGAGGTCGGCGACGGCGCCGAGATGATCCTCGTGGGCATGGGTGAGCACGATGCCGACCAGGTCCTCGCCGCCGCTCCTCGATGAAGGCGGGATCGGGCATGATGACCTCGACGCCCGGCATCGATGTCGTCGCCGAAGGCGATGCCGAGATCGACCATCAGCCACTTGCCGGCATGGCCGTAGAGATTGAGGTTCATGCCGATCTCGCCGGCGCCACCCAGCGCCAGGAACAGCAACTCGTCGTCCGACGGAACGGTCATGCCTTGTTGCGACGCCAAATCTCCAGCAGGCCGAGTGACGTCAGATCGGGCTCGATGGCATCGAACAGCCGAGCTCGATCCTCGAACACAGGCGCGAGGCCGCCGGTCGAAACCACCTTCATCGGCTCGCCGTACTCGGCCTGGATGCGCGCGATCGAGGCTCTCGATCAGGCCGACATAGCCCCAGAACATGCCGGAATGCATGCAGGCGACGGTCGTCTTGCCGATCACCTGCTTGGGCTTCTCGACGATGATGCGCGGCAGCCGCGCGGTCTCAGTTGAGAAGGCCTCGATGGTGAGATCGATGCCGGGCGCGATCACGCCGCCGCAGTAGTTGCCCTCCTCGTCGGCCACGTCGAAGTTGGTGGCGGTGCCGAAATCGACGATCAGCACCGGCGTCTTGGGAAACAGGATGCTGGCGCCGACGGAATTGCAGATGCGGTCGGCGCCGGCTTCCTGGCCCTTGACCTTGATGCCGAGATCGAAGTCCGGCTCGCCGAGGAACAGCGCCTCACAATTGAAATAGCGCGTGCAAAGGCGGCGGAGGTTGAAGTTGGCCTGCGGCACGACGCTGGCGATGATCGCGTCGTTGATGGACTTGGGGTCGATGCCCTCCATCGCCATGAGCTGAGGCAGCCAGACCGCATACTCGTCGGCCGTGCGCTTGGCCGAGGTGTGCGCGCGCCATTCGCCGACGATCCGGTCGCCATCGAACGACACCGAACTTGATGTTGGTATTGCTGACATTGATGGCGAGCAGCATCCTTCGATCTCCCCTAGGCCGCGCGGCCCAGCAATTCGCCCGACACGATCTTGCGCGGACCGGCCGGCGTCTCCAGCAGCAGGGCGCCCTCGCGGTCCAGGCCGGCGAACCGGCCGCGGACCAGCTCGTCGCCCAGCTTGACGTCGACTTCGAGCCCGAGCGGGCCGGCCTTGGCGAGCCATGCCGCTGCGCACCGTCTCGAAGCCGTCGCGGCGCCACTCGGCGAGGCGCCGGGCCAGCGCCGCCGTCAGATGCTCCAGGGCCGCCTCGACCGAGCCGCCGAGCGCCGAGCCGGGATAGCGCATCTCGCGGCAGCTGCGGCGCGAAGCCGACATTGACGCCGATGCCGGCCACGACGTGCTGCGACGACGCCGCTCTGGGCGATGGCGCTCTCGAGCAGGATGCCGGCGACCTTGCCGCCGTCGACCAGCACGTCGTTCGGCCATTTCAGCCGCACCTCGCGACCGGCCGGCACGATGTCGGCGACCGCAAGGGCTGCAACGAAGCCCAGCTCGGCGGCGCGTGACGCCGGGCAAGCGGGCCTCAGGATGGTGGAGGTGTAGAGATTGCCGACCGGCGAGGCCCAGTGACGTCCGCGGCGGCCACGGCCGCCGGTCTGCTCGCGCGACCAGACGACGGTGCCTTCGGGCGCCCCGGCATCGGCCAGCCGCGCGGCCTCGTCGTTGGTGCTGCCGACGCTGTCGAGCGCGACCAGCCTCCACCCGTCCGGCAGGACGGGCGTGGAACTCACGGGAACAGGCCCTTTGCCGCCGCGGCGGCGACGACGCTGAGCGGCTGCGGCACCAGCGAGAACAGCGCCACCAGGATGGCCGCCACGAACGCCACGGCCCGATTGACGCCGAAGATCGGCTGGTCGAGCGCCTCGGCCGGCTCGTCGAAATACATCACCTTGACGATGCGCAGGTAGTAGTAGGACGCCACCACGGAGGCCAGCACGCCCAGCACGGCCGGTATGTAGAGCTTGGCCTCGACGGCGGCGATGAAGATGTAGAGCTTGCCCCAGAAGCCCGCGAGCGGCGGAATGCCGGCCAGCGAGAACATGAACAGCAGCATGGCGAAGGCCATCACCGGCTGGCTGCGTGCCAGGCCGGCAAGGTCGGAGACCCCCTCCACCATGACGCCGCGCCGCTTCATCAGCAGGATCGTGGCGAACACGCCCAGGGTCATGACCAGGTAGATCGCCAAATAGAAGACGACGGACTGGATGCCCTTCTCGCTGCCGCTCGCCAGGCCGAGCAGCACGTAGCCCGCGTTGCCGATCGAGGAATAGGCCATCAGGCGCTTGATGTTCTGCTGGCGGAGTGCCGCGAAAGCACCGAGCGCCATGGACAGCACCGCGGCCACGACGATGATCTGCTGCCACTGGACGAACAGCGGCTTGAACGGCCCCATAAGAACCGAAACCATCAGCGACATGGCGGCGATCTTGGGGGCGACCGCGAACAGCGCCGTCACCGGGCGTCGGCGCGCCCTCGTAGACGTCGGGCGTCCACATGTGGAACGGTACCGCCGAGACCTTGAAGGCGAGTCCCGCCACCACGAACACCAGGCCGATGACCGTGCCGAAGTCGGCCCCCCGGCCGTCGAGCAGCGCGCGCGAGATCTGGACGAAGGCCGTGCCGCCGCAGAAGCCGTAGATCAGCGAGGCGCCGAACAGCAGCATGCCCGAGGCGACCGACCCCAGGACGAAATACTTCACCCCCGCCTCGGTCGAGCGGAGGCTGTCGCGCTGGAAGGCGGCGACGACATAGAGGGCCAGCGACTGCAGCTCGAGGCCGACATAGAGCGCCATCAGGTCGTTGGCCGAGATCATCAGCATCATGCCGAGCGTGGCCAGGGCGACCAGCAGCGGATATTCGAAGCGCCAGGCTTTGACCTGCTCGAAATAGGCGCGCGACATCAGGATGGCGATCGCCGATCCGACCAGCACCAGCGCCTTCATGGTCGCGGTCAGCCGGTCGACGATGAACAGCGAGGCGAAGGCCGTGCCCTCGCGGTAGGGCATGAACAGCAGCACCGCCGTCACCAACAGCGCGAGCGAGGTCGCGACCGACACGAAGGGCGTCGCCACCTCGCCGCGGACCACGCCGTAGATCAAAAGTAGCCCGGTAACCGCCGCCAGGAATATCTCCGGCCGTGCCAGCGTCCAGGATTCGAGACCGAGCATCATGTTCGTCACTCCCGGCCGCTCATGGCATCAACGACGCGGTGCGGGCGAGCTTTATCGCCGCCTGATAGTCGCCGACCAGCTTGTCGACCGAAGGTCCCATCGGATCGAGGAAGGAATTGGGATAGACGCCCATCCACAGCGTCAGGAGCACCAGCGGCAGGAATACGACGATCTCGCGCCGGTTCATGTCGAGGATGGCTTTCAGCGAATCCTTGGTGAGCTCGCCGAAGACGATCTTGCGATAGAGCCAGAGCGCATAGGCAGCTCCCAGGAACAGGGCCGGTCGCCGCCAGGAACGCCACCCAGGTATTGACCTTGAAGGTGCCGAGCAGGACCAGGAATTCGCCGACGAAGCCGGACAGGCCGGGCAGCCCGACGCTGGCCAGGGTGAAGAACATGAAGGTGAAGGCATAGCGCGGCATGCGGTGGACGAGCCCGCCATAGGCCGCGATGTCTCGGGTATGCATGCGGTCGTAGACGACGCCGACGCAGAGGAAGAGCGCGGCCGAGACGATGCCGTGGCTCAGCATCTGGAACAGCGAGCCCTGCACGCCCTGCATGTTGAGGACGAAGGCGCCGATCGTCACGAAGCCCATATGGGCGACCGACGAATAGGCGATCAGCTTCTTCATGTCCTCCTGCACCAGCGCCACCAGCGAGGTGTAGATGACGGCCACGATCGAGAGGCCGAAGATCAGCGGCGCGAAGTACTGCGTCGCCTCCGGCAGAAGGGGGATCGAAAGCCTGAGGAAGCCGTAGCCGCCCATCTTCAGCAGCACGCCCGCCAGGATGACCGACCCCGCCGTCGGCGCTTCGACGTGGGCGTCGGGCAGCCAGGTATGGACCGGCCACATCGGCACCTTGACCGCGAACGAGGCGAAGAAAGCGAGCCACAGCCAGCATTGCCAGGCAAACGGCAGCTCGAGCCTCTCCATCGCTGTCGGCAGATCCGTGGTTCCGAGCTGCCAGTAGATGGTGATGATGGCCAGCAGCATCAGCACCGAGCCGAGTAGCGTGTAGAGGAAGAACTTGAAGGCGGCGTAAACGCGACGCGGACCGCCCCAGATGCCGATGATCAGGAACATCGGGATCAGGACGCCTTCGAAGAAGACGTAGAACAGCGCAAGGTCGAGCGCGCAGAACATGCCGACCATGAAGGTTTCGAGCACGAGGAAGGCGACCATGTATTCCTTGACGCGGAAGTGGACGGCTTCCCAGCTCGACAGGATGCAGATCGGCGTCAGCAGGGTCGAAAGCAGGACGAAAAACAGCGAGATGCCATCGATGCCCATGTGGTAGCCGATGTTCAGCGCCGGAATCCAATCGAGCTTCTCCTCGAACTGGAAGCCTGATTTGGTGACATCGAAGCGCGCCCACAGCAGAAGCGAGATCAGGAACGTCGCCACCGACGTGACCAACGCGGCACTCTTGCAGTTGCGGTCGACGGCTTCCTTGGGGCCGTTCACCACCAGGCAGAAGAACACCCCGACCAGCGGCAGGAACGTGACGAGCGAAAGGATCGGCCAACTCGACATCGGCCTTACCTCGCCGCCAGCATGAAGTAGGTCACGAGGGCCGCCACGCCGACCAGCATCACGAACGCGTAATGATAGAGGTAGCCGCTCTGAAAGCGACTTAGTACGCCTGCCATGTCCTGGGCGCGCGCGGCGATGTTGTCAGGCCCCAGCCCGTCGATCAGCGCGCCGTCGCCCTTCTTCCAGAAGGCGCGGCCGATCGCGCAGCGCCGGCTGCACGAACAGCGCGTCGTAAATCTCGTCGAAATACCACTTGTTGTAGAAGAGCGCGTAGATGCCCGGGAAGCGCCGGACGGTAAGCGCCGGCAATTCGGGCCTGACCATGTAGAAGACGTAGCTGAGCGCAATGCCCGCCAGCGCGAAGACCAGCGGCGTAAGGCTCACCCACACCGGCACCTCATGCGCATGGTGCAGCACCTCGCCGCTCGATTTCACGACCGATTGGCCCCAGAAATCCGCCCAGTCGTGCCCGACAAACCAGTTGAAGCCTATGGCACCCGCCAGCAGCGCACCCGCGCCCAGCACGTATAGCGGGATCAGCATGACGACCGGCAACTCGTGGGCGTGTTCCCACGTGTGATGATCGCCACGATACCTGCCGTAGAAGGTCATGAACATCAGCCGGGTCGAATAGAACGCCGTCAGAAAGGCAGCGATCACGCCCAACCAGAAGGCGATGAGCCCCACCGTGGTGTGCACCCCGTAGGCCGACTCGATCAGCATATCCTTGGAGTAGAAGCCGGAAAAGCCGATGCCGTTACCCAGCAGGAAGGGCACGCCGATGCCCGACAGCGACAGCGTGCCGATCCACATCAGGATAAAGGTCTGCGGCGTCTTCTCCTTGACCCCGCCCATCTTGCGCATGTCCTGCTCATGGTGCATCGCGGTGATGACCGAGCCCGATCCGAGGAACAGCAGTGCCTTGAAGAAGGCGTGCGTCGTCAGGTGGAACATTGCCGCCGGGTAAGCGCCGACGCCGGCGGCGAAGAACATGTAGCCAAGCTGGCTGCAGGTCGAATAGGCGACCACGCGCTTGATGTCGAACTGGGTGATGCCGATGGTGGCGGCGAAGAACGCCGTCGCCGCGCCGATCAGGGTGACGACCGCCGAGGCGGTCGGCGCCAGCTCGAACAGCGGCGAGAGACGACAGACCATGAAGACACCGGCCGTCACCATCGTAGCGGCGTGGATCAAAGCCGAGACCGGTGTCGGGCCTTCCATCGCGTCCGGTAGCCAGGTGTGCAGGCCAAGCTGCGCCGACTTGCCCATGGCGCCGACGAACAGCAGCAGGCACGCCGTCTCGAGCGCCGGCAGGTCCATGCCCAGGAAATGGATGCGCATCTGGGCCATGTCCGGCGCCTTGGCGAAGATGTCGGCAAAGTTCACCGAGCCGCTCAACATCCATATCGCGAAGATGCCGAGCGCGAAGCCGAAGTCGCCGACGCGGTTGACGATGAAAGCCTTCATCGCGGCGTCATTGGCCGACGGCTTGTCGTACCAGAATCCGATCAGCAGGTACGAGGCGAGGCCCACGCCCTCCCAGCCGAAGAAGAGCTGCACCAGGTTGTCCGACGTCACCAGCATCAGCATGAAGAAGGTGAACAGGCTGAGGTAGGCCATGAAACGCGGGATGCTGGTGTCCTCGGCCATGTAGCCGACCGAGTAGACATGCACCATCGACGACACGACGGTGACGACGATCAGCATGACGGCGGTCAGCGTGTCGACCCTGAGCGACCACCCGACGTCGAGCGTGCCCGAGACGATCCAGGTGAAGAGCTTGACCACGAAGAACTTGCCGTCCTCCGGTCCGAAGCCGATGCGGACAAACACGAAAATCGACAGGGCCGCGGCGATCAGCAGCGCTGCGCAGGTGATGATCTGCGCCGGCCGGTCGCCGATGAGGCGGCAGAACAGGCCCGCGATGGCGGCCGCGACCAGCGGCAGCAGGACGATGAGCTTGATGGCAAGATCCATGGTGAGCGCCCGCCCCTAGCCCTTCATCGCGTTGATGTCTTCGACCTCGATCGTCCCGCGGTTGCGGAAATAGACCACCAGGATGGCCAGGCCGATCGCCGCCTCGGCGGCCGCCACCGTCAGCACCAGCATGGCGAAGATCTGGCCCACGATGTTGCCCTGGAAGACCGAGAAGGCGACGAGGTTGATATTGACCGCGAGCAGCATCAGCTCGACGCACATCAGCAGGACGATGACGTTCTTGCGGTTGAGGAAGATGCCCAGGATGCCGAGGGTGAACAGCACCGCGGCGACGAAGAGGTAATGGCCAAGGCCGATCGTCATCACACGCCTCCCCGTGTCGGCACTTTGACCACGGTGACGGAGTCCTCCTTGGGTCGATAGAGCTGCTCGCTGATCCTTTGGCGGCGCACGCCGGGCCGGCTGCGCAGGGTGAGCACGATGGCGCCGATCATGGCGACCAGAAGCACCAGCCCCGCCACCTGGAAGAGGTAGAAATACTGGGTATAGAGCACGCGGCCGATGGCGCGCGTATTGTCGATCGCCAAGGCCTGGGACGCCGCGTTGCCGAGGCTCGGCAGGGTCGCCGGATTGCCGCCCAGCACACCCAGCCCCAGCAGGATCTCGAGAAACAGCACGAGGCCGATCATGGCGCCGACCGGCAGGTATTTCAGGAAGCCCTCGCGCAATTTGGCGACGTTGATGTCGAGCATCATCACGACGAACAGGAACAACACGGCCACGGCGCCGACATAGACGATGACCAGGATCATCGCGATGAACTCGGCGCCGATCAGCACGAACAGCGCCGCGGCATTGAAGAAGGCCAGGATCAGGAACAGCACCGAATAGACGGGATTGCGCGAGATCACGACCATGGCTGCCGATGCCATGACGACGAACGCGAAGACATAGAAGGCCAGAGCCTGAAGCAGCATGATCTCCCCCTACCCGCCCCGGCTCAGCGATACGCCGCGTCGGCCCGGAGGTTGGCCGCGATCACCGGCTCCCAGCGGTCGCCGTTCGCGAGCAGCTTGTCCTTGTTGTACATCAGCTCCTCGCGTGTCTCGGTCGAGAATTCGAAGTTCGGCCCTTCGACAATGGCATCCACCGGGCAGGCTTCCTGGCAGAAGCCACAGTAGATGCACTTGGTCATGTCGATGTCGTAGCGCGTGGTGCGCCGGCTGCCGTCGTCGCGCGGCTCGGCCTCGATGGTGATGGCCTGCGCCGGGCAGATCGCCTCGCAGAGCTTGCAGGCGATGCACCGTTCCTCGCCGTTGGGATAGCGGCGCAGCGCGTGCTCGCCGCGGAACCGTGGGCTGAGCGGTCCCTTCTCGTAGGGATAGTTCACCGTCACCTTGGGCTTGAACATGTACTTCAAGGTGAGCATGAAGCCGACCACCAGCTCGGAGAGCAGGAAGGCGCGCGCGGTGCGGTCGAGAGAGGCCATTGTGCGATCTCCCTAGAGCTTCGGAACCCAGCCGCCGAACTGCAGCACGGCGGCGGTGATGACAACCCAGCCCAGCGACACGGGCAGGAACACCTTCCAGCCCAGACGCATGAGCTGGTCGTAGCGGTAGCGCGGCAAGGTTCCCTTGGTCCAGCTGAAGACGAACAGCAGGAACGCAATCTTGAGCATGAACCAGATGAGACCCGGCACCCAGGTGAAGGGCGCGTACGGGATCGGCGACATCCAGCCGCCGAGGAACAGCACGGAGCCCAGCGCCGAGAGCAGGATCATGTTGGCGTATTCGCCGAGGAAGAACAGGGCGAAGGGCATCGACGAATATTCGGTTTGAAAACCCTGCACCAGCTCGGCTTCCGACATCGGCAGGTCGAACGGCGTGCGGTTGGTCTCGGCCAGGGCCGACACGAAGAAGATCACGAACATCGGCAGAAGCGGCAGCCAGAACCAGTCCCAGAACCAGCCGGCCTGGGCGATCACGACCTGCGACAGGTTGAGCGAGCCGACGCAAAGCAGGACGGTGATCAGCACGAAGCCGATCGAGACCTCGTAGGACACCATCTGCGCCGCCGAGCGCAGCGCGCCCAGAAAGGCGTATTTCGAATTGGACGCCCAGCCGGCAATGATGACGCCGTAGACGCCGAGCGAGGAGATGGCGAAGAGGTAGAGGATCCCGACATTGATGTCGGCGATGACCATGCCGTCGCCAAACGGCACGACCGCCCAGGCGATCAGCGCGGTCATGAAGGTGATCATCGGCGCGATCAGGAACAAGGCGGTGTTGGCGCTGGAGGGAACGATCGTCTCCTTCAGCATCAGCTTCAGGCCGTCGGCCAACGGCTGCAGCAGGCCGAAGGGCCCGACCACATTCGGGCCACGCCGAAGCTGGATCGACGCCCAGATCTTGCGGTCGGCATAGGTCATGTAGGCCACGGCAGCGAGCAGCGGCACGGTGACGAGCAGGCACTCGGCCAGGATGACGATGGCCTGCCCGAGCCAATTGACGGTGAAGAAATGGATGAGGTCGGCGCCCATGTCCTACTCCGCCGCCATCAGCTGGGCGCGCGAGGCCATGCATTCGGCCATCGTCTTGGACGCGCGGCTGATCGGGCAGGTCATGTAGAAATTGGCGATCGGCGAGGCGAACGGCGCATCGGACGCGTTGCCTGCCTTGCCAAAGCCGCCCCAAGCGCCCGCTTGCTGCTGATCAAGTGCACCGAAGCTCCTGTTCACGGCGACCAAACGAGTGCGCACCTGGGCCAGCGTGTCGTACGGCAGGACCTTGCCCAGACGCTCCGAGAGCGCGCGCAGGATCGCCCAATCCTCGCGGGCATCGCCCGGCGGATAGCCGGCACGCAGGGCGAGCTGAACGCGGCCTTCGGTGTTCACGTAGGTGCCCGGCTTCTCCGTGTAGGCAGCACCCGGCAGGATGACATCGGCGCGGTGCGCGCCGGCATCACCGTGGTGCCCCTGATAGACCACGAACGCCTTGCCGAGCCGCATGGTGTCGAACTCGTCGGCGGCCAGGAGATAGACCACCTCGATCTCGCGCTTCTCGCACCCGGCCAGGATGCCCGCCACGTCGCGGCCGCCCTCGCCCGGCACCAGGCCGAGATCGAGGCCGCCGACACGCGCCGCCGTGGTGTGCAGGACGGCAAAGCCGTTCCAGTCGGCGCGCACGGCGCCAAGCTTGTCGGCAAGCTCGCGTGCCATGGCCAGCACCGCCGCGCCGTCCTCGCGCGCCAGCGCGCCCATGCCGACGATGATCAGCGGGTTCTTGGCGGCCTTGAGCTTCTCGAAGAAGCCCAGCCTTCCGTCGACCAGCTCACGCAGGGTCGCCGGGCCGGCGCCCAGGCGCTCGACCGGATAGGTGAGATCGACGGCCGGACCGATGCTGGCTACCGGGCAGCGACCATGCAGGTAGCGTTTGCGAATGCGGGCATTCAGCACCGGCGATTCCCAACGCGGATTGGTGCCGATCAGCAGGATCGCGTCGGCCTGGTCGATGCCACGGATGCCGGGATTGAAGATGTAGCCGCCGCGCACGCCTGCCTCGAGCTTGGCGCCATCCTGACGACAGTCGACGTTGGGCGAACCCAGGCCCGCCATCAGGTCCTTCAGCGCGACCATGGACTCGGCATCGCACTGGTCGCCCACAATGGCGGCGACCTTGGCACCGTCGATATTGCGAAGCTTGGCGGCGATGGCGGCGAATGCCTCGTCCCAGGTCGCTTCCTTCAGCTTGCCGCCCTGGCGGACATACGGCCGGTCAAGCCGCTGGTGGCGCAGTCCGTCCATGGCGTGGCGCGTCTTGTCGGAGATCCACTCCTCGTTCACATCGTCATTGAGGCGCGGCAGCACGCGCATCACCTGCGCGCCGCGCGTGTCGACGCGGATGTTGGCGCCGAGGCCGTCCATCACATCGACCAATTCGGTCTTGGTGAGCTCCCAGGGGCGAGCCTCGAAGGCATAGGGCTTGGAGGTGAGCGCGCCGACCGGGCAAAGATCGACCAGGTTGCCGGCAAGCTCGGTCGAGAGCGCATGCTCGACATAGGTCGTGACTTCCATGTCCTCGCCGCGGCCTGTCGCGCCCAGTTCCTCGACGCCCGCCACCTCGGTGGCGAAGCGAATGCAGCGCGTGCAGTGGATGCAGCGGTTCATCGACGTCTTGACCAGCGGCCCCAGTTCCTTGTCGGGCACCGCGCGCTTGTTTTCGTGGAAGCGACTGCGATCGAAGCCGTAGCCCATCGCCTGGTCTTGCAGGTCACACTCGCCGCCCTGGTCGCAGATCGGGCAGTCGAGCGGATGGTTGATCAGCAGGAACTCCATCACGCCCTTGCGCGCCTTCTGCACCATCGGCGTGTTGGTCTTGATCACCATGTTGTCCATGGCCGGCATGGCGCACGAGGCGATCGGCTTGGGCGCCTTCTCCTGCTCGACCAGGCACATGCGGCAGTTGCCGGCGATCGACAGGCGCTCATGGTAGCAGAAGCGCGGGATCTCGACGCCGGCCAGCTCGCAGGCCTGCAGGACCGTGACGCCGGCGGGAACCTCGACCTCGATGCCGTCGATCTTCAGTTTGGGCATTGCCTGCTCCCCGCCCCTACTCGGCCGCCAGTTTTTCGGTGCGCGCGCGGATGCGGCGCTCCATCTCGGGCCGGAAATGGCGGATCAGGCCCTGGATCGGCCACGCCGCCGCGTCGCCCAGGGCGCAGATCGTGTGGCCCTCGACCTGCCGGGTGACGTCCTCGAGCGCATCGATCTCCTCGATGCGCGCATTGCCCGTCACCATGCGTTCCATCACCCGCCACATCCAGCCCGTGCCCTCGCGGCACGGCGTGCACTGGCCGCAGCTCTCGTGCTTGTAGAACTGGCTGAGCCGGGCGATCGCCTTCACCACGTCGGTCGACTTGTCCATGACGATCACCGCCGCCGTGCCGAGACCGGTCTTCTGGTCGCGCAGCGAATCGAAATCCATCAGCACCGTGTCGCAGATCGACTTGGGCAGCAGCGGCACCGAGGCGCCGCCCGGGATCACTGCCAGGAGGTTGTCCCAGCCGCCACGTACGCCGCCGGCATGGCGCTCGATCACCTCGCGCAGCGGGATGCCCATCTCCTCCTCGACATTGCAGGGCTTGTTCACGTGGCCCGAGAGGCAGAAGAGCTTGGTGCCGGTGTTGTTCGGACGGCCGATTCCGGCAAACCAGGTGGCGCCGCGGCGCAGAATGGTGGGCGCGACGGCGATCAATTCGACGTTGTTCACGGTCGACGGGCAGCCATAGAGGCCGGAACCAGCCGGGAACGGCGGCTTCAGCCGCGGCATGCCCTTCTTGCCCTCGAGGCTCTCCAGCAGCGCGGTTTCCTCGCCGCAGATATAGGCGCCGGCGCCGCGATGGACATAGAGATCGAAGTCCCAGCCCGAGCCGCAGGCGTTCTTGCCGAGCAGGCCAGCTTCGTAAGCTTCGCGAATCGCTTCGTTGAGATGCAGCGCCTCGTTGTAGAACTCGCCGCGCACATAGATGTAGCCGGCGTTGGCGCGCATGGCGAAGCCCGCGACCAGGCAGCCCTCGACCAGGAGATGGGGATCGTGACGCAGGATGTCGCGATCCTTGCAGGTGCCGGGCTCGGACTCGTCGGCATTGACGATGAGGTAATGCGGCCGGTCCTTCACCTCTTTGGGCATGAAGGACCATTTGAGACCGGTCGGGAAGCCCGCGCCGCCACGGCCGCGCAGGCCCGACTTCTTGATCTCGTCGCAGATGGCGTCGTGGCCCTTTTCGAGCAGCGCCTTGGTGTTGTCCCAGGCGCCGCGCGCGCGGGCGCCGGCCAGGCGCCAGTCGTGGAAGCCGTAGAGATTGGTGAAGATGCGGTCCTTGTCGGCAAGCATCGTCTACTCGCTCCTCAGCGTAGTCGGGCCACCTTCAGGCGCCGAGGTCTGCCGGTCGACTTGCGGACCGCGCTTCGGCGTCTCGCCGCGGCGGAACGCGTCGAGCAGCTTGTTCATCGAAGCCTCGTCGAGGTCCTCGTAGAAATCGTCGTTGATCTGCACGACCGGGGCATTGACGCAGGCGCCGAGGCATTCGACCTCCTGGACGCTGAAGGTCTCGCCGTCGGCGGCGTGCTGGCAGGCTTTCATCACCGCTTCCGAGCCGCGCAGCCAGCACGGCGTCGTGGTGCAGACCTGCAGCAGGTATTTGCCGCGCGGCTTCAGCTGGAACATCGTGTAGAAGGTCGCGATCTCGTAGACCCGGATCGGCGCCATATCGAGGAGCTTGGCCACCTCGTCCATCGCCACCCTCGGCAGCCAGCCCTGCTGGCGTTGGGCGAGGTCGAGCACGCCGATCACGGCGCTTGCCTGCCGGCCCGGCGGATAGTTCGCGATCAGCTCCCTGGCCTTGGCGAGATTTTCCGGCGTGAAGGCGAAGTGCTCGATATGCGGCACATCCTTGGGATCGGCGGTGATCATCGACATCCCATCGTCTCCTAGCGGTCGATCTCGCCGAACACGATGTCGAGCGAGCCGATGTTCGCCGACATGTCGGCGAGCTGATGGCCCTTCGTCATCATCTCGAGCGCCTGCAGATGCGGGAAGCCCGGTGCGCGGATCTTGCAGCGATAGGGTTTGTTGGTGCCGTCGGCCACGAGGTAGACGCCGAACTCGCCCTTGGGCGCCTCGACGGCGGTGTAGGTCTCGCCGGCCGGCACCTTGTAGCCCTCGGTGTAGAGCTTGAAATGATGGATGAGCGCCTCCATCGAGTCCTTCATCTCGCCGCGCCTCGGCGGCGAGATCTTGCGATCGTCGATCCGCACCGGTCCGGCCACGGTGCGCAGGGCGACCACGCACTGCTCCATGATGCGCGCGCTCTGATACATCTCCTCGATGCGCACGAGATAGCGCGCGAAGCAGTCACCGGTCTTGCCGACCGGAATGTCGAAATCCATGCGCTCGTAGACGTCGTAGGGCTGCGACTTGCGCAGGTCCCACGGGATACCCGAAGCGCGGATCATCGGCCCGCTGAAACCCCAGTCGATCGCCTGCTCGGGCGACACGACGCCGATATCGACGGTGCGCTGGCGGAAGATCCGGTTGTCGTTCAGCAGCTTCTCGATATCCTTGAGAAAGGGATAGAACTGCTTGATCCACGCATCCATCGAATCGAGCATGCCGGCCGGCAGGTCCTGATGCACGCCGCCGGGACGAAAATAGGCCGCGTGCATGCGCGAGCCGCTCACGCCCTCGTAGTACTCCATCAGGAGTTCGCGCTGCTCGAAGCCCCACAGCGGCGGGGTGAGTGCGCCCGTATCCATGGCGAACGTCGTGACATTCAGCAGGTGGTTCAGGATGCGGGTGATTTCCGAGAACAGCACGCGGATGTACTGGCCGCGTTCGGGCACGGCGATGCCGAGCAGCTTCTCGACCGCCAGCGCAAAGGCATGCTCCTGGTTCATCGGCGAGACGTAGTCGAGCCGGTCGAAGTACGGCACCGCCTGCAGGTAGCTCTTGTACTCGATCAGCTTCTCGGTGCCGCGATGCAGCAGCCCGATATGCGGATCGCAGCGCTCGACGATCTCGCCGTCCATCTCGACGACGAGGCGCAGCACGCCATGGGCCGCCGGGTGCTGCGGCCCGAAATTCATCGTCAGAGTTTTGATCTCAACGTCGGACATGTCAGCTCGTCTTGCCCTTCTCCTGGACCTTTTCTTCCTGGGCCTTCTCGTCGCCCGGCAGTACCTGATGGGCGCCTTCCCACGGGCTCAGGAAGTCGAAGCGACGGAATTCCTGGGTGAGCTTCACGGGTTCGTAAACGACGCGCTTCTGCACGTCGTCCCAGCGCAGCTCGACGAAGCCGGTGAGGGGGAAATCCTTGCGCAGCGGGTGACCGTCGAAACCGTAATCGGTAAGGATGCGCCGCAGGTCGGGATGATCGGAGAACCATACGCCGTAGAGATCGTAGGCCTCGCGCTCGAACCAGCTGGCGGAGCTGAACAGCGAGGCTATCGACGGCACCGGCGTCGTCTCATCGGTCATGAGTTTGACGCGGATGCGCTGGTTGTTCTTGAGGCTCAGCAGATTATAGACGACGTCGAAGCGCTTTTCGCGCTCCGGCCAGTCGACGCCACAGACGTCGACGAGTTGCTTGAACAGGCACCTTGGATCGTCGCGCAGGAAGGTGATCAACGCCATCAACCGGTCCGGCGTGGTCTCCAGCATCAGTTCGCCCAGGCGGACGTTCGACGCCGTCACCGCACCCGCGGTCGCCTGTGCGACATGCGCGCCGAGTTCCCGCAGCAACTCGGCCATCAGCGCACCAGGGTTCCCGTGCGGCGGACCTTCTTCTGCAGCTGCAGCACGCCGTAGAGCAGCGCCTCGGCAGTCGGCGGGCAGCCCGGCACATAGATGTCGACGGGCACGATGCGGTCGCAGCCGCGCACGACCGAATAGCTGTAGTGATAATAGCCGCCACCGTTGGCGCACGAGCCCATCGAGATCACGTAGCGCGGCTCGGCCATCTGGTCGTAGACCTTGCGCAACGCCGGGGCCATCTTGTTGGTAAGCGTGCCGGCCACGATCATCACGTCGGCAGAGCGCGGGCTCGGCATCGGTGCGAAGCCGAAGCGATCGAGGTCGTAGCGGCTCATCCAGCAATGGATCATCTCGACGCCGCAGCAGGCCAGGCCGAAGGTCAGGCCCCACATCGAGCCGGTACGCGCCCAGGTGATCAGCTTGTCGAGTTGCGCCACGACGAAGCCCTTGTCGGCCAGTTCGTCGTTCAAGGCCCGCGACAGCGCCGCCTCGTCGGCGGGGCTGGGCTTGACCGGGGTGGTTACTCCCATTCCAACGCTCCCTTCCGCCATTCGTAGATGAAGCCGACCGTGAGCACGCCCAGGAACAGCATCATCGACCAGAAGCCGAACAAACCGATGTCGCCTAAGGTCACAGCCCACGGAAACAGGAACGCCACTTCAAGGTCGAAGATGATGAACAGGATGGCGACGAGGTAGAAACGGACGTCGAACTGCCCGCGGGCGTCATCGAACGGCGCGAAGCCGCATTCGAACGGAGACAGCTTCTCGGAATTAGGGTTCTGCCGGGCGATCAGATATGAGCCGCCGAGCATCGCGCAAACCAAGGCGAATGCGAGGCCAAGGAAGATCAGGATCGGAAGGTATTCCCTGAGAAGATCTTCCATCGCCACTCCTTCGGCCCGGTTGGGCGGCCAGCGTTGGGACTGGCGCGAGCGACGGGACTCGAACCCGCGACCTCCGGCGTGACAGGCCGGCGTTCTAACCAACTGAACTACGCCCGCGTATAGCCCCCAACGGCGCGCGAGAGATATAGGACCCCCTATGGGGTGTCAAGCATACCGCACCCGCGAAGGAGTGGTTAAGTGCCGGAAATATCAACGCTTTCCACGCTGACGCAGGCAACCAGCGAAACGCTGGTGGGCGATGACGGACTCGAACCGCCGACCCCCTCGGTGTAAACGAGATGCTCTACCAACTGAGCTAATCGCCCGCCGATTCCACTCCTACCACAGAGGCCTCTCGGGCGTCCTAGTTGATCGCGTCCTTGAGCTGCTTGCTCGCCTTGAAGCGCGGCACGTTGGCGGCGGCGATTCTGATCTTCTCGCCCGTCTTGGGGTTGCGCCCCTCGCCCGCCTTGCGCCGTGAGACCTGGAACGTGCCGAAGCCAACCAGCAGGACCTTTTCCTTCTTCTTCAACGACTTGGTTATCACGGTCAGCACGGCGTCGATTGCACCGGCGGCGTCCGTCTTGGAAAGGTTGGTCGAAGCGGCGACGGCGGCGATCAAATCGTGCTTGTTCACGGGCGAGCCCCTGCATGGTCCGGCAGCCTGAAGTGTACGGGCGGCCGGAAAACGGCGTCAACGCCGAATACCACATTTTGTAGGAACGGCAGGTTCAAATCCGCATAAGTTGGGCCAGACGCGACGAAGCCCCGGATCACTCCGGGGCTTCGCCTGTCATTCCAAGACCGCTCAGTGGGCGCGGATGGCCTCGGCGCCTTCGGCCGGCTTGGCCGGCACCGCCGGTTCGAGGTCGTTCGGCCACTCGATGGCGACCAGCGGCTTCACCAGCGCGCGGGCCAGCACCTCGTCGACCGTCGAGACCGGGACGATCTCCAGACCCTTCTTCACGTTGTCGGGGATCTCCGGCAGATCGCGCTCATTGTCCTTGGGAATGAGCACGGTCTTGAGACCGCCGCGCAACGCCGCGAGCAGCTTCTCCTTGAGGCCGCCGATCGGCATGACCCTGCCGCGCAGGCTGATCTCGCCGGTCATGGCGACTTCCTTGCGGACAGCCACACCCGTCAGTGCCGAGACGATCGAGGTGATCATCCCGACGCCAGCCGACGGACCGTCCTTGGGCGTGGCGCCTTCGGGCACATGGATGTGGATGTCTCGCTTCTCGAACATCACTGCCTTGATGCCGAAGGAGTTGGCACGGGAGCGGACATAGGCATTTGCCGCCTGCACCAACTCCTGCATCACGTCGCCCAGCTTGCCGGTGACGGTCATGCGTCCGCGTCCGGGAACCAGGACGGCCTCGATCTGCAGCAACTCGCCGCCGACCTCGGTCCACGCCAGGCCCGTCGTGATGCCGATGAGATCCTCGAGTTCGGCCTCGCCGTAGCGGAAACGCCGGACGCCTGCGTACTTGTCGAGGTTCTTGGCCCGGATCTTCACCTTGGAGCTCCCCTTCATGAGGATTTCCTTGGTCGCCTTGCGCGCCAGGTTGGCGATCTCGCGCTCGAGATTGCGGACGCCCGCCTCGCGCGTGTAGTAGCGCACGAGGTCGCGCACGGCATCGTCGTGGAGGTCGAACTCGCCCTCGCGAAGACCGTTCGCCTCGACCTGCTTGATGATCAAGTGCTTGCGGGCGATCGCCACCTTCTCGTCCTCGGTGTAGCCGGCCAGCCGGATGATCTCCATGCGATCCATCAGCGGCTGGGCCATGCGCAGCGAGTTCGCCGTGGTGATGAACATCACGTTCGACAGGTCGTAGTCGACCTCGAGGTAGTGGTCGTTGAAGGTCGAGTTCTGCTCGGGGTCGAGCACCTCGAGCAGGGCCGACGACGGGTCGCCGCGGAAATCCGCGCCGAGCTTGTCGATCTCGTCGAGCAGGAAGAGCGGGTTCGACGACTTCGCCTTCTTCATGCTCTGGATGACCTTGCCCGGCAGCGAACCGATGTAGGTCCGGCGGTGGCCGCGGATCTCGGCTTCGTCACGCACGCCACCCAGCGACATGCGCACGAAGTTGCGGCCGGTCGCCTTGGCGATCGACTTGCCGAGCGAAGTCTTGCCGACGCCAGGCGGGCCGACCAGGCAGAGGATCGGGCCCTTCATCTTGTCGACGCGCTGCTGGACCGCGAGGTACTCGAGGATGCGCTCCTTGACCTTCTCGAGGCCGTGATGATCGGCGTTGAGAATGTCCTCGGCGTACTTCAGGTCCTTGATGATCTTGGTCGGCTTGCGCCACGGGATCGACAGCAGCCAGTCGAGGTAGTTGCGTACCACCGTCGCCTCGGCCGACATCGGGCTCATGGTGCGGAGCTTCTTCAGCTCGCCATTGGCCTTCTCGCGGGCTTCCTTGGAAAGCCGCGTCTTCTTGATGCGCTTCTCCAGCTCGGAGATCTCGTCGCGACCGTCCTCGGTCTCGCCAAGCTCCTTCTGGATCGCCTTCATCTGCTCGTTGAGATAGTACTCGCGCTGCGTCTTCTCCATCTGGCGCTTGACGCGGTTGCGGATCTTCTTCTCGACCTGCAGCACGCCGATCTCGCCTTCCATCAGGCCGAGGATGCGCTCGAGCCGCTTGGACACCGAGTCGAGCTCGAGCAGCTGCTGCTTCTCGGCGACCTTGAGGGCCAGGTGCGCGGAGATCGTGTCGGCAAGCTTGGCCGGCTCCTCGATCTTGTTGATCGAGACGACCACCTCGGGCGGCACCTTCTTGTTCAGCTTGACGTAGTTCTCGAACTCCGAGACCACGGTCCGCGCGGCGGCCTGCAGCTCGGAGGCGTCGACCGGCGCTTCTTCCATGTCGACGGCGTCGGCCTCGAAGAACTCGCTCTTGCCGGTGTAGCCCACGATCTTCACGCGACGACCGCCCTCGACCAGCACCTTCACGGTGTCGTCGGGGAGCTTCAGAAGCTGCAGCACGGTGCCGAGCGTGCCGATGGTGTAGATGTCCTCAGGGCCGGGATCGTCCTGGCTGGCGTTCTTCTGGGCGATCAGCAGGATTTGCTTGTCGTCCTTCATGACCTCTTCGAGGGCCTTCACGCTCTTCTCGCGACCGACGAAGAGCGGCACGATCATGCCGGGGAACACGACAATGTCGCGCAGCGGCAGGACGGGATAGACGGTTCCTTGGATGGGGGCGTTCATGATGCCTCGCTATACGCTGTTAGAGCTACCCGCACCCCGACCGCGTTCCCCCAATGGGCGAAACACGGCCTGACGGCACGCGCACTCGTTAGCAGAGATTGGCCCGAACAGGGGGTTGTTCAAGACCTCGGCGGGACCGCCGGCGACCGTTACCGCCGGCGCAGCAAAACTCAGGCCGGTGCAGCTGCAATGCCCTCTTTGCGCTCACCGTGCACATAAAGCGGTTGGGCCCGCCCTTCGATGACTTCGCGGTTGATCACCACTTCCTCGACCCCGTCGAGCGACGGCAGGTCGTACATCGTGTCGAGAAGCACGGTCTCCATGATCGAGCGCAGGCCGCGCGCTCCGGTCTTGCGCAGGATCGCCTTCTGGGCCACCGCGCGCAGCGCATCGTCGGAGAATTTGAGCTTCACGCTCTCCATGTCGAAGAGGCGCTGGTACTGCTTCAGCAACGCGTTCTTCGGCCGGGTCAGGATCTCGATCAGAGCGCCCTCGTCGAGGTCCTCCAGAGTGGCGACCACCGGCAGGCGGCCGACGAACTCGGGAATCAGGCCGTACTTCAGCAGGTCCTCGGGCTCGAGATCGCGCAGCACCTCGCCGGTGCGCCGGTCTTCCGGTCCGCGTATCTCGGCGCCGAAACCGATCGACGTGCCCTGGCGGCGCATCGAGATGATCTTGTCGAGGCCCGAGAAGGCGCCACCGCAGATGAACAGGATGTTGGTCGTGTCGACCTGCAGGAACTCCTGCTGCGGATGCTTGCGCCCGCCCTGCGGCGGCACGGACGCGACGGTGCCTTCCATGATCTTGAGCAACGCCTGCTGCACGCCCTCACCCGACACGTCGCGGGTGATCGACGGGTTGT
Organism: uncultured Alphaproteobacteria bacterium; assembly: GCA_963843185.1. Lineage (GTDB taxonomy): Bacteria > Pseudomonadota > Alphaproteobacteria > Reyranellales > Reyranellaceae > Reyranella. The sequence goes on from CAWJJJ010000008.1 coordinate 371,458, forward strand.
CTGACTTGCGGCTGATCTTGTCGACCTCGTCGATATAGACGATGCCGCGCTGGGCGCGCTCGACGTTGTAGTCGGCCGACTGCAGGAGCTTCAGGATGATGTTCTCGACATCCTCGCCGACATAGCCTGCCTCGGTGAGCGTCGTGGCGTCGGCCATGGTGAACGGCACATCCAGCATGCGCGCCAGAGTCTGGGCAAGCAGGGTCTTGCCGCAGCCGGTCGGGCCGATCAGCATGATATTGGACTTGGCGATCTCGACGTCGTTGGCCTTGCCGCCATGGCTCAGCCGCTTGTAGTGATTGTGCACCGCAACAGCCAAGATGCGCTTGGCCTGGTCCTGGCCGATCACATAGTCGTCGAGGATCTGGCGAATCTCCTTGGGCGACGGAACGCCGTCCTTGGACTTCACCAGGGTGGTCTTGCTCTCCTCCCGGATGATGTCCATGCAGAGCTCGACGCATTCATCGCAGATGAACACCGTCGGGCCGGCAATGAGCTTCCGAACCTCGTGCTGGCTCTTACCGCAGAAGCTACAGTACAGGGTATTGCGGGAATCGCCCCCGGATTTGGCGGCTGGCATGTCGGTAACGCACCTCCGCTTGGGCAGCCCGCAACTGCGAGCCTGCACGCAAGACTATGTTAAACGCGTGTCCCGGACTGCGACAACCTCTAAATATGGTGTGCCGACAGGCAAACGGGAAACAATTGGTCGCATCTGCCCCTTAGGAAGCAGCCGCCTGGATGGTCGGAGTCGGGCGTTTTTCGAGCACATCGTCGATCAATCCGAACTCCTTGGCCTCCGCAGGCGAGAAGAACTTGTCACGTTCCATGGCCCGCTCGATCTCCTCGATCGTCCGTCCCGTATGGATAACGTACATCTGGTTCAAACGTGCCCGGGTGAGCAGAATTTCCTTGGCATGGATCTCGATGTCCGTGGCCTGCCCCTGGGCACCGCCCGACGGCTGGTGGATCATGATCCGGGCGTTGGGCAGCGAGAATCGCTTGCCCTTGGCGCCCGCCATCAGCAGCAGAGATCCGGCTGACGCCGCCTGGCCGAACACCAGGGTCGAAATCAGCGGTCGCACATACTGCATGGTGTCGTAGACCGCCATGCCCGAGGTCACCACCCCACCGGGCGAGTTGATATAAAAGGAGATGTCCTTGGTCGGGTTCTCGGCTTCCAGGTAAAGGAGCTGGGCGCAGACGAGGCCGGCCACATTGTCCTCGATCGGCCCGTTCAGGAAGATGATCCGTTCCTTCAGCAGCCTCGACCAGATGTCGTAGCCGCGCTCGCCGCGCGCCGATTGCTCGACGACCATCGGCACGTAGTAGTTGTTGTAGACTTCCAGCGGATCGCGCTCGCGACTCATCGCAGGGCCCCCTTTGTGACTGTGTCGTGGAAAATGGCAACGCCGGCGGCCCGGTTCAAGGCCGCCGTCACCGGATCAATCGCTCGCCGCTTCCGCCGGCAAGTCTTCTTCGGTCTCTTCCGCCTCGCGAGCCGCCTTGAGCAGTTCCTCCGGCGTAACCGACTTCTCGCTCACCTTGGCCAGCTCGAGGATGAAATCGACCGTCTTCTCCTCGAAGATCGGCGCCCGGAGCTGTTCCTTCAGCTCGGTGTTCTTGCCGTAGAATTCCAGCACCTGGCGCTCCTGGCCGGGATAGCGCATCGCCTCGCGCATCACCGCCTGGTTGAGCTCCTCGGGCGTGACGTCGATCGAGTTGGAGCGACCGACATCGGCCAGCAGCAGGCCGAGGCGAACCCGGCGCTCGGCGATCTCGCGGTACTCCTTGCGCATCTTCTCCTCGTCGTCCTCGAGCTTCTGGCCATTCTTCTTGGCCTCCTCGATGCGCTGCCAGATGGCATTGAACTCGCCCTCGATCAGCCCCTCGGGCACCGCAAACTTGTGGGCTTCGGCCAGTTTGTCGAGCAACTGGCGCTTGATCATCGTGCGCGAGACCTGGGCGTAGTCCTGGCCGATGCGGTCGGCGACGGCCTTGCGCATCGCGTCGAGGTTCTCGAAGTTGTTCTTCTTCGCCAGTTCGTCGTCCGCCGGCTTGTCGATGAACTCGTGGATCTCCTTGATCGTGCACTTGAAGACGGCGTCCTTGCCGGCGAGTTCGGCCGCGCCGTAGTCGGCTGGGAACGTCACCGTCACGTCGACGGTCTTGCCGACCTCGGCGCCGAGTCAGCTGGTCCTCGAAGCCCGGGATGAACGAGCCTGAGCCGATTTCGAGCGTGTAGTCCTGGGCGGCGCCGCCGGGAAATTCCTTGCCGTCGACCGAGCCCACGAAGTCGAGCTTGATCGCGTCACCCTTCTGCGCCGGGCGCGGCGGATCGACCGGCTTCTGCTCGCGGTTCGCCGTGGCGATGCGCTGGATCGCGTCATCGACGTCCTTGTCCGGCACGGTGGCCTTCAGGCGCTCGAGCTCGACACTCGAGAAGTCGACCTTGCCGATCTCGGGCAGGACTTCGATGGCGACCTCGAACTCGACGTCCTTGCCTTCCTCGAGCTGTTTGAGGTCGACGCGCGGCTGCAGGGCGGGCTTCAGCCCACGATCCTCGATCGCCTTGGCGGTGCTGGAATTGACAGCCTGCTCCAGGGCCTCGCCATAGAGCGCCTGGCCATACTGCTTCTTCAGCAGGCCGACCGGGACCTTGCCTTGGCGGAAGCCCGGCATCTGCGCGGTCTGCGCCAGCTCGGCCAGACGCTCGTCGACCTTGGCCGACAGGTCGCCGGCGGGAACGACGATCTTGAATTGCCGCTTCAGCCCATCGGCTGCGAGTTCCGTCACTTGCATTGTCTCACTTCCACTTCCGTCTGGTGCGGGCGGAGGGACTTGAACCCCCACGCCTTGCGGCACGAGAACCTAAATCTCGCGTGTCTACCAATTTCACCACGCCCGCCCGACGATCAGCTCCAACTGGGTGGCCCCAGTACGAGCCAGAGCCTTCGGGCCGTGCCGCGAGGGCCGAATTGCGGGCCTCTTAGCCCGCGCCTGCCGCACGGTCAATTCGCGGCAGCGGTTGCCTGCAGCGCGTCGGGAATATGATGGATCAGATCCTCGGCAATGAGCCCTGGCCGGCCAAACCGGAAGGCACATTCGCCATGGAGCCAGGCAGCCGCCGCGCCGGCGGCCAGAGCCGTAAATCCCTGGGCCAAGAGACCGCTTGCGATGCCCGCGAGCACGTCGCCCGCCCCCGCGGTGGCGAGGCTGGGCGGCGCATGGACGTTGATGACCGCGCGGCCGTCGGGGGCGGCAATCACCGTGTCGGGGCCCTTCAGGAGCACCGTCGCCCCGCTGCGCCTGGCCGCTTGCCGGGTGCGTTCGACCTTGCCGGCGATCCCCGCAAGGTCGGGAAACAAGCGCCGGAACTCACCCTCATGGGGAGTGAGCAAAGCAGGACCTCGGATCGCGTCGAACAGGTTTGCCGGCGTTTGGGCAAAAACGGTGATGGCGTCGGCGTCGAGCACGACCCCCCGTCCCGTGGCAAGCGCCGCCAGGGCCGAAGCGCGCGTGCGCTCGTCTATGCCCGAGCCGGGACCGACCAGCATCGCGTTGCGCCGCTCGTCCTCCAGGAGGCGCGCGAAGGCAACGCCGTCTTCGCATTCGGTGACGAGATTGCCCGGCTCCGTCGCCCGATAGATGGCCATGGCACCGCGCGGCGCGGCGATGGTCGCCAAGCCCGCGCCGGCGCGGCGGGCGGCGAGTGCGGCGAGCCGCGCAGCGCCGGTGGCGATCTCGCCACCTAGGATGGTGACATGGCCACGCACGTACTTATTGTCGCCGACGCCGTGACGCTGCAGATGCTGCCGCCACAGCGCGGGGGCGTTCAGCCAGAGCCGTGGCGCAATCGCATCCAATACGATGCGCGGTATGCCGATATCGACGACGCGCAGCGCGCCGCAATGCTCGAGCCCAGCCAGCGAATAGTGACCGGGCTTGGCGCGGAAGAAAGTCACGGTCCGCTCGGCCCTCGGCGCCCGGCCCATTACCTGGCCGCTGTCGCCGTGAAGACCGCTCGGCACGTCGACGGCGATCGCCATGAGCCCTTCGTCGTTGATCCGGTCGATCAGTTGGCCGGCGATACCGTCGATGGAACGGGCGAGGCCGGCGCCGAACAAGGCGTCGATCACCAGCGGACGGCCGTCGAGAAGGTCGAGGGACAGCGCCTCGACCGGCCCCGTCCAGGACTTCGAGGCCCACGCCGCATCGCCTTTCAGGGCGATACGCGCACCGAGCAGGCCGACCCGCACCGGCCAGCCAGCCGCCGCGAGGTGGCGGGCCGCCACGAAGCCGTCGCCGCCATTGTTCCCGGGACCGCACAGCACGACGACCGGCCGCGACCGGTGACGCCCCATGACGGCCTCGGCCACGGCGCGGCCCGCCGCCTCCATGAGATCGGTGCCGGGCACGCCGCCCGCCATGGCGGCGGCATCGGCGGCAGCCATCTCCGAACAGCTCAGGAGGACGAGGTCGTCGCGGGGGCTGAGATCGCGCACTATGGGCATGGGCTCACGGACCGGCTCAACGGCCACGGCGAGCGAGCGATTGGGGCGGCCGACCGGAATTGAACCGGCGACATCCAGAATCACAATCTGGCGCTCTAACCAACTGAGCTACGGCCGCCACCGTGGTCGCTCCCGCGAAGCGCGCCTTCCTACGCTTGCCCGGCCGGAGCGTCAAGAAACCGAAGGGGTGGGCGGCAGCAGGCGGTCGATCGCCTCGACCCAGACGGTGCAGGCCTCCTCGAAGGACAGACCGTTGTATTCACGCATCCGCGCCCAGCATTCGAAGTCGATCAGGGTGTCGATGGCGATCAGGGTGTGCCGGCGGGTCCGCTCGTCGAGGCTTGCAAGCTCCGGCTGATACATCAGCTCGATGCGCTTGAAGATCGCCTGGCGCACGCGACGGATCCTCGATTTCAGTTCCCTTGAACTGCCCTGGTTTGCGTTGAGCGCGCGCCACAACGGGAGCCATTGCTCACAGATCCATCCCCGCGTCCGGACGTGGGTCCTGAGCCGCGTCTGCCGATCGCCGTCGAAATCACGCGCTACCGACTGGGCGGTTCCCTGGGTGAAGGCATAGTCCGTCGCCGCAACGCGGAGCGCATGAAGGTCGGGGAAGCGCTCGAATACCGAGCGAACGGAATAGCCGGCCCGCCCGGCGATCTGTGCGGCAGTGGGAATTTGCGGTCGCTCCCGCAGCAGGGCCAGATAGGCTTCGATGATCAACTGCTTGGTCCGCATGCTACGCAGGCGGCGACCGTCGATCCGAGCGGGTCTTGGGGCGGATGCGGACAACGGACTTTCGATCGTTGTCATGCCGGCGATTCGCTCGGCATGAATATACTTGGTGGTTTGGTTCGCTGAGGAGCCGCGGCTTGGTGCGATTCCAAAAAATGAGGATAAGCCCAACAAGCGCCGAATGTGTCTTTGCGAATTGTAACGATTGCAGCCGCGTCGTGTCGGAGCAGCAGGTCGAGGGCGTTACGACGCCGGCGGCGTCGGTGGGAGCAGACGGTCGATGGCCTGCTGCCAAACCGCGCACGACTCGTCGAAGGACAAGCTGAAGAATTCGCGCATCCGCGCCCAGCTTTCGACGTCGGTCAGTGCTTCCAGCACGATCAGCAGCTGCCGCCGCTCGATTTCCGACAGGGTCGACAGTTCCGCAGCGAACATGAACTCGAGCCGCGCGACCACGCGCTCGCGCGACAGGACGACTCTCTGCCGGAGCGCTTCTGAATCACGTTGATTGACCACGAGCGATCGCCACAGCGGCAGCCAGCGCTCGCAGCTGCGTCCGCGTATCTCGACCTGGGCCTTGATGCGGGTCTGCCGGTCCCCGTTGCGGTCGCGGGCGGGCGCCAGCGCGGCCACCTGGACCAACGCATAGTCTGTCGCCGCCACCTGCAGGGTATGAATGTCTGGGAAGCGTTCGAACACGGAGCGTACCGAGTAGCCGGCGCGATGAGCGATTTCGGCCGCAGTCGGTATCTGCGGCGAGTTCTCCTGCGCGAGGGCGAGATAGGCCTCGATGATCAATTGTTTGGTCCGCTCGCTGCGCAGGCGACGGCCGTCGATCCGGGAAGGCCTGGGGGCGGAAGAAGATCTGGGCAAAGCTGTTTCGACCATTGTTGTCTGAGGCGTCCTCGCTTCCCATGCGGTATGCAGGAGCGTCAAGAACTCTGCGGCGTTGGCGGCAGGATGCGGTCAATCGTTCGCATCCAGACCGAGCAGGCGTCATCGAAAGACAAGCCGTGGTATTCGCGCATGCGTCCCCAGCTTTCGAAGTCAATCAGCGCCTCGAGGGCGATCAGCAAATCGCGCCGTTCGCTTTCGGGCAGAACCGCGAGCTCCGGCCCGTACATCAACTCCATTCGCCTCACCACAGCCTTGCGAATGAACCCGATCCGGGTCTTCAGCTCATCCAATCTGCCTTGGTTGGCGATGACCACGCGCCAGAGGGGCAGCCACCGCTCGCAGGTATCGGCCCGCGTCTCTACGTGGGACCTGAGACGCGTCGGCCGGTCGCCATCGACGTTGCGCGCAACCGCCTGGGCTTCGCCCAGCGCAAACGCGTAGTCGGCCGTCTCCAGGCTGAGCGTCTGGAGATCGGAAAAGCGTTCGAAGACTGAACGCACGGAAATACCGGCGCGCGCCGCGATCTGGGCCGCGGTTGGGACCTCCGGCTGCTCGTGCAGGAGTGCCAGATAGGAGTCCATGATCACCTGCTTGGTCCGCTCGCTGCGTAAGCGGCGACCGTCGATACGAACGGGATTGGATGAGGGTGCTGACACGTCGCCTCCCATCAGCCGGCCGACGGAGTGGGCGGCAGCATTCGGTCGGTGGCCCGGCGCCACACCTCGCATCCTTCCTCGAAGGACAGACCATAGAACTCGCGCAGGCGCGCCCAACTCTCGATGTCGGTGATGGCCTCAAGCGCGATCAGCATGTACCGCCGCTGTTGCTCCGGCAGAATCGCGAGTTCCGGCCGATACATGACCTCCATCCGCTCGACGGTCCTTTCGCGGGCGACGCGAACCCGCAACTTGAGCTCCTCATCCTGATCGACGCTGAAGATGAGCGCTCGCCACAGCGCCACGCCGCGCTCGCAGGTTCCGGCGCGCGTCTCGACCTGGGACCTGATCCTGGTCGGGCGGTCGCCGCCGACGTTGCGCGGCGGTGCGAGGGCTGCCGCCTGGGCAAGGCTGTAGTCGGCCGCGGCGACGCGCAGCTTGCTGAGGTCCGGGAAGCGCTCGAAGATCGAGCGCACCGAATAGCCGGCCCGTTCGGCGATCCGGGCGGCCGTCGGCATTGGGCCCACCGGGGTTTCCCGCAGCAGCGCCAGATAGGCCTCGATGATCAGCTGCTTGGTCCGCTCGCTGCGCAGGCGGCGGCCATCGAGCCGGGGCGGTCTGGAGATGGTCGTTGCTGACAAAGCGATATCGCTCGGGCTTACACCGTCGTTGGCCGTCGACATGGCATTCATGTTCTTGGCGCTCCGGGCGGCGACGGTGCAATTTTAGCAACCATGGTGCAGTAAGTATATGTGCACCTTGGGAGAGCCTGACGTGCAAATTGTGACGATTTTGCTCCCGCCGTGAAGCAAGATCTTTGCACTACTCGACTGATTTATTTGACGAAATGGCGCGCCAGCCGATCGATCGCGCTGTCGAGGGTTGAATCGTGCTTGCAGAAACAGAACCGTGCGAAATGGCGAGGTGCCAGCGCCGGCTCGTCATAGAAGGCGCTGACCGGGACCGCCGTCACGCCCGCCTCAACCGTGATATGGCGGCAGAAATCCTCGTCCGTGCCGTTGAAGCCGAGCGGCCGGAAGTCGGTCGTCACGAAGTAAGTGCCCTGCGCCGGCAGCACCTCGAAGCCGATGTCCGACAAGGCGACGCTCAGGCGGTCGCGCTTGCGCTGCATCTCGCCTGCAAGGCTCGAGAAATATTCGTGGTTAAGTCGTAGCCCCGTCGCCGCGCCCCATTGCAGGTTGGGCGGCGTGGTGAAGGTCATGAACTGATGCGTCTTGCTGATGGCTTTCATCAACTCCCGGGCAGCCGTGACGTAGCCAACCTTCCAACCGGTCAGGCTGAAGCTCTTGCCCGCCGAGCCGATGCGAACGGTGCGCTCGCGCATGCCCGGCAGCGTCATGATCGACAGATGCCGGCGGTCGTCGAAGATGATGTGCTCGTAGACCTCGTCGCACACGGCGTAGGCGTCATGTTCGAGGCACAGGCCGGCGATGAAATCCAATTCCTCGCGATCGAACACCTTCGAGCAGGGATTCATCGGCGTGTTGAACAGGATGAGCTTGGTGCGGTCGCTGAAGGCGGCTGCCAGTTCCTCGCGCGGCAGCCGCCAGGTCGGCGGCTCGAGCCGCACCAGCTTGGCAATGCCTCCTGCCCGGCGCACGATCGGCAAGTACGAATCGTAAAGCGGTTCGATCAGGACGACCTCGTCGCCCGGCTCGATCAGGCCGAACAAGCAATCGCCCAGCGCCTCGGTCGCGCCGGATGTCACCAGCACCTCGGTCTGCCAATCTATGTCGAGCCCCTGGAAGCGCTTGGCGTGCTCGGCCACGGCCTGGCGCAGCTCGGGGATTCCCATCATGGGCGGATATTGATTGTGCCCGTTCATCAGATAGTCCGCCGCGGCCGCCCTCACCGCCTCCGGCCCCTTGTCGTCGGGAAAGCCCTGGCCGAGGTTGACGGACTGGTACTCGCGAGCGAGCGCCGACATCACCTCGAAAACAGTCGTCCCAAGGTCGGCGATCAGTGAATTGGCGGGCTTCATCGGTTGTCTCGTTCCTGGTCTCTTTTTGTGCATCTTTATGCCCTATATTTGGACATATCGCCTAATCAACGATCATTCCTGCATCGAATACGCGGACAAGCCTGCGAAGAATTATGGCATGAAGACTGCTTCGGCCAGATCATACGGGCTGCCCCGACCGGCAGTGCCGGTGTTGCCGTTCGGAGTGTGCCAAGCAAATGAAGAAGATCGAGGCGATCATCAAGCCCTTCAAGCTGGATGAGGTGAAAGACGCCCTCAACCAGATCGGACTGAAGGGCATCACCGTCCTCGAGGCCAAGGGCTTCGGACGGCAGAAGGGACACACCGAACTGTATCGCGGCGCCGAATACGTCGTCGATTTCCTTCCCAAGGTGAAGATCGAGCTGATCATCGAGGACGAGATGGTCGAGAAGGCCGTCGAGGCGATCCGCAGCTCGGCGCATACGGGCCGCATCGGCGACGGCAAGATCTTCGTGTCGCGCATTGACGATGCAATTCGAATTCGTACTGGCGAGCGTGGTGACGCCGCCGTATGAGAACTCGGCCTTTGGGGGCATGAGGACGGTAACCACAAAAGAGGGAAGAGCTAGAGATGGACGCGAAACAGGTTCTCGCGATGATCAAGGAAAAGGACGTCAAGTTCGTTGACTTCCGCTTCACCGATCCTCGCGGCAAGTGGCAGCATACCGCTCGCATGGCCTCGGCCACCGACGAGAGCACGTTCGTCGACGGCGTCATGTTCGACGGCTCGTCGATTGCCGGCTGGAAGGCGATCAACGAGTCCGACATGATCCTGATGCCGGATCCCGCCACTGCAGTGCTCGACCCCTTCACGGCGCAGACCACGCTGATCGTGAGCTGCGATGTCGTCGAACCCTCGACCGGGCAGCTCTACGCCCGTTGCCCGCGTTCGACCGCCAAGCGCGCCGAAGCCTTCATGAAGTCGTCGGGCATCGGCGACACCGCCGTGTTCGGCCCCGAGCTGGAATTCTTCGTATTCGACGACGTCCGCTTCGACGTCCAGATGAACGGCAGCTTCTACAAACTGAGCCACAGCGAATCGCCGTGGAACACCGGCGCCGAGTTCGAGGGCGGCAACATGGCCCATCGTCCCGGCATCAAGGGCGGCTACTTCCCGGTCCAGCCCGTCGATTCGATGAACGACCTGCGCGCCGAGATGATGTCGGTGGCGACCGACATGGGCCTGATCATGGAGATCCACCATCACGAGGTGGCGCCCAGCCAGAACGAGCTCGGCTTCCGCTTCGACACCCTGGTGAAGACCGCCGACAACGTGCAGAAGTACAAGTACACCCTGCACAACGTCGCCCACAGCTACGGCAAGACGCTGACCTTCATGCCGAAGCCGCTGTACGGCGACAACGGCTCGGGCATGCACACCCACCAGTCGATCTGGAAGGACAACAAGCCGCTGTTCGCCGGTTCGGGTTATGCCGACCTGTCGGAGACGGCGCTCTACTACATCGGCGGCATCATCAAGCACGCCAAGGCGCTCAACGCCTTCTGCAACGCCAGCACCAACTCCTACAAGCGTGTCATCCCGGGCTTCGAGGCGCCGGTGCTGCTGGCCTACTCCTCGCGCAACCGCTCGGCCTCGTGCCGCATCCCCTACGCGTCCTCGCCCAAGGGCAAGCGGGTCGAGGTCCGCTTCCCCGACCCGTCGGCCAACCCGTACCTCGCCTTCGCGGCGATGCTGATGGCCGGCATCGACGGCATCCAGAACAAGATCCATCCCGGCGATCCGATGGACAAGAACCTGTACGACCTGCCGCCGGAGGAGCTCTCCAAGGTTCCGACCGTCGCGGGCTCGCTGCGCGAGGCGCTCAACTGCCTCGACGCCGATCGCACCTTCCTCACCAAGGGCGGCGTGTTCACCGACGACCAGATCGACGCCTACATGGAGCTCAAGTGGGAAGAGGTCTACAACTGGGAACACCAGCCGGCGCCGGTCGAGTACAAGATGTACTACAGCGTCTGAGCGACACAGATCGATGCGAAGGGGGGCCGATTGGGCCCCCCTTTTCTTTGCCATCGCTGCTGACATGGGCTGTCAGTACAGAGGCGCTAGTCTGCTTCCTCGTCACGAAAGGAGAGCCGGCATGTCTGCCAGCGAAGACGCGCAAATCCGTCACATCTACGAGCGGTGGCACGAGACCGTGATGTCGCAGGATCTGCCCGGCCTGATAGCACTCTATGCCGAGCATGCGGTGATGGAGGCACCCGCCATCCTTGCGCAATTCCCCGAGCGCGACGAAGGGGTCCTACGCGGGCGCAACGAAATCGAGAAGCTGTTCGCCCGGAACTTCGGAAACCTCGCCCGGGAATTCAGCGCGCTCTATCGAACAGGCCTGTTCTTTTCCAACGGCCGGCACCTCACCTGGGAGTATCCTCGCCAGACGCCGCGCAGCGCGCAGGTCGACCTGTTCGAATCGATGGACATCGAGAACGGCCTGATCGTCTACCACCGGGTCTATTGGGGCTGGCAGGGCCTCCAGACGCTCTTGGCGGTACGCCACAAGCGAGCCGCCTGAAATCTTTCGATCCGTGGAAAGGGCCTGCGAAAGCGGGCCCTTCTTCTTTGCCGGGAGGCATGCGAGTCTCCCGCGCCACGGAGGATGACGCGATGAGCTGGATGGACGAGGCGATGAAGGAGTTGCGGCCGTGGATCGGGCGCGTGCGTACCGTAGAGGACGATATCGGCCTGATGGCAGTTCGCCGCGCCGCCGGCACGTTCGACATGGATCCGGCAAGCTTCAGCCGAGGCAGCGAACTGCCACCGCACTGGTTCGGCCTGTTTTTCGCCGAGACCGTGCGCCAGCGCGACATCGGCCCCGACGGCCATCCCAACAAGGGCATCGTGCTGCCACCCATCCCCATGCCGCGTCGCATGGGCGCGGGCCGCCGGGTCAAGATCTCGGGGCGCCTGCACGCCGGCGAACCCGCGCTCAAGAAGGCCGAGGTCGCCGACATCGTTCCCAAGACCGGCCGCTCGGGCGACATATTCGTCCTCACCATGCGCCACACGATCGAGCAGCACGGCAAGACCCTGGCGGTCGACGAATTCGACGCCATCTACCGGCCCGCCGTTCCACCGGGACAGAAGACCACGGCGACCGTCACCGACGCAGGCGCGCGCCGACCATGCCTGGAGCGACAAGACGACCCTCAGCAACGCGCTCAACTTTCGCTACTCCGCGCTGACCTGGAACGCCCATCGCATCCACTACGACGGCGACTACACGCGAAGCGAGGAAGGTTATCCGGCGCTGGTGTCGAACGGCGGGCTCAGCATGCATCTCATGGTCGATGCCGCCTTGCGCCACGGCACCGGCTCTCTCGCTGGCTGCACCGCCCGCCTCGTCCATCCGCTGTGGGTCGGCGACGTGATCGAGGTCCGCGGCGAGGAGCAGAAGGACGGCCATCTCAAGATCTGGGCAGCCGACAAGAACGGCGTGCTGTGCGGCGAGATGGAGCTGGAGTTCAGCAAATGAGCGACGGGCCCCTGGCCGGCGTGCGCGTCGTCGACCTGACGACCGTCGTCGTCGGCCCGATCTGCACGCGTACCCTGGCGGACTACGGTGCCGAGGTGATCAAGGTCGAGGCGCCGGGCGGCGATCTTCTGCGCAGCATGGCCCAGGGCAGCCGCAATCCCGGCATGTCGGGCAAGTTCATCAACTTCAACCGCAACAAGCGCTCGATCGTACTCGACTTCAAGAAGCCCGACGGGCTTGCCGCCATGCACCGCCTGATCGCCCGCGCCGACGTCTTCGTGAGCAACGTGCGGCCCGAGGCGCTCACCCGCGCCGGCCTCGACCATGCGAGCCTGGCGCCTGAGAACCCGAAGCTGATCCACTGCTCGATCCTGGCCTTCGGCCGCGGCGGCCGCTACTACAACCGCCCGGCCTACGACCCGATCGTGCAAAGCCTGTCGGGCGTGGCCGGCACGCTCGCGCGCGCCACCGGCGAGCCGCGTTTCGTGCCGATGGTGATGAGCGATCACACCAGCGGCCTGATCGCCGCGCAATGCATCGGCTTTGCCCTCTATCGCCGCGAGAAGACCGGCCACGGCGAGGCGATCGACGTGCCGATGCTGGAGAACATGGCCTCGTTCGTCTCGAGCGAGCACATGGGCGCCGCGACCTTCGATCCGCCGGTCGGCCCGAGCGGCGACGCCCGCCTGCTCAGCCCCGACTACCGGCCGCTGCCGACCAAGGATGGCTACATCACGGTCGGCCCCAACACCAACCGCCAGGCCTTCGCCTTCTTCGACGCCATCGGCCGGCCCGAGCTCAAGACCGACCCACGCTTCGACAAGCCAGGCTCGCGCACCGCCAACGCCGCCGCCTACTTCGAAGTGCGCAAGGCAGGCCTGGCGCAGAAGACGACGGCGGAGTGGCTGGAAATCTTCGACAAGCTCGACGTACCTGCGGCGCGCTACAACTCGATCGACGACCTTTTGACGGATCCGCATCTCGCCGATGTCGGCTTCTTCCAGCCCGAGGATCATCCCAGCGAAGGCCGTATCCGCCGCACGCAAGCGCGCCAACATATTCTCCGGCGGCGCGCGCGCCGTTGAAAATCATGCGCCGCGGCTGGGCGAGCATACGCGCGAGATATTGGCTGAGGCTGGCTACGCCGCAGACCGAGATCGAGAGCCTGCTGGCCGCCGGCGCCGCCGCCTAGACTGGCCGGTCGCCTTCGATCAGCACGCGCTGCATGATGCGTTTTTCGCCGACGGGGTAGTCGATCATGACGCGGTGCATGGTGGCGCGATTATCCCACACCACGACGTCGCCCACGCTCCAGACATGGCCGAAATGGTGCCGCGGCTTGCGCGCCTCGTCGGCCAGCTCGTCGAGCAGGGCGTCGCTTTCCGCCCTTTCCAGCCCGACGATCCTGTCGAGCCGGTTGGGATTGAGATAGAGCGCCTTGCGGCCGGTCTCCGGATGGGTCCGCACCAGCGGATGCTCGACATCAGGGCGTCTCGGCAATCTCCTGGGGCGTGCGTGGCGAGGGCCGGTTGCGGGCACGCGGCGTGTCATAGCCGTGGATGGCGCGCAGGCCGTCGATTCGCCGGCGCAGCGTCTCGGGCAGCGCCTCGTAAACCGAGTGCATGTTGCAGAACCAGGTCGAGCCGCCGCGGCTCGGGATCTCCATGCCGTGCAGCAGCGTTGCCTTGGCGGGCACGGCGAAATACGAATCGTCGGTATGCCAGTCCTCGGCACGGAGCGCCGTCTTGTCGGTCGTGCCGTCGGCCATGAGCGTGCTCACCATGACCGACACTTCCGGCACCTCGCCGCTCCGCTTGTATCGCAGCAACTGCGTCCGCGGCTTGCCGAAGGCCTGGGCGAAGCTCCGCGTCTGCTCTGGCGCCATCCGCTCGCCCGGGATCACGACCAGAAGATGCTCGGCCAGCGCGCCCCTGAGCAGCGCGGCGACAGCGGCCTCGTTCGCCCTGGCGCGGTCAAGACCCTCGATACGCGCCCCTAGCGGCCCCTTCAGGGCAATGACCCTAGGCATAAACGAACTCTAGCGTGACGACGCGCCGGAGACCAATGCCGCCAGCCAGACGCGCGTCTGGTGCGCCAGCGCCGTCGCCTTCTGCCAGGCCGGCAGGGCACGGACGAAGCCATAGAGCCGGTCGCGCCAGGCGAACAGCCATGTCTCGGCGCGCAGGAACCACGGCATCGTCACCAGGGTGGGACGCAGGACCCGATAGAGCCGTGCAACCAGCGCTGTCGCCAGGATCTTGCCAACGACAACACTCGCGGCGGAAAGCCCGAACCTGTGGTGGATGGCAAACCAGACAGCAGCAAGTTTCACCGGAAGGACGAGGGTCGAGGGAGCCACGAACGCCAGCAGTGCCCCCCATGGCGGCAGGCCGCGCAACCAGGCTTCCAGGCGCGCAACAGGTGGCCACTTCGCCAGGGCCGCCATGGCGCGGCCGAGGGTGCGCAGCAGGACTTCCTCGATGAAGAAGATCGCGGCCGCAATGGGCACGAAGGCCAGTTCGAGAGCGTGTTTCAGGTGGCGGTTCACGATTGTTCCATCTAGGTCTGCAATACTGTCATTTCGGTGGCCGCCCTGTTCAACCGTCGCACCCTCGCCCAACTCATGGCCGCCGCCGCCCTGGCGCCCGCCTCTGTGGGCGCCCAGGCACGCCCGCCCCTGTCGCGAATCGCCTTCGGCTCCTGTGCCGACCAGGACAAGCCACAGCCGATCTGGGACGCCATTCTCGCCTATCGGCCCGAGCTTTTCATCTTTGCCGGCGACAACGTGTACGGCGATTTCAGGTCGGCGGATGCCGCCAACCTCAAGCGCGCCTACGCGCTGGCGTCCGGAATCGCGGGCTACAACAGACTGCGCGACACCGTCAGCCACCTCGCCGTGTGGGACGACCACGATTACGGCATCAACGACGGCGGCGGCGACTTCCCGCACAAGGCCGTGTCGAAGGGGCTGTTCCTGAAATTCTGGAATGTTCCCGCCACCGATGTCCGGCGCACGCGCGAGGGCATCTACGATTCGCACATCATCGGGCCGCCCGGCATGCGCGTGCAGGTCATCCTGCTCGACCTCCGCTGGTTCCGCTCGCCGCTCAAGGCCACCGACAAGCACGGCGCGCTCGGCAAGGAGCGCTACCTGCCCGACCCCGATCCGGCCAAGACGATGCTGGGGCCCATCCAATGGGCCTGGCTCGCGGGCGAACTGCGCAGGCCCGCGGAACTTCGTCTCATCGTATCGAGCACCCAGGTCCTCGCCGAAGGCCACGGCTGGGAGCGTTGGGGCAACATGCCGCTCGAACGCCAGAAACTGATCGACACGATCCGCGACAGCGGCGCCAAGGGAGTCGTGCTGCTGTCGGGCGACCGGCACGTCGGCGCGCTCTATCGCGAGACGCCGCCGGGCATGCCGCCGCTATACGAGGTGACCTCGAGCGGACTCAACATGGTCTATTGGGCGGCCAACGAAGCCGGACCCAACCGCGTCGGCGTGCTCTGTGCCGCAGCAAATTTCGGCGTCGTCGACATCGACTGGTGGGAGCACAAAGTCGCACTGGCCCTGCGCGACGAAGGCGGCAACACGCGGCGGTCGGTGATTCTCAGCTTCGATGAACTTGGGCTGGCCACGTAATAGGCCTCGGACTGCGGATAGACGGCAACGCGGTCACCAACGACCCGCCGCCGGGCAGTCCTTCAGCGCTGATACCTCAAATGAAAAACGCCCGAAGGCGGAAACCTTGGGGCGGTTGGAATTCTCCCGAGACGGCTACACCGTCTTCACAAGCTCGGCGATGGCCTCGCCGACAGTCTTGGTGTCGCCGTTACCGCCCAAGTCACGCGTCCTGGGCCCTCCCACGACGAGCGAGGCCGCGATTGCCCGCTCGATCGCCTCGGCCGCCTCCGGGTAACCGAGATGGCGGACCATCATGGCGCCCGACCAGATCTGGCCGATGGGATTGGCGATCCCCTTGCCGGCGATATCCGGCGCCGAGCCGTGCACCGGTTCGAACATCGAGGGAAACTTGCGCTCGGGGTTGATGTTGCCCGAGGGCGCCACGCCGATCGACCCGGTCAGGGCCGGGCCGAGGTCCGAGAGAATGTCGCCGAACAGGTTGGAGCCGACGACGACGTCGAACCAGTCGGGATTGCGCACGAAATGCGCGGTCAGGATGTCGATGTGGTACTGGTCCGCCTTGATGTCGGGATAGTTCTTCTTCATCTCGGCGAAGCGCTCGTCCCAGAACGGCATCGTATGGATGATGCCGTTGGACTTGGTGGCCGAGGTCACGTGCTTCTTCTTGCCCTTGCTGGCGAACTCGAAGGCGAACTTCAGCACGCGGTCGACGCCCTTGCGCGTGAACACGGCCTCTTGCACCGCGAACTCGTTCTCCGTGCCCTGGAACATGCGCCCGCCGAGCGTGCTGTACTCGCCCTCGGTGTTCTCGCGCACCACCCAGAAGTCGATGTCGCCCGGCTTGCGGTTGGCCAACGGTGACGGCACGCCCTCGAACAGGCGCACGGGACGCAAGTTCACGTACTCGTCGAAGTCGCGGCGGATCGGGATCAGCAGGCCCCACAACGAGACATGGTCGGGCACACCCGGCCAGCCGACCGCGCCCAGGAAAATGCTCTCGAATGCCTTGAGCTGCTCCATTCCGTCTTCCGGCATCATCTTGCCGGTCTGCATGAACCGATCACACGACCAGTCGAAATCGGTGAACTCGAGCTGGAAGTTGTAGCGGCGCCCGGCAGCTTCCAGCACGCGCACACCCTCCGGGACGGTTTCCTTGCCGATTCCGTCACCCGGAATGAGCGCAATCTTATGCTTGGCCATGTGTTTCCTCCTGCGGCGCCGAACGACGTATAATGGACAGGCGTTCAGGAGCAAGCCATGACCTACGACCTCAAGATCACGGGCGGCACGATCGTCGACGGCACCGGCAAGCCGGGCTTCGCGGGCGATCTCGGCATCAAGGACGGCAAGGTCGTGGCGCTGGGCAAGGCCGACGGGCCCGCTGCGACGACCATCGACGCCGCCGGCAAGGTCGTCTCGCCTGGTTTCGTCGACGTTCACACCCACTACGACGCCCAGATCCTTTGGGACCGCATGCTCACGATCTCGCCGTGGCACGGCGTCACCACGACGGTGATCGGCAATTGCGGCTTCGGTGTCGCGCCGACCAAGGCCATCCACCGCAAGCTGATCATGCAGACGCTGGAAAAGGTCGAGGGCATGAGCCTCGACGCGCTGCAGGCGGGCCTGGGCGATGACTGGTCGTTCGAGACCTTCCCGCAGTACCTCGACGCGCTGGAGAAGCGCGGTTCGGCGATCAACGTCGCCGCCCTGTTCGGCCACACGCCGCTCAGGCTCTACGTCATGGGCGAGGAATCGACCGAGCGCGCCGCCACGCGCCGACGAGATCGGCGCCATGAAGAAGCTGATGCGCGAGGCCATGGAAGCGGGCGCCATCGGCTTCGGCACCTCGGTCTCGGTCAGCCACAACGGCTATGCTGGCAAGCCGGTGCCCAGCCGCCAGGCGACCGTCGAGGAGATGGACGCGCTGGTGTCGGTCATGGGCGACATGAAGCGCGGCCTGATGCAGATCACCATCGGCCGCGAATTCTCGACCAGGCACATGGCCGAGGTCAGCCGGAAGTACGGCGTTCCCGTCACCTGGACGGCCCTCCTCTCCTACCTCTACGGCCCGGGCGGACATCGCAAGCAGCTCGACCTCGCCGCCGAGCAGCGCAAGTCGGGCGCGATGGTGATCCCCCAGGTGAGCTGCCGGCCGCTCAACTTCGAATTCACGTTTGCCGAGCCCTTCATCTTCGACGTCATGAAGTTCATGAACGATCTGGCTGTCGAAGATGCCAAGGCGCCCGGCACGCGCCGTCGCGCCTATGCCGATCCGGCGTGGCGCGAGAAGCTGCGGAGCGAGGTGACGCCCCTCTTCCAGCGCTGGTGGGACCGCGTAGTGATCGCCTGGGCGCCGTCTGCGCGCGAGCTGGAGGAGATGCCGCTTGCCGCGGCCGCCGCCAAGCTCGGCAAGGATCCGGTGGATCTCGCGCTCGACCTCGCACTTGCCAACGACCTTCAGGCACGCTTTCGCATGGCCGTGATGAATTTTGACGAGAAGGAAGTGGCCGAGCTGATTACCGATCCCAACACGATCATCGCTCTATCCGATGCCGGCGCCCACGCCAGCCAGCTCTGCGATGCCTGCTACTCGACCTACCTGCTCGGCCACTGGGTGCGCGAGCGCAAGACCTTCACCCTCGAGCAAGCTGTCCATAACCTGACGCAGCGGCCGGCCGAAATGTTCGGCATCACCGATCGTGGCCTGCTGGCCGAGGGCCGGCCGGCCGACGTCGTGGTGTTCGACCCCAACACCGTGGGCCCCGGCCCGCTCAAGCGCGTCCACGACCTGCCGGCCGGCGCCGACCGGCTGGTCTCGCAGGCCAGCGGCATCGACGCCGTGATCGTCAACGGCAAGCTGATCCGCCGCGACGGCAAGGACGCTGTCGCCGCCAACGACAAGCTGCCCGGTCGTCTGCTAAGACGCGGCCGCGCGGCCTAGCTATTCCAAACGGGAGGAAATCATGATCCACGTCATCGCCATCATCACCGCCAAACCCGGCAAGCGCGACGAGATCCTCAAGAATTTCAAGGCCAACGTGCCGGCGGTGCACGCCGAGAAGGGCTGCATCGAGTACGGCGCCACGGTCGACATCGATGGCGGCGCATTCGCCAAGTTCGGCCCCGATACCTTCGTCGTCATCGAGAAGTGGGAAAGCATGGACCATCTCAAGGCTCATGGCGCTTCGGAGCACATGAAGGCGTACGGCGCCAAGAACAAGGATCTCGTGGCCAACCGCGCCGTGCACGTCCTGCAGAACGCCTGATCACCACAACGATCTCGCTGCCTACGCGCCGCGCACGATTCCCTTCTGCACCACGTCGAGCATGCCCTGGATCAGCAATTCACGATTGGACCAGGGAAACTCGGGCTTCGTGATGAAAGCGGCGACCAGGCCGTGAATGCCCATCCAGCAGAGCTCGGCGCAGGTGTCCGGAGGATAGTTGAGCTTGATGCCTGACGCCTCGGCCTGGGACAGGATTGCCACAAGGCGGCCGAACACGATGGCGCCTCCGACACCGGGTTTGTTCGGGTCGTCGGTGGCCGCGCGATGGCCGATCTTGCGCATGGATTCCGGGATATGGGTGCCCATGAACACCAGGCGATATTCGTCGGGGTGCGTCAGGCCGAACCGCGCATAGGCATCGCCGAATCGGCGGATGCGCTCCAAGGGGTTCGCAACGGTGTTCTCAATCTCGCCGATAGCCTCGATCAGGTGCCCGAAGGTCTGATCGCATAGCGCCAGCATCAGCCCTTCCTTGTCCTTGAAGTAAAGGTAGAGCGCCGGCGCTGAAATACCGACCCGATCGGCGATTTGCCGGATCGTGGTCGCGTCATAGCCCTGCTCAAGAAACAGCTCCTTGGCCGCATGGAGGATCTCCTCCCGGCGGGTATGGCCCTCGCCGCGCTTCTTGCGGCTTCCGGCCACGGCTGTTGAAAAAGCTGCCAATGCGATCTCCTTCCCCTTGACTCTTATCTTAACGACGATAAGTTATCAATGTTCAGTTAACATTGTTCATATGCATTATGAACATTGTAAACCTCGGAAGGACGGTTAGCCATGCGTGTCCCGTTCATTCAGCCAACGCGCAAGATTCCCCCTCAAAGCCGTTGCAATTGTCGCTGGCGTAGGCGCCGCGGCCGCCATTGGCTGCGCCGCCTTTTCGTGGTCCACGGCCAACGCCTCGCGCGCCTCGGCCAGCGAGCCGGCGGTACGTCCCGCCCGCGTCATGACGATCGCCTATCAGCGCCACGCCCGATCGCTGGTGCTGGCCGGCACCGTCGTTCCCCGCGTCGAGGCCACGCTGGGCTTCCGCGTCGCCGGCAAGATCGTCCAGCGATCGGTCGATGCCGGCACCATCGTCAAGCCGGGCGACCTGATCGCCCAGCTCGATCCGTCCGACTACCGCCTCGCGGTCGACAATGCGCGCGCCGCGCTTGCTTCGGCGGACGCCGACTACATCCGCGCCAAGGCCGACCACGAGCGCTACCTTAGCCTCCGCGGCAGTGCTGCGTTCACGCCGCAGACCCTTGAGCAACGCCAGTCGCTCGCCGCCACGACGCTCGCCCGCGTCGATCAGGCCAGGAGCCAGCTCGCCTCGGCCGAGCACAATCTCGCCTATACCGAGCTGCGCGCCGACGCGCCCGGCGTCGTCACCGCCGTGCAGGCCGAAGTGGGCCAGGTCATGGCCCAGGGCCAGGGCGTGGTGCGGGTCGCCCGCACCGACGAACTCGAGATCCTGGTCGGCGTGCCCGAGAACCGGCTGAAGGCGGTGCGGGAAAGTGCAGCCGCGAGCTTCGACCTGTGGTCCGATCCCGGCCACCGCCACGCCGCCAAGCTGCGCGAGCTCTCGCCCAGCGCCGATCCCATGACCCGCACCTATCCGGCGCGCTTCAGCGTGATCGATCCGCCCGAATTCATCGGCCTGGGCATGACCGCGACGCTCGCTTTCGAGCGGCCGGACGCGGCGACCGTGGCCGAGGTGCCGCTTTCGGCGATCTTCCAGCGTGGTACCCAGCCCGCGGTGTGGGTGGTCGACAGGGAAAGCGGCACCGTCACGCTCCGGCCGGTCACGATTGCGCGCTGGCGCGACGACACCGCTGCCATCGCCTCGGGCGTCAAGGAAGGCGAGATGATTGCCACCGCCGGCGTCCACAAGCTCGAGGCGGGACAGAAGGTGAAGCCGGCGCTGCAGGCGGCGCGCTAGCACCATCCTCCGGGGGGAGACAGCCACATGAGCACGCGCTTCAATCTCTCGGCGCTGGCGCTGAAATACAGCACGCTCACCGTGTTCTTCATGATCGCGCTGGTCGCGGCCGGCATCTTCGCCTTCTTCAACCTCGGCCGCGGCGAGGATCCGCCCTTCACCATCAAGCAGATGGTGGTGTCGGCGGCGTGGCCTGGCGCCACCGCGCGCGAGGTCGAGCAGCAAGTCACCGAGAAGATCGAGACCAAGCTGCAGGAGCTGCCCTACTTCTACAACGTCCAGAGCTACACCAAGCCCGGCGAGACAGTGATCTACGTCTCGTTGCGCGACGACACCCCACCCGCCAGGGTCCCCGACCTGTGGTACCAGGTGCGCAAGAAGGTGGGCGACATCCGGGGCTCGCTGCCGCAGGGCGTGCTGGGCCCGTTCTTCAACGACGAATACGGCGACACCTACAGCCTGATCTGGGCCTTCGAGGCCGACGGCTTCGCGCCGGCCGAGGTCAAGGAGATCGCCAAGTCGGTGCGCCAGCGCCTGCTGCGCGTGCCCGACGTCACCAAGGCCGACCTGCTCGGGCTGCAGGACGAGAAGATCTACATCGAGTTCAGCCACACGCGGCTGGCCATGCTGGGCGTTCCGGTCGACCAGATCCTCGAGGTCGTGCGCAAGCAGAACGCCATCGTGGCGACCGGCACGGTCGAGACCAAGGGCGAGCGCGTCTCGGTCCGCGTCGACGGCGCGCCGGTCTCGGCCGAGGAGCTGGCCGCCCTGCCCTTCTCCGCCAACGGCCGTACGCTCACCCTGGCCGACGTGGCCGAGATCAAGCGCGGCTACCAGGACCCGCAGCAGATCTCGATGCGCTACAAGGGCAAGCCGGTGATCGGGCTGGGCGTCGTCATGGCGCCGGGCGGCAACGTCCAGACCCTGGGCAAGGCGCTCGAGCAGACCATGGCCGAGGTCGAAGCCGCCCTGCCCGTCGGCATCACCGTGCACCGCGTCGCCAACCAGCCCGAGGTGGTCGAGAAATCGTTCGAGGAGTTCATCTCCTCGCTGTTCGAGGCGCTCGCCATCGTGCTGGTCGTGTCGTTCATCAGCCTCGGCATGCGCAGCGGCCTCATCGTGGCGCTGTCGGTGCCGCTGGTGCTGGCCATCACCTTCGTCGGCATGATGCTGCTCGGCATCGACTTCCAGAGGATCTCGCTCGGCGCTCTGATCATTGCGCTCGGCCTGCTGGTCGACGACGCCATCATCGCCGTCGAGATGATGATGGTGAAGCTCGAGCAGGGCGCCAGCCGGCTCGAGGCCGCGACCTACGCCTACACTTCAACCGCCTTCCCCATGCTGACCGGCACCCTGGTGACCGCCGTCGGCTTCGTGCCGGTGGGCTTCGCCAAGTCGAGCGCCGGCGAATACACCAACTCGATCTTCTGGGTGGTCGGCCTCTCGCTCGTCATCTCGTGGTTCGTGGCCGTGCTGTTCACGCCGTGGATGGGCTACCACCTGCTGCCGCAGCCCAAGGTCCACCACGCCGATCCTTACGGCGGCCGGCTCTACACGATCTTCCGCAAGCTGGTCGTATGGTGCGTGACCTGGCGCAAGACCACGATTGCCATCACCGCTCTCGCCTTTGTCGCCTCCCTGGGCGCCTTCACCC
Organism: uncultured Alphaproteobacteria bacterium; assembly: GCA_963843185.1. GTDB lineage: Bacteria > Pseudomonadota > Alphaproteobacteria > Reyranellales > Reyranellaceae > Reyranella. The sequence continues at coordinate 394,285 of CAWJJJ010000008.1, forward strand.
TGGTGCAGAAACAGTTCTTCCCGACCGCCAACCGGCCCGAGCTGATCGTCGATATGAAGCTGGCGCAGGGCGCCTCCTGGGCCGCGACCGACAAGGAAGTGCGCAAGCTCGAGAAATGGCTGGGCGAGAACACCGATGTCGCCTTCTACACGGCATATGTCGGCGCCGGCAGCCCGCGCTTCTACCTGCCCACCGTGCCCGAGCTGGCCAACGCCAATTTCGGCCAGGTCATCGTCATGACCAAGGATCTGCAGGCGCGCGAACGAGTGTTCGCCGAGCTCGGCAAGCTGTTCGCCAGCGACTTCGAGGCCGTGCGCGCCCGCGTCCAGCGGCTGCAGAATGGTCCGCCGGTCGCTTATCCGGTGATGTTCCGAGTGCTGGGCGACGATCCGCAGCAGGTCCGCGCTGTGGCCAAGCAGGTGCGACAGGTCTTCGAGGCCGATCCCGCCACGCGCGATGTCAACTTCGACTGGAACGAGCTTGCCAAGACCGTCCGGCTCGAGGTTGACCAGAACAAGGCGCGCGCGCTGGGCGTCAACTCGCAGATCCTCGGCAACACGCTGCAGACCCTGCTGTCGGGCGTGACCGTGACTCAGTACCGCGACCGCACCGAATCGATCGACGTCGTGGCCCGCGCCGTGGCGCCGGAACGGCTGAGCGTCGAGGGCCTGGAAGCGATCAATTTGCGCACCGCTAACGGCGGCGTGGTCTCGCTCGCCCAGCTCGCCACGCTGCATTTCGAGCTCGAGGAACCGATCCTGTGGCGGCGCAACAAGGAGTTGCTGATGACGGTGCGCGCCGGCGTGATCGACGGCGTGCAGGGCCCCGACGTCGCCGCGCGCATCGACAAGGCGCTGGCCCCGCTGCGCGCCGAGCTCCCCGCCGGCTATCGCATCGAGGTCGGCGGCGACAAGGAGGAAAGCGCCAAGAGCCAGGGCTCGATCTTCAAGATGATGCCGGTGATGGCCTTCCTGATGATGCTGTTCCTGATGCTGCAACTGCAGAGCTTCTCCAAGCTGGCGCTGGTCGTGCTGACGGCACCGCTCGGCCTGATCGGCGTGTCGCTGTTCCTGCTGGTCTTCAACCAGCCCTTCGGCTTCGTCTCCCTGCTGGGCGTGATCGCGCTGGCCGGCATGATCATGCGCAACTCGGTGATCCTGGTCGACCAGATCGACCAGGACATCGCCGCCGGCCACAGCAAGTGGGATGCAGTGATCGACGCCACGGTGCGCCGCGCCCGCCCCATCCTGCTGACCGCCGGCACCGCCATCTTCGCCATGATCCCGCTGTCGCGCAGCGTGTTCTGGGGGCCAATGGCGGTCGCCCTGATGGGCGGCTTGCTGGTGGCGACGGCGCTGACGCTGCTCTTCCTTCCGGCGCTTTATGCGGCGTGGTTCAGGATCAAGCAGCCGGCCGTCGAGGCCAAGCAGGTCGAGGCACCGGTACACCCGCCTCTGGCGATCGCCGCGGAGTGATCACGGCCGCAGCACCGTCATCCGGAACGGCCCGGCATTGGCCGCGGCGTGTGCAACGGCGGCGTTCACGTCGTCGAGGCCGAACGACGTCACCTTGAAATCGTCGAGCTTGAGCAAGCCCGATCGCACGAGACCGACCAGGCGGGAAACGGCGTCGCGGGGGTACATCCATTGGCCAAGGATGGTCACGCAGTTGCGCATGAGCCACGAATAGGGGATCCCTACCTCCTCGCCGACGCCGCCCATCAACACGACGCGCCCGTAAGGCCGCACGGTCAGCAGCGCGGCGCGGACCTGGGCCGGCGTGGCGGCGGGCGGCAAGAGGTCGAGCACGCAGTCGATCGGGCCGGGAGCCGCCAGCAGAATGGATCGGCGGTCCTGTTCCTCATCGGCGACCATGCGCACCGGTCGCACGCGCGGCCCGAAATCGATGCACGAGGTCGCCCAGCGCCTTCTCATTTCGACCGGTAGCGATGACCGCACTCGCGCCGATCGCCAGCGCAACCGCCACGCCGCCGCTGCCAAAAGCGCCCGTCGCGCCGTTCACCAGCACCGTCTCGCCAGCTCTCACATTGGCCGCGACGTAGCCGCCATAGGGCACCAGAAACGTGCCCAGCGCGCACCACAGCTCGGCCTCGACGGCCCCGTCGAGCAGACCGATGGGAATTGCATTTTCCGTCGGCACGCGCATGCGCTCGGCCCACGATCCGTCGCGGAAGTACTTCTGCAGGCGCCGGCCACCCTCGCTACCGGCGGTCAGGCCCTGCAGCAGGATCTCGGGCGCCAGCGCGTTGTCGCGCGAGCGCACGGTCGGGTCGCAGAAGACCCAGTCGCCGACAGCGAGGCTGGTCGCATCGGGTCCGACCCGCCGCACCCGGCAGATGCCGCCCGGGCCCGGCACACAGGGCGGCTCCAGCAGGTAGCGCCGTTGTCCGCTGAACACCTCGCCGGCATAGGCCAGTACGCGGGTCGCCACGACATCGACGATCACCTCGCCCGTCCCCAGTACCGGCTCGGGCACGGTCTCTACGGCGAGCGGCGATCCGAACGCTTTCAGCACAACAGCTTTCATGGTCATCCTCTTGATGCGGGGTGACGACCATTCTCGCCGGTCTTCCCGTTGGCATTCAGGCCTAGTATTATCCTGGGATTGTGAATCCCTCCCTGGAGCCCCGAGGCATGACCGACCGGAGCCGCAACGAACTGGGCGACTTCCTGCGCTCGCGCCGGGAACGATTGACGCCTCGCTCCGCCGGCCTTGCGGCCGGCCGCCGGCGCCGCACACCGGGCCTGCGCCGCGAGGAAGTGGCCGAACTCGCCGGCATCGGCGTCGACTGGTACATCCGCCTTGAGCAAGGCCGCTCGGTCAGCCCGTCCGTCACCACGGTCGACGCCTTGGCGCGCGCGCTTCGCCTCAGCAAGGTGGAGCATGCCCATCTGCGTGCCCTCACCCGCAATCCGGATCGCCGCGCCTTCGCGCGCGAGATCGTGCCCGACGCGCTCCGGCGCGTCGTCGAGAACCTCACGCAGCCAGCCTACGTCACCGGCCGCCGCTGGGACGTGCTGGTCTGGAACAAGGCGGCCGAAGAGATCTTCGCCTTCGGCCGCCTGCCGGATCAGGATCGCAATATCCTGATCTGCATCCTCGTCCTGCCCGCCACCCGCCGCCTGTTCGGCGCGGGCTGGAGCGACGAAGCCAGGCGCGTCGTCGCCCAGTTTCGCGCCACCCACGACCTGTGGGCCGGCGACCCGGCCTTCGTCGAACTGCTGGAACGGTTGCGGCGCGACAGCCCGGAGTTCGTGAGCTGGTGGAAGACGCACGATATCCGTTCGGCAGCTTCCGGGCGCAAGGTGCTGAAGCACCCCAAGAAAGGTGTACTGCGCTTCGAGCACGCGAGCTTCCAGGCCAACGACGACCCGGCGCTCAAGCTTGTCATCTACACGCCGGTCTGACGCGTCTTACGAGATACGACCTTCGACCGTATGAACGTCGCTCACGCGGTTGGCGCTCACCTCCAGGATGATCTCGATGCCGCGCACGATGTCGTCGAGCGCCATCGATGGCGCGCCGCCCAGGCGGGAGGCCTGCTCGGGCACGTAGGGAATGTGCAGGAAGCCGCCGCGCATCGGGATAGGATGGTCCTGCGCGATATCCATCAGCGCATAGAAGATGTGGTTGCAGACGAAGGTGCCGGCCGTGTTCGAGACGGCGGCAGGAAGGCCCGCCTTGCGCATTTCCGCCACGCAAGCCTTGATCGGCAGGGTCGCGAAATGCGCCGCCGGCCCGTCCTTCACCACCGGCTTGTCGATCGGCTGCTTGCCGTCGTTGTCGCGGATGCGCGCGTCCTGGACGTTGATCGCCACCCGCTCGAGGCAAAGCTCGGTCCGGCCGCCGGCCTGCCCGACGCAGAGCACGAGGTCGGGCTTCACCTCCTCGATCGCGGCCCGCAGCACGCCTGCCGAATGAGCGTAGGAGGTCGGCAGCTCGGCCGTATGGACGACCACGCCGCCGACCCGCTTGCGAAGCCGGGCGACCGCCAGCGACGACGGATTGACCTTGTCGCCGCCGAAGGGTTCGAAGCCCGTGACCAGTGCCTTCATGCCGACAAGCTCTCCAAACGAAAGGGCGCCCCTCGCGGGGCGCCCGAACGTTAGTCCTTCCTGGACGCGGCTTCTACTTGTTGGCCGCGTCGACCGCGCGCCGCGCCATCACGCCCACGAGGTGGGCGCGGTACTCGGCGCTGCCGTGGATGTCGCTGTTGAGGCCGTCGGCCGGAACCTTGATGTCCTTGATCGCCGCCGAGGAGAAGTTCTTGGCCAGCGCATCCTCCATCGCCTTGACGCGGAAGACGCTGGGGCCGGCACCGGTGACCGCGACCCGCACGCCGCCTGCCGTCTTGGCGACGAACACGCCGACCATGGCGTAGCGCGAGGCCGGGTTGGGGAACTTCATGTAGCCGGCCTTCTCGGCTTTGGGGAAGCTGATCGAGGTGATCAGCTCGCCCTCGCCCAGCGCCGTCTCGAACAGGCCCTTGAAGAAGGCATCGGCGGTGTGCTTGCCGGTGTTGGTGGTCACCGTCGCGTTGAGCGCCACGACCGCGGCCGGATAGTCCGCCGCCGGGTCGTTGTTGGCGACCGAACCGCCCAGCGTGCCGCGGTTGCGGACCTGCGGATCGCCGATATGGCCCGCCAGGTAGGCCAGCGCGGGAATCGCCCCCTTCACGTCGGCCGAGGTCGCGACATCGGCGTGGCGCGTCATGCCGCCGATCACCACGTTGTTGCCCTCGACCTTGATGCCGGCGAGCTCCTTGACGCCGCCGAGATCGACCACGTCGCTGGGCTTGGCCAGGCGCTGCTTCAGGGTCGGGATCAGGGTCATGCCGCCCGACATGGCGCGCGCTTCCGGCTTGCTCTTCAGCAGGCCGACGGCATCGGCGAGCGACTTCGGACGATGGTAAGCGAAATCGTACATCTTCAATTTCCTCCGGTTACTCGGCCGCCGCGCGTTGGGCGCCCTGGATCGATTGCCACACGTTGAGCGAGGTGGCGGGCATTTCGACATGCTTGACGCCGAGCGGCGCCAGCGCATTGTGAACCGCGTTCATGACGGCAGCCGGCGACGCGATCGCGCCGGCCTCGCCGCAGCCCTTCACGCCCAGCGGATTGTGCGGGCAAGGCGTGACCTTGTAGCCGAGCTTGAACGACGGGAAGTTCTCCGCGCGCGGCATGGCGTAATCCATGTACGAGCCGCTCGTGAGCTGGCCCGTGTCCTTGTCGTAGACGGCAGCCTCGAGCAGCGCCTGGCCGACGCCTTGCGCGATGCCGCCATGGACCTGACCCTCGACGACCATCGGATTGATGATGTTGCCGAAATCGTCGACCGCCGTGAAGTTCACGATCTCGACTTCGCCGGTGTCGGGGTCGATCTCGACCTCGCAGATCTGCGTGCCGGCCGGATAGACGAAGTTCGCCGGATCGTAGAAGGCGTTCTCATCCATGCCGGGCTCGACATCCGCCAGCGGATAGTTGTGCGGCACGTAGGCCGCGAACACCGCCTGGGCAAGCGGCACGTTCTTGTCCGTGCCCGCCACCTTGAAGGTGCCGTTCTCGAACACGACGTCGGCAACCGACGCTTCCATGAGATGGGCGGCGATCTTCTTGCCCTTGGCGATGATCTTGTCGGCCGCCTTCATGATGGCCGAGCCGCCGACCGCCAGCGAGCGGCTGCCGTAGGTGCCCATGCCGAACGGCGTCGTCGCCGTGTCGCCATGGACCACCTCGATCTGCTCGAACGGCACGCCGAGCTTGTCCGAGATGAGCTGGGCGAAGGTCGTCTCGTGGCTCTGGCCGTGGCTGTGCGAGCCGGTCATGATCTGGACGTTGCCGGTCGGGTTGAACTTGATCTGCGCCGACTCCCACTGGCCGACGCCGCCGCCCAGCTGGCCGATCACCTGGGAAGGCGCCAGCCCGCAGGCCTCGATGTAGGACGAGAAGCCGATACCGCGCAGCTTGCCGCGCGACTTGGCCTCCGCGCGGCGCGCCTCGAAGCCCTTGTAGTCGGCAAGCTTCATCGCCTCGTCGATGATCGGCGGGTAGTTGCCCGAATCGTACTGCAGCGCCACCGGCGTCTGGTACGGGAAGGCCGTCGTCGGGATGAAGTTCTTCCGGCGGAGCTCGGCCGGATCCATCTTCATCTCGGCCGCAGCCTTGCTGACGATGCTCTCGACCACGAACGTCGCCTCGGGCCGCCCGGCGCCGCGATAGGCGTCGACCGGCGCGGTGTGGGTGAGGGCCGCCCGGACGTTGGCGTAGATGAGCGGCGTGGTGTACTGGCCGGCCAGCAACGTGGCGTAGAGATAGGTCGGCACCGCCGTCGAGAAGGTCGAGAGGTACGCGCCCATGTTGGCGATGGTGTCGACCTTGAGCGCCAGGAACTTGCCGTCCTTGTCGAGCGCCAGCTCGGCGTGGGTGACATGGTCGCGGCCGTGGCAGTCGGTCATGGAACGATTCGGACCGCTCGGCGGTCCACTTGATGGGCCGGCCGACGCGCGACGCCGCCCAGCACACCATCGTCTCGTCGGCGTAGCAGAAGATCTTGCTGCCGAAGCCGCCGCCGACATCCGGGGCGATGACGCGCAGCTTGTGCTCGGGAATGCCCAGCACGAAGGCCGACAGGATCAGGCGCAGCACGTGCGGGTTCTGCGACGTCGACCACAGCGTGTAGTTGCCCGTGCCCTTGTCGTACTCCGCCGCCGCCGCGCGCGGCTCCATGGCGTTGGGGATCAGGCGGTTGTTGACGAGGTCGAGCTTGGTGACGTGCGCGGCCTTGGCGAAGGCGGCATCGACATCGGCCTTCACGCCGATCTCCCAGTCATAGACCAGGTTGCCCGGTGCCTCGGCGTGGACCTCGGCCGCACCCTTATCGAACGCCTTGGCGAGATCGACGTTGGCGGGCTTCACGTCGTAGTCGACCTTGATCGCCTCGGCGGCGTCCTTGGCCTCGTCGTGACTGTTGGCCACCACCATCGCCACCGTGTCGCCGACATAGCGCACCGTGTCGGCCGCCATGATCGGATGCGGCGGCGCCTTGTGCGGCTGGCCGTGCTTGTCCTTGACCACCCAGCCGCAGATCAGGCCGCCGACCTTGGCGTCGACCAGGTCCTTGCCGGTGAAGATCGCGACCACGCCCGGCATGCTCTTCGCCGCCGCGGTGTCGATGCTCTTGATCTTGGCATGAGCGTGCGGCGAACGCAGGAAGTAGGCGTAGGTCGCGCGGGCGAGAGGCAGGTCGTCGACATAGCGGCCGGTCCCGGTCAGGAAGCGCTTGTCTTCCGTGCGGAGAACGCGGGCGCCGATTCCGGTGGCGGCGGTCATGGCTTACACCCCTGCTGACTTCATGGCCGGCGCGGCGGCCATGATTGCCTTCACGATGTTGTGGTAGCCGGTGCAGCGGCAGAGGTTGCCCTCGAGCTCGCGGCGCACCGTGGCTTCGTCGAGCTGGTAGTTGTGGCGCTTCACCATGTCGATGGCGCTCATCACCATGCCCGGCGTGCAGAAGCCGCACTGCAGGGCGTGGTTCTCGCGGAAGGCCTCCTGCATCGGGTGCAGCTTGTCGGCGCTCTCGGCCAGGCCCTCGATGGTCAACACCTTGGCGCCCTCGGCCTGGACCGCCAGCATGGTACAGGACTTCACCGACTTGCCGTCGACATGGACGACGCAGGCACCGCACTGGCTGGTGTCGCATCCGACGTGGGTGCCGGTCATGCCGAGATGCTCGCGCAGAAACTGAACCAACAGCGTGCGCGCCTCGACCTTGCCGGAAACGGGCTTGCCGTTGACGGTCATGGCGACGGAAATAGTCATGTACTCTTCTCCCTCGAGATTGTTGGTTCGACGCAGGCGCATTAACGCGCACCCGCTGGGCGTTGGGGCGACTCTCGCAAGCCGCTCATGCGCCGGTCAAGCGAATTACGGATGACGGAAGACGTCCGGAAAACCGCGCTACCGGCTCGCCAGAAAGATCAGAGATCAGCACGGCCGCTCCGACGCCGATGACCAGCCAGTGCTTGTAGCCGCGCTGCGCTGCAGCAGGCGCGGACGGCGCCGCTCGAGGCGGTTCGGCAGCCGCGGCCACGCCGGCCACCGCAGCCGGCGGCGGGCCGCCCACCATGGCGGCAAACTTGCCGAAGAACTCGTCGGCCAGCTTCTTGGCGGTGCCGTCGATCAGGCGGGCGCCGACCTGGGCGATCTTGCCGCCGACCTGGGCATCGACGTTATAGTCCAGGATGGTCGCGCCGCCGTCTTCGCGCAGGGTGACGACGGCACCGCCCTTGGCGAAGCCAGCCGCACCGCCCTGCCCTTCACCGGAGATCTTGTAACCGTTCGGCGGGTCGAGGTCGGAAAGCGTGACCTTGCCCGTGAAGCTGGCGCTGACCGGCCCGATGCGCAGGCGCACCTTGGCCTTCATCTCGGTGTCGGAGGTCTTTTCAAGCGATTCGCACCCCGGAATGCAGGCCTGCAGAATGGCGGGATCGTTCAGCGCCGCAAAGACCTTCTCCCGCGGCGCCGCGATCTTGTATTCGCCCTTGATTTCCATCTGGTAACTCCCGGCTAGAAAGACGAGCCTCACTCCGAGGAGCGCGCGCAGCGCACTACTCGATCCGCCCTCCTCAAGGCGAGGTCCGTGAGAAGCAGCGGCCTACCACTTGTTGGTATAGGAGTCCGGCGGTGGTTCTGCCAGTGGTTCGCGTATCGACACGTAAACGGTCGCCAAATAGGGGATGGCCATGAGCAGGGCCAGCGCCGCGAACCAGTCGGCCTGGGTGTTCCAGAAAAGTGTCCTGATCACCCAGCGGCCGCCATCGGTGGCCACGAAGCCGCCGGAGCCGCCGTCATAAAGCTTGATGGCGCCCTCGGTCACCAGCATCACGGCCGCCCAGAAGATCAGCAGGAAGGCCAGGGTGATCTCCGGCAGGACCGGCCTGATCCTGCTGAAGGAGCGGTCCATACGCACAAAGCCGCGGCTGCCGTCGTAGCCCAGCAGGCGGCCGAACGAGAGCGCCTTGGCCCATCGGTCAGCGCGCGGCACCGGGTCGGAGCGCAGGATGGTGAGCGTCTTCCACGCCATCAGCACGACGCCGGGAATGACGAAGCTCCAGATCGGGAAGTCGCGGTAGCGGCCGTCGATGGCGATCTGGCGGAAGAAATCGCCGATCCGGATCACTCCGTCGTACCAATCGATGCTGATGACCACGAGATAGAAGATGCAGATCACCGTCAGCGCCAGATAAAGGAGCTGCGCCATCAGGTCGGCGCGCTGCACGACGCGGTAGCGCGGCAGTTCGCGCCATGCGTGCCATGCCTCGCGCACGCGCGCGCCGTAGAGCGATGGATCGGCCATCTTTCCCGTCAGGCTGTCGGCGATGCCGCGCAGCAGGGCGTAGCTGAAAAGGCCGAGCAGCAGCGCCCAGAAAACGACGCCGACCATCTTCTCGAAATAGAAGGTGCGCGTCAGGTCGATCCACGTCGCCTGCACGTAGCAGGTCGCCACCAGCTGGGTGAAGAAGGCGAAGATCGCGATCGCCTTGCCGCTCGCCCGCGCCCGCAGGCTGACGAAGGCGCCGAGCAACAGGCCCGACGCCAGGGTCGACAGGGTGAAGAGCAACGGCCAGTGAGGCTCAGCCGACACCGGCTTGCCGAGCTCGAACTTGTCGCGGCGCTGCGCATCGAGCAGACCCCAGGCCGCACCCACCGTGCCTTCCTGGCGCGCCTTCCAGTACTGATCGAACGCCTCGACGATGTTGTAGTCGAAGTTCTCGCGATCGGCGATGGCGCGGAAGATCGAGAAGTAGCGCACTTGCTCCACCCTGCCGGGACGTGCGTCGGAGCGCATGCGACCGTCGCTCGGCCAGCCGGTCTCGCCGATCACGATCTTCTTGTTGGGGAAGCGCGCCTGCACCTTCTTGTAGATGTCGACGATGTGCTTATCGATGCTGCGTGTGCCGTCGGGCTCGCGGCGGTCGACGCCGATCGGCTCATCCTCCCAATACGGCAGGATGTGAATGGTAATGAAGTCGACTTCGTCGGCCAGCGACGGGTTGCGCAGCCAGAACTCCCAGACGTCGGCATAGGTCACGGGCTGCGACACGCGCTGCTTCACCTGGCGGATGTAGCGGCGCAGCTCGTTGGCCGTCAGGTCCTTGCGCAGCAGCACCTCGTTGCCGACAATCACCCGCTCGATCGTGTCCTTGTACTTGTTGGCATGATCGATCAGCAGGTTGATCTGCTCCAGGTTTTCCTTTTCGTTGTTGTTCAGCCAGGCGCCGTGCCAGACCTTCAATCCGTATTTGCCGGCGCGCTGCGGCACGGCTTCGAGGTTCTCGCCCGCTGAATAGGTCCGTACGGCGCGCACCTTGCCCTGCAGGCGATGCAAATCCTCGTCGATCTGGTCGGGCGTCGGGAAGGTGCGGGTAAGCGGGCTCTGGCCGGGCCGATAGGGCGCGAAGGATACGCTCTGCAACGGCGCAGTCGTCCAGCCGGCGATTTCCACCGGCCTGTTGGGCCACCACCACCACAAGAGATTGAGCGCCGCCACGCCCGCGAACGCGAGCAGCGCCACCAGAGCACGCATGGAGAGGCTTTTAGCAGGATCGGTTGAACGACGTATGGCTTTTCGCGGGCGATTGTCCCCAAAAGATCTAAAGGGCGCCGCGCTGGGTGCCGGCAATCGCCTGGCGCACGATCTGGTGGCCGCGGAACAGCACGGCCTCCTTCCAGTCGTCGGTGTCGGGATAGAATTGCCGGCGCATCGCCGCCCGCACCGGTCCCGCCTCCTTGCCCAGCGGATCGCCGTATTTGTGCAGCCAATGGTCGGCGCGGAAGGCCTTCTGGCCGCTCTCGCGATCGAACGTGCCATACTCCAGGGTACACATGGTGAGCCGCGTCTCGGGCTCGGTCAGAACCCGATTGAGGCCATAGTGGCCGAGCCCGTCGCGCGCCTGCGAGGCGGTCTGCCCGCGCTTGGACTCCGTCACCAACTCGCCCCAGAACGCCCGCACGCGGCGCGACGCCGGCGTGTCGATGTCGAAATGGGTGATCGGCTCGCCGTAGCCGTAGGGGCCGAGGCCGGTGTGGAAGTCGATCACCGCCACGTCGCTGCGGCCCTTGAGGAACTTGTCGGTGATGGCATGCAGGGTGCGGTTCGACCAGGCCGGGCCGCCGCCGCCGTAGAACATGCCGTCGGGATGGCTGTACTGGCCGCCGGACACGGCGCGGAAATAGGCCACGTCGCCCACCTTCTTGCGGTAGGCGGCGAGCCGCGCATCGGCCAAGGCGATGCCCTTGTCGCTGAAGTCGGCCGGCACGAGGTCGTCGGCGATCTCGAGATAGCCTTCGTTCACCGGATAGGGCTTCTTGTGGTCGACATAGTTGCGGTTGAGATCGTTGCCCTCCTCCGTCACGCGCCGCGTCCAGGCAAAGCCGTAGGGGTTTATCGCGTGGACGAACACCACTGCCGTATCGCTCGGCAGGCCACCAGCCCCGACACCGGCCAGCCAGTCGACCTGGAAGCCCGAGCCGCAGTAGCCTTCCACGCCATGGGTGCTCGAGATCGTGACCACGACCTTCGAGGCATCGTCGGGCCCTAGCCGCGCCACATCGGTCGACAGGGCCTCGCCTCTCGGCCCCTTGGTCGGATTGTCGTAGCGCCAGGTGGTCGCACCGGCGACGCGGGCCGCCGCCAGAAACTTGTCGCGCGCCTCGCTGTAGTCGGAAGCGAAGGAATGGATATTGGCCATCAAAAAAACCTAGGTCCTGAGCGTCAGCCCGCCGTCGACCACGAGTTCGTGGCCGGTGATGAAGTCGGCCTCGTCGGAGGCCAGCAGGAGCGCGCCGCGGGCAATATCGATCGGTTGGCCCAGCCGGCGCAAGGCTGCCTTCTTTTCCCACACCGCGCGGATTTCAGGATTGTCGAAGTTGGTCCGCGTCATGCCGGTATAGATCGCGCCCGGACAGACATAGTTGGCGGTGATGTTGAACTTGCCGAGCTCGAGCGCCAGCGTGCGCGTGAGCCCGCCGACGCCCGCCTTGGAGGCGCAGTAGGCCGCCAGGCCGTAGTCGGTATCGAAGGCCATCACCGACGCGGTGTTCACGATGCGCGCCCGGCCTTTCTCCTGGGCCCGCGCCCGGAGCGCCGGGATGGCTTCGCGACAGATCCGGAACATCGCCCGCACATTGACCCCGTTCACGCGATCCCACTGCTCGTCGGTCATCTCCTCGACGAAGGCGCGGCCGCTGACGCCGGCATTGTTGAACAGGATGTCCAGGGCGCCGAACCTGGCAAGCGTCGCCGCCACGATCTTCTTCGGCGCATCGTCCCCGGTTATGTCGCAGGCGAAGGCCACGATCGCATTGTTGCCGGCATGGGCCTGCTCGATCTCCGATTCGGGCCGGTCGACCGCCAGCACCTGAGCGCCCTCGTCGGCAAAGAGCTTGGCCGAGGCCGCGCCTATGCCCGATGCCGCACCGGTCACGATGGCGATCTTGCCTGAAAGTCTGCCCATGGCGTCCTCCCTCATTGGCCACACCGATCGACCCTCCTGCCGCGAACGGAACGACGAGCGTGATCGGCTTGGCGGAAAATCGTCGGCGCGTGCCATTAACGGGTCGGACGACGCGCCGAGAATGGCAGACGCGTCGCCCGATCATCGGTGCGGGCTTACGCCACGGTCAGGACGACCTTGCCCGTCGCCTTGCGCGACAGCAGCGCGTTCATGGCGTCAGCCCCCTTCTCGAGCGGGAAGCGCATGGAGATATGCGGCTTGAGCTTGCCCTCGTCGTACCATTTCAGCAGCTCGTCGAAGTTCTTGCGCGCCTCCGCGGGCTCGCGGCCGCGCCAGGCGCCGTAGAATACCCCGCGCACGTCGCAGCTCTTGAGCAGCGCGAGGTTGGCCGGCAACGAGGGAATGCGTCCCGCCGCGAAGCCCACGACCAGCAGGCGGCCGTACCAGGCGATGCAGCGGATCAACTCGTCGAAGGCGTCGCCGCCGACCGCGTCATAGATGATGTCCGCGCCGTTGCCGCCGGTCAGCTCCTTGACCTTGTCGCGCATCTTCTCCTTGGCGTAGTTCACGAACATCGTGGCGCCGTACTTCCTGCAGATCTCCATCTTCTCGTCAGAGCCGACCGCCGCGATCACCTTCAGGCCCATCAGGGCGCCCAGTTCGACGGCCGTCAGGCCGACGCCGCCCGACGCGCCGGTGACCAGCAGGATTTCGCCGGGTTTGTAGCTGCTCCTCTGCTTCAGCGCGTAATACGACGTGCCGTAGGTCATGGTGAACGCCGCACCATCTTCGTAGCTCATGTTCCGGGGCATCGGCAGCAGATTGCCCTGATCGACCACTGCCTCGGTGGCGTAGCCACCGTGGCCGATCATGCCGATCACCCTGTCCCCCACCTTGTAGCCGGCGACACCCTCGCCCACCTCGACGACGTCGCCACCGATCTCGTGGCCCGGCGCGAACGGGCGCGGTGGCTTGAACTGGTACTTGTCGGCGATGATCAGCGTGTCGGGGAAATTCACTCCCGCCGCTCGGATCGCGACGCGAACCTGGCCCTTGCCCAGCGGCTTGGACGGCATCTCCACCAGCTTCAGGCTCTCCGGCCCGCCCGGTGTCTCGCTCAGCATCGCGCGCATCTTCCGCTCCAATCCCGCCATTTCGTCCTGTAGCGGCATAGATACGATGGCGGGCCCCTTAACGTCCATGCCAGCGTCCATCCATGCTAGAAGAGCCGGACTTTCGCGGGGAGGAAGATGGCGGGGCTGTATTTCGAGGAGTTTTCCGTCGGCTTGGTGTTCGACCACGCCTGGACGCGCACGGTCACGGAAATGGACAACGTGCTGTTCAGCTCGCTCACCATGAACGTGCAGCCGCTCCATATCGACGAGGAGTTCGCCGCCAAGACCGAGTTCGGCCAGCGCATCGTCAACAGCCTGTTCACGCTCGGCCTCATGATCGGCATCACCGTGAACGACACCACGCTCGGCACGACGGTCGCCAATCTCGGCATGACCGACGTCCGCTTCCCCAAGCCGGTCTTTCACGGCGACACGCTTCGCGTCCAGACCAAGGTCGTGAGCCTGCGCGAGAGCAGGTCGCGGCCTGACGCCGGGATCGTGGAATTCTCGCACCGCGCCACCAACCAGCGCGGCGAGATCGTCGCCGAGTGCACGCGCCAGGCGCTGATGCGCAAGAAACCCAAGAACTGAGAGAGAAGATGCGGTCCTTCCTGTTCGTCCCTGCCGATTCGGAGCGCAAGCTCGCCAAGGGTCCCGCGTCCGGCCCCGATGCGCTGATCCTCGACCTCGAGGATTCGGTCGCTGCCGATCGCAAGAAGACCGCGCGCGAGATGGCGCTCGCCTATCTCAGAGTCGGCCAATCGTGCCGGCCCGAAACTCTATGTGCGGGTGAATGCGCTCGACACCGGCCTGACTCTGGACGACCTCGCCGTCGTCATGCAGGGAGGCCCCGACGGCATCGTGTTTCCCAAATGCGTCGGGCAGCGCGACCTCGACCTTCTCGCCACCTATCTCGATGCCTTGGAGGCGCGCGAAGGCATCGCCCTGGGCGCGACCAAGATCCTGACCATCGCCACCGAGAGCGCCGCCGCGATTTTGGCGCTGACCGCAGCGCCCGCCAGGCATCCCCGGCTGATGGGCCATTCCTGGGGTGGCGAGGACTTGATGGCCGATCTCGGCGCGATGGCCAAGGGTCCCGCGCCCGGGGTCTACGACGACACCTTCAAGTTCGCCCGCACGGTCAACCTGCTGGCCTCGGTGGCGGCCGGCGTCACCGCCTACGACACGGTCTATCCCGACATCAGGAACATCGAAGGCCTGCGCGCCGAGGCCAACGACGCCAAGCGCATGGGCTATGGCGGCAAGATCGCCATTCACCCCGACCAGGTCGCGATCATCCAGGAAGTCTTCACGCCGGGCGCCGAGGAAGTCGACTGGGCCGAACAGGTCGTCGCCACCTTCGAGGACAATCCGGGCTCGGGCGTGCTCACCCTCGACGGCAAGATGCTCGACCGGCCGCATCTGGTTCTCGCGCGCCGCCTGCTGGCGCGGGCCGGGGAATGAAGGACAATTTCGGCCTGCTCGAAACGCTCGATGGGCTGTTCGGCGGCGCCCGCAATTCACGTCCTCACCCTAGACGAGTTTCTCGCCGGCCTGCGGGGCCGCTCCTACGCCTTCGCGATCATGGCGCTCAACGCGCCCAACTGCATCCCGACGGGCATCCCGTGGCTGTCGACCATCACAGGCCTGCCGATGCTGTTCCTGCTGGCCCAGTTCTTCGCCGGCCGGCCCGTGCCGTCCCTGCCAAGACTGGTCGGCCAGCGCGGCCTGCCGCGCGGCAGGCTGCAGGATTTCCTCGATCGCGCCCGCCGCCACATCCGGCGGCTCGAAAACACCGTCCATGCGCGCCACGAATGGTCGGTGACCGGCATGCCGCGGCGCATGCTGCTGCTCGCCTGGTCGCTCAATGCGCTGGTGCTGGCGCTGCCCATCCCTTTCGACAATCTGATCCCCGCCTGGGCCATTCTGTTCTTCTGCCTCGCCCTGATCGAAGACGACGGCGTGATGGCGATGCTGGGCTGGCTATTCACCCTGTTCACCGCCGTCTGGACCGTGTTCCTGCTGATGATCGGCCATGCCGCGATGATGGCGGCGATCGCCGCCTTGCGCGGCATCGTTTTTAACTAGCGTGCGCCGCTCAATAGGAGCGCGGCAGACCCAGCACGTGCTCGGAGATGAAATTCAGGATCATATTGGTCGAGATCGGCGCCACCATGTAGAGCCGCGTCTCACGGAACTTGCGCTCGATGTCGTACTCCTCGGCGAAGCCGAAGCCGCCATGGGTCTGCACGCACATGTCGGCGGCAGCCCAGGCGGCCTCCGAGCCCAGCATCTTGGCCATGTTGGCCTCCGCGCCGCATGGCAGGTTGGCTTCGTAGAGCGATGCGGCCTTTCGTACCATGAGGTCGGCCGCCTCTGTCTGGGCGTAGGCGCGCGCGATGGGATACTGCACGCCCTGGTTCTGCCCGATCGGCCGTCCGAACAGCTTGCGCTCCTTGGCGTAGTCGGTCGCCTTCTCGATGAACCAGCGCGAATCGCCGATGCACTCGGCGGCGATCAGCACGCGTTCGGCGTTCATGCCACCCAGGATATAGCGGAAGCCCTGCCCTTCCTCGCCGATCAGGTTCTCGGCCGGCACTTCCATGTTGTCGAAGAACACTTCGGTGCTGTTGTGGTTCATCATGGTGCGGATCGGCCGGATGGTGAGGCCTTTGCCTAGCGCCTCGCGCATGTCGACCAGGAACACCGACAGCCCCTCGGTGCGCTTCTTGGTCTGCTCCTTGGGCGTGGTGCGCGCCAGCAGGAGCATCAGGTCCGAATGCTCGGCACGGCTGGTCCAGACTTTCTGGCCGTTCACGACGTAAGTGCTGTTGTCCTTCTTCACTGCCGTGGTGCGCAGCGCCAGGGTGTCGGTGCCGCTGGTCGGCTCGGTGACGCCGAAGGCCTGCAGGCGCAATTCCCCGCTGGCGATCTTGGGCAGGTAGCGCTGCTTCTGCTCGGCGCTGCCGTGCCGCAGGAGCGTGCCCATGATGTACATCTGCGCGTGGCAGGCGGCGCCGTTGCAGCCGGCGCGCTGCACCTCTTCGAGCACCGCGGCGGCCGCCGAGATGCCGAGCCCCGCCCCGCCATACTCCTCGGGAATGAGAGTCGCGAGCCAGCCCGCGTCGGTCAGCGCCTTGACGAATTCCGTCGGATAGCCGCGCTCGCGGTCGAGGGCGCGCCAGTAGGCACCGTCGAACCTGAGGCAGAGCTGGCGGATCGCGTCGCGGATTTCGGGATGCGTGGGCGCGTAAGGATTTTCCATGGCCGGCGAACCTAGTCCGCCATCTTGCCCCACGCAATGCGACCGAGCTCGTCGATCAGCGCGCCGTGGATCTCCGGCCCGAAGCGATCGACCGTGGCCTCCCGGCGGGCGGTGACGCCGTCCACGGCGCCGGCTTTGTCGACGATCGCCTGCGTCACCGTGAGGTCGCGTTCCGCCGTCAGGAATTTGCCGATCGTCGCGGTCCAGTCCGGACGCAGGACGGCGAGCGCCGCCATCAGGCCATAGGCGCCCCAGTTGGGATGCGTGGGCGCGTAGGGACTTTCCATGGCGGGCGAACCTAGTCCGCCATCTGGCCCCACGCAATGCGACCGAGCTCGTCGATCAGCGAGCCATGGATCTCCGGCCCGAAGCCATCGACCGTGGCCTCCCGCCGGGCGGTGACGCCGTCCACGGCGCCGGCTTTGTCGACGATCGCCTGCGTCACCGTGAGGTCGCGTTCCGCCGTCAGGAATTTGCCGATCGTCGCGGTCCAGTCCGGACGCAGGACGGCGAGCGCCGCCATCAGGCCATAGGCGCCCCAGTTGGAGACGCCGGCGACGACAAGATGATCGCAGGATGTGGCGCAGGCGATCGCCGCACCGTTCGGCACGGTGCGCGCGATGAGACCGTCCGGCAGCTTGCCCATACCGATTTCGTTGCCGCCATCGCCGACCGCAAGCTTCTTCCACGGGCCGCCCAGGAAGAGATCGTCGAGCGGCGCCGTCCAGGCCGAGACGTCGACGCCGCGCATGTTGCGCGGCCGCCCGTCGGCGCTGCGGCCGCAGCGTTCGATGGCAAGGGCGTGGCTGATGCCGGCGCTGCGCCACGCGCCGATCAGGCGGGCGAGGCCCTCGCGGTCATCGACGCCCACTTGGTCGACTGCCACCCCGCCGCCCGCGCTCGCGACCGCCGCGTGGATGGCCCCGGCACAGGGCGTGTCGACGGCGATCCGGGCCGGCACGCCGCAGGCCGCCAGTGCCGCCGCCAGCAGGGCGGTGCCGACCGGCCCGTCGGTCTCAGGTGCGGCGACGTCGCCGCGCGGCACGAAGAAGCCCGTGATCAGGCCGACGCTGGTCGCACCGGCCAGCGATCCGGCCGCCGCGGCCAGGCCGCCGGTACTCGCCGCGATCAATTCCTTGGTCTTGCGTCCGACATCGCGGCAGATCAAAGCCTCGATGGCGGCGATGCGCCGGACGGCCTCATTTCTCTTGGGCGACATACACTCCCGTCCAGTCAGGCGGCGAATCGTCGATCAGGCCGTCGATCCGCACACGCATCATGTCGTAATAGCCCTGCTGCCAGCCGACGGACGCGGCCGCGGCCGCACAAGCTCCGATCATGTCCAGCGCTTCGACGAAGCCGCCGCTCCTGTAGTGCATCAGGAAGGCCGCCTGAAGCCGCACGAGGTCGTGATAGGCAGGCGTCTGTGCCACGGCCAAGCCGCCGATCAGCGTGTGGACCCGTTCGGGTTCGGTCTTGCCCTTGACCATGATCAGGTCGAGCTCCAGGGCGGCATAGTCGGGCACCTGCAGACGGACCTTGTCGCCTATGATGATTCCGACGCCGTAAGTCTTGCACTGGCCCTCCAGGCGCGAGGCGAGATTCACGTCGTCACCCAGGCAGGAATAGGTGAAGCGCTGCGAGGAGCCGAAATTCCCGACCGAGGCCGGGCCTGTGTTGAGGCCGATGCCGATATTCACCGCGATGTGCCCGCGGCCCTCCGCGTCGGCCTCGGCTTTCCACCCCTCGTTCAGCTCCCTCAGGCGGGCCTGCATGGCGAGCGCCGTGTCGCACGCCAGTGCTGCATGGCGATCGACCTCGAGCGGGGCGTTCCAGAACGCCATGATCGCATCGCCCATGTATTTGTCGATCGTGCCGCGGTGGGTGAGGATCAGATCCGTCATCGGGGTGAGGAACCGGTTCATGAACCGGGTCAGGCCGTGCGGATCGAACTGCTCCGAGATGCGCGTGAAGCCGCGCACGTCGGTGAACATCACGGTGATCTCGCGCATCTCGCCGCCGAGCTGCAGCAGTTCGGGATGGCGCGCGAGCCGCTCGACCACGTCGGGTGACAGATATAGGCCGAAGGCGCCGCGGATCTGCGCGCGCTCGCGTTCGGTCCGCATGAAGGCGACCGCAGTGCCACTCACATAGATCGCCGCGAGCGTCACCGGCGGATAGATCGGGTCGAACAGCAGGTCGTATTGCGAGAAGGCGATCCACGGCACGATCAGACCGATGGCGATGAAGATTGCCGCAACGATGGTCATCCGGCCGGCGCGCAGCCGCGGCAACAGAAAGACAAAAAGCAGGCCGATGGCTGCGAGATACAGGAACTCCGCGCCGTCGGCGAAGTCTGGCCGCGAGAGGTACTCGTGCTCGATCATCTGTTCGGCAAGTTGAGCGTGGACCTCAACCCCGGGAGCGGTGGTGTCCACCGGTGTGCTGCGAATGTCCTTGAGTCCGATGGCACTGGTACCGACGAACACGACCTGGCCTTCAAGTTTGTCTGCCGGCACCTCGTCCTTCAGCACGGCGCGCGCCGAAATGAAGCGTTCCTCGCGATGGCCGGTGTCATAGAGCGCCAACCGGCCGCGCGCATCGGTCCGCGCCTCGATGTCGCCAGTCTTGATGGCGACGATTCCGGTCTTGGCGCCGAACGACATCTCGCTGCTCGCACCGGACGACTTGATCAGGTACGTGCTCGCGCCCTGCGCGACCCTCAAGGCCTCGATCGACAGCGCCGGGTACAGGCCTTCCTGTCCGGCCAGGCGGAAAAGCAGGGGAACCCGCCGGATCACCGTGCTGTCGAGGTCGGTGTTCACACTGCCATTGCCCTTGGCGGCGGCCTCGAGCAGGGGAAGAGACTTCACCGTGCCCTGCTGGATCGGCAGGAACTGGCTGGGATCGTCGCCGGCGAAGGCCGTGCCGTAGTAGCGCTTCGGCGGCTGGGAACCACCTTTCACATCGAAGCCGAAGCCCAGAACCACGCGTGAATGGGCCATCGCGTCGGCCAGCACCTGGTCGTTGTCCTGGACCTCCGCGGCGAGCTTCTTCACGGTTTCCGGGTCGGTATAGGCCACGAGGTCGCGCACAATGCGGCTGATCGAGGACCGGTCGGGCTCGGAAAACACCACGTCGAAGGCGATGACCGCCACGCCCTTCTCGGTGAGCTTGTCGACCAGGCGCGCCACGATCGTGCGTGGCCACGGCCATTGGCCGAACTCCGCCAGGGCGGCCTCGTCGATGTCGACGATGCGCACCGGCGTGGCGGGATGATAGGTCCGCGGCTGGAGGCGCTGGTAGCTGTCGAAAGCGAAATCGCGCAGCCGGTTCAATCCGGACGGATCCAGGGCGCGCAGCAACAGCGCATTGATCAGCACGAGCATGGCCACGATCCACGGCGCACGCACGTTGCTCCGGCCAAACAACCAACTCATGCGCATTCGACGGCCGTCCCTCCCGCGAACATCACTTTACGGAAGGATGCCGGACAAGCCAAATAGCGCACCTTGTCGACCAACCCAGCCTCTTCCATTTTGCTCGGCATCTACGCCCGAGTCGCAGCCCTCGCCCTGTTCTCGACGATGGACGCCCTGGTCAAGTGGCTGGGCGATTTGTACGGACCGTTCCAGATGATGCTGTTTCGCAGCAGCATTGCACTCGTGCCGCTTTATTTCCTGTTCCGCAATACCGGCGGCATCCGCCTCGTGCGCAGCAGCCGGCCGCTGCTGCAGGCGATGCGCATCGTCACCGGCTTCGGCAGCCTGCTGGGCTTCTTCTATATCTTTCCACGCATGCCGCTGGTCGATGCCTATGCGATCTCATATGCCGCACCCTCTGTTCATGGTCGGGCTTGCCGCGCCGATCCTGGGCGAGATCGTGGGCTGGCGACGCTGGAGCGCCGTCGCCGTCGGATTCGCGGGCGTGCTGATCATGCTCGAGCCGTGGAACATCTCGGTCCACTGGCTGTCGCTGGTCGTCCTTCTCGCGACCTTCTGCTACTCACTGTCCACGGTGCTCACGCGCCTGATCAGCCGCTACGACCACGACGCGGCGACGATCTTCTGGTTCTGCCTGTTCGCCAGCGTGATCTCGCTGATCGGCGCCATCCCGGAATGGAAATGGCCGCCGCTCGGCGACTGGTTCTGGCTCTGCTCGCTGGGCCTCATCGGCGGTGTCGGCCAGATCCTGGTCACCCGCGCGCTTCGCCTCGCGCCTGCCTCGGTCCTGGCCTCCTTCGACTACAGCTCGATCGTGCTGGCCGTGCTCTACGGCTACCTGTGGTTCAAGGAGGAGCCGTCGCCCGCGGTCTGGTACGGCTTGCCGCTGGTCATCGGGTCAGGCCTTTACATCCTCTACCGCGAGCGGCTGCGGGCCCGCGAGGTCGGCCTGGCGGCGCTGACATGAGCCCCGACCGCCTGGCGAGGCCGATCGCGCCTTTGCCCGCATTCACATTGAGGGCATTCGAATGGGCCGGGCGGCGGTCTTTGGCCTGAAAGGCGGCAAAATCGCCGATCGATGGGTGCCGGGCGACGGAAGCGGACGGCGGAAAGCGCTCCAACGCAATGCGGAGCATTGACGAACCGGCCTTCCAACCACATCTTGTAGCCATGACCGATACGACCTTCTCCGTGACCGACAGCGCCGCCAAGCGGATCGCCTTTTTGGCCTCCAAGGAAGCCAAGCCCGTCATGATGCGGGTGGCTGTGCTGGGCGGCGGCTGTTCGGGCTTCCAGTACAACTTCTCGTTCGAGGACCAGCGCAACGAGGACGACCTCGTGATCGAGCGCAACGGTGCCGCCGTGCTGGTCGACAGCACGTCGCTCGAGCTCCTGAAAGGCAGCCAGCTCGACTATGTCGAGGAAATGGTCGGCGCCTCGTTCCAGGTGAACAACCCGAACGCCACCTCGTCCTGCGGCTGCGGCAACTCCTTCAGCGTGTGATCCGGCCGCGATGAAGATCGCGACCTGGAACGTCAATTCCGTCCGCAAGCGGACCGGGAATTTGGTGGCATGGCTGGAGCACGCCAAGCCCGACGTCGTCGTGCTGCAGGAACTTAAGGCGCAGGAACCGCAGTTTCCCCGGCTCGAAGTCGAGGCCGCCGGCTACAAGGCCGAGATGGTGGGCCAGAAGGGCTTCAACGGCGTCGCCCTGCTCTCCCTCCATCCCGTCGAGATCACCGCCCGGGCGTTGCCCGATGCGGTCGCCGACGAGCCGGCGCGCTACATCGAAGGCAGGATCGCCACGCCCCAGGGGCCGCTCACCGTGGGCGGCATCTACCTGCCCAACGGCAATCCCATCGGCACCGAGAAGTTCGCCTACAAGATCGCCTGGATGGATCGCCTCAACCAGCGCGCCCGGGAGCTGCTCGCGCGCGAGGAGATGTTCGTGCTGGGCGGCGACTACAACGTCTGCCCGACCGAGGTCGACGTCTACGATCCCAAGGCCTTCGCCAACGACGCGCTCTGCCAGCCGCAGTCGCGGGCGGCCTTGCGCACGCTGCTCAATCTCGGCCTGACCGACGCCGTGCGCGCCTTCCATCCCGACGGCGCCCTCTACACCTTCTGGGACTACCAGGCCGGGGCGTGGACGAAGGGCAACGGGCTGCGCATCGACCACCTGCTGCTCTCGCCCCAGGCCGCCGACCGCCTGACCGCCGTCGGCATCGACAAGGCCGAGCGCGGCCTGCCCGAGCCGTCCGACCATGTCCCTGTGTGGTGCGAGCTCGACGTCGCTTGAGTCCTCTTGCCGGACCGCGGGCCTCCAGGCCCGCTCATTGCCTTCAAAGTTTGCGGAAATGCGCTGAACTCCAGATCCAGTCATCTGCGGCGCTGACAAATCCCGCTTTCACGGGGTTCTGTTCAACATATTCAACGGTCTGGCCCAAATGCTCTTCGCTGCGCATGTACCGATCAAAATAGTCGGGATGCCAGAATGGGCCAGAACGTCCAAGTAGCGCGTTCGCTTGTCTCGCAGTGAAGGACTTCCAGCTTCGCACGATGTTCGTCAAAGACTCGTCACCCACAATATCGATGACGACATGGACATGATTTGGCATGAGGCACCACGCGAGCAAACGATAGCGTTCACCATCGAAATGCAAGCAAGGCGTCTTGGACTAACGAGGCAATATCCGGCTTTCGCAGCCAGCAAGCACCCAGGCCGACATCAAGCTCACGTTCGATGCGGTGGACATTGCCCTCTCGATGTCACAATGCCTCAACGACGGCAGTCGGCAAGCTATCGGCCAGACGAAAGGTGACAAACTGGACGGTTTCGGGCGAGTCGAAATGAGGCAGGTAGCCTCTGGAATGCCAGCCTTTTGGTTGGGTCATGCGGATATGAGCGGGCCTGGAGGCCCGCGGTCCGGCAAGATTTATTCCGCCCCTGAGCCGATCACGCCGCCGTCGGCGATGATGCACTGACCGCACACGAAGGCGCCGGCCTTCGAGGCGAGGAACACCGCCACGCCGCCGATATCGTCGGGCTGGCCGATGCGCTTCAGCGCCGCCTTGCCCTCGTTGGCCTTGCGGATCTCGGGATTGTCCCACAGGGCCTTGGCGAAGTCGGTCTGGATCAGGCCGGGCGCGATGGCGTTGACGCGGATGTTGTGCTTGCCCCATTCCATGGCGAGCGACTTCACCAGCGAGAGATCGGCGGCCTTGCTCATGTTGTAGGCGGCGATGTGGGCCGAACCGATGAGGGCGCCGATCGACGAGACGACGATGAACACGCCGTCCTTGCGCTCGGCCATCTCGGGCCCGACCATGTTCATCAGCCAGAGATTGGACATGACGTTGTTCTGCATGATCTTGCCGAACACCTCCTCCTTCAGGCCGGTGAGCGGACCGAAGTAGGGATTGGAGGCGGCGTTGCAGACCATGATGTCGATCCGCCCGTAGGTCTTGCGCGCGAAGGCGACCAGATTCTCGAGCTGCGCCTTGTCGGAGATGCTGGCGGCCACGGCCGTCGCCTCGCCGCCCTTGGCCTTGATGCCCTTCACGACCTCCTCGCAGGCCGGCAGCTTGCGGCTGGAGACGACGACCTTGGCGCCGTGTGCGGCCATCTGCTCGCAGATCGAACGGCCGATGCCGCGGCTGCCGCCGGTGACCACCGCCACCTTGCCTGTGAGGTCGAACATCATCGGGCGTCTCCTGATTTCATGATCGCTTCGACCTTAGCGGCGCGCGGGCGAACAGCGCAATCAACTCGACATGCGGCGACCACAGGAACTGGTCGATCGGCAGCAGTTTCTCCAGCCGGTATCCGCCTTCCTGCAGGGCGCGCGCGTCGCGCGCAAAGCTGCCGGGATCGCACGAGGCGTAGACCACGCGCGGCACCTTGGCCCGCGCGAGTTCGGCCGACTGCGCGGCAGCACCGGCGCGCGGCGGATCGAGCAGGATGGCGTCGAAGGCGTCGAGATCGGCCGCCGTAAGCGGATTGCGGAAGAGATCACGGCGTTCGACCGTCATCTTGCCACCGCCCAACTGCCGCGCCGCGGCCTCGAGGGCGGCAACGGACGGCCTGTCGCTTTCGAACAGCGCAAGCCTGCCCGCGCGGCCGAGCGAGAGCGCGCCCACGCCGGCAAAGAGATCGGCGAGCCGCGGCAGATCGCCGGTCCATTCCGCGACCAAGGCGCGCATCGCCTGCTCGGCGCGCCGGGTCGCCTGCAGGAAGGCGCCGGGCGGCGGCTCGACCCGCACCTCGCCCAAGGTCAGCAGCGGTGGGCGGCGGACGACGACGGGCTCGGCCGACGCGCGATCGCCCCAGCTCAGGCGCGCCAGGTCCGTTCGTTCTGCCAAGGCGACCAGCGTCTCGCGGCGCTCCAGCGAGAGCTCGAGCCGCTTGTGCGGCTTCAGCAGCAGGTCGAGCCCACTGTCGGTCTCGTTCACAATGGCATCGGCGGCTGCGCCGTCGGGCAGGATCGCGGCGAGCGCTGGCGCGCAACGGCGCAAGCAACGCATTGAGCGCGGGACGCGCCACCACGCAGGTACCGACATCGACGATGCTGGGACTCGCCCGCTCGTGGAAGCCCGCCAGCACGCGCCTGCCCTGGCGGCGCAGGACGAAGTCGGCCCGGCGCCGCTCGCCGGGCGCACCGACGAGCGGCGGCTCGAAGCGCGGGGCATCGACGCCGCGCTGCGCCAGCGCGCGGGCGATCAGCTCGACCTTCCACGCCGTGTAGGCGTCGCGCCGCCAATGCTGCAGGGCGCAGCCGCCGCATACCGTGAAGTGCGCGCAGGGCGGCGCCTCGCGATGGCGCGACGGCGCCAGCACTTCCAGAAGCTCGGCGGAGATGCCTTCGCCGCGCTTGTCGCCGGGCTCGGCCTCGACCGTCTCGCCCGGCAGGGTGAAGGGCACGAAATAGCGCCGCCCCTCGAGGTCGGCGATACCGTCGCCGCGCGCGCCGATCTCCCGGATGTCGAGCGTGACGGTCAATGACGGCAAGCCGTCATCCCAGCCAGCTCTTGGCCGGGCGCATCTCGCCGACCAGAAGGCCGACCACGTTCTTGACCGGTGGATGGACGATCTCGTCCCGCTGCTCCGCCGGCAGGACGCCGAGATGGTCGAGCAGGGCAGCCATGGCGACTTCGGCGGCGCGCGCCGCGCCGTCCCACATCTTGATCGCCACGCCCAGGCCCAAGGTCGGCAGCATGGCGCAAAACACGCCCTCCGCGCCGGTCTTGATCTGGGCCACGCCGGGAAGCGCCGCATTGATGCGCGTGCAGAAGCGACCGGTGCCGGCCATCATGAAAGGCTCGGCGTTCATGGCGGCGCGGATGCGGCTTGCCGCCTCGGCATGCCTG
This sequence comes from uncultured Alphaproteobacteria bacterium, assembly GCA_963843185.1. Lineage (GTDB taxonomy): Bacteria > Pseudomonadota > Alphaproteobacteria > Reyranellales > Reyranellaceae > Reyranella. The sequence continues at coordinate 420,010 of CAWJJJ010000008.1, forward strand.
TTCGACAGGCGCGACGGATCGGCCATGCTGGCCATCGCCCGCGCCAGGCTCTTGAGCGGCGTCGCCAAAGTGGGAATGCCACAGCCGTCGGTGCCGTAGGGAAAGGCGTTGGCGTCGGCGCCGCAGAGATCGCTCATTACCTCGCGCAGGCGGCGCTGCACCGGATGATCGTAGCGGATGTAGCCGCGCGTCGGTTCGCCGTACTGCACCGCCGTCGTGAGGAAGCCGCTGTGCTTTCCCGAGCAGTTGTTGAAGGCGGCGGTCGGTGCCTTGCCCTCGCGCACCAGTTCCTCGATGGTCCCCTGCAGGCGGGGCGGGTGGGTGCCGCATTCGAGATCGGCTTCGCTCAATCCCACGATTTTCAGCCACGCCCGCACCGTCTCGACATGCCGCTTCTCGCCGCTGTGCGAGGCGCAGGAGAGCGCGATGTGCTCGTTGCCCAACCCGAAGCGCTCGACCGCGCCGCTTTCGACGAAGGCCATGGCCTGGATCGGCTTGTTGGCCGAGCGCGGCAGGATCGGCGCGTCGATATCGCCCCACGAGGCCACGACGGTGCCGTCCGGCTTGACGACGGCCGCGGCGCCCTCGTGGCGGCTTTCGACCAAGGGGCCGCGCGTCACCTCGATCACCACCGGCCCCCTGCTCATCGTTCACGCTCCAGCTTGATCACGGTGATGTTGTCCTGATGCTCCTTGGCCGCCGCCAGCACCGCCTCGATCAGGCCGCGCGCCGGCTTGGCGGCGCCAGCGGCGATCTCGGCCTCGCTCAGCGACTGCACGCCGTCGCTGCACAACAGCAAGCGGGCATCGGGGCCGAGCTTGCGGCTGCCCTGGTCGATCAACGTCAGCGGCTCGCCCATGACCGCCTCGCGCAGCGTGTGGCGGCCGGGATGATGCTCGGCTTCCTCCGCCGTCAGCACACCGCGCTCGACCATGGCGTCGATCTGCGGCGCCATCGAATGGTCGGCGTTCAACCGCTCGAGCTTGCCGGCCGACACCAGGAAAAACGGCGAATCCCCGACGCTGATCCAGCGCACCTCGTCGGCGCGTACCTGCGCCGCCACCAGGGTGGCGCCCATGCCCGCCAGAGCGGCCTTGCCCGCCGCGGCCCTGCCGACGGCTGTGTTGGCGTCCTGCAACCCGTCGGCCAGGCCGCCGCCCTGCTCCAGCGCGTGGACGAAGGCATCGACGGCGACCTTGCTGGCGACGGCGCCGCCGGCATGGCCGCCCATGCCGTCGGCGACCACGGCCAGCAGCGATCCGTCCCCGAGCGACTTGAGCGCCCAACTGTCTTCTTGATACGGCCGGGCGCCCTGATGTTGGCTGCCCTCGCCCCGCCAGCGTCCCGCCATGTCCAACGCCATCTTTTAGTGCCACACCGCCGGCAGCTTGGTCAGCCCGCGCAAGGTGAAGCTCCGGCGCCAGGTGGGCGAGTCCTTCTCCGGCAACTCGAGGCCGGGCAGCCGCTCGACCAGGGCGGTGAAGACCAGTTCGGCCTCCAGCCGCGCCAGCTGGGCGCCAAGGCAATGATGGATGCCGCCGCCGAACGACAGCGGCCGGATGTTCTGCCGCCCGACATCGAGCCTGTCGGGATCCTGGTACTGCGCCGGGTCGCGGTTCGCCGCCCCGAGCAGCGTCACGATGCCCTCGCGCGCCGGCAGCGTAATGCCGCCGACTTCGACCTCGGCCATGGTGACGCGGCTGGTGATCTGCACCGAGGAGTCGTAGCGCAGCAGTTCCTCGACCGCGTTGGGGATCAGCGACGGGTCGGCTTTCAGCCGCTCCCACTGATCGGGCTGGCGATGGAGCGCCAACAGTCCGTTGCCGATCAGGTTGGTGGTGGTCTCGTGGCCGGCGCCGAACAGCAGTCCCATATTGGCCTGCAGCTCCTCGGCCGTGAGCTTGTCGCCGGCCTCCTCGGCGCGCACCAGTTCGGTGGTGAGGTCGTCCTTCGGCTCGCGGCGGCGCAGCTCGCAGAGCTGATTGAAGTAGACGCCCGCCATCTGGGTGTTGAGGTTGGCCTGGTCGAGCTCCGCGCGGCTCATCGGCACCGGCTCGAGGATGCGGCCGTTGACGTTGCTGCCGGCCAGGAACGGCGCGCGGTGTTCCTCGGGGATGCCCAGCATGTCGCAGATCACGATCACCGGCAGGCGATGGGCGAGGTCGCGCATGACGTCCATTCCGCCCTTGTCGATCACCCGGTCGAGCTGCTCGTCGACCAGCGCCTTGATGCGCGGCCGCATGTCGGCGACGCGGCGGGCAGTGAAGGCCTTGGTCACCAGCCCGCGCAGCCGCGTGTGATCGGGCGGGTCCTGCACCAGCATGGTGCGGGACAGGCTGGCGATCGCCGGCTCGTTCATGCCCGCGGCGCTGCCATAGCGGCGCTCCATGGCGCCCACGAAATCCTTGCCGAAGCGCTTGTCGCGCAGGACGAAGGCGGTGTCCTCGTAGCGCGTGATCAGCCAGAATCCCTGCGGCGTCTTGAACACGGGCGCGGTCTCGCGCAGCCGGCGATAGAACGGATAGGGATCGGCGATGAAGGCCGGATCGAGCGGATTGAACTCAAGCGGCGCGCCATCCCGGGCGGGCGGGGTCATGTCGTTCATGGCCTTCTCCTTAGCATGAAGCCCCTTGCGGTGCGAACGAGCGCGACCCTAGCATCATGCCATGTTCGCATTGACCCAGGGATTGCGCCGCGCCGTTCAGGTCAGGCCCAACGGCATCGCCACCCACTTCGCCGGCCGCCGCCGCACCTGGCAGCAGAGCCAGGAACGGATCAGCCGCGTCGCCGGCGCGCTTTCCGCATTGGGCGTGCGACGCGGCGATAGGGTCGCCATCCTGGCGCTGAACAGCGACCGCTATCTCGAGCTGATGTACGCCATCCCCTGGATCGGCGCGGCCATGGTGCCGCTCAACACCCGGCTCGCCGCGCCCGAGATCGAATACATCCTGACCGATTTCGGGCGCCGTCGCGCTGTTCGTCGACGGCGCGATGTCGCATCACCTGACGACGCTCGAGGACAGGATACCGGGCGTGCGCGAGGTCGTCTGGCTGGACGATTCGGCATCGCCCGAGGGCATGCTGCGCTTCGAGGATCTCGCCAACTACGAGGCGGCCGACGATGTGGGCGCTGCCAACGACGACTCGCCGGCCTCTTCTATACCGGCGGCACGACCGGCCGCTCCAAGGGCGTCATGCTCACCCATACAAACCTGGTGATGAATGCGCTGAACGGCGTGGCCGGCATCGGCTTCACGGCGGAGACGACCTACATCCATTCGGGCCCGATGTTCCACCTCGCCGACGGCGCCTCGACCTTCGGCGTCACCCTGTCGGGCGGCCGCCACGCCTTCGTGCCGCGCTTCGAGCCGGTCGAGGTGCTGCAGACCATCCAGTTCGAAAAAGTGACGCACGCCCAGTTCGTGCCGACCATGATCAACATGCTGGTCAACCACCCGCGCTTTTCCGAGTTCGACATCACCACCCTTTCCTTCATCCTCTACGGCGCCTCGCCGATGCCCGAGGGTGTGCTGCGCAAGGCCATGCAGGTGATGCCGCACGTCAAGCTGATGCATGCCTACGGCATGACCGAGGCGTCGCCGATCGTGACCCTGCTCGACCCGCGCTACACCACCCTCGACGGGCCGTTCGCCGGCCGGCTGAAGTCGTGCGGCCAGGTGGCGCTGGGCTGCGAGGCGAAGGTGGTCGACCCCAATCGCCGGGAAGTGGCGCGCGGCATTACCGGCGAGCTGGCGATCCGCGGCGCCAACATCATGAAGGGCTACTGGAACAAGCCCGCCGAAACCGCGGCCGTGCTCGAGGACGGCTGGTACTACTCCGGCGACGGCGCCATCATGGACGAGGAAGGCTTCGTCTATATCGTCGATCGCCTGAAGGACATGATCATCTCGGGCGGCGAGAACGTCTATTCGGCCGAGGTCGAGAACGCGATCTCGCTGCTGCCCGGCGTCGGCGACGTGGCCGTGATCGGCATTCCGGACGAGAGCTGGGGCGAAAGGGTCCATGCCATCATCGTGCCCAAGCCCGGCGTCACCCTCACCGCGGAGGAGGTGCTCGACCACTGCCGCCAGCAGATCGCGGGCTACAAGTGCCCGCGCAGCGTCGACTTCCGGACCACCCCGCTGCCGCTGTCGGGCGCCGGCAAGGTGCTGAAGCGCGAGCTGCGCGAGCCCTACTGGAAGGGCTTCACCAAGGCCGTGAACTGAGATGCCGAACATCCCCTACTACGACTGGATCGCCCATCACGCCGGCCGCCGGCCGGCCAGGCTCGCGATCCACGATCTGCAGACCCGGCGGAAGTTCACCTACGCCCAACTCGACCAGCGCACCGACCGGCTGGCCTCCGCTCTCGACAAGACCGGTATTGCCCCGGGCGATCGCGTGGCCCTGCTCGCGCCCAACTGCGCGGAGTATTTCGAGCTTCAGTTCGCCACTGGCCGGCTGGGCGCCATCATGCTGCCGCTCAACTGGCGGCTTACCGTGCCGGAGCTGGAATACATCCTGGGCAACTCCTCGCCCAAGCTGCTGATCCACGACAAGAGCTTCGCGCCGCAGGCGGCCGAGCTCGCCAAGATCTGCAAGATCCCGCACCTGCTCGAGATCGATCACGAGCGGCCGGACGGCGCCTACGAGCGCGCGCTCGCCGCGGCGGCGCCGCCGCCCGCGCGCATCGCCCTCACCCACGACGACATCGCCATGGTGATGTACACGTCGGGCACCACGGGCCATCCCAAGGGCGCGATCATCACGCACGGCATGAATTTCTGGAACTGCGTGAACCTCGGCATCCCGGCGCTGATCACGCCCGGAGACCGTGCAGCTCGTGATCCTGCCGCTGTTCCACACCGGCGGCCTCAATTGCTACGCCAACCCGGTGCTGCATGCCGGCGGCACCATCCTGATCATGCGCACCTTCGATCCCGGCCAGGCGCTCGACTGCCTCTCCGATCCCTCGCTCGGCATCACGCATTTCTTCGCCGTGCCGGCGCCCTATCAATTCATGATGCAGCACCCGAAGTTCCAGGGCGCCGATCTCTCGCGCCTCCGGATCGCCGGCGTAGGCGGCGCGCCCTGCGCGCTCGCGATCCTCGAGGGCTGGAGCGCCAGCGGCGTGCCGCTGGTCCAGGGCTGGGGCATGACCGAGACCAGCCCGGCCGGCACCATGCTCGATGCCGCCGACGCCATCCGCAAGGTGGGCTCGGCCGGCAAGGCGCTGATGCATACCGCCATCCGCATCGTCGACGACGACGGCAGCGACGTGGCGCCGGGCGGCATCGGCGAGCTTCTGACCAAGGGGCCCAACATCACGCCGGGCTACTGGAACAAGCCCGAGGCGACGGCCGCGGCCTTCACCGACGGCTGGCTGCACACCGGCGACGCCGCACGCCAGGACGACGAAGGCTTCGTCTACATCGTCGACCGCTGGAAGGACATGTACATCTCGGGCGGCGAGAACGTGTATCCCGCCGAGGTCGAGAACGTGCTGTTCCAGCTCCCGCAGGTCGCCGACGCCGCCATCATCGGCGTGCCCAACGAGCGCTGGGGCGAGGTCGGCATGGCGATCATCGTGCGCAAGCCCGATCACGCACTGGAGGAAGGCGATGTGATCCGGCACTGCCTGGGCCGGCTCGCCAAGTTCAAGGTGCCGCAGTCGGTCGCCTTCGTCGACGCCCTGCCGCGCAACGCCACCGGCAAGGTGCTGAAGCGCGAACTGCGGGTTCAGTTCGTCGGCAAGGCTATCGCCCGCGATCACCTAGAGCGACGGCGCTTTCCCGGGACGCTGCGTCTTTCCGGTATGTCGATCCTCCGCACAAGAGCAGAAGGAGACATAGAACGATCTTAAGTAAAAGTCAAGTATTATTAATAGTATATACTTCAGCTTTCCCGTCCGACCGGAATAAGTGCGCACCATGGAGGGGGTAAAGGCTCTTCTGGCCGGCCGCCGCTAGACCAGCGGCACGTAGTCGTATTCGCCGACGCCCTGCAGGATCAGGAAGGTGAGCGAGGTGCTGCCGGCATTCGTCACAAGGTGTGGCCGGCCGGCGACGGCGACAAAGCTCTCGCCCACGCCGAGCCGCACCTCCTGCTTGGGGTTCTGCAGGAAGAGCCGCATCTTGCCTTCCAGCACATAGAACGTGTCGCTGATGTTGGTGTGGAAGTGCCAGGGCACGGTCTGCGTCGGCGACAGCTGGAGTTCGCTGATGCGGAAGCCGGGACGTTCGGCGTGGCGTGCGCGGCGCTCGACTTCGTAGAGATGGCTGGCGTCCTTCACCGGCTCGAGCTTGCGTTCTGCCTTCATCTCTGGTCCACCCTTTCAAGAGCTGGGAGATAATAGGAAAATCGATGCTTACGATCTACGGCGTCTATCGCTCACGCGCGTCGCGCAACATCTGGCTGGCCCACGAGCTCGGCCTGCCCTTCAAGCACGTGCCGGTGATCCAGCACTACCGCCTGCCCGACGCCAAGGCGCCCGGCGCGCCGCTCCACACCCGCTCGCCCGAATTCCTGAAGGTCAATCCCAACGGCCACGTTCCGTCGATCGACGACGACGGGCTGGTGCTGCACGAATCGCTCGCCATCAACCTCTACCTCGCCAAGAAGCACGGCGGCCCGCTGGCGCCGCGCCAACCATCGCCGAGGATGGCGAGATGGGCATGTGGTCGCTGTGGGCGGCGACCGAGGTCGAGCCGCACTCGATCAACGTGCTCTATCATCGCGTCGGCAATCCCTGCGGGCCGCAAGGACGCCAAGATCGCCGATGCCGCCGTCGAGGCGCTGAAGGCGCCCTTCGCCGTGCTCGACCGCGCCCTGGCCAAGAGCGGCTGGCTGGTCGGCGGCCGCTTCACCGTGGCCGACATCAACGTGGCCGAGATCGTGCGCTACGCCCAGGCCGCGCCCGAGCTGTTCGAGGCGGCCCCCAAGGTGAAGGCCTGGCTGGCCGCCTGCCAGGCGCGGCCTGCCTTCAGGAAGATGTGGGAGACGCGCGAGAAGGAGCCGGCCTAAGCGCCTCAGCGCAAATGCACGAGCCCTTTGCCGGGCGCGAAAATATAGAAGCGGTGATCGAGCTCGCGGCCGTTGTCCTTGTCGCGCAGCACCCATTCCAGCCGGAGTGCGTGCTTGAAGCCGCCATAGTCGAAGTCGATGTCGCGGATGGTGAGCGTGGTGACCTTGGCCCGGGCTTGATCGCCGTACCAGCAAGTGTAGTCGAAGCTGCGGGTCTCGCCCTGTCTCCACAGACCGAGCGGGTATTTGGCTTCCTGATCGCAGGCCGTGATCCCGAATCGGTTGTCGGCCACGCGGCCGATCGCCGTCTGGTCCTGGCGCACGGCGAAGACCTGATCCGTCACCATGCCGCGCCCGCCCCTCGACCGGTCATAGACGGTGAGCGCCTGGCCGGTCTTCGGATGGATCCATGTCTTGGGGCCGACCCAGACGCTGCCATGCTCGACCAGTTCGCCGAAGGTCCCCGCCGGGTAGGTGATCGTGCGCTCGCCGTTCCACGCGCCGCCGATGACGAGCTGCAAGGGGATGAAGCGGGTGCCGCTCGCGGGGTCGTAGGCGCGGTCCCAGCCATCGGGCTCCGCCGCGAGCGCCGCACCAGCGGCGGCCATCAGCAGCAAGGTCGTGACGAGGGCGAGGCCCCAGTCACACCGCGGCCAGCGCCTGGTCGAGGTCGGCCAGGATGTCGTCGATGTGCTCGATGCCGATCGACAGCCGCACATAGCCCGGGCGTCACGCCGGTCTGGGCCTGCTCCTCCGGCGTGAGCTGGGAGTGCGTGGTCGAGGCCGGATGGATGGCGAGGCTGCGCGCGTCGCCGATATTGGCGACGTGGTAGAACATTTTCAGGTTGTCGATGAACTTGCGGCCGGCATCCGCGCCATCCTTGAGCTCGAAGCCCAGCAGCGCGCCCATCCCGCGCGACAGGTAGGTTTCGGCGCGCCGCTTGGCCTCGCCGCTCATCAGCGAGGGATGGATCACCTTGGTGATCTTGGCGTGCTTGGAGAGATGCTTGGCCACGAGATTGGCGTTGTCGCAATGGACCCGCATGCGCAGCGGCAGGGTCTCCAGCCCCTGGATGAACATGAAGGCATTGAACGGGCTCATCGGCGCGCCGATGTCGCGCAGGAGCGTCACCCGCGCCTTGAGGATGTAGGCGATCGGGCCCAGCGGCTTGACCGCCTGCGTCCACACCGCGCCGTGGTAGCTCGGATCGGGCGTGTTCAGCATGGGGAAGCGGTCCTTGTGCTTCTCCCAGTCGAAGTTGCCGCCATCGACCAGGATGCCGCCGATCGAGGTGCCGTGCCCGCCGATATACTTGGTCGTCGAATGCAGCACGATCGCGGCACCGTGGTCGAACGGCCGGCAGAGCACGGGCGCCGCCGTATTGTCCATGATCAGCGGCACGCCGAGCGCGCGGCCGATCCTGGCCACCTCGCCGATCGGGAACACGGTCAGCTTCGGGTTGGGCAGCGTTTCGGCGTAGTAGCAACGGGTTTTGTCGTCGGTCGCGCGGCGGAAATTCTCCGGGTCGGCCGGGTCGACGAAACGGCACTCGATGCCCATCGTCTTCATGGTGTTGGCGAACAGGTTCCAGGTGCCGCCGTAGAGATCCGTCGAGGCGACGAAATTATCGCCGGCATGGCAGATGTTCTGGACCGCGAACAGCGAGGCCGCCTGGCCCGAGCCCAGCGCCAGGGCCGCCACCCCGCCCTCGAGCGCGGCGATGCGCGTCTCCAGCACGTCGTTCGTCGGATTCATGATGCGGGTATAGATGTTGCCGAGCTCGGCCAGGCCAAACAGGTTGGCGGCGTGCTTGGTGTCGCGGAACTGGTAGCTGGTGGTCTGGTAGATCGGAACCGCCACCGCATTGGTCGTAGGATCGCTGCGATAGCCCGAGTGCAGCACGACGGTTTCCGGATGCTTGCTGTTCGTTGGCATGCTCGTCCTCTCTGCTTTCGCGCCGGCACTCTGCGCGACGACCGACATCGTCATAGTGAAATGCCGATGGCGGTCGGGCAAGCGGCGCCGCATCCGCGAATGGCGCGAAGCGGATAGATCGTCAAGCCGTCAGCACCAGCCGATCGATCGAAGAGGCGAAGCCGAAATTCTCATAGAAGCGTCGCGCGTCGCGATTGAAGGCATGCACCGCCACCTCGACATGGGTGGCGCCCTGCCGGCGCGACCAGTCGACCACGGCGCCGAGCAGCCGGCGTCCGACTCGCCAGCCGCGCTGGTCGGCGCGCACGACGAGATTGTCGAGTTCGATCACCTTGTGCGGCACGGCGCCGGCAAATGGCGATGGCGTTCGCGTCAGCAGGACGGCAAGCCCGATCACATCGGCGCCACGCTCCGCCACCAGCACGGCCGACCCCGACTCGGACAGCCACTGCTCGATCTGCGGCATGTTCGCGCCGGCCCGTCGAAGGGCTGGAAGAAATCCGGCCGGCCCTGGCGATGAAACTCGTCCAGTTCGTCGAACAAGGCGACCAGCGCGTCGTACTCTCCGAGGTCGCCGTGCGCACGTGGATTGGCGGTCATGCCGCCAGCACCAGCCGATCGTTCGCCGCGGCGAATCCGAAGCTCTCGTAGAACCGCCTTGCGTCGCCCTCGCCGACCACCGCCTCGACCTGAACGGCGCGGCGCTGGCGCGACCATTCGACGACGGCGGCCAGCAGGCGCCGCCCGATGCGCCGGCCGCGATGGTCGGCGCGCACCACGAGGTTGTCGACTTCGATCACCTTGTGGGCCAGCCCGCCCGCCAGCGGCACGATCCGCGTCAGCAGCACGGCCACGCCCAGCACGCCCTCTTCGCTCTGCGCTACCAGCAGGGTCGTGCCCGGGCTCTCGAGCCAGGCCAGCACCTGCTCGCGGGCATGGGCCGGATCGTCCAGCAAGGCGGCGAGCGCCTCGCAGTCGCGCGGGCCGGCCAGCCTCACGCGGATCGACAGCGGCGGCGCCGCCCTCGTCTCTTCGCTTTCAACGATCGACATCTCGTCCTCCGTTTGCGGTCCCGCCGCGGCCCGGAGGCCCATTCCAGAAACACAGAAGCCGCCGGGATGCGGCGGCTTTGTCAGGTCATGACCTTTCGCGCCGCCTATGTGAGCAGCGTAAAGTACCAACCCTTCTGGAGCAGGTTCGTGGTCATGGCGATTCTATAACCTTGCGACGGCAGCGCTGTCAACGCAACTTCCGTTCCGGCTGAAGAGGAGCACAGGTCGATGAGATCCTTCGCTCCGCTCAGGATGACGGCGCTTTTCGCCGTCACTCCGCCGCCACCGCCATCGCCTGCTTCAGCCCGGGCATGGTGAAGCCGAGCTTGTCGAGCTTGGCGATCATGTCCTTGCCGGCCTTCTCGTCGGCCTCGACCAGCGGCGGCCGCACCGGCGTCCACGCTGAGTCGCTGCCGTAGTGGGCGATGCAATACTTCAGCGCCGGGATCATGACGTAGCCCTGCATGACGCCGCGCACCTCGTTGATCCAGGTCTGCAGCTTCTCGCCTTCGGCCGTCTCGTACTTCTTGTAGGTCTCGGCGATCTTGCCCGGATTGATGTTGGCGGTGGCGCTGATGCAGCCCGCGCCGCCCGACTTGATGTTGTCGATCAGCGGCTTCTCGTTGCCCGAGAAGACGTCGAAGCCGTCCTTGGCGAAGGCGTCGATCATGCTCTTGGTGTGGGGCCAGTCGTCGGAGCTGTCCTTCATGCCGGCGATCTGCCTGGGGTAGGCCTTCATCAGGCGCTCGACCAGCTTGTGCGTGATCGGCACCGCCGACACCGGCGGGATGTGATAGAGATAGACGCGCAGTCGCTCGTCGCCGACCCGCTGCACGACCTCCGAGAAGAAGCGGAACAGCCCCTCCTCCGGAACGCCCTTGTAGTAGAAGGGCGGCAGCATCAGCACGCCCGACACGCCAAGCTTGGTGGCATGCGCGCTCACCTTGGCGGCCTCGTTGATCGAGCAGGCGCCGGTGCCCGGCATCATGCGGTCGGTCGGCACGCCCGCCGCGACGATGGCCTCCAGCAGGCCCATGCGCTCGTCGGCCGACATCGAATTGGCCTCGGAATTGGTGCCGAACACGGCCAGCCCGCAATCCTGGCTCAGCAGCCATTTGCAGTGCGCGATGAAGCGGCCGACGTCGGGCGAGAGGTCGCGCTTGAAGGGTGTGACAACCGGCGAAAGAACGCCTTTGATCCGCGCTGCGGCCATGATCTTATTTCTCCCGGGGAATGGCGCACCTTTTCTGCAACGAAGCGCCGGAGACGTCCAGTGCCAGCTTCGACCAGCGAAATCCTGCCCGAAGACGGCACCGCCGGAACCCTGATCGGCCGGGTCTGGCGCTACGGCCATCGGGGCGGCATGCCGGACGGGCCGAGCGTGGTCGCGGTCCGGGCCGACGGGCTCTACGACATCACCGGCGCGGCGCCCACGGTGGCCGACCTGTGCAACGCGCCCGATCCGGTGGCGCTGGTCCGCGGCACGCCGGGCGAGCGGCTGGGCGCGCTGAAGGATCACCTGGGCGATCTGCTGGCGCCGATCGACCTGCAGGCGATCAAGGCGGCCGGCGTCACCTTTGCCGTCAGCCTGCTGGAACGCCTGATCGAAGAGCACGCCAAGGGCGACCCGGCGCGCGCCGAAGAGGTCCGCAGGGAGCTGAACCAGATCATCGGCGCCGATGTCACCACCATCAAGCCGGGCTCGGCCGAGGCCGAGGCGTTGAAGAAGACCCTGATGGCGCGCGGCGCCTGGTCGCCCTATCTCGAGGTCGGCATCGGCCCCTATGCCGAGATCTTCACCAAGGCGCCGGCCATGGCGGCGGTGGGCTACGGCGCCGAGATCGGCATCCGGTCCGACTCCGACTGGAACAATCCCGAGCCCGAAGTGACCCTGATCGTGAACGCGCGCGCCAGGATCGTCGGCGCCACCCTGGGCAACGACGTCAATCTGCGCGACATCGAGGGCCGCAGCGCCCTGCTGCTGGGCATCGCCAAGGACAACAACGCCTCGTGCGCCATCGGCCCCTTCATCCGCCTGTTCGACGAGACCTTCTCGCTCGACGACGTGCGCAAGGCCAAGGTCGAGCTGGAGGTGACCGGCCCCGACCAGTTCCGCCTGCGCGGCGCCAGCGACCTGTCGAAGATCAGCCGCGATCCCACCGACCTGGTGGCACACGCGATGGGCACCACGCACCAGTATCCCGACGGCATGGCCCTGATGACCGGCACGCTGTTCGCGCCGACCGAGCCGCGCAAGCCGGGCGGCACGGGCTTCACCCACATGGTGGGCGATCAGGTCTCGATCCGCTCGCCCAAGCTCGGAACGCTCACCAACAGGGTGAACCATTGCGACAAGATCCCGCCCTGGACCTTCGGCGTCACGGCGCTGATGCGCAATCTGGCGGCGCGCGGCCTGTTGGGATGACCGACGATCTCTGCCGCCTGCCCGCCTCCCTCTTGCGCGAGAAGATCGCGGCGAAAGAGGTCTCGCCGGTCGAGCTGACAGAGGCAGTGCTGGCGCGCGCCGAAAAGCTGCAGCCGGTGCTGAACTGCTTCATCACCATCGTCGCCGACCAGGCGCGTGCGGCAGCCAAACGGGCCGAGGATGCGGTGATGCAAGACAAGCCGCTCGGCCTGCTGCACGGCATCCCCTTCGCCGCCAAGGATCTCGTCAACACCGCCGGCGTGCGCACCACCTTCGGCTCGCTGCACCACGAGGAAAACGTGCCGAAGGAAGACGCCGTGTGCGCGGCCCGCCTGAAGTCCGCCGGCGCGATCCTGTTCGGCAAGACGACGACCCCGGAGTTCGGCCACAAGGCGCTGACCGATGCACCCCTGTTCGGCCGCACGCGCAATGCCTGGAGCGCCGAGCGCACCTCGGGCGGCTCGAGCGGCGGGGCGGCGGTCGCGGTGGCGGCCGGCATCGGACCGATCGGCATCGCCACCGACGGCGGCGGCTCGACGCGCATTCCCGCGGCGGCCAACGGCATGGTCGGGCTGAAGCAGAGCAACGGCGTCATCCCGCACAGCCAGGTCGCCGACGCCTTCGGCAACTACACCTACGTGACGCCGATGACGCGCACGGTGATGGATACCGCACTGATGCTGCAGGCCATGGCCGGCCCCCATCCGTCCGACCCGTGGTCGATCGGCGTCCAGCCGCAGGACTACATCGCCGCCGCCCGCGCCGAGGGCGACCTTTCGGGCAAGCGCATCCTTTTCAGCCTCACGCTCGGCAACAAGGTCGTGGCCAAGGACGTGCGCGCCGCCTTCGAGCGCTCGCTCGGCAGGCTGAGGGAACTCGGCGCCGAGCTGATCGAGCTCGACGGCGCGCTGCCCGACATGGAACCGATCTGGAAGGTGATCAACCACACGACCTGGCGGGCGCGCTTCGATGAGCTGATCCGCCGCGAGGACAATCGCGTATCGCCGTCGCTGGTGCGCCAGGTGGCGATGGCGGCCGAATGGACGGGCGCGGACTACCAGCGCGCCATGTTCCAGCGTACCGACCTCTTCCGCATGGTCCAGGGCTGGTTCGAGACGGCCGACTACCTGGTGACGCCGACCCTGTCGCGCACCGCCCTGCCGATCGATCAGGACCTGTTCGAACCGATCAGGATCGACGGCATCGAGGTGGGCGAACTCCGGCGCAACTGGTTTCCCTACACCATGCCGTTCAACATCACCGGCCACCCTGCCCTCACGCTGTGCTGCGGGTACGATTCGGAGGGGCTGCCGATCGGCCTGCAAGTCGTCGGCCGCTTCCGCGACGAGGCCTCGGTGCTGCGCGCGGCGGCGCTCTACGAGGCAAGCGAGGACTGGCTGTCGCGATGGCCCAACCTGTGAGGCGTCCGCCGCTCAGCGCGGCGGAGATCCAGGCGCGTGTTCTCTACCGCGACGGACTGGTCCTGGTGATCGACAAGCCCGGCCGGCCTCGCGGTCCATGCCGGCCCTACCAGGGCGCCCAATCTCGAGGAATGCTTCGACGCGCTGCGCTTCGGCCTGCCGCGCCCGCCGGCGCTGGCGCATCGGCTCGATGCCGACACGTCGGGCGTGCTGGTGCTGGGGCGCCATCCCAAGGCCCTGAGCAAGCTCGGCCGCCTGTTCCAGGCCCGCGATACCGAGAAGACCTACTGGGCCGTCGTGCAGGGCGCGCCGCCGGCCGACCAAGGCGTGTTCGACCAGCAAGCTCCTGAAGGTGAACACACGGAGCGGCTGGTCGGTGAAGGTATCCGACAAGGGCCAGACCGCCGTGACGCGCTACAAGGTGCTGGGCCGCGGACCGGACATGACCTGGCTGGAGCTGAAACCCGAGACCGGCCGCACGCACCAGATTCGCGTGCATTGCGCCGCTGCCGGCTGCCCGGTGATTGCCGACCGGCTTTACGGCAAGGCGGAACCCGACACGCTCCTGCACCTGCATTCGCGCGCCATCGTGCTGCCGCTGTCCAAGACCAAGCCGCCGGTCGTCGTCACCGCCCCTCCGCCGCCGCACATGATCGTGGCGCTCGAGGCGTGCGGCTTCAGTCCTGGCGTCTTGACCCAGACTCGGAGCGGATCGCCGATCTCGAAGCCGGCGGCGACGGCGGCCTCCAGCTCGTCGCCGGATTCGTAGCCGACCAGCGGCAGCCGAGGGAACGTCTGGGCGGCCAGCAGGATCAGCGACCGCCACACGGAGACGGCATCGGCCGAATCGGCGACCACGTTGGACAAGCCGACCACGCCGTCGGCGCGATACAGCATGCCGCCCGCCACCACGGCGTAGCCCCGGCGCCCGGCGAACAGGGCGAAGTTGGGATCGTCGAACAGCAGCGGCGTGGCCCCCTCCGTCTCGCGACGCCAGACGATGTCGGACGATGGCTCACCCATCGGCATGACGCTACGGATCCACGACGCCTCGAACAGCACGTCGAAGCCCCGGCGCGAGAGGTCGAGAGTGTTGAAACTGTCCTTCACCGACCAGCGGCCGGGCAGGTTCGACTTCAGCAGGATGTCGATCGTGGCGCGCTGCTCGGCCACGGCAGCCTCGTCGTGCGCCAGGGTCACCGCGTTGGGATAGAAGCGCGGCACCGGCTGGGCGTTGACCCACATGTGCGGCAGGAAGGTCCCCGGCCGGCCGTGCGCGCGGCACACCGCGTCGCACCAGCGCGCGTTGTTCCGGGCCGCCGGGAGGGTGAAATCCTTCAGGCCCTGATTTCCTCGCGCTGGAAGACCACGTAGGCCGCGGCGAACACCACGATCATGCCGGCGATCAGGCCGGTGATCTGCGGCCAGATCAGGATCAGGCTCTGATCGAAGGGCAGCGGCGCGCCCATGATTGCGCCGCGCATCTGGCTCGGCAGAATGGGACCGAGCGTGCGGGTCTCGGGATTGAGAAGCCCGATCACCGCCTCGCCGAACAGCGTGTTGGGCGAGAGCCGCTCCAGGGTCGACTGCAGCTCGATCATGGCGAGCGTCTCGTCGAGGCGGCCCATGCCCATGGCCACGTCGGTCGGCGTCACCGCCATCACCAGCACCGGCACGATCATGGGCCACAGGATGGTGAAGAACAGCCAGATGCCCAGGGCGCAGAGCGCCGAGGTCGCGGTCGAGCGGAAGATCACCGAGAACAGCATCGACACGGCGAGCCACACGCCGCCATAGGCGATGGCGACGGCGAGGAAGGCCATGCCGCGCGCCACCTCGACACCGCGCGGCGGCAGGCCGAGCAGCAGCAGGCCGGCGCCGAGCACGATCAGCCAAAGTGCCACCAGGGCGACGGCCAGGGTGGCGAGGCCGCCCAGGAATTTCCCGAGCAGCAGCGCGTCGCGATAGATCGGCTGCGACAGCACGCGCGAGAGCGTACGGCGGTTGAACTCGCTGTTCACCGCATCGAAGCCCAGCCCGATCGCCAGCAGCGGAATCACCAGTGACAGCGAAGCGGTGAAGGAGAACGGAATCTGCTGCGGCGCCGAGGTGAAGATGCGCAGGAACAGGAACGGATCGGATTCGGTGACGTTGCGCAGCTCGCGCAGCGACGAGGCCCACCGGCAGCGCGCCGAAGGCGATCACGAACAGCATCAGCACCATCATGCGCGCACTGCTCAAATGGTCGGCGAACTCCTTCATGAAAACCGGTCCCAGGCCGGTGAAGGGCGAGCCTTCACGCCGCGCTACGCTAGGCTGCATGGCGGGCCTCCTGGAAGTAGCGCGTATAGACCTCCTCGAGGCTGGGCTGCAGGTCGGCCAGCCGGGTGAGCGAGCCGCCCGCCGACACGATGCGCTGGGCCGCGGCGGCGCGCACGTCACGGTCGGCCACCACCTTCCAGGCGCCGTCCCCTTCGGGAACCACGGTCTGCACACCCTCGATTCCGCGCAAGGCGCCGGCGATATCGACGCCCTGTGCCTCGACCAGGATGGGATGGCCCGCCCCCAGCACCTGGTTGGCGAGCTCGACGACGCTGCCCATCAGCGCGATCTTGCCGTGGTTGAAGAGCGCGACCCGATCGCAAACGCTCTGCACCCTGTCGAGCAGGTGCGAGGAGAGCAGCACGGCCACGCCCGCCTTCTTCAGCCCGCGGATCATCTCGAGCAATTCATGCGTCGCATGCGGGTCGAGGCCGGAGGTCGGCTCGTCGAGGATCGCCACCTCGGCCTTCTTCATCACGATCTCGGCAATGCCCAGCCGCTGTCGCATGCCGCGCGAATAGGTTGCGACCCGCTTGTCGGCGACGTCGGCCAGCTGCACGCTGGCAAACGCTTCCTCGATGCGCCGCTCCGCATCGCGCCGCGGGATGGCAAGCAGGCGCGCGGTGTACCGCAGGTTCTCGCGCGCCGTCAGGTGATCGTAGAAGCCCACGGAATCCGGCAGGTAACCGACCCGGCGCTTGACCTCGAGCGGCTGGCGCACCGGGTCGAAGCCCATCACTTCGACCGAGCCGCCGCTGATCTCGGTCAGGCCCAGCATCATCAGGATGGTCGTCGTCTTGCCCGCACCGTTCGGCCCCAGCAGGCCGAAGATCTCGCCGCGGCGGATGTCGAGGTCGATGGCGTCGACGGCGCGATGCGCGCCATAGAGCTTCAGGAGCCCGCGCGCCTCGATCACGTTGTCGCTCATCGCCGGGTCGGGCATCGCCGGCAGCCTATCGCCGGCCGAAGCGCGCGACCGCGCCCAACAGAACCAGGAGCGCAATGGCGATGATGCCGATGCCGACCGCGCCCCACAGCGTCGAGGTCGTCACGGTGATGCGGAAGTCGGCCGACGCCGATTCGCCACGGCCGCTGGCGCGGAAGGAGGCGACATAGTCGCCGGCGATCGCCTTGTCGGCCGGGGTCACCAGCACCTGAACGTCCTTCTTCTCGTTGGGCGCCAGGCTCGGGATGGTCTTGGGGCTGAACTCGACCTTCCAGTTGGAGGGCACCGTCCCCGACATCTCGACCTCGTCGATCGCCGCCGTGCCGTCGTTGGCGACCACGAGCGTGTACGCCGAGCTCTTGCCGATCTCGGCCTCGCCCGAGAGCCGCCCGTCCTTGGTCGAGAGCGCGAGCTTGCCTTGCCCGCTTATCTGCAGGGTGACGCGCAGCTCCGCCGTGGCTCCTTCAGACGCGACCTTGACCAGCACCGGATAGTCGCCCGCCTTCACATCGCGTGGCGGCGTCACCTTGACCTTGATGTCCTTGGTCTGGCCGGCCTCGATTGGGATCGAGCTGATTTCGTTGGGGCCGAAGCCCTCGGTGAAGGTCGTCTGGAAGTTGGCCGGACCCTGGGCCGACAGCGCCACGGTGAGGTCCTTGCCACTGTCGTTGCCGACAGTGACGGTATAGTCGAACGAGGAGCGCGGCGTGCCGCGCAGCGACGGCAGGCGCGACTTGAGGCTGAGCTTGGCGGGCGCCTCGCTGCCCACGGTCAGCGTGAACACCAGATCCGGCGCCTGCTGGAACTGGCCCCTGGCGCTCATCACGATCTTATGCGAGCCGGGCTGGGCGTCCTTCGGCACATCGACCCTGAGCTGCAGGCTGACATCCTGATTGACGCCCGGCATCGCCGCGGCGACGGGCTGGCCACCGCCCAATATGTCGACCTTCCAGCCGGCCGGCACACCCGACAAGGACAGCGCAACCGCCTCGGGCGGCATGCCGGCGTTGGTGAGCTTCACGCGGATCGTCGTGATCTCCCCGGCGCGTACCGTCTGCGAGGGATAGTCGGTGACCAGGAACAGGCCCTTCGGCGGATCGGCGTGCGCAAAGCCGGCAGCAGCGAGGACGGTCGCGAGGAAAATGGCGAGCAAGGCGGTCAGACGGCGCATCGTCGGGGTCTCCCGGTCAGGCGGTCGCGCTCGGCCGGGCCTTCATGCGGCCGAACCAGGCGGTGAGGTTCTTGCAATCGGGGCTCGAGCGGCTGGCCGACATTTCCCATGAAGTCGAGGAAGGCGAACAGCAGGATGTCGGCCATGGTGAGCTTGTCGCCGGCGATGAAGGGGCTCGAGCCCATCAGGCCGATCGAGCCAGACCAGCTTGTCGCGCGCCGTGGCCTTCAGCCCATCGGCCGCCTCGGGTATGCAGCGGATGCGGCTTTGGAACATCTTGAGGCCTTCGGCGAAACGAAAACCGTTGGCTCCCGGCTCGACGATGTTGAGGTCGATACGGCGCGTCCACATGCGCGTCTTGGCGCGCTCCTCCGGCGTGTCGCCGATCAGCGAGGGCGTGTCCTTCTTCTTCTCGTCGACGTACTCGCAGATCGCCGTGATCTCGGCCAGCACGGTGCCGTCGTCGAGTTCCAGCGCCGGGCACTGGCCGGCGGGATTGATATCGAGATAAGGCTCTCGCCGGTTCTCGCCGCCGCGCAGGTCGACCTCGACCTTGGGAACGTCGAAGCCCTTCTCGGCCATGAACATGCGGACCATGCGCGGGTTGGGTCCGACGGAATTGTAGAACTTCATTGTTTCCCTCCCGATAGCGGCGTCAGCGCTATCAAATCGGCCCGGAGACGGTCAACAGGCGCGCCGCCGCCTAGCGCCACGGTTCGACCAAAATCTTGGTATGCCGCTCGGGATTGGCGAGTTCCTCGAACGCGCCCTTTACGCCCGACAGTCCCACCGTGCCGGTGATCAGAGCCGCTGCATCTACCTGGCCTTCGGCCAACAGACGAAGGCAGCGCGTGAATTCATCGGGTGTGTAGCCGAGCACGAACTGCAGGCTGAGTTCCTTGACGATACCGAAGAAAGGTTCAATGCGATCGGGCTCCATGCAGACGCCTGCAACAACGACGCGCGCGTCACGTGGTGCCGCCTCGAAGACCTGCTGGATCAATCCGGGCACGCCGACGCACTCGAAGATCACGGCGCGGCGACCCGGCGGCAGCTTGTCGTAAGGCTTCTCCTTCGCCGGATCGACCACGATGTCGGCGCCCATCTTCGCCGCAAGCTCGCGCCGCTTGGGCGAGAAATCCGCCGCGACGATAGGATGCACGCCCTTTAGTCGCAGTCCCACGATGGCGGCCAGCCCGACCGGCCCGCAGCCCACGACCAGCGGCGCCTCGTCGCCCGAGAGCCCGGCCTTCTCCACGGCATGGATGCCCACGGCCAGCGGCTCGGTGAGCGACGCGTGTTCGGAGGAAAGCCCGTTCGGCACTTCGAGCAGCAGCGGCGCAGCCAGCACCATGCGCTCGGCGTAGCCGCCGGGATACTCGTTGGAATAGCCGACGGTGAGCCGCGTCTCGCCCATCGGTATCACCGGCATGGCGACGGCGCGTGCGCCGGGCTTAAGACGGCGTTCGCTGCCCGCGCCGTATTCCAGCACCTCGCAGCAGAATTCATGGCCGAACACGATGTCGCGCGAGAGGTCCATCGGCGCGCGTCCGGGAATGCGCTTGGACATCTCGACCATGTGCGGCGCGTGCCGGGCGGCGTGCAGGTCCGAACCGCAGATGCCGCAGGCCAGCGTCTTCACCAGTACCTGGCCCTGCGCCGGCTTGGGTTCGGGCACCTCGCCGACGACGATGTCGCCACCGCGGAAAATGGCCGCCTTCATTCGATGAACTCCCCGGCCGTGTCGACGAAGTCCTTGAGGCGGTCGTGGTGCACCCAGTGGCCGGCATTGTCGAACTCGATCACCTTCGCCTTCTTGAAGTGTTTCAGGCGGCCATCCTTCTCGGGATTGGAGGCCCAGCTCTCCTTGCCGTAGATCAGCAGCGTCGGGCAGGCGATCTGCGTCCACAGCTGTTCGATGTCCTCGTAGCTCATGTCATAGGGCGGCCAGGCGCGCACGTAGTTGTCGAACTTCCAGCTGTAGGTGCCGTCCTCGTTCTGGTTGACGCCTTGTTGCGTCAGATGCCGGGCCTGCTCGGCCGAGAGGTGCTTGTTCTCCTCCTGCATACGCTTGAAGGCGTCTTCGATCGTGGGGTAGCGGCGCGGCAGGCGGCCGGACAGCTTGCGCTGCTCATCGACCCAGTCGCGCATGCGCTCGGACATCGGCTTCTTGCGCTCGGCGATCACCTTGGGCGACGGTCCAAGCCCCTCGATGGCGATCAGCTTGCGCACCTTCTCCGGATACACCCCGGCATAGCGCAGGCAGATGTTGCCGCCCAGCGAATGGGCGACGATCGTCACCGGCGCCAGTCCCTGCTGGTGCACAAGCTGGTCGAGATCGTAGATGTAGGACGCCATCGAGTAGTTGCCGTCGGGCGACCACTGGCTGTCGCCGTGCCCGCGCAGGTCGGGGCAGATGATGTGCCAGTCCTTGCGCAGCGCCTCGGCCACCCAGTCCCAGTTGCGGCAATGGTCGCGCCCGCCATGCACGAGGAGCAGCGGCGGCGCGTCAGGATTGCCCCAGTCGACATAGTGAAGGCGCAGGCGCTGGGAAAAATAGTGCCGGGACGTCGGGCCCGGCATGCCGTTGGAAAGAGTGCTCATGGGCCAGTTGTATAGTCCGTCATCGCGGACGAAGTAAGCTTCGCAATAGCGCGCCGGCGAGTGCCCGCCTTAATACCTCGGCATCCCGACCAGAGCCGAGCGCAGCGCCTGCCCTGAGCGAAGCCGAAGGGAGGCGAAGTGGGGACCTGTTCTGTTGCTTCAGCGATAAGAGGAGGTCCCTCGGCTACGCCGTCCGTTGGCCGGCTTCGCTCGGGATGACGGAGGGGTCAGCCGGGATGACAGTCACCAAGATTTCATCCACTCTTGACCCATGATGACTCCCGAGCAGAACGAGCTGATCACTCGGATCGGCCCCGGCACCAAGTGCGGCGCGCTGATGCGCCACTACTGGCATCCCGTGGCGCTCGCCGACGAGCTTCCCCAGGAACGGCCGGCCAAGGCGGTGCGCGTGCTGGGCCAGGATTTCGTGCTGTTCCGCGACGAGCGGGGCCGCCATGGGCTGCTCGATCGCCATTGTCCGCATCGCGGCGCCGACCTTGCCTACGGCCGGCTCGAGGATGGCGGCTTGCGCTGCCTGTTCCATGGCTGGCTGTTCGACGTCGACGGCACGTGTCTGGAGACGCCGGCCGAGCCGGAGGGCAGCGTGCTCTGCCAGCGGGTGCGCCAGAAGAGCTATCCGGTCGTGGTCAAGAACGGCATCATCTTCGCCTACCTCGGTGAAGGCGAAGCGCCGGCCTTTCCCGATTTCGATTGCTTCCTCGCTCCCAGCACGCATGCCTTCGCCTTCAAGGGGCTGATCGAGTGCAACTGGCTGCAAGCGCTGGAAGTCGGCATCGATCCCGCGCACGCCTCCTACCTGCACCGTTTCTTCGAAGACGAGGACACGTCGGACGCCTATGGCCGGCAGTTCCGCTCGGCCTCCTCCGATTCCAACATTCCCATGACGCGCATGATGCGCGAATTCACGCGGCCGCAGATCGACGTCGAGGGCACGGACTACGGGCTGCGCCTGTTCACCCTGCGCAGGATCAGCGACAAGCACACGCATGTCCGCGTGACCAACCTCGTCTTCCCCTATGCCTTCGTGATCCCGATGAGCACGGAGATGACCATCACCCAGTGGCACGTGCCGATCGACGACACGTCCTGCTACTGGTACGCGATCTTCACCAGCTTCGGCGCGCCGGTCGATCACAAGCAGATGCGCGAGCAGCGGCTGCAGCTCTATCAGCTGCCGGATTATCGTCCGCGGCTCGGCCAGCACAACGAGTACGGCTACAAAATCGCCGAGCAGGCGACGCAGACCTATACGGGCATGGGCTTCGACATCAACGTCCACGACCAGTGGGCGATCGAGGGCCAGGGCCGCATCCAGGATCGCACGCGCGAGCATCTCGGCACCAGCGACAAGGCGATCGTCGCCTATCGCCGGCTGCTCCTCTCGGCGATCGGCCAGGTGGGCAACGGCGAGAAGCCGCCGATGTGGCTCGACCCGGCGCGCGCCGCCGCCATCCGCGGACCGATTACCGTCGACGGCATGGGCCCTACCCACGACTGGCAGTCCTACTGGAAGGAATTCGATGCGCGTCGCCGCAGCGGCTCGAGCTGGGCGGCCAATACCCGGCCGCCGCTGGTCGCCTAGGCACCCATGACACTGGTCGAACGGGCGGGCCTGTGGACGGACGACCGCAAGACTGCGGCACGGGAAGCCGAACGCCGCATCAAGGCGGGCGGGATGTCGGTGGTCCGGCTGGCCTTCGCCGACCAGCACGGCGTGCTGCGCGGCAAGACTTTCGCCGCGAGCGAGATCGACGCCGCATTCAAGAACGGCGTCGGTTTCTCCGCGACGATGCTCCTGAAGGACACCGCGCATCGCACGGTGTTTCCGGTCTGGCAGCCGGGTGCCGGGTTCGGCATGAAGGAGCTGGAGGGCGCGGCCGATGTGCTGATGCTGCCCGACCCCACCACCTTCCGCGTCCTGCCTTGGGCGCCGCATTCGGGCTGGATGCTGTGCGACATCTACTTTGCCGACGGCCGCCCCATGCCGCTGGACACGCGGCAGGTCTACAAACGCGTGCTCAAGACGCTGGCCGACCGCGGCTATGACTTCATCGCCGGCCTCGAGGTCGAGTTCCATCTCTTCAAGCTGGAGAACAGCAAGCTCGGCCTGGCCGACGCGGGCCAACCGGGCCGGCCTGGCGAACCGCCCGACGTGTCGCTGCTCAACCAGGGCTATCAGTACCTGACCGAGCAGCGCTACGACGAGATGGACCCGATCCTGGAGATCCTGCGCAGCAATATCGTCGATCTCGGCCTGCCGCTGCGTTCCATCGAGGTCGAGTTCGGGCCGAGCCAGGTCGAGTTCACCTTCCGGCCAGGCACCGGGCTCGAGCCCGCCGACGCCATGGTGCTGTTCCGCAGCGCCGCCAAGCAGATCGCGCAACGCCACGGCTTCCATCTCACCTTCATGTGCCGGCCGCGTCTCGCCAACGTCATGTCGAGCGGCTGGCACCTGCATCAGTCGCTGAAGGACAGGAAAAGCCACGTCAACGTCTTCATGGATGGGCGTGAACCCCTGTCGGCGCCCGGCATGCATTACATGGCAGGCCTCCTCCACCATGCGCGTGGCGCGGCCGCCTTCAGCACGCCGACGCTGAACGGCTACAAGCGCTACCGTCCGTTTTCGCTCGCGCCGGACCACGCGGTGTGGGGTCAGGACAACAGGGGCGTCATGGTGCGGGTGCTGGGCGGCCCGGGCGATCCTGCCACCCATCTGGAAAACCGCGTCGGCGAGCCGGCCGCCAACCCCTACCTTTATATGGCGAGCCAGATCGTGAGCGGGCTGGACGGTCTCGACCGCAAGCTGGATCCCGGTCCGTCGGCCGACGCTCCATACGAGACAAAGGCACCGGCCCTGCCGCGCTCGCTTGCCGAGGCGCTGTTGGCCCTCGGCGAGGACAAGGTGCTGCGGGCAGGCTTCGGCGACTTCTTTGTCGATTACTACATCAAGCTGAAACAGGCCGAGATCGAGCGCTTCGAGTCGGAGGTCACCGACTGGGAACAGCGGGAGTATTTTCAGCCTGTTTTCTGACGATTCTTGCCGCCGCCAATCCCCATATAGGGCCATGTTCGACTTCCATCCTTCCCTCGTTTCCGACGAGCTAGGTTCGTCGGAGAACGCGGGTTTCCTCAGCGAAACCACCCCCAACGAGCAACCGCTGTTCGACGCCTATTCGCAGGCCGTGGTCGACGTCGTCGACCGGGTCGGCCCTGCGGTCGTGCGGGTCGAGACGCCGCCCGACCGCGACAAGCACCAGCGCGGCGGCACCGGCTCGGGCGTGGTGATCTCGCCCGACGGGCTGGTGCTGACCAACAGCCATGTCGTGCAGGGCGCCTCCTCCGTGCGCCTGGCCCTTGCCGACACGCGCACCGTCAAGGCGCGCGTGCTGGGCGACGATCCGCACACCGACCTCGCTCTGCTGCGCATCGTCGACGACGTCTTGCTGCCGGCGGCACGGCTCGGCAATTCCAAGGGGCTGCGGCGCGGCCAGCTCGTGGTCGCGATCGGCAATCCGCTGGGCTTCGAATCGACGGTGACGGCGGGCGTCGTGTCCGCCCTCGGCCGCTCGCTGCGCTCGCGCACCGGCCGGCTGATCGACGATGTCATCCAGACCGACGCAGCCCTCAATCCCGGCAACTCGGGTGGTCCGCTGGTCTCCTCGCGCGGCGAGGTGATCGGCATCAACACCGCCGTAATCGCCGGCGCCCAGGGCATCTGCTTCGCCGTGGCCAGCAACACGGCAAGCCACGTGGTGAGCGAGATCGTGCGTCACGGCCGCGTGCGGCGGGCCTTCATCGGCCTCGCCGGCCAGACCGTGCCGCTGCCGCGCCGCCTGGCGCTGGCGCTCGGGCTCACCCAGTCGCGCGGCGTGGCGGTCGCCAGCCTCGAGCCCGACAGTCCCGCCGCCAGGGCCGGGCTTCAGCCAGGCAATATCGTGCTGGCGCTCGACGGCGAGCCCGTGACCGGCGCCGACGACCTCGTGCGCCTGCTGGGCGGCGGCCGCATCGGTGTCGATACCCGCTTGTCGGTGATCGCCGGCAGCGAGCTCAGGCAGGTGGTCGTGGTGCCGGCCGAACGGACGGAAGGCCAGGAAAAGCGGGAAAGCCAATGAAGCCCATCGCCGTAACCCTCCGGCCGAGACGACAGGCAGAGGTTGTTATTCGACCTTCCCGCCTTCGAGCATCTCGCTCCAGCGCTTCTGCATCTCGGTGGGACTGACCGTTTCCTTGCCGGCGGCGAGGAACCAGCGATAGCCGAACGGACACGCCACCATGCCGGAGCGGTCGCCGTAGAACTGGTCCTGCACCGGGCGCACGAGGGTGGCGCCGGCCTTGACGGCACGGTCGACCGCCTTGTCGGCGTCGGCGACCTGGATGTGGAAGGCGACGGGCGAGCCGCCGGTCGCGTTCGGGCTTTTGGCGCCGAAGTCGGGATACTCGTCGTTCAGCATCAGGATGCTGTCGCCGATGCGGATCTCGGCGTGGCCGATCCGGCCGCTCCCAGGCTCGACCAGGCGGAACGCCTCCACCGCGCCGAACGCCTTGGCATAGAAGGCGATCGCCTGCTTGGCATCGTGCACCGTCATGTGGGCCCGAAGCGTCTGCCGGGCTTCCCTGCCTTTTGCGGTCATGGCATCATCCGTGTTATATTACGTTACGTATCGTAACGTAAAGACATGCCCCGTCAAGCCCCCTCCCTGCCCGGCCGCGGCCGGCCGCGCGATCCGCGCACCCGGACCACGATCCTGGCCGCCGCCCGCGCGCTGCTCGAACGCGGCGGGCTGACGGCCGTCACCATCGAGGCGATCGCCAACAGGGCGGGCGTCAGCCGCCCGACGATCTACCGCTACTGGCCCAACGCGCCGGCGGTGGCGATGGCGGCGTTCCTCGATGCTTCGGGCGCGCCGACGGCCGCCCGGACGAGCCGCTCGCCGCTCGGGGCACTGCGCGCCCAGCTCCACGCCGTGGCCGACGCCTTCGCAGCCCCGGCCGGCCGCAGCGTCGCCGCCATGGTGGCCGCGGCGCAGTCGGAGACCGAACTCGCCAAGGCATTCCGCAACGAATTCATCGCCCGCAACCGCGATGCCGCGCGCCTGCTGCTGGAGCGCTCCGTCGAGGACAAGCTGGTCGAGCGCCCGACCGATATCGACCTCGCGCTGGACCTGATCTTCGGCGCCTTGTTCTACCGCCTATTGATGGGCCACGCGCCGATCACGCGCGGCTTTGTCGATCAGCTGATCGACGCCGTCATCCCCGCGCGCGCCTGAGCGCCGCCTCGGCCTCGTTCACCCAGGCTGCGATCAACTCGCCCGCCGGCATCTCGCGCGCCAACGACGGAGCCTGCCCGCTCCATAGCGGCATGAAGTCGGTCGACCCCCTGGCCTCCGTGGCGGCGCGCAACGGGAAGGCAGCGCCAGCGGCCAACGGAAAGGCCGGCGCATCGGCGCTCATCGGACCTACTTCACGAATGAAGCGATTGACGATGCCGCGGGCCGGCCGTCCGGTGAAAAGATTGGTGAGCGTCGTGCTGTCGTCGCGTGCCGTCTTCAGCGCTGCCCGATGCAGATCCACCGTCCTGGCTTCCGGCGTCAGCAGAAAGGCCGTGCCGATCTGTGCGCCGGCCGCGCCCAGCGCCAGCGCAGCGGCGACGCCCCGGCCGTCGCCGATGCCACCGGCGGCAATCACCGGCACCTTGACCGCGTCGACCACCTGGGGAGCCAACGCCATGGTGCCCGCCTGGCAGGCGATATCATCTGTCAGGAACATGCCGCGATGGCCGCCCGCTTCGGCGCCCTGCGCGATCACCGCGTCGCAGCCATGCGCCTCGAGCCAGCGTGCCTCCTCGGCAGTCGTGGCCGAACTGACGACGACGATCTTCTCGGCCTTCAGGCGCTTCACCAGGCCGGCATCGGGCAGGCCGAAATGGAAGCTTGCGACCCTTGGCTTGAACTCCAGCAGAACGTCGCAAAGCGCCGCATCGAAAGGAGCGCGCACCGGCCCACCGGCTCCGGCGTCGGCCGCCAATCCGAACTCGCGATAGTAGGGCTCCAGGCGCTTGCGCCAGCCGGCCTCCCGCGCGGCGTTCGCGACGGGCGGCTTATGGACGAAGAAGTTGACGTTGATTGACCTGTCGGTTCCCTGTTGCACGATCTGCAACTCGGTGCGCAGCGTCTCGGCGGTCAGCATGGCGGCGGCAATCGAGCCCAGGCCGCCCGCTTGCGAAACGGCGACGGTCATCTGGGCCGAACTCAGTCCGGCCATCGGCGCCTGGACGATGGGATGATCGATGCCGAACAGGTCGAGCAGACGACGATCGGACCACTTCATGGGCTTGCCTCCTACGACAGGCCGGACTCTAGCATGCTAGGCTTCGGTTTCAACTCGAGGGAGAGCACCATGATGCACAGCAGCACCCCAAGGACTACGACTATGGCCTGCGCGACTTCCACGCTGCCGACCTCGACGGCAACATGATCTTCTTCGGCATGGAATCGAAGGAGGTCTAACTGTCATCCTGAGCGAAGCGAAGGATCTCATGGCGTAGCAAACGGCGATGAGATCCTTCGCTTCGCTCAGGATGACAGAGAATAAAGGAAATACCTCATGGAACTCTGGCAATGCGACGCGACCGAGCTCGCGCGCCTTATCCGCACCGGCCGGGCCTCGGCGCGCGAAGCGGTCGAACTCGGTGCTGGCCCGCCTGCACAAGGTCAATCCGGCGATCAACGCCGTGGTGCGGGTGCTCGAAGAAGAGGCACGGACCGCCGCTGCGACCGCCGACGCCGCCCGCGCGCGCGGGCATGCCCTGCCGCCGCTGCACGGCGTGCCGGTCACCACCAAGGTCAATGTCGACCAGGCCGGCCTGCCGACCGACAACGGCGTGGTGCCGCTCAAGGACTTCATCGCCAGGGAGGACAGCCCGGTCGTCGCCAACCTGAAGCATGCCGGCGCCATCATCGTCGGCCGCACCAACGCGCCGGCTTTCTCGATGCGCATCTTCACCGACAACGCGCTGCACGGCCGCACACTCAATCCGCGCGATCCCTCGGTGACGCCGGGTGGCTCGAGTGGCGGCGCGGGGGCTGCGACCGCGACCGGCATCGGCGCCATCGCCCATGGCAGCGACATCGGCGGCTCGGTGCGCATCCCGGCCTATTGCAACGGCGTGGTCGGCCTGCGCACCGGCTTCGGCCGCATTCCCTCCCTCAATCCCAGCGCGCCGACGGGACGGCCGATCGGCGCGGTGCTGATGGCGGTGCAAGGGCCGCACACCCGCACGGTGTGCGACGCGCGGCTCGCGCTCGAGGTCATGGCGCGCGGCGATAGGCGCGACTGGCGCTGGAGCGACGTGCCGATGCAGGGCCCGCCGCCGGCGCGGCCCATCAAGGTCGCGATCGTGCCCGAGGTGCCGGGCGGCCCGACGCATCCGGCGCAGGCCGCCGCCGTGCGCCGCGCGGCCGCACACCTGCGGGCGGCAGGCTACGTCGTCGAAGAGGTGCTGCCGCCTGACATGGAACGCGGCGTCGAGCTCTGGCACATGATCTGCGTCACCGACGTGTTCGGTGGGCTGTGGCCGCAGATGCAGAAGATGGGCGATCCCGACGGCATCGCCTCGATGAAGGCCTGGCTCGAGCTGCACAAGGCGGTCGACCTGCCGACCTACATCGCGGCACTGACCGAGCGCGAAGGGTTGCTGCTGCGCTGGATGACCTTCTTCCAGCAATGGCCGCTGGTCATCCTGCCGACGCTCGCCGACCTGCCGCCCAAGCAGGTCGCCGACATAGAACCGGACGGCCAGAAGAAAGTCCTGCAGGCGATGCGCCCCGCCCTGCTCGCGCCATTGCTCGGCCTGCCCGGCCTCGCCGTGCCCGTCGGCAGCCATGGCAAGCTGCGCACCGGCATTCAGATCATGGCGATGCGCAACCGCGAGGATCTCTGCCTCGACGCCGGCGAGGTGATCGAGGCGGCCGAAGGGACGGTCGCCCCGATCGACCCCGTGCTCGCTTAGCGGGGCTAGGTGTGCTTCGGCAGGGTGACCTTGGCATCCTGCAGCTTCTGCTCGAGGACCGGGATGCCCTGGGCAGTGTTGCCCGCCTTGCACTGCTCGACGGCGACCTGCCCGTCGATGCCGCCCGGCTGCTGGCTGTGGCCCTTCATGTTGTCGACGAATGTCTCGTAGCGAGCGATGAGCCTCCGGCAGTACGTGGCATCGCTGACCTGCGCGGAGGCCGTCAACGGAAACGCGACTGCAACGATGGGGATCAGCCACTTGATGTTTGCAATCATGGTCACCTCCATTGCTCGGATCGAGCGATGAAGAGTTGGTCTGCAACCGCGGCGGCAATGCGGCCCCGCGCTTACGCTATGCTGACTCGTCTTCTCACTACGCACTATCCGCGTGCGGGCAAATCGACCTTGGCCTCGCGCAGCTTGCGTTCCAGCACCGGGATACCGGCGGCGGTGTTCCCGGCCTTGCATTGTTCGATCGCAACCGTGCCGTCGATCGTGCCCGCACCTGGCGACCGGCCGACGGCCATGTTGGAGACGTAGACCTCGCATTTTTTGTGTCAGCGCCAGACAGTAGGCGGTATCGCTGGTCTGCGCAGCCGCCGCCAACGGCAACGCGGCCGCCAAAGCCGTCGCCATGCACCGTGCTGATATCTTCATTTCGTTCTCCATGGCGCGATGCTTGGGGCGACGCGTCTACGCCCCGGACGTGACGTCGAGCTTACGGACATGGACAGCAGCGTCATCCCCTCTCAAACTGCGGCGCCCTTCGCAACGCCAGACACTGCAACGAGGTTCGGTCGCATGAGCAGCAAAGCATCGCACGATATCGGCTGGATCGGGCTCGGCCGCATGGGCGAGGCCATGGCCGCGCGACTGGTCAAGGCGGGCCATGGGCTTTCGGTATGGAACCGCACCGCGTCCAAGGCCGACCCGCTGGCCCGGATCGGCGCCGAGGTGGTGACGGACAAGAGCGCGATGGCCCACTGCGCCACGGTCTTTACCATGGTCTCGACCACCGACGACCTGAAGGACATCCTGTTCGGGAAGGGCGGCGTGCTGACGGGCAATGCGCGGCCCAAGCGCGTGGTCGACATGTCGTCGATCTCCGATACCGGCTCGGCTGAGATCCGCAAGGGACTGGGCGAGGCGGGCGTTGCCTATCTGAGCGCACCGGTGTCGGGCAATGCCAAGGTCGCCAAGGCGGGCAAGCTGCTGGTCGTGGCTTCCGGCCCCAAGGCGGAGTACGACGCGGTGCAGCCGCTGCTGGCGGCGCTCGGCCGCGCGGCGATGTATGTCGGCGAAGGCGAGCTCTCGCGGATCTGGAAGATCGCGCACAACACCATGTTCGGGGTGATCATCCAGTCGTTGTGCGAGATCACGCTGCTCGCCGAAAAGGCCGGCATCCCGCGCCACGTATTCCTGGAGTCGATCAATCAGAGCGTGCTGGGCTCGATGTACACCAGGTACAAGACGCCGGCGCTGGTGAATCTCGACTTCACCACCACCTTCACGCCCAAGCTGCTCCTGAAGGACATGGAGCTGGGCCTGGGTGCGGCCAAGTCGTTGGGTGTGGTCATGCCGACCGCCTCGGTGACGCGCGACAGCGTGCTGGCGCTGTCGCATCAATATCCCGGCGACATCGACTTCTCCGTGCTGCTGCTCGAGCTGGCACGCGCCGCCGGCATGAAGCTGGAGCCGGAGAACGTCAAGGTGAGCGACGGGCTGGTCTAGCCATGGCGCTGCTGCTGAAATCCGGCATCGTCGTCACGCAGGATCCGAAGATCGGCGTACTGCCGACCGGCGACGTGCTGGTCGAGGACTACCGCATCGCCGCCGTCGCGCCGTCGATCAAGGCCGAGGCGGAGACGATCGACTGCACGGGGCATTTCGTGCTGCCCGGCCTGATCAACGCCCACATGCACACCTGGCAGACGGCGCTGCGCTCGGTCGCGTCCAACTGGACCCTGCTGGAATATTTTCGCCACGTGCATGCGGGCCTCGCCACCGTGTTCGCACCCGAAGACATCCATATCGCCACGCTGGCGGGCGCGCTCAACCAGATCGACCACGGCGTCACAACCCTGGTGGACTGGTGCCACAACAATCCAACGCCAGAGCACACCGATGCCGGCATTGCGGGCTTGAAAGAGAGCGGCATCCGCGCCGCCTTCCTCCACGGCTCGCCCAAGCCCGACCCCAAACCGGGCGAGCCGCATTTCTCGGAAGTCCCGCATCCGCGCCGGGAGATCGAGCGCCTGCTGAAGGGCCCGTTGGGCGACCACCACGCGCTAGTCACGCTCGGCATGGCGGTGCTGGGCCCGCACTATTCCACGCTCGAGGTCAGCGCCCATGATTTCGCGCTGGCCAAGGAGTTGGGCCTGGTTGCCTCGATGCACCAGGGCGGCGGCGAGGCCAGGACGCCCGGCGGCTGGGAGGCGCTGATGGCGCAAGGTCTGGTCGGTCCGCACATCAATATCGTCCACGGCAACAACCTCACCGATGCCCAGCTCAAGGCCTTCGTCGGTCTAGGCGTTAGCTTCTCGATCACGCCGGAGAACGAGATGGCGCAGGGTCACGGCCATCCCATCACCGGCCGGCTGCGCGCGCTCGGGTCCGCGCCGTCGGTCGGGGTCGACCTCGAATCGGCGGTGGGCGGCGACATGCTCACCGTCGCGCGCATGGCGCTCGCCTCGCAGCGCGCGCTCGACAACGCGGCGGAGCGGGTCAAAAGCGGCGGCATCCCCGCCACCTCGACCGTGCCGGCCGCCGAGGCGTTCGACTGGATCACCACGCGTGGCGCCGCGATGCTGGGCATGAGCGATCGCATCGGCAGCCTGGCGCCCGGCAAGCAGGCCGATATCGCGGTGATGTCGCTCGGACCGCTCGCCATGTGGCCGGTGCACGATGCCGTGGCCTCGCTGGTCATGCAGGGTTCGGGCGCGCGGATGCGCGACGTGCTGGTGGCCGGCAGGTTCGCCAAGCGCGACGGCCGGCTGGTACAGTCGGATCTCGGCGCGGTGCGCGCCAGGCTTGCGGCATCGGGCGAACGCATCCTGGGACGCCTCGACGTCAAGAGCATCAGCCGGCAGATTGCCGTCCAATGAAGGAAACAGGGAGAAGACCCATGCTGCGTCGTTCGATACTGGCCACCGCCGTCATCCTCGCCGCGAGCACGGCACAAGCGCAAACCTTTCCCGACAAGCCGATCCACGTGATCGTGCCCTTCACGGCCGGCAGCGCGACCGACGTCGTGGCGCGCGCCGTGGCCCAGGCGATGTCGATCAAGCTCGGCCAGCCGGTGATCGTCGAGAACAAGCCCGGCGCCGGCGGCACCATCGGCTCAGCCCAGGTCGCCAAGGCAGCGCCCGACGGCTACACGCTGCTGGTCAACTCGTCGGCTCACACGGTCAATCCCTCGATCTACCCCAACCTCACCTACGACACCGGCAAGGACCTGGTCGGCATCAGTCTCCTCGCCCAGCAGCCCAACATCCTGGTGGCCGCGCCATCCAAGGGCTGGAAGACCGCGGGCGATCTGGTGAAGGCCGCCAAGGCCCAGCCCGGCAAGCTCAACTACGCATCAGCCGGCACCGGTAGCGGCACCCACATGAACGCCGAGAAGTTCAAGCTCAGCGCCGGCATCGATGCCCAGCACGTGCCCTACCGCGGCACGCCCGAGGCGCTGACCGACACGATGAGCGGCCGAGTCGATTACTTCTTCGCGCCGGTGATCGCCGGCCTCAGCATGGTGCGCGACGGCAGGCTGACGGCCCTGGCGGTCGGCAGCGAAAAACGCGCGTCGGTGCTGCCCGACGTGCCGACCACCGAGGAGGCGGGCTTCAAGGGCAGTGCCTACAATTTCTGGGTCGGCATGTTCATTCCGGCCGGCACGCCGCCCGCGATGATCGAGCGCCTCAACAAGGAAGTGGCGACCGCCCTCGCCTCGCCTGAGGTCAAGGACCGTCTGGGCTCGCTCGGCGCCGATGCCTCGCCCACCACGGCGGCCGAGCTCGACAAGACGGTCGCCCGCGAGCTCAAAGAGAATGCCGAACTGGTCAAGGCAGCCAACATCAAGATCCAGTAGGACCGTCATGCCCGAAGCGCTGCTGCAAACCACCGTCGTCGGCTCCTATCCGCAGCCCGACTGGCTGGTCGATCACGAGATGCTGAGCAAAGGCGTGCCGCGCACGCGGTTGCGGGAGATCTGGCGAGTGCCCGAGCCGTTCCTCGAAGGGGCGCAGGACGATGCCACGCTGCTCGCCATCCGCGACATGGAGCGGGCCGGCATCGACATCGTGACCGACGGCGAGATGCGGCGCGAGAGCTACTCCAACCGCTTCGCCACGGCGCTCGAGGGCATCGACGACGAGCATCCGGCCGAGATCGTCAATCGCGCCGGCGGCCGCAGACGCCGGTGCCGAGGGTGGTCGGCAAGATCAGGCGCACCGGGCCCGTCGAGTTGCGCGACATGCAGTTCCTGCGCGCGAATACCGGGCGGCTCGCCAAGATCACCCTGCCCGGCCCCTTCACCATGGGCCAGCAGGTCAAGGACGAGTTCTACAAGGATGCCGAGGCGATGTGCATGGACTACGCCGCCGCGGTGAACGAGGAGGCGCACGAGCTGGTCAAGGCCGGCGCCGACGTGATCCAGCTCGACGAGCCGTGGCTGCGCAACAATCCCGAGGAGGCCAAGCGCTACGCCGTGAAGGTGATCGACCGCGCCCTGCAGAGGCCTCACGGTGCCGACGGTGGTGCATCTCTGCTTCGGCTATGCCGCCGTCG
The DNA here is from genome assembly GCA_963843185.1 of uncultured Alphaproteobacteria bacterium. Taxonomy (GTDB): domain Bacteria; phylum Pseudomonadota; class Alphaproteobacteria; order Reyranellales; family Reyranellaceae; genus Reyranella. Next base: position 453,723 of record CAWJJJ010000008.1, read on the forward strand.
TCACCGGCGGCAAGCCGACCGGCTATGCCTTCCTGCCGCAGCTCGCCGACAGCATCGCCCAGCAGATCTCGATCGAATCGGCGCAGCCCAGGCTCGACCTCGGCGTGCTGAAGGATCTTGCGCCCAAGAAGGTCATGCTGGGGGTGATCGACCTCGCCGACCCCGAGATCGAGACGCCGCAGAAAGTGGCCGACCGGATCCGCGCCGGCCTGAAATTCATGGCTCCCGACAAGCTCCTGCCCGCGCCCGATTGCGGCATGAAGTACCTGCCGCGCGCCACGGCGTTCGGCAAACTGAAGGCGCTCGCCGAGGGCGCGGCGATTGTGCGCAAGGAGCTCGGCTAGCGCGCGGTGACGCTGCCGTCGGGAGCGATCGTCACCATCGTCGGAACATTGCCGTGTCGTCGCCTTGCCGGTCCATTGGCCGTCGTAGCCACGCCGCAGGTCGTGAACGTCCTTGTAGTGCAGCGCCTGCAGATGCGTCTTCACGCCCGCGGGGCCGCTCATGTTGACGGGTGGCGCGGGTTTGGTCTGGGCGACGGCACCGCCGGCGACGCTGACCAGGATCAGGGCGAAGAGAAGACCTTTCACGACGCCAGTTTGCCCTTCAGAACATGGCCGAAATACGCGCCCGTCGCCTCGCCGTCCTCGAACGCCACGGCGCCGTTGACGATCGTGGCCTTGATGCCCTCGGCCTTCTGCACCAGCCGGCGCGCGCCGCCCGGCAGGTCCTTCTCGACCGTCGGCATGGCGGGCCGGATGCCGTTCTCCTCGAACAGCACCAGGTCGGCCTGGTAGCCCTCGCGCACCAGCCCGCGACCCTCGAGTTCCCACGCCCTGGCATTGTCGTGCGTCAGCTTCTTGATCGCCTGCTCGAGCGTGAAGGCGCCGCGCTTGCGCACCCAGTAGCTCAGCAGATGCGTCTGCAGCGAGGAGCCCATCTCCTGGCAGACATGGGCGCCCGAATCCGAGAAGGTCGCAAGCGTGCGCGGATGCTTCAGCATGCCCAGCACGTCGTCGGGCGATTCGTTGACCAGCGGCTGGACGTAGACCTGGTTCTCGTTGGCCAGCGACAGGTCGATCATGACCTCGACCGGATGCTGCCCGCGCGCCTTGGCGAGCTGGTCGACCGTCGGATCGTCCCAGTCGACGCCTTTCATGGCGAACAGGTTGGCATAGTCGGGCTTGCGCGGGTCGGTCGTCGCAGCACCGCCGCCCTGGAACGTCTTGTCGCGCGGCTTCATCCGGGCTTCGGCCGCCACCAGTTCGCGCCGCACGGCCGGATCGCGCAGCTTCCTCTTCTGCTCGGCCATCGGCAGCGCGCGGATCGGCTGCCAGGCCGGCAGCACGTCGAACGGCAGATAGGACTTCAGCGAGAAGATGGCGTTGATCGACTTGGTCGTGCCCTGCCCGAACATGCGACCGCCCGCCGCCACGGTGTCGTCGATGTACTTGGTCTGGTAGTGCCAGGGATTCGGATCGTCGCCCTGCTTGGTCGACAGCACGCCGAACATGATCGGCCGCTTGTAGTCGAGCGCCACCTTGCGCAGGCGGTCGAGGAACGTGCGATGCCGCGCGCCGCTCGCAATGTCGGGCCCGACCTGGAAGATGCCGGCATCGAGCTCGGCCATGGCGCCGATGATGCGGTCGATCTCCTCCCATTCGGCGATGCGGCTGGCGACCGGCGTGTCGTCCGGCGTCACGTGCGTCGAGGCGCGCGAGCTGGAGAAGCCCATGGCGCCCGCCTTCAGCGCTTCCTGCACGGCCGCCGCCATGCGCACCATGTCGTCTTCGGTCGCCTTCTCCGACAGCGCGCGCTTGCCCATGACGTACATGCGCAGCGCCGAATGGCCGATATACATGCCGTAGTTGATCGCCTTGGGCAGGCGCTCGACGGTCGCGAGATATTCCGGGAAGGTCTCCCAGGTCCAGTCGATGCCGGCGGCCATCGCCTCGGTCGGGATGTCCTCGACCGCCGACAGGCAGCGCGCATACCAGTCGCGGTCGTCCGGCTTGCAGGGCGCCAGCGCGAAGCCGCAATTGCTCATCACCACCGAGGTGACGCCGTGCCAGCACGAGCAGCTGCCCAGCGGATCCCAGGCGACCTGCGCGTCCATGTGGGTGTGGCCGTCGATGAAGCCCGGCGAGACGATCAGCCCATCAGCGTCGATGGTGCGCTCCGCGCTCTGGCGGACCTTGCCGATCTCGACGATGCGGCCGTCCTTGATCCCGATGTCGGCGCCGAAGCGCGGCTTGCCCGAGCCGTCGACGACAGTGCCGCCGCGGATGACGAGGTCGAGTGCCATCACAGCCGGTCCTTGTGTTCGACCATCTTCCAGTACGTGTCCTTGGCGCAGATCTTCCCGCCGCGGAAGGTGTAGATGTCGCAGCCCTGATAGTTGAGATCCTCGCCGTCGGCACCCTTGCCCTTCACGGTCCACACCGAGATCGCGCGGTTGCCTGCGTATATGTATTCCTTGTGGTCCCAGCGCATGTCGGGGATCACCTTGAAGCGGTCGGCCAGCGTCTTGCGGATCGTCTCCTTGCCCCGAAGCGTGCGGCCGACCGGCTCGGGTCCCCGCGCCAGCCAGAAGGTGGCGTCGTCGGTGAAGTGCGAGACGATGCGGTCGACGTCGCGACTGTTGAAGGCGGCGGAGATCGACTTCATGAGCTCAGGCGTGGCGACATCGGGGTTTGCGGCTGTGACGTCCGGCATACGAAACCTCCCTCGCGGCAATCAACAAACGATTGCAGGCTTGATCCGCGGCGGCAAGGCACAACGCTGAAAACCCGCCCCGTCTTGCGACGAGGCGAGTTCGCAGCGGGTCGAAGAACGCCGGGTTACTGCGTCGAAACCCGGCCGGCCGCATCGACCGTGACATCGACCTGAGCGCCGCCGCGCAGCGCCTTGCCGTGCCACTTGCCGTCCGAGCCGCGATTCAGGCCCTGCACGTTCTTGTAGCCGTCGGCCTCGATCTTGGCGCGCGCGCTGCCCGAGCCGCTGGCGTTCGGCAGCGCAGGCGCATTCGCCGTGTTCGGCAGCGTGACCGAGCGTGAACCGGCGCCCGGGGTGCTGACGCCCGGCGGATTGACGCCAGGCGTGCTCACGCCGGCTGATCCGGCCGACGGCGGCATCACGGTCGCGCCGCTGACGGGCGGGGTGGTCACGGCCGCGCCACCGGCACCGACCGAGCGCGAGGGGACTGCCGGGGTGTTCACCGTCGGCGGGGCGACCGGCGGGGTGGTGACGGCACCGGGACCGACCGACGGCGGGGTGACGGTGGCGCCGCCGGCCGGCGGCGTGGTGACGGTCTGGGCGCCGGCGGTGCCGGCGGCGGCCACGAGGGCCAGGGTGATCAGGGTACGCTTCATCATTTGTCTTCTCCTTGCTGTGGTAACCGGACAGGAACGCCAAGGCCGGCGAGGCGTTCCGCACGCCGCTTCGTGGTTTCGCCACATTGAGCCGCAGTCGTGCTAGCGTCGGTCCCAACAAACAGAGGAAACGCCAGGGGAAATGCCAGTGTACGACTACATCATCGTAGGCGGCGGCTCGGCCGGCTCGGTCATGGCCCATCGCCTGTCGGCCAGGAGCGCCAACAAGGTGCTGCTGTGCGAGGCGGGCCAGGACACGCCGCCGGGCCAGGAGCCCAAGGAAATCGCCGACAGCTATTCCGGCACGGCCTACTTCGACCCGCGCTTCCACTGGACCGAACTCAAGGTCCATACCCAGGTCGTGTCGCACAACAATCCGCAGGAGAACCGGCCGCCGCTGCGCAAGTACGAGCAGGCGCGCGTGCTGGGCGGCGGCTCGTCGATCAACGGCCAGATGGCCAATCGCGGCGCGCCGACCGACTACAATGAATGGGCCAGCCGCGGCGCCGAGGGTTGGGGCTGGGACCAAGTGCTGCCGTTCTTCAAGAAGGTCGAGCGCGATCTCGACTTCGACGGGCCGTACCACGGCAAGGACGGGCGCATTCCCGTGCGCCGCATCCCGCCCGAACACTGGACCGGCCACGCCAAAGCGGTGGCGCAGGGCTTCGAGGCCAAGGGCTTCAAGTTCCTGCCCGACCAGAACGGCGAGTTCGTCGAGGGCTACTTCCCCGTCACCCATTCCAACGCCGAGGAGCGGCGGGTGTCGGCGGCCATGGGCTATCTCGATGCCGAGACACGCAAGCGCTCCAACCTCACGATCTCGACGGAAACGCAGGTGAAGTCGCTGCTGTTCGAGGGCACGCAGTGCGTCGGCGTGACGGCGATGGTCGCGGGCCAGGAAAAGGAGTTCCGGGCACGCGAAGTCATCCTGTCGTCAGGTGCGATCCATACGCCGGCGCATCTGATGCGCGCCGGCATCGGTCCGGTCGGCCATCTCAGCGAACTGGGCATCCCGGTGATCGCCGCCCTGCCCGGCGTCGGCCAGCGGCTGATGGACCATCCATCGATCGCGCTGTCCTCCTTCATCCGCCGGGGCGCGCGCATGAACGACCACACGCGCCGTCACATCCATATGGGCTTGCGCTATTCCTCCGGGCTGCCCGGCATACCCATGGGCGACATGTTCGTGGCGGTGATCAGCAAGTCGGCCTGGCATGCGGTGGGCGAGCAGATCGCCTCGCTGCTGACCTTCATCAACAAGACCTACTCGGAGACCGGGCAGGTCAAGCTCGCTTCGCGCGACTATCGCCGCGAGCCCGTCGTCGAGTTCAACCTGCTGTCGGACAAGCGCGACCTCGACCGGCTGATGAGCGGCTTCAAGCTGATGGCCGCCGTGCAGATGACGAAGGCCGTGCAGAAGGTGACCGACACGCCCTTCCCGGCCGCCTACAGCGACAAGGTGCGCGCGATCGGCGTGGTCAACACCAAGAACAAGATCGTCACCAGCATCGTGGCCCAGCTCCTCGACGGGCCGGCCGCAGTGCGCCGCTTCATGATCGACAAGTTCGTGGTCGAGGGCTTCACCTTCGACCAGGTGATGACCGACGACGAGGCGCTGGAGGCCTTCGTGCGCAAGGCCGCGATCGGCGTGTGGCACGCGTCGTGTACCTGCCGCATGGGCCGCCCTGACGATCCGATGTCGGTGGTCGACACCCAGGGCCGGGTCAAGGGCGTGCAGGGCCTGCGCGTGGTGGACGCCTCGGTATTTCCCGTGGTGCCCTGCGCCAATACCAATTTCCCGACGCTGATGACGGCAGAGAAGATTTCGGCGGCGATGACGGAGTGAAGGAGTCAAACCGGACCGCGGGCCTCTCAGGCCGGGGTTACCCCGACCGCGCCCGCTCATGACCATGATGCGGGCCTGGAGGCCCGCGGTCCGCATGAGGAGAGTGCGATGTCTGTAATCCTTGGCAGCGGCGAGCATCGTTATCGCGTGGTCGAGAACTGGGCCAAGCTGCCCGACGGCTGGGAGTTCCGCGACGTGGCGGCGGTCGCCGTCGACAGCAAGGACCGCGTCTACGTCTTCAACCGCGGCCAGCATCCGATGATGGTGTTCGACCGCGACGGCAATTTCCTGCGCTCGTGGGGCGAAGGCCTGTTCGGCCGTGCCCACGGCATCCATATCGACAGCGACGACACGCTCTACTGCACCGACGACGGCGACCACACGGTGCGCAAGATCACGACCGACGGCAAGGTGCTTCTAACCATCGGCGTGCCCAACCAGCCCGCCCCCTTCCTGAGCGGCAAGCCCTTCAACCGTTGCACCCACACCGCGCTGTCGCCGAAAGGCGAGATCTACGTGTCGGACGGCTACGGCAATTCCTGCGTCCACAAATATTCGCCGGACGGCAAGCACCTGATGTGCTGGGGCACCACCGGCACCGATCCCGGCCAGTTCAACATCGTGCACAACATCGCCACCGACGAGGATGGCTGGGTCTATGTCGCCGATCGCGAGAACCACCGCGTGCAGGTGTTCGACGGCGGCGGCAAGTACGAGGCGCAATGGAACAACATGCATCGCCCTTGCGCACTCTATTGCTGCAACGGCGGCGGCAAGAATCCCCGGTTCATCATCGGTGAGCTGGGACCGGGCATGCCGGTCAACAGCAAGCACACCAATATCGGCCCGCGCCTCAGCATCGTCGACAAGAAGGGCACGGTGATCGCGCGGCTGGGCGGCGAGCACGGCCCCGGGCAGGAGACCGGCCGCTTCCTCTCGCCGCACGGCCTCGCCGTCGACAGCAAGGGCGACATCTATGTCGGCGAGGTGAGCTACACCAACTGGTCCGGCACCCATCCCGGCGTGCCGGTGCCGAAGTACCTTCGCTCGCTGCAGAAGCTCGAGAAGGTGGCGTAGGTGGAGCCCAAGGATCGCCTGCACCTGATCGGCAGCATTCCGCTCGACAACAGCGAGCAGGTGTTCCGCCGGCTGGCCGGCGAGCTCGGGCGCTTTCTCCGCTGCATGCCCGACGGCGAGACCGGCGAGCGCTCGCGCTGGGTCTACTTCCAGCGCCAGATGCTGCTCGATCATCCCGCCATGGAGATCGACCCGACGGTGCCGCCCTACAAGTTCGTCCAGTGGGACGGCAAGGTCGTGCGCGAGATCGAGCAGCTGCGCTTCAAGCCGGACGTCGATCCCGCCACCGTCAAGTTCGAGACCGGCTACGACAAGGCAGCACTGGCCTCCTGGGAGGTCTTCAAGAAGCTGCGCGCCGCGGGGGCCATCCCCGGGCACATCCGCTTCCAGGTCTGCCTGCCGACACCGCAGGCGAGCGGCTACCTTTATGTCAGCGGCCCGGCGCGGGAGACCTATTTTGGCGTCTACGAGCGCGCATTGAAGGCGGCGCTCGCCAACATCACCAAGGCGATCCCGGCGTCCGACCTCTCGATCCAGTGGGATGTCTGCCAGGAAGTCCTGGCGTTCGAGAACTACTTCAGGGACCGGCCGGCGCACTACAAGAAGCAGACCTTCGACATGCTGGGGCGGCTGGGCGATGCCGTGCCGGACGGCGTCGAAATGGGCTACCACCTCTGCTATGGCTCGCCGCGCGACGAGCATCTGGTGCAGCCCAAGGATTCCGCCATTCTGGTCGAGATGATGAACGGCATCGCCACCGCCACGAAGCGGCGCATCGATTTCCTGCACATTCCCGTGCCCAGGGACCGCACCGACGACGCCTACTACGCGCCGCTCGGAGATTTCAGGCGGCCGCACGGAACCAAGCTCTATCTCGGGCTGCTGCACCACGACGACGACGCCGGCGACAAGGCCCGCATCGCGGCGGCCCGGCGGTTCGTCGACGATTTCGGACTTTCGGCCGAATGTGGCTGGGGCCGAACCGAGCCCGGGCGCCTGCCCGGTCTCTTGAAAGGTCATCGTATTGCTGCGGAGGCATTCTAATGGTTGAACGCGTACTCGTGGTCGGACCCAAGGACACCATCTCCATGGTCGACGACCTCGCGCCCAAGGGCTTCGAGATCGTGAAGGCGCTGCACAACTCGCCGGAAATGAAGGCGGCGCTCCCCGCTGCCGACTATTTCATGGGTTTCGTGCAGCAATACGTAACCCCGCAGCTCTTCAAGGACGCGCCCAAGCTCAGGCTGATCCAGATGCTGAGCGCGGGCTACGACCGCGCCGACCTCGAGGCCGCGCGCAAGAGCAAGGTGCCGCTGTGCAACAACGGCGGGGCCAACTCGGTTGCCGTCTCCGAGCATGCCCTGCTGCTGATGCTGGCGGTGTCGCGTCGGCTGATCACCCAGCACAGCAACGTCGTGGCCGGACGCTGGCACGGTAACGCGCCGCCCACCGTCCATCAGGTGCGCGACAAGGTACTGGGCATCGTGGGCCTGGGCACCATCGGCAAGAAGGTGGCGCGTCTGGCGCAGGCCTTCGGCATGGTCGTGCACTACTACGACATCGCCCGGCTCAAGGAGGAACAGGAGGACGCGCTGGGCGTGCGTTTCCGTCTGCTGCCCGAAATCCTGCGCGGCTCAGACATCCTGTCGCTGCACGTGCCGCTCAACGCCTCGACGCAGCATATGATCGGCGCAGCCGAGCTTGCCCTGATGAAGCCGTCCGCTATCATCGTCAACACCTCGCGTGGTCCGGTGATCGACGAAAAGGCGATGACCGCGGCACTTCGCGCTGGGAAGCTGTTCGGCGCCGGCCTCGATGTGTTCGATGAGGAGCCGACTCCGCCGGACAATCCGCTGCTGAAGCTCGACAACGTCATCCTGACCGCCCACCTCGCCGGCCCGACCTTTGAAAGCAACATCACCCGCCTGCGCAACGGCTTCGACAACGTGCAAAGGATCGCCCGCGGCGAATCCGCTCTCTGGGTCGTGCCCGAACTGCTGGAGTAGCCCGTGAGGCGGATTTCCCGCCGCGGACTCCTCGCTGCGAGCCCGTTCGCGCCGCTTCTGGCGCGCGCAGGGTTCGCACAAAGCAAGTGGCCGACCGGTCCGGTGCGCTGGATCGTGGCCTTCGCAGCGGGCGGCGCAGCCGACACGGTAGCGCGCACTGTCGGCGCGCGGGTGGCGGAAATCCTCGGCCAGCAGGTCATCATCGACAATCGCACCGGCGGCAATTCCACTGTCGCGGCCGGCACCGTGCTGCAGGCGCCGCGCGACGGGCAGACTTTTCTGATCGACGCCGCCAACCAGCTGACCAACCCGTTCCTGATCAAGGGCTTGCCGTTCGACTACGCCGCGACCTGGATGCCGGTGACCAAGCTCTCCGACTTCCCGCAGGTGCTCGCCGTGAAGGAGGACTTCCCCGCCAAGACGATCCAGGACTACATCGCCTCCGCCACGGTCAGACCCGGCACGATCAGCTATGGCACGCCGCCCGCCGCCGGCATGGCCCACATGGCCGGCGAGGAGCTGCAGCGTCGTGCTGGCATCAAGCTGATCCATGTGCCCTATCCAGACAGCATCGACGCCGCGCGCGACATCGGCGCGGGGGCGATTGATTCGGTGATCGTCACCACCTCGTCGATCCGTCCGCCGCTTGCCGCCGGGCGATGCCGCGTCCTGGCCGTCACCAGCCTCAAGCGCGCGCCTACCCTTCCCGACGTGCCGACGATCGCCGAATCGGGCTATCCGGGCTTCGACATGGTCGGCTGGAACGGCCTGTTCGCCGCCAATGGCACGCCGCTCGAATTGATCGCCCGAATGCAGGCGGCCTGCGCCGAGGCGATCAAGGATTCCAAGGTGCGCGAGCGGCTCGACCCCGAGGGTGCCGTGCTGGTCGCCGACACGCCCGGCGCGTTCAAGGCCTGGCTCGAAGGCCAGCGCACCCTGCTCGGCAAGCTGATCGTCGAGGGAAAGATCAAGCTGGGTTGACGCCGAACCGGCCGCCACGCGAGGGGTACCGCGGTTGGCTCAGTAAATGAAATCGCGCGTCAGTCGAGGGGCGCCCTGGAGGAATTCTTTGAAAGTCAGGATGGCGAGGAAGGACACGGCGGCGGCGGTCATGATCATGAAGGCCGGGCCGTAGTCGTTGGCCGTGCGCGCGACCAGCCAGGTCGCGACCAACGGGCTGAGCCCGCCAATGACGCCCAGCGTCACGTTGTAGCCCAACGCGATCGCGGTGCAGCGCACCTGCGCCGGCGCCGCCTCGACCATGATGGCTGGCTGGCAGCCGATGAAGGTGCCGACCGACAGCACGAAACCGAGCTGGCCCAGCAGGGCGAGGCCGGGATCGGCATGGTGCATCAGCCAGAACAGCGGCCACGCCGTCGCGACGGCGAAGGCCGTGGCAGCCAGCAACACCGGCCGGCGGCCGATGCGGTCGCTCAGCCAGCCCGCCGCCACCATCAATGGCAGCAGGACAGTCATGCTGACGGTGTTGATCTCGAGCGCCCGGGCCGGCGCCACGCCGTCGGCGAGCTGCAGCCAGCTCACGATGTAGACAAACATCAGGTAGAAATAGCCGGAATCACGCCATTTGTGGGCTGTTGGGTAACCTTGTGGGATACCGGTGGCGTTTCCGCCGCCCCGCTAGTCCGGTGCCAATTCCGGCGCCAAGACTTGTGCCGACCCAGCGGCCGCGGCGGGAGGGTCTGGATGAATGAACCGAGCGAGCTCGTCCGTAAGTTGCTGATGGGTTAGACCATTGCCGATCCTCGCTGCTACTTTGGTCGCGTCATCCTCTTGGCAATCGTACTGCGCTTATTGCTATCGGGTCTCACGGCATGGGAACGCTACTGGGATCCCTTGCGACTGGAAGGCTTTTGGAGCGTATTCCTGCGGTGCCTTGGCGGGACAAGGCATCGAATTGGAGATCCCCACCTGACTACTGGTTTCCGTTTCTGCTCGGTTTGCTCGAACTCATCGTATTTCCGATCTTCATCAAGGTTGGGGCGCTGACTTTCATTGGGGCCTGGCTCACGCTCAAGACTGTCCGGCATCAGGACCACTGATACAGAATTAGCGTCTTGAGGAAGGGAAGATTTCCGGCTCATCGTCATCCTGATGGGAACGATATGAGACAGAAATCCACTACGCCGAGCTCGTCGTCGGAACGGCTTGTGAAGAACATCCGCCGTGCGACGCGCAAGCACTATTGAGCTGAAGAGAAGATCCGTGTTGTCCTGGACGGCCTGCGCGGCAAGTCCAGCATTGCCGAGCTGTGTCGCCGGGAGGGTATCGCCGAGGGTCTTTATTACAGCTGGTCGAAGGAGTTCCTCGAGGCCGGCAAACGTCGTCTGGCGGGCGACACGGCACGAGCGGCCACGAGCGGCGAGGTGACGGACCTTCGCCGTGAGGCGCGGGCGCTGAAGGAGGTCGTGGCCGAGCAGGCACTGGAACTGCGTCTGCTTAAAAAAGCATGATCGCGGATGGGGGAGACGGGGAATGAGATACCCTGGTTCCGAGAAACTGGAGATCATCGGCCTGGTCGAGCACTCTCACCTGCCGGTCCGACGAACCCTGGCCACGCTCGGTATCTTGCCGATGACATTTTACCGCTGGTATGCCCGCCTGCAGGCGGGCGGGCCCGAGGCACTGGAAGACAAGCCGTCCCGGCCCAGGCGGGTGTGGAACAAGATCCCGGAAGAGGTTCGGGAACAGATCGTCGAACTGGCCCTGGACGAGCCGGAACTGTCGCCGCGGGAAGTGGCGACGCGCTTCACCGATGTGAATAAGTACTTTGTGTCGGAGGCATCGGTTTATCGGCTGCTCAAGGCTCACGACCTGATCACGAGCCCGGCCTTCATCGTCGTGAAAGCTGCTGACGAGTTCAAGGACAAGACGACGGCGCCCAACCAGCTTTGGCAGACCGACTTCACTTATCTCAAGGTGATCGGCTGGGGTTGGTTCTACCTGTCGACGATCCTCGACGACTTCTCGCGTTACATCATCGCCTGGAAGCTATGCACGACGATGAAGGTCGAGGATGTGACGGAGACACTGGAGCTGGCGCTCACGGCATCAGGCTGCGAGAGTGCGCAGGTCACACATCGGCCACGCCTGCTGAGCGACAACGTACATCGCCGGCGATCTGGCGGAATGGCTCAGGGACCGCGGCATCAGGCACATCCGGGGCGCTCCCTTCCATCCCCAGACCCAGGGCAAGATCGAGCGCTGGCACCAGACGTTGAAGAACCGCATTCTGCTCGAGAACTACTATCTGCCGGGCGATCTCGAGGCCCAGATCAACGCCTTCGTCGATCACTACAACAACCATCGTTACCACGAGGCCATCGGCAATCTGACACCTGCCGATGTCTACTTCGGCCGTGGCAATACCATCCTGCTGGAACGAGAAAGGATCAGACGACAGACCATCCAAAGCAGACGCTTGATGCACTCCAGAAAAGCAGCCTAACCTGTTCAACAGATGCGCCGCATCCTCTCTTCAAATGGACCCGATCCGTATCTATCGTTCTGACGACGGACATCCGATGACGAACAGCCCCGGTACTTGATGTTTGTTAAAGATCTCGGCGACCTTTGGGATCGTGACGCTGTAACCGCCGAAGAGAAAGAGAAACCTGAACCCCGGATAGCGCTTGCACAGGTAGTTCGCCGCGAAAATCGACGCGTAGATCTGGTCGTAGACGACGGTGAAGCCGACGACGTTCACGCCTTGGGTCAAAAAATGAGGGGCGACTTCATTGTCAAGATAAGCCTTGGTCGCCAGGCTCAGTTCGCGTAGACGCTTTTAAGTCAGCCTGAATTCTACCGGCCTGCCGGATGTGAGTTCCTTGAGCGCGGAGGCCAGGGGGGATGAGAGCAGCCTCGGTCCCCGCGCTTCGTGGCACTCGCGCTTGCCGAGCACCAAGAACATGTAGGCGTGCTCGTCGAAGGCCATCGCCATCTCCGTGGTGCAGTAGGGGCTATTTCGACGTTTTCTCTCGGGGCCCCATTTCGGCACTTACGCAATATGATGCCGCAGCGCGCAAGCATTGAGGCGGACGCCAACTCGTTGGGGCGGCAACCCGGTCGCGCAGTGGTCGCTGACCAGCCTGCGGGAGAAGCTGATCAAGATCGGCGCCAAGGTCGCGCGCCACGCCCGCTACGCCGTCTTCCAGATGGCCGAGGTCGCGGTGCCGAGAGAACTGTTCGAGAAAATCCTACGCCTGATCGACGGGCTGCGACGACGACCGGCTCCGGCATAGGGCTGGGCGGTCGGATGCGTCATCACCCCGGGAGGAGTGCGTCTGAATGACGAGGAAAAGAGCGGAATCGATGGATCAAAGGTCGTTTGGGCGGTGGACGCGGCGGAAGCGCGGGGAAAACTGTGTAGGCCGCCCATGGCTTCCCCAGAATCCGGCGGAATGATAGCATTTGCACCGTTCCACGTGTTCATCTGGGGAATGTCGGCTGGAGTAAGAATGGCCGCGCTCCGACCCCTCGTCAGAAGTCTAAATCTGAGGGTGGCCGACTACTCTTCCGCTTTGTCGTTAATCAAACGCCCAGTCTTGCGGCTTACCAAGTGGATATGGGAACAAGAACCATGAAGTATCGATACGATTTCAAGTGTGCGGTGTGCCAAAAGACATTCATGCGCGACCTCGACTTGCCGGACCAGCCCGCGAAGGACGACAGGAAGTGTTGGCAGTGGCAACGCGAGCGCGGTCCGGTCGATGGCCAACGCGAGACCGGGTGCACGGGTGCCGTGCGCTGGACTTGGAAGCCGCCCCAACAGGTGGTTGCCGTGGCGATCCCGAATGAAGCCGTGCAGTTGGCAACTGCCGCCGCATCTCAGGCGTGGCAAGTTTTACTACGACCCATCAATCAACAAGTCAGAACTTGGCGGAGTTTGAAGCCAAACAATACAAATATAAACGCCGGTCAAAACACGGGTATCGGCGAGTGCTACGGAGGAGAACAAAATCAGCTTGAGCTAACAATTCCGGTGCAATGTACACAGGCTGGAGTGAGCGGCATCACAATCGCCAAAGCCTGTGCGACTCTCCTTGGTACGAACTGGTCGTTCGACCCGTATTCGAACGCCGGAACTTATAAATTCCGTGTTAAGCATGCAGGGTGGCGAGACGTAATGATTCATGTGAAATTCAAGTAGACGCCACATCCTATAGTTCCGACGACTAACGCCAAAGGGCTTTGTTCTAGAGCGCCGAGCGTTTAATCGGGCGCATATCCAGCCTCTTTGAGGTAGTTCCAGCACTCCTGCTCGGAATAGAGGGCGCAGATGTCACCGATGGCTCGTGACCTGAGCCCCAGAAACTCCTCCAGGTTGAGGTAGAATCCGTCTTCGAGAGGAGACGGCGATGAAGAAGGCGCGGTTCACGGAAGAGCAGATCATCGGGATCTTGCGGGAGCACGAGGCTGGTACGGCGACATTGGATGTCTGCCGCAAGCACGGGATCAGCAGCGCGACGTTCTACAAGTGGAAGGCCAAGTACGGCGGGCTTGAGGTGTCGGAGGCCAAGCGGCTGCGGTCGCTGGAGGACGAGAACCGCCGGCTGAAGAAGCTGCTGGCCGAGGCAATGCTGGACAACGCGATGCTGAAGGATATCGCGACAAAAAAATGGTGACGCCCGCAGCCAGGCGGGAGGCCGTGGCGCACCTGTGTAGCGTGCATGGGGTGAGCCAGCGGCGGGCGTGCCGAACGATCGGGGCGGAACGAACCTCGATCCGCTATCGGCATCGGCGTGTGGACGATGGCGCGATGCGGTCGCGTCTGCGGGAACTGGCAGCGGTACGCCGCCGCTTCGGCTGGCGACGGCTGCATGTGCTGCTGTCGCGCGAGGGTGTGCGCGTGAACCACAAGAAGCTGCGGCGGCTTTACAACGGCTGCAGGTTCGCCGGCGTGGCGGACGCAAGCGGGCCTTGGGCACCCGGGCGCCGATGGTGCTGCCGCAGGGTCCGAACCAACGCTGGTCACTCGACTTCGTCAGCGACACGCTGACCGACGGCAGGCGGTTCCGCATCCTGGCGATGGTCGACGACTATACCCGGGAGTACCTCTGCCTGGTGGCTGACACTTCCTTGTCCGGGCTGCGGGTCGTGCGCGAGCTGGATGCGCTGATTGCCCGGCGCGGTCGACCTCTGGGCTGCGTCTCCGACAACGGAACTGAGCTGACCAGCATGGCGATCCTGCGTTGGTCGCAGACGAGCGGCGTGGACTGGCACTACATCGCACCTGGCAAGCCGACGCAGAACGCCTTCATCGAGAGCTTCAACGGTCGGCTACGCGACGAGCTGTTGAACGAGACGCTGTTCACCTCGCTTGCTCACGCACGCGCTGCCCTCGAGGAATGGCGCCGCGACTACAACACCGAACGACCGCACAGCGCGCTCGGCAATCTGACGCCGGTCGCCTACGCGGCTCGCAACGCCTCTGTTCCGCAACAGCCTGGGGCGCTGCGCTCAACCACGGGCTTCGCGCCCCAGGCTGTTGCAACACCGGGCCGGACAGGCCCAAATGACGAACGGATTCTACTGCCGGCTGGATGAAACTTGGGGCGCAGGTCACTCTCCAGAGTGCGCCGATTGTCCTGGCGCCGATGCGCCTGAGATGAGCCTTGAGGTTGGCGAACGCCATTTCAATCGGATTGAGGTCCGGGCTGTAGGGCGGCAGGAAGAGGAACCAAGCTTTCCGGTTCGATTGCCTGCCGCATGTTTACGCAGGCCTGGCTGATCGATGCTTTGGTCGAATCACAGGCGCCCGCCCCGGAAGTCCGCAACACCGATGGTGACCCAATCGTATTCTCGGAGGTCCGGTTTCCGATCGTCGGGGCGAACACGTCGATCGCCGCCCTCCTGGACGGGATCGAAATGTTCGAGAGGGCATTGTCACGTTGGTGGAATTCGTCCCAAAATTCCGGCTGCTTCGCATCACGGCGCTATAGCGTTTCCAATGACTTAGCAGTCTCGATCAGAGGCCAAGAAACAGCCTGTAAGCACCAATGTGACAATGCCCTCGCGACTGCTGTCGTTTAGAGTGGACCCTGACCTCCTGAAACCCTGCGAACTATCGCCGCAGCCCGGGCCGCGCTTGGACATCCCCCGCCGTTCGGTCAGGCCTAGTTTCCGCCAAATGCTCGCGACCTGAACGCGCGTTTAGGTTAGTTTGTCGTGGCAACTTTGCGGCGCATAGGGTGCCGAATGCACAGTCGGAATGGTGCCTTAGAAGGGTGCATCATCGCCGCCCGCGACGCTTGATCGGCGTTTTCAAGATATTCGATTCTACATAGCAGGTTCACCAATTCCTCGGAGATGGGGAACTGCGGTCAGAGTAGATATGCGCCATTGCACCTTCCCGGCCACGTCGCGCTTGCTATAAGTAGTACACCCAATGTCCGCCAACGGTTCCCAAGCCGTTCGTTGAAGCCCTTCCCACACACACCCAAGGCTTCGACTAAACTCTCACGCGGACGAGATAGAGAAGGCCGGTCGTTCCCAGCGACCGGCCCTTCTTTTGGGGTTCAATTGGATGGCGCGAGCACCCTACGCAGGAGTAGGCGCGAATTGCGGAGCCATAAATCTGATTTACCCGGCACCGGACTCTAGCTAAGGAGTCTTCGCGTTGCCCGGGAGGGGTCCTGGGCATCGGACTATCTGGGACTAAGTCTTTATTGTGTGTGGGAAATCGCCTCGTACTTGAAGACGAGGCAAGGGGCTAGCCGGCAGGGGCGAGGGTCTTCGTTCCTGCCGGCAGGGTTCGAATTGGGATTTAGTTGAAGCGTCGGAGGCAGTCGGCATCACAGCATTCCGATGGTTCGACGCGTGTCGGAAGGCCTTGATGTCCGAACGTGTCCGGCATCAGGGCCACTGAGACAGATTTGGCATCTTGAGGCAGGGAGGATTTCTGGCTCATCGTAGCGATACGAGGAGCGCCTATGAGACAGAAATCCATTACGCCAGGTTCGCCGTCGGAGCGGCTTGTGAAGAACATCCGCCGGGCGACCCGCAAGCACTATTCGGCTGAAGAGAAGATTCGCATTGTCGTGGACGGCCTGCGCGGCGAGTACAGCATTGCAGTTGTAGCAGGTGAGCAGCACGCGGCGGCCCTGTTCGCGTGCGCGCCGAGCGCTTTCCGCGGCGAGGACGGTCTTGCCGGTTCCGGCGGCGCCGCGGCGATGCGGGGAATGGCCTCAATGCTCCCGAGAAGATGAAACTGCCTCGCGGTCAGGAGATCGATGTCGCGGTCGTCATCATCGAGGTGGTGGGCCAGCGGAACCCGGAGATGGACGGGTGCCGCGAGCTGTCCCTGCCGTTTATCCCATCCGGCGTTTTCGATGATGCGCAGAGGTGAACGAACGCCGCCATCGATCCAATAGCTGCAAGCGGCTCGCTGGAACGTCCCACTCGGGCGCGAGTAGTTACGGTTGCGGATTCCGCGTGTTCTGTATATGTTCTAACAATTGAACTGTTGGCTCAAATCCCTCCACTCCCCTCCATGGCCGATCAGATCGTCATCACCGAGAAAACCAGCCAGGCCAAGGACGTCCGCGCCGCCGTTGGTTCGCGCTTCGGCGATATTCTTCCTGCCGAAGGACACTTGATCGATTTGCTCGAACCGGAAGATGTGGTTCCGGAATGGAAGCGCTGGTCGCCGATCCTGCTGCGACCGGAGGGTCTGTACGGCACGCGGCCGGCGGTCGGGCGGCAACAAGGCCGCCAAGCTCAAAGCTATTCGCGAGGCGTTGCGCAGCGCTAAGCGGGTCTGGCTGGCAACCGACTGCGATCGCGAAGGCCAGTTGATCGGCCAGGAAATTCTCGAACATTACAACTACCGCGGCCAGGTGATGCGAGTGTTGTTCACGGCGCAGGACGCGCAGACCATCCGCGACGCCTTCGCGCGGGCCAAACCAAACTTCGAGTATGCCCGCCTTTACGATGCCGCCGTCGCGCGCCGTCAGGCCGATCAAATCTACAACCTGTCTCTCACCCGTACCGCGACCGTGATTCTGGGACGTGGCTGCCCGGTGCGTCATCGGCGTTGGTCGTGTGAAGACGCCGACGCTGGCAATCGTCTGCCAGCGCGAGCTGGAGATCAGGAACTTCGTTCCGGTCGCCTACTTCGAAGTCGTCGCCACCGCGAAAGTCGCGGGCGGCGAATTCAAGATGCGTCACGCGCCGCAGGAGAAAATTCTGCAAGCGCGAGATCGCCGAAAACGTCGCCTCGGCAGCCAAAGGCTTCGAGGGGCCACTCGTTGTGCGCGTCGAGGACAAGCGGCAAGGTCCGCCCCGGCTGCATGATCTCCCCTCGCTGCAGAAGCTCTGCGCGTCGCGCTTCGGTTGGTCGGCGGCAAAGACGCTGGAGGTCGCCCAGGAGCTCTATGACGGCCAGGGCAAGAAGATCATCACCTACCCGCGCGCCGAGGTGCGCTACCTGCCGGAGAGCTTGATCGCGGATGTACCGAAGATCGTGGCCGGCACTTCAGGTCGGCCAGTCCTTCAAGACGATCCCCGTACCCGAACCCGCCGATCATCCGCCGCGGTGCCAGCGGTCACTTTTCACGACAAGGGACTCGAAGGCGCGAGCCATCACGCCGTCATCCCCAACGTCAACACGGTCGACACCTTGCGCGAAGTCTGGCCGCGCCTGTCGATCGACGAGAAGAAGCTGTTCGATGTCATCGCGCGCGCCTATCTCGCCGCCCTCATGCCGGATTTCCGCTACCGGCAGACGACCGCAACGCTCGACGTCAGAGGCTTTCCGTTCAAGGCAACCGGTCGGCAGCCCATCGATCTGGGCTGGCGGGCGGCATTCCCGGAATGGCAGCCGGCCGATGAGAAGGGCGACGACGCACAATTGCTTCCGCCGATGCGTAACGGCGAGACTGCACAGCTGCGCGAACCGGTTGTCGAAGGCAAGGAGACGCAAGCCTCCTCCCCGCTACAACGAAGGCACGCTGATCGAGGCGATGCAGAATGCGTGGCGCTTCGTTGACGACGAGGTCCTTCGCGACCGCCTCAAGGAAGCCAAGGGCATCGGCACGCCGGCGACACGTGCCGAGATCATCGGCGGCCTGAAGAAGCAGGACTTCCTGGTTGCCCAAGGCAAGAACATCGTCCCCACGCGAGGCCGGCCTCAAACTGTTCGGTGTTCTCAAGCAGGCCGATCCGACGCTGGTCGACCCGGGACAGACGGCGCAACTCGAGTGCCTTCTGGATGATGTGGTCGTTGGCAAGCAGGCGATGGTCGGCGCGATCGACGCCGTCTGCGATGTCGCCCAACGCATCATCGGCAAGCTGACCCAAGGCCCTGTCGCCAGGCGGGCCACCTTTGCTGGGTTCAGCACGGAGCAGCGGCAAGGAGACGCGCCCACCAACATCTGCGATGAAGCGCTATGCCGACAGCATCGCCCGCCAGAAGCGGATCCGGCCGCCGCCGGGCTACGCCACCTCCGGGTCCATCTGCCGCGCATTCCTCGGGCAGCACGCGCCCAGGAAAACTGGCAGCGGGCGCGCGGCCGACCCTGGTTACACGGTGGCAAGCCCAGCCCAAGTAACGTTGGGCGGAAGCAATCGACCTACACGGAAACGCCGCCAGGGGGCGGGCGTGACGGCCGGCACCCCTCCACGCAAAAAGGCGGCGCGTGGCAAGAAGACAGGAAAGCGCAAGCTCAATGGCCCGCTAGCTAATGCGTTCCCTCGTTTGGCGCGGCGTGATGCTGGCGGCAACACGCCGTTGAAGATCCCTTACGGCAACAAGGAAGTCGCCCTCGAACTTGGCGCCCGCTACGACGCCGGCGGTTGGCATGCGCCGCCGGGTGTTGATCTTTCTGCCTTCAAAGAAAGGGGCTGGCTGTAACGCTTGGCAGCCGCTTCTACGCTGTTGGATAACTACTAAGGTCGCCTACGAGGGGCGCAAAGCGATATGCCCGGCCGGCTGTCTCCGCATCCCAGCCTGGCGCGAATAGCTCTACGCCTTCATGACGCCGAATGAGGTACCCGCCGCGCGTTGGACAGGTTTGGCAGTAGTTTAAGCTACAGTCTGGGCCTACCGGTCGGGGTTGGACTGACGCTCGTTACGCTGCCAAGGCTGTCGGGTGGAGGGCAAGGCGTAAGCCCGGACCGTAAGCCAACAGCCTTGCTCGATATATTTTGAGCGGCGTCTCGCCACCATGCGCGGCATGAGGGCGCCGATGATTGTAGAAGACCATCCAGTCGCCGATCCCCTGACGGGCCTCCCGCCCGCCCGAGAAGGCATGCAGGTAGATGCACTCGTACTTCAGCGAGCGCCACAGCCGTTCGATGAGATGTTGTCGAGGAACCGGCCGCGTCCATCCATCGAGATGCGTACCCCGGCCTCCTTCAGCCGCTGCGTCCACGCCCACGACGTGAACTGGCTGCCCTGATCGGTGTTGAAGATCTCCGGTCGGCCATGACGGTCCAGTGCTTCATCCAGCGCATCGACGCAGAACTGCACGTCCATGGTGTTCGACAGGCGCCACGCCAGAACCTTGCGGCTCCACCAGTCCATGATCGCCACAAGATACAGGAAGCCCTTGGCCAGCGGGATGTAGGTGATGTCGGCACACCATACCTGGTTGGGCCGGTCGATCCCGACGCTCCGCAGCAGATAGGGGTAAAGCTTGTGCCCTTGGCTGGAATGCTGGTCCGAGGCTGCCGGTAGATCGGCATCAAGCCGATCAGCCGCATCAGGCGGCGAACCCGCTTGACGTTCACCGCATGGCCTTCAGCCTTCAGGGGCCACGTCATCTGCCGTGCCCCGTAGAACGGCGTCTCCAGGAACTGACGGTCGATCCTGGCCATCAGGTCGAGGTTCTCCGCGCTCTCGCCCCGAGGCACATGATAGAATGTCGAACGGCCGAGCGACGCCAACCGGCACTGTTGGGCAATCGACAGGTTGGGCTGGTCGGGCTGGATCATCGCTTTGCGCCCTTGCCGGGAAGCAGACGCAGCCCGTGTTCCAAAAAATCCCGTTCCACGGTCAGCTCGCCATACTTCGTCAACTGTCCCCTAAACACTACGGATCGTCACCGAACGCCTTCAGCTTCCAGCCGCGCCTGCGACTTGAAAGGCGAAGACAATACATTCAGCAACAAGCCCAGGAACGAAACCATCGCGCCGAGACTACCCGAATTGGCGGTCCACTACAGTGTGGATAGGGTTTTCGGCAGCGACAGACGCAGGAGATGGTGTTTGACGCTCACGATCGGGTCGGCGCCCTGTTCAAGGGCAAGGGCGCGCCCTTCCACCTGTCGCGCGGGTGGGAGAGTTCTTGCAGAAGATCAGAAGACTGCGTTCTCGCCGCTGCGACACCCTCTCTACCGCCACTATCGCAACCACCACGTATCCAACGTTGAACGCGCTTAACGAGGCACATACCGCCAGACACATGTCGTTTCGCTCGTCGTCATCCTGATGGGCCGGGAGCCTTGGCCTGCGGCAAACTCCCACGTGACGACATCTCCCGAGTTCGCCTTGGCGACCAGCTTGCCCGAGCCATCCGGCTTCAGACCGGTGCTGTAATCGCCGAGCGCGAACACGTCGCCGCGATCGTTGATGATGCGCAGGACGCCCTTGCGGACCTCCATCGAAAACTCACGCGGAGCACCGCAGTCGGTTCCGGTTATCATTTCCCGGTGCGCTTTCCACGTGGCCTTCTGCGCCGCCGCGGCGGCGGCCGCCGCCGCTTCTGCGGTCATCGGCGTCCAGGCCCAGACGCAGGCCCCCCGGTTGGTCGTCTGGCGTACCGTGCGGGGCCCAATCCCGGCGTCGAAGTCGAACAGGGTTTCTTCCTTGGATCGGCTCTCATAGGCAACGATGCGGCCCGAGCCATCGGCGTTCAAACGTCGGAGGGGGAGCGTCCACGTCCCGCCATCGAAGATGTCGGCACCCTTAAAAACACCGTCGGCGGTCTCGATGACGCGAGCCTCCTGACTGCCGCAAACGCTGGCGAGACCTTTCTCCAATCCAACGGAAGCCGTCCATTGGTAGCGCCCTTCCTGCGCGGCGGCCATCAAGGGAAACACAAGAGCAAACAGCAGAACGACAACTGGCCTCATAACCTTCTCCAAAAACGTCAAAGCGCCGTCAGGCGGCCGCCTGGATCAATGGGCAAAACGGCGGAAGGAAAAATTCTGTCTGCGTCCGATGCCGGCGGCCTGGAACCGCCGGCACCCAAAGTCTTCTTCGCCCTGGCGCTACTTGCAGACGCCGAGGGGCACGTGCGCCGAATGCGCAGCCGTCAAACAATCGGCAATGCTGCCGAAGGCGTCCGGGTCGAAAGCAGGCCTCGACTCGAGCGTCGCGGAAGTCTCGGTTTCGGAACGATAGCGACCCGCATCAACTCCGCCACGGCCGCTCCCGGCGAGGGCCGTCGGCCCCGCAGGCTTCCAATCGGCCGCTGCGTTGTTGGTGCTTACACCAATGCTTTCCGAGAGGCCGCCCGAAGGACCGGCGCCGTCGCTGCTTGCGCCAGCGCTGCCGCCACTTGCGCCAGCTCCGCCGCTTGCACCGGCGCCACCGCCGGCGCCAGCACCGCCGGCGCCAGCACCGCCGCCCGCACCAGCACCGCCGCCGGCACCAGCACCGCCGCCCGCACCAGCGCCGCCGCCGGCACCAGCACCGCCGCCCGCAGCCGCCGCCCGACCGCCGCCGCCGCACCAGCGCCGCCGCCCGCACCAGCGCCGCCGCCGGCACCAGCACCGCCGCCGGAGCCACCGCCCGACCCGCCACCGCCAGAGCCACCGCCGCCGGAGCCACCGCCGCCGGAGCCACCGCCCGAGCCGCCGCCGCCAGAGCCACCACCCGAGCCGCCGCCGGAGCCACCACCGGAGCCGCCCCCGCCAGAGCCACCACCGGAACCGCCGCCGCCGGAGCCACCGCCCGAGCCGCCGCCGCCGGAGCCACCACCCGAGCCGCCGCCGCCGGAGCCACCACCCGAGCCGCCGCCGCCGGAGCCACCACCGGAGCCGCCGCCAGAGCCACCACCGGCCGCCGCCGCCGGAGCCACCAGAGCCGCCGCCGCCGGAGCCACCCCAGCCGCCGCCGCCGGAGCCACCGCCCGAGCCGCCGCCGCCAGAACCGCCACCGGAGCCGCCGCCGCCGGAGCCACCACCGGAACCGCCGCCGCCAGCTTTACATTCTCGGGAATCAGAGTCCGACGACGTAAGAGGCAGAAGGGGGAAACTCCAATCGGGCTTTGTAACCTTCCCGCTTTTTATCTTTTGGATCCACTAAGCCGCTTTCCGCTCGCGCGCTCGAGGTTGCAAAGGGAAGAAGGGCCATAGGTGCAGCAATCGTGACGACAAGAAGTCCGCGTGCGAACATTAGAGGTGGCTCGGTTTGTTTGAACAGTTTCGCGGGCTTTCTAAGTGGAGCCTCTGCCGGGGTTAGGCCGCCGCGAGTAGCAGCGGCCGGTTGAAGTACGCCCGATCCGGCGGTTGCCGGTCAAGACTCGAATGCGGTCGACGCGAGTTGTAGAAGGCGATGTATCTGCCGAGTGAGCCGCGTGCGTCGCTCACCGTGTCGTAGGCGCGCAGGTAGACCTCCTCGTATTTGATCGTTCGCCAGAGAACAGCCGCTCGACGAACACGTTGTCACGCCACGCCCCTTTGCCGTCCATGCTAATCGCGATCCCCTTGGCGAGCAGCGCGCCGGTGAACTCGGCACTGGTGAACTGACTGCCCTGATCGGTGTTGAAGATCTCCGGTGTGCCGTAACGCGACAGAGCTTCCTCCAGTGCCTCGACGCAGAACGCCGCCTCCATCGTGATCGACAGCCGCCATGCCAGAACCCGGCGGCTGAACCAGTCGACAACGGCCGCCAGATACACGAAGCCGCGCGCCATCGGGATATACGTGATGTCCATGGCCCACACCTGGTCGGGCCGTGTGACCGCCAGTTTGCGCAGCAGATACGGGTAAATCTTGTGCCCGGGTGCCGGTTTGGACGTGCTCGGCCGGCGATACAGCGCCTCGATCCCCATGCGCTTCATCAGCGTTGCGACGTGCAGGCGCCCGACCGCGAAGCCTTCGCCAGCCAGCAGGTCGCGCAGCATCCGGCTGCCGGCGAACGGGAAGTTCAGGTGCAGTTCGTCGATCCGGCGCATGACGACGAGATCGGATGCCCAATGCCAGAGCCTGCCGGGCCACCGGCAGATCATGCGATCGATCGATCATCGCTTTGCGCTCACAACGCCCGCCTTGCCGAGCGCTCCTTCCAAAAAATCGTTCTCCAGTGTCAGCTCCCCAATCTCGGCATGCAGAGCCTTCAGGTCGACAGCCGGTTCACGACGTCGGGCTCCGTTATCGAACACACCGGCAGCGCCCTCCAAAAGCTGCGCTTTCCATTGCGTGATCTGATTCGGATGAACGTCAAATCGTTGCGCAAGGTCCGACAGCGTCATCTCGCCCTTCAACGCCGCCAACGCCACTCTCGCCTTGAAGGCCGCTGTGTGGTTCCGCCGTGTCCGTCTGCCCATGATAGCTCCTGATCCTCGGCCATCCTGGCCGTCGTCAGGCAGAAACTCCACTTAGCCCCACTGTGCAGATTTCCCGAGCCACCTCTCATTCAAAAGTCCTTTGCTTGAACAGATGCAATGGACAGTTGAAGCCGCGTTCATTTCGGTCGAGTGCTATAAGAATGTTAAGGAAATGACCCAGAGTTTATTGACGCGTGGCACGCAAAATTATTTCTGTGATCTACTCATCACCAACAATCTGAATGCGCGAGTGGGTCGAGCGCGGTCAAGATTGCAAAGAGCTGTTCGTTGCAGGCTTTTCGGAGCGACAGACTGGCCGATGAATGACCGGCCATGTCGCTGCTTGCGATGGCCAGCTAGTGTCATTCGTTAGTGCAATACCATTCGCCCAGCCGGCTACAAGAAGCGTGCTCGCCTTATGTCTTCTGTGTGACGCAGATCCAATACCTGCACTTGCCGGCCGATGTGGGCATTTGATTGCAAGAACATCGCCTCGCCGGTCGATCGACTGGAGCGAACACCTATCGCTCTAGCAGTTTGCTGAAAAACCTTCGAATTTGAAGTTTTCTTGGGACCGGACGAGGCTTTGATTGGTCGAGAGTGCGTCGTCTTGGCCGAGCGTACTGGCATAGGC
Organism: uncultured Alphaproteobacteria bacterium; assembly: GCA_963843185.1. Taxonomy (GTDB): domain Bacteria; phylum Pseudomonadota; class Alphaproteobacteria; order Reyranellales; family Reyranellaceae; genus Reyranella. The sequence continues at coordinate 478,168 of CAWJJJ010000008.1, forward strand.
ACCGGCCGCGATCAGCGTCAATAGTGCAATGGTCATCCATAGATGGCCTGTCGCAAAGAAGGTTCCGACTAGCGCGACTATCATCCACATCAGCGGCAAAGCATTTTGCCATACGCCCTCTCCAGTGCGGTCGGAGTTGCGAGCCCACAGGATCATCCACACCGCAACGATGCCAAACGGCACAGCATTCACCAATCCAGTCTGGAAGTTGGTCAGGCCGAACGACTTGACCATTTGCGGCATCCAAAGTGCCAGGGCTGTCGAGGCACCACCCGCGCCAGCGTAGACCAAGGCCATGATGAGCACGTATTTGTTCGACAGCACTTTCCATATCGACGTGTGTGATATGCGCTGCGCACGTTGACGCTCGCCTTCCAGCTTGGCGCGCAGCCATGCTTTCTGGTCGTCTGCGAGCCAGTCTGCGCTCTCTGGCCTATCGGTAAGGTATCTGAAGGCTAGACTGCCCATCACGATAGCCGGAAGAGCTTCGAGGATAAAAATCCACTGCCAACCACCGAGGCCCAAGATCCCGTCCATTCCGAGAATTGCACCTGGAATCGGGGATCCAACCAGCCTGGCTACCGGGATCTCGACCATGAACAGGCCGACAATCTTCGCTCGGTATTCGGCAGGGTACCAGTAGGTCAGATAGAGGATGACACCCGGAAAGAACCCCGCCCCAGCGGCGCCTAAAAGGCAGCGCTGAACGAGGAATGAAATTGGACCGCCTACCAATGCGAATGTCGCGGAGACGACACCCCAGGACAGCATGATTCGTGCGATCCACTTTCTCACTCCGAACTTCTCGAGCGCGAGATTGCTCGGCACTTCTAGGATGAAGTAGCCGACGAAAAAGATCCCTGCACCGAGACCAAAGATCTTTGGGTCGATGCCGACTGCCTTAATCATCTGCAACGAGGCGAAGCCGATGTTGACCCGGTCGATCTAACAAAGCAGATAGGCAAACATCAGGAATGGCATCAGACGCCAGGACACGCGTTGCATCGTTGCAGCTTGCAGGCTTCTATCCTGGTCCACGATCTGGGACATCAGACTACCTCCCGCATTATTTAATTGGGCCTTGCAGGCTTCATCGTCAGTTCTTCTCGATGTTCCACAGAACCGGTACGGGTGCCCTTAGCCATCCTGTGATGTTGGTGCGCTCGACGCCAGGGCCGTGCCACTGGCGAAGCCAACCATATTGAGCGGTCTCGATAGCGCGGGTCTGCACGGCGCCAGCCAGAGCCTTTGCCTTGGCTGGATCGGTTTCCTTGGCATAGGCATGGCGAAGTTTTTCTATCTCGGGATCGGTCGGCCAACCCCACAGTGATTTGTCACCTTGCGCGCTCATAAACGCGTTGGAGATTGGATTCATAATGTCGGCACCCACCGCGTAGGTGTTGAGAATATTCCAGCCACCTTTGTCAGCCGGTTCCTTCTTCATGCGACGCATGGCCATCGTTTGGAAATTCATCGACTGCACGTCGACTTTGAAGCCGGCTTGCTCAAGCAGCTGCTTTGTCACAGGCGCCGTATTTGTGAGCACTGGCAGGGTCGTCGACTGGAGGACGACAACCGGCGTACCGTCATAGCCGGCCTCTTTCAAAAGGGCTCTTGCCTTCTCGAAGTCTGGCTTAAGGAACAGGTCGCCGAGCGCATCGAACGCATTCGGCGTGTCACAAATGAAGGCAGCAGTGCATACCTGTCCGTCGTCAGAACGATAGGTACGGATCGGGTCTATCTGGAAGAGAGGATCTGGCGCATCTGCTGATTGATGTTAAGCGGCGATTGCACGGTGGTTCAAGCGTCTGCGTTGGATGGTCTGTCGTTTGATCCTTTCTCGTTCCAGCAAGATGGTGTTGCCTCGTCCGAAGTAGACATCGGCGGGTGTCAGATTGCCGATGGCCTCGTGGTAACGCCGGTTGTTGTAGTGATCGACGAAGGCGTTGATCTGGGCCTCGAGGTCGCCCGGCAGATAGTAATTCTCGAGAGGATGCGGTTCTTCAGCGTCTGGTGCCAGCGTTCGATCTTGCCCTGGGTCTGGGGATGGAATGGAGCGCCCCGGATGTGCCTGATGCCACGGTCCTTGAGCCATTCTGCCAGATCGCCGGCGATGTACGTTGTCGCTCAGCAGGCGTGGCCGATGTGTGACCTGCGCACTCTCGCAGCCTGATGCCGTGAGCGCCAGCTCCAGTGTCTCCGTCACATCCTCGACCTTCATCGTCGTGCATAGCTTCCAGGCGATGATGTAGCGCGAGAAGTCGTCGAGGATGGTCGACAGATAGAACCAGCCCCAGCCGATCACCTTGAGATAGGTGAAGTCGGTCTGCCACAGCTGGTTCGGCGCCGTCGTCTTGTCCTTGAATGTCCGGCATCAGGGCCACTGATACAGATTTAGGGTCTTGAGGAAGGGAGGATTTCCGGCTCATCGTCATCCTGAGGGGAACGAGATGAGACAGAAATCCGCTACGCCCAACTCACCGTCCGAGCGTCTTGTGAAGAACATCCGGCGGGCGACGCGCAAGCAGTATTCGGCTGAAGAGAAGATCCGGATTGTCCTGGACGGCCTGCGCGGCGAGTCCAGCATTGCCGAGCTGTGCCGTCGGGAGGGTATCGCCGAGGGTCTTTATTACAGCTGGTCGAAGGAGTTCCTGGAGGCCGGCAAGCGTCGGCTGGCGGGCGACACGGCACGAGCGGCCACGAGCGGCGAGGTGACGGACCTTCGCCGTGAGGCGCGGGCGCTGAAGGAGGTCGTTGCCGAGCAGGCACTGGAACTGCGTCTGCTCAAAAAAAGCATGATCGCGGATGGGGGAGACGGGGAATGAGATACCCTGGTTCCGAGAAACTGGAGATCATCGGCCTGGTCGAGCACTCTCACCTGCCGGTCCGACGAACCCTGGCCACGCTCGGTATCTTGCCGATGACATTTTACCGCTGGTATGCCCGCCTGCAGGCGGGCGGGCCCGAGGCGCTGGAAGACAAGCCCTCTCGGCCGAGGCGGGTGTGGAACAAGATCCCGGAGGACGTTCGGGAACAGATCGTCGAACTGGCCCTGGACGAGCCGGAACTGTCGCCGCGGGAAGTGGCGACGCGCTTCACCGATGTGAATAAGTACTTTGTGTCGGAGGCATCGGTTTATCGGCTGCTCAAGGCTCACGACCTGATCACGAGCCCGGCCTTCATCGTCGTGAAAGCTGCTGACGAGTTCAAGGACAAGACGACGGCGCCCAACCAGCTTTGGCAGACCGACTTCACCTATCTCAAGGTGATCGGCTGGGGTTGGTTCTACCTGTCGACGATCCTCGACGACTTCTCGCGTTACATCATCGCCTGGAAGCTGTGCACGACGATAAAAGCCCAGGATGTGACGGAGACCCTGGAACTCGCGCTCACGGCATCAGGCTGCGAGAGCGCCAAGGTCGCACAGCGACCACGGCTGCTGAGCGACAACGGTTCCTCTTACATCGCCGGCGATCTGGCGGAATGGCTCAGGGACCGCGGCATCAGGCACATCCGGGGCGCTCCCTTCCATCCCCAGACCCAGGGCAAGATCGAGCGCTGGCACCAGACGTTGAAGAACCGCATTCTGCTCGAGAACTACTATCTGCCGGGCGATCTCGAGGCCCAGATCAACGCCTTCGTCGATCACTACAACCATCAGCGTTACCACGAGGCCATCGGCAATCTGACACCCGCCGATGTCTACTTCGGACGAGGCAACACCATCTTGCTGGAACGAGAAAGGATCAAACGACAGACCATCCAAAGCAGACGCTTGAACCACCGTGCAATCGCCGCTTAACATCAATCAGCAGATGCGCCAGATCCTCTCTTCCAGATAGACCCGATCCGTATCTATCGTTCTGATGACGGACAAGTCTGCGGCTTCAGCATATCGAATAGATTATTCGGATAATGATTACGCGTTCGATTGAGGGAAGATAGTCGGTGCGTACCATCGGCCGACAACAACAGCGAGACGCTAGGGAGAGATCAGATGTGCAAGATCGACGACTGGCCACGCCAAATACTCCGTCTTGCCTTTCTTGCGCTCGCCGCGCCCGCGGTGTAGACGCGCCCAACGGCATGCTGATCAAGCCGGACTTCGCCAAGTCGAAGGCACTTCTCAAGGAGGCGGGATACGACGGCGCGCCGATCGTGCTGATGCAGTCGACCACCCTGCCTGTGCTGACCAACATGGCGCCGGTGACCAAGGCGCTGCTCGAGCAGGGCGGCTTCAAGGTCGACATGCAGTCGATGGACTGGCAGACGGTGGTCACGCGGCGCACTAAGAAGGACCCGCCGGACAAGGGCGGCTGGAACGTCTTCCACACCTATACGGTGTCGGCCGCCGCGCTCAACCCGATCACCGACGCCTTCTACGCCGCCGACGGCGACAAGGCGTGGTTCGGCTGGCCCGACGATCCGCTGATGGAGAAGCTGCGCGACAAGTACGCCAAGGAAACCGACCCGACCAAGAGCAAGGCCCTTGCGGCGGCGATCCAGGCGCGGGCGCTCGAGACGGCGCAATTCGGCTGGCTCGGCCAGTGGTACGGCCCCGGCTCCGTTCTTTCGAATGTCAGCGGCTGGCTCAAGGCGCTGACCCCGGTACTCTGGAACATCGACAAGGCGTGACGGGGCGCTCCCGTTCCGGCCCTCTCCCGCGCGGCGGGAGGGGGCTCGGGCCGGGGCGTTCGAGGTAGTTCGGTTCAGCATGTTTGATTTCGTCGCCCGCCGCCTGGTTGCCATCATCCCCGTGCTAACGATGGTGGCGATCTTCGTCTTACCGCATCGATACGAAATCAGGTGACGTCGATAAAATCAGAGTTGGTAGAGAGCCGCAGGGTCTTGCCGTTTGGCCTCCGCCTCGCACCGACCGTCCGCGCCTGAGGTTTCGCGCGATCGCCGGCCCAAATTTCAGTACCGATCGTCGGATGGTCTCGTTGCTGATCTCGAACCCGCGCTCTGTCAGCAGGTCCTCAACATCGCGATAGCTCAATGTGAAGCGAAAGTAGAGCCACACCGCGTCCCGGATTACTGGTGGGAAGCGGTGGGGGGCGTAGGAATTTGTCCTCATCCTTGAAGTGTAGGGCAGTCGCGCCCCGAGCGGTTAGTTAACGTGTCAATGCCGAAGGCAGCAGAGCGCCGTCCTGCAGGGTAAGCACCTGCGGCGCGTCGCCGATCAGGGCGGCGAGCACGGCGTTCAGCTCGATGGCGACTTCGTTCGATCTCGTGGAGGGGGCCGGCATGTCGGATGCATTATGCCCAGCTGCCCGTTTCACTCCTGCCCATTGCCACCGTAGAGCCATTCCAGCGTGTCGAGCCATTCGTCCTGGCTCTTGGCAGTCATGATTGCGTTGCGCAGCGCGGCGTGCGGTCCGGCGGGGTGATAGACGTGATCGCCTATGGCGCGGGACATCAGCTGCAGGCGCGTGGTGCGCAGCACGCGGCGGTCGCGGTAGCGAGCGAGGCCTGCTTCGAACGTATCGCTCTTCGCCAGAGAATCGGCCAGGCACACCGCATCCTCCATCGCCATGCAGGCGCCCTGGGCCATGTATTGCAGCATGGGATGCGCGGCATCGCCCAGCAGCGCCACCCTGCCGTCGATCCAGCGGTCGACGGGGTCGCGATCGCACAGCACCCACATGCGCCAGTCCTTGCCGTGGCGAATGATGCTCTGCGCGCGCTCGCAGACATGGGCGAAGCCCTTGCGCACTTCGTCGACCGGCACCGGCTTGCCGGCGACCGGCTCGGGTGCGTCGCTGTGGTAGGTCACCACGAGGTTGAACACCTTCCAGCCCGACAGCGGGTAATGGACGATGTGGCATTTGGGCCCGGCCCACAGCGTGGCCGCATTCCAGCGCAAATCCTCGGGCATCTGCTCCGTCGGGATCACCGAGCGATACGTCGTGTGGCCAGACACGCGCGGCGGCCCATCGCCCGTCACCTGCCGGCGCACGCTCGACCAAAGGCCGTCTGCGCCGATCAGGGCGGCGCCCTTCATGGTCTCGCCATCGGCGAGCTTCGCCGCGACACCGGAGCCGTCCTGGTCGTAGCCCGCAACGTCGGCGCTGGTCTTGAGCTCGATCAGCGCGTGGTCGCGGCATCCCTTCAGCAGCACGCCATGCAGATCGCCGCGATGGACCACGCCATAGGGATTTCCGAAGCGGGCGCGGAAGGTCTCGCCGAGATCGATGTGGGTGATCTCGCCATCGGTCATGGCGTCCATCAGGCGGAGCGTATCGATATAGACCGCCATGCCGCGCGCCGCTTCGCCCACGCCCAAGCGGTCGAAGCAGTGGAAGGCGTTGGGCCCGAGCTGGATGCCGGCGCCGATCTCGCCCAGCTCGGCTGCCTTCTCCAGCACCAGCGAGCCGATGCCCTTCTGAGCCAGCGCCAGAGCCGCCGCCAACCCACCGATGCCGCCGCCGGCGATGAGGACTTTATCTGACATTCCCCGGATGACCCCTTGGACGGTGCGAACGCTAGCATTCTGTCGGGTTCCGAGTAAATCGTCAGCAACCGACGCAGTTTTCCCGGCGCTTCTGTTGCGCCCACCGTCTAAAACGACCTTTGATCCATTGATTTAGCCCTTTCCCTCGTCATTCGGACGCATTCCTCCCATGGTGATCATGCCTTTGACTGCCCAGCCCTATGCCGGAGTTGGTCGAGGTCGCAGTCCGTCGATCAGTCGCAGGATTTTCTCGAACAGTTCCTTCGGCACTGCGACCTCGGCCATCTGGAAGACGGTAGCGGGCGTGGCGCACGACCTTGGCGCCGATCTTGATCAGCTTGTCCCGCAGGCTTGTCGGCTTTGACACGTTAAGTTCGGACGGACGCCCTAGATCCGTAGTCTACTGCCTCTAAGCCGTGGCGGTCGCAATGTTCCATGTATGATGAGCTGCGGAGCGAAAGCGGTGGAAGGTGGCACGCGAGACGAGATGTCGCTGGACGTTGAAGACGTTGTAAACGGCAGCGTGGACAGAGACGAAGCGTTGGGCCGAGCCGACCGATTTGAAGCCCTGCATCTTGCGCTCTCTTCGTCGCACTGGCTGGTGCGAATTCTCTGCCCGGTTGTTTGCACGCAGACCTTGATCGTGTCGCCCGGAGGATCGAACCAGCTGCAGCGCCGCGCCGTAAGATCTGAGTTTGTCGGTAACAATGACGGTCGGCGCGAAGCCCTGCCGCTTCAAGAGCTTCCTGAGCAACTTCAACGCGGCCGCCTTGTCTCGCCTCCGTTGGGCCAGGACATCGAGTACTTCGCCTTCGCTGTCGACCGCCCGCCACATATACATTCCGCGCCCTGCGATCGAGACCACCATTTCATCGAGATGCCATCGATCATGCGCCACCGACCGTCCGCGCCTGAGGTTTCGCGCGATCGCCGGCCCAAATTTCAGTACCGATCGTCGGATGGTCTCGTTGCTGATCTCGAACCCGCGCTCTGTCAGCAGGTCCTCAACATCGCGATAGCTCAATGTGAAGCGAAAGTAGAGCCACACCGCGTCCCGGATTACTGGTGGGAAGCGGTGGGGGGCGTAGGAATTTGTCCTCATCCTTGAAGTGTAGGGCAGTCGCGCCCCGAGCGGTCAGTTAACGTGTCAATGCCATGACGAGGTATTGCCCTATTTCCGCAAAAGCGAGGGGCTGACCGCTTCCGCCGAGGTCGCAATCGACGCGGCGGCCCACAGCAGCGATGGCCCTTTGGGAGTCTCCGTCCGTTCGCCCGTCATCCCGGCCGCGCGGGATTTCGTGGAGGCCGCCGAGGCCACTGGCTTCAAACGCGGCGATTACAATGGACGTGATCGCGGCGGCGTTGCCGTAACGTCATTGTTCCAGACCACCACAAAAAAGGGGAAACGTTCAAGCACGTATCAGGCGTTTCTTGAGGGCGAACCCGAGCAACGGCCGAATCTTACGATCATAACCCACGCCGTGGCGACACAAGTGATCCTGGAAGGATTAGAAGCAAAAGGCGTGGTTTATCGCACCAGCGCGGGTGAAATCGGTGAGGTCCGTGCAGACAAGGAAGTCATCCTCAGTGCGGGTGCCATTGGCTCCCCGCACCTGCTGATGCTGTCGGGCATCGGGCCGCGCGCGGAGTTGGAAGCCGCCGGAGTAGCTTGCGCCCTGGATCAGCCGCACGTCGGCAAGCACCTGAAAGATCATCTTCAAATTGCGCTGTTCTCCAGGCGATGATGTAACGCGAGAAGTCGTCGAGGATCGTCGACAGGTAGAACCAACCCCAGCCGATCACCTTGAGATAAGTGAAGTCGGTCTGCCAAAGCTGGTTGGGCGCCGTCGTCTTGTCCTTGAACTCGTCAGCAGCTTTCACGACGATGAAGGCCGGGCTCGTGATCAGGTCGTGAGCCTTGAGCAGCCGATAAACCGATGCCTCCGACACAAAGTACTTATTCACATCGGTGAAGCGCGTCGCCACTTCCCGCGGCGACAGTTCCGGCTCGTCCAGGGCCAGTTCGACGATCTGCTCCCGGACCTCTTCCGGGATCTTGTTCCACACCCGCCTGGGCCGGGACGGCTTGTCTTCCAGTGCCTCGGGCCCGCCCGCCTGCAGGCGGGCATACCACCGGTAAAACGTCATCGGCAGGATACCGAGCGTGGCCAGGGTTCGTCGGACCGGCAGGTGAGAGTGCTCGACCAGGCCGATGATCTCCAGTTTCTCGGAACCAGGGTATCTCATTCCCCGTCTCCCCCATCCGCGATCATGCTTTTTTGAGCAGACGCAGTTCCAGTGCCTGCTCGGCAACGACCTCCTTCAGCACCCGCGCCTCACGGCGAAGGTCCGTCACCTCGCCGCTCGTGGCCGCTCGTGCCGTGTCGCCCGCCAGACGACGTTTGCCGGCCTCGAGGAACTCCTTCGACCAGCTGTAATAAAGACCCTCGGCGATACCCTCCCGGCGACACAGCTCGGCAATGCTGGATTCGCCCCGAAGGCCGTCCAGGACAATCCGGATCTTCTCTTCAGCCGAATACTGCTTGCGCGTCGCCCGCCGGATGTTCTTCACAAGACGCTCGGACGGTGAGTTGGGCGTAGCGGATTTCTGTCTCATCTCGTTCCCCTCAGGATGACGATGAGACGGAAATCCTCCCCTCCTCAAGACCCTAAATCTGTATCAGTGCCCCTGATGCCGGACAGTTCGACATGCTGCGGCATCGGCCGAACCTTGCCGAGGTGAACTTCTGGGCTCCATCCTCCGCGAACTTTTGCGCCCTCCAACAGGGCGAGCTGTTCCTGTTCAAGCTGCACGCGCCACGTAACGTGATTGTCGGCGGCGGCCTCTTCGCCTAGCTACTGGGGACCCATGTTGTCGATGATGGCTCCATCGGCCTCGCAAGTCCGTCGTCGGCACGTCGAACCCCAAAATTGTCACGTGCCTCGAAGCTTCGAGCGTGATGTCATATCAGTGGAGCCTGCTTCTCCCAGTTGCTTGCTCCGATCGGCCTGACCGCGGATGTATCGGCAGGTCAAAGGGCCCGTCCGAGCTAACTCCTTGGGCGAGCCTTTGCTTGTGTGCAGTTGAGTGCCCAATAACATGAAAAGCTAACCGATCGGCGCTTGCGCTCCCATTAGGCTGGCGATCGGACAGGTGGCAGGAGGGGGCGGATGACTGACAAGCCAGATTGCGAGCGCTGCCGGCGAATCAATTCGGCGATCGAGCAGGGCCTGTCACCGGATGCGGCGCGCGAGGCAAATGGTTGGGATGAATGCTCGCTCGACGACTGCCCGATGCTACCAAGGCCATACAGCCTTAAAACTCGCGGCAACAATGCATCGGCCATGCGGCGTAGGAATCCGGCTATTCAATCTCGACGCTAGGGCCGCTTTTCTGCCCATGGAATCGATTTAGCTCTCGGCTGGTAGGTGGGTAACTCCGGACCCTAAAAACGCTCCGGTGAGTCAGATTGTGACTCTGGCGAGTTCCTCTGATGCGGATGGAGGGTTGCGTCGCCGCCTATGGTCTCGTTACCGTCATCCTCGGGATAGGGAGGAGTGTATGTACAGAGTCTGGTACTGGGCAATGATCGATCGCGAGAGCGATGGTCGCTTCATCGCGAGCATCCCGGATCTTGAGGACCTCGCCGCATACGGCAGCACCGACAAGGATGCGGTGGCTCACGTCACCCTGTTGGCTGGTGAACGTGTGCGGGCGGCTGTGGAGAGTGGACAACCGGCTCCCCGCGCTCGCAAAGCGTTTGAGCTGCCGAGTGTTATTCGATCCAAGGAAATCGGCCGATCCCTAATCCCGGTGGAAGTTGGACGGGCGGCAGCGAAGCAGGGGCCGCCATCCAACGACAGCCATTAAACGGTTACCACCGGCCAGGGCGAAACCTTCACCTGAAAAACTAAATCCCGCTTGGGCGGCGGCCGTTATCCGTTGCGCGCAAAAGTACGGCACGCTGAAGCGGCCATGGCTCGGACGGTTGATGGCGCGCTGACCGACGAAGGTGGCGGCCGTCGCACTGGCCAACAAAATTGCGCGGATGGCCTGGACTATCATCGTCCACGGCGACAGATACAAGGAGCCGAGGCCATTGCTGGCGGCGTGAGAGTTGCCAGCAGATAGACCGGCAGCACCAATTGGCGAGGGCATGACGACGTAATGCAGATACGGTCGTTCCGGGGATCGGGAGAGCCCGCTAAGGTCAACGCACGTCCAAGTGCGAGTTCATGTTCCAAGCGCCCATGTCGAAATTGTTCATCCCGACATTTGCAATTATGCTGAGACTCAACGGTTCTGAACAATTTCCCCAGGTTTCCAGCATGCGTATTTCAGGCGCCGATCAGGCCATCAACAATATCGTTAAGTGGTCAGCCAAAGATGAATGGGCACCCTATCAAGCTGAGGTATTCGACGAACATTTCAAACTGATCAAGAAAGAGTTGAAGATCTCCGAGCAGCGCATTGTCGACTTGCTCGGTGAGGCCTTCGAGATGGTCTACGGTTTTGTGCTCGAAGACTTCTTCACTGCCCGATTTGGCGAAGAAGGCGAACGGAATGTCATCGACGACTATCTCAAGCGGCGAGGCTGGCGAGAGAAGGTGCCAGCCAAACGCTACCTCGAAGCTCTCAGAGATTCCGTCGCGTCTCTCTACGAGGTCGTTGCCCTGAAACCCGGGCACAGCATGACCGTGCGGGATCTCATCCGTGGTGGAGATCCCGTTACCGTGGAAGAAAAGCTAGGGTCGGAAACGGCGGCGCTGTGGGATCGGATCGCCGGGCGAGTCGTGACCGTCAATGCGAAGACGTATTTTACCGGCGGCTTGCTCATGCTTCCTCACGATGCGGCGGACGAAATTCTCTCGTCCATTGATAAGATGGCCAAGCAACTCGAGCAGGACCTGCTTCGGGACGCCAAGCAGCAGGGTAGGCAGCGGGAGATCAATGATAGTGAAGTCCGGAAAGCCCTGCTTTCCGGTTCGATTGCCTGCCGCATGTTTACGCAGGCCTGGCTGATCGATGCTTTGGTCGAATCACAGGCGCCCGCCCCGGAAGTCCGCAACACCGATGGTGACCCAATCGTATTCTCGGAGGTCCGGTTTCCGATCGTCGGGGCGAACACGTCGATCGCCGCCCTCCTGGACGGGATCGAAATGTTCGAGAGGGCATTGTCACGTTGGTGGAATTCGTCCCAAAATTCCGGCTGCTTCGCATCACGGCGCTATAGCGTTTCCAATGACTTAGCAGTCTCGATCAGAGGCCAAGAAACAGCCTGTAAGCACCAATGTGACAATGCCCTCGCGACTGCTGTCGTTTAGAGTGGACCCTGACCTCCTGAAACCCTGCGAACTATCGCCGCAGCCCGGGCCGCGCTTGGACATCCCCCGCCGTTCGGTCAGGCCTAGTTTCCGCCAAATGCTCGCGACCTGAACGCGCGTTTAGGTTAGTTTGTCGTGGCAACTTTGCGGCGCATAGGGTGCCGAATGCACAGTCGGAATGGTGCCTTAGAAGGGTGCATCATCGCCGCCCGCGACGCTTGATCGGCGTTTTCAAGATATTCGATTCTACATAGCAGGTTCACCAATTCCTCGGAGATGGGGAACTGCGGTCAGAGTAGATATGCGCCATTGCACCTTCCCGGCCACGTCGCGCTTGCTATAAGTAGTACACCCAATGTCCGCCAACGGTTCCCAAGCCGTTCGTTGAAGCCCTTCCCACACACACCCAAGGCTTCGACTAAACTCTCACGCGGACGAGATAGAGAAGGCCGGTCGTTCCCAGCGACCGGCCCTTCTTTTGGGGTTCAATTGGATGGCGCGAGCACCCTACGCAGGAGTAGGCGCGAATTGCGGAGCCATGAATTTGATTTACCCGGCACCGGACTCTAGCTAAGGAGTCTTCGCGTTGCCCGGGAGGGGTCCTGGGCATCGGACTATCTGGGACTAAGTCTTTATTGTGTGTGGGAAATCGCCTCGTACTTGAAGACGAGGCAAGGGGCTAGCCGGCAGGGGCGAGGGTCTTCGTTCCTGCCGGCAGGGTTCGAATTGGGATTTAGTTGAAGCGTCGGAGGCAGTCGGCATCACAGCATTCCGATGGTTCGACGCGTGTCGGAAGGCCTTAACCTCGTAGGGCCAAAAAACTGAACCGGCTGACGCTCCATCACGCCCGTAAGGCCAAAAAGCCGGAACAGCCGAGAGCCAGCCAGTCAAGCAGGGTCGATGTAGAGGTGCCGGAGGCGTTAGGCGCAACTGAATGGCCGGCCGAAGCTCTCGGACGCGGAGCGAGGCGCGCTGGGCGAGATCGGTCATCGCCTGGGCCGCAAGGTTCTAGCCAACATCGCCACCGTCGCCCGGCCGGACACCATCCTGGGCTAGTATCGCAAGCTTGTCGCCGGCAAGTTCGATGGCTCGGCGCGACGAGGCCCAGGCAGGCCCCGGATCAAGCGGGAGGTCGAGGAGCTGATCATTCGGATGGCCAGCGAGAACCGGGACTGGGGCTATGACCGGATTGCTGGGGCGTTGGCCAATCTGGGACACGAGATATCTGATCAAACGGTTGGCAATGTGTTGCGGCGCCACGGCCTGCCGCCAGCGCCGGAGCGCGAGCGCACGACTACTTGGGCGACCTTTGTTCGGACCCACGTAGCGCTGTTGGCGGGGACCGACTTCTTTACCGCCGAGGTGCTGACGCTGCGCGGGCTGGTGACCTATTACGTGCTGTTCTTCATCCATCTCGAGAGCCGCCGAGTGGATATCACCAGGATCACCGTTCATCCGAATGAGGCGTGGATGAAGCAAATCGCCCGCAACGCGACCATGGACGATTGTGGCGCGCTGCGGGACTGTCGTTATCTCCTGTATAATCGGGACACGAAATTCACCCGGTCGTTCCGGGCCATCCTTGTGTCAGGCCGGGTTGAAGCGCTCGCGCTGCCTGCGCGCAGTCCGAACCTGAATGCCTACGCGGAGCGCTGGGTGAGGTCGGTCAAGGAGGAGTGCCTGTCGAAGGTGATCCTGTTCGGCGAGCGCTCCTTGCGGCGGGCGCTGAACAACTATGTTGACCATTTCCATGCCGAGCGAAATCACCAGGGGAAGGGCAACATCCTGCTGTTTCCTCGGAACACGGACCGCCACCGCGAGCGGCCGGTGCAGTGTCGCGAGAGATTGGGCGGACTTCTGCGCCACTATCATCGTGAGGCGGCGTGATGGCCCAACGGCCGGACCAATTCTTTGACCATACGGGATGCTCAAGCATACCCCGCAGGACAGGAGCAGGGATCATGACAGACCAGATCTTCGTCGGCGTCGACGTCGCCAAGGATTGGCTCGACATCCACCATGCCAGCCGCGGGGCGACACGGATCAACAACTCGCACGCGGCAGTACGTTCCTTCGGTGCCCGTTGCGCCAAGGAGGGAGCCTGGGTCGTGTTCGAGGCCAGTGGCGGCTACGATCACCAGTTGCGTGACGCGCTCGAATCCGCGCAGGTCCGCTTCAGTCGCATCAACCCGCGGCAGGCGCGCGACTTCGCCAGGGCGATGGGCGTCATCGGCAAGACCGACCGTGTCGATGCACGCATGCTCGCCGAACTGGGCGCCCGATTGACACCCGCTCCGACCCAGCCGCTGCCGCCAGAACGCCGCGCGCTCCAGGCGCAGGCGACCCGCCGGCGCCAGCTTGTCGAGATGCGTAAGCAGGAAGCCACCCGCCTCCAGCAGACCGCGGACCCAGTAGCGCACGCCGACATTCGCGGCGTCATCGCCATGTTCGATCGCCGGATTGCAAAGATCGAGGCGCGGATGACCGATCTCGTAACGGCCGACCCCGAGCTGGCTGCCATTGAACGGCGGCTCCGGACCGCGCCAGGCGTTGGTCCCATCGTTGCCGCTACCCTCATTGCCGAGTTGCCCGAGCTTGGCCAGATCGACCGGCGCAGCATCGCCGCACTTGCCGGCCTCGCTCCGATCGCGCGCGACAGTGGAAGGCGCTCAGGCCCTCGATCCATCGGCGGCGGCCGCCCGATCGTCAGGACCATCCTCTATCTCGCAGCCCTCCAGGCGTCGCGCCGGTCTCCGCAGTTCATCCACTTCCGGGAGCGCCTCCAAGCAGCAGGCAAATCCGTCAAGACCGCCATCATCGCCACCGCCAGGAAGCTCGTCGTCGTTCTCAATGCCATGCTCGCTTCAGGCACCGACTACCGCCCCACAGCAGTAGTCTGATTACAGTTGCCGACAAACCCGGGGCGGTTCACCAAGGCCATTGAGACCAAGCCTACCGAACGATGGTTAGTCGTAACCCACAAAGCCAATGGGCAGATAGGGGACACTGAGAAGAACGTGAGGGGCCTATTGGAGAAGACCACCCAGGACAATGTGAGGTTCATCACCTGGGGCAACCACTCCGCCACCAACGACTTCGCCGACGTGCCCAACATAATCTTGGCGGGCACTCTCTTCTACCGTGGGAGCTTCTACGAGAGCCTCAAACGCCTTGCGTCCGGTCGACGGGCGACAGCGGGACAGGTGACCAAGGAGGAGCTGAGGACCACAGAGCTGGGCGAGCATGCCCACCTGATCCTGCAAGCTCTCTGTCGTGGTGCCGTGCGTAGGTCAGACGGCGAATACTGCCTACCGGCCGAAGCATGGCTGATAGCTTCCGCTCGGTCCGGTATCCCCGACGCTCTGCCCACCATCTTCCCTGGATGCGTGGTCAAGCGTTGGTCACCTACACCTAGGAACCTCAAGGGCTCCGCTTCGGCAGTCTGCGAGTTCGTTGAGGAGTGGGCGACCAAGGCCAAGGTCGGAGACATCATCCCCTTCCGTACCTTGCAGCGAGAGCTTGGGATCGACGCTCGGACCTTCCGAGACGAAGTTCGCCGATGCACCACACTCCTGGTCGAGCTAGGGAGCCTCGGAATAGAGGAGAACGGTAAGAAGAACATGACGGGTTACCGACTTATCTCCCGTCCTGCCGCCGCAATCGCTGCCTAGTCGTCTAGGCCGCGCAGCCTGCCAAGTCTCATTTGCGCAGATTACGTAGTAGGCCCCTATTACAAGAATTGCGCAAACAGGGGCGGCCCCCCCCTTCTGCCTACCCCTTGGCACCTCGGAAACCGTCTGCAGCGGACACCGTGTGCCGAGCCTCCACCGAGGCAACCCCTCGGTCCTCCCTAGGTATCCCTCGGTGCCACCTAAGCGGCGCTTGTGGCCGCGCCTTCGCCTCGCCCTCTGGCCCTGGTCGTCACCCTGCGGGGTCGGCGCTCGGGACAACCTCAGTGGCACGGCCTAGCTGCGGCTCTCTCGCGCCGCTTGGGTGCTGCTCGATCACCCCTCCTTCTGTCCTCCTAACCCGGTCACCCTCAGGCGCACCCTCGGATAACTCGCAAGGACCGCGAAGGAAAGCCGAGAGGGGGCTTCCTTATCCCATGGTCTTCCACAACGATTTCCCCTGTTGCTTCCCCTGTTGTTTCCCCTGGGTTCTCCTTTCGTCCGTGCTTTGATTATCGACTAGGTTAGAGCTTGGGGTGGCTACCCTTTGTCGGGAGGGGCGACGTGGTCGGGGTCGGGGAGGCTGAAGTGCATCGAGACGCTCCCTGAGCCGGCCCAGTCGTATTTGGCGAAGCCCAAGCTGTTTAGTTATCCATGCACGGTCACTGGCGCTCATTGCCGCCCTCAACGCTGCCTCGTTCGTCCGAATGATCCCGCGCAAGAGCCGAACTTCGCGCTCGAGTTTCTCCCGCTCCGTCATCGCGATCCCCCACACACCTACTTGAAGATCCCCACCTTCAAGTCGCGCTGGCAACCATACACTCACCTCCGCTCTCCACCAAGAGTTGGCCCCTAGACAACACACCGCCGTCACAACAAGAGAGAACATCGCATCATGCCAATCACCAATCCCCTCGACGCGTCGTTCTGGACCGATGCCCCGCCATCGTCGTCGTAGGGTCTGTCCGTCGTCAGATCAATTGATACGGATCGGGTCCATTTGAAGAGAGGATGCGGCGCATCTGTTGAACAGGTTAGGCTGCTTTTCTGGAGTGCATCAAGCGTCTGCGTTGGATGGTCAGAGGTGGCTCGGTTTGTTTGAACAGTTTCGCGGGCTTTCTAAGTGGAGCCTCTGCCGGGGTTAGGCCGCCGCGAGTAGCGGCGGCCGGTTGAAGTACGCCCGATCCGGCGGTTGCCGGTCAGAACTCGAATGCGGTCGACGCGAGTTGTAGAAGGCGATGTATCTGCCGAGTGAGCCGCGTGCGTCGCTCACCGTGTCGTAGGCGCGCAGGTAGACCTCCTCGTATTTGATCGTTCGCCACAGCCGCTCGACGAACACGTTGTCACGCCACGCCCCTTTGCCGTCCATGCTAATCGCGATCCCCTTGGCGAGCAGCGCGCCGGTGAACTCGGCACTGGTGAACTGACTGCCCTGATCGGTGTTGAAGATCTCCGGTGTGCCGTAACGCGACAGAGCTTCCTCCAGTGCCTCGACGCAGAACGCCGCCTCCATCGTGATCGACAGCCGCCATGCCAGAACCCGGCGGCTGAACCAGTCGACAACGGCCGCCAGATACACGAAGCCGCGCGCCATCGGGATATACGTGATGTCCATGGCCCACACCTGGTCGGGCCGTGTGACCGCCAGTTTGCGCAGCAGATACGGGTAAATCTTGTGCCCGGGTGCCGGTTTGGACGTGCTCGGCCGGCGATACAGCGCCTCGATCCCCATGCGCTTCATCAGCGTTGCGACGTGCAGGCGCCCGACCGCGAAGCCTTCGCCAGCCAGCAGGTCGCGCAGCATCCGGCTGCCGGCGAACGGGAAGTTCAGGTGCAGTTCGTCGATCCGGCGCATGACGACGAGATCGGACGCCGCAACCGGACGCGGCAGGTAATAGACGCTGCCCCGGCTGATGCCCAATGCCAGAGCCTGCCGGGCCACCGGCAGATCATGCGATCGATCGATCATCGCTTTGCGCTCACAACGCCCGCCTTGCCGAGCGCTCCTTCCAAAAAATCGTTCTCCAGTGTCAGCTCCCCAATCTTGGCATGCAGAGCCTTCAGGTCGACAGCCGGTTCACGACGTCGGGCTCCGTTATCGAACACACCGGCAGCGCCCTCCAAAAGCTGCGCTTTCCATTGCGTGATCTGATTCGGATGAACGTCAAATCGTTGCGCAAGGTCCGACAGCGTCATCTCGCCCTTCAACGCCGCCAACGCCACTCTCGCCTTGAAGGCCGCTGTGTGGTTCCGCCGTGTCCGTCTGCCCATGATAGCTCCTGATCCTCGGCCATCCTGGCCGTCGTCAGGCAGAAACTCCACTTAGCCCCACTGTGCAGATTTCCCGAGCCACCTCTGTCTGTCGTTTGATCCTTTCTCGTTCCAGCAGGATGGTATTGCCACGGCCGAAGTAGACATCGGCAGGTGTCAGATTGCCGATGGCCTCGTGGTAACGCCGGTTGTTGTAGTGATCGACGAAGGCGTTGATCTGGGCCTCGAGGTCGCCCGGCAGATAGTAGTTCTCGAGCAGAATGCGGTTCTTCAACGTCTGGTGCCAGCGCTCGATCTTGCCCTGGGTCTGGGGATGGAAGGGAGCGCCCCGGATGTGCCTGATGCCGCGGTCCCTGAGCCATTCCGCCAGATCGCCGGCGATGTAAGAGGAACCGTTGTCGCTCAGCAGCCGTGGTCGCTGTGCGACCTTGGCGCTCTCGCAGCCTGATGCCTTGAGCGCGAGTTCCAGGGTCTCCGTCACATCCTGGGCTTTCATCGTCGTGCATAGCTTCCAGGCGATGATGTAACGCGAGAAGTCGTCGAGGATCGTCGACAGGTAGAACCAACCCCAGCCGATCACCTTGAGATAAGTGAAGTCGGTCTGCCAAAGCTGGTTGGGCGCCGTCGTCTTGTCCTTGAACTCGTCAGCAGCTTTCACGACGATGAAGGCCGGGCTCGTGATCAGGTCGTGAGCCTTGAGCAGCCGATAAACCGATGCCTCCGACACAAAGTACTTATTCACATCGGTGAAGCGCGTCGCTACCTCCCGCGGCGACAGCTCCGGCTCGTCCAGGGCCAGTTCGACGATCTGCTCCCGAACCTCTTCCGGGATCTTGTTCCACACCCGCCTGGGCCGGGAGGGCTTGTCTTCCAGTGCCTCGGGCCCGCCCGCCTGCAGGCGGGCATACCAGCGGTAAAACGTCATCGGCAGGATACCGAGCGTGGCCAGGGTTCGTCGGACCGGCAGGTGAGAGTGCTCGACCAGGCCGATGATCTCCAGTTTCTCGGAACCAGGGTATCTCATTCCCCGTCTCCCCCATCCGCGATCATGCTTTTTTTGAGCAGACGCAGTTCCAGTGCCTGCTCGGCAACGACCTCCTTCAGCGCCCGCGCCTCACGGCGAAGGTCCGTCACCTCGCCGCTCGTGGCCGCTCGTGCCGTGTCGCCCGCCAGCCGACGCTTGCCGGCCTCCAGGAACTCCTTCGACCAGCTGTAATAAAGACCCTCGGCGATACCCTCCCGACGGCACAGCTCGGCAATGCTGGATTCGCCCCGAAGGCCGTCCAGGACAATCCGGATCTTCTCTTCAGCCGAATACTGCTTGCGCGTCGCCCGCCGGATGTTCTTCACAAGACGCTCGGACGGTGAGTTGGGCGTAGCGGATTTCTGTCTCATCTCGTTCCCCTCAGGATGACGATGAGACGGAAATCCTCCCCTCCTCAAGACCCTAAATCTGTATCAGTGCCCCTGATGCCGGACACCGGAGAACCTTGGGTCGCCACGAATTGACGTGGCCGTTCCAGCTCGACGCCTTTTACGAAACGTTGAGTTCGATTGTCGCTAAGGCAACTCAATAGGCCCTTGTGTGATGTGCCTAGCGCGGTCGCCCGGCCCCTGTAACGCGGCCAGGCTGGATGTTTACAAATCGGCCGCGTCATCACCGGGTCGCCAGATTTGTCTTGCTTGGTCAGGATCAGGTTTTGCCGCGACGGCGGCGTACCGCTCTCCACCCAGGTCGAGAGTGCCTTGATGAGGTCGACTTGGTCGGGTCGGGCAGGTCGGGTTCATGGCTCGTGTGCTGGCGAGCGCGCTAGGACAGGCGGGGACCGCGAATCATTCCGCCACCTTGGAGGTTAGGCGCTTCAACAAGGGCGCGCCCTCCCACCTGTCGTGCGGGTGGGAGAGTTCTTGCAGAAGATCAGAAGACTGCGTTCTCGCCGCTGCGACACCCTCTCTACCGCCACTATCGCAACCACCACGTATCCAACGTTGAACGCGCTTAACGAGGCACATACCGCCAGACACATGTCGTTTCGCTCGTCGTCATCCTGATGGGCCGGGAGCCTTGGCCTGCGGCAAACTCCCACGTGACGACATCTCCCGAGTCCGCCTTGGCGACCAGCTTGCCCGAGCCATCCGGCTTCAGACCGGTGCTGTAATCGCCGAGCGCGAACACGTCGCCGCGATCGTTGATGATGCGCAGGACGCCCTTGCGGACCTCCATCGAAAACTCACGCGGAGCACCGCAGTCGGTTCCGGTTATCATTTCCCGGTGCGCTTTCCACGTGGCCTTCTGCGCCGCCGCGGCGGCGGCCGCCGCCGCTTCTGCGGTCATCGGCGTCCAGGCCCAGACGCAGGCCCCCCGGTTGGTCGTCTGGCGTACCGTGCGGGGCCCAATCCCGGCGTCGAAGTCGAACAGGGTTTCTTCCTTGGATCGGCTCTCATAGGCAACGATGCGGCCCGAGCCATCGGCGTTCAAACGTCGGAGGGGGAGCGTCCACGTCCCGCCATCGAAGATGTCGGCACCCTTAAAAACACCGTCGGCGGTCTCGATGACGCGAGCCTCCTGACTGCCGCAAACGCTGGCGAGACCTTTCTCCAATCCAACGGAAGCCGTCCATTGGTAGCGCCCTTCCTGCGCGGCGGCCATCAAGGGAAACACAAGAGCAAACAGCAGAACGACAACTGGCCTCATAACCTTCTCCAAAAACGTCAAAGCGCCGTCAGGCGGCCGCCTGGATCAATGGGCAAAACGGCGGAAGGAAAAATTCTGTCTGCGTCCGATGCCGGCGGCCTGGAACCGCCGGCACCCAAAGTCTTCTTCGCCCTGGCGCTACTTGCAGACGCCGAGGGGCACGTGCGCCGAATGCGCAGCCGTCAAACAATCGGCAATGCTGCCGAAGGCGTCCGGGTCGAAAGCAGGCCTCGACTTCGAGCGTCGCGGAAGTCTCGGTTTCGGAACGATAGCGACCCGCATCGACTCCGCCACGGCCGCTCCCGGCGAGGGCCGTCGGCCCCGCAGGCTTCCAATCGGCCGCTGCGTTGTTGGTGCTTACACCAATGCTTTCCGAGAGGCCGCCCGAAGGACCGGCGCCGTCGCTGCTTGCGCCAGCGCTGCCGCCACTTGCGCCAGCTCCGCCGCTTGCACCGGCGCCACCGCCGGCGCCAGCACCGCCGGCGCCAGCACCGCCGCCCGCACCAGCACCGCCGCCGGCACCAGCACCGCCGCCCGCACCAGCGCCGCCGCCGGCACCAGCACCGCCGCCCGCACCAGCGCCGCCGCCCGCACCAGCGCCGCCGCCCGCACCAGCGCCGCCGCCGGCACCAGCACCGCCGCCGGAGCCACCGCCCGACCCGCCACCGCCAGAGCCACCGCCGCCGGAGCCACCGCCGCCGGAGCCACCGCCCGAGCCGCCGCCGCCAGAGCCACCACCCGAGCCGCCGCCGGAGCCACCACCGGAGCCGCCCCCGCCAGAGCCACCACCGGAACCGCCGCCGCCAGAGCCACCACCGGAACCGCCGCCGCCGGAGCCACCGCCCGAGCCGCCGCCGCCGGAGCCACCACCCGAGCCGCCGCCGCCGGAGCCACCACCCGAGCCGCCGCCGCCAGAGCCACCACCGGAACCGCCGCCGCCGGAGCCACCACCGGAGCCGCCGCCGCCGGAGCCACCACCGGAGCCGCCGCCGCCGGAGCCACCGCCCGAGCCGCCGCCGCCGGAGCCACCGCCCGAGCCGCCGCCGCCGGAGCCACCGCCCGAGCCGCCGCCGCCAGAACCGCCACCGGAGCCGCCGCCGCCGGAGCCACCACCGGAACCGCCGCCGCCAGAGCCACCACCCGACCCGCCGCCGCCAGAGCCGCCGCCGGAGCCGCCGCCGCCAGAGCCACCACCGGAGCCGCCGCCGCCAGAGCCACCACCGGAGCCGCCACCGCCAGAACCGCCACCGGAGCCGCCGCCGCCAGAGCCACCACCGGAGCCGCCGCCGCCAGAGCCACCGCCCGACCCGCCACCGCCGGAGCCGCCGCCGCCGACGCCGCGCCGCCACCGCCGGAGCCGCCGCCGCCAGAGCCACCGCCGGAACCGCCACCGCCAGAACCGCCGCCGGAACCGCCGCCGCCAGAACCGCCGCCGGAACCGCCGCCGCCAGAACCGCCGCCGGAACCGCCGCCGCCAGCTTTACATTCTCTGGAATCAGAAGTCCGACGACGTAAGAGGCAGAAGGGGGAAGCTCCAATCGGGCTTTGTAACCTTCCCGCTTTTTATCTTTTGGATCACTAAGCCGCTTTCCGCTCGCGCGCTCGAGGTCGCAAAGGGAAGAAGGGCCATAGGTGCAGCAATCGTGACGACAAGAAGTCCGCGTGCAAACATTCGAAAGTCCTTTGCTTGAACAGATGCAATGGACAGTTGAAGCCGCGGTCATTTCGGTCGAGTGCTATAAGAATGTTAAGGAAATGACCCAGAGTTTATTGACGCGTGGCACGCAAAATTATTTCTGTGATCTACCCATCACCAACAATCTGAATGCGCGAGTGGGTCGAGCGCGGTCAAGATTGCAAAGAGCTGTTCGTTGCAGGCTTTTCGGAGCGACAGACTGGCCGATGAATGACCGGCCATGTCGCTACTTGCGATGGCCAGCTAGTGTCATTCGTTAGTGCAATACCATTCGCCCAGCCGGCTACAAGAAGCGTGCTCGCCTTATGTCTTCTGTGTGACGCAGATCCAATACCTGCACTTGCCGGCCGATGTGGGCATTTGATTGCAAGAACATCGCCTCGCCGGTCGATCGACTGGAGCGAACACCTATCGCTCTAGCAGTTTGCTGAAAAACCTTCGAATTTGAAGTTTTCTTGGGACCGGACGAGGCTTTGATTGGTCGAGAGTGCGTCGTCTTGGCCGAGCGTAGTCGCCGGGACGGAGTGCGGTCTCAGGCGGCGATGAGCTTGGGAATGGAAGCCCTGCCGGAATGCGATCCTCGGGATCGACGTAGGAAAACAATCCCGTAGGGCCAAAAAACTGAACCGGCCGACGCGCCATCGCGCTGCCTCTTGATGATAGTAGCGCAGAAGCCCGCCCATCCGCGCCCAATCCGTAACCGCCCCCTGCCCGGACCCTCGGCGAAGGGCGTCGCTAATTATCTCACCAATTGTGCCGGACCGCCCCCGGACACCGATCTGCCTACCCGGCCTAAAGGACCGGCTTCTCTGCCGTTTCAATTCTTTGGCCCTACGCCGGCCGTCCCGTCGCCTCTGGCTCGACGCCGCCAAAGCCGAGTCTGGCCAGATCAAGCTCATCGACAAAGACATCGATCGCCCGGACCGGATTGTCCTCGCCCAAATAGTCATCCAACCGCTCGGGAAACAGCGTGCTCTGACTACGGTCATCGCCAACGACAAAGCGCGCCATCGAATCCTCCGGCCAATTCGCAGGAAAATCGTATCATCGACGGCGTTTTCACACAGCCTGGGTCGGTCATTCGCGACCGGGTCGAGTCAGCAGCAAGTCCGGCGATGTCCGCTATGCCGCTGCCGGCTCAACCGGTCGACGCAACACAGGCGTTAAATCTCTCTGTGGGGGTTTCAAATTGCAAGGTCTCACGTGGTCGTTCATTGAGCTGACGAGCCACTTTGTTCAGATAGGCTTGCGAATGCACCGATAGATCGGTTCCCTTCGGGAAGTACTGTCTCAGCAGGCCATTGGTGTTCTCATTCGAGCCGCGCTGCCACGGACTTTGTGGATCGCAGAAGTAAACGTCGATTTTGGTCGCCAGCGTAAAGCGACGATGATCCGTAAGTTCCTTTCCCCGATCCCAAGTCAGGGATTTATACAGCTCGGTTGGTAGCTTCTTGGCCTGCTTGATAAGTGCGGAGACTACCGTCTGGGTGTCCTTACCTGCTACCTTGGCCAACATCACGTAACGCGTGTGACGCTCGACCAAGGTCGCGATGTAGCTATTGTTCGGCCCGGACAACAGATCGCCCTCCCAGTGGCCAGGCACCGCCCGATCTTCAACCGCCGCCGGGCGCTGGCGGATTGAGACGATATCCTTGATATGCCCCCGTCGATCGCCATTCGGGTCAACCGGCTTGGAGCGACGCATCGAGCGCTTCGATCGGAGATGACTAAGCAGCTCTTTCTTGAGCACGCCACGTGTTTGTACAAACAAGCTTCGGTAGATCGTCTCGTGTGACACCTGATTATACTCGTCTTCAGGATACGTTCTCTTCAGCCAACCGGCTATTTGCTCGGGCGACCAATCCAATCTGAGCTTCCCCGCCACCGCCTGTCGTAACCGCGGACTGTTAGCCAATTTACAGCATTTTGGACGACGAGCTCGCGCCCAGGCACTCTCATCCGCAAGCGTCGCTCGGTAGCGATCATGGCCGCCATTGCGGCTCACTTCCCGGCTCACCGTTGAGGGTGAGCGACCAAGCAGCTTAGCCAGCGAGCGCGCCGATTGACGTGCCGTTATGCCTCTGGAAATCACCTCGCGCTCCGCCAGCGTCAAGGCTAGCCTGGAGCGACGCCGTTCGGCAGGACAAATCCCGCCATGCGGCGCCACCAGAAAATAGATCGACGATGACGGCTTGCCAAAAGCCCGCCCGATCGCCTTCAGCGACTCTCCTCGCTTCCAGCGATCCCATAATTCCGTCTTCTCTGCCGCAGTAAACCCTCTATGAAATCTGTGACCCATCAAAGCACACTCCATCTCTCCTTTAAGATAAAGTGTTGCGTCGACCGGTTGAGACCGCCCGCCGAAAGCGGACGTGAATTCAGAAGATTAGCGGCACCGCCACGGGCCATTGCGGGTTGATGTCGTAGCCGTAGCTCCCTAGTCATCGTCGCTGCCCACTCCAGCGACGATCGCCCTGCCCTCTTCTGTCAGGCAGACGATGCGTCCACCCGCCACCTCGCACCAACCGCAATCGACCGCCAGGGCCACTGCCTCAGCCGTGGTCGGCATCCCGTGGAGCATTTTCCAAGCCATCGGTCGGCCGTCTGTCGCCCGGTACAGGTGACGCACGAAGGCGCGGGCCTTGGGCTCCAATCGCATTTTGGTCGTGCTAGCCATTGTCTCCTATCGCTCCACCTCTGGAGGCCCGTATTTAAACGTTAAGTCGATCCTGGTTCGACCTGGGTAGGGTGTCGCCTGTCCGGTCCCCGAAATCGAGTCCCAGGCCACGATATGGGAATCGGCCCCGCTGTCGACCGCCCGCCACATATACATTCCGCGCCCTGCGATCGAGACCACCATTTCATCGAGATGCCATCGATCATGCGCCACCGACCGTCCGCGCCTGAGGTTTCGCGCGATCGCCGGCCCAAATTTCAGTACCCATCGCCGGATGGTCTCGTTGCTGATCTCGAACCCGCGCTCTGCCAGCAGGTCCTCAACATCGCGATAGCTCAATGCGAAGCGAAGGTAGAGCCACACCGCGTCCCGGATTACGTCTGGTGGGAAGCGGTGGCGGGCGTAGGAGATTGTCCTCATCCTTGAAGTGTAGGGCAGTCGCGCCCCGAGCGGTCAGTTTACGTGTCAATGCCGCGATAACTCAATGCTTTGTGTCGCAGCGTTCAGTCGGCAAATCAACCTTTTGCAATGCTGGCAACTCCCAATGGAAAGCCCAGCGGCAGCGATTGCATGGATGATTTCAGTAGGGTTTTGCCATCCAGGCAGGCCTCCTACTCAGCCAGCATGTTAAATCAGATCTGACCCACTTAGGGAATACCTTTTCAATTCATTCCCACGTCATCCCGCTCTAGCGGAGATGCGCGGCGATCAGGGGAGCGACGAGCGCGGCGTGCTCGACCGCAAGGTCGTGACCTCCGCCTGGCACGAGATGCAGCCGTGCATTGGGAATTCGCCGCTCGAGATGCCGGCCGACGGCCACCGGGCTGATGGCATCGGCATCGCCCCAGATCAGCAGCGTCGGCGCGGTGATGCGTTCGACCGGCAAATCCGGCGCAGCGCCCGGCGCCGTGATCCAGTCCGCCGCCCGGGGAAACGACTTGCGATAGTCCGGGCGCCAGTCGGTGACGCCAAATCTTGCCATACCGATGCCAGCCGAGGTGACTGTCAGCACAAGCCGGCGCACAAGGTCGGGTCGGGCAAGCGCCAGGCGCGCTGCGATGACGCCACCCGCAGATTGGGCCACCAGATCGACCGGCCCGTCGGCCTTAGCCTGGACGAGGCGTACCAAGTCATCGAAGCTCTTGATCGTCGGGTCATGCGGCTGATCGCCGAGGCCCGGCCAGCCGAAATACTCCTTGGCCCATTCCGCCGGCAGCAGCGCACCAACCGGCTTCCAGAAGTCCGGCGATGCGCCGGCGCCAGGCAGGAAAAAGACCTTGGGCATATCGACGACGTGTCTCGAATAACCGCTATTGCGCAAGCTTGAGCAGCGCAAACTGGCGGCGATCCTTGCTGCAACGTCAACCAACGTCACTTTCAGCCCGTGGCTTGCTCGCGCACCATTCGCCTAGGTGGCGGGCTCTATATTCTGATTGATGCTGAAAAAGTTTGTCGGATCGTATCTCTTCTTCACTTGGGCAAGGCGCGGATAGTTGGCGCCAAACGCGGCCTGGATTGTGCCGGCGTCCTCGTCGCTCAGGAAGTTCAGCAGATAAGCACCGCTAGAATAGGGCTTCATCGCCTCTGCCATATTCCGTGCCCAAGCCATGTGTAGATCGTTTTCAGCGGCGTCTGTCCATTGTGCCATGAAGCCAATGTCGTACTCAGCCTGGCGTTGGGCGAAGGCGGTTTCGGCCGTGCCTGTGCGACCCGCCGCGCCAGCGTAGTACTCGATGACGACAGCTGAAAGCGGCGATTGCATCCTGTTGGCGTGAGCAACAATAGCATCGATTGCTTCGTCGCTCAGTGCCTTGAGAAACGTTGATTTCCAGTAGTTCTGCGTGCCATCCGGAAATGCATCATCCAAAATTCTCTGCATCGCCGGAAACGGTATTGGCTGAACGGCGTCCATCATCGGTGGGCCGAATTGCCGAAGCGGCTTTAGCGCTTGTTCTCCTTCCGCGAGGTCGCCGCAATAGCAGACAATAATGCCCACGACGGGCTGGCCATCGGGACTTGTGATCAATCCAGCATAGGCTGTCAGCTCCTCAGGGGCGGACGCCATGAAGTCGCGATAGTGCCGAATGACGTCACGAGCCCGATCGCGCGGGTGAATTATCAAACCACCCAATACAGTCGATACGGGATGCGCCTGGAAAAGGAATGACGTGACGACTCCGAAGTTTCCCCCACCGCCGCGCAGTGCCCAAAACAGATCGGCATTCTCGCCCGCGCTGGCAGTTACGACCTTACCTTCGTCCGTTACCACTTCGCACGAGAGCAGATTATCGCAGGTCAATCCGTACTTGCGAACAAGCCAGCCGACGCCACCGCCCAATGTGAGACCGGCAATTCCGGTTCGAGAGATCACGCCAGCTGGAACGGCCAAGCCGAAGGCATGGGTTTCACGATCGACATCGCCCAGAGTTGCACCTCCCTGCACACGCGCCGTTCCCCTCGCCGGATCGACGAACACCCCCTTCATACCCGAAAGATCAATCACGATACCGTCGTCGCACAGAGCACGACCGGCAACGTTGTGGCCTCCTCCTCGAATGGAGACCAGTACGTTGTTTGCTCGTGCGAACTTTACCACCTGCACGACGTCAGCGGTGCCTGCGCATCGAACGATCAATCCGGGATGTTTGCGAACGTTGGCATTCCAGATGCGACGAGCGCCGTCGTATTTCGAGTCTCCCGGCCGGATCGTCTTTCCGGCAACAAGCGCCGCGAGCCCATCGATCGTCTCCTTGGCTAGCGGGAAACCCTTCCGGTCCTTCAATGTCGGAGTTACCATGCAGTCCTCCCCGTCTGCCGTAGTTTGTTTCCCTCGTCCTTCATATCGCAACGATGTGCCCCTGTCGCGCTTCTTGCTGATGTAGACTTCACCGACATTCCCCGGATGAACCCGTGGAACGGTGTGAACGCTAACATTCTGCCGGGTTCCGGTGAAGCCATGGGCGGCCGGCACAGTTTCCCCGGCGCTTCTGCTGCGCCCACCGTCTAAAACGACCTTTGATCCCGCAGGGTCAAAAAACTGAACCGGCCGACGCGGCATCACGCCACCTCTTGATGATAGTGGCGCAGAAGCCCGCCCATCCGCGCCCAATCCATAACGGCCCCCCTGCCCCGACCCTCGGCGAAGGGCGTCGATAATTATCTCTCCAATTGTACCGGACCGCCTCCCGACACCGACCTGCCAACCCGGCCTAAAGGACCGGCTTCTCTGCCGTTTCAATTCTTTGGCCCTACGGGGTCGCGAGTTCACCTTCAAACTCAGGGCGGGCCACAAATGGTCGGACGGGCACCCCTTCACCACGGAAGACTTCCGGTTCTACTGGGAGGACATCGCCAACAGCGCCGATCTGGCCCCATTTGGTCCTCCGGACGAGCTTCTGGTCGATGGCAAGCCGCCCAAAGTCGACATCATCGACGAACGCACCGTCAGATACACCTGGGACCGGCCAAACCCCTACTTCATCGAAAGCCAGGCGCGCGCCGCTCCGCTCTTTCTGTTTGGGCCGGCGCACTATCCAGCGATGCCGCCGGGATCGCCGACGCGGCCAAGGCCAGCCAACAGCAAGGCCGAAGCTGGGTGCAGGTGTTCCTGCGCGCCAACGCCATGTTCGCCAACGACAACGCCGACCTGCCCTCGCTCAACCCCTGGGTGCTGACCACGGCGCCGCCTGCTCAGCGCTACATCTTCGAGCGCAATCCCTTCTATCACCGCATCGACGGGCTGGGGCAGCAGCTGCCCTATGCTGATCGCGTCATCTTCGCCGTGACGACACCGAACTTAATTCCGGCCAAGGCAGGTCTCGGCGAGGCCGACCTGCAGGCCCGCTACGTGAAGATCCGTGACTACACATTCCTGCAGAACAGCGCTAAGAGCTCGGGCGTCAGCGTGCGGCTGTGGGAATTCGGCACAGGCTCACAGCTTGCGCTCTTTCCCAATCTCAACACGAATGATGCGGCGTGGCGCAAGCTGTTGCGTGACGTGCGCCTACGTCGCGCGCTGTCGATGGCGATCGATCGCGAGGAGCTGAACCAAGTAATCTATCTTGGGCTCGCGACACCATCGAACAATACCATCATGCGGCGGTCAGAGCTGTTCAAGCCGGAGTATGCAACCAAGTGGGCCAGCTACGAACCGCAGGCTGCCGGCCGGCTTCTCGATTAGATCGGCCTCACCAGGCGCGGCGCGGACGCGATCCGCCTGCTGCCCGATGGGCGTTCCGCCATCATCGTGGTCGAGAGTCAGAGCGAGGGTACCGAGGAAGCGGACGCGCTGAAGCTGATCGCCGACCATTGGCGGAGGATCGGCATCAGGATGCTGGTCAAGCTGCAGACGTTTGAGAACTTCTGGCTGCGCACCACCTCTGGCGAGGCCATGATGACGGCTTACGCTGGCCTGTTCACCGCAGTGCCAAACCCCAATACCAGCCCCAGGGAGCTCGCGCCGACCATGCAGGGTGGTCTGCAATGGCCCAAGTGGGGCATGTATGTCGCCTCCAAGGGCAAGCAGGGCGAGCCGTGCGACATGCCGGAAGCCAGCCAGCTGCTCGACGACGTCAAGGAGTGGGAGCGTGCCGCAAACGAGGTCGGGCGACGCAGGGCGTGGGAAAAGATCCTGCAGACCAATACCGACCAAGTGTTCACCATCGGCACCGTGACCGGCATCCGCCAGCCCATCGTGGTCGGGCCGAAAATTCGCAATGTGCCGAAGGAAGGCTTCTATGCCTGGGATCCCGGCGGTTACTTCGGGCTCTATCGGCCCGACACGTTCTGGGTGGCGCCGTAGCTCACCCGCAACTCCACTTGCCATGGGACTCTCCACGCGCTCGGCGCACGGCCGTGGTAACCTTCTCGGCTGATAGGACTCCTCCCTGCTGACTGTGTTCCTGAGAAGCGCGCTCGCCGCGCTGCTGCTGGCCGGTTGACCTGAGCCCCAGAAACTCCTCCAGGTTGAGGTAGAATCCGTCTTCGAGAGGAGACGGCGATGAAGAAGGCGCGGTTCACGGAAGAGCAGATCATCGGGATCTTGCGGGAGCACGAGGCTGGTACGGCGACAGTGGATGTCTGCCGCAAGCACGGGATCAGCAGCGCGACGTTCTACAAGTGGAAGGCCAAGTACGGCGGGCTTGAGGTGTCGGAGGCCAAGCGGCTGCGGTCGCTGGAGGACGAGAACCGCCGGCTGAAGAAGCTGCTGGCCGAGGCAATGCTGGACAACGCGATGCTGAAGGATATCGCGACAAAAAAATGGTGACGCCCGCAGCCAGGCGGGAGGCCGTGGCGCACCTGTGTAGCGTGCATGGGGTGAGCCAGCGGCGGGCGTGCCGAGCGATCGGGGCGGAACGGACCTCGATCCGCTATCGGCACCGGCGTGTGGACGATGGCGCGATGCGGTCGCGTCTGCGGGAACTGGCAGCGGTACGCCGCCGCTTCGGCTGGCGACGGCTGCATGTGCTGCTGTCGCGCGAGGGCGTGCACGTGAACCACAAGAAGCTGCGGCGGCTTTACAAACGGCTGCAGGTTCGCCGGCGTGGCGGACGCAAGCGGGCCTTGGGCACCCGGGCGCCGATGGTGCTGCCGCAGGGTCCGAACCAACGCTGGTCACTCGACTTCGTCAGCGACACGCTGACCGACGGCAGGCGGTTCCGCATCCTGGCGATGGTCGACGACTATACCCGGGAGTACCTCTGCCTGGTGGCTGACACTTCCTTGTCCGGGCTGCGGGTCGTGCGCGAGCTGGATGCGCTGATTGCCCGGCGCGGTCGACCTCTGGGCTGCGTCTCCGACAACGGAACTGAGCTGACCAGCATGGCGATCCTGCGTTGGTCGCAGACGAGCGGCGTGGACTGGCACTACATCGCACCTGGCAAGCCGACGCAGAACGCCTTCATCGAGAGCTTCAACGGTCGGCTACGCGACGAGCTGTTGAACGAGACGCTGTTCACCTCGCTTGCTCACGCACGCGCTGCCCTCGAGGAATGGCGCCGCGACTACAACACCGAACGACCGCACAGCGCGCTCGGCAATCTGACGCCGGTCGCCTACGCGGCTCGCAACGCCTCTGTTCCGCAACAGCCTGGGGCGCTGCGCTCAACCACGGGCTTCGCGCCCCAGGCTGTTGCAACACCGGGCCGGACAGGCCCAAACGACGAACGGATTCTACTGCCGGCTGGATGAAACTTGGGGCGCAGGTCACCACCCGCCAACTAAAGACAGGCGCGCAAGGCCACCGCAGAATCAACCCCGAGACCTCCAGCACACACAGTCCCAAATACTCGTTCAATCTCTACAGCCTCAACAGGCGCAACAAATTATCTGTCGCTGGCGTACTGCATGGGAGCGGCTGCAGAGCCGATGACCGTCAAGGAAATGAGGGCGGCCCCGCGTAAGCTGGGCGGCCCTCTCTCCTTGCTCCCGAAGACTTATTGCACCGCAACCGTGACGTCTGTGTTCCAGGTGATGTCAACCTTGTCGCCAACCTTGACCTTGTCGAACACAGTCGGATCGACGATATGCCGACTGTATTTCCAGCCGTTCGGACCAGAGAAGGTCATCGAGGATGCGCTCTTGTCGATAGCGTCGACGGTCGCGGTCATCGTTCTCTGCACAGTTGCCGTGCCGCCAGGTTGCGTCTGCTGCCCCGCAGTGGTGGTCGTGCTTCCCGTATCGACGGGGCGAGCTACAACTCATGCAATAAAGAATGTAGCGCGCCACTGGAGCACGCTGGGCCACTGAATCTCGAACCGCACGTTCACGACGCCGTCGTCTGTGGGCGCAACGTTGAGCACTGTCATGGTCGCGGCCCCGATAAATGGGTAATCGAGTGGCTGCCCGCCCAGCTCGCATATCGACACCTCGATGTGCGAATGGCGGTTGAGGACGCTCCGCCCGAACGGGAACGCAATATTAAACGTTCCCCAACCCCAGCCATCCCATGTCCATACCTGGACCGGTCTCGCCAGTGGGAAGGGATTGTCGAGATTGGGGCCCGGGATAGTGGACGTGCCGGGATAGCCGCTGCCGACGAGCGCTTTGAAGTACGGGAATGGATCACCCGCGTCACCCGTGAGGTTGTTGTAAACGCGGCCGAGTGCTGGCGCTCCCGCGGCAACAATTTGATTTTCAGTGTAGCCGAGTTGGCTAAAGAGATAGTAGATGAAGAGCAACGCACAGCCCGTAATTGCGTCTGGGCCGTCGTCAGTCTTGTTGATGTTGTTCACGAAGTCGTTGCGGGGACTGTTCATCCAAAGGTTGCTGTTGTCAAAACCCGCCGGCGGATAACCGAGCCCGTTGATCGCTAGGAGACGCGCCGCGAGAAAGCGCGAGAGTCCCTCTCCTTCGCTGCCCTCCGTGTTTGTACCGTACCAGCCGCGCCCCTGTTCCCGCATGAACTGCTCAGTGATTTCCGATACCAACAGGTAGCGGCACATAGTGACGCCGCCGCCGCCGGGGTTAAGCGTAACTGTGAGGTTGCCGCCGCCGAGCGACCAGGCCGCACCACCGCTGTTCTGCGTGACTTGAACGGTGCAAGGAATACGGTAATCCAGCCGAGGGTTTCCGAACAACCCAGACATCCAGTTGAAATCGGCTTCGCATGCTTGGATCAGGGCATTGGTACGTGCGGGCTCCGGTCCCGCTGGATTGGCCGCAGTTCGTTGTAGCAAGCTATCGTAGGAGAAGGAATAGTGGGTAGTTGGGTTGCCGACCAGTCCGGTGGTGATTTGAGCCATCGTCCCTATCTCCGCCTATCAACATAGCAGTGCACTAGTCGATCAAGAACGTTGCACGCCACTGCAGCACGCTTCCCCAATCTATTTCGAAACGCACGTGAAGCACCCCGTCGTCGCCAGGCGCCACGTTGTGCACGCGCATGGTGGCAGCGCCGATGAACGGGAAGTCGAGCGGCTGACCCGGCGGCTGCGCAGACTCGCAAATCGAAACAATGCAGTGCGAGTGACGGTTGATCACGTTGGTTCCGAAGGCGAATGCGATGTCGAACGTTCCCCAACCCCAGCCATCCCATGTCCATACCTGCATTGGCTTGCTCCTTCTCGCGAATGGATCAGGCGCGCCGGACCGGGCCGCCGATTAGTTGCCCGCTTCCCGTCGGTCCAATGGCGGCATCCTGCGGGCCTGGTGTATGCTGCACGGGCTGTCCCTCGGCGATGCGACTTTCCACCTGGCCGAGGCCTGACGTCCTTGCGGGAACTGCCCGGCCGGTGGTCGAGACATCGTGTCGGGTAGGCATGCCTTCGGCGGTCCGGGCTACCACCCTCGGCGGCCCGGACGTTCCCTTGAGAAGCAATTGCCGACCGCCGAATTCGAAAAATTCGGGGGTCTCGTGGGTGGTCGCGCTCAGCACGCCCGCGTGCCGTGCGGGAACGGTCTGGCCAGTGGCCGAGACGTCGTGCCGGATGGGCATGCCTTCGGCGGTCCGGGCTGCCACCCTCGGCGGCCCCGACGTTCCCTTGAGAAGCAATTGCCGACCGCCGAATTCGAAAAATTCGGGGGTCTCGTGGGTGGTCGCGCTCAGCACGCCCGCGTGCCGTTCGGATTCATTGGGTTCGTTCACGAGGCACCTCCGTCGTTAAAACCTCCAGTCGAAGCCGAAAACAACTCCGCGCAGAAAACGCCCCCAACGTCCATCCTGACTTTGAGGCTAGGCGTTACCACCTATGCGTGGGAACTAGCGTCAAGTTAGAATCGATTTCGCGCCGCCAGCGCCCATCAATGATCGACGGTTGCTCACGATCGGTGGCGACTCGTCCGCTGTTCTTGGTAGCAGTTGGACCGGCTGCTGAAGTTCAGGCGCCGTTCGCGGCTCGTTCGTGCGAGGGCGGAAGCGACCCCCCAAAACCGAATATGCATTCATCGGGAGTCATCCTATTCCAACGAAATCGCTAGTTGCGGTCTCCTCGTAGTCCTATGTGCTTTTGGTCGATGTGACTTTCCACACACAAGTGCCCGCCAGAGTCAAAAATCAGACAACGCCAATTCCCTACGAAGATAGGAAGCCGGCAAAAAGGCCGGTTAAGTCGTGCCGCTGGAATTGCGCCATTTCATCAGCAGTGCTGACGGCATTGACACGTTAACTGACGCTCGGGGCGCGAGTGCCCTACACTTCAAGGATCAGGACAATCTCCTACGCCCGCCACCGCTTCCCACCAGACGTAATCCGGGACGCGGTGTGGCTCTACCTTCGCTTCACATTAAGCTATCGCGATGTTGAGGGCCTGCTGGCAGAGCGCGGGTTCGAGATCAGCAACGAGACCATCCGACGATGGGTACTGAAATTTGGGCCGGCGATCGCGCGAAACCTCAGGCGCGGACGGTCGGTGGCGCATCATCGATGGCATCTCGATGAAATGGTGGTCTCGATCGCAGGGCGCGGAATGTATATGTGGCGGGCGGTCGACGGCGAAGGCGAAGTACTCGATGTCCTGGTCCAACGGAGGCGAGACAAGGCGGCCGCGTTGAAGTTGCTCAGGAAGCGCTTGAAGCGGCAGGGCTTCGCGCCGACCGTCATTGTTACCGACAAACTCAGATCTTACGGCGCGGCGCTGCAGCTGGTTCGATCCTCCGGGCGACACGATCAAGGTCTGCGTGCGCAAACAACCGGGCAGAGAATTCGCACCAGCCAGTGCGACGAGGAGAGCGCAAGATGCAGGGCTTCAAATCGGTCGGCCCGACCCAACGCTCCGTCTCTGTCCACGCTGCCGTTTACAACGTCTTCAACGTCCAGCGACATCTCGTCTCGCGTGTCCGGCATCAGGGCCACTGATACAGATTTAGGGTCTTGAGGAGGGAAGTTATCCGTCTCATCGTCATCCTGAGGGGAACAGATAAGACAGAAATCCGCTACGCCCAACTCACCGTCCGAGCGTCTTGTGAAGAACATCCGGCGGGCGACGCGCAAGCAGTATTCGGCTGAAGAGAAGATCCGGATTGTCCTGGACGGCCTTCGGGGCGAATCCAGCATTGCCGAGCTGTGCCGTCGGGAGGGTATCGCCGAGGGTCTTTATTACAGCTGGTCGAAGGAGTTCCTGGAGGCCGGCAAGCGTCGGCTGGCGGGCGACACGGCACGAGCGGCCACGAGCGGCGAGGTGACGGACCTTCGCCGTGAGGCGCGGGCGCTGAAGGAGGTCGTTGCCGGGCAAGCACCTGGAACTGCGTCTGCTCAAAAAAAGCATGATCGCGGATGGGGGAGACGGGGAATGAGATACCCTGGTTCCGAGAAACTGGAGAT